>NZ_JACHIW010000001.1:2897500-4393598 GCF_014203395.1 Saccharopolyspora phatthalungensis
TTTTCCGCTGTGGGTGCTCGATGGATTGTGGAACACACTAACGTCAACAAGACAGTTCGCTGTTGGGTGTCTGAGGGAGCACATTGTGTGTGTTTTCTTGTGTGTTTGGTTGTTGTTTGAGAACTGTATAGTGGGTGCGAGCATCTTTGTGGCCAAGTTGTGTAGGGCACATGGTGGATGCCTTGGTACCAGGGGCCGATGAAGGACGTGGGAGACTGCGATAGTCCTCGGGGAGTTGTCAACCGAGCTGTGATCCGAGGGTGTCCGAATGGGGTAACCCAGCCCGGGTGATGTCGGGTTACCAATGCCTGAATGTATAGGGTGTTGGGGGGAACGCGGGGAAGTGAAACATCTTAGTACCCGTAGGAAGAGAAAACACTGGTGATTCCGTGAGTAGTGGCGAGCGAAAGCGGAGGAGGCTAAACCGTGCGCGTGGGATACCTGGTAGGGGTTGCGTGTGCGGGGTTGTGGGACGCTGCTGGAAGACGCTACCGAGTCTTCAGCGTTGTTGTGTGGGTTAGTCGAATGGTTTGGGATAGCCGGCCGTAGTGGGTGAGAGTCCCGTAGGCGAAAATCTGCATGGCGCGTGTGGTGGTGTTCCCGAGTAGCAGCGCTTTCGTGGAGGGTGTTGTGAATCTGGCGGGACCACTCGCTAAGCCTAAATACCCCCTGGTGACCGATAGTGGATAGTACCGTGAGGGAATGGTGAAAAGTACCCCGGGAGGGGAGTGAAAGAGTTCCTGAAACCGTGTGCCTGCAAACCGTCAGAGCCTTCGGGTGATGGCGTGCCTTTTGAAGAATGAGCCTGCGAGTTACTGCTGCGTGGCGAGGTTAACCTGTGTGTGGGGTAGCCGGAGCGAAAGCGAGTCTGAAGAGGGCGTTTTAGTCGCGTGGTGTAGACCCGAAGCGGGGTGATCTACCCATGGCCAGGGTGAAGCGCGGGTAAGACCGTGTGGAGGCCCGAACCCACCAGGGTTGAAAACCTGGGGGATGAGTTGTGGGTAGGGGTGAAAGGCCAATCAAACTCCGTGATAGCTGGTTCTCCCCGAAATGCATTTAGGTGCAGCGTTGCGTGGTTGCTTGGGTGGGGTAGAGCACTGGTTGGTTGATGGGCCTTCGCGGGTTACTGAGATCAGCCAAACTCCGAATACGCCTGAGTTGAGCGTGGCAGTGAGACGGCGGGGGAGAAGCTTCGTCGTCGAGAGGGAAACAGCCCAGAGCATCGGCTAAGGCCCCTAAGTGTGCGCTTAGTGGGAAAGGATGTGGGATCGCTGAGACAACCAGGAGGTTGGCTTAGAAGCAGCCATCCTTGAAAGAGTGCGTAATAGCTCACTGGTCAAGTGGTCCTGCGCCGACAATGTAGCGGGGCTGAAGCGCACCGCCGAAGCCATGCCAACTGTGTGGTGACATATGGTTGGGTAGGGGAGCGTCCTGCATGCGGTGAAGCGCCGGCGTGAGCCAGGTGTGGAGTGTGTGGGAGTGAGAATGCAGGCATGAGTAGCGAGTGCAGAGTGAGAATCTCTGCCGCCGGATGACTAAGGGTTCCTGGGGAAGGTTCGTCCGCCCAGGGTGAGTCGGGGCCTAAGGCGAGGCCGACAGGCGTAGTCGATGGATAACGGGTTGATATTCCCGTACCCGTGTTGATGCGTCCATAGCGAATCCTTTGATACTAACCATCCTGGTGTGTGTTGATCCTTTGGGTGATGTGCATGCTGGCATGGGGCCTGATGGGGTAGTAGTTAAGTGATGGGGTGACGCAGGAGGGTAGCTCTGCCAGTGAGTGGTTGTACTGGTGTAAGCCTGTAGCCCGGTGTGTAGGTAAATCCGCATGCCATGAGGGGTGAGGGGTGATGCGTAGCCGTGGTGGTGAAGTGAGTGATCCCATGCTGTCGAGAAAAGCCTCTAGCGAGTGTCTTCACGGCCCGTACCCGAAACCGACACAGGTGGTCAGGTAGAGTATACCGAGGCGGTCGGGTGAACTGTGGTTAAGGAATTCGGCAAATTGCCCCCGTAACTTTGGGAGAAGGGGGGCCGCTGCTGGTGAACGCCCTTGCGGTGGGAGCTGGTGGTGGTCGCAGAGGCCAGGGAGAAGCGACTGTTTACTAAAAACACAGGTCCATGCGAAGCCGTAAGGCGATGTATATGGACTGACGCCTGCCCGGTGCTGGAACGTTAAGAGGACCCGTGAACCTGTAAGGGTGTAGCGGAGAATTTAAGCGCCAGTAAACGGCGGTGGTAACTATAACCATCCTAAGGTAGCGAAATTCCTTGTCGGGTAAGTTCCGACCTGCACGAATGGCGTAACGACTTCTCCGCTGTCTCGACCACAGGCCCGGTGAAATTGCAGTACGAGTAAAGATGCTCGTTTCGCGCGGCAGGACGGAAAGACCCCGGGACCTTTACTATAGCTTGGTATTGGTGTTTGGTTCGGCTTGTGTAGGATAGGTGGGAGACTGTGAAGCCATGACGCTAGTTGTGGTGGAGTCGTTGGTGAAATACCACTCTGGTCGTTCCGGGCATCTAACTCGGGTCCGTGATCCGGATCGGGGACAGTGCCTGGTGGGTAGTTTAACTGGGGCGGTTGCCTCCTAAAGGGTAACGGAGGCGCCCAAAGGTTCCCTCAGCCTGGTTGGCAATCAGGTGTTGAGTGTAAGTGTATAAGGGAGCTTGACTGTGAGACTGACGGGTCGAGCAGGTGCGAAAGCAGGGACTAGTGATCCGGCACTGGCTGGTGGAAGCGGTGTCGCTCAACGGATAAAAGGTACCCCGGGGATAACAGGCTGATCTTGCCCAAGAGTCCATATCGACGGCATGGTTTGGCACCTCGATGTCGGCTCGTCGCATCCTGGGGCTGGAGTTGGTCCCAAGGGTTGGGCTGTTCGCCCATTAAAGCGGCACGCGAGCTGGGTTTAGAACGTCGTGAGACAGTTCGGTCCCTATCCGCCGCGCGCGTAGGAGACTTGCGGAAGGCTGTCCCTAGTACGAGAGGACCGGGACGGACGTACCTCTGGTGTGCCAGTCGTTCTGCCAAGGGCGTGGCTGGTTGGCTATGTGCGGGAGGGATAACCGCTGAAAGCATCTAAGCGGGAAGCCTGTTCCTAGATGAGGTCTCCCACCCCTTTGTGGGTTAAGGCCCCCGAGAGATGATCGGGTTGACAGGCCAGGTGTGGAAGCGCGGTAACGTGTGGAGCTGACTGGTGCTGATAGGCCGAGGACTTGTTCACAAAGATTGCTACGCACCCACTATACGGTGTCTGAGACAACAATCAGACATGTTGATAAATTGGATAATCGTTTGTCGGTTATCGATGCCCGAGTTTTCCCGCTGCTTGTGGTGGTGGGGTGTGGGTTGTCGGTGGCGATGGCGGGGAGGGTCCGCCCGGTCCCATTCCGAACCCGGTAGCTAAGCTCCCCAGCGCTGATGGTACTGCACTCGACAGGGTGTGGGAGAGTAAGACACCGCCGACACACAACTAAGAGGGGCTCCTTCTTCTGGAAACGGAAGAGGGAGCCCCCTTTTTTTGCTTCAACAGGAAAGGCTTGAAGACTAAAGGGGCTGGCCAAGCCGGCCAACCCCTTTTGATCTCTTCGGTCACGCCAGCTTGCGTCGAAGCAGCTCGAAGCAGAGCACAGCGGCAGCACTGGCGACGTTGAGCGATTCCACCCCGCCAGCCATCGGAATGGCCAACGGCTGTGCGATGCGCGACTGCACGTCTTCCGAAAGACCTGCGGTCTCGCTGCCCAGCACGAAAACGGCACGCGAGCCGAAATCGGCGTCGAAGATGCTCCCCTCGGCGGACGCCTCCAATGCGAACAACGGATATCCCGCCTCGCTCAGCATCTCCGCCGCCTCGCCGGCAGTTCGAGTCCGCAACACCGGGGCGTGAAACGCCACCCCTGCCGACGCCTTGATGACCAGCGGATCGAGACTGGCGACCCCGCGGTGCGGCACCACGATGCCGTCGACTCCGGCTGCCGTGGCGGTGCGCAGGATCATGCCTACGTTCGCCGGTGTCGTCAGGCCATCGAGCAACAGAATGGTCCGCGGCGCGTGCGCCGGGTCGGCTAGTGCGTCCGAAAGGGGCCGCATCTTGCGTGCGACCACATCGGCCACCACGCCCTGGTCGTGCCGGCCGTTCCCGGCCAGCACCTTCACCCGATGCGCGCTCGCCCGGTGGATCCGCACTGCGCGGTCGGCGGCGGCGTCCTTGATCTCCTCGATCACCGGACCGCGCAGTCCCTCGGCGAGGATCACCTTGTCCACCCGCAGGTCGTAGTCCGCCAAAGCCTCCAGCACCGGCTTTCGGCCGTAGACGGTAACGAATCGATCTTTCGGGGAAACTTCGCTGGTCACGCTTTCAAGTGTCACATGCGCTGCCGGGTGCTCCTCGACTGGAACCCCTCGGGCTCGGCCGGTTGTGTGCCAGGATCGCGGTCATGTCCGATCGTCTCTCCGCAGTCGACGCCTCCTTCCTCTACCTGGAGGACTACACGACGCCGATGCACGTCGGAGGCGTCGCGGTGTTCCGACGGCCGCGCACCGGGTTCGACTACGACAAGGTGCTGGCGCTGATCGACCGTCGACTGGGCCTGGTACCGCGTTACCGGCAGCGCGTGATGCAGGTACCGGGCAAGCTGGTCCGCCCGGTGTGGGTGGACGACCAGGACTTCGACATCACCTACCACGTGCGCCGGTCGGCGCTGCCTAAGCCGGGCAACGACGAGCAACTGCACGACCTGGCCGCCCGGTTGATGTCCCGAAAGCTCGACCACACCCGCCCGCTGTGGGAGATCTACCTGGTGGAGGGCTTGTCCAAGAACCGGGTTGCGGTGATCACCAAAACACACCAGGCGATGGTGGACGGCATCGGTGCGATCGACATCGGACAGGTGATCCTGGACGTGGAACGCGACCGGCAAGTCCCGGACGCCGACGAGCTGTGGATGCCGCGCCCGGAGCCGAGCGTGGCGGAGTTGGTCGTGGAGGCGATGACCGACGCAGTGCAACGGCCCGGCGAGGTGGTGGAGAACGTTCGGGCAGCGGTGGTCGACGCCACCGCGACGGTGCAGAAGGTCACCCGGGCGCTCGGCGGTGTCGCCTCGGCGCTGCGGACGGCTGTTGTTCCGGCGCCGAGCGGGCCGCTGAACGCGCCGACGTCGACCCAGCGGCGTTTCGCGGTCGCGCGGGCCAGACTCGACGACCTTCGGGCAGTCCGCCGGGCGCACGGCAGCACGGTCAACGACGTTGTGTTGGCCGTGGTGACTGGTGCGCTGCGGGCCTGGCTGTTGTCTCGCGGTGAGGTGGTGACGCCGTCGACGACAGTGCGTGCGATGGTGCCCGTGTCAGTTCGCTCCGACGACGCAGCGGCGCGCGCGACCTATCCGGACACCGGCAGCCTCCCGGTTGGTTCGGTCGGCAACAAGGTGTCGGCGTATCTCGTGGACCTGCCGGTGGGGGAAGGAAACCCCACGGTTCGGCTGCACCAGGTCAGCCACGCGATGCGCGCGCACGCGGAGTCCGGCCAGTCGGTGGCGGCCGGTGCGCTGGTCAAGGTGTCGGGCTTCGCGCCGCCTACCCTGCACGCGTTGGGTGCGCGGGTCGCCAACCAGTTCTCCGACCGGCTGTTCAACGTGTTGGTGACCAACGTGCCGGGACCACAGGTGCCGTTGTACGCGGCGGGCGCGAGGATGATGGAGATGTTCCCGGTGGTGCCGTTGGCCAAAAACCAGTCGCTGTCGGTAGGCGTGACCTCCTACGACGGCGGCGTGTACTTCGGGTTGAACGCGGATCGGGATGCGATGCCCGACGTGGACGTGTTGGCGGCGATGATCGGAGAAGCAGTGGACGAGATGATCGGGACGGTCGACGCATGAGGGTTTACTTGCCCGCCACGGTGCCGATGTTGCGGCGACTGGTGGAGGAAAAGCAGCTGCAGCCGTTGGGCGGGACCGCGTTCGCGTTGACCCCTGCGCTACGCGAGTCCTACGCCAGCGGCGACACGGAAGAGCTGGAGTACGCGGCGATGCGGGAGGCCACTCGCGCTTCGCTGCGGTTGATCGCCGGCGATCTGGGCGCGGGCGAGAAGGTGGATCTCCGCCGGGTGGTGATCTCCGCCGATGTCGAGGACGTGACGCTGCGGCCGGATCTGGACTACGCCGTGGTGAAGGTTTCCGGCCCGGTGCAATGGCAGCAGGTCGCGGCGGTGCACGTGGACGCGACGGAAGCCGAGGACGCGGTGCGCCCGGCGGCCGAGGTGGTCGACGCGGCCGATCTCGGTGATCCGGACGCGGACTTCATCCTCGGCGAGGCCGAAGACCACGAATTGGCTTGGTACGCACCGCAAGAAGTGCAGTTCCTGCTGGAACTGATGTGACGTGCGTGGCCCGGGGCGCGCTGCCCCAGGCCGCGCCGCTACGGCGGCACCTGCACCTGGTTCGCAGGTGGGCGCTGATCTGCACCGTCTTGCCCTAGTCCGCGTAGCGCATGGTCAAGGTCATCTCGGGAACTTGCTGGCTCGCCATGCCCATCGCGGGCGTGGTCGAGGAGACCTTGAGCGGTAGGTCCTCGGAGTCCACCCGCACGGCCTGTTTGAGCTCGACGATTAGGGTGGTTTGCCGGAAATCGGTCAGCGCGGCGTTTGCGGGGCCCGCGCCGAGTGGCCGCGAAAGGTGCCGACCTGCTCGGCCGGTGGGACCGGGATCTCGGTGGGCGTCCCCCAGGCGCGATAGGTCGAGGTCAGCGACACCTTGCCAGCCTGGGCGACGTCCTGGGTGGCCGCGAACCGCGCGGGCAGGCCGGTCTCGTCCAGCCAAAGCTGGTAGCCGAGTTCTGCTTCCCCGGCGTCGGCGGCCTGCTGGAACCGGGCCCGCTGTTGCGGGTCGGCGGAGACCTCGGCGGCTTGCGCGGTGATGATCCGCAGTTCGTAGCGCGTGGTCGGCTTGCCGTCGACGGTGTCTGGCGCGCTGGTCTGGATGCGGGTGGCCGGTTCGACGCCGGTGAAGGTGGCGCGCGGATCGACCGCCTCGTGTAGCTGGTCCAGCGCAGGACTGAGGAGTTTAGCGCCCAAGTCCTCGCCGCCGGGCGCGATCTTGAGCCAGGGCTTGTTCGGTTCGGGGCGCACCATCGGGGCGTTCAGGTAGCCGACGCCGTCCACGATGGACAGTTTGATGGGCTGCGGCGGCTGGCTGTTGGTGGTCCGGGTCTGCCCGCCGAAGGTGAGATCGGAGTCCGGTCCCCGGTACCGAACTGCACCTTCCGCGGTCAGTTCGCCCACCACACCAAGACTTCCGCGCACGCTGCTGTGTACGCTGCCGCGCTCGCTGATCTTCCCGATGACCTGAGACAACATTCCAACTGCGGAGGGGCGCGGGTCGGGGCGGGCCAGCAACGCACTTGGCTGCGTGGGTAGCTCGGCACTGCAGGCGCCTAGTGCGGCGATCAGGGCGAGACCGGCGGGCAACACCGCGGTCCTGGTGCGGGCTCGTGGCATCGGGCGAGCTCCTCCGGCTGGCGACGGCACTTTCTCGTGCGGTTACCCGCACGCCCGTTGGCCAGCACGGCAAGGAAAAACGAGCCGCGCAGACCTGAACCCACGCTAGCAACGATGTCGGGACTCCACAGGGGACGATCGCGCCCGTTCGGGGGAAGTAGTCAGCAGCGGTGACCCGGAATGCTCAGGCTTCGTCGAGCCCGGCACGGGAGCGCAGCAGACGGCGCAGCGAGGCGAGTTGTTCGGCGCTCCCGCCATCGGATGCGTAGATGTCCAGGTGACAGTCCGGATCGTCGGAGCCGCCTAGGTGCCCGCAGTTCGACGGGCATTCCTCGGCCGCTTCGGCGAACCCTTCGAACGCGGCGATCACGTCATCTGCGGTGACGTGCGCCAGGCCGAACGAGCGGATGCCCGGGGTGTCCACCACCCAGCCGCGTTCGGGCAGCGGCAACGCGACTGCGGAGGTCGAGGTGTGCCGGCCCTTGCCGACCCCGCTGACCTCGCCGGTCGCCCGGTCGGCGGCTGGCACCAGCCGGTTGACCAGGGTGGACTTCCCGACCCCGGAGTGGCCGACCAGCGCGGACACCCGATCGGTAAGCAGCGACCGCAGTTCCACCGGTTCGGCGTCCAGCCGGGTGATCGCGATCGGCATGTCCAAAGAGGAGTACGTGTCGATCCACTCGCCGGGGTCGGCGAGGTCGGCCTTGGTCAGGCACAGCACCGGGGTGAGCCCGCCCGCGTAGGCGGCGACCAGGCAGCGGTCGATGAAGCCGGGGCGTGGCGGCGGATCGGCGAGCGCGGTCACGATGACCAGCTGTTCCGCGTTCGCCACGACGACCCGCTCGTAGGGGTCGGTGTCGTCGGCGGTGCGGCGCAGCACGCTGGTGCGGTCGGCGACCCGCACGATCCGGGCCAGCGTGTCCGGCCTGCCGGAGATGTCGCCGACCAGGTCGACCCGATCCCCGACCACCACGGGCGTGCGGCCGAGTTCGCGCGCCCGCATGGCGGTGACCAGCCGGTCCGGGTTCCCGTCCAGCGCGCAGGTCCACCGACCGCGGTCGACGGCGACGACCATCGCCGCCACGGCCTCCGCGTGCTTTGGGCGTTGCTTGCTGCGCGGACGGCTGCCGCGGCGTCCGGGGCGCACCCGCACATCGGACTCGTCCAGATCCCGCCAGCCGCGCTTGCCCATCAGACCGCCGCCTCCGGGATCACGCCGATCCCTCTAGCATCGCCGCCCACATCCCGGGGAAGTCGGGGATCGTCTTGGCGGTCGTCGCGATGTCTTCGACGACCACGCCGGGCACCTTGAGCCCGAGGATCGCACCTGCCGTGGCCATCCGGTGGTCGGCGTAGGAATGCCAGTTTCCGCCGCTCAGCGGCCGGGGCTCGATCAGCAGCCCGTCCGGGGTCTGCTCGACCGCACCGCCCAGCTTGTTGAGCTCGTTCTGGAGGGCGGCAAGCCGGTCGGTTTCGTGGCCGCGCAGGTGTGCGATGCCTCGCAGTCGCGACCGACCGGCGGCGAGCGCTGCCAGCGCGGCGACGGTCGGCGTGAGCTCGCCGACGTCGTGCAGGTCGATGTCGATCGGGGTGAGTTCCTCGGGGCCGGTGACGGTCAGCCCTGCCGTGGTGCGCTGCACCTGCGCGCCGAGCTGGCCGAGGATGTGGCGAATGGCATCGCCTGCTTGCGTAGTCTGCGCGGGCCAGCCGGGCACGGTTACGGTGCCGCCGGTGGCCGCCGCAGCGGCGAGGAACGGGGTGGCGTTCGACAGATCAGGTTCGATCTCGACGTTCAGCGCGTGGATCTTGCCCGGGGCCACCCGCCAGGTGTTCGGTTCCTGGTCGTCGACGTCGACGCCGGCTGCCCGCAGCATCGACACGGTCATTTCGATGTGCGGCAGCGACGGCACCGGGCTGCCTTCGTGCAGGACCACGACGCCCTGCTCGAAGCGCGGCGCGGAAAGCAACAGGCCGGAAACGAACTGCGACGACGCCGAAGCATCGATGGTGACCGCGCCACCGGCGAGCTTCCCGGTGCCATGCACGTCGAACGGCAGGGCATTTCCGTCGATGTCCGCTCCCAGCTCACGCAGTGCGTCAAGCACCGTGCCCAATGGCCGCTGGCGAGCCTGCGGGTCACCGTCAAAGGTGATCCGGCCCGAGGCCAAGGCCGCCACCGGTGGCACGAACCGCATCACGGTGCCGGCCAGGCCGCAGTCGACCTCGGCCGGACCGCGCAGCGCGGTCGGCGTGACCTGCCACGAGCCCTCCGGCCCGTCCTGCACCTCTACCCCCAGCGAGCGCAGTGCACCGGCCATCAGCTCGGTGTCCCTGCTGCGCAGCGGGGCGCGCAGGGTCGACGGGCTCTCGGCGAGCGCAGCGAGCACCAGCGCACGGTTGGTGATGGACTTCGAACCGGGCACCGGGACGGTTGCGCGCACCGCGGCGGGTGCGACAGGAGCAGGCCAGAGCTGGGTCATAGGGCAATGATCCCCCACCCGGCCCGCCGATTTCAGCAGCGGGGGCAATCCGGCCGCGCCGCTCGCCTGCGACGATGCGGACTGCAAGGATGAGGTCGACCGTTCCACTACGAGGCGACGGAGGTTCGACCAGGCATGTGCGGCAGGTACGCCTCCACGAAGGATCCCGGCAAGCTCGCGGCCGAGTTCGCGGCGTTGGACGCCACCGGCGGGGCCGCCCCCGGGGCCGATTTCAACGTCGCGCCGACCAAGAACGTGTTCAGCGTGGTGCAGCGGCACCCGCGCGACGAGGCCGGTGATCGGGATCCAGATCGAACGGAACGCACCATCCGGGTGATGCGGTGGGGCCTGGTGCCGATGTGGGCGAAGGACAAGTCCATCGGCAACAGGATGATCAACGCCAAATCAGAGACGGTGACCACCAAGCCCGCCTTCCGGAACTCGATCAAGCGCTACCGCTGCCTGCTGCCCGCCGACGGCTGGTACGAGTGGAAACGGGAGGGCGCCGCCAAGCAGCCGTTCTTCATGACCTCCCCGGACGGCAACAGCCTGGCGATGGCCGGGATCTTCGCCACCTGGCACGATCCCCAGGCCGAGGACGCGTCGCCGCTGGTGACCTGCGCCGTGCTCACCACCAGTGCGGTGGGGCAGCTGACCGATGTGCACGACCGGATGCCGCTGGTGCTGCCCACGGCGGCGTGGGATCAGTGGCTCGACCCCGACCTCACCGACGTCGCCGACCTGCTGGGCCCGCCATCGCGGGAGCTGGTGGACAGCCTGGAGGTTCGACCCGTGTCGACTGCGGTCAACAGCGTCCGCAACAACGGCGCTCAACTCGTGGAACGCGTGTCGCTCGATGCGCAAGCGCAGGCGGTAGGTTTGGACCGGGAAGTGAAGTGAGTCGACGGCTCGGGTGCCGGGCAGAACACGACGCAGGCGAACCGGGGTGAGTTCTGATGTGTGGTCGGTACGCCGTCCGGCAGGATCCGGCGGCGCTGGCCGAAGAGTTCGCGGCAACGGATCGCACGGCAGGTGCCGTCGGCGCGGACTTCAACGTTACGCCGACCAAGACGGTGCCGATCATCGTGCAACGCGGCATCGAACGGAGCATGCGTCCGGTGCGCTGGGGGCTGGTGCCAACCTGGGCGAAGGAGATTGGCAGCGGGCCGCCGATGATCAACGCGCGGGCAGAGTCGATCACCACCAAACCGGCCTTCGCGGACTCGGCGCGTCGTCGACGATGCCTGATGCCGGCCACCGGCTGGTACGAGTGGCGGCCCGGTGACCAGCGGCGGCAACCGTACTTGTGCACCCGGGGGGATGGCGCAAGCCTGGCGATGGCCGCGGTGTTTTCCGCATGGTGGGCACCGAATTCCACCGATCAGCCGCTGGTGACCTGCGCCGTGGTGACCACCGACGCCGTCGGTGAACTGGCCGACATCCACCACCGCATGCCGCTGGTTTTGCCGGAACATCGCTGGGCCGATTGGCTCGACCCCCAGCGCAACGAGATCACGGATCTGCTGAGGCCCGAACTGGAGGTGCTCGACGAACTGGCGATCCACCCCGTCTCCATCGAGGTGAACAGCATGCGCAACAACCATCCGGAACTGCTGGAACGGGTCGAACCCGCTCCCGAACCGGCCGAACAAGCCGCGCTGTTTGATCATGACCAGGGTTGACGTCGAGACTCCGCACGGTCCGGCCCGGGCCGAACTGCACTGTGCGGAAGAGGGCCGTGCCGCATTGCTGCTCGGACACGGCGCAGGCGGCGGATTCGAGGCACCTGACCTGGTGGCGGTGACCCGAGCCGCGACCGAAGCCGGGGTGCACGTGGCGCTGATCGAGCAGCCCTACCGGGTTGCCGGTCGCAGGGCGCCTGCCCCGGCCAAGCAACTCGATGCGGCCTGGCTCGCGGTGGTGGAGGATCTCGGCGAACGCTGGTTCGCGGACCTGCCGTTGATCTTCGGCGGTAGATCTTCCGGGGCAAGGGTGGCCTGCCGCACCGCCGAGGCCGGTGCCGCCTCGGCGGTGCTGTGCCTGGCGTTCCCGGTGCATCCCCCGGGCAAGCCGGAGAAGTCGCGACTCGCGGAACTCGACGGGGTGGAAGCGCCGGTGCTGGTGGTGCAGGGCGACCGGGACGCGTTCGGGCAGCCGGAGCCCTCGCACGACCGCGAGGTGGTGCTGGTGCCTGGTGACCACTCGCTGAAGGCCGATGTGGACGCTGTCTTCCGCGCGGCCCAGGAATGGCTCGGACGAGTTCTCCGCCTCATCGACTAGCCACCGCTTCGCCAAGGGGCAACGTATTCCCCACCCACCCCAAGACCGATGCGAGCATGGGAACCTTTCTGTCACCCCAGGCGCGCACGACCAGCAGCATGGGAACCTTCCTGTCACCCGTCACCGGCCTTGGGCTGCGGCGTGTGAGGAAGGGAACCTTCCTGTCATCACATGCGGGTGGGCAGGGAAGGACGGGAACCGTTCTATTAGTTTTCTGAACGCGTCGAAAGTCGATGCGGATGGCGTCCAGCAGATGAATCCATCTGATGGACACCGCATTCAGCTGCACGTTCGGTCAAAGTGGCGTTCGCTTGCGAATCACGCGAAATGCCGATGCCTCCGGACACGAGGCCGCCCAGCCGCGTTCGGGTGTGGTTGTTGCGCCGCCGGCTTTGCCAGGTCGTGCGGATGGTCCAGGCCCGGCTCGTCGGAGGGCACTGCCCACGGGAAGTCAACCGGCGATATCGGCGACGCGTGCGTCGAGCAACCGAACCAGATCATCGGCAGCTAGCTCGATTTCCAGGCCACGGCGCCCGGCGCTGCAGTAGATCGTGTCGAACCCAGTCGCCGACGTGTCGATCACCACGGGCAGGCGTTTCTTCTGGCCGAGCGGTGAGATGCCGCCAGCGACGTAGCCGGTGGCGCGTTCGGCGTCGGCGATCTCGGCCATCTTCGCCTTCTTCCCGCCGACGGCCGCGGCGAGCGCCTTGAGATCGAGTTGCCCGGTGACCGGGACCACGCCCACCGCGAGCTTGCCGTCGACCTCCGCGACCAACGTCTTGAAGACCCGCTGCGGAGGCTGGCCCAGCGCCTCGGCCGCTTCCAAACCGAACGAATCGGCACGTGGATCGTGCTCGTATGCATGCACCTGGTGTGGGATTCGTCGCTTGCTCAACAGCGCCGTCGCCGGCGTGCCCTTGCCTGCCATGCGCGTCACTGTAGAAGGCCGGAATAACGCTTGACGCCGATTGCGTTGCACGGGGCGTGACGATGGACTCGACGAACACTTGCGTGCTGAACCGCCTCGCGCGTACACCGCTGTCACAACCGAGTATTAGCAGGCGAGCACGGGTATCCTCGAACACGGACCATGCAAAAGATCGCATGGGTTCGTCGCCTGCAGTCACCTCGTCCAGGCGGCGGGAAAGGAGCCCGGTGCCAAGCAGCACCCCAGAGCACCCGGACACGACCGGGCGGCCCGGCGACGCCCGGCGGCTCAGCACTGCCGATATCGAGTTGCCGGTCGGCTCGGCCGAAGTAGACCGCAGCGAGGAGACCGACGCGCAGCGCGCCACTCGCTTTGAGCGGGACGCGATGCCACTGCTGGACCAGCTCTACGGCGCGGCGCTGCGGATGACCCGCAACGCACAAGACGCCGAGGACCTGGTCCAGGAGACCTATCTCAAGGCCTTCTCCGCCTTCAAGTCGTTCGCGCAGGGCACGAACCTCAAGGCCTGGCTGTACCGGATTCTCACGAACACCTACATCAACGGTTACCGCAAGAGGCAGCGGCAGCCGCAGCAGCAGCCGACCGACGAGATCGCCGACTGGCAGCTCGCGCAGGCTGAGAACCACACCTCCAGTGGTCTGCGCTCGGCCGAGGTCGAAGCGCTGGACCGGCTGCCGGACACCGATGTGAAAGCCGCCCTCCAACAGTTGGCCGAAGAGTTCCGCATGGTCGTCTACCTCGCGGACGTGGAAGGCTTTGCCTACAAGGAGATCGCGGAGATCATGGGTACGCCCATCGGCACTGTGATGTCCAGGCTGCACCGTGGTCGCCGGCAGCTGCGTGAGATGCTCACCGACGTCGCCCGTGATCGAGGCTTCTTGCGGGAGACCAAGCGGGAGGTGAGCACTTCATGAGTTGCGGTGGGCCGGGAGAGGCCTCCTGCGAGGACGTGCTCGCCGAGGTGTGGCTGTTCCTGGACAACGAGTGCGACCAGCAGCGGCGGGCAGCCGTGCAACAGCACCTCGACGGTTGCGGGAGCTGTCTCGAACACTTCGGTATAGAAGAGCACATCAAGGCGCTGCTGCACCGCAAGTGCAGTGGTGAGCACGCGCCCACGGAGCTGAAGGATCGGCTCCGGGCCTCCATCCGCGAGGCTGTCCTGCGCAAGGCGGAGGTGACCGTCGAACGCGGCCCGGAAGGAACCTCGGTCGAGGTGCGGGCCAAGCGAACCTCGGCGGAATGACCATAAGACAACGAATGGCCCCGGACCGCGTGGTCCGGGGCCATTCGAGCTTTCGACGGCTGGTGCCGCCGCGCTCACGAGCCGTTGGGGCGCTTGCCGTGGTTGGCCTTGTTCTTGCGCCGGTCCTTCTTCTTGCGGGCCCGCTTACCCATGGCCTCTCCCTCAGGTTCGTCTGTCCAACCAGTCCGACCGTGGGCGGGCATTCGTGACCACCCGGTCTCCGCTGGGGTTTCGAGCATCCAGTCTGACATGGCCACCACCTGCCACCGATGGGTGGTTCCGGTCGTGGTTTCCTAGTCAGGGGCCCACCGGGTCCGCGGTGAGGAGGAAAGCAATGGCCGAGGAGATCCGCGCCGAGATGGTCGCCAACGTGATGACGGTGTCGGTCGCGGAGGGCGACTCGGTCAGTGACGGCGACGCGCTGGTGCTGCTGGAGTCCATGAAGATGGAGATCCCGGTGCTCAGCGAGGTGGCCGGCACGGTCAGCACGGTGGCGGTCAGGCCCGGCGACGTGGTCCAGGAAGGCGATCTCATCGCGGTCGTGGAATGACGCGACCGCGCCGACCCCGAGAGGCGGATCTTGTCCACGCTGAGTGATTTGCTCGCCGAGCACACCGGTCTGTCCGGCACCGCCGCCGACCACCTCCAACTCGTGGTCGCCGAGTGGCAGCTGCTGTCGGACCTGTCGTTCGCCGACTTTCTGCTCTGGGTGCCGATCGGCCCGCAGCACGCGCCGGATAGCCGCTTCCTGTGCGTGGCACAGGCGCGGCCCACCACGGCTCCCACGGCCCACCCGGAAGACGTGGTCGGCACCGAGGTCACCCAGGAGGAGCACCCGCAGTTGCGGCGCGCCGCCCTGGAGGGCCGGATCTGCCGCGAGGAGGACCCGCGCTGGCACCTGGGGGTTCCGGTGCGCCGCGAGACGATCCCCGTGCGGTTGGCCGATGAGATCGTCGCGGTGCTCAGCCGGGACACCAATCTGGCAGTGCCGCGGGTGCCGTCGCCGCTGGAGATCTCCTACCTGGGCAGCGCCGCCGACCTGTGCCAGATGGTCGCCGACGGTTCCTTCCCGACTCCGGAGCCGGCCCCCGACGTGCACACCAGCCCGCGGGTCGGCGACGGTCTGATCCGCCTGGACAGCTCCGGCACGGTGGTGTTCGCCAGCCCGAACGCGTTGTCGGCTTATCACCGGATGGGCCACGCGGCGGACCTGGTCGGAGCGCAGCTAGCCCCGCTCACCCGGTCGTTGCTCAACGATCCGTTCGACGCCGACGAAGTCGCGCAGCGCACCCGCAGGGCGGTGAGCGGGCAACCCAGCATGCGCATCGAGGCAGAGGCGCGCGGCGCTACTGTGCTGTTCCGGGCGCTGCCCCTGCGGCCGCGCGGACAGGCGGCCGGCGCGCTGGTGTTGGTGCGCGACGTCACCGAGGTCAAGCGCCGGGACCGCGCGCTGATGTCCAAGGACGCGACGATTCGCGAGATCCATCATCGCGTGAAGAACAACCTGCAGACGGTCGCGGCACTGCTGCGGCTGCAAGCGCGGCGCACCGGCAACAACGAGGCTCGGCTCGCGTTGGACGAGTCAGTTCGGCGAGTGACGTCGATCGCGTTAGTGCACGAAACGCTGTCGATGTCGGTGGACGAACGGGTGGATCTCGACGACGTGGTCGACCGCGTGATCCCGATGATGAGCGATGTCGCCGCGGCGGAGACCGGGGTGAAGGTGCGCCGCGAGGGACGTTTCGGGGTGGTCTCGGCCGAGCTGGCCACGCCGTTGGTGATGGTCCTGACCGAGTTGGTGCAGAACGCTTTCGAGCACGCTTTCCCGGAGGGGCAGGGCGGCGAAGTCGTGGTGCAGGCGGAGCGTTCGGCGCGTTGGCTGGACGTCGTCATTTCCGATGACGGTCGCGGCCTGCCGAAGGGTTTCTCCCTCGAACGCGCCGAACGTCTCGGCCTACAGATCGTGCGGACCCTCGTGGAATCTGAGCTCCGAGGGTCGTTGAGCTTGCGCGGTCGCGGTCGGCAACCTGGTACCGAGGCGGTGTTGCGGGTGCCTCTGAAGTACCGGCGCTGACGTCGGCCCGGTTGGTCGGGCGCCGCGCCAGTGCGTCGATCTCCGGTGACACGCCGGTCGGGGTGGCGTGTCGTGGCCGATCAGGTCGGGTTCCCGGCGGTCGTGAGCTCATCGAACGGAGAGCTTCTTTCCGGGGCCGACATCGACGCGGATCGGCCGGGGGTCTCGTTGGGGTTTGTTGAATGGTCAGTGCGATGGCCGTTCGTTCGAACGGGGTGAAAACGTGCGGTCGGTCACCGGGGGTGCGACCGACCCGGCACGTTCTCGGCGAGCTTCGCTACTCAGGCGTTCGTGCGGGCCCGGGTGCGAGCGTTGCGCCGCTTGAGCGCGCGCCGCTCGTCTTCGCTCATACCGCCCCATACGCCGGCGTCCTGCCCGCTCTCCAGTGCCCAGGCCAGGCACTCGGAGGCGACGGGACAACGGCGGCAAACGGCCTTCGCCTCGGCGATCTGCAGCACCGCAGGACCGCTGTTCCCAACGGGGAAGAACAGTTCCGGGTCCTCGTCACGGCAAACCGCACGGTGGCGCCAGTCCATCGTTCCTTACTCCTCGCTAGGCGCGCCCACGCGCGCCGCTCGTTATCGTTCGGGGTGTTTGTGAATGCTTTCACGGAGTCCGTGTGCTTGTGAATGCTTTCACGAACTGCCGCGATGTCAAGACTTCGATCTCGCGTGGTGAGGGAACTCACCTGAAAGATCGAAAGGACCTGACCAGGGGTTTCGGTATGCCATCGGTCGCAGATGGGGGTCGCGAGCCGACAACTACGTTCATCCGTTACTAGAAGGTTATACAGCGACGCGGACAGCGTCCGGAACGGAGAAGAACTCGATCTCCGAGCGCTCGCCCAGGCAGTCACCGTCGACCTGCAGGCGCAACGGCTCCGTACAGGTTACGCGCAGATACCCCACGTCCGCACGCTGAATTGAGTTTCTCAGGTGTGGTTTCCCTCTACCGCGTAGCATCTCGGCTACATGTTGTAACACAGGGTAAACGCTCATCTTGTGCAACGCAAAGACGCCAAGGCCGGTATCGAAGCTGGTCTCGGGGCTCATGCGGACCGGTCGCGAGCCCAGATACGTCCATGGGTCGGTGTTCGAAACAAACACACTGTGTAGTCGCTCGATCGGTTCCTCGTGACCGATTCGCAAACTGATCAACGGTTCCCGGCGTGCCATGCGGAAGTAGCAGCTCAACGCGGTGCGCGCGTACAGGGCAGGGGTGACGTTCCGGCCGTGGGAGCGTTGCCGCTCAACCTCGGCCACGACGTCGGCGTCCCAACCAACGCCGGCGTTGAAGGTGAACCACCGGTCGTCGGCCTTGCCGAGCCCGACCCATCGGCCACTGCCGTCGGCCACGGCCCGCATCAGCCGGTGCGTGGCCTCGACGGGATCCCTGGGCAAGCCGAGAGCTCGGGCGAACACGTTCGCCGAGCCGCCGGGTACCACGCCCAGCGTCGGCATCGTCCGATCGCCGAGTTCGGCGGCCGAGAACATGCCGTTGACCACCTCGTTCACCGTGCCGTCGCCGCCATGCGCGATCACCAGGTCAACGCCGTCCTCGACCGCCGCTCGGGCGGTGGCGGAGGCGTGGCCCCAGTACTGCGTTTCGACGACGTCCAGCTTCAGCTCGCTGGCCAGCGCGTGGGCGATCACGTCCCGGCCGGCCGCAGTAGTGGACGTCGCCTGAGGGTTGACGACGAGTACGGCGCGCACACCCGCAGCCTAGGCGAGGCCATTGCGAGCCTATGCACCGTCCGGCGTTCGGCGGCGTCGCGCCGCGGGTCAGCTCTCCCGGCAGGCCCCCTTCCGCAGCAGGCCGCACACCGACCGGCCGACGTGCCCGACCACGGTGGGGTCGGCAGGCTGAGACACCGGTAACGGGTGCGCCGTGCCGTTGACTACCACCAGGATCCGGTGGAAACCGGATGCGCAACCCCGGAGCGCATCCGATCGTCGTCCACCGGTACGTGCCGGGCGCACGGCGAATCGCAAGGACACCCCGTCATCCGCGACCGCCGCTCCAGCCATGATTCGATCATTGCGCGCGACCGTGGTCGCAGCCATGCGGCGTTCGGGCGGTATTACCATCGAGGGCGCATACGCAGCGTCACCGAGTTGATTCCCGGAAAGGCCATAGTGACCGTGCCGACCGAAGTCGTCCCGCGCACCATCCGCATCGCGGGTGTCCTGACCACTCTGCAGGCGGTGGCCGGGCTGGTGTTCGTCGCGGCGCTGCTGATCCGCAGCACTGCCCCTGACCTCGGCGGAGTCGGGCAGTTCGAGCGCGGCCAGATGTTCGGCGAGGCCGGGTACTACACGCTGCTGGCGTCCGGGGTGCTGGCCACGGGCATCGGGCTGTGGAAGGGCAAGCACTGGGCACGCACCCCGGCCCTGCTGTTGCAACTGTTGCTGCTGGGTACCGCGTGGTACGCGTTCGGACCGTCTGGGCAGCCCGTGATCGCATTGATGATCGCAGTGCCCGCGATCGCCGTGCTGTGGTTCCTGTTCAACCGCGAGGGGCGTGCCTGGGGGTTCCACTCGAGCACCGCCCCGGATGCCGACCGCGAGGAGTGAACCTGCGCGTCAGGTGCTGAAGGTGCGCAGCGCGTCGCCGGTGAGACGGTATGCGGTCCACTCGTCCATCGGTATCGCGCCGACCGCCTTGTAGAAGTTGATCGCGGGCTCGTTCCAGTTCAGCACCGACCATTCCAGCCGCGCGTAACCGCGTTCCACGCACGCCCTGGCCAGGGTCTGTAACAGCTCCTTGCCGAGCCCGCGGCCGCGGTGCCCGGGACGGACGTACAGGTCCTCAAGGTAGATGCCGTGCACGCCTTCCCAAGTTGAGAAGTTCAGGAACCACAACGATAAACCCACGACCGCACCGTCCACTTCGGCCACGTGGCCGAATAGCGCCGGTGCCGGACTGAAGAGCGCTTCGCGCAGCTGCTGCTCGGTCAGGTGGCACTGCTCCGGCGCCTTCTCGTAAAGCGCCAGCTCGTACACCAGCTCGACCATGGCGGGTATGTCGGCTTGGGTCGCCCGGCGGATCATCAACACCTCCACAAGAGTTGCATCGCCCAGAATATTCGGCGACGAGCAACCCCCGACGCAGCGGTGCAACCGGGTCAGCCGTGCTGCCACGGCGGGATGTTGGAACGCTGCACCTGCGGCGCACCCCGCTCGCGGCCAAGCACCGTGATCCCCGCCGGATCGAGAGCGAAGTGCACCCCCGAGGTGGCCGGCAATCCCAGCCAGCGCGCGATCAGGCAGCGGCTGAAGTGCCCGTGCCCCACCAGGACCACGTCGGAATCGGTGTTCCGGATGCGGGTCAGGAGCTTGTCGGCGCGCACGGTGACGTCCGCCGCGGTTTCGCCGCCGGGGCAGGGGTGCGTCCACACCGTCCAACCCGGCACCTTCTCGCGGATCTGCGGCGTGGTCAGGCCTTCGTAGTCGCCGTAATCCCACTCGGCGAGCAGCGGTTCGGTGACGACATCGGCCAGCCCCGCCAATGTCGCCGTGCGCTGCGCGCGCTGCCGGGGGCTCGCCAGCACCACGACCGGCCCGGCCGGGCGCAGCGCGGATAGTGCCTCCCCGGCCTGCCGCGCCCGCAGCTCGCCCTCGACAGTCAGCGGGATGTCGGAACGACTGGTGTGCCGACCGGTCCGGGACCATTCGGTCGTGCCGTGCCGGAGCACGTAAACGCGGTGCTCATCCGGTGTCACCGGTCGAGCGTAACCGCGCTGCGCAGGGGCTACCGCTTCACACACGACGGCCACCAGTGCGGGGTCCGCCTGCGCCTGCGATCCGTTGTGAAACGGCGGTAGCTCGTTCAAACTCGTGTGCCAACTGGGAGATACCCGGGACGACCACCATGTCGGGTCGAGCGAGTTCAGCGAAATCGCCAGTGCGCGGTCTGAACCGGACGTGCGTGGCTGGTTGGCGGGGCAGGCCGGGGGAATACCGCCCCGCCAACCAGAGGTCAGCCCCTTGATTCGGGGCGGGCTGACCGCTCTTCTACAGGTGGACGCGCACTCGCCGACGGCGCATTCGTTGCCATTCGCGGTTCTGTCGCCAGCGCCGCAAGAACTTCACAATCACCTCAATGCCCGCCTTCCAAGACGCCGAGTTCGGCGACAGCAGTAGCGATGGATTCGTTGAGCCGAAACGTGTTTCGCCATCCCATCGTGTAGACGGTCGGTGTCCGGCAGTCGATGAGCAGGTCCACGGTGTTGAACTGCGGCCACACGCGCGTCTCGATCCGGGTGCCGTCCACGATCAGCAGCCGCGTCGGCGACCTGATCGGAACCGTGACGCCACTCGGGACACCAGAAGGCAACGACCGCTTGAACGGATCAGTCAAGACGCCCCTCACAACGCCACTGGCTCACCGGGGCCTCAGCCTGCGATGGAGCTGTGATCAGCGATCCAGCAGCGGTGATGCCGGTGAATCCGGCGCACCGCCGTGCTTCGTGCTCGAACTGCCTACCCGCGCGGACCAACTGCGTCGCGAACACCGCCGCCCGTGCAGCGGATTCGGGATCTTGCCCGATCGTGATCATCACGCTCGCGGACGGATCGTGAATCGCGAGCATCGGCGTCCCAGTCGTGTAGATCAAGCACTCCGCACGGGTGCCGTTGTCAGGCTGCACCGTGACAAAGATCGGCACTATTCTCACGCCCTTTCCGACCGCTCGTCAGCTGTCAACTCGTCCGTCCTGATCCCCGGCATGCTGCCGAGCGTGCACAGCGCGGCCCTGTCGGCGGGCAGAGAGACCGGAAATGCCTTGCCGAATCTGATCTCGACTAGGTCAGCGACCGACAGAGCCCGCACTCGAATTGGGAGGTCGGCCGTGACCGGGACATCGACCATTTCGCGCACCGCTCGCCTACTACGCCGTATACCCGACATGGGAGGTGAAGCGTGAGGAGATGTCATCGGGCATCCGTCTGCCTCCTGGTGGTTCACGCCGAGTCTTTCTCAGCTGGTAACCACGACCTTCGGCGAAATCCGGGGACATGATCACCGCAACGCGGGACCTCTCGGGACGTCCTTGCTACGGTCAAGGCGTCCCTGCTGATCCCTCGTTTCGTCGAAAGGGGCGCGATGCCCAACGAACGTCTCCGAGATTCCCTGCTGCGTATGGGACTTACTCCTGACCAAGTCGCCGAAACCGTGGGCGTTGACCGCAAGACCGTCGAGCGCTGGATCACCAAGGGGCGTAACCCGTACCCGAAGTACCGGTACGCAGTTGCGGCGATGGTGCGCGAGAGCGAAAGCTACCTCTGGCCGGATGCGGTGCCGACCGAGCGCAAGACGGCCGTTGCCGAGTCCGAGCTGGTGCAGATGTACCCGCACCGGAACTCCGTCCCGGTCGACCTGTGGAACCGGCTGATCAGGGACGCATCGGCGACCATCGAGATCCTCGTCCACGCTGGCCTTTTCCTCATTGAGCGCCCCACCTTTATCAAGCACCTGATCAAGAAAGCTGAGAACGGCACGAACGTCCGCCTGCTGTTCGGCGACCCGGACAGCGACGAAGTAGAACTGCGTAGCGAAGAAGAGCAGCTGGGGGAGGGAACACTGGGCAGTCGTATCCGCAACGCCCTCGCGTTCTACCGACCGACCCGAGGCGTCACCGGGATCGAGCTGCGGCTGCACACGGCTACGCTGTACAACTCAATTTTCCGGTTCGACGACGAGATGATCGTCAACACGCACATATACGGCTTCCAGGGCGCATACGCCCCGGCCTTGCACCTACGTCAGCTCTCGGCTGGGGGGCTCTTCGAGATCTACTCTGAGAGCTTCGAGGCGGTCTGGGGCCAGTCCAAGCCTGCTGACCTCTGGGGATAAGCCGTGGCTCGCATCGATTACCTTGACGACCCGAACGCGCCCGCCGCGAACAGCGTCGCCATCGCCGTCAGTGCGTTCGCGCAAGACGATCAGGGGCGCATCCTGATGATCCGTCGGACGGACAACGATTATTACGCAGTCCCGGGAGGTCAGCTCGAACTCGGCGAAACCCTGGCACAGGCAGCGGTCCGGGAGGTAGATGAGGAAACCGGAATCGAAATCGAGGTCACCGGAGTGATCGGTTTGTACTCCAATCCCCGGCACGTCATCGCCTATGACGACGGCGAGGTCCGCCAAGAGTTCTCCATCTGCTTCCGAGCCAGGCCAATAGGTGGCGAGCTGCGAACCAGCAGCGAATCCAAGGAAGTCCATTGGGTCGAGCCAGAACTTCTGGCGGGGCTCAACATCCACCCATCGATTCGGCTTCGCCTTCAGCACGCCCTGGAAAACCGCCCTGAGCCGTTCTACACCTGACAGTGCGCACGTTGCCGAACCTGTCCGTCCCTGGGCTGTTCTGTATCGGCAGGGGACGAGAAAAGGACGCTGACCGGCGGACGGTGTTTCCGCTGGTCAGCGTCCTTTTAAAGCGATAGTGCTCAGCCCTGTTTGGTTTCCCAGAAGATCTTGTCGATCTCGGCGATGTAGTCCAGCAGCTGCTGGCCGGACTTGGTCTCCATGGAGCCCTTCGTGCCCGACGCGCCGGCGGCCTTGGTGGCCTTGTTGATCAGCTCGTGCAGCTGCGGGTACTTCTCGAAGTGCGGCGGCTTGAAGTAGTCGGTCCACAGCACCCACAGGTGGTGCTTGACCAACTCGGAGCGCTGCTCGGCGATCATGATCGCGCGGGTGCGGAACTCCGGATCCTCATTGGCCTGGTACTTCTCCTGGATCGCCTTGATGGACTCAGCCTCGATCCGTGCCTGCGCCGGGTCGTACACGCCACACGGAAGGTCGCAGTGCGCGGTCGCCTCGAGGCGGGGGCTGAGGATTCGCGACAAGAGTCGCATGATTCCTCCCTGACAACAGTGAGTGCTCCGACACGCCCGACCCTACTCTTGAAGATCCTCGACGTCCTACCGGAGGTGACTGTGAAATCCCTCGGGCGGTGGCCCTGGCGGCGGTTGCTGGTGCGCGGGCCGTCCATGGCTCCCACCCTGCGGGATCGCGACGTGGTGCTGCTGCGGCTGCGGGCTCTGGCCAGGCCGGGAGACGTCGTGCTGGTCCGCTGGGCCCAGCGTCCCGGGCAGTTGTCGGTGAAACGCGCGCTGCGCCGCGAGGGCGAAGGCTGGCACGTCGAAGGCGACAACCACTTCGGCTCGACCGACTCACGGGAGCTCGGTCCGGCAGTGGTCCTGGGCATCATCCGCTGGCGCCTGTGGCCGAAGCCGGGTCGCGTGCGGTGACCGCTCAGCCCCGGTCTCGCAAGCTTTCATAATGCGCAAGGCAGGTTTCGTAATCCGGAAGCATGCCCTGTTCGGCGGCTTGCGCCAGGCCGGGGGCGGTTCGGTCCTTTTCGGACAGGATCGGTTCGCCGTCGAGGTCGGACCAGGGCAACCCCAGGTCCGGGTCGAGCGGGTCGATGCCATGCTCGGCCGCGGGGTTGTAAGGCGTGGAGCAGAGGTAGTTCATCACGGTGTCGTCGGTGAGCGCGACGAACGCGTGTCCGAGTCCTTCGGCCAGATAGAAGGCGCGGTACTCGGTGGAGTCCAACCGGGCCGCCTCCCAGCGGCCGAAGGTCGGCGAGCCGACCCGGATGTCGACAACCACGTCCAGCAGCGCGCCCTGCGGGCAGTACACGTACTTGGCTTGCCCCGGTGGCACGTCCGAGAAGTGGACGCCCCGGACGACGTTGCGGGCCGAGACGCTGTGGTTGGTCTGCGCGACGCGCAGCGGGTGTCCGGTGGCGTCGACGAACGCCGCTTCCTGGAACGGCGCCACGAACAGCCCCCGGCGGTCTGGGAAGGACTTCGGGGTGAACTCGTATGCGCCCGTGATCTCGAGTCGGCGTGCCTGCACAGCCGAAAGCCTAGGAGGCGGGCTGGAATGCGCTCCGCCGGGGCGGAGTTGCTATCGAGTTGTGCAATGAATCGCCATTTTCAAAACCGGACATACGTATTACGAAAATGGCCACCGAAATCGGACGTGCGTACTGCTGAGGGCTTGATCCAAAAAGAACGCGCGTACTGCGGAATGTTCTTGACATTTTGTTGAACGCGCTGGTGAGATGTGTGATCCTGGTCGCTGACATTGATCTCGCGGCCTGGCACACTATGCGAACCGCAGCGTCGCCGAGCCGCTGTCCGACCAGGACGGCCGGTCTCGGTCATTTTCAAGACGTTCGCCCGCCCGGTACGCCCGGGCGGACGGCGTCTCACCGGCGGCGAATGCCGCCGATTCACCCGGCCTGGAATGTGCCCGGGCCGCAGGCATGGCTACAGGAGGGACGCCGTGACCACCGTGAACGGCAGCACCGCAAGCGGAGTCGGTGCGGATTTGACCAACGAGGAGATCTTCGCGGCGCACGAGGGCGGCAAGCTCGGTGTCCAGGTGACCGCGCCGCTGGATTCCGCGCGGGATCTGTCGATCGCTTACACCCCCGGCGTGGCGCAGGTCAGCCGGGCGATCGCCGGTGATCCGGCACTGGCCGACCGCTACACGTGGACTCAACGGCTGGTGGCCGTGGTCAGCGACGGCACCGCGGTCCTCGGCCTGGGCGACATCGGGCCGCGGGCGTCGTTGCCGGTGATGGAGGGCAAGTCGGCGTTGTTCAAGACCTTCGCCGGGCTTGACTCGATTCCGCTGGTGCTGGACACGGTCGATGTCGATGAGATCGTGGAGACCCTGGTCCGGCTGCGCCCGTCGTTCGGTGCGGTCAATCTGGAGGACATTTCCGCGCCGCGCTGCTTTGAGCTGGAGCGCCGGGTGATCGAGGCGCTGGACTGTCCGGTGATGCACGACGACCAGCACGGTACCGCCGTGGTCGTGCTGGCCGCGCTGCGCAACGCCGCCAAGGTCGTGGGCCGGGCGTTCGCCTCGCTGCGAGTGGTGATCTCCGGCGCCGGCGCGGCCGGGGTGGCGTGCGCGAAGATTCTGCACACCGCCGGTGTCGGGGAGATCATCGTGCTCGACTCACGCGGGGTGATCCACTCCGGGCGGGACGGCGGCCTGACGTCGATCAAGCGGGAACTGGCCGGATTCACCAACCCGAACGGCGTGACCGGCGGGGCGGCCGAGGCGCTGCGCGGTGCCGACGTGGTGATCGGGGTGTCGGTCGGGCAGCTCGCCGAGGAGCTGGTGGCGACGATGGCCGAGGACGCCATCGTGTTCGCGCTGTCCAACCCGGATCCGGAGATCCACCCGGAGGTCGCTCGGCGGCACGCGGCCGTGGTGGCCACCGGGCGTAGTGACTTCCCCAACCAGATCAACAACGTGCTGGCGTTCCCCGGCATCTTCAAGGGCGCGCTGGCCGCCGGGGCGCGCAAGATCACCGACGGGATGAAGGTCGCGGCGGCCGAGGCGATCGCGGCGGTCGCCGCCGACGACCTCAGCGCGGACTACATCGTGCCCAGCCCATTGGACCCGCGGGTGGCGATCGAGGTCAGTGAGGCCGTCGCGCGGGCGGCCCGAGTCGACGGTGTCGCCAACGTGTAAGCCGTTGAGGCTGTCGCTGCGGGGCCGGACGGCGGTACGTTCGGACTTGCGGGCGCGGGGCCGGGGGAGTCAGCAGCGGCTTCCCCGGCCCCGTCGTGTGGGCGGCGGCAGCCGAATTCCGTCGGTCGGCGTCATCATGTCGGGCGACGGCTGTCACCTCTCCAGGGAACCGGTCCGGGGCCCGGCACCATTGCGTTACCGCCGGTGCGTCGACCGGTAAGGTCTGCCGCACGGTTCGCTGTGTTCCAGGTCACTCGCCAGTGGCCTGCCGGGCGTCCGGAGTCGGCAGCCAGATGGCTGCTACGCAGGAGGGGTGCTGTTGACCGAGCGGAGCGAGAGGAACCGGGCGACCTCCGGCGGTCTCGGCCTTGCCAGCGCCCGCGCCGATGAATTCGCGCTGATCCCGCTGCCCCTCGCGCCAGCCCTGTTGAGCACCGAGGACGGGGTCGTGGTGCGCGCGACCGAGCAGGCCGTGAAGCTGGCCGGCGAAACCACCCCCGCCGCCCTGATCGGCTGCCGGCTCGCGGACCTGGTGGTGCGCGACGGGGCGGTGTCGCTGCTGCGGGCGCGCGGCGGCCGGATCCCGGTCCGCCCGCTGAGCTGGCCGCACGCCGACGACGAGCGGTTGCGCGTTACCGTGCTGCTCGATGTGTCGGACCTGACCGAGGCCGTGCCGGAGCAGAACAACGTCGGCGACAGCAAGGAACGGCGCTGGTTGATCGAGGCGCAGCGGATCGCCAAGGTCGGCAGCTGGGTGTACTACCCCGAAACCGGCGAGATGTATCAAAGCCCGGTGCTCTCGGAGTTCCTCGGCAGCTCGACCACCGACGACGCCACCAACGTCGGCGCGATGATCGCGTTGACCCACCCCGAGGACCGGCAACGAGCCGAGCAGTTCTATCGCGATGTGCTCAGAGCTCGCGAGGACGAGCTGCTGGAGGTCGAGCTCCGCGATCTGCCGGGCAGACGGGTCTACCTGTGCACCGGGCGTGCCGAGTACAACCGCTCCGGCCGGATCGAACGGGTGCAGGGCACCGTCCAGGACGTGACCGAGCACCGTGCCCTGGAGCGCCAGCTCCGCGACGAGCGGCGCAAGCTGCAGGACGCGCAGCGGATCGCCCGGCTCGGCACCTGGGAGTGGGATCCGCGGACCAACGTCATGCGGTTGTCGACGATGCTGCACGAAATCATCGGCAAGCCGACCACCGCGCACACCACCTTCGGCAGCTACCTGGAACGGGTGCATCCGGACGACCAGGAGTGGGTCCGGCAGGCGTGGCGGCCGCTGATCGACCGAAACGAGCCGGTCGAGGTCGAGCACCGCTACGTGCGGCTCGATGGTGCGATGCGGATCCTGCGCCTGCACGGCACCGCGATCCGGGACGCGGACGGACAGACAGTCCTGGTCGGCACCGCTCAGGACGTCACCGAGCAGCGTGCCGTGGTGACCCGCATGGAACGTTCCAGTCAGCGGTTTACCGACCTGGTCAGCATCACCCCGGTCGGGATTGGCGTGTTCGACGGGGCCGAGCGGCTGGTCGACGCCAACGACGCGCTGTGCGACCTGCTCGGCTACCGGCTGGAGCAGCTGCGCGGAATGACGGTGCCGGACATCACCCACCCCGACGAGCAGGCGACCGGCCTGCCCGCGCCCGGCGAGCGGTGCGGGATCCGGCGTCGGGTGCCGCAGCGGGTGCTGGTGCGTTCCGACGGCGAGCCGGTGTACTGCGAGCTGCACACCTCTTCGTCGGTGCAGGACGACGGCACGCAGTTCTGGCTGGTGGTGTTCCAGGACATCACCGAGCGGCGGCGCGCGGCCGAGGCGCTGCGCTATCAGGCGACGCACGACGACCTGACCGGGCTGCCGAACCGGGCGGCGGTGAAGGATCTGCTGAGCAATCTGCTCGGACGCGCGGACTCGCACCGCGTCGCGGTGTTGTTCTGCGACATCGACAACTTCAAGCGAGTAAACGATTCGCTGGGTCACGACGCCGGAGACGAACTGCTGGTGGCGCTGGCGCGGCGGTTGGAAGGCGGCTTGCCGGACGGTTGCACGGCCGCCCGGTTGTCCGGCGACGAGTTCCTGATCATCTGCCAGGACATCGAGGTGGTCGGCGGGGTTGACTCCCTGGCTACCAGGGTTTCCGGGCTGCTGCGCACCGCGGTTCCGGTGCACGGCCAGCTGATCCGGGTGTCCGCGTCGATCGGGGCCGCGGTGCCCAACGGAACCGGCGCCGGCGGTGAGGATCTGCTTCGGTTCGCCGATGCGGCGATGTTCGAGGCGAAGCGGCGCGGCACCGGCAAGGTTTCGCTGGCCAGTCCCGCGCTGATGGCCTCGGCGGACCGGCAGCTGCATTTGGAAGGTCAGCTGCGGGAGGCGTTGAACAACGACGGCCTGGCACTGCACTACCAGCCGGTGGTGAATTCGGACGGCGTGGTGGTCACCGCCGAAGCGCTGGTGCGCTGGCCGCACCCGGATCGCGGGATGCTCGCGCCGGACGCCTTCCTGCCAGTCGCGGAGCAGGGCGACCTGTTGCGCGAGCTGGATCGGTGGGTGCTGCGGACTGCTTTACGGGAGGCGGCGACGTGGCCCGCTCGCAATGGCCGCCCGGTCGGCGTCGCGGTGAACCTGGCGGGGCTGGTGCCCGGCGGCCCGGAGTTCGTCGACGCCGTCGCCGACATCGTCGCCGAGACCGGCATCGCCTGGGACCGGGTGATCCTGGAGCTGGTGGAGACCGCGCTGGTGGATCTGCCGTCGCGGACCCGGCACGAGATGGGCGAGCTGGTCGGGCGCGGGGTGCGGTTCGCCGTCGACGACTTCGGCACCGGCTACTCGTCGCTGGCCCGGCTCAAGGACCTGCCCGCGCAGATCATCAAGGTGGATCGCCGGTTCGTTGCCGGGGTCGGCGGTGACGCGTCGGATTTCGCCGTGGCTCGGGCGGTTGTGGACATGGCACGCGCGATGGGTCGGCAGTGCGTGGCCGAAGGCGTGGAGACGGCGACGCAGTTCCACGTGCTCAGCGGTGTCGGGGTGGAGGCATACCAGGGCTGGCTGTTCTCCGGTGCGATTCCGGCCCATGCCTTCCGGGATCTCGTGGGTCGCGGCCCGCTGGCCATCCCGGGTGCGTAAGGATTCCGTAAATCTTCGAGGATGGCCAAGTCCGCCCAGCCGACTCACGGCCCCGCGCGGGAACGGGGGGCTACCGGGTTGCGGAGCGGAGCACTTCGGCGATCCGGTGGCGGGGCAGGTCGATCAGGCGCAGCTCTAGGTCGGCGGCGTTGGGCGCGAGGGCGCTGACGCGTTCCTTGGCCTCGCGCTTGGTCAGGTCCGCCTCGGCATGCGTGATCAGGGCCTCCCGCCAGATGTTGCCCACCTTGCCGTGCGCCCGGTGCAGCAGGTAGCCCGCGACCGATGGGGTTGCCATCAGATCCGCCACCACGATCGCGTGCTTGGAGTCCGGACTGCTGCGGTGGAAACGCAGCCGGTACTTCGCCGAGACCACTTCGGCCAGGGCGTGCTGCGCGCGCTCGCTGGTGATGTCCGGGTGGTTGTTGTCGACCAGGAATCCGGCGCGTTCGGCGCTGCAGGCCAGCAGCATCCGCAGCAGCCACGGTCCCGGATCGGCCCGCAGGTCGAACACCGGTGCGCCCTGCTTCGACCGGATCGGCCGGGACCAGCCGGGCTCCCGCAGCGACGGGACCGGGCCCCCGACCCGGCCGCCGACCGCTTCCAGGAATGCCGCGGGCGCGGAAGCTTCCAACGCCTCCACCGACTGCGGGCCGTGGGTGTAGATGCCCGGCGCTTGGCGCAGCGCCAGTTTGCGGGTGTGCGCGGTCGGCTGGCATACGTACAAGTCGCTGGCGCTGCCAATGGCTTGCGCGCCGAAGTACCGGTGGAACCGGGGCAGGATCGCCTCGAACACCATGCCCAGCCGCAGCAACTCCTGCTGCACCTTGTGCCCCAGGGCCGGGGTCCGCGGGCTGTAGCCGTAGGCGATCAGCAGCCGGCTGTTCGGGCCGGCCAGGCATTCGGCGGCTCGCGTGGCGAACAGCCCAATGCCTTCCGGGGTGTAAGGCGGATCGGTGAACACCAGGTCCGCGCTGCTCTCCAGCGCCGGCGGCACCCCGAACCGCAGGTCCGCGTGCATCGTGCGGATGGCGAAACCGTGCTCGGCCGCGACCGCGTCGATGTGCTGCAAGATCCGCTCGTCGACGTCCACCACGGTCACCGATGCCGACGGCGCGACCATGCTCAACGCCAACGAAGTCAGGTCGTGATCACCCAGGCAGAGCACCTGCGCGCCGCGCAGGTCGTAGTTGTCGCGCAGCCATTCGGCACGGCGCAGCACGGTATCCGGCGTCGCCGTCACATGGTCGAGCGCCGCCGAAGGCGCCGGTCCGCTGTCGATGAAACCGCGCATCAGCTCCAGTCGTTCGGGCCCGGACGGCTCGGCGGCGCGCAGTTCGTCCAGCGCGAAGCGCTGCCGGTAGCGGTCGCGGGCCTGCGGCGTCAGCCGGTACGTTTCGTGGGTGGCCTCGACGTCGGGACCGGCGGCGGCGAGCAGGTCTTCTACCGTGCGCCGCGAGATGGCCGTCCGCCGGATCAGGTCGTCGAGCGACAACGCGCCTTCGGCGAGCTGTGCGAGGGCTTCGCGCAGGTGCCGGGCGAGGACTCCGGCGTCGGCGAGCATCGCCTGCACGGCGTCGATCGGCTCGGGAGTCGCGGGATGCTGAGCAGTGTTCATCGGGTTCCTCAGCTTACGGCGTGCCTCGCGGCGCCGCCGCCGCGCCGGGCTCCCAGCTGCTGGGATAGCACCGCTGGGACAGTTGGGAAGATCACGCAACGGTCTCGGTCGATCGCAAGATTCGGCCGGTCGAGCTATGGTCGGCCGGGTTTGGGCGATCGCGACGATCTATGAGGGGGCTCGGGTGATCGAGTTCCAGGCCGTGCGCAAGCAGTACGACAACGGCACCGTCGCCGTCCACGAGCTGAGTCTGTCGGTGGAGACCGGCACCATCACCGTGCTTGTCGGGCCGTCGGGGTGTGGCAAGACCACCCTGATGCGGATGGTGAACCGGATGATCGAGCCGTCGTCGGGAACGGTGCTGGTCGGCGGCACGGACGTGCGCGAGCGCGACCCGGCGCACCTGCGCCGCGGCATCGGCTACGTGATCCAGCAGGCCGGGCTGTTCCCGCATCGCAACGTGCTCGACAACGTGGCGACAGTGCCGCTGCTCCACGGCCGTAGTCGGCAGGAAGCGCGGCGGCGCGCCGGTGAGTTGCTGGAGCTGGTGGGGCTGCCGCGAGAACTGGGCAAGCGCTACCCGGCGCAGCTCTCCGGGGGCCAGCAGCAACGCGTCGGTGTGGCCCGGGCGCTGGCCGCCGACCCGCCGGTGCTGTTGATGGACGAGCCGTTCAGCGCGGTGGATCCGGTGGTCCGCGAGGGCTTGCAGGACGAGCTGCTGCGGCTGCAGGACGAGCTGGACAAGACGGTCCTGTTCGTCACCCACGACATCGACGAGGCCATCAAGCTGGGCGAGAAGGTCGCGGTGCTACGCCAGGGCGGTCATCTCGCCCAGTACGCCGCGCCCGACGACCTGCTCGCGGAACCGGCCGACGACTTCGTGACCGCCTTCGTTGGCCGGGACCGCGGCTACCGACGTCTGTCCTTTGTGGAATCCGACCGGGTGCGGCCGGAACCGGTGGACACGGTCGAACTGGGCACGCAGGTGGCGACGGAACTGCATTGGCGGCTGGCGCTGGACGGCGACGGGCGACCGCGCGGCTGGCTCCCGCCCGAGGCCGCGGTGGACGGCGCGCTCACCGAGGACCAACTCGCGGCCGGTGGTTCGCTCTACACCGAACACGCCCCGCTGCGCGGTGCGCTCGATGCCGCGTTGTCCGCGCCGTCCGAGCGCGGTGTCGTCGTCGACGCCGATGGCCGGTACGTCGGCGTGATCAGCGCCGAGCACGTGCTAGATGTCATCCAGCGGCACCGGCGCAAGGTCGGCCAAGGGCTGCCATGATCGATTTCTTCGACAGCCCAAGCAACCGGGAATTGGTGCTCAGCCAGCTCGGCGAGCACATCTACCTTGCGCTGCTGCCGCTGCTGCTCGGCGTCCTGGTGGCGCTGCCGCTGGGGCGGCTCGCCCAACAGGTCCGCTGGTCGCGCGGCGTGCTGCAAGGCGGGGCGAACATCCTCTATACGATCCCGTCGCTGGCGCTGTTCGTGCTCATCCCCGGTCTGCTGGGCACGCCGCTGCTGTCGTCGATCAACGTGATCATCGCCCTGACGCTCTACACCGCGGCGCTGTTGGTGCGCCCGGTGCGGGACGCGCTGGACTCGGTGCCCGCGAACGTCGTCGCCGCCGCGACCGCGATGGGATACCGGCCGGGTCGGCGGTGGCTCACCGTGGAGCTGCCGCTTGCGGTGCCGGTGCTGGCCGCCGCCGTCCGGGTCGCGTCGGTCAGCAACATCAGCCTGGTCAGCGTGGGTGCCCTGGTCGGCATCGGCGGCCTGGGGCGGCTGTTCACCGACGGGTTCCAGCGGGACTACCCGGAGCAGATCGTGATCGGGATCGCGCTGACCCTGCTGCTGGCCCTGGTGGTCGACCTGCTGCTGGTGGCGTTGTGGCGGGTGTCGACGCCCTGGGCACGGGCGGGGGTGAGCCGGGCATGATCGGCGAGCTGATCACTTGGCTGACCGACCCGGCGCACTGGACCGGGCCGAGCGGGATCCTGGCGCAAACCCTGCTGCACCTGTATTACTGCGTGTTCTCGGTCGTCGTCGCGTCGGCGGTCGCCGTGCCGCTCGGCGTCTACATCGGACACACCGGGCGCGGTGCGGTCTTCGTGGTGGGGATCAGCAACGCGATGCGGGCGCTGCCGACCTTGGGCTTGGTGACGCTGCTGGTGCTGTGGTTCGGGCTCGGTACAGGTCCCGCCCTGGCCGGGCTGGTCATCCTGGCCATCCCGGCGATCCTCTCCGGCACCTACGCCGGGATCCGCAATGCGCCCGCCGATGCGGTCGACGCGGCCAAAGGCATGGGGATGACCTCCGCGCAGCGGTTGTGGCAGGTGGAGCTGCCGACGGCGCTGCCGCTGGTGTTCGGCGGGGTGCGTAGCGCGATGCTGCAGGTGGTTGCCACCGCGGCGGTCGCGGCCTATGTCGGTCTCGGCGGGCTGGGCCGGATCTTGCTGGACGGGCTGAAGATTAGCGACTACGCGCAGATGGCCTCGGCCGCGATCGTCATCGCGGTGCTCGCGGTGCTGCTCGACTTGGTGTTGGCCGGCGCGACCCGGCTGTTGGTGCCGCGCGGTCTGGTGCTGGCCGCCCGACGGGGAGGTAAGGATTGATGAAGAGGTTGCTGGCGTGCGCGGCTGCGGCGGCGCTGTTGCTGACCGGCTGCGGTTCGCAGAATCCGTTGGAAGCCAACCGGAACCAGGGCGGCGCGCTGGTGATCGGCTCGGCCGACTTCGCCGAGAGCGAGCTGCTGATGTACATCTACGCCGAGGCGTTGAAGACCACCGGAGCGGACGTGCAGACCCGGCCGCGCATCGGCGCCCGGGAGTTCTACGTGAACGCGGTGCGCAACGGGGAGCTCTCGGTGGTGCCCGACTACACCGGGAACCTGCTGGAATACCTGGACCCACAGTCGTCGGTGACCGAGACCCAGCAGGTCTACGACCAGCTCAAGCGGGCCGTCCCGGCCGAGATGGAGCTGCTGGAGCAGTCCCCGGCGGAGGATTCCGACGTGCTGACCGTCACCGCCGCCACGGCCGGGTCCGGGGTGCGGTCGATGAGCGACCTCGGCCCGCGCTGCGGCGAGTTCGTGCTCGGCGCGCCGGCGGAGTGGAAGTCCCGCTGGGAAGCCAAGATCGCGCAGGACTACGGCTGCCGGTTCAAGGAGATCCGCCCCGTGGAGGCGGGCACCATCACGGTGAACGCGTTGGTTGACAACCAGATCCAGGTGGCGAACCTGTTCACCACCTCGTCGCAAATCGCCGCGAAAAACCTCGTCAAGCTGGACGACCCGAAGAACATGTTCCCCGCGCAGAACGTGGTTCCGCTGGTGCACAAGGGGAAGCTGACCCCGCAGCAGGCCGAGGCGCTGAACAAGGTGTCCCGCGCCCTCAGCACGGACAAGCTCACCGAGCTCAACCGCCGCCTGGAGGTCGACAAGGCCAACCCGGCCGACGTGGCCAAGGAGTTCGTCGCCTCCGCCGGACTCTGACCGCTCGCGGCAAGGGCACCCAGCGGAGCGCCTTTCGTTGCACGTTGGCGATTTCGCGCCTGCTATCAGGCGGTGCGGCCGCTGATTCTGGTGGTGAGTTCCGCGGCGGTGTGGTGGACCTGGTCGGCCAGGTCCGGCCAGCTCTGGTCGCAGGGCGTGCCGTCCGGGGTGTCGCAGAAGTGCCGGAAGGTGACGCTGATGGCCGCGATGGGGCGGGCACCGTGGTCGAACACCGCGCCCGCCACCGAAGCGAAGCCCGCGGTCACGAAGCCGTCCTCGACCGCCCAGCCGCGGCGTCGCTCCGCCGCAAGCAAGCGACGTAGTTCGGGCAGGTTCCGCGGGCCCCGGTCGGTCCGGCGCACGAACCGCTCGCTCGACGGCAGCAGGGCGCGCACGTGCGCGGCGGGCAAGTGCGCGAGCATCGCGCGCCCGGACGCGGTCAGCTGTGCCGGCAGCCGGACTCCGACGTCGGTGACCAGCGTCTGGGGCTGGGACGGGCGCTCCTTGATCAGGTAAAGCGACTCGCCGCCGTGCAGGACACCCAGGTGCGCGGTGTGGCCCACCTGGTCCACCAGCCGCCGCAGCAGCGGCCCGGCGAGTCGTTCCAGCGGGTCGTGGCGCAGGTAGGCCGAGCCGAGCTCGAAGGCCGCCATGCCCAGCCCGTAGCGCCGCTCCTCCGGCAGGTGGGTCACGAAACCGGCCCCGACCAACTCGGCCAGCAGGTGGTATGTCGTCGACCTGGGCAGGTTCAGGTCGCGGGCGATGACCCCGGCCGACACCGGCCCGGCGCGGCCCGCGAGCACCCGCAGGATGGCCAAGCCCCGCCGAAGCGCGGGCACGTCGCTGCTGTGGCCCACGGTCTCTCCCGGTCGGCTCGAAGGTTTTAGTCTGGGATCCCAGACATTCTCACCCTATCCGGGCTTCTTCCGGTCGCGCAGCAGCGCTGGTATGGAGTTATGCAGGACAACATGCTGAATGTTGGCCGCGAGCCGCTCTACCGCGATCAGGTCGTCGACGTCGCGCGACGCGGCACGCTTGTGGAACTGACCCCGCTCGCCGAGCAGAGCATCGCCGCGACCCGAAAGCACGTGGCGGCACTCGCCGCCGAGCAACGCCCCGTCTACGGGGTGTCGACCGGCTTCGGGGCGCTGGCCGTGCGGCACATCCCCGCCGACCGGCGCACCGCCCTGCAGCGGTCCTTCGTGCGTTCGCACGCGGCGGGCGCCGGTCCGGCCGTGGAACCGGAGGTGGTACGAGCGCAAATGCTGCTGCGGCTGCACACGATCGCAACCGGGCACACCGGCGTCCGCCCGGAGACCGCGCACGCGCTGGCCGCGATGCTCAACGCCGGCATCGTGCCCGTAGTGCACGAGTTCGGGTCGCTGGGCTGTTCCGGCGACCTCGCACCGCTCGCCGCCGTCGCGCTCGCCCTGACCGGCGAAGGTGACGTCTTCGATGCGTCGGGACGACTCCGCCCGGCGGCCGAAGTCCTGGCCGAAGCGGGGATCGAGCCGCTGGTGCTCGTGGAAAAGGAAGGCCTGGCGCTGACCAACGGCACCGACGGCATGCTCGGCATGCTGGTGCTCGCCCTGCACGACCTGTCGGCGCTGCTGGACGTGGCCGACGTGACGGCGGCCATGAGCGTGGAGGCGCTCCTGGGAACCGACCGGGCGTTCGCCGCTGACCTCCAGCGGCTGCGCCCGCATCCCGGGCAGGCGGTTTCGGCAGCGCGGATGTCGGCGCTGCTGGCGAACTCGCCGATCGTGGAAAGCCATCGCGGGCCCGAGTGCACGCGCGTGCAGGACGCGTACTCGCTGCGGTGCGCGCCGCAGGTGAATGGCGCGGCGCGGGACACCGTCCGCCACGCCGAGACCGTGGCGGATCGGGAACTCGCGGCAGCCATCGACAACCCGGTGGTGCTCGACGACGGCCGGGTCGAGTCCAACGGCAACTTCCACGGCGCTCCGCTGGCCTATGCGTTGGATTTCCTCGCCATCCCGCTGGCAGACGTCGCCAGCATGGCCGAGCGTCGCACCGACCGGATGCTCGACGTCGCGCGCTCGCACGGGCTGCCCGCGTTCCTCGCCGACGACCCGGGCGTGGATTCCGGGCACATGATCGCCCACTACACGCAGGCCGGGGTGGTGACGGAGCTCAAGCGGCTCGCCGTCCCGGCATCGGTCGACTCGATCCCGACGAGCGCGATGCAGGAGGACCACGTGTCGATGGGCTGGTCCGCCGCGCGCAAGCTCCGTCGCGGCATCGACGGCCTAGTGACCGTGCTCGCCGTCGAGTTGCTGACCGCCGCCCGCGCCCTGGACCTGCGTGCGCCGCTGAAACCGGGTCCGGCCACCGGCACGGTACGGGACCTGTTGCGCAGCCGCGTTCCCGGCCCGGCTGCCGATCGCCACGTCGCGCCGGAGATCGCCGCGGCCGAAGAACTGATCCGTTCCGGCGCGGTGCGCGACGCCGTCGCCGGCTTCACGGACTCCACAGTGGACCGGAGGGTGTCATGAGCGAAGCCCGACCCGTGCGTGCCCCGCGCGGGACGAAGCTGACGGCGCGCAGTTGGAGCACCGAAGCGCCGCTGCGGATGTTGCAGAACAACCTCGACCCGGAGGTCGCCGAGCGGCCCGACGACCTCGTCGTCTACGGCGGCACCGGCAAGGCGGCGCGCAACTGGGCGTCCTTCGACGCGATCGTCCGGGAACTGACCGCGCTGCGCGCGGACGAGACACTGCTGGTGCAATCCGGCAAGCCGGTCGGGGTGCTGCGGACCCACGAGTGGGCGCCGCGGGTGCTGATCGCCAACTCCAACCTGGTCGGCGACTGGGCCAACTGGTCGGAGTTTCGCCGCCTCGACGCGCTCGGCCTGATGATGTACGGGCAGATGACGGCCGGGTCGTGGATCTACATTGGCACGCAGGGGATTCTGCAGGGCACTTATGAGACGTTCGCGGCGATCGCGGCCCGCCGCTTCAGCGGCAGCCTAGCGGGCACGCTGACCATCACCGCAGGGCTCGGCGGCATGGGCGGTGCGCAGCCGTTGGCGGTCACGATGAACGAGGGCGTGGCCCTGGTCATCGAGTGCAACCCCGAACGCGCGCACCGCCGGGTCCGGCACGGCTATCTCGACGAGGTCGCCGACGGTCTGGATGCCGCGATCGAAAAAGCCGTCGCGGCCAAGAAGGAGCGACGCGCGTACTCGGTCGCGATGATCGGAAATGCCGCCGAGTTGCTGCCCGAGATACTGCGGCGCGGCGTGGCCGCCGACATCGTGACCGACCAGACCTCCGCGCACGACCCGCTGTCCTACCTGCCGTTGGGCGTCGACCTGGACGACTGGGACGACTACGCTGCCACGAAGCCAGACGAGTTCACCGAGCGGGCGCGCGATTCGATGGCCAAGCACGTCGAGGGGATGGTGGGGTTCCTCGACGCCGGGGCGGAGGTGTTCGACTACGGCAACTCGCTGCGTGGCGAAGCCCAACTCGGGGGCTACGAGCGAGCGTTCGCCTACCCCGGTTTCGTGCCCGCCTACATCCGGCCACTGTTCTGCGAGGGCAAGGGCCCGTTCCGGTGGGCGGCGCTGTCCGGGGAGCCGGCCGACATCGCCAGGACCGACCAGGCGATCCTCGACCTGTTCGGCGACGACGAACACCTCGCCCGGTGGATTCGGTTGGCCGGCCAGAAGGTGTCGTTCCAGGGGCTTCCCGCGCGGATCTGCTGGCTCGGCCACGGCGAGCGCGCCGCGGCCGGCCTGCGGTTCAACGAGATGGTGGCCTCCGGCGAGCTCACGGCGCCGCTGGTGCTGGGCCGGGACCACTTGGACTGCGGGTCGGTGGCCTCACCGTACCGGGAGACCGAGGCGATGGCCGACACCTCGGACGCGGTCGCGGACTGGCCGCTGCTGAACGCCCTGGTCAACACGGCCTCCGGCGCGACCTGGGTGTCGCTGCACCACGGGGGCGGCGTCGGCATGGGGCGGTCGCTGCACGCAGGCCAGGTCACGGTCGCGGACGGCACCGAGCTGGCGGCGGAGAAGTTGGCGCGGGTATTGACAAACGACCCGGGCTTGGGCGTCATCCGGCACGTCGACGCGGGCTACGAACGAGCGGAGCAGGTCGCCGCGGACCGCGGCATCCGCACCCCGTTGGTCGGCTGAATCCCGTTGTGTGGGCGATTTCCATGAAATCGCCCACCCGGAAGGAGCAGATGTGGCGGGACCGAACGAGTTGTTGGCGGCCCTCGATGGTGTCGGCGCGGACCGGCGCCGGGGCGGGTACTCCCGGCACGTCTTCGACGATGCCGAGCGGGAGCTGCGCGAGTGGTTCGTCGAGCAAGCCGAGGCGCGCGACCTGCGCACCACCACCGACCAGAATGCCAACGTCTGGGCCTGGTGGGGCGATCCGGGCGAGGGCGCCGTGGTGACAGGCAGCCATCTCGACTCGGTGCCCGGCGGCGGTGCGTTCGACGGCCCGTTGGGCGTGGTCAGCGCGCTGAGCTCGGTGGACCTGTTGCGGGCCAACGGGTTCACGCCCCGGAAACCGCTCGCGGTGGTGGTTTTCGCCGAGGAGGAGGGCGGCCGGTTCGGCGTGCCCTGCCTGGGGTCCAGGCTGCTGACCGGCACCATCGATGCCGACCGGGCCGGCGCGCTGCGCGATCCCAGCGGGGTGACCTTCGCCGAGGCGATGCGTTCCTCCGGAGCGGACCCGGCACGGATCGGCCGGGACGAGGCGGCGCTGCGGCGCATCGGGCAATTCGTCGAGCTGCACGTGGAGCAGGGCCGCGGCCTGATCGACCTGGATCGGCCGGTTGCGGTCGCGTCGTCGATCCTGGCGCACGGCAGGTGGCGATTCCGGTTCAGCGGCCAGGGCAACCACGCCGGCGCAACGCTGATCTCCGATCGGCGCGATCCGATGCTGCCGGCTTCGCAGTTGGTCCTGGAAGCACGCCGGATCGCGGCGGGCGTCGAAGGCGGTCGGGCGACGGTGGGCAGGCTGGTCCCGAACCCAGGAGGTACCAACGTCATCGCCTCCGCGGTGGACGTCTGGCTGGATGCGCGATCGCCCGGCGACCGGCCGACGAGGTCGATCGTCGAAGACCTCTCCGGAGCGGCGGCAAAGTTCGCCGCCGCGGAGGGCTGCGAGCTCGACGTGACTGAAGAGTCCTACGCGGACACCGTGCATTTCGACGCGGCGTTGCGCGACCGGCTCAGCGGCCTGCTCGACGACGCACCCGCGCTGCCGACCGGAGCCGGGCACGACGCGGGCATTCTCGCCGCCGAAGTTCCGACGGCGATGCTCTTCGTGCGCAACCCGACCGGCATCAGCCATGCCCCAGAGGAACACGCGGAGCCCGAAGACTGCGATTCGGGCGCACACGCGCTCGCGAAATGCCTGGCACACCTGGCGGGGTGAAGTGGTGAACACATACTGGTGCGACTGGGCCTGGCTACGTAACGGGCCCGCGCAGGGCGTGCTCTTCGAAGTCGACGGCGGCCGAATCACCGCCGTCGGGTTCACGCGAACCCCACCGGAGCAGGCCGAACGGCTGCCGGGAATGACACTGCCCGGCCTCGCGAACGCTCACTCCCATGCGTTCCACCGCGCGCTGCGCGGCTGGCACCCCGGCGCTCGCGGCACGTTCTGGACCTGGCGCGACCAGATGTATGAGGTGGCTGCGGTACTAGACCCGGACAGCTACTACCGGCTCGCCCGCGGTGTTTACGCCGAAATGGCGTTGGCCGGGATCACGTGCGTCGGCGAGTTCCACTACCTGCACCACGCCCCCGACGGCGCCCGTTACGACGACCCGAACGCGATGAGCCAAGCCCTCGCGCAGGCCGCACTGGACGTGGGGATCAGGATCACCCTGCTGGACACGTGCTACCTCGCGGGTGGTTTCGGTCAGTCGCTGGACGGCGTGCAGTTGCGCTTCTCTGACCATGCCGCCACGGATTGGGCCGACCGGATCGAACGGTTCACGGTGGACGGCGACCGGGTCCGCATCGGTGCCGCGCTGCATTCGGTCCGCGCGGTGCCCGCCGAGGAAATCCCGGAAGTGACCGGCTGGGCACGCAAGAACAAAGCCCCGCTGCACCTGCACCTGTCCGAACAACGCGCCGAGAACGAAGCGTGCCTGGCGGCGCACGGCTGCACTCCGACCCAACTGCTGGAGTCGCGCGGAGCGTTGGGCGCCGACGTGACCGCCGTGCACGCCACACATCTGGCGGCGTCCGACGCGGCGCTGCTGGGCGGTAGCGGGACGGGGGTGTGCCTGTGCCCGACGACCGAGGCCGACCTCGCCGACGGCATCGGACCGGCGGCGGTGTTGAGCGTTGCCGGAAGCCCGCTTTCGATCGGCAGCGACGGGCATTCGGTGATCGACCCGTTGGCGGAGGTGCAGTCCGTCGAGTCGTACCTGCGGCTGGCCACCGAGACACGCGGGCACTTCGCGGCCGAGGAATTGCTGGCGATGGCCACCACAGCCGGGCACCGGTCGCTCGGCTGGTCCGATGCTGGTTGGCTCGGTGTCGGCGCCCGCGCCGACTTCGTAGCAGTCGATCTCGGCTCAACCCGCCTGGCGGGCGTCGCACCGGAGGCGGTTCCGGCGGTCGCGCGCGTCGACGACGTGCGGGGCGTGGTCGCCGACGGACGCCGCATCGTGCAGCACGGCAAGCACCACTCGATCGACGCGGCACGAGAGCTCCAGGACGCGATCACCGCACTTCGCGCGTGAGTGTTTTTCCGGCTCTCACCGGTCTGCTCACGCACGAGCACTCGACGATACGACAGGGCGAGGATCAGAAACGATGACAAGCACTGTTATTACGGAGATCGGCGAGCTGACGACGAACGACGACGAAATCGGCACGCTCACCAATGCCGCGCTGGTCATCGACCACGACCGGATCGTCTGGGTCGGCCCCGCGACGAGCGCCCCGGACGCCGACGAGCGCCTCGACGTCGGTGGGCGAGCGGTACTGCCGGGGTGGGTCGACAGCCACACGCACCTGGTGTTCGCCGGGGACCGAACCGCTGAATTCGCCGCCCGGATGGCCGGAAAACCCTACCAGGCAGGCGGAATCGCGGTGACGGTGCGGGCTACCCGGGCCGCCACCGACGAGGAGCTGGCGGCGAACCTGCGCAAGCACATCGCCGAAGCCGCAGCCCAAGGCACGACGTGCGTGGAGACCAAGACCGGCTACGGCCTGACAGTCGCCGATGAGCTGCGCGCCGCCAAGATCGCCGCCCAAGCCGACGAGGTGACCTTCCTCGGCGCACATCTGGTGCCGCCCGGCGGGGATGCGGACTCCTATGTGGATCTGGTGTGCGGGGAGATGCTCGACGCGGTGGCCCAGCACGTCGGCTGGTGCGACGTGTTCTGTGAGAAGGGCGCATTCGACGCGGACCAGTCAAGGCGGGTGCTAGTGGCAGCGAAGGAACGCGGGCTGGGCCTGCGCGTGCACGGCAACCAGCTCGCTCCCGGGCCCGGCGTGCGGTTGGCGGTCGAACTCGGTGCCGCGAGCGTGGACCACTGCACCTACCTGTCGGAGTCCGATGTGGATGCCTTGGCCGGCTCCGACACCGTGGCGACGCTGCTCCCCGCATGCGATCTGTCGACCCGCCAGTCACTGCCGGACGCTCGGGCGCTTGTCGACGCAGGAGCGACGGTCGCCTTGGCATCCAACTGCAACCCGGGTTCCTCCTACACCTCGTCGATGGCGTTCTGCGTGGCCACTGCCGTGCTTCAGATGCGGATGAGCATCGATGAGGCAGTGCGCGCCGCGACTTGGGGCGGTGCGCGAGCATTACGCCGGGAGTCGGGCGAAGGCGCGGTAGGCGTGCTCCGCGTCGGCGCGCGAGCGGACGTCCACGTCCTGGACGCCCCGAGCGCAACCTGGCTCGCATACCGGCCCGGCGTCCCGCTCACCCACGCCGTGTGGCGCAGGGGGGTCCGGGTCCGGTGAGCCATCCATCTCGAAAGGGGTGCCTCCATCGCCGCGATGTTCCTGCGCTCCTGAAGGCGCCCTCCTTTCGCTACCAGCGCATTCCACGGGTGGTGGGTGACAGGAAGGTTCCCTTGCTGCGGTGTTGTGGGGTGGTGGGTGACAGGAAGGTTCCCTTGCTGCGGTGTGGTGGGGGTGGTGGGTGACAGGAAGGTTCCCTTGCTGCGGTGTTGCCGAGGCGTGGTGACAGGAAGGTTCCCTTGCTTCCATCCGGCATCGCTGCCATTCGCTGAGGCGGACCCGCTCGAACACGATCAGCGTTGGCGAGTTCGTCGTACCGCTGACCATGTCGCCGCCACCGACGCACTGGGCCTGACCGGGCAGGCCTCGCACGAACTCAGCGGACACCATCGCCCGGATCGTCCGCTTCCTCACAAAGGCCAAATAGCGCCGCATTCTTTGCTCGCCAACAGCGCATCCAGCACGACGCGGACCAACGGGTGATCCTCTCGTCCGCGCTGGACGGCCGCGAAGACGCGGCGGGTCGGCGGTTTACCCGCGACCGGCAGTGCCACCACACCCTCGCTGCGGGTGATGGCGGTGCGGGGTACCAACGCAACACCGGTGCCTGCCGCGACCAGCGCCACCACGGCGTGGAAATCATCGGAAGTGTGCGTGATGGTCGGAACGAACCCCGCATTCTCGCAGCACACCTGGGCCACCGCGCGGCACGGGTTGCCCGGCAGCGGCGCGATCCAATCCTCGTCGCGGAGTTCGTCGATCGCGACCTCAGCGGCGGCACCGAGCCGGTGATCTGGTGGCAGCACGACGTCGAACGGCTCGGCGTAGAGCGGAAACCGGCTCACCCGGCGCGCGTCGGCCTGCAACATCGACGTGTATTCCATCGAGATCGCGATGTCGATCTCCCCGGCTAGCAGCATCATCAGGCTGTTGTGGCCCTCGGCGTCGCGAACCAGCACCCGGACATCCGGTGCTCGCTGGCGCAACGCAACGATCGATGGCGCCACAACCTGCGTGATCGCCGAGGCGAATGACGCCACACCGACCGTGCCGACAGTGCCTTCGGCGCACGCCGCCAGACTCGCTTCGGCGCGCTCCAACTCGGCAAGCACCGCCTTGGCGTGCTCGACCAGCAGCTCACCAGCTGCGGTCAGCCGCACCCGGCGGCCTTGCCGGACCAGAAGCGGCTGCCCGACCTCGTTCTCCAACACGGTGAGCTGCTGCGACACCGCAGAAGGCGTCAAATACAGCTTCTCCGCCGCCGCGCGCACAGTGCCATGATCGGCCAGCGCGCGGAGGACCAGGAGACGCCGAGGGTCGATCACCGGGCGATGGTACCCAGCTGATCGCGCGCCGCGACGAACGCAGAAACCGCACGTTCCACGTCCTCGGTGCGGTGCGCGGCCGACATCTGGGTGCGGATGCGGGCCTTGCCCTTGGGCACCACGGGGTATGAGAAGCCGATGACGTAGATGCCCTCCGCCAACAGCAGGTCCGCCATCCGCGCCGCCTCGGCCGCATCGCCGATCATCACCGGGATGATCGGGTGCTCCCCGGGCAGCAGGTCGAAACCCTCCTCAGTCATCCGGCGGCGGAACAGCGCACTGTTCTCCCGCAGCCGCTCCCGCAACTCCGGTTGCCCCGCCACGAGGTCCAATGCGGCCAGCGAAGCGGCCACGATCGACGGCGCGAGCGAATTCGAGAACAGGTACGGCCGAGAACGCTGCCGCAACAGCTCAACGATCTCGGCGCGTGCGGACACGTAGCCGCCGCTGGCGCCGCCGAGCGCCTTGCCGAGCGTCCCGGTGACGATGTCGACCTGGTCGGAAACGCCGAAGAGCTCAGGAGTGCCCGCGCCGGTCGGTCCGGCGAACCCGACCGCATGCGAATCGTCGACCATCACCAGCGCCCGGTACTTCTCGGCGAGTGCACAGATTTCGTCCAGCGGCGCCAGGTATCCGTCCATGGAGAACACGCCGTCGGTGACGACGAGCTTGTGCCGCGCGTCGGAGTTCTCCGTGAGCAGTCGCTCCAGGTCGGCCATGTTGCGATTCCGGTACCGGCCACGGCGGGCCTTGGACAGCCGAATGCCGTCGATGATGCTCGCGTGATTGAGCTCATCGGAGATCACCACGTCCCGATCGTCGAGCAATGTCTCGAAAACGCCGCCGTTTGCGTCGAAGCACGAGCTGTACAAGATCGTGTCATCGGTGCCCAGGAATTCCGAAAGCCGCCGCTCCAACTCCTTGTGCGGGGCTTGCGTGCCGCAGATGAACCGCACCGACGCCATCCCGAAACCCCACTTCGCCAGTGCCTCCTCGGCCGCGGCGAGCAGTGCGGGGTGATCCGCCAGCCCCAGGTAGTTGTTCGCGCAGAAGTTCAGCAACTCGGCACCGCCGACATCGACGCGCGCGCTCTGCGGCGAGTCCAGCACCCGCTCGTCCTTGTAGAGGCCTGCGGCCCGGATCTCGGCCAGCTTGGCCCGGACGTCGTCAGCGATCGTGTACATCAGGCGGAACCCTCCGTTGTCCAATCGAGGATGACCTTGCCGCAGCGGCCGCTGCGGGCCGTCTCGAACGCCTCGGCGTGCTGCGTGTACGGGAAACGGTGCGTGATCACCGGCGTCAGGTCCAGCCCGGACTCCAGCAGAACCGACATCGAATACCAGGTCTCGAACATTTCGCGTCCGTATATGCCCTTGACGGTGAGCATCTTGAACACCACCGCGCTCCAGTCGAGCGGGAAGCTCTCGGCGGGCAACCCCAGCATCGCGATCCGGCCGCCGTGCGCCATATTCGCCACGATCTCCCGCAACGCGTCGGGCTGACCGGAAACCTCCATCGCGACGTCGAAGCCTTCGCTCATGTCGAGCTTCTGCTGTGCGTCCGCGATCCGGGTCTGCGACACGTCCACGGCCAGATCCACCCCGAGGCGACGGGCCAGCTCCAACCGGTGTTCGCTGACATCGGTGATCACCACGTGCCGTGCACCTGCGTGTTTGGCCACGCTCGCCGCCATCAGCCCGATCGGCCCGGCACCGGTGATCAGCACGTCCTCGCCGACCACCGGGAAGCTGAGCGCGGTGTGCACCGCGTTGCCGAACGGGTCGAAGATCGCCGCCACGTCCGGATCGACCTCGCTGCGATGCACCCAGACGTTCTGCTCCGGCAGCACCGCGAACTCGGCGAACGCGCCGTTCTGGTGCACCCCGAGTCCCTTCGTGTGCGCGCACAGGTGGCGTCGGCCGGCGAGGCAGTTGCGGCATCGGCCGCACACCAGGTGGCCCTCGCCGCTGACGAAGTCGCCGATCGCCGCCTGAGTGACCGCGTTGCCGATGGCCACCACCTCACCGGCGAATTCGTGACCGACCACTAGCGGGGTCGGCACGGTGCGGGCCGCCCACTCGTCCCACGACGCGATGTGCAGGTCCGTGCCGCAAATCCCGGTGCGCATCACCCGCACCACGACCTCGTTCGGCCCGGGCGCCGGGTCCGGGAGCTCGGTCAGCTCCAGGCCGGGCGCGGGCGAGGTCTTCACCAGAGCGCGCAAGGTTCCTCCGCTCTCGACGGCTTCGTCGCAACGGAGTTTGTCCTGGTGAGGCGCGGCGGGTCCATCGCGACTTTCTGCACTGGCTGGTTAGCGGCACTGCACAGCGCACCGCGCCCCACCCGCCTTCGACGAGTGGGGCGCGGAACCTGGCGGGGGTCAGCCGATCCCGGTCGACCCGCGCATCGAGCCGGAACCCTTCGGCGGGGACGACTGGACATCGTGCTGCTGTAGGGCCTGATGCGAGTGTTGTTCGTGATGGCTCAGCTGGCCGTTCTGAGACGGCCCCTTCGGACCGTCGATAGCTGCGGTGACAGCGGAGAGGACCTGCTCCGGCGTCAGCGGTTTGGGCTCATCGCTGGCATTGGCCGTTCCGGCCGCGCCCAGCACGACGAGGCCGGTGAGCAGGGTGCTGGCAAGCAGACGTCGCATTGAATATTCCTCCGGTGAGGCGTTGGCATTGCCAGCACGAACACGATCACATATCTGCCCCGTGCGCCGGGCGGATCACTCGGTAGAGGATCGAGTTACCAGCCCGGGCCACCCGGCAAGGGGAGCCGCACGACCTGGCACGGGTGGCTCCCACAATCGGCGAACCCGAGCGCCCGGCTGGGAGATCGAAGCAAGGGAACCTTCCTGTCACCGACAGACGGGGCATTCGCGGTTGCGAGGATGGGAACCTTCCTGTCACCGCCAAGCCCGAACAGAGCCCTGTGGCCGGAGGATGGGAACCTTCCTGTCATCCAAACCGGCCCTGACGGGTGCGGATGTGATCGAACGGTCTGATCAGGTATCGCTCGCCCGGCAACGTGCAACCGGATCGGCCGGGCGCCGCGCTTCGCCGCCTACTTCGACGTCGGCACGCAGCCGGGTGGTGAGCTACACGAAGTGGACGAACGAAGCCGTTCTCGCCAACAGCCCCCCAGAACCGGCGACCTCCAAGTAGCCTCCGCCGACTACGGCGAAACCCTACCCATCACCGGGCCTGGGCTGCCGGGGCAAGGGAACCTTCCCGCCACGGAGGCGCGTGACGCGCGAAACCGGTGTGGCGGGAAGGGAACCTTCCTGACGTCGCCGAACCGCCGGCTACGGGGAAGGAGCATGGGAACCTTCCTGTCACCAGCCGATCGGCGCTCTCCGCTGCCGTGGCGGGGGCGAGCGGATGGGAACCTTTCTGTCGCAAGGCGGCCAGTGCGGACCGGGAGAACCCTGCGTCAGGGCTTCGCCGTCACTCCTCGTCCGCGTCGTCGCGGGCGAGGAATGTGGCCAGCCGCTCGGTAGCGTCCTCGAACTCGGGGTTGAGATCGACGAAGGCCCGCATCCGGTCGGCGACCCAGGCCAGCGTGACCTCGTCGTCACCGCGACGATCTTCGAGTTCCTCAATGCCGCGGTCGGTGAAGTACACCGCGTCCTCCTAGTTTTTCCGTCCTTGACCGGTGCGATCGATGTCGGCAGAACAGCAGAGTACGAAACGCCACGTCGGTTGTGGCAGGGGAACCGTGCGTTGCTGGATGGCAGAAAGGTTCCCATGCTCCTCGGACGCTCCCAGGCTGCCCGCCGGAGATCGGAGCCGAACTCTAATCCGCCGCCCCAGATCACTCCCAGCCGGGGAGCCTGACGTGTGGATGGGAACCTTCCTGTCACCTCACGGCCGCGACGGGTTTGCGTTGTCGGCGTCGCGGCGCGCAAAACGGGCCGCCGGTTCCGGATGGGAACCGGCGGCCCGTTTCAGCCGGGGATCAGGCGAAGGCGTTCTGCACGACCTCGGCCTGCTCGACTTCGTGAACCTTGGCCATGCCGGTGGCCGGTGCGGCCATCGGGCGACGGGAAACCCGCTCGAGCCTGCCCACCAGCTGCGGGAACAGCTCCGGCAGGGCAAGGCCGAGGAACGGCCACGCACCCTGGTTGGCGGGCTCTTCCTGCGTCCACCGGATCGAGGTGGCGTTGGAGTACCGCTCGAACAGCGCGCCCAGCTTGCGGTGCGGCAGCGGGTAGAGCTGCTCCAACCGGACGACCGCGGTGTCGGTGATGCCGTGCTTGTCCCGGTACGCGGCCAGCTCGTAGTAGAGCTTGCCGGTGCACAGCACCACGTTGCGCACCCCCGCCGGGTCCGGCTGTGCCGGGTCGTCGATCACCGAGGTGAACTTGCCTTCGGTGAAGTCCTCGACCGAGCTGGTCGCGGCCTTCAACCGCAGCATCGACTTGGGCGTGAACACCACCAGCGGGCGGTGGATGCCGTCCATCGCGTGCCGCCGCAGCAGGTGGAAGTAGTTCGCCGGGGTCGACGGCATCGCAACCGTCATCGACCCCTCGGCGCACAGCTGCAGCCACCGCTCGATGCGACCGGAGGTGTGGTCCGGGCCCTGGCCCTCGTGCCCGTGCGGCAGCAGCATGACCACGTCGGACCGCTGACCCCACTTGGCCTCACCGGACGAGATGAACTCGTCGATGATCGACTGCGCGCCGTTGAAGAAGTCGCCGAACTGCGCTTCCCACAACACCAGGGAATCCGGGTTGCCGACCGAGTAGCCGTACTCGAAGCCCAGCGCCGCGAACTCCGACAGCGCCGTGTCGTAGACCAGGAACTTCGCCTGGCCTTCGGACAGGTTCTGCAGCGGCGTGTACTCGGCGTCGTGCTTGCGGTCGATGAGCACCGAGTGCCGCTGGCCGAACGTGCCGCGTCGGCTGTCCTGACCGGTCAGGCGGACCTGACGGCCCTCCATGACCAGCGAACCGAACGCCAGCAGCTCGCCGAACGCCCAGTCGATGCCGCCCTCGCGCCCCATCTTGGCGCGCCGCTCCAGCACCGGCTTGACCCGCGGGTGCGGGGTGAAGCCCTCGGGCAGGTTGATCTGCGACTCGGCGATGCGCTCCAGGGTCTCCTGCGAGATCGCGGTGGACAGTCCGCGCGGCACCTGCTGCTCGGACTCCACGGAGGGGCTCGGCGCCGGTGGGTGCTTCTCCAACTCGCGGACCTCGTTGAACACGTGCTCCAGCTGAGCGGCGTAGTCCTTCAGCGCCTTCTCGGCTTCTTCGACCGTGATGTCGCCGCGGCCGATCAGAGCCTCGGTGTAGACCTTGCGGACGCTGCGCATCTTGTCGATCGCGTCGTACATCTTCGGCTGCGTCATCGACGGGTCGTCGCCCTCGTTGTGCCCGCGGCGGCGGTAGCACACCATGTCGATCACGACGTCCTTGCCGAACGCCTGGCGGTATTCCACCGCGAGCTTGGCCACCCAGACGCAGGCCTCGGGATCGTCGCCGTTGACGTGGAACACCGGTGCGCCGATCATCTTCGCCACGTCGGTGCAGTACTTGCTGGAGCGCGAATGCTCCGGCGCAGTGGTGTAACCGACCTGGTTGTTGACGATCACGTGCACCGTGCCGCCGGTGCGGTAGCCCCGCAGCAGCGACAGGTTCAGGGTCTCGGCGACCACGCCCTGACCGGCGAACGCGGCGTCACCGTGCAGCAGCACCGGCAGGACGGTGAAGCCCTCCTGGCCCTTGTCCAGGATGTCCTGCTTGGCGCGGACGATGCCTTCGAGCACCGGGTCGACGGCTTCCAGGTGCGACGGGTTCGACGTCAGCGACACCTTGGTCTCGCCGTCACCGAACATCCGGAAGTACTTGCCTTCGGCACCGAGGTGGTACTTGACGTCACCGGAGCCGTGCGCTTGGCCAGGGTCCAGGTTGCCCTCGAACTCCCGGAAGATCTGCGAGATCGGCTTGCCGACGATGTTGGCCAGCACGTTGAGCCGACCGCGGTGCGGCATGCCGATGACGACCTCGTCCAGTTCGTGCGCCGCCGAGGTGTCCAGCACCGCGTCCAGCAGCGGCACCACGGTTTCGGCGCCCTCCAGCGAGAACCGCTTCTGCCCGACGTACTTGGTCTGCAGGAACGTCTCGAACGCCTCGGCCGCGTTGAGCTTCGACAGGATGTACTTCTGCTCGGACGGCTCGGGCTTGGTGTGCGGCTTCTCGACCCGCTGCTGCAGCCATTCGCGCTCGTCGGGTTCGAGGATGTGCATGTACTCGACGCCGACCGTGCGGCAGTAGGAGTCGCGCAGCACGCCTAGCACGTCGCGCAGCCGCATGTGCTCCTTGCTGGCGAAGCCACCGACGGCGAATTCCCGGTCCAGGTCCCACAGCGTGAGACTGTGCGACAGGACGTCGAGGTCCTCATGCCGCCGCTGCCGGTAGTTCAGCGGGTCGATGTCGGCCATCAGGTGGCCGCGGGTGCGGTAGGCGTCGATCAGCTCGAGCACGCGGGCGGTCTTGTCCACCGCGCCCTCGGGAATGTCCTGGGTCCAGCGCACCGGCTCGTACGGGATGCGCAGCGAGGCGAAGATGTCGTCGAAGAACCCGTCCTCGCCCAGCAGGAGCTGGTGCATCCTGCGCAGGAAGTCGCCGGACTCCGCACCCTGGATGACCCGGTGGTCGTAGGTGGACGTGAGCGTCACGATCTTGCTGATGCCCATGTCGACCAGCGTCTTCTCGCTGGCGCCCTGGAACTCCGCCGGGTAGTCCATGGCTCCGACGCCGATGATCGCGCTCTGCCCCTTGGTCAGCCGCGGCACCGAATGGTTGGTGCCGGACGGGCCGGGGTTGGTCAGCGAGATCGTGGTGCCCGCGAAGTCGTCCGCGGTCAGCGCGTTGTTGCGGGCCTTGCGGATGATGTCTTCATAGGCCTGCCAGAACTGCTGGAACGTCATGTCCTCGCAGCCCTTGATGGAGGCGACCACGAGGTTGCGCGAACCGTCCTTGCCCGGCAGGTCGATGGCCAGGCCCAGGTTGATGTGCTCGGGCGTGACGGCTGCGGGCTTGCCCTTGGCGTCCTCGCCGTAGTGGCGGTTCATGTTCGGGAAGTCCTTGACCGCCCGGACCAGCGCGTAGCCGATCAGGTGGGTGAAGGAGATCTTGCCGCCCTTGTTCCGCTTGAGGTGGTTGTTGATGACGATGCGGTTGTCGAACAGCAGCTTCGCCGGCACCGCGCGCACGCTCGTCGCGGTCGGCACCGTGAGCGACTGGTCCATGTTCTTGGCGATCGCAGCCGCAGCCCCGCGGAGTGTTTTGACGTCGCCACCGGCCTGGGGCTCCTTCACCGGAGCCGCCTTGGCGGCCTGCTGCGGGGAGGGCTTGGGTGCGGCTGCGGGCGTGGTTGCCGGAGGCGCGGTCGGCGGGACCTGGCCGTTGGCCTCACTGGGGCGCGTCGCGGTGGCCGTGGTCGTCGGGGCCGCTGCAGCACCGGCCGCAGCAGCGGTGTTCTCGGTGGCTGCCTGGCCCGGCTTGTAGTCGGCGAAGAATTCGTGCCACGCCGAGTCTACGGAAGCGGGATCTTGGAGGAACTGCTCGTACATCTCCTCGATCAACCACTCGTTGGGGCCGAACTGTGACGCAGGGCTGCTGGACACGGCTGGCGTTCGCCTCGATCCATATGCTCGTGATTTACAGACACACTCAGGTACCAGGCTAGCGGTCCGATTCGCGAGGTTGACACACAGTACGGCCGTTAGGTCGAGGAGCTCGGTCACAAAATCGATCAGGAAAGCCCAGCTTACGGGGAACTAGCCCCGTCCGGCTCACGCGAACGATCATGGACCGCATCTTGCATGCCTCACTCGAGGTCGGCGTTGCTCGGTACTACTCCATCCCAGTTGTCGTCCACTACCAGTATGACGTTTCACGGACACGCTGTGTTCCTGTTTTGCGGGGAAGGTTTCCCGATCCTTGGGCCTCTGCGACGCTTCTGCCTCACCCGTACCAGCAAGGTGTGACCAACGCGGAAAATGGTCGCGGAGAGTGCTGTATTGGTCCCCGTCCGTGTCATGCCGCTGCCCGCGCCGGGCTAGGTGACAGAAAGGTTCCCTTGCTTTCGCTCCGCCCCGGAGCGCCGGGCCATGGATGACAGAAAGGTTCCCTTCCTCACACCCAGACGCTTGCGTGAGCGGCGGGGATGACAGAAAGGTTCCCTTGCTGCGTCCGGTCAGGCGATGTGGGTCGCGTCGATGTTCGGTGTCGGTTCACTCGGCGCTGCGTCAGCCGCCCGCCATAGGCGCGCGTAGGGGCCGTTGGCCGCGAGCAGTTCGGTGTGGCTGCCCTGCTCAACTATTCGGCCATCGTCGATCACGACTATGCGATCTGCGCGTGCGGCTGTCGCCAGCCTGTGCGCGACGATGAACGTGGTGCGCTGAGCGGCGACCCGGTCGCTGGCCGCGACCACCAACGACTCCGTCGCCGGATCGAGCGCCGCGGTCGCCTCATCGAGCAGCAGAATGTCGGGGTCGACCAGCTCGGCGCGCGCCAGCGCGACCAGCTGCCGTTGGCCCGCGGACAGGCCGCGCCCGCGCTCGCCGACCTGCTGCCGGAACCTGCGCGGCAGCATGGCGATCCCCGGTAGCGCGCCGACCGCCCGGGCGGCGGCCTCCACATCAGCGGGGCGGGCATCCGGCTGCGCGTAGGCGATGTTGGTGGCGATGTCCCCGGTGAACAGGTGGCCCTCCTGCGGCACCACGGCGAGCCGCCGGTGGAACGCCGCCAGGTCGTATCGGCGGATGTCCTGGCCGTCGACCAGCACCGCGCCCTCGGTCGCGTCGTAGAACCGGGCGATCAGTTTGATCAGCGTCGACTTGCCCGCACCGGTCGCGCCCACCAGCGCCACGGTCTCGCCGGACCGCACACGCAACGCGATGTCGCGCAGCGCGTACTGCTCGGTGCCGGGGTAGCGGAACGACACCGACCGCAGCTCGACGCCGCCTTCGAACCGTTCCGGCACGGAGGTCGGCTCGGTCGCCGCGGGCACCGACGTGCGGGTACGCAGCAGATCCCCGATCCGCTGCAACCCCACCTTGGCCTGTTGGTAGCCGTCGAAAACCCCGGACAACTGCTGCACGGGCGAGAAGAACAGGCCGAGGTAGAGCAGGAACGCGACCAGCACCCCGGCGGTCAAGCTGCCCGACGCCACGCGCCCCGCGCCGACGCCCAGCACCGCGGCCTGTGCGATCTCCGACAGCAGGGCTACGAACGGGAAGTAAGTGGCGATGTAGCGCTGGGCGCGCAGCCGAGACCGCCGGTATGCGTCGCTGCGCTGCGCGAACACCTTCGCGGCGTGCCCTTCACGGCGGTGTGCCTGCGCCACCCGCATCCCGGAAACGTTCTCCTGCAGGTCGGCGTTGACCGTGCTCACCCGCTCGCGCGCTTCGGCGTAGGCGGTCGCCGACACCTTGCGGAAGATCGCTGTGGCCACCAGCAGGGCCGGTAGCACCGCCATGGCCACCAACGCCAGCGGCACATCCGTGATCAGCAGTGCGCCCGCGATGCCGAACAGCGTCAGCACGCTGACCACGAACGTCGCCAGCCCGGTCTGCAGGAACGTCGACAACGCGTCGACGTCGGTGGTCATCCGGGTCATGATGCGGCCAGCGAGCTCGCGTTCGTAGTAGTCCAGCCCGAGCCGTTGCAGATGCGCGAAGCTGCGCAATCGCAGCAGGTAGAGCAGGGTTTCACCGGTTCGCGAGGTGACGACGGTCTGCAGCTTGACCACCAGCCAGCCGACGGCGACGACGACGGCACCCAGTCCCGTCGCGATCCACAGCACGTCGATGTCGCTGGCCCCCACACCGCCGTCGATTCCGTGGCGGACCAGTGACGGCAGCGAGATCGATGTCAGCGCGTCCCCGGCCACCAGCAATACGGTCAGCAGCAGGCCCCAGCGGATCGGCCGCAGCAGCCGGGACAGCCTGAATTCCGGGTCCGGCGCGGCGGGATCTTCGCCGTGCAGATCAGGCTGATCGGTTGCGGGCGGGAGCTTCCGGATGCCTTCGATCAGCTCAGGTGTCGGGGGCATCGCCGTGCCGCCCATGCCGCGCGACCCGGTCAGGACGGCTGTGTGACTGGTCGCCGCCGATTCCGCCGCGTCCTCCGGCGGCCAAAGCTCCGGCGTGATGCCCTCCGAATTTGTCGCGACCTGACCGTCGCAGCGGTTGTCGATCGACTCCCCGGGGCCGGCTAGTAGTGACCGGAACAGCTCGCACCGCTCGGTCAGCTCGTCTTCGGTGCCGATGTCGACGACGCGTCCCTCGTCGAGCACTGCGATCCGGTCAGCCAGTGCCAGCGTTGACCGGCGGTGCGCGATCAGCAGCGTGGTGCGCTGGGCGGTCACCGACCTGAGGGTGTCGTGGATCGCTGCCTCGGTAGCGGGGTCCACCGCTGAGGTGGCGTCGTCGAGCACCAGGACGCGCGGGTTCGAAAGCAGTGCCCGTGCGAGCGCCACGCGTTGGCGTTGCCCGCCGGACAGCGTGAGACCACGCTCACCGACCACCGTGTCATAGCCGTCCGGCAGGGCTGTGATGAATTCGTGCGCTTCGGCTGCCCTCGCCGCAGAGACCACGTCGGCTTCCGAAGCGTCAGGTCGGCCGTAGGCGATGTTGCCGCGAATGGTGTCGGAGAACAGGAAAGCCTCCTCGAATACCACCCCGACTGCGGCCCGCAGCGAACCCAAGCGCAGGTCACGGATGTCGTGGCTTGCCGCAGCGTCGTCGGCTGGTCCGATCGTGATGCTTCCCGAGTGCAGGTCGTAGAAACGCGGCAACAGCAACGACACCGTCGATTTCCCTGATCCCGCCGGGCCGACCAGCGCCATCGTCTCGCCTGGACGGACGTCAAGCGACACGTTGCACAGGACCGGCTGGTCCCGGGTGTAGCCGAAGCTCACATCTTCGAGCCGGACCTGCAGCGGCTCGTCCGGCAGCGCCCCCGCTTCTGGTTTCTCCTGCACCTCGGGCTGGGAATCGATCAGTTCGTGGATGCGCTCGACACCGGCGCGGGCGAGCTGCGCCTGGATCATCACGCTCGACAACATCCGGGCCGGACCGGCCAACATCGCCACGTATCCGGCGAAGGCGACGAAGGTGCCGAGGGTGACCTGGTCCTGCAGCACCATCCAGCCACCGAGGCCGAGCACCCCCACCTGTCCAGCGGAGGGCAGCGCGGCCAGACTCGCCGCGGGCGTCGAGGTCATCCGGGCGGCGCGCAGCCGTTCCGCGAACAGCCACCGCGCACGGCCTTCCAGCCGACCGACCTCCCGGTCCTCCTGGCCGAAGCCCTTCACGACCCGGACACCGGTGACGGTTTCCTCGACGTGCTGCGCGATGTCCGCTGCTCGCTGCTGGGCCGACCACGTCGCCGGGAATAAGCTCTTCTTGCTGCGAGCGGATACCACGGCGATGAGCGGCGCGACGATCAGAGACACGACCGTGAGCAGCGGCGACAGCCACAACATCGCGATGATCGCGAACAGCGCGAGCACCGCTGTCCCGGCCGCCAGCGGCAGCATCGCCAGCAGCGAGTTCACCAGCTGCAGATCGCTGATGGAGCGGGACACCACCTGACCGGTGCGCAGCGCGTCCTGTTTCCCACCGTCCAGCCGCTGCATCGCCGCGAACACTGCCCGTCGCAGGTCGTGTTGCACGTCGAGGGCCAGCCGCCCAGCGCTGTAGCGGCGAACGAACGCCGAAGCGAAGCGGAACGCGCCGAGTGTGACCAGTGCGATCACGATCCACCACAGGCGGTCGGTGGTGCGTGCGACGGCGTCGTCGACCGCGAGTTTGGTCAACAGCGGAACCAGCGCCTCCAACCCGACAGCCGTGACGGAAGCCCCCAAGGCCAATGTCAGGGAGACGGGATGCCGACGGCCGGCGGCAAGGAGGCGACGGATCCAACCGCCGGCCGGAGGGCGGGGATTACCGGAATCGCTCACCCTGCCAGGTTATGCCGCCCGACCGACCACGCAGACCGACCGAGCCGGTGCGACCCTCGGCAAACGGGGGAGCTGGTGAAAGCTCACCAACGGCCTTGTGCGGGCGGCGGATCTCAGTGACGTCGACCCGCGACGGGCAGGGTCGGGCGTGTCAGGTGATGTCGCGGCGACGGCTGACGAGCCAGCCGCCGGCGACGAACACGGCGGTGTAGCCGACGAAGGTGAGCAGGCTCGCCCACCAGGGGTGGCCGTAGCTGCCGCCGAAAAAGAGGTGCAGGAACTCGAAGGCGACCCGTGGCGTGTTCGGCTCGTCTGGCCCGGCCACCGCGGCGACGAACAACGGCACCGCCAGGTTCGAGACGATCCCGTTCCCGGCCGCTCCGGGCAGGTAGGCACCGACACCGGCAGCTGGGGATTCGATCAGGCTCAGCGACAGGATGAACTCGACCACGAATTTGTAGACCAACGGGACGATGATCGCGAGCACGGCGTTAGCGACCAGCGCGCCGAACCCGACTCCGAGCAGCGTCCACAGCACCATTGCGAACACCCCGGCCGCGCCGACGCTGAGCCAGTCGGCCAGGCTGCCGAAATCGCCGAAGTCCTGGCCCGCCCCGAGCAAGCCGCCCAGGCTTGCGAACAGTACGTTCGCGAGACCGTAGATCAGACCGATGCCCGAGCATGCGATCAGTTTCGCCACTAGCACGGCACCTCGCGGGTTGCCGGTGAGGTAGGTCGTCGTGATGCTCTTGTTCCGGTACTCACCGGCGAACGCCATCGCCCCGAAGAGCGCCGCGAAGATCGTGCTGAAGTTCGTCGACATCGACACCGAGAGCAGCCCGAGCGGCAGCGATCGGTCGTACTGCTGCACCATGTCGATGAGCGCGACGATGGCGGTGCCCAACCAACCCGCGCCGAAACCGAGCAATGCCACCGGGATGAGCAGCGCCCACCACAGGCTCGTGGTGAAGATCTTGCGGAACTCCGCCTTGACCAGCCCGCCCATCAGGCGTTCCCCCCGAATCCGCGGCCGTCTGGTGCGGCCCACTGCGCGTCGCCGTGCTGTTGGACACCGGTGTATTGGCCGCTGGTGAGCTGGAAGAACAACTGCTCCAGGCCGATCCGTTCGTCCTGCATGCCGTACAACGCGATCCCGGCATCCAACGCGAGATCCGCGACCGCGCGGGAGTCGGCGCCGGTCACCGCGATCCGGCCGTCCGGGAGGTACTCGATACCGAGCCCGGCTTCCTGCAGCTTGTCGACGAGCCTGCCCGGGTCGGCGGCCTGCACGAGGGCCCTGGAGCGCTGCGCGGCACGAAGCTGATCGAGGTGGCCGTCGAAGACGCATTGCCCGCGGCTGATGATCACGAGCTGGTCCACGGTGTGCTCGATCTCCCGGAGGAAGTGGCTGGACATCAGCACCGTTCGACCACTCGAGGCGAAGGCCTTCAGGAAGTTCCGCAGCCAGGCGATGCCCTCCGGGTCCAGCCCGTTGGCCGGTTCGTCCAGCACTAACACCTGCGGGTCGCCGAGCAGCGCGGTGGCCAATGCAAGGCGCTGCCGCATGCCCAGCGAGAAGGCGCCCGCCTTGCGCCTCGCGGCGGCGGACAGGCCGACGAGCTCAAGCGCGCGGTCCACCTGCGCGTCCGGCACGTTCATCGCGGCGGCGTAGCACTGCAGGTGGTGGCGGGCGGTGCGGCCTGGGTGGAAGCTCTGCGCGTCGAGGACGGCGCCAACCACCTTCGCCGGGTTCGGTAGCTGGTGGAACGGGAGACCATTGATCGTGGCCGTGCCCGAGGTCGGCGTGACCAGGCCGAGGAGCATCCGCAGCGTCGTCGTCTTGCCCGACCCATTCGGACCGAGGAACCCGGTCACCGCGCCGGGCCGCACTGTGAAACTCAGGTCCTGTACCGCGTTGACCGGCCCGAAGCTCTTGCTGAGACCCTGCACAATGAGCCGGCCACTGCCGTCGTGCACACGCCCCTCCATCGTCACCTGTTCAGCCGTCGGTCCCCATCCTGCCGGACACGCACCGGTGCTCAGGTGCGGAGTCGTCGATTTCCCAGGTCGTTCTCAGCGGTATCGCGGCCGCAGCCAGCGGATCGACCGGTCGATCACGGATGCCGGGTAGATCTTGCCGCGATCGGTTTCGAAGTGGCGGCTCATCGGCAGCGGGAGCCGCGACCCGGTGGCCAGATCGGGGCGAGCTCGTTGGTGTCCCCGTCGCTCGGCCCGGGACCGGTCGAGGGAACGATCTGCCCCGGCATGACGGCGACGTACTTCGCCGTGTCCGCGATGCTGCGCCACAGCTTGCGGCGCACCGATTCGAGGCGCGGGCCGAGGGCGTGCGCGGGTTGCCCGGAATGGTCACCGAAGAGTTGCCTGTGCGCGGCCTCCCACACTGTGCACGGCCAAGGCCGACTACGCAGCGTGCCTGGACACGAGGGGCATCGGCCGTCCTCGTCTGGGAGGTGTTTGTCGAGTAGGGCGCGCAGGCCTTCGGTGAGCCGGTAAAGCTCGGAGCGTGCCAGCGGCAGCAGCACCTCTGGCGCGTCGTCTGCCGCAGCCAGGTCCAGCCTGTCGAGTCGATCGAGGACAGCTTGTCGCAGCGCCGGATCCGTCACGTCATCTCCCACCGTCGTCGAGCGTTTCGGGTTCGTCGGTTTTGTCGGCGGAGATTGCGGGGATACGAGCACCCCGCACTGACTCCAACGGGTGACATCGGCAGTCGGAGTGCACGCCTGCACGGGCATCTCCCGATGCTCACCCCATCGAGTGGTTATCGATTCGGCCTTAAATTGGCGGCAGTGCGACCGCTCGCGTCGTCGGCAAACGGGCGATCGTGTCCTACACTGACAGTGGCGGCCTGCTCCCGGTGACCCCCAGGCTGGTTGAGCGGGCCGCCCCGTTCGGCTGTTTGACGCTTTCACCTGTTCGGTGAATTGTGTCCGGTGCGTTCCCGGATTGCGTTTCTAGATCATGCTGCGGACGCGCTTGCGTTCCCAAGTCAAGTCGACGCCCGCCCCCATCCGGCCCAGTGCGGCGCAAGTCGTTGCGAACAAGGGAACCTTCCTGCCCCTTGTGACAGGAAGGTTCCCTTGCTCGCGGTTGTCGGCGATCAGTGCAGGACGCTGCTGATCGGGGTGCTGGTGAGTCCGTGTGCCTCGGCGACCGGCTCGTTGACCAGGTGGCCGTCGTGGGTGTTGAGGCCACCTGCGAGCGCGGCGTCCGTGCGGCAAGCCTGCTGCCACCCCTGGTCGGCGATGCGCAGCACGTACGGCAACGTAACGTTGGTGAGGGCGTGCGTCGACGTGTTCGGGACCGCGCCCGGCATGTTCGCCACGCAGTAGAAGACCGAGTTGTGCACCTGGTAGGTCGGGTCGTCGTGCGTGGTCGGGCGAGAGTCGGCGAAGCAGCCACCCTGATCGATCGCGATGTCCACCAGCACGCTACCCGGCTTCATCTCCGAAACCAGGTGGTTGGACACCAGCTTCGGCGCCTTCGCGCCGGGGATCAGAACGGCACCGATGACCAGGTCGGCAGCCCGCACAGCCCGCTCGACGGAGTAGCGGTTGGACGTCACAGTGCGGATCTGGCCGTGGAAGTCGCGGTCAATTTCGCGGAGCTTGTCGACGTTGGTGTCGAGCAGTTCGACATCGGCACCCATGCCCAGCGCAACGCGTGCGGCGTTGAGTCCGGCGACGCCACCGCCGATCACCACGACCCGCGCCGGGTGCACGCCGGGAACCCCACCGGGCAGCACGCCGCGCCCACCGCAGGGACGCATCAACGAGTAGGCGCCCACCTGCGGGGCGAGGCGCCCGGCGACCTCACTCATCGGCGCAAGCAGCGGCAGACTGCCGTTGGCCATCTGCACCGTCTCGTATGCGATACCGGTGACCCCGGACTTCAACATCGCGTCGGTCAGCTCGGCCGAAGCGGCCAGGTGCAAGTAGGTGAACAACACCTGGTCCCGGCGCATGCGCGGGTATTCCTCGGCGATCGGTTCCTTGACCTTGAGGACCAGCTGGCCCTCCGCCCACACCTCCTCGGCGGTGGGCAGCACCTTCGCGCCAGCCGCGAGGTAGTCCTCGTCAGGGATCGAAGATCCCGCGCCGGCGTTCGTTTCGACGAAAACCTCGTGTCCACGGGAGGCCAGCTCATGCACACCAGCGGGTGTGATCGCGACCCGGTATTCGTTGTTCTTGATCTCGCGCGGCACTGCGATCTTCACGGTGGCATGTCCTTTCGTTCCTGTTGCGCATAACGATCCGCCGCCACTGCCAAAGGCGCATCATTCCCGCCGAATGAGATTGCCCCGGCCGCATTGTGCTCGCAGCACAATGCCCTCTGACGAGGCGAATCGAGGCAAAAATGCGAGGCGAAACGCGCATCGGAGGTGCGGTCTGACAGGAAGGTTCCCTTCCTCCCATGCACCTCGGCCGCCCCCGCGACGGCAGGAACCCGCCCCGCAAAACGTGAGAGGAAGGTTCCCTTCCACGCCGCACCGAGGAGTGTCCTTGCCCGGCGGTGACAGAAAGGTTCCCTTGCTCTGGGGCGTGTCCGCGCATCCGCGGTGACAGGAAGGTTCCCTTCAGCTGATCCGCTGTCGCGCGGCTCATCGCGGTGGGAGTGACAGAAAGGTTCCCTTGCTCTCAGCCGTGCTGCGCCCAGCGGTCGGCCAGCAGTTGTACGAGCAGTGCTGAGCGGACATCGGGGTCTTCGAGGTCGATGTCGACGTGTTGGGCGAGCCGCTTCATCCGGTACCGGAAGGTGTTCGGATGCACGCGCAACTCCCGGCTCGCCTGTCGTGGATCGCCGGGATGGCGCAGCCAAGCGTGCAGGGTGGCCAGGTACTCCGTGCCCTGCATGCGGTCGTGTTCGCGCAGCATCGGCACCGGCCCGAGGGTGCCGATGCCGGCATCAGTCGCCGCCCCGGCCATCCGGCTGAGCACCAGCAGGTGCCAGTTGTCCTCGTACACCGCCACCCGATCCTGCAACTGGCCGGTGCGCAGCAGACTGATCAGCTCCTCGGCCTGCGATCGGGATTGCGGCAGTTCAGCGACCGCTACCGCGGTGCCTACCGCGATCAGCGGGCGTGGCGACACGTCGTGGGATATGAGCGCTTGCCGCAGATCCGGCCACCCGCCGGTGCGGGCCCGGTCGGGCACGAGTGCGTAAAGCATGGTGCCGATCTCGGTGACCAACGGGCGCCGTCCGATCCCACGTGTGATCCATTCCCACATCGCCAGCCGATGCCCCTCCGCTGGGCCTGCGGACGACGGCATTTCAATGGCCACGACCCGATGGGTCTCGCTGGGCACCGCTAACTCGTTGGCGGCAGCCCGCCATCCTTCACCGCCCTCCAGCAGCACTCGGACCTGCTCGGCGGATCGTCGTCGCTCCGCGTCTGCCACGGCCCGCCACCGCAGCAATTGCAGTGCGACCAGCGGCGCGGTATCGGCGAAGGCGGTGGAGCGTTCTTCCGAGACCTCACCGGGCACCACGGCCCACATCGAGCCGAGCAGTTCGCCGCCCATCCGGATCGGCACCACAAGCCGCGGCAACGTACCGTCCTGCTGGGCGGGCACGAAGATCGCCGAACTGCCCTTGCTGATCTGCCGGAACGTGCCGCGCGCCCGGAACTTGGCGAGCACATCGTCGGGCTGCTTGCGACCCATGATCGTCGACACCCGCGCCGAATCGGTGAGGTCTTGCCGGGCCGAATACGCCAGGACCTGCGAATGCGCATCCTCGATCGTGACCGGCGCATCCACCACGTCGGCCACCGCATCGGCGAGCCGGAACAAATCGCCCACCCCGCTGCTGCGCGTGTCTTCTTCGATGCCCGTTCCGGCCAGCGCGGCACGTATCAACCAAACCAACTGCGCCCAAGCGGTACCGGGCCGAACCTCGACCAGGGCCACCCCGGCCCGCTCGGCTGCGGTGGCCACGGCGTCATCCGCGGCGATCGGCGGTTTCAGCAGCACCGCTGCGGCGCCCTGCGTACCGCAAACCCGCGTCAGCTCCACCGCTTTCTCGCGACCCGTGACGGCCACACCAAGGACGAGATCACCGCCCGCCGCAGTCGGCGGCTGATCGGGCTCGGCGATGACGACATCCCCTACGCAGACGGTCGGGTCCGGGACGATCACGGCGCGCAGCAGCGTCGGCCCGACCCGCTCGACCAGCGCCCGGATCTCCAGCATCCCCGGCCTCCTGATATCGGGGGCCGCCACGGGTCGAAGGGGGAGGGCATTGACACCAGGGCTGGCCCGTTTATCGTTGCTGAGCACATCGACAATCGCATACCGGCCGTTGACCCCGTGCGGGAGAGACCCTGCGAGCTCGCGCCGAGCCGCCAGGGCGCCGAAGGAGCAAGACTCCCCACAAACTCTCAGGCATCCATGACCGTTCGGGCGAGGCAACTCTGGAAAGCGTGCGTCCTCGTTGACGCTCCACCCACGGTGCAAGCCGCGACAGCCACGGCGAAGCTCTCAGGTTCCGCAACAGAGGGGGAGGCCCAGCAACTGGCATGCCCGTGCCCCGACAGCGATGGAGCCTCCCGAGATGTCTCTGCCTGCCCACCTGCGTTACACCGAAGAGCACGAGTGGCTTGAGGACCGCGACGAGCTGGTCCGGATCGGCATCACGCAACACGCCGCGCAAGCGCTCGGCGACATTGTCTATGTGCAACTGCCCGAGGCCGGCAAGCAGATCGAAGCCGGCCAGGCCTGCGGCGAACTCGAGTCCACCAAATCCGTCAGCGACCTGTTCGCGCCGGTGACGGGCGAGGTCGTGGCCATCAACGAGTCCGTCGTGGACGACCCGGCGCTGGTCAACGCCGACCCGTTCGGCGAGGGCTGGCTGCTCGAAGTGCGCGCCACCGCAACCGGTTCGCTGCTCACCGCCGAGCAGTACGCGGACCTGGTCGCGGAGTAGCGGGGGCAGGCGAGGCAGGAGGCGATCAATGGCGATCAGTGTCTTCGACCTGTTCTCGGTGGGCATCGGGCCGTCCAGTTCGCACACCGTCGGCCCGATGCGCGCAGCGAAGCTGTTCGCGCAACGCCTGCACAGCGCGGGCCGGTTGCCGCAGGTCAAGAGGATCAAGGCGGAACTGTTCGGTTCGCTCGGGGCGACCGGGCACGGGCACGGCAGCCCGAAAGCGGTGTTGCTTGGTCTGGAGGGGCACAGTCCCGAGACCGTCGACCCGGCGGCCGTCGAGGACCGTGTGGTGGAGATCAAGCAGACCGGGCGGCTGCGCCTCGACGGGGTGCAGGAGATCCGGTTCACCGTGGACCGCGACCTGGTGATGCATCGGCGCAAGTCCCTGCCGTTGCACCCCAACGGGATGCGGTTCACCGCGACCGGCACCGACGATGCCCCGCTGGAAAGTGCGGTGTTCTATTCGGTGGGCGGCGGCTTCGTCGTCGACGAGGGAGCCAGCGGAGCCGATCGGATCAAACCGGACGAGACCGCGGTGCGCTACCCGTTCCGCACCGGTGCTGAACTGCTGACCCGAACCGCCGAGTCAGGGCTGCCGATCAGTGGTGTCATGTTGGCGAACGAGCTGTCGTGGCGCGACGAAGACGCCGTGCACAAGGAGCTGCTAGGCATTTGGCAGGTCATGCGGGAATGCGTGGATAACGGATGCCGCAAGTCCGGCGAACTGCCCGGCGGGCTCAAGGTACGGCGTCGGGCGGCGGAACTGGCCGCTTCGCTCACCGATCGGGACGACCCGTTGGAGTGGGTCACGCTCTTCGCACTCGCAGTGAACGAGGAGAACGCGGCCGGTGGGCGGGTGGTGACCGCGCCGACGAACGGGGCGGCGGGGATCGTGCCCGCGGTACTGCACTACTACATGCGGTTCGTGCCCGGCGCTGACGACGCCGGTGTAGTGCGGTTCCTGCTCGCGGCGGGCGCGGTCGGTGTGCTGTTCAAGGAGAACGCGTCGATCTCTGGGGCCGAGGTTGGCTGTCAGGGCGAGGTCGGATCCGCGTGCTCAATGGCCGCCGCGGGGCTCGCCGAGGTGCTCGGCGGAACCCCGAGCCAGGTGGAGAACGCCGCGGAGATCGCGATGGAGCACAATCTCGGGCTCACCTGCGACCCGATCGGTGGTCTGGTGCAGATCCCGTGCATCGAGCGCAACGCGGTCGCGTCTGTGAAGGCGATCACGGCGGCGCGGATGGCACTGCGCGGCGACGGCACCCATTTCGTCTCGCTGGACAAGGTGATCAAGACGATGCGGGAGACCGGCCGGGACATGAAGGTCAAGTACAAGGAGACGGCACGCGGCGGTCTGGCCGTCAACGTCATCGAATGCTGACCACGCCGCGCGACCGGTGAGCATGGGAACTTTCCTGTCACCGGTCGCGCCCAGCACTCCTGCGGCGCGGGGAACGTTCTTGCGCCCCCGGCCTTGGCCCCGGTGAGTTTGTTCCTCGAGATCCGTTTCTCGGAGTGCAGGGCGTATCTGAAAACCCGGAAGCCGACGCCCACCTGAAGATCCGTACCCGACCCGCGTACTCGGCTCGCGGACGGTGTGACAGAAAGGTTCCCTTCCTCCCAGCGTCCCCGGGGTCGTGGGCTGGGTTTGGCAGGAAGGTTTTCTTGCTCGTTCGCCGGGCACCAACTCGGTGCTGGTTGACAGGAAAGTTCCCATGCTGTCAATCGGGAGGGCACAATTTGGTTGTGTGCAATTTAGTTTTGCGCTATCTTGTTCGTGTGGCTGACTCGCAGTTGACCTTGGATCGGCAGGTGTGCTTTGCGCTTTACAGCGCTTCGCGGGCGTTCACCGGCCTGTACCGGCCGTTGCTGGCCGAGCTCGGCCTGACGTATCCGCAGTACCTGGTGATGTTGGTGCTGTGGGAGCGCGGGTTGGTCACGGTGAAAGAGCTCGGCGCCGCGCTGCGGCTGGATTCCGGCACGTTGTCGCCCTTGCTGAAGCGGCTAGAGGCACGCGGTTTGATCACGCGGCAACGCAGCGCTACGGACGAGAGGTCTGTGGCCGTGGCATTGACAACGGACGGCTCGGAGCTGCGGGAGCGGGCTCAGCGCATCCCCGACCGGATGGTGTCCGGGACCGGGCTGGAGGTCGACGAACTGGCCCAGTTGCGGTCCACATTGGAGCGCCTGACGGTCGCGCTGGATGCGGCACAGCGAGAGGCGGAAGGCAAGCAGGAGGTAGGACGATGACAGTGCTCTACACGGCAGAAGCGACGGCGACCGGTGCCGGTCGGGACGGGCGGACTCGTTCCTCGGACGGGGTTATCGACCTCGACCTCGCGGTGCCTAAGGAACTGGGTGGCGCCGGTGGCGCCGCGACCAACCCCGAGCAGCTCTTCGCCGCCGGGTACGCGGCGTGCTTCCACAGTGCGCTGCAACTGGTGGCGCGCCGAGCCAAGGCCGATATCGCCGATTCGTCGGTCACGGCCCAGGTCGGCATCGGGCGCAACGGCGGCGGATTCGGCCTCAGCGTTGCTCTGGTAGTCGACCTCCCCGGCGTGCCGCGCGAGCAGGCGCAGGAACTCGCCGCCGCAGCTGACGAGGTCTGCCCGTACTCGAACGCGATTCGCGGCAATGTCGAGATCGAACTGCGGGTGGCCTGATTCAAGCGAACAGCACGTAGATCAGGCCAGAGCAGCCGGCCAGCACCGAAAGGGCGGCCACCGCGGCGGGCAGCGCGCCGCCTGGCAGCGGGGTCTCCGCGTGCAGCCTGCGTTCGTTGCGGAGGTGTCGGCGCCAGACAAGCCAGCTGATGGTGATCCCGAGCGGCAGCGTGAGCACACCGCAGGCCGCGGCCGCGATCGTGCTTTCGTGTCCGATTAGCCGCAGCAGCACCAGCATGCCGGCGACGAAGGCAAGCGTGGTGCGCAGCCAGGCCAGGGTGGTGCGCTCGACCTGCAGCCCGGGATCCCAGGGGCCAGTGGGGCGCTCCACGTCAGAGTCCCGTCACGAACAGCAGGACGCAGGCGGCGACGCCGACCGCACCGAGCCCGTAGCCGAGCACCGGTGCCAGCCGTGGCGCGGGCAGCGGCCGTCCGCGCCGCAGGGCTCGTTCTGTGACCATCCACCGCGTGAAAGCCGTTGCGCTGCTAAGCACCCCGGCGAGTAGCAGTAAGATCGCCAACGCGGTCCGGAATGGACTCGGTCGGTCGGTGACCGCGTTCAGGGCCTCGATGCCCACACCGCCCGCCATCAGGGCGAGTGCGGTGCGGATCCAGGCCAGGAAGGTGCGTTCGTTGGCGAGGGTGAATCGGGGATCGGGCTCGGAGCCGTCCCGGTACAACCGTCGTGGCCAGCGCGAATCGCAGTCTTCTGGGTCGGTCGCCATGAGTTCACGGTAACGCTCCCGGATGGTGGAACGAGAGCGGTCCTCGCGGGTCACGGCCGGTGGCGGGCCCCGCACGAACGGGGCCCGCCGGTGCTGTCAGAAGGAGAACACCTTCCCGGTCGCCGCCTTGGCCACGCATTCGTTGGAGTAGGTCTTCTCGAAGGTGACCGGTTGACCGCGCCAGTTACCTGTCGCGATCAGTGTCACCGGCCGGTGGTCCAGTTGACATATGGAGTGACCGCCACTGAGCTGGTTGAAGTCGCCCTTCACGTTGCTGAGCTCTTGGCAGGCGTCGGTTGCGAACGGGTGCGAGCCGCCCGTCGGTTCGCAGGTCAAGAAGGCGGTGCGGGTGCCATCACCGCGCAGTTCGCCCCGGACCGAGAGGTTCATCATGGTGCCGGTCGTTGCCGACGCGGGTTGCGCGTGGGCGAGCGCCGGTGCCAGAGCGGTGCCGACCAGAGTTGCGGCGGCAAGGAGCGTTCGGCCGATCAGCTGTTGTGCAGCCATCTCGTCAATCCTCCTGGATGGTTGAGCAGACGATTCGCTTTCCTTTATCGCCGCAGCCGCGTCAATCGCCGCACCTTCGTCCCGTAGATCGCTGAAAAGTGTTTCGCCCGAACCGGTTTCAATCACGACGTGTCACAACATGGTGCAGCCCGGCTGGGCCGGAAGTCGCCCATAAGCGGTGAGCTGCTCGATAAGGTGGTGAACCGATCGTCGATCATTGGCGTTGTTGTCCGGGACCACGCGACGTCGGGCGGACTGCTTGCGGCTCTCCCCGATTCGGCGTTGTGATCCACAACACAATTCGGGCAGTGTGTCCGCAACAGCAAGGAGGCCTGATGGCGACGGTACCCACGGGGCCGGACAGCGCCACGGTGCGCAAGGCGGCGTTCGCCAGCGCGGTGGGCAACACCATCGAGCTTTACGACTTTCTGATCTACGGCACCGCTGCGGCCGTGGTGTTCAAAAAGTTGTTCTTCCCCGCCGATGGCCCGTGGGTGGGGGAGTTGCTGGCGTTCGCCACGTTCGGCGCCGGGTTCCTGGCGCGGCCGATGGGGGCCGGCGTGATCGGGCATTTCGGTGACGTGGTCGGCCGCAAGCTGATACTGGTCATCACGCTGAGCGTGACCGGCGTGTGCACTGCGGCGATCGGACTGCTGCCCACCTACCAGGAGGTCGGCGTCTGGGCACCGGTAATGCTCGTGGTGCTGCGGCTGGTGCAGGGCTTCTTCCTCGGCGGCGAGCAGGGGGGCGCGGTGCTGATGGCCGTCGAACACGCGCCGCCGCACCGGCACGGGTGGTACGGCGGGTGGACCTTCCTGGGATCGCCGAGCGGCCTGTTCCTGGCCACCGGAGCGTTCGCCGGCGCCACGGCGATCTCCGGCGACGCGTTCCTCACCTGGGGATGGCGGGTGCCGTTTCTGGTGAGCCTGGTGCTGGTGGGGGTGGGCCTGTACGTGCGGCTGAGGCTGGCCGAAAGCCCCGAGTTCACGAAGATCCGGCAGCGCGGCGAGCGGGCCCGGCTGCCGGTCGCCGAGGCGTTCGCCCGTTCTTGGCGGCAAATTCTGCTGTCGGCCGGGGTAAACCTGGGGTTCAACACGTTCATCTTCATCCTGACCACCTTCCTGCTGACCTACGGCACCGAGAAGCTCGGCGTGACCCGCGACGTCATGCTGCTCGGCAGCCTCTGCGGGTCGGCCGCGCAGATCGCCGGGATCCTGCTGTTCTCCCACCTCTCGGACCGGCTCGGCCGCCCCCGCGTGATGCTGGGCGGCGGGATTTTCCTCGCGGTGTACGCGTTTCCGATGTTCTGGCTGCTGGACACCGCGAGCCCGGCGCTGATCGTGCTGGCGATGACGCTGGGATACGCCGGCTCGGCGGCGGTTTTCGGGCCGATGGCGGCATTCTGCGCCGAACTGTTCGCCACGAAGGTCCGCTACACCGGGGTGTCCTTGGGCTACCAGAGCGGTTCTGTTCTGGGCGGCGGCTTGTCCCCGGTAGTGGCGACAGCACTGCTCACCCTCTCGGGCGGGCAGTCCTGGCCCATCGCGGCGTACCTGGTGATCGGCGCGTTGATCACAGTCACCTGCCTGGTCATCACCGGTGAACCCACCCGCTGGGCCCGCGCGGACGAAACCGAGCCCGCGACGGCCTGAGCCGTCAGCATGGCAACCTTGCGTGCGGTCACTCGCCGTAGAGTTGGTCGATGATGTCGGCGTACTTCTCGTGGATTACCCGGCGCTTGAGCTTCAACGTCGGCGTCAGTTCGCCGCCTTCGATGCCCCAGGGCTGGTCGAGGATCCGGTAGCGTTTGACCTGCGCGGACGGGTTCAGCCGGTCGTTCGCGGCCCGTACTGCCTCTTCCACTTCGGATCGGACGGCGGGGTGCTCGGCCAGCTCGGTGCGGTCCAGGAAGGTGATGCCCCGCTCGCGAGCCCATTGCGGCGCGGTGTCCTCGTCGAGCACCAGCAGCGCGACGAGGTACGGGCGGCCGTCGCCGAACACCAGCACGTGCCCGATCAACGGATGGGCCCGGAGCGCTCTCTCCACTGAGGCGGGCGCGATGTTTTTGCCCTCGGCCGAGATGATCAGCTCCTTCTTGCGGTCGGTGATGGTCAGGAAGCCGTCGTCAAGTGCCCCGACATCACCGGTGTGCAGCCACCCGTCGGCATCGGCGGCCGGCCGGATCACCCCGTCCGGTTGCAGGTAACCCGCGCACACCAGCGGCCCGCGCACCAGCACTTCCCCATCCGCCGCGACGCACACCTCCACGCCCGGCACGGCCCGGCCGACGGTGCCCGGACGGCGGGCACCCGCACGGTTGGTGGTGACGCAGCCGGTGGTTTCGGTCAGACCCCAGAGTTCGAAGATGTCCACGCCGACGGTGCTGAAGAACTCCAGTACGGAGTTATCGATCGGGGCGGCGCCGCTGGAGGGCCACACGGCGCGGTCCAGCCCGATGCGTGCTCGTAGCTCGCGCAGCCCTTGTGGACTGGTGTTTTGTTCGGTCGGGACCTCCTGCAGCGCGGCGGCAAGCTTCTCCCACGTCCTCGGGACAGCGAAGAACTGCGTCGGCCGGGCGCGGGTCAGGGCTGCGAGAATTCGTCCTTGATCGGCGCAGAAATGCACGTGGGCGACGTCGTGGATCGCCGTGTAGAGACCGACCATCCGCTCCGCGATGTGCGCCAGCGGCAGATAGCACAGCCTCGGCGCGTGCCGTTCGGGCTGCGTGACCTGGTGCTGCGCGGCGGCGGCGAAGCAGATGTTGCGGTGGGTGAGCACCACGCCTTTTTGGTCACCGGTGGTGCCGGAGGTGTAGAGGATCGCGGCCGGGTGTTCGGGCGTGACGGCGCTCCAGGCTCGCCGCACCAGCTCGGGATCGTCCCGCAAACGCTGCTCTCCCAGCAGCCGCAGGCGTTCCCAGGTCCGGAACCGATGATCGGCGCCCACCATCGCCGCCTCATCGAGTACCACGATGTGTTCGACGGTGGACGCGTTGCGCAGGACCTTGGAGAAGCGCCGAAGTTGATCGGCCCCATCGAGCACGACCACCCTGGCCCGGCTGTGCTGGGCAATGTAGTGCACCTGGTCCTGGCTGAGCGTGGGATACAGGGTGCTGGGCACCGCGCCAAGATGGGTGGCCGCGACATCGATCAGCCAGTGTTCGGCACGGTTCGCCATCATGATCAACATAGTTTGGCCGCGTTGCAGCCCGAGCGCCGCGAGCCCGGCGGCTAGCGTGTGAACCTCGCGCTGCGCTTCGGCCCAGGTCCAGGTGCGCGGTTCGCGTCCGGCATCGGTCAGCGCCGGACGCTGCGGGAACTCCGCGGCGTTGCGTGAGAACAGTTGCGGAACGGTCGTTTCCAGCGCGGCGGTGACCCAGGCTTCCGAAGCGCTCATCGCAGCTGGTCTCCCCTCAGTGGGTACTTGGAAGTGACATGCGCCACGACGCGATGAAACCTCATCGCGGTCCTCGTTGGCCAGCATCAAATGCTGGAATCGAGCGCCGTTCGCTCACTCGATCCGGTCGAATCAGACGTGGTCGCGGATCACGTCGTTGACGGCACGCTGAAATCCGTTGACCAAGACCTGGATGGTCAGTGGTCGCAACTGATCGGTCGCGGCGCGAACCCGCTCGCGCTCGTCCTCCGGCCGACCGTGCTCGACGTACGGGCGCAGTACGTTCGCGGCGAACAACTCGCGCAGTTCGGCGGCGATCTGCGCGGTGTGCTGTTCGACGATTCCCTTGGCCTGCACCAGCATTTCCAACGGCAAGTCGAGATCGAGGATCTGTAGCCCAGCGCCCAGCATCGCGGGTGCGGGCAGCCGCAGCCGAGTGGAGTCCGGAATTCGTTGCAGGATACCGAGTTCGATCAGCTGATCGACCAGCCTGTCGTCGAGGTGCTGACCGGCGCGGCGGTCGACTTCGTGCCGCTCCAGGTCCTCGGCGTGGTCGTCGGTCCACGGCGCGATCAGCGCGCGCTGCAACGCGAGCTCGTCGGGCGAGGCGTCGGCGGGGATGCGTTCCAGGTGGCGTTCGATCGCCGACAACGTGAAACCGAGCGCCTGCAGTTCGCGGATCAGGTCGAGCCGGGCCAGATGATCGCGGCCATAAAGGCCAAGCCTGCCGCGCAGTCGGGGCGGCGGCAACAGGCCACGCGAGGAATAGAACCGGACGGTGCGCACGGTGACTCCGGCGCGGGCGGCCAGTTCGTCGATGGTGAGCTCTTCGTCCGCAGTTCGGAGCATGCCCGAAACGTTACTCCTTGACCGCTGTGACACAAACGGTGTAACACTGATTGCGTCGTGATTCTTGTGGTGCGCGACACAGGCTGCGGAGAGGTGTGGCGTGACGGGAACAGGCGGACCGCTCGCCGGGACCAAGGTTGTCGAGCTGGCCGGTATCGGCCCGGCGCCGTTCTGCGCGATGTTGCTGGCCGACCTCGGCGCCGACGTGGTGCGAGTGGACCGGCCCACGGCTGCGCGCGGCAAGACGGACCTGCTCAATCGGGGCAAGCGTTCCGTGCAGGTCGACCTCAAGCACGAGCGCGGCGCCGATGCGGTGCTATCGCTGGTCGAGCGCGCCGACGCGCTGTTGGAGGGGTTGCGCCCCGGTGTCGCCGAACGGCTGGGTGTCGGGCCGGAACAGTGCTGGGCGGTCAACCCGAAGCTGGTTTACGGGCGGATGACCGGCTGGGGCCAGCAGGGTCCGCTGGCGTCCACCGCGGGCCACGACATCGACTACATCGCGCTCACGGGCATGCTGCACGCGATCGGCCGCGAGGGCGGCCCGCCGCAGGTCCCGGCGAACCTGCTCGGTGATTTCGGCGGCGGCGCGATGTACCTGGCGGTCGGCGTGCTCGCCGCGCTGCTGGAAGCCCGCACCAGTGGTCTCGGCCAGGTCGTGGATGCGGCCATTGTGGACGGTGCGGCACACCTGGGCACCATGCTTTTCGGATTCCTGGTCACCCGCGACTGGAGCACCGAGCGCGGCACGAATCTGCTCGACACCGGCGCCCCCTTCTACGACGTCTACGAAACCGCCGACGGTGCCTACGTTTCGGTCGGCGCGCTGGAGCCGCAGTTCTATGCCGAGCTGCTGGACCGGCTGGGACTGGCGGGCGAAATGCCCGATCGTGACGACAGGGCGAACTGGCCAGAGCTGCGCGAGCGGTTCGCCGAGACCTTCCGGCAACGCACCCGGCAGGAATGGACCGAGGTGTTCGCCGGCTCCGATGCGTGCGTTGCTCCGGTGCTTTCGATGGCGGAGGCCGAATCGCACCCGCACATCGAGGCCCGGGAAACCCTGGTGCGGCGCGACGGCACCTTGCAGCCGGCGCCCGCGCCGCGGTTCAGCCGCACCCCCAACCCGCCGCCCGGGCCGGTGGCCGAGCCGGGCGCCGACGCGGAGGCGGTGCTGCGGGACTGGGCGGTCCCGCCCGAACTGGTCGAATCCGGTGCTTTCGGGGCGGGCGAGTCATGAGCGGCGCAGCCGCGGACGCCCGCCGAGCGGGAGAAGGATGGCAGGAAGGTTCCCTTCCTCGCAGCCAACCGCACCCGAGTGCCGGGCGGAGTACCGGAGCATGCCTCGGGTCGGCGGGTGACAGGAAGGTTCCCATGCTGCGGCTTTGCCGGGGCTGCGGTGACAGGAAGGTTCCCTTCCTCGCATGATCGGCACGAACACCGAAAGGAGGCGTGAACCGATGCGCAGGGAACTGTTCGAGCCCGAGCATGAGGCGTTCCGCGAGACGGTGCGCACCTTCGTCAACAAGGAACTCGTGCCGCACGTCGAGGAGTGGGAAGCCGCCGGAATGGTCAGCCGCGAGTCGTGGCGGGCCGCCGGGGAACACGGGCTGCTGGGCTTCGCCGTCGATGAGCGCTACGGCGGCGGTGGCGTCGACGACTTCCGGTTCAACACCGTCTTCGACGAGGAGCTCGTCAACGCGGGCATCTCCGGCTTCGGTTCCCCGCTGCACAACGACATCATCGCGCCGTACCTGAGCAAACTGGCCAACGACGAGCAGAAGCAGCGTTGGCTGCCCGGGTTCTGCCGGGGCGAGATCATCACCGCGATCGCCATGACCGAACCGGGCGCCGGCAGCGACCTGCAGGGCATCCGCACCACAGCAGTACGCGACGGCGACGACTACGTCCTCAACGGGCAGAAGACGTTCATCAGTAACGGCATCCTCGCCGACCTGGTGATCGCGGTGGCCCGTACCGCCCCGGACGCGGGCCACCAAGGCATCAGCCTGCTGGTCGTGGAGCGCGGCATGCCCGGCTTCGAACGCGGGCGCAACCTCGACAAGATCGGCCAGAAGGCGCAGGACACCGCCGAACTGTTCTTCAACGATGTGCGGGTGCCGGCACGCAACCTGCTCGGCGAGGAAGGCAAGGGCTTCATCTACCTGATGCAGAACCTGCCGCAGGAGCGGCTGTCGATCGCGGTGGCCTCGGCCGCCGCCGCCGAGAAGATCCTGGCGATCACCAAGGACTACTGCCGGGATCGCACCGCGTTCGGACGCCCCATCGGCACGTTCCAGCACATCCGGTTCGAGCTGGCAGAGATGGCCACGGAGGTCGAGATCGGCCGCGTGTTCACCGATCGTTGCGTCCAGGACCACGTTCGCGGTGAACTGGACGCTGAGCACGCCGCAATGGCGAAGTGGTGGCTCAGCGAACTGAACAAGCGGGTCGTGGACCGCTGCCTGCAACTGCATGGCGGCTACGGCTACATGACGGAATACCCGGTCGCCAAGGCGTATTTGGATTCCCGGATCCAGACGATCTACGGCGGCACCACCGAGATCATGAAGGAGATCATCGGGCGGTCGATGGGATTCTGACAGTCGGGCTCCGGCCCGATCGCGCGACCACGCGGGCGGAGGGGAGACAGGGTGCCATGGACTGGATCGTCGCTCCTGATCACGACGGGCGAGCGCTGCCCGACGTCCTGCCGTCGCTGCTCGGCGCGATGGGCGTGGCGGGGTTCGCCGACACCATCGGATTCCCGGACTGCCGAACCGCCGGTGTCCTGTTGATCGACGGACTCGGCCGGGACCTGCTGCGCGAGCACGCCGCGGATGCCCCGTTCATGGCGAGTCTGCTGACCCTGCCGCCCCTGAAGGCGGGCTTTCCGACCACGACGGTCACCAGCATCACCTCGCTGGGCACGGGACTCTGCGCCGGGGAGCACGGTCTCGTCGGCTACAGCTTCGCCGAACCCTCCGGCGGCCTGCTGCACCCGTTGAGCTGGGCAACGCATGGCACGGTGGGCGACTCCGCCGGAAGCCGTCGCAGCCTGCTCGACCAATGGCCACCGGAGCAGGCCCAGCCGACCCCGACGATGCTGGAACGAGCGGCCGCAGCAGGCGTTGACGTCCGAACTGCCGTGCCTGCGGAATTCAAGAACACCGGACTGACCAGGGCGGCGTTTCGCGGCGCTGTTTTCCGGGGCCTGCACGCCTTGGGTGATCTCGCCGCCGAACTCCTCACAGCGCTCGGTGCCGACGGTCCGGGGTTGTGCTACGGCTACCACGGGCACCTCGACCTGCTCGGGCACATGCACGGCCCCGGATCGCTGCCGTGGCGCCTGCAACTGACGCTGCTGGACCAGTTGGTGGCGACGTTGGCCGAGCGACTACCGCCCGCAGCGGTGCTGACGGTGATCGCCGATCACGGCATGGTCCAGGTCGACCCGGCCGAAGCAGTCGACGCCGACACCGATCCCGCACTGCAAGCCGGTGTCCGGCTGCTCGGCGGCGAAGTCCGCGCCCGCCACGTCTACGTCGAGCCCGGTGCGCTGACCGATGTTCATTCCGCGTGGCAGGAGACGATCGGCGAGCGAGGCGTGGTGCTCACCGGTGAGCAGGCGATCGACGAGGGCTGGTTCGGTCCCGTCGTAGCCGATTCGGTGCGCCCGCGCATCGGCGATGTGCTGGCGATCATGCGTGATTCCGGGGTGATCCGTTCGGTGGTCGAACCGGGCGAGTCCGCGCTGCGCGGGCATCACGGCTCGCTTACCTCGGCCGAACAGTTAGTACCGGTGCTGGTGTTGGGTGGGTGAGCACCGGTGCGTGACGAAGGGCTATTCGGGCCGCAGACCGTGACCTGGCAGCTGCACGCCGATCCGACGATGTGGATCGCCGGAATCTGCGGCCTGTACTTGCAGGCACTGCATCCCCTGGCGGTGGCGGCGGTCGTGCAGAATTCCCGGTTTCGGGAAGACCCGCTGGGACGCCTGATGCGCACCGCAAACTTCGTCGCCGCAACCACCTACGGTACGACTGCCGAAGCCGAGTCCGTCGCCGCACGGGTCCGCCAGGTGCACCGCACGCTCCGCGCGACCGACCGGCGAACCGTGCCCAGATCCGCCTGGACGATCCGGACCTGTTGCGCTGGGTGCATTGCGCCGAGATCGCCTCGTTCGCCGGCGTGGTGCGGCATGCGGGATTCCCGCTGACCGACGCGCAACTCGACCGGTACTTCGACGAGCAGCGTCGCATTGCCGCCTTGGTCGGGCTCGACCCGGCGGAGGTGCCGGGAACCAGCCGCGAAATGGCGGAGTACTTCAAGCAGGTCCGGCCCGAGCTGCGGCGAACGGCCGATTCCGAGCTGGTCTACCGCTTCCTGCACCAACCATTCGCGTCGTGGTGGCTCCTGCCGGCGAACGGCTACCTGCCGCTCTGTCACTTGGCGTACTCGGCGCTGCCGGCCTGGGCGCGCAAGCTGCACGGCCGCCCGGCGTTCCCGGCCCCGGTGGTTGCGACCGGGCTGTATGGACTCCGCGCCGCAGGACTCGCGGCGCCGGGCAAGGTGCTTCCGCTATCCGGAAGGCACCTACAGCGTGCCGTGGACCCGCCTGGGCGAGAGGGCCCTGCCGTCGATCAAAGCCCTCGCCCACCTGTAGCGCGACGGGTCGAACGCCTCGGGAGCAAGGGAACCTTCCTGTCATGCCTGGCGCGCGGGGAGTGCGAGGATGGGAACTTTCCTGTCACCACCCCGCGTCAGCGGGCCTCTGCGACATTGGCCTAGCAGGCGGTTGGAGCTGTCCGCGCAGTCGATGCGGACGAACAGGTCGTCGGGTGAAAGGTCGGGCCAAGCAGCACATCGCGGATCGACCACCTTGTTCTTCCTGCGATCACGTAACCCCGCGGCGCTGCGCAACTGATCGGCTTGCTGGACTTGCGCCTCGAAGGGGCACAGCGTCTCCTGGACGGCGTTCGGAAGCGCTCGGCATCTGGGGGCCTCTCTTACGGGTGCCTGCCGGTTCGGAGCGAAGTCCGCGAAAGATCGTCTCGAATCCGGGCCACGGGGCACAATCGGGACGAAGAGGCCAAGTTGTCCGACTCTTGTATCTATGTTGTGAACAACCTATGGTTCCCGATGACCGGAACGGATTTTCCGTAAAACGGAATTCACCCGGGAGGCTGAGCATGCAGTCGACCAGCGTCGAAGCCGAGCAAACAGCGCTCGTACGGCGCGCGCTCGATCAAGTCGTTCAGCGGTTCCACGCGGCACTGCCGCCGAACGCGGTGATCACCGATCCCCAGAGACTGCGCACCTACGAGTGCGACGGGCTGGCGAGCTATCGGGTCGTGCCCGCCGTCGTGGTGCTGCCGGAGACCGCCGAGCAGGTCCGCGAGATCGTCCGGATCTGCGCCGAGCACCAGGTCCCGTTCGTGGCCCGAGGATCCGGCACGGGCCTGTCCGGCGGGGCGTTGCCGCACGCTTCGGGCGTGCTGGTCGTGACCTCGAGGATGCGGCGAATCCTGGAGATCGACCTCGCCAATGAGCGGGCCGTCGTGGAACCCGGCGTCACCAATCTCGACGTCACGAAAGCTGTCGCCGCGCAGGGGTACTACTTCGCACCCGACCCCTCCAGCCAACAGGTGTGCTCGGTGGGCGGCAATGTCGCGGAGAACTCCGGCGGCGCACACTGCCTGAAGTACGGCTTCACCACCAACCACATCCTCGCGCTGGAAGTGGTCACGCCGGACGGCGACTTCGTCGAACTCGGCGGCACGGCGCGCGACACTCCCGGATACGACCTGCTGGGCGCGTTCATCGGCAGTGAAGGCACGCTCGGCGTGGCCACCAAGATCACCGTGCGGCTCCTGCGTAAACCCGAGGTGGTGCAGACCCTGCTGGCGGGGTTCCCGTCGACCGACGAGGCGGGTGCGGCGGTGTCGGCGATCATCGCCGACGGGGTCACGCCGGCGGCGATCGAGATGATGGACGCGCTGGCCATCGAGGCCGCCGAACAGGCCGTGCAGTGCGGCTACCCGGAAGGCGCGGGGGCGGTGCTGGTCGTCGAACTGGACGGCCCGGCCGCCGAGGTCGAGCACACCTTCGACGAGGTCAAGCGGCACTGCGACGAGCACGGTGCGTTCGAAATCCGGGTCGCCGCGGACGACCACGAGCGGGCAATGATCTGGAAAGGACGCAAATCCGCCTTCGCTGCAGTAGGCCGCATCAGCCCCGACTACATCGTGCAAGACGGGGTGATTCCGCGCACCGCGCTGCCCGAGGTGCTCGGCCGCATCTCCCGGCTGTCGGCCGAATCCGGCGTGCGGGTCGCGAACGTCTTCCACGCCGGCGACGGCAACCTGCACCCGCTGGTGCTCTTCGACGATGCCGAACCGGGCGCAAACGAGCGGGCCGAGGCCGTCTCCGCCGCGATCCTCGATCTGTGCATCGAGCACGGCGGCTCGATCACCGGCGAACACGGCGTCGGTGCGGACAAGGTCAAGTACATGGGCCGGATGTTCACCGCAGACGACCTCGACACCATGCAGCGCGTGCGCTGCGCCTTCGACCCGGTCGGGATCTGCAACCCGGGCAAGGTTTTCCCGACGCCGAGGCTCTGCGGCGAGGTGCCCGGGCCCCGGCGTGGCGTGCACCCACTGACCGAAGCGGGATTGGCGGACCAGTTCTGATGCCCACAACCACGAAGGACACCGCGCACGAAGCACTGGTCGCCGCGCTGGGCGCCGACTGCGTGCGGGAAGCGACGAAGGCCGACGCCGTGTCCGGCGTCCATCCGCAATGGGTGGCCACTGTGGACGGAACCGAGCGGACGTCGATAGCGATGCGGATCGCCGCCGAGCACGGCCTGCGCGTGGTGCCCAGAGGGTCGGGCAGCAAACTCGACTGGGGCAGGGCGCCGGGCGCGGTGGATCTGCTGCTCGATGTGTCGGCCGCCGACGATGTTGTCGACCACGCCGCGGGCGACTTAGTGGTGCATGCGCTGGCGGGAACTCCGATCGCCAAGGTCAACAACACGGTCTGCGCCGCCGGGCAGCAGTTGGCGATCGACCAGCCGCTGCCGACCGCGACGCTGGGCGGTGTCATCGCCACCGGCACCGCGGGACCGTGTCGGCACCTTTTCGGCGGGGTGCGCGACCTGCTCATCGGCATCACGGTCGTGCGGGCCGATGGCACGGTGACCACCGCGGGCGGCAAGGTCGTCAAGAACGTCGCCGGCTACGACCTCGGCAAGCTCTACACCGGCTCCTTCGGCACGCTCGGCGTGATCACCGAGGCGGTGTTCCGGTTGCACCCGGTCGCCGCAGAACACCGCTGGATCACCATCACCGCCGATACCCACGAGGATTCGGCGGCCGCCGCCGACGTCGTGCGCCACTCCCAGGCGATGGCCACCGCCATCGAACTCGACCGGGCCGAACCCGACGGGCCGATCACGGTGTGCGCGCAGCTCGAAGGCAGGCCCTCCGCCACGCACGATCGCGCGCTCAAGCTCGCCGCCGCCCTCGGGCACGGCGCAGAGGTGCTGGAGCAGGCTCCGTCGTGGTGGGGCCGCTACCCCTTCGACCCGGACAACGGCATCGGCCTGCGCCTGGGCGCCGAACCGACGGCGCTTCCCCAGCTCCTCACCGCTGCGCAAGAAGCTGCCGCGACGAGCGGCCTGCCGTTGGCGATCCGTGGCGCCGCTGGGCTCGGCGTGCTGCACGCCGGGTTGCCCGGCGATGCCGATGCGGCCGCCATCGCCGAACTCGTCAAGTCACTACGCGCTGCCTGCGAGTACGCGGTGCTGGTCCGGGCGCCGCAGGATGCCGTCATCGACCTTTGGGGGCCGATCGCACCCGGTTTGCTGACGCTGATGCGTCGGACCAAGGACCAGTTCGATCCGGAGCACCGGCTCGCCCCTGGCCGGTTCGTGGGAGGAATCTGATGAGCGAGACCCCCGCCCGCCCGGGCGCCTTCGACGCCCTGCACCCGCCGCAGCGCGAGCTCGTCGACGACTGCGTCCACTGCGGATTCTGCTTGCCCAGCTGCCCGACCTATGACCTGTGGGGCGAGGAGATGGACTCGCCGCGCGGACGCATTTACCTGATGAAGGAGGGGTTGGAAGGCGAGCCCCTGACCGACTCCATGGTCGGGCACTTCGACGCATGCCTTGGTTGCATGGCGTGCGTGACCGCCTGCCCGTCTGGGGTGCAGTACGGCACGCTGATCACCGAGACGCGGGCGCAGGTCCAGCGGCATCACCAACGCGGCCGTTGGGAACGACTACTGCGCACGGCGATCTTCACGCTGTTCCCGTACCCGCGTCGCCTCAAAGCGATGCGCGGACCGCTCGCGCTTTACCAGCGGCTCGGCATCGGAGCCCTGCTCAAGCGGTCCGGACTGCTGGCGAAGCTGCCGGCGGGGCTACAGGTGATGGAGTCCCTGGCGCCGCCGATCACCCGGGTGCCGAAGCTGGGGCACCGGGTCCCCGCACGGGGCAAGCGCCGCGCGGTCGTCGGGATGATCACCGGCTGCGTGCAGAGCGCCTTCTTCCCCGACGTCAACGCGGCAACGGCCCGCATCCTCGCCGCCGAAGGCTGCGACGTCGTGATCCCACCAGCGCAAGGGTGCTGCGGCGCGCTCAGCGAGCACGCCGGGCGCGAAGCCGAAGCGGTCAAGTTCGCCCGCGACCTGATGGACACCTTCGAGGAATCCGGTGTGGACTATGTCGTCGTCAACTCGGCTGGCTGCGGCTCCACGTTGAAGGAGTACCCGCGCCTGTTGCAAGACGACCCCGAATACGCCGAGCGCGCGGAGCGGTTCTCCGCTCGGGTGCGCGATATCGCCGAAGTACTCGTCGAACTCGGCCCCGTCGCAGAGCGGCACCCGCTGCCCGTTCGGATCGCCTACCACGACGCCTGCCATCTGGCGCACGGGCAAGGTATCCGATCGCAGCCGCGAGAACTGCTGCGGGCGATCCCCGGACTGGAGGTGCGGGAGATCAACCGCGGTGAACTGTGCTGTGGTTCCGCAGGGGTCTACAACCTGCTCCAACCGGAGGCCGCGCGTGAACTGGGCGACCGCAAGGCCGAGAACGTGCTGGACACCGGGGCGATGCTGCTGGTGACGGCGAACCCCGGGTGTTCGATGCAGATTCGCACCGCACTGGAGCGCCGGGGTGAGCACCTCGCGATGGCGCACACCGCGCAAGTGCTCGACGCGTCGATCCGGGGTCAGGGCGTCGAAACGCTGCTGCGCGGCTGACCGAGGGCCATGCGTGGTCGATTGCCGGCCCGCATCTTTCTAACGCCGTATCAAGCAATGTTGACTGGTAAGCGAGGACTGAAGATGCCGCGCGAGATCATGTGTCGGCTTTGGTCGTCTCGCGAGTCACGGTGATCCACCGATTCAAAGTCGCCTTGGCTGCTCCGGAATCGACGGCTTCGGCACACTGCGCCATCCCAGCGGCGAGTTGCTCGATGAGGCAGGCTCCGGAAGGGGCGACGGCCACGAGAGCTGCCGCGGCGTTGAGGAGTACCACATCACGCACCGGCCCGTGTTGCCCGTTGAGCAGATTTCGGACGATGCGGGCGTTGCTGGCCGCCCCGCCGCCGCGCAGCGCTGCGGGCTCGACGCGAGGAACACCCAGTTCACGAGGGTCGAGCAGAGTCGCCCTCGCGATGCCATCGCGCACTATCCAGACCTGGGAGGTGGCCGCCGTGGTGAGCTTGTCGAGACCGTCCTGACCCCGGACGACCAAGGCGGAGCAGCCGCGTGCCGCTAGGACGTCGGCGAGCACCGGCATCATCCTCGCATCGGCGACGCCGACCACCTGATGCCCAGGATTTGCGGGGTTGATCACCGGCCCCAGGATGTTGAAGACCGTCGGTACCGCGAGTTCCCGACGCACGGCGGCGACGTGGTGCAGAGCTGGGCTGTAGATCGGCGCGAATAGAAACGTGATGCCGGCCTCGGCCGCTATCCGCGCGGCCTGACTCGGGGTCAGTTCCAGCGATACGCCGAGTTGTTCCACCAGGTCGGCCGCGCCGCACGAAGACGATGACGCGGCTCGGCCGCCGTGCTTGACGACGGTCACCCCGGTGGCGGCCGCGACGATGGCGGCCATCGTGGAAATGTTGACCGCGCCGGTACGATCGCCCCCGGTGCCGACAATGTCGACGGTCGGTCCCGGGATCGTGACCTTCGTGCCGTACCTGGCGAGAGCATTCACCAGGCCGCAAACCTCTGAGCTGGTCTCGGTTTTGGCCCGAAGCGCGGTCAGGAAACCAGCGATCTGGGCGGTTGTCGCCTCGCCGCGGACCACCTGATCCATGACCCACGCTGTGTTCGCGTCGGTCAGGTCTCGGCCATCGAGCAGGCCGGAAAGTAATTCAGCCCATGAACGCGTGACTGGGCTTGCTGCGCGAGGGGAGTCGGTCGCGGCGGCGGTAGGGGGCGGTGTCGATGTCACAGCACTCCTCGGGTAGTCGGCCGTACCCGGCGAGGCCGCGTATCTCGACATGACAACGGTGGCCCCGTCGAGGCGGCTGTTGTCATATCGCGCAAGAACAGAGGCCGCCTAGGAGGCCGGCCACCAGCCGTTCAAACGCGTGATCACAAAGGGACTCTAAAGGGATCCCAGAGCCTTCAGCCAGTGATTTTTGCCAAGCACTCCTTCAACTCTCTGAACCGGACGGGCTCCTCGGCCCCGGAGGGACACTACTCCGGCGGAGGCGACTACTTCGGCCTGCTGGCGTTCGGGCACCTTTCCTCCTGCTGCCGCGAGCAGGACCCGGCATCGCCAGCCGCCCCCGCCAGAGCTCCTGGCAGGGCGCGAGCATGGGAACCTTCCTGTCACTTTGTATCGGCGCGCGCAGGTCTGCGGAGGGCTCGATCCGGCCCGGTCGGCGGTCGGTAAAGGAACGGGGTCGCCTCTTGTCCTGAATGGACGAATCTCGCGCATCTTGCGAGCTACACCGCGTCATCGGCGATGTACATGGTCGTGGCAGTGCTCGGGCCAAGAACCTTCCGCGAAGGAGCCTACTTCGCGAGGAACTCCCGTCCGGCCAACGCCGCTTCGGTGTAGCGCAGGACAGCCCTCGTCAGCGAGGCGGCGTGGCACACGGGCCGGCCGCCGGCGCGGGTGCCGTGCACCGGAGACGTGATCTTCGCGGAAAAAGGCTGTCGCTGGGCTCGCCCGGGCTGCGTGTGACAGGAAGGTTCCCTTGCTCTCGTCAGACGCGCGGATCCGGAGCCGCAAGCGATGACAGAAAGGTTCCCATGCTCGCGCCACCACCCCCCGCAAGGGTGCAACTGACCACTCGGCAGGCGCCGTCGGCCATTGACTGTGACAGTGTCGGTGTCACACTTTGTGTGGAGCACCCGCCGCAATGAGGAGGCACGCCACACATGTCCGAGGCGTTCGTCTACGACGCGATCCGCACACCACGCGGTCGCGGCAAGAAAACCGGGTCGCTGCACGGGGTCAAGCCGATCAGCCTGGTCGTGGGCCTCATCCGGGAACTGCAGCGGCGCCATCCGCAGCTGGATCCCGCACTGATCGACGACATCGTGCTGGGCGTGGTCTCGCCGGTCGCCGACCAGGGCGGCGACATCGCCAAGACCGCAGCGCTGGCCGCGGGCCTGCCCGAGACCGTCAGCGGCGTGCAGCTCAACCGCTTCTGCGCGTCCGGACTCGAAGCGGTCAACATCGCCGCCCAGAAAGTGCGCTCCGGCTGGGAGGACGCCGTGCTGGCCGGAGGCGTCGAGTCGATGTCCCGGGTCGCCATGGGTTCCGACGGCGGCGCCTGGGCGATGGACCCCGAGACCAACTTCGCCACCTCCTTCGTGCCGCAGGGCATCGGCGCCGACCTCATCGCCACCATCGAGGGTTTCGACCGGACCACTGTGGACGCCTTCGCCGCCGAGTCGCAGACCCGCGCCGCCAAGGCATGGGCCGACGGCCGCTTCGCCCGTTCGGTCGTGCCGGTCACCGACCGCAATGGCATCACCATCCTCGACCGCGACGAACACATCCGCGCGAACACCACCGTGGACAGCCTCGGCGAGCTGAAGTCGTCATTCGGCGATATCGGCGAACTCGGTGGGTTCGACGCCTTTGCGCTGCAGAAGTACCACTGGGTGGAGCGCATCGACCACGTGCACACCGCCGGCAACTCCTCCGGAATCGTCGACGGCGCCGCGCTGGTGTTGATCGGCGGCGAGTCCCTTGGCGAGCGCACCGGGCTGCGCCCGCGCGCCCGGATCGTCGCCGCAGCGCTCAGTGGCGCCGACCCGACGATCATGTTGACCGGCCCCGGCCCGGCTGTGCGCAAAGCGCTCGGCAAGGCCGATCTCAGCATCGACCAGATCGACCTGATCGAAATCAACGAGGCCTTCGCTTCGGTGCCGCTGAAGTTCATGAAGGAATTCGGTGTCGGCCACGAGAAGGTCAACGTCAACGGCGGGGCCATTGCCATGGGCCACCCGCTGGGCGCCACTGGGGCGATGATCCTGGGCACCCTCATTGACGAGCTGGAACGCCGCAACCTGCGCTACGGCCTGGTCACGCTGTGCATTGGCGGCGGTATGGGGATTGCGACTGTCGTCGAACGGATCGGCTGAAGGACACATCACACATGAGCGAGCAGCACACCATCCGCTGGGAGTCCGACGCCGACGGCATCGTCGTGCTGACCCTGGACGACCCGAAGCAGCAGGCCAACACCATGAACGAGCGCTACCGGCGCGCCATGGAACAAACCCTGCAGCGCCTGGAATCCGAGCTCGACAACATCACCGGCGTGGTCCTCACCTCGGCGAAGAGCACCTTCTTCGCCGGCGGTGACCTGCGGGACCTGATCCGGGCCCGGACCGGCGACGCCGAGCTGGTCAACGAGATCACCACCGGCATCAAGCGGGGGCTGCGCCGCCTCGAAACGCTCGGCGTGCCGGTGGTCGCAGCGCTAAACGGCACCGCACTGGGCGGCGGGCTGGAGATCGCGCTGGCTTGTCACCACCGCATCGCGCTGAACAATCCCAACGCCCGCTTCGGTCTCCCCGAGGTCACCCTCGGCCTGCTGCCCGGAGGGGGCGGCATCGTCCGCACCGTTCGCATGCTGGGCATTGCCGACGCGCTGCTTAACGTACTGCTACAGGGCCAACGGCTGGCTCCGGCGAAGGCCGCGGAGATCGGCATCATCGACGAATTGGTCGACTCGCCGGAACAGCTCCTGACGGCCGCCAAGGACTGGATCAAGGCCAACCCCCAGGCGACGCAGCCCTGGGACCGCCCCGGACACAAGATTCCCGGCGGCGACCCATCGAATCCGAAGTTCGCCGCCAATCTCCCGGCGTTCCCGGCCAACCTCCGCAAGCAGCTCAAAGGCGCACCGCTGCCCGCGCCGCGCAACATCCTGGCCGCCGCAGTGGAGGGCGCTCAAGTCGACTTCGACACGGCGCTCACCATCGAGGGCCGCTACTTCGTGGACCTGGTCTGCGGCCAAACCGCGAAGAACATGAGCAAGGCGTTCTTCTTCGACCTCCAGCACATCAACTCCGGCGGGAGCCGACCCATCGGCGAACCCGCCTGGCAAGCGAAGAAGGTCGCGGTGCTCGGCGGTGGCATGATGGGCGCGGGCATCGCCTACGTGTGCGCCAAGGCCGGGATGCAGGTCGTGCTTAAAGACATCTCCCTGGCTGCGGCTGAGAAAGGCAAGGAGTACTCGGTGAAGCTCCTGGAGAAGGCCATTGCCAAGGGCCGCTCCACGCAGGACGAGGCCGACGAACTGCTGGCCCGGATCACGCCCACCGACCAGCTTGAGCCGCTGACCGGCTGCGACCTGGTCATCGAGGCCGTCTTCGAGGACCCGAAGATCAAGCGGCAGGTGTATGCGGAGGTGCAGGATGTCGTCGACGGTGACGCGCTGATCGCCTCCAACACCTCCACGCTGCCGATCACCAGCCTCGCCGAGGGCGTGCGCCGCCGGGAGGACTTCATTGGCCTGCACTTCTTCTCCCCGGTCGACAAGATGCCGCTCGTGGAGATCATTCGCGGCGAGCACACCAGCGACCGCGCTCTGGCGCGCGCGTTCGACGTGGTTCAGCAGATCAACAAGACGCCCATCGTGGTCAACGACAGCCGCGGCTTCTTCACTAGCCGGGTCATCGGCACCTTCGTCAACGAAGGCGTGTCGATGCTCGCCGAAGGCATTCACCCGGCGTCCATCGAGCAGGCCTCAGCGCAGGCCGGATTCCCGGCCCCCGTCTTGCAGCTGTTCGATGAGCTGACCTTGACGCTGCCGCGCAAGATCCGCGACGAGACCAAGCGGGCCGTTGAGGCTGCCGGTGGAACCTGGACCCCCCACCCTGCGGAGCGGGTGCTGGACCGCATGGTCGACGAGTTCGATCGCAAGGGACGTTCCAGCGGCGCGGGTTTCTACGACTACGTCGACGGCAAGCGGGTCGGGCTGTGGCCAGGGCTGGTCGAGCATTTCGGCGCGTCCGGGCGCAACCCGGCCGAGGTGAGCCTGACCGATCTCAAGGAGCGGATGCTGTTCGTGGAGGCGCTGGAAACCGTCAAGTGCCTCGATGAAGGCGTGCTGCGGTCGGTGCCGGACGCCAACATCGGTTCGATCCTCGGCATCGGGTTCCCGGCCTGGACCGGCGGAGTCGTGCAGTACATGAACGGCTACGCAGGCGGGCTGCCCGGATTCGTCGCGCGCGCCAGGGAACTGGCCGAACGGTACGGGCCGCGGTTTGAGCCGCCGACCTCGCTGGTTCACCGGGCCGAGGCGGGAGAGCCGTTCGACATGGGCGAACCCGACGTGGAGATCGTGGCCGCTACGGCAGCGTGATGCGCAAGGTGGTGTAGACGCCGCAGCGGTCCGTGACAAGGCATGCAGGCCGGGGTGAACACGGTCATCGACCGCGTTCACCCCGGCGGTGCCCAGGCAGCAGGCGTGACGGAGCCGCCTGCCAGTGGCGGCGCCCGGGTCGTCGGTGAGCGCCACGGTTGTCACACCTGGCGTTTCGCCCAGCCGAAGGCCCGACCGTGTCCGCGCTGTATCGGTGGATGGAGATCGCGACGAAGCAGTCCCGTTGCGGACGCGCCGCAGCTCGTCAGTGAGCATGTCGGGTTCTGCGCTAGCGACGCAACGTCGTCGCACCACTGCTTGGCCGGTCCACCTGGGACGGCCTGCGTGCGCACTTCCGGCCGGTCATATGTCAGCCGGCCTTGGGGTGGTCGACGAACGGCGCGTTGAGCCACTTGTCGGCCTGCGGGGAAAGGGCCGGGACGACGACCCCCGATTACGGCGGCATTGTCGCCTTAAGCCTGCACCGGGACCGCTCTGGCGTTGTTTTCAATGCCGTTGCCCTCGGGCCAGCGAACGCGCGGCAGCGTCTGGGACATGCGTTTCGCAAGATCGAACCCCGGTGGCCGTTTTCGGCCAAGCTCCAGCAATGAGACGAAGAGTCCATTATGGAATTATTCGTTGTTGCGCATCCCGCAAAAGTGGTCCCGGAAAGGCTTCCGGGACCACTTGATCCGATCTTCGATCAGCCCAGCACGCCGGTGACGCTGTCGGTCGCCGGAAGCTGTCCGGTGACTCGGTGCACCGGGGCCTGCGGGACGCTGCCGGCGACCTGCCTCGCGACATCCTTCGCCGTTGCGCTAACGCTGTTGTCCAGCCTGGGCGTAGCCGGCAGCTTGCCGGTTGCCGGCAGGATCTTCTCCGGTTGTGGCAGGGTCATCGGCTCACCCGAGGTTTGCAGCGGGTTGTTCGCCAGGGTGGGAGCGACCATGCCGACGGGGTCCGTCAGCGGTGCGGTGTCGTAGCCCTGCGCGGCGGTCAGGTCGATCGCGGTGTCGAGCGCCGAGGTGCCCTGGTGACCGGGCTGACGCGGTCCGACCTCGGTGTTCAGGAGCGCAGCGTCTGGCACGCGTTCGGTGACCACGCCGAGGTGGTCGGGGATCACCGAGCCGCCGACGGTGGGGCGTGTCTTGGTGAGCTGCGCGGCGCGGGTGGTCTCGGCGAAGACATGGCCGAGAACTCGGTTCGGCTTGCCGGGCGTGAGCATCGGACGGCCGTCCTGCAGTTCACCACCCACCCCGTATGCGGTGGTGGTGATGTCCGCGCCCACCTTCTTGACCAGATTCGGGGTGTTCGCGTGCAGCTGGGTGTCCGCGCACGGCGCCTTGGTCGGTCCGTATCCGGGACCGTCCTGCGCCTGGCAGGCGTTCACCGGGGCGAGGAATCCGACGTCGTCCGGAACGGACGACAGGTCAGGCTTGGGGATCTCGGCGTTCTCCGAGGCAGAGGCGGCACCTGTCCCGACTGCGGCGAACCCCGCGGCCACAACGGCTGCCTGTACTGTGCGCGTGGTCCAGGGACGCAAGATTTGTTCTCCTTGGGTCGAATTTGTTGGCACGGCTGCCTCGGTATCGGAGAAGCCCCCAACGATCTTGACCCCGAAGATCCGCACACCGCCTGAACGAGTGAATGCGACGCGGGCGGATGCGAAGCACTCGCCGACGAAATCTTGTCACCACCGCCCGATCGTTCCCAGCCATCCACACCCGGCATTTCCGCCTCCACTGCACCAAGCAGGTCACCCCAGCCTGGCTGTGAGTGACAGGAAGGTTCCCATGCTGCAAAGACGGACCCCTTCGGCCAGACGTGAGTGACAGGAAAGTTCCCATGCTCGCAGCTGCGATCCGGGCTCTTTGGGGATTCGCGGCAGAGCCAGGTGTCTGTGCTCGTGCGCGGCTGGCGCCGCTTAGTGGGTAGCGCTAGAGGTTCTGGGCGAGGCTGGGGGCGAACAGCGCCAGCAGGTGTTCGGTTGCCTGTTCCGCGGTGATGTCCGGGCGGCGGTCTCGCCACAACGCGAGTCGCTCGCAGGCGCCGATGATCGCCTCTGCGAACGCCTCCAGCTGCACCGGATCGAGGTCGGCGCGCGAGGTTCCCAGCAATCCGGCGGTGAACTCGATCTGCTGCGTGCGGATCTCTTCCAGCTCGGAGCTCACCGAAGCGTTGGGTACCGCGGACTCGTTTCGCAGCAGCGCCCAGGCTTGGGCATACTCGTCGCCGAACTTAAAGAAGGCCAGCAGGCAGTCGTGCAGCAGCTGCGCGGGCGTGCTGGCTCCGGCGGCCGCCACTGTCGTGGCTTTCAGCAGTTCGCGCTTGGACCGCTGCAGGCAGGCGAGCAGCAGTCCCTCCTTTGAGCCGAAGTACTCGTAGAGCATCGGCTTGGACAGGCCGACCCGTGCCGCTATGTCGTCCATCGACGCTCCCTGGTAGCCGTCGGCGGCGAAAACGTGCTCTGCGACGGCGAGGATCTGCCGTTCCCGCTCGGCTCGGGGCAACCGCTTGCGTCCGGCGGCCGTTGCCTGCTGTGTCTCCACGGGGAACACCCTACCGCAAGTAACCTACTCGTAGTAGGCTACTGCGCGGTAGTCGAGTCGTGCCGGTGTCCGAGGAGGAGCCTGAAGGTGCAACGGCAAACGCGGGACCAGCGCAGACACCAAACCTCAGTGATCATCGTGGGAAGCGGTTTCGCCGGGCTCGGGATGGCGATCCAGCTCAAGCAGGCCGGGATCGACGACTTCATCGTGCTGGAGAAGGCTGTCGATCTCGGTGGTACCTGGCGGGACAATACCTATCCCGGCTGCGCCTGCGACGTGCCGTCCCTCATGTACTCCTTCTCCTTCGAGCAGAACCCGGCCTGGTCCCGGATGTTCGCCAGGCACGACGAGATCTCTGACTACCTGCAGCACTGTGCGGATAAGTACTGGGTGCGCGACCACATCCACTACGGCGTGGTGTTCACCGGCGCCGAGTACGACGAGAAGGCCAGCGCCTGGCGGGTCTCCACGGCGGACGGGACCGAATACGTCGGCCGCGCGCTGGTGTCCGGCGTCGGTGTCCTCCACATCCCGAGCTATCCGGAACTGCCCGGCGTGGAACGCTTCGCGGGAGAGGTCTTCCACTCCGCGGAGTGGAACCACGAGCTCGACCTCGCAGGCAAACGGGTTGCGGTGATCGGAACCGGGGCCAGTGCGATCCAGTTCGTGCCGCGCATCGCTACGAAAGTCGCCCGGCTGCACCTGTTCCAGCGCACTCCGCCGTGGATCCAGCCGAAACCCGACCTGCCCATCCCGGGCGTTTTCCAGCGCTGGTTCCGCCGCGTTCCACTGCTCCAACGTGCTGCCCGCGCGGCACTGTACTGGATGCTGGAGGCTCGCTACTTCGTGGTGTTCAATCGCCGCCTCGGCGGGTTCTTCGAGCAGTTGTCCAAGCGCTACATCCGCAAGGTCGTCAAGGACCCGGGGGTGCGCGCTGCCGTGACGCCGGACTATGCCATGGGTTGCAAGCGGATCCTGCTCTCCAGTGATTACTACCCGGCGCTGAACAGATCCAATGTGGACCTAGTGACCAGTGGAGTGGGGGAGGTCCGGCCACGATCCGTGGTCACCGGTGACGGCCAGGAACACCCGGTGGACGCGATCATCTACGCCACCGGCTTCCACGTGACCGACGCATTCGCGCACCTGAGCATCGTCGGCCGCGACGGGCGAAAGCTGCAAGATGCCTGGCGCAACGGGATGGAGGCATACCTCGGCATCGCCGTCTCCGGTTTCCCGAACCTGTTCTTCTTACTGGGGCCCAACACGGGGCTCGGCCACAACTCCGTCGTGTTCATGATCGAGTCGCAGATCAACTACGTACTCGGCTTCCTGCGGTCGATCTGCCGCGACGAGGTGAGTCAGATCGACGTGCGACAGTCGGTTCAGGACTCCTTCAACGCCGAGATCCAGTCCAAACTCGCCGGCGCGGTGTGGTCGGTCGGCGGCTGCCGGAGCTGGTACCTGGACGAGAACGGCGTCAACCGCGCCATCTGGCCCGGGTTCACCTGGAAGTACTGGCTGCGCACCAGGAAAGCGGACATGGCCGACTACGAGACGACCGTCGGCCGATCCCGTTGAAGTTTCGCACGAGCGTTCGATATAGTGGTGTTGTCACTGTCGAACAGCCCCAACGGGGCTCGCCCTTGAGCAAGGGGTGACGATGTCACCGCTGTCGTCTGACGAGCTGCGCGAAATCCGCGAGGAACTGACCGCCGGAACCACCCCGACGGTGTGGTTCACCGGTTCGGCCGTGGGCGTGCAGGAAGGCCGCTCCGGCAAGGTCATCGCGCTCGGCGAACCGGCCGAGGGCGACTTCATCCAGGTCCGCCCGGCCGGTTCGAAAGACGTGCTGTCCTTCTCGGTCGCGGAGGTCACGAAGGTCAAACCGTCCCGCAAGCGAACAACGCCACCCGAGCCACCGGCGAAACCCGCAGCCAAGCCTCGGGCGGCTGCTCCGGCCAAGCCCGTCGCTGGGCAGGCGAAGCCGTCGGCTCCCGCGAAGCCTCGGGCCGCTGCGGCTTCCACTCCCGCTCCGGCGACTGCCTCGGCGTCCGCGAAGCCGACCGGAGGTGCGGCGGCCCGACGCAAACCGCGGCAGGCGAAGCCGATCGGTGGTGCGACGGTGACGTTGACAGCGGACCAGGAAGGGCAGTGGAGCGTCGAGGTCAGCACCGGAAAGAAGCGCGTAGTGCGCTCGACGCCGGTCGCGGCGAACGCTGTGGCGCAGGCGGCGAAAGCGCTGCACGCCGACGTTGCGGCGGCGGTGGAGCCACTGATCGATGCTGCCCGCGAACAGCAGCGGGCCCGAGTCGAACAGCTGCGCGAGGAGCTCGCCGCAGCGCAGGCGGCGCTCGACGAGCTCGCGAACTGAGCTTTTGGGCCACGTCTTGCAAGGCCGGAGGACGTCAGAAGCACCTTTGCGATCGGGGCAGGGACTGCAGAACCGCGACTGGGCCCACAGGATCGCATGACTGTGTTATTGGGCTGCTGAACGCTGCTCTGAGCTGTGGGCCTCGCCACCACACGAGCGATCAACCCGGACCGGCACATTCTGATCTCTACCCGCGCCCCACCCGGGTGCGCTCGAAGCAAGGGAACCTTCCTGTCATCCGTGCTCGTGGCCGGGCTGCGTTTCCGCAGCATGGGAACCTTCCTGTCACGCAGCGTTCGGTTTCTCGCCCCTGGGGCGTCTTGATCGCCGAACCCTACCGATTCGAGGAATCGGGTCTGCGCCGCGTGGGGCTCGCCGCCGTGTAGACGACGCTCGGCGAGTTCCGGTGTGGGCTGAGCCGCCTGGTCAGAATTCAAAGTCCGTGACGTCAGTTGTGGTTCGCTGGCCGCGGTCGGTCAGCGGAATCCGGTCATAGGCGGCGGGATCGAGCTGGTTGACCTGGCCGCTGGCGATCGACGACAGGATTCCGTCGAGTCCGATGTAGACGGCTTGGGTCAGCATCTCCCGATGCTGCTGACCGAGGGTCTGGGTCTGGCCGCGCACCTCGAACAACACCGCGCCGCTGCCGTTGAGCTGGAACGAACCGAGGCCGGTGCACGGCAGGTCGATGTCTTGCGGGTAGAGCGTGATGTTGCCGAAGTCGGGGTTCTGGATAGCTGCGACCTGCAGTGCGTTGTACGCGGCGACGTTGAGTCGCTGGGAGTACTCCGGCCGGTAAGTGTCGGCGAAATCGGCGTACTCGGCGCCAGCTGGAGTGGCAGGGTCGGTGACGAACTTGCCGGACAGGCTCATGGTCACGTACCGGTCGGTGCCGGCAACCGTGTAGCAGGCGCCTTGGTGGTGCAGGTCGATGTAGGTGTCGACTGCGCCGAACTCCGCCTGCAACGAGCGGTAGACGTCGCGCACCGCCTGCGTCTCCGGGCTGACGAACCATCCTGGCTGATCGCTGGCACCGGGGAAGTCCTGCGGCTGGTAATCGAGGTTGGGGTTGTAGTCGCGGTTGATGTCGAAACCGGGCCGTTGCGAGTAGTCGTCGCCCTGCCGAGTATCGGTGTAGTAGTTCCACGCTGGCTGCGCATTCAGCAATTGCGGAAGGCGTGCCTGCACTTCCTGCCAGGTCATGTCGTTACCGCGTCGGTCTAGCGCCGACCCGTCCGGGTTGATCTTCGGCATCGCCACCACGGTCAGCTGATCGCGGACCTGCTTGGCTCGACTGGAATCCGAGGTGCCCAGGTAGTCAAGCAGCTCCAGGACGGCATCAGGGCCGGTTTTCTCGTTGCCGTGGATTTCGGCAGCGATGAGCACGACCTTGGGGCCGCTGCCGACAGTCGCGACGAACATGTCGCGTCCGCGGCTGGATTGACCGATGGTTTCCACCGCGATACGCCCCGCGCTGACCCGTTTGATCCGATCGAGCTCGACCAGGAGTTCGTCATAGCTGGTGAGCTCGGTGATGGGGTTCTCGCGTCGTTCCTCGCTGCACGGTGGCGGGGCCGCCATCGTGCAGCGGCGCGGTGCCGGTCGTGGGAACGAACGCCGATCCCACTACCACGGTTGTCAGTGCCAGCGCTCGCATCCGGTGCATGCGGAACTCCTTGCCATCGCAGCAACGGCCCCAGCCAAGTCGATCTACACCAAAGCCGCAAATTGGAAAGAAGTGGGTATCTCGGGCCTTTGGCTCCGGATGGACAGATGACCGGTGCCGGGCCTATTAAGAACAGATGCGAGTCTCGGTCGAATCCGGTACCAGGGGCAGGACACCGTTGCAACTTCGGTCTTTTCGACTGTTGCTGGCGGCAACTGCAGGTGGCTTCGCCGGGTATGCGCTGCTGCTGCCGGTCGTCCCGTTGTGGGCGGTCGAGGGAGGCGCGGGTGAGGTTGCGGCAGGCGCAACGAACGCCGTCTTCATGCTCGTCACCGTGCTTACCCAACTGAGCATGCCGTGGCTGCTCAAGCGCCTGGACCACCGCGTTGCTTTCGCGTTGGGCACGATGCTGATCGGCATACCGAGCCCGCTGTACGTTTTGTCCCGTGAGCTATGGCTGTTGCTCGGCGTTTCGGGTTTGCGAGGAGTCGGCTTCGGTCTGCTCACCGTGACTGGTGCAGCACTGGTGGCCGAGCTCGTACCCGCTGCTCAACGCGCCCGAGCAGCCGGCCTCTACGGATTGTCGGTCGGCTTGCCGAATGTTCTTTTCCTCCCAGTTGGTGTGTGGCTGACCCAGCAGATCGGTTTCGGTCCGCTGTTCTGGATCGCCGGGGCATTGCCTGTGGCTGCGGCCGCCGCAGTGCTGGGAATGTCGCGAGTGCGGGCCCGGGCCGCCGAGCCGGCTGGCACCTCTGCGTTCCCCCTCGCGTTGTTGCCGACTTGGACCGTTATGACCGCAGCAGCGGTCGCGGCAGGTGGCCTCGTCGCCTTCCTGCCGCTGGCTGTGGCCGGATCGGTGGCCCCGGCAGCACTGATGGCCTTCGGCGCCGCGACGATGCTGGGCCGTTGGGTCGCAGGGCGACTCGGCGACCGGCTAGGCCAACATCGGGTACTGGTCCCTGCCGTGGTGCTGAGCGGCTTGGGTACCGGCGTACTGGCGGTCGCAGCGTGGGGCGCCGATCCGTTGGCCTTGCTCGGCGCGGCTGTCTTCGGAGCCGGGTTCGGCGCGGTGCAGAACATCACCCTGGTCGTGATGTTCGAACAAACCGAGTCCGGGCCTGCCAGCACCGCCTGGAACATTGCCTACGACGCGGGCCAGGGCCTCGGCTCGATCGGCTTCGGCATCCTGGTCACCCTGTCGGGATATCCACTGACCTTCGCGATCGCGGCGATCCTCGTCACCGTCTGCCTCCCCCTGGCCACAGCCCGCTGGGCCCGTAGGTGCTGAGAGCAAGGGAACCTTTCTGTCACCCGTGTCAGTCCAGCCGCCCGCGATCGGACCTGAGCGCCGCAGCATGGGAACCTTCCTGTCACTCATGTCCGCCTTGCTGTCGTTCACGGAGGTTCGGGGCAGGGGAAGCTTCCTCCGCCGATGTCGGGTGGAGGCGCATGCCTGCAGCGCAGTAAGGGAACCTTCCTGGCACCGCCCGGTGCGGTAGTGGTGTGTTTTTGAACACAAGTGAGGCTTGTTTTCCACCGGGGCGGATTGCACTTCGGGAGGTGGATGTGAACAAGCTGGGACGACGCCCCGCCGCCCCAGCGGCTCAGAACCACCTAGAATCCGACGTGTGTTCCGCAGCCTGTTGACCCCGCGTTGGCTGCTTCTGCATGTCCTGTTCGTCGTGGCCACGATCGCCACCGGTTTTCTGGCCGTGTGGCAATGGGACCGCGCGCACGAAGCCGGGGGAAGCTTTCAGAATCTCGGATACGCCCTGCAGTGGCCGCTATTCGGTGTGTTCACGATCTTCCTGTGGATCCGGCTGATGCGCATGGAAGGGAACCGTCACCTGGGCGAAGGAGAACCGGAAACCGCCGCAGCGGCGACCCACGAGGGATCGGTTGGTGATGCGGAGACCGCGCCCGCGACGCGCCGGAAGCGGCCGCTGGTGCCGCCACCAGCGGCGCCGGTGGATGCTGAGGAGGATCCGGAGCTCGCCGCATACAACCAGTACTTGGCAGCATTGAACGAGACGGATCGGCGCGCTAGCTGAACGTGATGTTGCCCTTGATCTCGCGGGCTTGGACCAGGTTGTTGACCTTGCCGTTGTTCACGTTCACCACGCTGTCGTCGGCGGCTGAAATTGCTTTGTGCACCTCAGCGCCCTGTGTGTGCAGCTGATCGGCGAACGTGGCGTCCTCGGTGCATACCTGATCCAACCGTTCGGCCAGGGCTGTGATTTGTGGCGGTCCCGCTGAGGGCTGCTCTGCGGCTTCGAGCGCGGCCTTCGTTTCGGGATCGTTCTGTGACCTTCGGCGCAGGAGCTCGCGGACTTTCGCCAGCGCCTGGGTTCCGGCTGCGCCCAGCGCGGTGGCGACCTGGCCGGCAAGGGCGGTGGCCAGGGAATCCAGGAACGGGTCGGTCATTTTTCCTCCGCGTGATCGACTCCGGTGGTCACCAAGTGTAGTGATCTGATCTGGGATCGTGGAGGAGTTGTTCCGGGCTAAGCCATTCGGTGCAACGTCACGTCGACCGGAGGATGTGATATCAACGAACCGACTGACAGCAAAGAGAGGCAAGTGCCGACTGGTTCCGCGAGGGCGAGTGTCGACGGGAGGCTCTCCAGCCGGTCGGTGGACTGGCGAGACGGGTCCTGGGTGGGCACTGCGACCCGCAGTCGGTCGTCAAGTTGTGTGGACACTTGGTGATTGGGGCTGGCGTGCGCAGCGGCGTGCTGTTGAAGATGTTCGGGCTGTGCGTCCTGGCCGGCGTGCTGGTGGCGGCGTTGCTGCTGCCGATGGCGACGGGTGCCGGGGCGATGGTCAACCAAACGACCGAGTCCATGTCCAAAATGTCGAGTTCCTTGGCCAGGCGGGACATGCCGCAGGTGTCGACCGTCACGGACAAGGACGGCAAACCGATTGCGTACTTCTTCAAGGACTACCGCATCGAAACGCCGCCCAATCAAATCGCGGCCACCATGAAGGCCGCGATCACTGCGGTTGAGGACAAACGCTTCTGGGACCACGGTGGCGTCGACTGGCACGGCACCATGCGGGCGCTTGCGACCAACGTCAGCAGTGGTGAAGCTGCGCAGGGTGCGTCCACGATCACCCAGCAGTACGTGAAGAACTACCTCGTGCACGTCGCGGCGAGCAACGCGGTGGAGGCCGAGAAGGCCAAGGAGTCCACGATCGCCCGCAAGCTTCGCGAGGCGAAGATCGCCGTCGAACTCGAGCACACCATGTCGAAGGAGGAGATCCTCACCGGATACCTCAACGTGGTGCCCTTCGGCAACCAGACTTTCGGCGTCGGTGCGGCCGCCCAGACCTATTTCGGCACCACGCCCGACAAGCTGACCATCGCCCAGGCCGCTTTGCTCGCCGCGATCGTGAATCAGCCCGGGTCGCTGAACCCCAACAGCAACCCGCAAGACGCGATGCAGCGGCGCAACCTCGTGATCGACCTGATGGCGGATCCGAACAACAACATCCGCATCACGAAGGAAGACGCGGAGATCGCCAAGCGGGAACCGCTGGGCGTCCTGTCGCCGCTCGGACGCCCGCCGAACGGCTGCATCGGCGTCGGCGACGGCACCACCGACGGTTTCTTCTGCACTTACGTCGTGGATTACCTCGAGCGGCTCGGCATTGATAGCGACAATCTGAAGACCGGCGGCTACACCATCCGCACCACGCTCGACCGCAAGTCCACGGACGCGGCCAAGGCCGCCGCCGAAGCTCAGGTGCCAACCCAGACCGACGGCATCGCCAACGCGATGGCGGTCGTTGAACCTGGCAAGGACAAACACAAGGTGCGGGCACTGGTCGCCAACCGCGACTTCGGCAACGACTCGAGCAAAGGCCAGACGGCCTACGACATCGTCAGCAGGGTGCAACCCTTCGGCGCCGGCTCGATCTACAAGGTGTTCACCGCTGGCGCCGCGATCGAGCAGGGCATGAGCATCTTCGAAACGCTCGACGTACCGCCGTCCTACACATCTCGCGTGTACAAGAACGGTTCCGCCCCGTACACCGTCAACAACGCCGAGGGCGTGCAACCCGGGCCGCGGACGTTGCAGATGGCGTTGGCCACGTCCCCGAACACGGCCTTCGTGGCGTTGCAGGAAAGGGTCGGTCTCAACAACGTCGTCGACATGGCCTCGCGCCTGGGGCTGCGGATCGGCATGAACAGGGTCAACACCAGCGGTCAGACCCTGAAGTCGGACGGTTCGAACGGCCTATCCCAGGCGGACGCGATCAAGAAAGGCAACCGGGGCGCATTCACCCTTGGGTACTCCCCAACCAGCGTGCTGGAGTTGTCCAACGTCGCCGCGACGATCATGAGTGGCGGTGTTTATTGCCCGCCGACGCCGATCGAAGAGGTCAAGGACCGGCACGGCAATCCGCTGCCGCTCAACGACGCCCCATGCGAGCAGGCCATTTCACCGCAGGTCGCGGCGGCGCTGGCCCAAGGGATGAGCAAGGACGACACGGACGGCACGTCCCGGACGGCAGCGCAGGCCGCTGGCTGGACCCGCCCCATGATCGGCAAGACCGGAACCACCCAGGAGCACAAGTCCGCCGCGTTCCTCGCCGCCACGCCCCAGATGGCTGGCGCGGTCCTCACCTACGCTGACGGCAGCAGCCCTGAGGGCATCTGTGACAGCGGTGGTGACGCCCCCCCGTTCCTCTGCGGCAAGAGCGGCGGCAACATCTACGGTGGCAAGGTGCCGGCTCGAACCTGGTTCGCGGCGATGACCAAAATCCACGAGGGTCTACCGGTAGCCCCGCTGCCGGGCACCCCCTGACTTTAGCCAAAACCGCAGCAAGGGAACCTTCCGGTCGGCCGCAGACCGGAAGGTTCCCTTCATCGTCTCCGGCTGAGGTATCGAGCGCCATTGCTCGCCGTTGTCCGGTACTCAGCAGACATTCAGCAAGAGTTGGCAAAATGCCGACGTGAGTACCGACAGTGAACGTGTCGATGTCCGGGGCGTTGTCAGTTTCGTCGCGATTGCCTATGCCCCGGCGTGGCTGCTGACCTTGCCGCTCTGGTTAACCGGCGAAGGGCTGTCGTGGGCCTGGTCGCCACTCGTTCTCGTCCTCATGATGTTCATGCCTGCAACGGCGGCGTTCGTGGTCAACAAGTGGATCAGTCCGCAACCGAAGTTACTGCGCAGCATCGGAATCACCAACCCGGGCGGCATCAAGAAGTGGTGGTCATATGTCCTGATTGCCTGGTTAGGGCCACCACTGGCGGTAACCATCGCATTACTGTCGGCTTATCTGCTGGGGGTGTATCAAGCCGACTGGACGGGATTTTCCGGATTGGCCGAGCAGTCCCGTACCGCAGTGGAGGGTTCGCCTCCTCAGACATCACCCGGGACGCTTGCGCTCACCCAAATCGCTCAAGTCTTCGCGTTGGGCTGGCTGCAGACCATCCCGGCGTTCGGTGAAGAGCTGGGGTGGCGCGGCTACCTGACTCAAGCGCTCCTGCCCCTCGGTCAGCCTGGTGCGTTTCTCACGACTGGCGTGCTCTGGGGGCTTTGGCATGCACCCGTGCTGATCCTCGGCTACAACTACCCGACGGTCCCGATAGTGGTCGCTTTGATCATGATGGTGTGTTTCTGCACCCTGGTGGGGACGTTGCTCGGCTGGCTCAGGCTCGTTTCGGGAAGTGTCTGGCCGCCGGCGATCGCGCATGGATTCCTCAATACAGCAGGTGGTTTGGCCACCATCTTCAGCATGGCTGGGCATCCGGTCGACAATGCATCGGTGGGTCTTCTCGGCTGGACCGGATGGATCGTGCTGGCCCTGCTCATCTTGATACTCGTCATGATCGGGAAACTTCCGGTGCGGCTTCCGGCGGAGAAAGTCGGGATCTCCCGCGGAGTCAACCGCCGCAGCCGACGCTGAGGGCCCGGCGAGAGCATGGGAACCTTCCTGTCACTCATCATGGACGCGCTGACTACCACCAGCGGCACCCGAATGATCCCACCCGCGTTCTATCCGGGTGGAAACATGGGGGCATGACGAGTCTGCTGCCCTCCACCCAGCGCGCTTTGTTGCGACGTCTGGCGATGGAGCAGAGTGAGAACCGCGTTCCCTCGTTGATTGCTGGGTTGATCCGTGACGGCGAGACGATCTGGGTGGACGCCCGTGGACAGGTCGCCGGACAGCCCCCCACAACGGACACGCAATACAGGATCGGTTCGATCACGAAAACCTTCATCGCGGTGCTGGTGATGCGGCTTCGCGATGAAGGTCGGCTCGACCTCGTCGACAAGCTCGACGAGTACGTGCCGGGAACTTCGATCGGAAAAAGGAACATCGGCGAGATCCTTTCGCATTCAAGTGGCTTGTCTGCGGAACCCGCCGGGCAGTGGTGGGAGCGAACCCCAGGCGGCAGCGCCGACGAACTCCTGTCCAACATCGACGAACACGCACTTCGTCCACCACCCCGTCACGTCTTCCACTACTCCAACGTGGGTTTCGGTGTGCTGGGGGAGCTGGTGTCCCGGCTGCGTGGAGCACCTTGGGACGAGATGTTGCGACGCGAGATCCTCGAGCCGCTCGGAATGAAGCGCACCACTCTGCGCCCTGTCGCGCCGCACGCAGATGGGTTCGCCGTGCATCCGTGGGCGGACGTGGTGCTGCCGGAGCCGGCCGACGACGCCGGAGCGATGGCCCCTGCTGGCCAGTTGTGGTCGACATTCGACGACATGGCCAGGTGGATGCGCTTCGTGGCCGGAGACACCGGGGAGGTGCTGCACCCGGACACGGTTTCCGAGATGCGCTTCCCCGGGGCGGTCGACGATGGTCCCGAATGGCGAGGCGGATATGGGCTCGGGATCCAGTTGCTCCGGCACCGAGGACGGCGGTTGGCTGGACACAGTGGTTCGATGCCCGGTTTCCTGGCGTCCGTCTGGGCAGACCCCGCCGAGGCCACTGGCGTGATCTTCATGGCCAACACCACAGCAGGTGTCACAGGTGTGTTCGCGACTGACCTGCTGGACCTGCTTGCGGAGCATGAACCACGAATTCCGGCCCCTTGGGAGCCCCGGGGTGACGTGAACCTGCGACTCCTGGAGCTCACTGGCCAGTGGTACTGGGGTCCGACGCCATATGTGTTGCGGGTCCGCCCCGATGGCATGCTCGATCTTTCGCCCTGGCAGGGGCGCGGGCGAGCATCCCGATTCCGGGGTAACGCGGACGGCACCTGGACTGGCCTGGACGGCTACTACGCGGGAGAAATCCTACGGGTCGGTCGGAACGCGAACGGTGTTCCGGCCCATCTCGACCTCAACACCTTCATCTTCACGCGCACGCCGTACGACTCCGACGCACCGGTCCCCGGCGGCGTGGTCAACTGGCGCCCAGCCCGGTAATCGCCAGCGCGGAGTGAAAGCATGGGAACTTTCCTGTCACCGACGTGGCGGGAAGGTTCCCATGCTTCAACTGCTCGGGCGGTTCCTGGCCCGATTTGTCCAGTGGGTGTCGCTGCGGGTCGTGTCGAAGCGGCGTGAGGCACCCTGATTGGTATGGCCGCAGACTTGCCCGTCACCAGCCGCTGGACCGTCCCCGCTGCCGAACTTTCCGAGCGTTTTTCACGATCTCCTGGTCCTGGTGGGCAAGGTGTTAACACGACGGACTCACGAGTCGAACTTTCCTTCGACCTCGCACGCTCACAGTCACTTCCCGAGTTCCTGCGGCAGCGGGCGATGGAGCGACTTGGCCGTCGCCTTGTCGACGGCGTGATCACGGTTTCGGCTTCGGAGCATCGAACGCAGCTGGCCAACCGACAAGCTGCGCGGGAACGGTTGACCAACCTGCTGGCCGAATCCGTTGCCCCGCCCGCTCCCAAGCGGCGGCGCACCAAACCGACCAAGGGCTCGCAGCAGCGCCGCCTCGCGGGTAAGAAGCGGCGCGCCGAGGTGAAACGACAACGCCGTCGAGGTGATCCCGGCGACGCTTGACTAGTGGCGGCGATTTTCCCGGCTAGCCTCGGAGTCAAGACGAAAGCAGAAGGGACATGCTGATGCGCACGGCGTGGGTCTTGCCGGGTGGCTCCACTTTTGGTGCAATCCAGGCTGGCCTGGTTACGGCATTGTTCGAAGCCGGCGTTGAACCCGATTTGCTTGTCGGGACGTCCGCGGGCTCGCTGAATGCTGCGTGGCTCGCTGGTGACCCCACGCCCCGCGGTGCGGCAAAGCTCCGCGAGCTGTGGGTGTCGATGCGTCGCACAGACGTATTCCCAATCCAGCCAACGCGGATACTTGCCGGGAAGCTCGGTTTGTCGAACCACGTCATGAGCAACCACGGTCTAGCGCGCTGGCTCCACAACAACCTGCCGTTTCGCCGGTTGGAGCATGCGCAGATCCCCTTGACCGTGACGGCAACAGACTTGGACACCGGCGAACCCGTGTACTTCGAGCGCGGCCCCGCGCTTCCGCCGCTAGTGGCTTCGTGCTCGATCCCCGGAATGTTCCCGCCAGTGAAGGTCGGGGATCGCTGGCTGGTCGATGGGGGCCCAGCTGCGTTCATGCCGATAAGCCGCGCTGTCGAGCAAGGCGCAGAACGTGTTTTCGTGCTCCCGTGCGGGGGCACCGAGCCTTTTGAATTCAACCACCCGAGACGCGGAATCGGTTCGATCGCGACCTGGCCACCGCCGAGGACGCCACCCAGGTCGGTCGGCGGAGTCAACGGGGCAGCACTCGGTGCGGCGATGGTGTCTGCTGCACGACTAGACCTGCAGTTGAATGCGACGCGCTGCGAACTCTACGTCGTTCCCGCTCCATCGGTGGTGGGGCTGTCACCGTATTCCTTCGCCCATGCCGAGGCTCTGATCAACGCCTCTTGGGAAATCGCCAAGCGATGGCACCCCACCGCTAAGCCGGTCCCGCCCGGACCAGTTGACATCGGTGGCCACCCGATTACCAGCGGTCGGTTCGGGGTCTCCGAATCGGCTCCGGCGCACAATGACCGGTGAGGAGAGCCGGGGAATCTTCCTGCCACGCTGACAGGAAGGTTCCCCACCTTTCGACAGTTAGATCCGGGCTGAGGATGCCTCCGACAGTTCATCCACTGCGAGCCGCTCCGGCGGCACGGCGGCGGGATGCGCGAGGGTCACTGCGACGTTGACTAGGACGTTGACCGCAAGCCCGAGCAAACCGGTGTTGATCCCGAGCCACGGGTCGTTGCCAGTACTGACGAGCACGCCGACGACAATCACGCCCGCGCCTAGCCCCGCAGCAGCCCCAGCTGTGGACATCCGCTTCCAAAGCAAGCTGATCAACACCACCGGTAGAAGTTGCGCCAACCCCTGGTACGACAACACCGACAACTGCACCAGCGTGCTCGGCGAAATGAATGTGAACAACAACGCCACAAGCCCAACGAGGAAAGTGACCAGTTGGGACAGCTGCTTCTGATGTGGCGCAGTTCGGGTATGCACGCCCAGGACCGAACGCCCCCACATCGTGCCGATCACGAGCATGAAGACCGCCATTGGAACGATCGATGACAATGCGCCAGCGACGCCAACGAGGCCGACGAGCCAAGCCGGCATGGAATCGACGACGAGTTCGAACATCGCTAGGTTCGAATCGTCAAGCCCCGGAACCACGAAAACCGCGGCCAAGCCCAGGAGAATCGGGACGAACAACAAGACCTGGTAGAAGGGCATGAGGATCGCATTGCGGCGCAGCACGCCCGGGCTCTTGGCCCCCAGGTAGCCGGCGACAGTGGTCGGGAAGATCGTGTAGACGACGCCGTTGAGCAGCCCGGTCGTGGCAAACCACAGCATGCCGAGCGACTCCTTACCGTGGCCCGGCAGCACTAGCCACTCCGGCCGTTGCGCTACAAGTCGATCCAGCATCGGGCCGAGCCCGCCGAAGTAGTGCACTGGCACGTAGATGAAGACGATCAGCAACGTGATGATGACCAGACTGTCCTTGAGGATGGACACCCAGGCACTCCCGCGAAGACCTGAAAAGATGATGAACGCCTCGGTCACCACGAAGGCGATGAGATAACCCGCTCCCAAGCCGATCGTGCCATAGCTGATCGTGGACACTACCACGCCCATGCCGGTTATCTGGAGCTGAATGTAGGGCAGCAGGAACACCGTCGTGAGGATTGCGACCGCTGCGCCGAACCAAGGAGCGTTGAAGCGGTACGCGGTGATGTCGGTAATGTTGTGCAGATTGTTGCGATGGGCATAATGCCACAGGATCGGCCCGACGACGTAGCCTACAGCGAAGCCGATTGCCAGATACGCCAGGAGGTAGAACACCGGCATCCCGTAGTTGTAGGACCAGCCAGCGGCGCCGAGGTAACTGAAGCTCGTGTAGGTCTCTCCCGCCATGAGAACGAAGATCAACACAACGTCGAGACCGCGGTCACCAATCGACCATTCGGCGAGATTCGCCCGGTCCCGTCCGCGCAGCGAAAGCAGACCCAAGACGACTGCGGCGAGCATGAACGCAGCGAAGATGCCGACCGAGACTTCCGCGTTGGCGCTCATTCGACATCACGCCGTCCACGCTCACGGTCGGCTCGCCACAACGGATCCTTACGGGCAGCGAGCCAGATGCACGCCGGGGTCAGTAACGTTGCCAACAGTGTCCAGAACATGAAGAACGGCAGGCCAAGAACAACTGGGTCGATCCTGTTGTAAAGGGGGAGCGCCAGCACGTAAAGCACGACTGGCCCGAACAACCACCACAGCGATTTTCGTTTCTTCAGCACATGTCCCTCCGCGCCGTTGCATCTGAGTCTGCAAGGGAACCTTCGTTGCGCAGATGACCGGAAGGTTCCCATGCTCTCCCCGATCAGGCCAGGGTGATGTTCGCCTACTCCGGTGCTGCGTTCAGTGTTGGTGGCAGGTTCGCAGCTCTGGTCGTCTTGTCGAGAGTCGTGGCGGATCCTCCTCGGCGTGCCACACCGGCTCTCCACCGACCCAAAATTTGGCGAACCTCGATTTGCGGAAGGCGTTTCGGGTCGATTGCGAGCCGATCGTCGGACAGCAGGGCGAAGTCCAACAGCTTGCCGGTCACACAAGTCCCCTTCACCGCAGCGTCGCCAGCTGCCGCTGCTGTGCCTCCTGCAGCAACGCCAACTCGTTGGGACCGACCATAGCGTTGCCGACACTCGTGATTCCTGCGGCATTCAGTTCCCGAAGGGCGCTCGTCAGCTGCGGCAAGGCGGTTTCGGTGTTCCTGAGCAGGACGACCACGTAAGACTGATGGATATGCCAGGCCGGACAGTGCTTGTGCATGCGCCATCCGGGTGAGGCAAACCGCAGCATCTCGGGTGAGCCCAGCTGGTTCGCGGCCATCATCGTTTGCTGCTGGTGAGCATCATGACGCTGGGCGCGATTGTGGCATCGCGGACGTCGATAAGGTCGGCTTTGGGCATGCGGCGGCGCAGGTCACCGAGGTCACCGACGTCGACAATCCACTTGCCCTGGATTGCCAGCGCTGGCCGGGCCGCGCTTAACTGCGGATGGTCGGCCATTGTGATGATCTTGCTAGCAGTAACCAGAGTTGGTGGTTGTCCAACGCTTGCCACAGCACCTCCCGCGACAGCGGTCGATGCCTGGGATGCTGCCTGGTAAACCTGTCGAACACCAGCCCGCTACGCAATGCTGTGAATCGTTCAGGCCGCGTTGCGTTGAGGTGGAGTCTTCGATGGGGCATCTCGCGGCGGAAGTTCTCGGAGCGGGGTGGGAGCACCCTTGAACGAGCGCAGAATCGCACGTGGCACCGCTGTCCCTCTCCGGCTGCCGAGCTCCATCTCGATGATCAACTCCTTGATTCGGCAGAAGTTTTCACATTGAACCGCCTCGAACAACAGACTCTTCGTGACGGCCCAGGGCTGCCAGGTACGGGCACCGTCCATGACGGCCCGCACCGGCGGTGCGACGGGAATGCCGTTGATGTAAATGGGTTTTGGCAGCCGGGTGGTGCGTTCGAAGTTAGTCCCGGGATAGCTCTGGATCTTGCGGCCGTGCGGTATCAGGACGTGAACATCCGCATCTACCGGGGGAGTTTCCAGCCCGAGCAGGCGTGCGGCTTGCAATCCCGTGATCATTGCGCCCGGCCCGGCACGCAGCAGCGCAGCGTTGATTCGATCTTCGATTGTCGGTGGCCCAGGTACTATGAGCAGGACGCCAGGAGCGAGTCGCGTCCAAGGCCCACCCGGGCGGGCCCGCCGGTACGACTTCGACTGCGAGATTCCGAGCTTCTCCAGTTCGACGACGCGAAAGACACGCCGACCGTTGTAAGGCACGGCGGAAGCAGCGATCGTTGTATGCATATCAAGCACTATCCGGCATGCGAAGCTCATAGCCGTTGATATGTCCAGCTTTGGGACTGTGTCGGGCACCCCTTTTTCGTCGACGACCGCTAGCGCGTGAGCATGGGAACCTTTCTGTCAACCGGCGAACGAAGGTTCCCATGGTTGCAATCGTCGTGAGTCGGTCGCCGGGATGGTTTCCGAGGAAGTCAACAGCTGGCGCCAAGGTAGTTCTCAGCTTCGCGGGGCACTGTCGACGTCATGACAGCAGCTGGTCCCGGCGACGCGCCGGAGTACAGAGATGGCATGCAGCAAGCCCGGCGGCAGGAAACCGTGCCTGCAGGATCTTTTGGCCACGAGCACAGACCGTTGTCGGGGCCCTCAACCACTTACCCCGGTTGGCCCCAAACCGTAAAACATCGGCCTTGGAAAGGTGTGATCGCCGCCGCACTGATCGCCGGTGTGATCGGGGGCGGTGTCGGGATCGGCGGTGGAATGCTGTTCGCCGACGGAAGTAGCGCCGATCCGGTGATCTCACAGCATGACCCTGTCACAGGCACGCAGATCAATGCGGAGACCGGCACCGTGCAGTACGCGGCAGGCAAGGCATCATCGAGCACAGTGGACATCGCGGTTCGGGGTAGTCGAAGCAGTTCGGAAGGAACTGGCGTGGTGTTGACCTCAGACGGAAATGTGTTGACCAACAACCATGTGGTCAGTTCAGGTGGTGAGATCACCGTTACCTTGCCCGGTGGGACGAAGAAGACCGCGCACGTTGTGGGCACCTCGCCCTCATATGACCTTGCAGCAATCAAAATCGACGGGGCTACCGGGCTTAACCCGGCTGAGCTCGGAAAGTCCTCGGCGCTGACGGTCGGCCAGTCCGTAGTCGCCATCGGCTCACCACTTGGGCTGGAAGGCACCGTCACCTCAGGCATCATCAGCGCTCTGAACCGAACCGTCCAAGTGTCGGGAGACAACGGCCAAACTGTCATCTACAACGGCATTCAGACCGATGCGTCGATCAACTCTGGCAACTCGGGCGGACCGCTGGTCAACCTGGACGGCCAGGTGATCGGAATCAACAGCAGCATCGTGTCCAACAGCGGCGCTTCGGGCAACATCGGGTTAGGATTCGCGATCCCGATCGATACGGCGAGCCGCGTCGCAAACGAGCTCATCAGCAGCGGAGTGGCAACAAAGCCCCAACTCGGCGTTACCGGCACCGACAGCCAGTCGGGTGCGGCGACAATCAGTTCGGTCGTGGGCGGTTCCGCCGCGGACCAAGCCGGGCTCAAGACCGGGGAGACCATTGTGAAGGTCGGAAACCGGTCCGTTAGCAGCTTCGCGGACCTGGTTGCCCAGATCAGTGCGAACGCACCCAGATCGAAGATCACCCTGACCGTGGCGGACTCGGCGGGAGGCAACCAGCGGGAGGTCGAGGTCACCTTGGGCAGCGAACAGGACAAGACGGCCGAAACCGCCGACGACGCAAGCGTCCAGCAGCAGAGTCCTTTCACGTGGCCGAACGGTCGGCTGCCGAGTGACAGGTGAGAACGTCGGCGGGCTTTCCTGCCGGAGATGACAGAAAGGTTCCCTTGCTGTCCTTAGCCGGTGCGTTGGTTGCATCCACCATTGCATCGCGTATATTCGGCAATCTTGATCAAAACTTGGTTGGTAGATTCGAGGTTTCGCGCATCGCAGGTGACGATCGGGACATCAGTTGGGGTCGCGATGGCCTCGCGGACCTGCCGGATGCGCGATGGCGAAGAGCCCTGTAGAAGCAGTTGAGGTCCACAATTAGGGCAGCCGGCATTCCCTGACGAGGTCGATGGCCGAGACGCAGTCCGCGAGGCGCAGCGTGTCGACAAGCAACATGGTGGCCGATCGCGCCGCGGACCACGTCGTCCCACATGAACCAGGAGCGCTGCTGGCCCCGGGGCGCCGAACAAGGTAGAGGACCAGATCGGAAGCCAGCAACAACCGGCCGAAATACATGGCGATCGTCATAGTGCTTCTGTTCGGCGTGGCCCGCACGCCGTCGATGCCGTTGCTGGCCTCGGTCATGACGGCTGCAGTGGTCAGCGGCACGATCTCCGACACCAACAACTAGTGTCACTCTCCGGCCCGAAGCCAGTCACCGATCTTCGTCGAAGCCGAGGTCGGTGACTGACTGGCGTACGTAGGCCGGGGTCGGTTCCAGGTGTCATGTCTGCCCACTTCAGTTATCGAGTCAAGCTGGTGTCTGCGGCTCCCGTCCGCTTCGCAAAGACCCGCTCGGAGCCGAGCAGGTCAAAGCTCGCGAAGCCCACTCAGAACCCTCTCCATCAACGACAAATGCGACGTGCTGCCGTTCTCGCTCACAGTTCGGTGCACTGTGATCAGGCCTAGGTCGGCCATGTCGCCGAGCAGGACCTTCGCCACTCCAAGCGGCACGCTGAGCAGCGCACCGATCTCGGCAACCGAACGTGGATTCTGGCACAGGCCCGCGATCGAGTGGTGTTCGAGCCGCTGCAATAGACCTGGTTGGCAAAGCTCGCTGGTGGACACCAGGGTCTCCAGTTCCAGCCGGTGATTCGATCGTGTGCGACCACCCGTCCAGGCGTACGGCCGGATATACGTGGCTGCCGATTCGACCTCCTGCGAATGAGGCTCTTCAGACATCGGTTCCAGGGCCGCGGTTTGAGCCGATTCGGACGACGGCCAGGACGGACTTGACGTCGGCAGTGCCGAGACCTGCGGTTCGGGTTCGTCAGGCATCCCCTTGCGGCGCCGCCCACGGCGGCCGCTGTCGAGGGTGAACCGATTGAAAACCTCGGCCATGGCGTCACCTTCGGGTGACTCGCGGTCGCCCCAGCGGTGCCGCCCGGATGATTCCGGACCTGTGCTCATGCCGTCCTCACACCGACTGACCGGTCATTACGCGGTTCTTGCCCTGCAATCTGGAGCGTAGTTCCGGGGTCAGGATCTGACCGACTCGTTCCACGAGCAAGGCCATCTCGTAGGCGATCAGCCCCATGTCGCAGTGCGGTGCGGCCAGCACCGTCAGGCACGAGCCATCGCTGATCGCCATCTGCAGCATGAGGCCGCGTTCCATTTCAACCACGGTTTCGGTCACGGCTCCTGCCTCGAAGCAGCGAGCCGCGCCTTGGGTGAGGCTGAGCAGCCCCGACGCGACCGCTGCGAGTTGGTCGGCCCGGTCGGTAGGCAGTTTTGCCGATGCGGTCAGCAAGAGCCCATCGGCTGAGACGACCACGGCGTGCGCCACGCCAGGAACTCGTTCGGTGAAGTCGGTGACCAGCCAGCCGAACTGGCTGGGTCGGGAATTTTGGGGGTTCATTGGCCCTCCTGTCTTCTCACTGATTCGGGCCGTCACCGGCGCTCGTCCGCCGAATGCGGGTCGCGGAGGCTGTGTTTGCCTTCGTGGATGCCGCGTTGGAAGCTGGCCAGCCGACCGCGCATGAGATCTGCGTCGCGTCGCGGCTTGACAGCCTGCTCAGTGGCCATTGCCGGTAACAGTGCCGCTTTTGGGGTTCGCCGGGGCAGCCCGGCTGGGGTGTAGTCGATGGTCTCCTGGTCGACCGGCGGTTCTGGCGTCTCGATGCCGCTTTTGGCGCGCGGATTTTGGTCCCTTGGCGGCGGCCCTGCTCCCGTCGGTGGGGTGGCGTTGTGGGAGACCAACTGCTGGCGGTGGCGCCCACGCTTGACCCCTGCTTGGAAGCTCGCCAACCGTCCGCGTGCAACATTCGGATCGCGGGGTGGGCGTGCTCGCTCCTCTGGGGCGAGATCGGCACTGCCCGCTACCAGGTTCGCCTGTGGAACTCGCAGCGGAAGACCCGCCGAGGTGTAGTCGGAGGGCTCTGCCGCCGCAACTTCCTCGGCCCTTCGCCGGGCCTGATCGCTGTTGAAGCTCCACCTGTTCTGGCCGCCGTGCCCATTGCGTGCCGACTGCGAGGAAGGGAACTTTCCTGTCGGTGGTGACAGAAAGGTTCCCTTCCTCGCAGCACTTGCCGGAGGGGTGGGCCAGCGGATGGCGGGGCGGGTGGCAGAGTGCGGGGTGGACGTTGACACCTGGAACCACGCGGACGCGAGGTCGTCGAAGATCGGTGTTGGAGCGGTAGCGCCGTTGGGATGCTCAGGCGCGCGCTGCGGTTCTAGGGTGATCTCTTCGGTGTTGAGCAGGTCGCTTCGTGGGGTCTGCGGGTCACCATTGGTGGAGGACCGAAGCAGGTGGAAACCGTTGCGCATGGGATGGCGTTGGGTAGCCGCGTCCTGTTCGGCCGCCTCCCAATCGAACTCCTCGACCATTGACTCGGCGTCGCGACCGTTGGGCATGATGTCGTCGGCCCGGGGCACGACCGGGGCCACACAGGCAGCATCGACCAACAGCTCGGGGCCCATGCTGACCGCAACGCGCACCCCGACCTCTTCGGTACCGGGATGTAGCTCGACCCGGATGCCGTGGCGGGTGGCGAGCCTACCGACGACGAACAGACCCATGCGCCGGGACGTCGACAACTTGATTTCGTCGTCACTGGTCAGCCGCTGGTTGACCGCAGCGAGGTCATCGTGGCTCATACCGATGCCGTGATCCACGATCTCGATGTCCAGCGATCCGTCGCCATGTCGATGCCCGGAAACAGTGACCTGGGTTTCCGGCGCGGAGAAGTTAGCGGCGTTGTCGAGCAGTTCGGCCAGCAGCCGCACCAGGTCGCTGGCCGCGTAGCCGACGATCTTGACGTCCGGCAGCGGCTGCACCATCACCCGCGGGTAGTGCTCGATCTCCGACACCGCGGCGCGGAGCAGATCCGCCGGCGATGTCGGTTGGGTGAACCGGCGGGCAAGGTCCGCCCCAGAGAGCACCATGAGGTTCTCATTGTTGCGGCGCATCCGGGTGGCCAGGTGGTCCAGCTGGAACAGGGTCGCCAGCTGGTCGGGATCTTCCTCGTCGCGTTCGAGCTGCTCGAACAGCCGGAGCTGTCGCTCCAGCAGGCTCTGGCTGCGCCGCGACACGTTGATGAACGAGTCGCTGTAGCTGCGGCGGACTTCGGCCTGCTCGGTGGCGAGGTTGACGGCCTGGGTGTGCACGTCATCGAACGCCCGCGCCACATCGCCGATCTCGTCGGCGCTGTCCACCGGCACCTGCTGGACGCGGGCTCGGGTGGGGTTTCCGGCACGGATATCGGCGACCGCCTGCGGCAGCTGGTAGTTCGCCGTGTCCAGCGCGCTGCGCCGCAGCAGGTCGAGGGACCTGAGCAGGTGCCTGGCGACAACGACGACAATCGCGCCCGCAATCAGCAGCGCCGACAGCAGGATCACCGACTCCAGCCCTGCCATGTTGCTCGCGGTGTCCTGCAGGGTGAATGCGGTGTCGTGCAGTTGCCGGTCCAGGTGCGCTTGGAGCGCGTGGAGGGCTTCGAGCGACGTGCGCGACTGGGTTTTCCAAGTTGAGGTCGACACCGGCAGCGGCGAGATCTGAGTCGGGGTGTTGCCGCGCTCGGCCATCGCTAGCTGCACCGAGGTTTCCCGTGCCGGGACCTCGGGATTGGTGTAGAGCTGGTCGTAGCGCATCCGCTGTTGTGGTGTGGCGGCCGCCCGGAACTCCTTGACTGCGGCGGTGCGGCGGGATTCGCTGGCCGCGAGCCGGGCGAGGTTGTCGTTGGTGAAGTTGCCGCGAGTCAGGCCGGTGAGCACTAGTGCCTGCTGGAGTTGCACCTCTTCGCTGATCTGGGCCAGCTCGTGGGCGGTGGTCGCGGTCGACACAAGTTGTGATGACGAGATCTGGCTGATCAGCGTGCGGTCGAGTGCCAGCAGGACCCCGATGAGCTCTGTGTAGGAATTGATCGCCACCCCCGGATCCGCGTGGGTACCCAGCACCTGCTGGCGGACCGGCGCGAGCCCGGTGAGCTGCCGATCGGTTTCCTGTCGGGCGAACCGGACCGCCTCGCTGTCCGGGACGGTATGCAGCAGGCGATGGATGTCGTCGAGGAGCCGGTCGGAGGCGGTGAACCGGTTCTGCATTTCGGGTGCGGAAACCGGCCCGTGCACCAGGAATTCGGCCGCCTGGCTGCGTTCTTCCTGCAGGCTGTCAACCGCATTGCGCACCGCGCTGCCGACCGCGACCACTCGATCCAGCTTGGCGTATTCGTTGGCCTGGTGGGTCTGGCCGCGGATCTGCAGCACGCCGAGCGCCAGGGCGAAGATCACCGGAACGAGTACGACGGCGGTGATCTTGACTGGTAGTTTCCAGTTTCGCCATTTGGTGATTCGCTTGGTGGTCTTCGGTGTGGTGTGCGACCACGCGGACTCCCGGGTCACGGTCACGGTCGCGGGCGTGTCGCCGAGTCCGCTGCTCACGACGCAGTCCTTTCCCACGCGGTCGAAGCCTTGGTTGCCGACGGCGCGTTCGTATGGTGGGCAGCATGGGCCCGTCTGTGGTTTGCGCGGCAGCTGTTGCTTGGCTGGCATCGCTGCTTGCGGCCAGGGTTTCGCCGATGGCCGGTGCGGTCGTCGACACCGGCGTCAGGTGCCTGCGCGGGCGGAGGTGGTCGCGGCGGGCCGGATTTGTTGTCGCCGGGTGTCGGTTGCAGAACCTTACCGCAGCGAAATGATCTCCTTTTCTTCTGATGTTCAGGTTGCTGACCAGCGAAATCGACTCAGATTGAGCTGATTTCGCGGTCGTGTTGTCAGCTCAGGGAAGCCGTGAACACTGATCGTGTTCATTGAGGCGATGCGGAGACGTGCTTTTGTCGCCCGATGGGTAGATGTTGATGTTACGAATGACTACTCTGCTGCGGCACCTCCGCGTCGTTTTCCCTGGTCTTCCTGCGAAATCATCGGTGGTATTGCTGACCAGCTGAAACTGTCCGTGTGACAAGGTGTTCCGGCTCATGAGCGGCGGGTCTGGCAGTGGTCCATCGGGCTCCCAAACCATCGCCTTGGCCACATTCCGTGATCATGAGTTCATCAATGTGTGTGCTGCGTTGTTGCGAGGGCGTGTGGGCACCGTTTCACCGATTAGACTTCCGATCCGCTTGGCAGCGCAGGCAGTGCGGTCTGCCGATGCCTGGATTGCGACCCATCGATTTCGCCGGATCGATGCGAACCAAGGTGATCGGCCATGGGAGCAGGGGACCCGAAGTATCGACCACCCACGTCGATGCGATTGCTCGACTGTTTGGAAGGACGCATGCTCAACGCAACCCAGCCGCCACCCCGGCGACTGTCCGATGGCCGGACCACGTCGACACCCACGTTCGGTGAGATCGACAAGTCCGCGGCCCGATATGCCCGCCCGGCGCCCGACTACCCCGGTATAGCGCGCAGCCCCGAGTTCCGCGACCTGCGTGCCAGGCTGCGCCGCTTCGTCTTCCCGATGAGCGCGTTGTTCCTCATCTGGTACCTCGGCTATGTCGTCATCGCGGCCTACCTGCCCGAGTTCATGAGCATTCGGCTCGTCGGCGCGGTCAACATCGGCTTGATCATGGGCATCGGACAGTTCGTGACCACGATCCTGATCACCGTCCTCTATCTCCGGTACGCGGCTCGCCAGATCGACCCGCGAGTGCTCAGGCTGTACCGGAACGCGACCGGGGAGGAGCCTCGATGATCGACGCCCACCCAGTGCTCAACGTGAGCATCTTCGGCGTATTCGTGCTGATCACGCTGTACATGGTCAACCGCGCGAGCAGCGTCGGCACCGCGACCGACTATTTCGCCGCCGGCGGCCGGTTCACCGGCGCGCAGAACGGCATCGCTCTGTCGGGGGATTTCTTGTCGGCGGCGTCGTTCCTAGGAATCGCCGGGGCGATCGCGGTGCACGGCTACGACGGCTTCCTGTACTCGATCGGTTTCCTCGTCGGCTGGCTGGTCAACCTCCTGCTGATCGCCGAACAGTTGCGCAATACCGGCCGTTTCACCATGGGCGATGTGCTGAGCTTCCGGATGCGGCAACGTCCGGTTCGCGCTGCGGCCGCGGTGTCCACGTTGGTGATCTCCTTCGTATACATGATCGCCCAGATGGCCGGTGCTGGAAGTTTGGTGGCGTTGCTGCTCAACGTGCACGACGCCAACGGTCAGGCGTTGGTGATCGGCGGTGTTGGCGTGGTGATGGTCGCCTATGTGCTGGTCGGGGGCATGAAGGGAACGACCTGGGTGCAGATCGTCAAGGCGGGCATGCTCATGTTGTGCGGGGTCATGATGGCCTTGTTCCTGATGGGCAAGTTCGGCTTCAGCCTGACGTCACTGCTCCAGCAAGCGGCGCAGCAGAACCCGTTGGGTGAGCGGATCTTCTCGCCCGGAGCGAAGTACGGGAAGGACGAACTGACCAAACTGGACTTCGTGTCGTTGTCGCTGGCGTTGGTGCTGGGTGTTGCCGGGCTGCCGCATGTCCTGATGCGTTTCTACACCGTGCCGAATGCGTTCCAGGCTCGGCGTTCCGTGGTCTGGGCGACCTGCACGATGGCCGTGTTCTACCTGTGCACCCTTGTGATCGGGTACGGGGCCGCGGCGGTCAATGGCACTGAAGCGATTCTCGCGGCGCCGGGTGGCGAGAACTCCGCCGCGCCACTGCTGGCCTTCCGCATCGGGGGCACGGTACTGCTGGGTGTCGTGGCCGCGGTCGCCTTCGCGACCATCCTTGCCGTTGTCGCCGGGCTGACGCTCACCGCGTCCGCGTCGTTCGCCCACGACGTGTATGCCAGCGTCGTGAAGCGCGGCAAGGCCGATCCGGACTCGGAGGTTCGGGTTGCCCGGTTGACTGCCGTCGTGATCGGTGCGGCATCGATCCTCGGAGGGATCCTCGTCAACGGCCAGAACGTCGCATTCCTGGTTTCGCTCGCGTTCGCATTCGCTGCTTCGGCGAACCTGTCGACGCTGCTGTTCTCGCTGTTCTGGCGGAGGTTCAATACTCTAGGCACGCTCTGGGGTATCTACGGCGGGCTGGGCTCCTGCCTGGTGCTGGTCATCTTCTCGCCGGTGGTGTCGGGGTCACCGGACTCGATCCTGCCCGGCGTGGACTTCGCGTGGTTCCCGCTGAGCAATCCCGGCATCGTGTCGATCCCCGTCTCGTTCCTGGGCGGCTACGTGGGCACGCTGCTCGGGCGCGGCCAGGTGAGCGAGAAACGGTCCGCCGAGATGGAAGTCCGATCTCTCACCGGCATCGGAGCGTCGTGAAGTCTGGAAGCATGGGAACCTTCCTGTCACTTCTGTCGTCCCGCAAGTGACATCGCGTCGATCAAGCGCACCTCGTGGGGACGAATAGATACACGACTCGAAGCGGGACGTGCAGTCGATGCCGGAAGTCATATTTATGTTGGATTAGAAGGTCGATCAACTCGTGCTGTTTTCGCAGGTGGGAGGGGTCTTTTCTGGTTGCTCAAAATTGCCGGTCGTAAAGATCGTTGGCGGAGGCGGCAAATGGGCCTTAACTGCAAAATCCTGCCCTTCTTGTAGATGTTCGCGACAGTATTCATTCTCTGCCTTTGTTTTCGCCGCAACTTCGTGGCGGTGCAAGAGGGCCTGCTGGTCGTCCGGTGGTTGGTGACAGAAAGGTTCCCATGCTTCCGCAGTGCGGCGTCCTCGGCGGCTTGCCAGGTGGTGAGCTGTCACCAGCTACCGCGTCTTGGGCCTGGCGCAGCAGCCGTGTCGCTGGGTGGAGCATGGGAACCTTCCTGTCGCCGTTGGGCTGGCGTCGGGGGTGGGTTCAGCGCGGGATCGGGATCTCGAAGTGGACAGACGGACTGTGCTGCCGGTCTCCACGTGCATCGTGGATCTGCTTTGCGACCGCGTGCCAGAACGGCTCGGCACCTTCGATTGCCGGGTTGGTGTGCAGATAGATCGCGGAATAACCCTCGGTGGCTGCGACGAAGTCGCAGGCCATCGAGACAAGGGCGCGCGCGAGACCGTGCCGGCGGTGTGCCCGGTCGACATACACCCGGAACAGCTGGGCGGTTTCGCCGCTCGGGTAGCGGTCGGCTATCCATTGTGGATGCGGCGGGCTGCTGGGCCCATTGGCTCGCACCGCTGTGGTCGCTACGACCTCGCCCTCGCGGACCGCGATGAACAAGCCGTGCCGAGGCTCTTGTAGATAAGTTCCCTCGATGTCGATCACGTCCGCGTGCCATGTCGAGTCGTAGCCGTGTCCGAACTCTTTGTAGAAGGTGTCGAGCATGACCTTTCGTGCGCCGTCGGCATCGGATGGTCGAGCCGTTCGAACGACATAGTCGCCGATGCGGTGTTCGATGTTGTGCTGCATTGCATCCCTTCTGGGTGATCCGGAGGTGCGTGATCGTTTCGGAGTGACAGGAAGGTTCCCTTGCTGTGAGTCCGAGGCGACCGAAACCCGAGCCATGCAATGATAATCATTTTCAATTGAACGGATGGTAGTGCCCCTGGTTTCGGGCTGGGTTACCAAGGCTCGATGACAGGAAGGTTCCCATGCTTCAGCCGCGGCACGCGTGTCGGCGACAGCGCCGATGCGGGTACACGGTGTACGACAAGCTCGTTCCCTGATTAGGTTTCGCTGAAATTGGGTGCGTCTCCGGTGGAGGCCGGTGGCTTCAAGTTGCTCAACGAGGCTCCTGGCGGCCGGTTTGCTTGGCTGGGCTGACGTCGAAATCCACGATTCGGCGCTCGCTGCGCGAGTTGGAATGGACGATGCGCGGTTGACACCGGACAGCAGCGGACGACGCCCGTAAGGCGAGACGCCCAGGCATAACCGGAGAACCGAGGAGAAGCGTGAGTTCCGCAAGTCGAAGCTCATGGGAGCCGGTGCGGTTCGCACCTACGAGCAGGTCCTGGCGCAGATCGAGCAGCGCATGCTGGACGGGCTGCTCGCACCGGACAGGCTGCCGGTGAACAGGAGCTCTCGCAACTCCTCGGCGTCAGCCGCCCGTCACTGCGCGTGCTGGAAGCGCTTGGCATCGTCGAAGTTCACTCGGTCGCGGTCCCGGAAGCGGGACCGTATTCGTCGGCCGCCCCGGGGAGGCTTCGCGATCCTGCTGAAGATGCAGTTGGCGCTTGGGCATTTCAGCGACACCGATGTGCTCCGCACCCGGCTGATGTTGGAAGAGTGGGTCGCAGACGCGGCGCGCTATGCAACGGCCGAGGACTACGAGGCACTGCGGGGCATCCTGGACCAGATGGACGGGCTGGAGCTGACTGCCCGGGACTTCAACCGGCTGGACACCGAATTCCAAGTGCGAATTGCGGAATTCACCGGCAATTCGCTGGACTCCTATTTGATGAGCTCGCTGCGCAGGCCATTCACCGCAGATGATCGATGCCTACGAGCGGTTGGCCGATTGGCGTGCGACCGCGAAGGCCGTGCGGGCTGAACACCGAAACATACTGCCTGCTATCGAGGAGCACGACGTGCTGCGGGCTGTCGATCTCGCGGCGCTACCGCGCACATCAGGGCACCGCACGGGGCCGAACTGATACACCTGCCCAAACCGCCTGGTCACCGGCTTCCGGCGGCGAGGGTGCGGATCACGTCCATGGCGCGCCAGGTTCCGGCAAAACCTGTGGTCAGCGGCGACAGGCCGACCCGGATACCGTCCGGCGGCCGGAAGTCGATGATGACCCCCACCTCGATCAGCCGCCGAGACAACTCGGTGCCGTCCGCACGAGCATGGTCACGTGCGCGCCGCGTTGCTCAGGGTCTCGCGGCGAGGCGATGCGCATTCCTTGCGGCACAAGCCAATGCTCGGCGAGCGAGGTGACCATTTCGGTGAGCGCCACGGCTTTTGCCCGGATGCTGCCGATACCCGCCTCAGCGACAAGCGCCACGCCCTCTTCGGCACCGACCATGCTGATGATCGGCGGGGTCCAGGACAGGGCCAGGCGCACCCCTGGGGCCGGGGCGTACGCGTGCTCCATGTCGAACGGATACGCACCACCCATCCAACCCCAAATTGGTTGGCGGAATGTGTCTTGATGCTTCTCGCGCACGTACAGGAAAGCGGGCGCGCCGGGGCCGGTGTTGAGGAATTTGTAGGTGCATCCGACCGCGAAATCTACGCCCGCAGCGTCCAGTTGGATGGGGACGCAACCCGCGCTGTGGCACAGGTCCCACACCACCAGCGCGCCGTGTTCGTGGGCGAGCGCGGTGAGGGCGGGCATGTCGGCGATGTAGGCCGAGAGGTAGGCGACGTGCGAGAGGGCGACCACCGCGGTCCGCTCACTGAGCTCGGTCGCTAGCTGCTCGGCCGTCACCCCGGCGTCCGGTGCGCTGTCGATCCACCGCACCGTCAGGCCAAGTTCGCCGGCGATGCCCTGCACGACGTAGCCGTCGGTGGGAAAATTGTGCCGGTCGGTGATGATCTCGGTGCGGTCGGGGCGCAGGGCCACGGCGGCCAGGAGCAGCTTGTAGAGGCAGACGCTGGTGGAGTCGGCGATAATCACTTGGCCTGCTGCGGCGCCAAGGGCGGCCTCGCCGAGCCGATCGCCGATATGTGCCGGTAGCTCCATCCAGCCTGCGGACCACGACCGGATCAGCCCAGTGCCCCAGTCCTCGCGTACCAGCGAGTCGAGCCGCGCCAGCGTCGCCTTCGGCGGCCGACCTAGCGAATTGCCGTCCAAGTAGGCGACGATGCCGTCGTCGGCCGGGGAGATGAAGCGCTTCCGGAAGTCCGCGAGCGGGTCCTGCTCGTCGAGCGCGCGGGCATCTTCGAAGGTGATGGTCACGAGAATCTCCTCCATATTCAACATATTTCGGCGAATAGACGGTATTTCCGGGAAGAACGTGAGATCCAGGGCCGTTTTGAGGGCCGCCACCTCGGTGGATCCGCCGCCCGCTTGAAGCTGGTGACCTGGCTGGCGGTCTTCAGACGCAGACCGGCCGCAGACTGGTACCTGACATCGATTGCGACCGCTCCTAGCCGGTCTCGCCCGCCGCCGAATGCCGGTCCGGGTTCTCGTAACTCGGTGGGACTCAGGGGCTCCAGCACCGGCTACTTCTCGGTCCCGTTGGCAGAAGTGTCCCGTCGATGTGTCGAGCGCTGTTTCGGTTGGAGGATCAGGTCTTTTCCCGTGGTTCGGCGATGCCGAACTCCAGCAGCGTGCGCTCGTCGGCCACCCGCCTGGTGTCCCGGAGCTCCAAGCCGCAGTCCCCCGCAAGCGCGGTGATTTCTTCGATGGTCCGCTCACGTCCCCCAAAGAACACGACCATGGACAGGTCGATAGCAGTGTTGAACCCCTGCCCGGGCAACCCTTCCCGGAGCACCTCGATCACGAGAACCAGGCCGTGTGCGGCGGCGGCCCGCGTGCATTCGGTCAGAATCGCTCTGGCGTTGTCGTCGTCCCAGTCATGCAAAATGTCGGAAAGCACGTAGGCGTCTGCGCCTCCAGGCAGCGGCTCGAAGAAGCTGCCTGCCACCGCGTCGGCGCGCTCGCCCCATCCAGCCTCGGCGAATCTCTCCGTGGCAGCTGCAGCGGTGGTTGGCACATCCAGCACACTGCCTCGTACTTTTGGGTGAGTACGTAGTATCCGGTCGAGCAAAGTGCCGTCGCCGCCACCTACGTCAACGATATGGCTGAAGCGACCCCAGTCGAATCGCTGCGCAATCTGTGTCGCCTGAACCTCGAACCGCCTGTTCATCTTGGCGTCGAACGACTTGCGCAACTGCGGCGTGGCTGCGAGGTCTGCCCAGAAGCCGCGCCCATAGCGACGCGAGTAGCCGAGCTCACCAGTCCTGACGGTGTGCAGCAGCTCAACAAAGGCGAGCTCAGCACGTCCTAGCCACCCAGTGATATCAAGGTCGGCGCGGAGTCCGCCGGGATCATCATCGCGCAACCCTCGGCCGAAGTCCGTGACTCGGTAGCGGCCGGTCTCGACATCGCGATCGAACACCCCGACGGTGACCAGATGGTCGAGCAGCCGGCGCAGCACAGACGCGGAGGCGCCGGTTTGCCGGGCGAGGCTTTCTGCGGTCGCTCCGGTCTGACCCGCGCGGTCGGCCAGGCCGAGCGTTGCGGCCACCCGTAGAGACATTGGGGTCACCAGATCTGCCAACGACCGCAACGACGAATCTGTGTACTCGCTCAAGCATCTGCCCCTTGGTGCCGAGTGATCAATGCAGGTATCAGTGATTGCAGTCGGTCAACACTTCAGCGGCCCCCGTCGCTCGCTGGAAATAGTCAGGCAGAACAAAAAACCACCCGCCTTACCTGTCTGATGCAGGAGGAGAGTGGTTTTGCTAGTCACTGCTGTGCGCCCTCGACAGGACTCGAACCTGTGACACCTGCCTCCGGAGGGCAGTGCTCTATCCGCTGAGCTACGAGGGCTTGTCGCTGCGGACGATCGTTAGCTTAGCGCACCCGACGGGACCGCTTCGACGGGGGTCGGGATAACCGCTTCCCGCGGTTGCCACACCTGCACAGGCGAGGCGGAGCATGGGAACTTTCCTGTCAAAGGTGACAGGAAAGTTCCCATGCTCACGCCCGTCCGGGTGTCGTTCGGGTTGACATGTGCATGCATGCATACTTCACTATGTAACTGAGAGGCATTAGGAGGACGTCTATGGGTCAGGGGCACGGGCACGGCTCCGCCGCCGATGCGGTCAGTGCATCCGGTCGCTACGTGCGGCGGTTGGCCGCGTCGTTCGCGATCTTGCTCGCGTTCTTCGTCCTGGAGGCTGTCGTCGGGTTTCTGACGTCCTCGCTTTCGCTGCTATCCGACGCCGGGCACATGCTCACCGACGTACTCGGCGTCGGCATGGCGCTGGCCGCGATCACGGCTGCCCGGCGACCGGCCGAGGACAAGCGGACTTTCGGGCTCTACCGCATGGAGGTGTTGGCCGCGCTCGCCAACGCCGTGCTGTTGTTCGGCGTCGCCGGTTACATCCTCTACGAGTCCATCGCTCGGTTCCGGGAGCCGCCGGAGGTCGCCGGCGTGCCGATGATGTTGACGGCCGCCGCCGGGCTCGCCGCCAACCTCGTGGTGTTCGCGCTGCTGCGGCGGGGTGCCAACGAGAGCCTGAACGTGCGCGGCGCCTACCTGGAGGTGCTCGCCGACACCATCGGTTCCGTCGGTGTGCTGATTGGCGGCGCGGTGACCTGGGCCTTCGGTTGGTATCTTGCCGACCCGATCGTCGCCGTCGCCGTCGGGCTCTTCGTGCTGCCGCGTACCTGGAAGCTGGCCCGCCAGGCACTGCGGATCCTCGTCCAGCAGGCACCCGAGGGCGTGGACGTGCTGAAGCTGCGGGCCGATCTCGCCGCGCTCCCGTCGGTCACCGAAGTGCACGACCTGCACGTGTGGACCCTCACCTCGGGCATGGAGGTCGCCTCAGCCCACCTGACCACCGGCGCCGACGCCGACCACGGCGGCGTGCTGGTCGCGGCGCAGCGGGTGCTGGCCGAGCGCTACCACATCGACCACGCGACCCTGCAGGTCGAACCCGTCGAGTGCGCTAAGCGCTGCCAGGCCCTGACCTGGTGATTCCCGAGCGCCCGGTGACAGGAAGGTTCCCATGCTCGCATCAGCGCAGCGGTTGGGCTCTTCGTTCGGTGAGCATGGTGCGCATGAGATCGGCCTCGTTGCGCTGCGAGGCGAGCATGTTTTGCGCCAGCTGGTGGACCGCTGGGACGGCCGCGTGCGTTGCCCCGTACTCGGCCATCGGGGCACCGCCCTCGTGGTGGCGCAGCATCAGCTGCAGGAAGTAGACGTCGAACTCTGGGCCGCGCAGTGACTGCAGCCGGGACATCTCCGCGCTGCTGGCCATGCCGGGCATCGGGGCACCCGAAGGCGCACCGGTTGCGGAGGGCCGGTGGTCGTGGCCGCCGTCTGCGGTCATCCACGTCATGACCGGTCCAGTCGCCTGCGCGGGCTGGCCCCACAGGCTGAGCCAGCCCTGCATCCGGCCGATTTGGTCGCGCTGGTTGGTTTCGATGTCGAACGCCAACTGGCGCACCGCGACGTCGGCGGCGCGCTCGCGCGCGAGCGTCGCCATGGTCACCGCCTGTTGGTGGTGCATGGACATGTCCTGCGCGAACCCGATGTCCACCGCCGTCGGCTGCGGTTCGGCGCTGTCGAAGGACGGCACCCGGATCAGCAGACCGAGCGCCGCACCGAGCAGCAGCAGGGCGACCGCCGACGCGAGGGCCACGAAGATGCGGGCTGCTAGCGGCCGCCTGGTCTCACCTGGCATCGGTCACTGGCCCATCGCACCGCTGGCCGCAGTGGCGCCGCGGCCGTCCATGGTGACCGCGTCCGGGCCGGGCGGGGTCGGGTCGAACTTCGGCGGGTTGTTCGTGTCGAACGCGCCGGGGTAGGCCTGGCAGGAGCCGCCGATCTCCGGGTAGACGCCGTTGTTGTTCACCCGCAGAGCAGTGATGAACTGATCGATGCGCTGGTCGTTTGCGTTGTCGACCTTGAGCTGGTGGCCCCAGGACTGCAGCGAGATCGGGCTGTCCATTCCCGGGAACGGCGACATCATCGTGTAGGGCTTGCCCGCGACGCGGGCCTTGAGCCGATCCAGGCCCGCCTCGTCGACCCGGTTCGGGTTGTAGGCGATCCACACCGCGCCGTGTTCCAGCGAGTGGACCATGTTCTCGGTGCGCACCGGCTCCGGGTAGACCACGCCGGTGCAGTCGGCCCAGACACCATCGTGCGGGCCGCCGAAGGGTGGCATGTGGTCGTAGGCGACGCGTTGCTTGGACGTCACGTGCTGCTGTGCGGCGTATTGGGCGACCGTGATGCCGGGGATCGTCTTGGACGGGTCCGGGTTCTGGGGCGACGGCTTGAACGCCGCACTGGCCTTCTCCGCTTCGGCCTGGGCTTGCCGGACGGATTCCTGCGCCGACCACCGGGTGAACACATACCCGAAGATAACGGCCGCGAATACCGCTACGACGGTGACGCCGGAGATCAGCATCCAGGGGATCGACCGCTGACGCACCACGGTGCCGCGTACGGCTTTGTTCTTCCTGCTCGCCATGCTGTTCGCAAACCTCGTCTCGCCAAGAATCACCGGGGGGACCCGGCCCGCCAGTGTAGAGATTGCGGGCGCGTCGGGTGGCCAGTCGTCGAATGCTCGACACCACGTTCTCACATCTGCGTGACGAACTGATCACGCGGAGTGGCCTATCGGGCGAATGCCTGTCCAACCCGTTGGCTGAGCAGCGGTGACGCTTCCTTAGACTGCATAGGGTGACCCCCGCCGCGCTCGCAGAACTGGTTCGCAACACCGCCGTCGAGGTGCTCTCCGCGAGGGACCTGGATGCCTCCGTGCTACCCGAGGTGGTGACGGTCGAGCGACCCCGGAACCCGGAGCACGGTGATTACGCGACCAACGTCGCGATGCAGGTGGCCAAGAAGATCGGCGTTTCCCCCCGCGATCTCGCGGGCTGGCTGGCCGAGGCACTGACCGGCCAGGAAGCCGTCGATTCCGTCGACGTTGCCGGGCCGGGATTCCTCAACCTGCGGCTGGCCGCCGACGCGCAGGGCCAGATCGTGCGCGAGGTGCTGAACCGGTCCGCCGACTACGGGCGCGGCGAGTTGTACCCGGCGCTGAAGGTCAACCTGGAGTTCGTCTCAGCCAACCCGACCGGCCCCATCCACCTGGGCGGCACCCGGTGGGCGGCGGTCGGCGACGCGCTCGGCCGGGTGCTGGCCGCGCAGGGCGCCGAGGTGACCCGCGAGTACTACTTCAATGACGCGGGCGCGCAGATCGACCGGTTCGTCCGGTCCCTGATCGCCGCCGCGAAGGGCGAACCGGCCCCGGAGGACGGCTACGGCGGCGACTACATCGCCGACATCGCGGCCGCGGTGCTCAAGGCCGAGCCGAACGCCCTGCAACTGCCCGCCGACGAACAGCACGAGACGTTCCGCCGCATCGGCGTCGGGTTGATGTTCGACGAGATCAAGCAGAGCCTGCACGAGTTCGGCACCGACTTCGACGTGTTCTTCCACGAGGACTCGCTGCACACCTCCGGCGCGGTCGCCGAGTGCGTGGAGGAGCTGAAGAAGTCCGGCCACCTGTACTTCGCCGACGGTGCCTGGTGGCTGCGCTCCACGGAGTACGGCGACGACAAGGACCGGGTGCTGATCAAGAGCGACGGGGCCCCCGCCTACATCGCCGGTGACGTCGCCTACCTGCGGGACAAGCGCAGCCGCGGCTTCGACCTGTGCATCTACATGCTGGGTGCCGACCACCACGGCTACATCGCCCGGCTGAAGGCCGCTGCCGCGGCCCTGGGCGACGACCCGGCGGTGGTCGAGGTCCTCATCGGACAGATGGTGAACCTCGTTCGCGAGGGCAAGCCGGTGCGGATGAGCAAGCGCGCGGGCACCATCGTCACGATGGAGGATCTCGTTGACGCGGTGGGCGTGGACGCCGCCCGCTATTCGTTGATCCGGTCCTCCGCGGACTCCGCGGTGGACATCGACCTGGACCTGATCAGCAAACGCACCAACGAGAACCCGGTCTTCTACGTGCAATATGCGCACGCTCGGCTGGCCTCGTTGCAGCGCAACGCGGCCTCGCTGGGGATCGAGCGGGGCGCGGTGGAGAATGCCGACCTGTCGCTGCTCACCCACGAACGTGAGGGCGACCTGATCCGCACCCTCGGCGAGTTCCCGCGCGTGGTGCGATCGGCTGCCCAGCTGCGGGAACCGCACCGGGTGGCCCGCTACCTGGAGGACGTGGCCGCCGCGTACCACAAGTTCTACGACGCGTGCCGCGTGCTGCAGCCCGGTGACGACCAGGCGAGCCCGTTGACCATCGCCCGGCTGCAGTTGTGCGAGGCGACCCGCCAGGTTCTCGCCAACGGCCTGGGACTGCTCGGCGTCAGCGCTCCGGACAAGATGTAGGGCGCCCGCGAGCAGATGACCGCAACAATGGCCTGTCCAGCGGCAGGCTGCGCGAAGGAGTTGTAGATGCGCGCCCATCCCGCCGGGCCGCGGCACGCCGATGTCGTGCCGCCCGGCAACACCGCAGGACTCGTTCCGGCCACCACCGAAGAGCTCGACCTGTTGCACTCGCATGTGTGGCCACGCAACAGTGAGCGCGGCTCCGACGGCGTCGTCCGGTTCGCCGGGATCGACGTCCGAGAGATCGTCGAGCAGTTCGACACGCCGCTGTTCGTCCTCGACGAGGACGACTTCCGGTCGCGCTGCCGCGACTATGCCGAAGCCTTCGGCGACCCGGCCGCGGTGCACTACGCCTCGAAGGCGTTCCTGTGCACCGAAATCGCCAAGTGGGTCGCCGAAGAGGGCCTGAGCCTGGACGTCTGCAGCGGCGGCGAGCTCGCCGTGGCGTTGCGGGCCGGCTTCCCGCCGGAGCGGATCACCTTTCACGGCAACAACAAGTCCGTCGCCGAGCTGACCGCCGCGGTTGAGGCCGGGGTCGGCTCCGTAGTGCTCGATTCCTTCCACGAGATCGCCCGGCTCGACCACATCGCCACCGAACGCGGCATCTGGCAGCAGGTGCTGGTGCGCATCACCGTCGGCGTGGAAGCGCACACCCACGAGTTCATCGCGACCGCGCACGAGGACCAGAAGTTCGGTTTCTCGTTGGCGAACGGGCAGGCCGCCGAGGCGGTGCACCGGGTGCTCAAGGCCGATTCGCTGGTGCTGGTCGGCCTGCACAGCCATATCGGCTCGCAGATCTTCGACGTGGACGGCTTCGAGCTCGCCGCGCACCGGGTGGTCCGGCTGCTGGCCGAGCTGCGCGAGGAGCACGGCGCCGACGCGCTGGCCAGTGTGTCCACTGTGGACCTCGGTGGTGGGCTGGGCATTGCATACACCGCCGAGGACGACCCGCTGCCGCCTTCGCAGCTGGCCGTCCGGCTGCACGAGATCGTCGGCAAGGAGGCGGAGAACGCGGGCATCCCGGTGCCCAAGATCGCCGTCGAACCCGGCCGCGCGATCGTCGGTCCGGGCATGGTGACCGTCTACGAGGTCGGCACCGTCAAGGACGTGGCGCTGGGCAGCGACGTGGAGCGCAGGTACGTCAGCGTGGACGGCGGCATGAGCGACAACATTCGCACCTCGCTCTACGACGCCGTCTACGACTGCCGGCTGGTCTCCCGCGGCGCCGAAGCGCCCGCCGTGCTGTCCCGCATAGTGGGCAAACACTGTGAATCCGGTGACGTAGTGGTGCGGGATTGCTGGCTCCCGGAGGACATTGCACCGGGAGACCTGCTCGCGGTGGCCGCCACCGGCGCGTACTGCTACGTGATGGCCAGCAACTACAACCGCCTGCCCAAGCCGCCCGTGGTGGCGGTTCGCAATGGTCAGGCGCGGTTGCTGCTGCGCAGGGAGACCGAGGATGATCTGCTCCGGCTGGAGGTGTGAGTGATCCAGGACCGTGAACCGATCAGGGTCGCGCTGTTGGGGTGCGGCACCGTCGGTACCGAGGTGCTGCGACTGTTGCAGGACCAACCGGAGGAATTCGCCGCGCGCACCGGCGCGCCGATGCTGGTGACCGGGGTGGCGGTGCGCCGCCCGCATAAGCACCCCGAGGTGCCCGAACACCTGCTCACCACCGACGCGCACGCGTTGGTGGAGGGCAATGTCGACGTCATCGTGGAGCTGATCGGCGGTATCGAACCGGCCCGCTCGCTGCTGCTGACCGCGCTGAAGTCTGGCAAGTCGGTGGTGACCGCGAACAAGGCGCTGCTGGCCGAGCACGGTTCCGAGCTGTACGCGGCGGCCGATGCCGCCGGCGCCGACATCTACTTCGAGGCGGCCGTGGCGGGGGCGATCCCGCTGCTGCGCCCATTGCGGGAGTCGCTGGCCGGAGACCGGATCAACCGGGTCATGGGCATCGTCAACGGCACCACGAACTACATCCTGTCCGCGATGGATTCCACCGGCGCCGGCTACTCCGAGACGCTGGACGAGGCCGGGCGGCTCGGCTACGCCGAGGCCGACCCGACCGCCGACGTGGACGGCTTCGACGCCGCCGCGAAGGCAGCCATCCTGGCCTCGCTGGCCTTCCACACCCGCGTCACCGCCAGCGACGTGCACCGGGAGGGCATCTCCGCGGTGACGCCCGGCGACATCGCCGCCGCGCGCACCCTGGACCGCACGGTGAAGCTGCTGGCGATCTGCGAGCGGGTGGTCGACGAGGACGGCACCGAGTCGGTGTCCGCCCGCGTGCACCCTGCGATGATCCCGCGCAGCCACCCGCTGGCCGGCGTCGGCGACGCTTTCAACGCGGTGTTCGTGGAGGCCGAGGCGGCCGGGCAGCTGATGTTCTACGGGCGGGGTGCCGGGGGTGCGCCGACCGCCAGCGCGGTCCTCGGCGACCTCGTCGCGGTGGCTCGTAACCTGGTCGTGGCGGGCAAGGGACCCCGCGAGTCGGCGCACGCGCAGTTGCCGATGCGCCCGATGGGCAAGACCCCGACTCGTTACCACATCAGCCTCGACGTGGCCGACAAACCGGGCGTGCTGTCGCAGGTCGCGGCCACGTTCAACGAGAACGATGTGAGCATTTCGGTGGTGCGTCAGCAGGGTCGGGGCGCGGAGGCCAGCCTCGTGGTGGTCACCCACACCGCCTCCGACGCGGCATTAAGGTCCACAGTGGACAAGATCGCGCAGCTACCGGTGGTGCGCGAGGTGGTCAGCGTGATGCGCGTGGAAGGTGAATCGTCGTGACGAACATCCAGGGTGTGCCGGTGCGGATCGGCGCCGGATGGCCCGGCCTGATCGAGGCCTACCGGGACCGGGTCGCGGTACCGGAGGGGGCGCGCATCGTGACCCTGCAGGAGGGCAACACCCCGCTGGTGCCCGCCCACCACCTCTCCGAGCTCACCGGAAGCACCGTCTACCTGAAGGTGGAGGGCGCCAACCCCACCGGCTCGTTCAAGGACCGCGGCATGACCGTGGCCATCACGCACGCGTTGGCGGAGGGCAGCAAGGCGGTCATCTGCGCCTCCACCGGCAACACCTCCGCCTCGGCCGCGGCCTACGCCGCACGCGCCGGGCTGACCTCGGCGGTGCTGGTGCCGCAGGGCAAGATCGCGCTCGGCAAGCTCGCCCAGGCCGTGGTGCACGGCGCGAAGATCCTTCAGGTTCAGGGCAACTTCGACGACTGCCTGGAACTGGCCCGCAAGACCGCTGCCGAACACCCGGTGACCCTGGTCAACTCGGTCAACCCGGTCCGGCTGGAGGGGCAGAAGACCGCCTCGTTCGAGATCTGCGACGTGCTCGGCCGGGCACCCGACGTGCACTGCCTGCCGGTCGGCAACGCGGGAAACATCACCGCGTACTGGAAGGGCTACACCGAGTACGCCCGGGACGGCGTCGTGGAGCAGACACCGCGCATGTTCGGCTTCCAGGCATCCGGTGCCGCGCCACTGGTGCACGGTCAGCCCGTCGCGCGGCCGGAGACCATCGCGACCGCCATCCGGGTCGGCAGCCCGGCGTCGTGGGCGGGCGCGGTGCGCGCCAAGGACGAGTCCGGCGGCCTGTTCGAAGCGGTGACCGACGAGCAGATCCTCGCCGCGTACCGGACGCTGGCCGCGCGGGAAGGCGTCTTCGTCGAGCCTGCCTCGGCGTCCAGCGTCGCCGGACTGCTGGCCACCGCCGCCGACGGCCGGATCCCGCCGGGCTCGGTCGTGGTGTGCACGGTGACCGGCCACGGCCTGAAGGACCCGGACACCGCGCTGTCCGGCATGGTCGAGGTCGAGCCGTTGCCGGTGGACCCCGGGGCGGTCGCCACCGCACTGGAACTGGCATGACCGGACGGGGTGTGACCGGGCTGCCGGTTTCGGCTGTCCGGGTGACAGTGCCCGCCTCCACCGCGAACCTCGGCTCCGGGTTCGACACGCTCGGCATGGCGTTGTCCTTGTACGACACGGTTTCCGTGCGGGTCGTCGACGGTGTGGCGGGTTCGGCGAGCGTGGCGGTCGAGGGGCAGGGCGCCGACGCGTTGCCCACCGACGGGCGTCACCTGGTGGTGCGAGTCATCCACAAGGCGTTGGCCGAACTGGGTTTTCCGGCCCCGGCGCTGCGGTTGCACTGCCAGAACGCGATTCCGCAGTCCCGCGGGCTGGGCTCCTCGGCGGCGGCCATCGTCGCCGGGGTCGCCGCCGCCTTCGGGCTCGCCGGGTTCGACTTGCGGGACAAGGAAATCGCCGAACGCGCGTTGCAGTTGGCGGCGGTCCGCGAAGGGCATGCGGACAACGCGGCGGCGAGCCTGTTCGGCGGATTTGTCGTCGCTTGGCAGGAATCCGGGCGCTTCCATGCGGTCCGGATGCAACCGCATCCAGACGTGTCACCAATCGTCCTTGTCCCCCAAGCCGAGTCGTCGACGCACACCACCCGCGGCCTGCTCCCCGAACGGGTTCCGCATGCCGATGCCGCGTTCGCGGCCAGCCGCGCGGCGCTGGCGGTGCATGCCATCACCAGTGATCCAACGTTGCTGCTGGCCGCCACCGACGACCGGCTGCACCAGGACTACCGTGAGTCGGCTTGGCCGGAGACTATCGCGCTGGTCCGCCAGTTGCGCGCGGCCGGCATCGCCGCTGCAGTGTCCGGTGCGGGCCCGACAGTACTGGCGTTCCCGCCCGGCGGGGCGCTTCCGGCCGAAATTGCGCCGAACGGCTTCGACGCGCTGCTTCTTCCAGTCGATCAGGACGGTGTGCGGGTCGAGCCGCAGGACTGACGGGGCCGTGAATCCGGGCCGGAAGGCCCTGTTCACGGCCCCGGAACCGGCGCCTTGCGCCGGGGTGGTACAAAGGAAGTGTCGTCGGGGACCAGCGGCTTTCGCCGGGGAGTTGCCGACGGCGTGATCTAACCGGGCGTCCCACACGCCCAGGGGGTTGTTGCACCCGAACTATGGGGCGTCTACCCTCAAGGTCAATCAGTCACCGCGCCCAGGGCGCCGGTGCCGTGTCCGGAACATCGTTTTCCGGGGCGCATCTCCCGCCGTGAATTGACTCCACCCGCCACGGGTGAAGATCAACTTAGGGAGGTTCGGCGATCGCGGTGACCGAGGCAGGAGTTGTCAACTCAATTGAGTTCGCTTCGGGGCGATCGGCGGTGCACATCCGTTGCCGATGTCGGGGTGGGGGCCTTAAGTTCCACGGTGTGGCCCTCAAGGTGACCATGGCACCGGCTCGAGGACCCGGAGCTCCCCGGTTCACCGCCGGGGCGCAAGTTGAGTCGGGGATTCCTGGAATGAGGCGGCAGCAGGGCGTGCATCGGCACGTGTGGATCGGAGTAGATGCGTCGCACACGGGACACGCGAGCCGGGTACCTCCCACCGCCCGGTGCTGCTGGTTCCCCGAGCCATCGCCGAAATCGGTCGCGCCGCGTGCGCGGAGCTGATCCGACCGGCAAAAGGGCTGGTAGCACACACCGGCCGCCCGCACTCCAGAGCGGGCGGGCAATCCGCTGGGCCGCGTAGGAGGCGCGGTCCGGTCAGGAAGGACATTCGTGAGCAACACCGAACTGTTGAGCAGCGAGGCGAGGAACGCCTCTTCGGCTGGCCAGCAGGAATCCGAGGCCAACGGCACCCCGCGGCGACGCGGTGGGCTCTCCGGCATGGTTCTTGCCGAACTGCGCCAACTCGCGGGGGAACTGGGGATCGAGACTGGTGGTCTGCGCAAGGGCGACCTGATCGCGGCCATCAAGGAGAAGCAGGGAGGCACCACGGCGCCGCGTACCCGCACGGCCAGGAAGAGCCCGGCCCGCGCCGAGGAAGCATCGGCCGCCAAGGCCCACCAGCCGGCGCTGGACGAGGCCGAGGGCGCCCCGCGCGAGACCGCCGCCGAGCTCAGCTCCAACGGGGCCCCCACCCGCGGTCGCACCCGTCGGCCGCAGGCCGCCGAGGCCGGCGGTGAGGACGAAACCCGGCGCGGCAACCGCAGGCGTCGTTCGTCCGGGCGTGCTGGCGCGGGCACCGAATCGAGTGGTGCCGAGGAGCAGCGCGGTACCGAGCGCAAGCCGGACAACCGCGACAACCGGCAGGAGCGGGACAACCGGCAGGAGCGGGACAACCGCCCGGAGCGGGACAACCGGGAGAATCGGCAGGACCGGGACAACCGCCAGGACGATGACGACGAGGGCGGTCGTCGGGGTCGTGGCCGCCGGTTCCGCGATCGCCGCCGCAACCGCGGCCGCGGCGAGGGCGGCGAGCCGGAGGTCCGCGAGGACGACGTACTGCTGCCGGTGGCCGGAATCCTGGACGTGCTGGAGAACTACGCCTTCGTGCGCACCTCCGGCTACCTGGCCGGCCCGAACGACGTCTACGTGTCGCTGTCGCTGGTCCGCAAGTACGGCCTGCGTCGCGGCGACGCGATCAAGGGCGTCATCCGGCAGCCGCGGGAGGGCGAGCAGCAGCGGCAGAAGTTCAACCCGCTGGTGCGGGTGGACTCCATCAACGGCCTGGACCCGGACGCGGCGAAGAGCCGCCCCGAGTTCCACAAGCTGACCCCGCTCTACCCGAACGAGCGACTGCGCCTCGAGACCGAGCCGCACAACCTGACCGGCCGGATCATCGACCTGGTGATGCCCGTCGGCAAGGGCCAGCGCGCGCTGATCGTCTCGCCGCCGAAGGCCGGCAAGACGATGGTGCTGCAGGCGATCGCCAACGCGATCACCACGAACAACCCGGAATGCCACCTGATGGTCGTCCTCGCCGACGAGCGTCCGGAAGAGGTCACCGACATGCAGCGCTCGGTCAAGGGTGAGGTCATCGCCTCCACCTTCGACCGGCCGCCGTCGGACCACACCACGGTCGCGGAGCTGTCCATCGAGCGGGCCAAGCGGCTCGTCGAGATGGGCCACGACGTGGTCGTCCTGCTGGACTCGATCACCCGGCTGGGTCGCGCCTACAACCTGGCGGCCCCGGCGTCCGGGCGAATTCTGTCCGGTGGTGTGGACTCGACCGCGCTGTACCCGCCGAAGCGGTTCCTCGGCGCGGCCCGCAACATCGAGAACGGCGGCTCGCTGACCATCTTCGCCACGGCGCTGGTGGAGACCGGTTCCACGATGGACACGGTCATCTTCGAGGAGTTCAAGGGCACCGGTAACGCGGAGCTGAAGCTGGACCGCAAGCTCGCGGACAAGCGGCTGTTCCCGGCGGTCGACGTGGACTCCTCCAGCACCCGGAAGGACGAGATCCTGCTCTCGCCCGACGAGCTGGCCGTCACCCACAAGCTGCGCCGGGTGCTCGCCGCGCTCGACGCGCAGCAGGCGCTGGAGCTCCTGCAGGACCGGCTGCGCAAGTCGCGTACCAACATCGAGTTCCTGATGCAGGTCGCCAAGACCACCCCGGGCAAGGACGACGACTGACCGGTTCCGACCGGCAGCTCAGTCCCACCCGACGGCAGGGCCCGCACCGACCCCGGTGCGGGCCCTGCCGCTTTTCCAGGGGCGTGACGTGAGCATGGGAACCTTCCTGTCATTTTGGTGACAGGAAAGTTCCCATGCTCACACCGGGGGAGGGTGGGTCAGGCCTGGCAGCACTCCGGGGCGTCGCGGTCGTGGTAGGCGCGGACCAGCAGCACGGTCAGCAGCGCGACGGCGACCGGGCCGACGGTGAGGGCCGCGAAGACGGGTAGCTGCAGTCCGTCCACGGCCAGGGCGCAGGCCACCATCAGCAGCGGGTAGCTGAACCGCAGGATGCGTTGCCAGCGGAAGCTCCAGCGGACGTGACCGGCGCTGAGCAGGGCCAGCCCGGCGGCGAACCCGAACAGCAGCGGGGCCGAGAGATCCACGTCCCGATCGGGGTGAGGGCTCCGCACGAGCAACTGGTCGAGGAGAGCAGCGATGCCGACGGAGCTGCCGAGGAAGAGCAGGGGGAGGGAAATCCACGACCGCACCGTGAGCTTTCCCAGGATCGAACACAGCAGCACGCGTTGAGGATGAACGGTGTATCGCCGCGCGTGCATCCTCGGTTCCCGGCGGCTCGGCAGACGGTGCGTTTGCTGCGTTAGGCGGTTGCGCGGGCGCGACGAACGGCCCCTCCGGAATACCGGACCGACCCCCTGCGTTGCAGGTCACGAGCCCTGGTCTGGCAGAATGCAGGGTTGATCCGGCACCGGTTCACCGCGCGGCAGTCACCGCGTGGACCCGGCGGCCAAGTAGAGAGGACAAGCCGTTGAAGGTTGGCATTCACCCCGAGTACGTGGTGACGCAGGTGACCTGCGGTTGCGGCAACAGCTTCACCACCCGCAGCACCCGCACCACCGGCCAGATCACCGCTGAGGTCTGTTCCAAGTGCCACCCGTTCTACACGGGTAAGCAGAAGATCCTGGACACCGGTGGCCGCGTGGCCCGCTTCGAGGCCCGCTACGGCAAGCGCGACAAGACGCGTAAGTAGCTGCGCCGACGGCGCCCGTTCCACGCGAGCAGCGCGGGACGGGCGCCGTTGTTGCGTTTGGTGTCCGAACGTCCGCAGCAAGTGAAGAGGGTCGCCAGTGGAGACATCGAAGCTCGAAGGGTTGCTCGCCGAGTACGCGGAACTGGAGCAGCGACTGGCTGATCCCGGCGTGCACGCCGACCAGGCGAACGCCCGCAAGCTTGGCCGCCGCTACGCCGAACTGACGCCGATCGTACGCACCGCGCGGGAACTGGACCAGGCCCGATCCGATCTCGACACCGCCCGCGAATTCGCCGCCGAGGACGCCGCCTTCGCCGAGGAGGCCGACCGGCTAGCCGAGTCGATCTCGCCGCTGGAGGCGAAGCTCACCGAACTGCTGCTGCCCCGCGACCCGCATGACGGATCCGACGTGCTGCTGGAGGTCAAGTCCGGCGAGGGCGGCGAAGAGTCCGCGCTGTTCGCCGGCGACCTGCTGCGCATGTACCTGCGGTTCGCGGAGCGCCAAGGCTGGCGGGCCGAGGTGCTGGACAAGACCGAATCCGATCTCGGCGGCTACAAGGACGCCACGGTTGCGATCAAGGCCAAGAGCGGCGACACCAGCCCCGACGGGGTCTGGTCGCGGCTGAAGTTCGAAGGCGGCGTGCACCGCGTGCAGCGGGTGCCGGTCACGGAGTCGCAGGGCCGGGTGCACACCTCGGCCGCCGGCGTGCTGGTCTACCCCGAGCCGGAGGAGATCGAGGTCGAGGTCGATGAGAAAGATCTGCGCATCGACGTGTACCGGTCTTCCGGGCCGGGCGGGCAGAGCGTGAACACCACCGACTCGGCGGTGCGGGTCACCCACCTGCCGACCGGAATCGTGGTGTCCTGCCAGAACGAGAAGTCGCAGCTGCAGAACAAGCAGCGCGCCATCCAGGTGCTCAAGGCGCGTTTGCAGGCCGTCGCCGAGGAGGAGGCCGAGCGGGAGGCTTCGGAGGCGCGGCGTAGCCAAGTGCGCACAGTGGACCGTTCCGAGCGGATCCGCACCTACAACTTCCCGGAGAACCGAATTTCCGATCATCGGGTCAACTACAAGGCCTACAACCTGGACCAGGTCCTCGACGGCGACCTCGACGCGGTGCTGGCCGCGCTGCTCGCCGCTGACCGGAAAGAGCGACTGGCACTTTAAGCTGACGACGTGAGTCGACAGCCCTTGCGCCTGGCCATTCTCGAGGCGGAACGCATGCTCTCCGCAGCGGGTGTGGCAAGCCCCCGCACCGATGCCGAGTTGCTCGCCGCGCATCTGCTCGGGGTCGAACGCACCAAGCTGATGATGGTGCCGCTGGTCGATCCGCCGGTCGTCCAGGCGCTGCACGACCTAGTGCGTCGGCGCGCTGCGCGCGTGCCGTTGCAGCATCTCACCGGCACTGCGGCGCTAGGAAACGTCACGCTGAGTGTCGGGCCGGGAGTGTTCGTGCCTCGCCCGGAGACAGAGCTGCTGCTCGCGTGGGGCTTGGCGACGCTGGAAGGCGTGGACCGGCCGACCGTGGTGGACCTCTGCACAGGGTCCGGGGCGCTTGCCTTGGCGATGGCTAACGCCCGCCCGGACGCCAATGTGCATGCGGTCGAGAAGGATCCGGCCGCGCTCGCCTGGGCCCGCCGGAACGCCGACCGGCAGGCGCAGGCCGGTGACACCCCGATCCGGCTTTACGCGGGGGACGTCACCGATCCGACGCTGTTCATGGAGCTGGAGGGCCTGGTCGACCTGGTCCTCTGCAACCCGCCGTACGTGCCGGAGGGCACCCCGGTGCCGCCGGAGGTCCGCAACCACGACCCGCACGAGGCCGTGTTCGGCGGCCATGACGGTCTCGACGTGGTCCGCCGCGTCGTCGGCTGCGCGGCTCGGCTGCTTCGCCCGGGCGGCGGGGTGGCCATCGAGCACGACGACACCCACGGCGGTTCGGTGCCCGCCCTTCTGCGTGCCCGCCGTGTACTCGACGACGTCCAGGAGCACACCGACCTCGCAGGTCGCCCCCGCTTCGCCACCGCCCGCCGCGCCTGCTCACGGTGACGGCAGTGGTGGTGGGGTGACAGGAAGGTTCCCATGCTTCGCCCACCGCCTGGCGTGCTTGCTCGTGGTGGTGGGGTGACAGGAAGGTTCCCATGCTTCGCCCACCGGGCCCGGGATCAGTTGTTGGTGTTGACGAACTCCCGCAGCAGGGCATTGAACTCGTTGGGCTTCTCCCGGTTCGGCCAGTGGCCGGTTTCGGAGATCACCCGCAGCGACGAGCCCGGGATCGCGCCGGCGGCGTCGCGGGCGGCCGAGACCGGCACGATCGCGTCCCGCTCGCCGTGGATCACCATGACGGGGCACTGGATCCGGCCCAGGTGCGGCAGGTGGTTGATGCGCATCGCCCGCCGGTCGATGGCGTCGGCGTGCCAGTCGGCGAACACCGAGCCCCGCGCGCCGGCTTCGGAGACGATCTCGTCGACAATGGACTCCAGGTCCGGCACGGGCTGCCCACCGGTAAAGAAACCCCGGGTGAGCATCTGCCGCGCGAGGGAACGGTTGAGGCGCAACAACTTCGCCGCAAGCGGACCGGCGAACCGGGACCGCAGCAGCGCGTAGGTCAAGAAGTGGTGCGGCACCTTGTGTTGCAGGCCCGTGCTGTCCACAAGCACGAGTCCGCGCACGCGTTGCGGATGGCGCAGCGTGAAACCGGCCGCGATGCTGCCGCCCATCGACAACCCGACCAAGATCACCTCAGGCACCCGCCAAGCGTCCAGCAGCCAGCGCAGCATCTCTTCGAAGGTGCGCTGGTTCGCGCTGCCGCGCCACGGCATGCTGCCGCCCTGGCCGGGAAGATCCGGTGCGAACACCCGATGGTCGGCCGCCAGCACCCCGATCGTGCGGCGCCAGCTCAGCAGCGCGTTGTCCGGGCCGCCACCGTGCAGCAAGACGATCGCCGGGCCGCTGGAACCCGCGCGGTAGAAGCGGATCTTGCCAGCCGGGAACTCGATCTGGTCGACCTCGACACCCTGCGGTGGGGCGGTCATGCTCTCTCTCCTCCTGTTCGTCCGGGACTCGTGCCCGCTTCCGGCAGACGTGCGAGCGGCGCCGACGTTGCCCGATGCGAACACATTCAACGGATCTCGGTCGAGCGCTCGGGCGTTACTCGTGACGAATATTCCAGGACCACCAGCGACCGCACCACTCGGACGGCGCCGGCCCCGGGCGTGCCAGGATTCGGGGTGTGAGCACCGTTTATGACTGCACCATTCCGGACAGCCGCGAGGCGGGCCTGGCCGCCGCGGCCAACGCGGTTCGCGCGGGTGGGCTCGTCGTGCTGCCCACCGACACGGTTTACGGCATCGGCGCGGACGCCTTCGACTCGAACGCGGTCCACGCTCTGCTGGCGGCCAAGGGGCGCGGCCCGGACATGCCGGTGCCCGTGCTGGTCGGCTCCTGGTCCACTGTGGATGGGCTGGTGATGTCGGTCCCGCAGCAGGCGCGCGCGCTGATCGAAGCGTTCTGGCCCGGCGGGCTGTCGCTGGTGCTGCCGCAGGCACCATCGCTTTCCTGGGATCTCGGCGATACCCGGGGCACGGTGAACTTGCGGATGCCGCTGCACCCGGTGGCCCTGGACCTGCTGCGCGAGGTCGGCCCGATGGCCGTGTCCAGCGCCAACCGTACTGGTCAGCCACCGGCCACCAACGCCGCCCAGGCACGCGAGCAGCTCGGCGAATCGGTGACGGTCTACCTCGACGGAGGCCCGTCCGGCGAACCGGTCGCCTCCACCATCGTCGACCTCACCCAGAGCACGCCACGGGTGCTGCGGGAGGGCGCGGTGAGCCTCGGTGACCTGTCGGAGGTGCTCGGCGTGGAGCTCGAAGCGGACCGGTGAAACCCGTCCGGGCGCGGGCCGATAGCGTTAGTGCTCGGATCCGCAACGTGGACAGCGATGAGGAGCGCCGGGCTTGATCAATCCGTTCTGGGGGCTGGATATCGAATTCCCGCGGGCCTCGGCACCGCGCGGGTGAGCCGCCGGTATGGACAACGCACCTTGGGCCCCGGCCGGCCTTCCCGCCCGTGAATACCTGCTGGTCCTGCTCACCGCCGCCGCGGCGACTTTCCTGCTGACCGGACTGGTCAGGCTGTTGGCGATCCGGGTCGGTGCGGTCGCCTACCCCCGGGTGCGCGACGTGCACGTCACGCCGATGCCGCGGATGGGTGGCGTCGCGATGTACGGCGGAGTGCTCGCGGCGATGTTCCTGGCCGCCAACCTGCCGGCGCTGTCGCGCGGTTTTTCCTACTCCAACGACACCCTGGCGGTGATCATCGCCGGTGGGCTGATCGTGCTCGTCGGCGCGCTGGACGACCGCTTCGAACTGGATTCGCTGACGAAGCTGGCCGGGCAGGTCACCGCCGCCGGGATCCTGGTGCTCTTCGGCGTCCAGTGGTTCGTGTTCTGGGTGCCGTGGGGCGGCACCGAGGGCCATGTGGGGCAGCTCATGGTGCTGGGCAGCAACCAGGGCCAGTTGCTGACCGTGCTGCTGGTCGTCGCGATGATCAACGCGATGAACTTCGTGGACGGGCTGGACGGGCTGGCTTCCGGCATCGGCCTCGTCTCGGCCACCGCCACCTTCGTGTTCTGCCTCGGCGTGCTGGACCGGCAGAACGGCGACGTGACCGCCTACCCGCCGGCGCTGATCGCGGCCGCGATCGCCGGGGCCTGTCTGGGCTTTCTGCCGCACAACTTTCAGCCCGCGAAGATCTTCATGGGCGACTCCGGGTCGATGCTGATCGGCCTGATGCTGGCCACCGCCAGCACGTCCGCGTCCGGCCGGATGGACTACACCGGCCCGAACCCGACCGACACCATCGCCCTGCTGTCACCGCTGCTGGTGGTCGCGGCGGTGCTGTTCGTGCCGCTGCTGGACCTCATCATGGCCGTGGTGCGCCGCACCCGGGCGGGCAAGAGTCCGTTCCACGCCGACAAGATGCACCTGCACCACCGGCTGCTGGAGATCGGGCATTCGCAGCGCCGCGCGGTGCTGCTGATCTACCTGTGGGCGGCCGTCATCGCCTTCGGCGCCGTGTCGTTGACGCTGTTCAACGCCGTTGTGGTGGCATGGGTCGTCGGCCTTGGGGTGCTGCTGGCGGCTATCATCTCGGTGATTCCGCGTATGAGAGCCCGAGCCGATCGAGAGTCCCGATGAGCGAAGCGACCGACACGCCGACCCCCGCCGAGAGCACTGGGAGCGCTGGCGAGCACGCAGAGCCGGTGAACCCGCACGCCGAGATCGTGCGCAAGCTCGCCGCGGCGATGCTGCGCACCGCGGTGTGGCCGGGGGTGGCGACGGTGGCCATCGGGGCGATCGTGGCGACCGTCCTGGTCGGCGTGCCCGGTCTGATCGGTGCGCTGGTCGGCGGCGTCGTGGCGTTCGCGTCGTCGCTGCTGACGATCTGGCTGATGCGGTTCACCGGCGGCATGAGCCCGCACTTCGTGATGGTCGCCGCGCTCGGCGGCTACATCGGCAAGATGATCGTGCTGCTGGTGGTGATGACGTTGCTCGGCGGCATCGACATGATCCACCGGGAGTCGTTGGCGTTCACCATGCTCGCTACCGTGATGGTGTGGGCGGGCGCCGAGGTAGTGGCCTTCAAGCGCACCAAGATTCCCACCGTCGTGCCGGGGAACTGAACCGTTCCGACGAGGTTTCCCGCGCTCGGCCATTGGACCGGATGGCCGGTAGTGGACCAGCATGTCGGGTGGCTACTTACCCGCTGATATCGTGCCGTTGCAGAAGCCTTCCCTGCACAGCGCGGGTCGAAGAACTCCACGGAGGTCCTGCGATCCCACGCGGTGGGGAGGGCCCCTCCGCGTGCCAGATCGCGTATCGGGTACGTTAAGTGCAAAACGTGACGATTCCCCCGGCAGAGTGATGTTCACCGGGAGAACCGGAAGGAGCCCAGTTGGGCGCGCTGATGCTGGCCGAGGGCGGAACGTTCCAACCGCCGGGTGCCGATAGCTTTGTCCTTCCGCCGATCTTCGGCGGAGTCACCAAGCCGATGCTCCTCGTCGTGCTGTCGGCGATCATCGTGGGCGCCTACTTCGTGATCGCCACCCGGAACCTGAAGTTGATTCCGGGCAAGGGGCAGTTCGTGGCGGAGTTCGTCTACGAGTTCAGCCGCAACAAGATCGCCCGGGAACAGATCGGTGCCAAGGACTTCCGTCCGTTCGTGCCGCTAATCTTCACGTTGTTCACCTTCATTCTCGTGAACAACATTTTCGGCATCATCCCGATCGTCCAGTTCCCCACGATGTCCCGGATCGGTTTCCCGATCGCGTTGGCCGCCGTGGTCTACGTCGTTTTCCACGGGGTCGGCTTCGCGCGGCACGGCTTCCTGGGCTACTTCAAGCACGTCATGTTCCCACCCGGGGTGCCCAAGCCGATCTACGTCCTGCTCTCCCCGATCGAGTTTTTGCAGAAGTTCATCGCGCAGCCGGCCGCCCTTGCGGTCCGAGTCTTCGCCGCGATGTTCGCCGGACACCTGATCCTGCTGGTGTTCACCTTGGGCGGGGAGTACCTGCTCGTTGAGGCGAGTGCGGTGTACAAACCGATTTCGATCGTCTCGATCGCCTTCGCCATTGCCTTGACGTTCGTCGAAGCCTTGATCCAGGTGCTGCAGGCCTACATCTTCGCGCTGTTGACCGCGAACTTCATCGGCGCGGCGCTGGCCGCCGAGCACTGACGAGAAAGACCAAGACCTCCGATCCGCGCGGAAGCGGACCGAGTGAAAGGTAGTGAAAGTGAGCAACATCGTTCTTGCGCAGGCCGCCGAAGCCGCGGGCAGCATCAACCCCGGTCTGGCCGCGATCGGCTACGGCCTGGGCGCTGTCGGCCCGGGTATCGGCGTCGGCCTGATCTGGGCCGCGGTCATCAACGGCACCGCTCGCCAGCCCGAGGCCCAGGGCCAGCTGCAGGGCATCGCCTGGATCTCCTTCGTTCTGGTCGAGGTGCTGGCGCTGATCGGTCTGGTTGTCTACTTCATCGCGTCCGCTGCCTGATAACGGCTCAACGCGTTGGGAGACGTTGTGGTGAAGACGCAGATGCTGTTGGCGGCGGAAGGCCAGCACAACCCGATCGTTCCGGATCCCTCGGAGATCGTTGTCGGACTGGTCGCGTTCGTGCTGCTGCTGTTCGTGCTCTGGAAGTACGCGATCCCGCGCTTCGAGAAGGTCTACGCGGAGCGCAGCGAGCGGATCGAGGGCGGTATCGCCAAGGCCGAGGCCGCGCAGGCCGAGGCACAGCGGACCCTGGAGCAGTACAAGTCGCAACTGGCCGAGGCCCGCGCGGAAGCTGCCCGGATCCGCGATGACGCCCGCGCCGAAGGCCAGCAGATCCTGGAAGAGATGCGCACCCAGGCGCAGACCGAGTCCGAACGGATCGTCAACCAGGGCCAGGCCCAGTTGGCGCACCAGCGGGCGCAGATCGTCGCCGAACTACGGTCCGAGCTCGGCCGCCAGGCGGTCGAACTGGCCGGCCGGGTGGTCGGCGAGTCCCTGGAGGACGAGGCCCGCCGGCGGGGCACCGTCGACCGGTTCCTCGACGAACTGGAGGCCGCCTCGGCCCCGGCGTCGTCCGAATCGGCCAAGGCCTAACCGAGTGAAAGGCGCTGAGAGTTGAGCACCCTCGTGAACGCCGCGAGCCGCGAGGCACTGGCAGCCACCGAGCTGCAGCTGCTGCAGGCCACCGATGGGGCCCAGGCCGCGGAGATCACCGGGCTCGCCGACGAGCTGTTCGGCGTGGCCGCCCTGCTGGGCCGTGAGTCCACGCTGCGGCGGGCGCTCGCCGACGCCTCCATCGACCCGCGGTCCAGGGCGGACCTGGCCCGCGGGCTGCTGGCGGACAAGCTCGGAGCGCGGGCGCTGCCGGTGGTCGTCGAGGCCGTACAGGTCCGCTGGTCCACCCCGACGGACCTGGTCGACGGGCTGGAGCGCTTGGCCCGCACCGCGCTGCTGGTGCAGGCAGAGCGGGCCGGCCGACTCGACGCCGTCGAAGACGAGCTGTTCCGGTTGGGCCGCATCATCGGCTCCCAGGTGGACCTGGAGCGGTTGCTCTCGGACCCGACGGGGGACGTGACGGGCAAGCACGCGGTCGTCGACCAGCTCGTCGCGGGCAAGGTCGAGCCGGTGACCCTGGAGCTGATCCGCCAGCTGGTGGCCCGGCCGCGCGGACGGCGGGTCAGCGAGGGGCTGGAAGAGCTGGCCGAGCTGTCGGCGAAGCGCCGCGAGCGCTCGGTGGCCCACGTCCGGTCCGCGATTCCGCTCAGCGATGAGCAGCAGCAGCGGTTGTCGCGCACCCTGCAGCGGATCTACTCGCGGCCGATCGCCCTGCACCTCGAGGTCGATCCGGGGATCGAGGGCGGACTGCTGATCCGGGTCGGCGACGAGGTCATCGACGGCAGCATCACGGGACGCCTGCAGTCCCTTCGACGCGACCTCGCCGACTGACGAGGCGTCGAACACCAACTCCCTTCCAAGAACGAACCGAGGGCAGGAACGAGACATGGCGGAGCTGACGATCTCGTCGGACGAGATCCGCAGTGCGATCGAGAAGTACGTCTCCAGCTACTCCCCGGAGGTCAGCCGCGAGGAGGTCGGGGTCGTCACCGATACCGGTGACGGCATCGCCCATGTCGAGGGTCTGCCTTCGGTCATGACCGAGGAACTGCTGGAGTTCCCCGGCGGCATCTACGGTGTCGCGATGAACCTGGAAGCTCAGGAGATCGGTGCGGTCATCCTGGGTGAATTCGAGAAGATCGAGGAAGGCCAGGAGGTCAAGCGGACCGGCCGGGTCCTGTCGGTCCCGGTCGGCGACGGCTTCCTCGGCCGCGTGGTCAACCCGCTGGGCGAGCCGATCGACGGGCTCGGCGACATCGCCGCCGAGGACCAGCGTGCGCTGGAACTGCAGGCCGCGACCGTCGTGCAGCGCCAAGGCGTGAGCGAGCCCCTGCAGACCGGCATCAAGGCCATCGACTCGATGACCCCGATCGGCCGCGGTCAGCGCCAGTTGATCATCGGCGACCGCAAGACCGGCAAGACCACGGTCGCGGTCGACACGATCATCAACCAGAAGAGCAACTGGGACAGCGGCGACCCGCAGAAGCAGGTCCGCTGCGTCTACGTGGCGATCGGCCAGAAGGGCTCCACGATCGCCGGCGTGAAGCGGTCCCTGGAGCAGGCCGGAGCGATGGAGTACACCACCATCGTCGCCGCGCCGGCCTCCGACTCGCCTGGTCTGAAGTGGCTGGCCCCGTACGCCGGTTCGGCCATCGGCCAGCACTGGATGTACCAGGGCAAGCATGTCCTGATCGTCTTCGATGACCTGACCAAGCAGGCCGAGGCCTACCGGGCGATCTCGCTGCTGCTGCGGCGCCCGCCGGGTCGCGAGGCGTACCCGGGTGACGTCTTCTACCTGCACTCGCGCCTGCTGGAGCGCTGCGCGAAGCTCTCCGACGAGATGGGCGCCGGCTCGATGACGGGTCTGCCGATCATCGAGACCAAGGCCAACGACGTGTCGGCATACATTCCGACCAACGTCATCTCGATCACCGACGGGCAGTGCTTCCTGCAGTCCGACCTGTTCAACTCGGGTCAGCGCCCGGCCATCGACGTCGGTATCTCGGTGTCGCGTGTCGGTGGTTCCGCGCAGATCAAGGCGATGCGGAAGGTCACCGGCTCGCTGAAGATCGACCTGGCGCAGTTCCGCGAGCTGGAGGCGTTCTCCGCGTTCGCCTCCGACCTGGACGCCGCGTCGAAAGCGCAGCTGGAGCGCGGTACCCGCCTGATGGAGATCCTCAAGCAGGGCCAGGGCGAGCCGCTGCCCGTCGAGGAAGAGGTCGTCTCGCTGTTCCTGGGCACCCAGGGCCACCTCGACTCGGTGCCGGTCGGCGACGTCCGCCGCTTCGAGTCCGAGTTCCTGGGGCACCTGCGGCGCACCCACGAGTCGGTGCTGAAGGACATCGCCGAGACCAAGCAGCTCTCCGACGACGGTGTCAAGTTCATCGTGGAGGCGGTGGAGGACTTCAAGAACCAGTTCACCGCGTCCAACGGTTCCTCCGTCGCCCCGGGCGAGCAGCCGGAAGCCGAGGCACTGGCGGCCGACGAGTTGGGCCAGGAGACCGTCAAGGTCAACCGCCCCGCCCCGAAGAAGTGACCGGATAGCCATGGCTCAACTTCGGGAACTGCGAAACCGCATCCGGTCGGTCAAGTCGACCCGGAAGATCACCAAGGCGCAGGAGCTGATCGCTACCTCGCGCATCATGAAGGCGCAGGCCAGGGTCGAGGCTTCCCGTCCGTACGCGGAAGAGATCACCAACGTCCTGACCGCGCTGGCCGACGTGAGCACGCTGGACCACCCGCTGCTGACCGAGCGCTCGAACCCGAAGCGCGCCGCGGTGCTGGTAGTGACCAGTGACCGGGGTTTCTGCGGTGGTTACAACGCCAACGTGATCAAGGCGGCCGAGGAGCTTCAGTCGCTGCTGCGGGAGCAGGGCAAGACCCCGGTGCTGTACGTCATCGGCCGCAAGGGCGAGGCGTACTACCGTTTCCGGCAGCGGAAGGTCGAGGCGAGCTGGACCGGTTTCACCGACCGGCCCAACTACACCGACGCCGCCGAGGTGGGGGAGACGCTGGTCAGGGCCTTCCTGGCCGGTGCCGACGACTACCTCGACGACGGGGGGGTGGACGGTACTCTAGGTGTGGATGAGCTGCACTTGGTGCACACCGAGTTCGTCTCCATGCTCACCCAGAAGCCGACAGTCAGGCGGATCGCGCCGCTGGAGGTCGAGTACGCCGAAGAGCCTACGAAGACCCTCCGGGCGACGTTCGAGTTCGAACCGGACGCGGAGACCCTGCTGCGGGCTCTGCTGCCGAAGTACATCAAGACCCGCCTGTTCGCCGGTTTGCTGGATGCGGCGGCGTCGGAGCACGCGGCCCGCCGGACAGCGATGAAGTCGGCGACGGACAATGCGGACGAGTTGATCCGCACTCTCAGCCGTGAGGCCAACCAGGCTCGCCAGGCCCAGATCACCCAAGAAATCAGCGAGATCGTCGGTGGTGTCGAGGCGCTCTCGTCAGCAGGAAGTGAGTGACATGACTGCTACTGCCACTAGCACTGCTACGGGCACTGGCCGCGTCGTCCGGGTTCTCGGCCCGGTCGTGGACGTCGAGTTTCCGCGAAACCAGGTGCCGGACCTCTACAACGCGCTCACCGCGGACATCACCGCGGAGGGTATGGCCAAGACGCTGACGCTGGAGGTCGCCCAGCACCTGGGTGACAGCGTCGTGCGGACGATCTCGATGCAGCCGACCCAGGGTCTGGTGCGCGGCGTGGCCGTGACCGACTCGGGTGCGGGCATCTCGGTGCCGGTCGGTGACGTGGTCAAGGGCCACGTGTTCAACGCCCTGGGCCACTGCCTCGACGAGCCGGGCTACGGCTCGGACGCCGAGCGCTGGACGATCCACCGCAAGGCGCCGGCCTTCGACAAGCTTGAGGGCAAGACCGAGATGCTGGAGACCGGCATCAAGGTGATCGACCTGCTCACCCCATACGTGCAGGGTGGCAAGATCGGTCTGTTCGGTGGTGCCGGTGTCGGCAAGACGGTGCTCATCCAGGAGATGATCCGCCGGGTCGCCAAGAACTTCGGTGGCACCTCGGTGTTCGCCGGTGTCGGTGAGCGCACCCGTGAGGGCAACGACCTCTGGGTGGAGATGGCGGAGTCCGGCGTGCTCGCCGACACCGCGCTGGTCTTCGGGCAGATGGACGAGCCGCCGGGCACCCGTATGCGGGTCGCGCTGTCCGCGCTGACGATGGCGGAGTACTTCCGCGACGTGCAGAACCAGGACGTGCTGCTGTTCATCGACAACATCTTCCGGTTCACCCAGGCGGGCCAGGAGGTGTCGACCCTGCTGGGCCGGATGCCGTCCGCGGTGGGCTACCAGCCGACGCTGGCCGACGAGATGGGTGAGCTGCAGGAGCGGATCACCTCGACGCAGGGTCGTTCGATCACCTCGATGCAGGCGATCTACGTCCCCGCGGACGACTACACCGACCCCGCCCCGGCGACGACCTTCGCCCACCTGGACGCGACGACCGAGCTTTCCCGGCCGATCTCGCAGAAGGGCATCTACCCGGCGGTGGACCCGCTGTCGTCCAGCTCCACCATCCTCGACCCGGCGATCGTCGGCGAGGAGCACTACCGGGTGGCGCAGGAGGTCAAGCGGATCCTGCAGAAATACAAGGAACTGCAGGACATCATCGCCATCCTCGGTATGGACGAACTGTCCGAAGAGGACAAGGTGACGGTGCAGCGGGCGCGGCGCATCGAGCGCTACCTGTCGCAGAACTTCTTCGTGGCCAAGCAGTTCACCGGCCAGGAGGGCTCCTTCGTGCCGTTGAAGGAGACCATCGAGGCGTTCGACAAGCTCTGCAAGGGCGACTTCGACCACTACCCGGAGCAGGCGTTCCTGTCCATCGGTGGTCTCGACGACCTTGAGCAGGCGTACAAGAAGCTCACGGAGAAGTGAGCCGCGGACCCCGCTGACGGGGTCGGCAGACCGGGAACGGGGGTCGGGGTCCGAGCGGACCTCGACCCCCGTTGCGGCAAAGCACTTCCAGCCCGGCCAGTCACGATCGCCCTGGTGGCACCGGCTAGACTGCGGGCACACACCCGACAAAGGAGACGCGCGTGGCCAACATGTCCGTCCAACTGGTCGCCGTCGAGCGCCGCCTGTGGTCCGGGGATGCGACCGCCGTGGTCGCGCAGACCACCGAGGGAGAGATCGGCATCCTGCCGGGGCACGAGCCGCTGCTCGGTGAGCTGATCGAGGGTGGCGTGGTGCGCATCACCACCACCGAGAAGGAGACCGTGACCGCCGCGGTGCACGGTGGTTTCCTGTCGGTCACCTCGGACGGGGTGAGTGTGTTGGCGGAAAGCGCGGAGCTCGCCCACGAGATCGACGTGGCGCAGGCCCGCGAGGACGTCAAGAGCGCAGACGAACAGGCCCGAGCACGAGCCTTGAGCCGATTGCGAGCAGCCGGCCACTCGGCCTGATCCGGGCCTCGCATGGGTTCCCCGGTCCTGTTGCTCGCGGTGGCCTTCGGGCTGCTGCTGGGTGCTGCGCTGGTCGTTGGGGCGCTCGCGTGGCGGCGGCTGCGGGAACTGCGCGCCGGGGGCATTGACGTGGCGTTGCGGGTCCGCAAGGACGGCGGGGGGCGCGGCTGGCACCTGGGTGTCGCGCATTACCGTGGCGAGGAGTTTGCCTGGTACCGGGTGTTGAGTCTGCGGTCGGGCCCGAACTGGGTGATCAACCGGCGGGATGTGGAGATCGCACAGCGCCGCGAGCCGTCGGTGGCCGAGGCCTACGCGATGCCGACCGGATCGACGGTGCTCGACCTGACCGGTCCGGAACTGGAGCTGGCGATGAGCACCGATGCCCTGACGGGCTTCCTGTCCTGGCTCGAATCAGCCCCCCCGGGCCGGTCGGTGCCCTGGGCATCCTGAACCAACCAGCGGTGTCCCTACCGGGCCCCGCTTTTTTCATGCGTTGACAGCATGGGAACTTTCCTGTCACTTGAATGACAGGAAAGTTCCCATGCTCACGCCCGGCGGTCGAGGTCTGCGCAGATGTCGTGCAGCAGTCGGCGGAAGACGTCAGTCAGCGGGGCGTGCTGGGTGCTGGTGGGCACTGCGGCGTGGATGCGGCGGTGCAGCCCGGACGCTAGCGGGCAGTGCACGGTGCCCGGGGCGTCGCCGAGGGCGAGGCGGGGGATGAACGACACCGCAACCCCGGCCGAGACCACCGCTTCGGCGACGGCGTAGGACTCGAACTCGAAGGCCACCATCGGGGTGAAGCCCTCGGCACGAGCGGCAGCCTCCAGCTGGCGCCGGTTCGGCAGGCTGCGCGGCGCGCAGGCCCGGCGATCCGGTCGATGCCTTCGGCGGGGCCGAGATCCACAACGGACAATGCGGCCCCCGGGTGCCGGTGGCGCAGTGCGGCCAGCGTCTCCGGCAGCAGCGCCAGTCCGGCTGTGGGGAAGGCGCCGACGCGCAGCCGGTTGCGGTGTTCGTCGCGGAATCGAGCGGCTTCGTCGGTTGCGTCGCTCAGCGCGGCGGCGATGCGTTCGGCCTGTTCGGCCAGTCGGGTGCCCAGCGGGGTCAGGCGAACGCCGTGCGCGTACCGCTCGACCAGTTGGGCACCTACCGCCTTCTCCAGCCGAGCCAGTTGTTGCGACACCGCCGGGGGAGTTCGGCGCAGCTGCTCGGCGGCGCGCGTGACGCTGCCCTGCTCCCGGATGGCCAGCAGCACGAGCAGGCGCGAAGGTTGCTCTCGGATTCGGCTGGACACCGCCGCCGAACTCCACGAAGCCCGCGCGCTCTCCGCCTCGGCCGGATACCGCGAGATTCCCGCCTACAACGACAACCAATACGCCAAGCACTGGTACGAAAAAGCCCTGCGTTGACCGGTGGGCTGGCGGGGCGCGCGAGACGTCGGCTACGACCACGCGGACGCTACGAAGTTGATCGACGCACTCCAGCAGGAAGTCGTCGCGCTGCGGCGATGAAGCCGTGACGCTGAGAAGGCCGCTGGTCTCGCGTCAGACGCCTCGTGCTGGAGACCTGATGTCGCCAGCCCGAGGCGCGCTCAACACGTCGTCCGGGCTGTACCGGGATGAGCCAGGCTGAGCAGGTGCTTCGTGGAGCTCGTTATGCGTTACCGCCGGGCTTCCAGAGCACGTCGCCGTCCGGATTCGCCACCCTGGCGAGGATGAAGAGCAGGTCCGAGAGGCGGTTCAGGTACTTGGCGGGCAGCGGCGACGTGCGCTCGCCGTCGGCCTCCTGCAGCGCCCATGCGGACCGCTCGGCTCGCCTGGCCACGCACCGCGCTTGGTGCAGTAGCGCGCCGCCGACGGTGCCGCCGGGAAGGATGAAGGAGTCCAGCTTCCCCAACCGCTCGTTGAACTCGTCGCACCAGCCCTCGAGGCGGTCGATGTAGGCCTGGGTGACGCGCAGCGGCGGGTACTTCGGGTTCTCGACCACCGGTGTGGACAGGTCCGCGCCGACGTCGAACAGGTCATTCTGCACGGCCCGCAGCACCTCGACCACGTCGTCCGTGAGCTTCGCGGTCGCCAGCGCCACGCCGAGCACCGAGTTCGTCTCGTCCACATCGGCGTAGGCGATCAGCCGCGGATCGGTCTTGTGCACCTTGGAGTTGTCCGACAGCCGGGTCGTGCCCGTATCACCGGCCCGCGTGTAGATCTTCGTGAGGTGGACTGCCATGCCGACAGCCTAGGCGGATCTCGCCGGTGCACGACCAGCAAGTAGTGACAGGAAGGTTCCCATGCTTGTGCTTGGGCGGGGGTGGGTGGCAGGAAGGTTCCCATGCTTGTGCTTGGGCGGGGGTGGGTGGCAGGAAGGTTCCCATGCTTGTGCTTGGGCGGGGGTGGGTGGCAGGAAGGTTCCCATGCTTGTGCTTGGGCGGGGGTGGGTGGCAGGAAGGTTCCCATGCTTGTGCTTGGGCGGGGGTGGGTGACAGGAAGGTTCCCATGCTCGCGCTCGGGCGGGGTGGGTGACAGGAAAGTTCCCATGCTCGCGTGGTCGCAACCCGCTCCGGTGGCGGTTAGGGCCGGGCCGTAACCTCGATGCTCGTGAGTGAGCACTTCCGGGTACACGGTGGAGCGCGGCTCGTCGGCGAAGTCGACGTTGTCGGGGCGAAGAACAGCGTGCTGAAGCTGATGGCGGCGGCACTGCTGGCGGAGGGCACGACGACGATCGTCAACTGCCCGGAGATCCTCGACGTTCCGCTGATGGCCGATGTGCTGCGCAGCCTCGGCTGCGAGGTGTCGATCGACGGCGGCACCGTGCACATCACGACTCCCGCGTCGATCAGTCACGAGGCGATCTCGCCATCGATGGGCAAGCTGCGTGCGTCGGTGTGCGTGCTGGGGCCGCTGGTTGCCCGGTGCCGCCGCGCCGTGGTGACGCTGCCTGGTGGCGATGCGATCGGCTCCCGCCCGCTGGACATGCACCAGAACGGTCTGCGGCAGCTCGGCGCGAGCAGCCACATCGAGCACGGCGCGGTGGTGGCGGAGGCCGAGAACCTGCGCGGCGCCCAGATCTGGCTGGATTTCCCCAGCGTCGGCGCGACGGAGAACATCCTGATGGCAGCGGTGCTCGCCGAGGGCACCACCGTGATCGACAACGCGGCTCGGGAGCCGGAGATCGTCGATCTCTGCGTGATGCTGCAGCAGATGGGCGCCAAGATCGAGGGCTCCGGTACCTCGACGTTGACGGTGCACGGCGTGACCTCGCTGAAGGCGGTCGAGCACCGTGTCATCGGGGACCGGATCGTCGGCGCGACCTGGGCCTTCGCCGCGGCGGCGACCCGCGGTGACATCACGGTGCGCGGGGTCGACCCGCGGCACGTGAACCTGGTGCTGGAGAAGCTGCGCAGCGCGGGCGCCGAGGTGACCACCGGCGAGGAGAGTTTCCGGGTGGTGATGGGCGGCCGTCCGCACGCGGTGGACTTCGTGACGTTGCCCTACCCGGGGTTCCCGACCGACCTGCAGCCGATGGCGCTGGCGTTGTCGGCGGTCGCCGAAGGCACCTCGATGATCACCGAGAACCTGTTCGAGTCCAGGTTCAGGTTCATCGAGGAATTGGTGCGGATGGGGGCCGACGCCCGCACCGACGGGCACCATGCGGTGGTGCGGGGCCTCAACCGGCTCTCCAGCGCCCCGGTGTGGGCGACCGACATCCGGGCCGGGGTGGGCCTGGTGCTGGCCGGCCTGTGCGCGGACGGTTCGACCGAGGTGTGGGATGTGTTCCACATCGATCGCGGCTACCCGAACTTCGTGGAGAACCTGCGCGGCCTCGGCGCGGAAATCGAACGCGTGACCGACTGACCGACTTCACCCTCTTCTCGCGGTGCAAATCACACGATCGCCCCTGACTATGGGCACGGACCCTGCTCCCGCATTGAAGGGGCGATGGTCATGGCGAGCAGAGGGTGGACACGCAGGGATTTCCTGAAGGGCTCCGGTGCCGCGGCGGGCGCGCTCGTGCTGGGCGGCGGCGCTCTGGCCGGCTGCGCCCGCACCGGCGGAGGCGGTGCGGGCGGTGATCCGCTCGAAGCGGCCCGCAGCTCCGGCACCATCCAGGCGGGCATAGCGGGTGAGGCGCCCTACGGGTTCACCGACCAGTCCGGGAAGGTCACCGGCGAGGCGCCAGAAGTTGCCCGCGCGGTGTTCCGGAACCTGGGTGTCAGCAACCTGCTGGCCTCGCAGGTCGACTTCAACCAGCTGATCCCCGCGCTGAACGCGGGCAAGTTCAGCGTGGTCGCGGCGGGCATGTTCATCACCCCCGAGCGCTGCAAGAACGCGGCGTTCTCGATCCCGGACTACATTGCGGCCACGGCGTTCCTCGTCCCCTCCGGCAACCCCGAGGGGGTTGCCACGTTCCAGGATGTGGCGCAGAAGAAGCTCAACCTCGCGGTTCTCAGCGGGGCGGTGGAGAAGGACTACGCCCTGCGGCTGGGGGTGCCGGCCTCGCAGGTGCAGGTCTTCGACACGCAGAACGCGCTGCTGCGAGCGGTTACCGACAAGCGCGTCTATTGCGCGGCGTTGACCAACATCTCGCTCAACGACCTGGTGAAGAAGAGCCCGGGCGCGCAGGTCGAGGTGACCAAGGGGTTCACGCCTGTGATCAACGGTAAGCCCGAGGTGCAGGCGGGTGCGTTCGTGTTCCGCACGCCGGACACCTCGCTGCGCGAAGCGTTCAACGCGGAGTTGAAGAAGCTGCACGACAGCGGCGAATGGCTCCGCATCACCGAGCCGTTCGGTTTCACCCGGGACAATCTGCCGCCGGCCGGGGTGACCACGGAGGCGCTGTGCGCCGGTAGCTGATGCCGGCGGCGGGAGGCGACATGTTCGAGAACTTCTCGCACTTCCTCTCGGTCCTGCTACAGGGTGTGCCGGCGACGGTGATCGCGACGTTGGGCGGCATCGCGCTGTGCATCGTGCTGTCGTTCGCGGCCGGGTTCGGCATGCTGTCGCCGTGGCGGTGGGCACGGTTGATCGCTCGCGTCTACGTCGAGGTCTGGCGCGGCACGTCGGAAGTGGTCCAGCTGTTCTGGATCTTCTTCGCGCTGCCGCTGCTGGTCGGCTTCGAGTTGCTGCCGCTGTGGGCGGGCATCCTCGTGCTCGGCCTGAACCACGGTGCTTACGGCGGCGAGATCGTGCGCGGCGCGGTGCAGGCGGTACCGAAGGAACAGCACGAATGCGCGGTCGCGCTGAGCTTCAGCCCAGTGCAGCGAATGTGGCGGGTGATTTTGCCGCAGGCGGTGGTGGAGATGATCCCGCCGTTCAACAACCTGTTCATCCAGTTGCTGAAGAGCAGCGCGCTGCTGTCGCTGATCTTCGTGCACGAGATCACCTACCAGGGCCGGGACGTCCTCGAACCGAACTTCACCGGCCAGATCGCGCTGATCTACCTGCTGATGCTGGCGCTGTACCTGGTGTTGTCGGTGTTGATCACGGCGGTGATGCGGGTGCTGGAACGGCGTGCGGCAGCGGCGGTCGGCCGCAAACCCGTCGAGCCGGCCAAGGTGCTCGGCCGGGTCGAGGGCGGGGCGATCTAGTTGATTTGGGACTGGGAGTTCACCGGGCGGATCATCCCGGACATCCTCCGCGGCCTAGTAGTGACCTTCGAAGCCACGGTGCTCGGTTCGATCGTGGCCTTCGCGCTGGGCCTGGTGCTGGCCCTGCTGCGCCGGTCCCGGATCCGGCTGGTCAGCGGGGCGGTCTGGGTGTTCGTCGAGTTCGTTCGGAGCACGCCGCTGCTGGTGCAGCTGTACTTCCTGTTCAACGTGCTGCCGGATATCGGCGTGCGGTTCTCGTCGCTGACCACGGGCGTGATCGGGCTCGGCGTGCACTACGCCTGCTATACCTCGGAGGTCTACCGCGCAGGGATCGAGGGAGTACCACGCGGCCAGTGGGAAGCCGCGACGGCGCTGAGCTTGCCCGTCCACCGGGTGTGGACGGGCGTGATCCTGCCGCAGGCGATCCCGCGGGTGCTGCCCGCGCTGGGCAACTACACGATCTCGATGTTCAAGGAAACGCCGCTGCTGCTGGCGATCGGGGTACTCGACTTGGTAGGAGCGGCGCAGGAGGCCGGGTCGGAGGCCTACCGGTACGTCGAGCCGCTGACCCTGGCCGGTATCTGCTTCCTGCTGCTCAGCTATCCGTCGTCGCTGCTGGTGCGGAGGTTGGAACGCCGTGTTGGGATCTGAAGCGGGCCACGACATGATCCGGTTCGACCGCGTGGTCAAGCGGTTCGGCGACAACGTGGTCCTGGACGAACTGGACTTCTCGGTCCGGCCGGGCGAGCGGGTCACCCTGATCGGGCCCAGCGGATCGGGCAAGACGACGATCCTGCGCCTGTTGATGACCCTGGAGCGGGCCGACGGCGGCACCATCCACGTCGGCGAGGAGTGCTTGACCCACGTGCGGCGCGGCGAACGCCTGGTGCCCGCCGACGAGAAGCACCTGCGAAGGGTGCGCAAGCGGATCGGGATGGTGTTTCAGCAGTTCAACCTGTTCCCGAACATGCGGGTGCTGCGCAACGTCACCGAAGCACCGGTCCACGTGCTCGGACAGTCCACAGAGGACGCCGAGCGGCGAGCGCGGGAGCTGCTGGAGATGGTGGGACTGGCGGACAAGATCGACGCCTATCCGACGCAGCTGTCCGGCGGCCAGCAGCAGCGCGTGGCGATCGCCCGAGCGCTCGCAATGAGCCCGGATGTGCTGCTGCTCGACGAGATCACCTCGGCCCTGGACCCGGAACTGGCAGCCGAGGTGCTCGATGTGCTGCGAGACCTGGCGCGCACCAGCGACATCACGATGCTGTGCGTGACGCACGCGATGAAGTTCGCCCGCGACGTCTCGCACCGGGTGCTGATGTTCGACCGGGGCAAGATCATCGAGGACAAGCCGCCCGCCGAGTTGTTCGAGAAGCCGGAGCAGGAGCGGACGCGGAAGTTCCTGCGTTCGGTGCTGGAGGAGGCTTGACCGGTGGCTGTCGGCGTCGGCGGCTAGGGTCCCCGAAGGGTTCGAAACCGCCGGGAGGATGCCGATGACCACGAAGGTCGGTCGCTTGATGGCCTTCACCGCGAAACCCGGCAGGGGCGGCGACCTCGCGGCCGCGATGCTGCAGGTCGCTGAGGGCCTCCGGGAGGTGCCGGGGTGCGAGCTCTACATCATCAGTCAGGATTCCGGCGACCCGGACACGGTGCGGGTGGTCGAGGCGTGGGCGGACGAGGCCAGCGCCGACGCCGCGCTTGCGGCGGCCGCGAATTTCGCCGGGGACGTGAGCATCGAAAGCGTGCTGGGCATGCTGGCGAAGCCCCCGGAGCGCGTCGACCTGACCACGCTGGGCGGCGTGGGGCTGTGATCGGGGGAGCCCGGCGGCGGTTCAGGCCGAGTTCCGGCGTTCGTGCAGGAGAAGCAGGGCGTAGGCGGCGATCGACTGGGCATCGGTGATCTCCGACGCGCAGATCATTTTCTCGAACTCGGTCCGGGAGAACCACGCGGCGCGCATGTCCTGCTCCTCCGGTTCGCGATCGTGTTCGCCCTGGGTGAGTCCGGTGGCCAGGAACACCCGCCCGCGCTGGCTGGACATGCCCGCGGCGACGTCCAGAACGCCGATCTCGACGAGATTCGCGGCCCGCAGGCCGGTTTCCTCGCGCAGCTCCCGCGCGGCCAGTTCGGTGGCCCCGACGTCGGCCCTGTCCGGCGCGGTGCCCTGCGGAAACTCCCAACGTCGCGTGTCCAGCGGGTAGCGGAACTGCTCCACGAGGTGGAGCCGGTCGCCGTCGAGCGGGATCACCAGCGCATAGTCCGGCTTGTCGACCACGCCGTAGATCCCCTCGGAACCGTCGGCCCGGACCACGCCGTCCTCGCGAACGGTCATCCACGGGTTGGCGTACACCTCACGGCTGCTCGTCTGTCGCATGCGGCCATCGTGCCGGACGGCGGGCACGGCGCGTCACCCGGTCAGACCGTGGTGTGTTCGCATATGCGCGCGATCGCCTGAGGCTCTGCTTGGGTGCGGACTAAATGCCGGTGACCGCCGAAAGCGCGTAAATCAACACGGACTGGGAACCTCGAAGGCGCACACCAATCACCATTCGCGGAGGGGCCCGAATGCCACACCACTGGTGGCGAAATGCGGTCACCTACCAGATCTACCCCCGCAGCTTCGCCGACTCGAACGCCGACGGTGTCGGGGACCTCGCGGGGCTGACATCCAAGTTGGACTACTTGGCGTGGCTGGGCGTGGACGCGATCTGGTTGACGCCCTGCTACCCGTCCCCGTGGTGCGACGGCGGCTACGACATCACCGACCACCGAGACATCGACCCTGCCTTGGGCTCGCTTCGGGACTTCGACCGGATGGTGGCCGCCGCGCACGAGCGCGGGATCCGGGTGCTGATGGACATCGTCCCGAACCACACCTCGAACCGGCACCAATGGTTCCGGCAGGCCCTGTCCGCCGGGCCCGGCTCCCCAGCGCGTGACCGCTATGTCTTCCGCGACGGCAAGGGGCCGAACGGGGGGAGCCCGCCGAGCAATTGGGAGTCCCGCTTCGGCGGTCGTGCCTGGAGCAGGGTGGCGGACGGCCAGTGGTACCTCCACCTGTTCGCCCCGGAGCAGCCGGACCTGAACTGGGAAAACCCCGATGTGCGCGCCGAGTTCCTGGACATCCTGCGGTTCTGGGGCCGCCGTGGCGTCGACGGCTTCCGGGTGGACGTGGCCGCGGCCTTGGTCAAGGACCTGCGCGAGCCGCTGCGCGAGGTGGTCGGCGGGGAGGGCAGCAGCGGGCTGGACGACTTCGCGGCCAATCCCGACCACCCCTTCCTGGACCGGCCCGGGGTGCACGACGTGTATCGCGAGTGGAACAGGGTGTTTCACGAGTTCGATCCGCCGCTGGTCGGGGTCGCCGAGGCGTGGGTGCGCGGCGATCGGCGAATCCAGTACATCCGGCCCGGCGAACTGCAGCAGGCGTTCAACTTCGAATTCCTGCGGGTGCGTTGGCAGGCCGCGGAGTACCGGCGGATCGTGACGGAGTCGATCGCCGCCGCGTGCTCGGTGGGCGCCACGGCGACCTGGGCGCTGGACAACCACGACGTGGTGCGGCAGGTGTCGGCGTTGGGGTTGCCCGGGGATGTCGACCTGCGGGTCTGGTTGGCCTCCAACGGCACCGACCCGCCGACGGACCTCGCACTGGGCACCCGGCGGGCGCGCGCGGCGATCTTGTTCGTGTTGGCGTTGCCCGGCTCCGCATACCTTTACCAGGGCGAGGAACTCGGGCTCCCGGAGGTCGCGGATCTGCCGGCAGAGGTCCTGCGCGACCCGAAGTGGGTGCGTTCCCAGCACAAGGAAAAGGGCCGCGACGGCTGCCGGGTGCCGCTGCCATGGACCCGCGACGGGGTGTCTTTCGGGTTCAGCAGCGCGCGTTCGTGGTTGCCGCAACCCGCCGGCTGGGGCACCTATTCGGTGCAGGCTCAGCGGGGCGACCCGGATTCGATGCTGGCGCTCTACCGCGCCGCGCTGCGACTGCGCCGGTCGTTCAGCGACGACGAAACGTTCAGCTGGGACGACCGGCACAACATCGGAGACGTGCTGGCTTTCCGGCGCGCGGGCAACATCCTGATCTTGGTCAATACCGGTGCCACAGCCATCCCGCTCCCGCCCGGCGAGCTCGTCCTGTCGAGCGCCCCACCCGAAGCGGGCTTTCTCCCCGCCGACGCCACAGCCTGGCTACGCCACTCCTGATTAACAGCATGGGAACTTTCCTGTCACTTCGCGGCGCGCCGGAGACGGGGGGACGGCTTCCGGATGACAGGAAAGTTCCCTTACTTCTACTTGGACGACGCGGTGAGCGGGTGGTTGAGCTTGGACCGGCGGCGGCCGTAGCCGAAGTACACGACGAGGCCGACCGCGGTCCAGATCGCGAAGGTGAGCCAGGTGATCGCGTCGAGGCCGAAGATCAGGTACCCGCATAGGGCGAGGCCGAGCAGTGGCACCACTGGCATCAGCGGGGTGCGGAAGCTGCGCGGTAGCTCGGGCCGGGTGCGGCGCAGCACCAGGACACCGATGTTGACCAGACCGAACGCGACCAGGGTGCCGATGCTGGTCGCTTCGGCGAGCTGGTTGAGCGGAACCACCGCCGCGAGCGTCGCGACCACGGTGCCGACCACCACGGTGTTGTGAGCCGGCACCGCCCGCCGGTTCACCTTGGACAGCATTCCCGGCATCAGTCCGTCGCGGGACATCGACACCAGAATCCGGGTCTGCCCGTACAGGACGGTCAGCACCACCGAGGAAATGGCGACCACCGCGCCGAATGCGAGCACCACCGAGGACCAGCCCTGGCCGGTCACGATGCGCAGCGCAGTCGCCAGCGAGGCATCGGACCCGCCGAGAACCCCGGCACCGACCGCGCCGACCGCGGCGAAGGCGACCAGCACATAGATGGCGGTGACGATCGCCAGCGACAGGATGATCGCGCGGGGCAGGTCACGGGACGGGTTGCGCGCTTCCTCGCCGGCCGTGGAGGCGGCGTCAAAGCCGATGAAGGAGAAGAAGACCGCCGAGGCGCCCATCGAGATGCCCGTGAATCCGGCCGGAGCGAACGGGGTCATGTTCTCGGGGCGGAAGGCCGTGATCGCCACGGCGAAGAAGAACACCAGCACCGCGATCTTGATCAGCGTGGTGATCGTGGTGGCTCGCGCGCTTTCCCGCACGCCCAGCAGCAGCACGCCCACGGCGAGCAGCACGATCAGTGCGGCCGGGAAGTTGAACACACCGCCGTCGCCCGGCGGCGCGGCGAAGGCATCCGGGATGGTGACGCCGACGGTGCCCTGCAGGAACTCGTTCAGGTAGCCGCCCCAGCCGACCGCGACCGCAGCGACCGACACCCCATACTCCAGCAGCAGGCACCAGCCGCAGATCCAGGCGACCAGTTCGCCGAGCGTGGCGTAGGCGTAGGAGTAGGCGGATCCGGACACCGGCACGCTGCCCGCTAGCTCGGCGTAGGACAACGCCGAGCAGAGCGCGGCGACCCCGGCCAGCACGAACGAGACGACCACGGCGGGGCCAGCGGCGGGCGCGGCTTTCGCGAGCACCACGAAGATCCCGGTGCCGAGGGTCGCGCCGACCGACAGCGCCACCAGTGGCACCAGCCCCAAGGTTCGGCGCAGCCGGGTGTGCGAGCCATCGTCGGCGAGTTGCTCGGCGGGCTTGACGCGGAGCAGCGCTCGGGCAAAGGACACGAGGAGTAACGTTATCTTGCTCAGTGCGTATACCGCTTGGTGCGTATATCGAGGTACAGCCTTTCCGAACCGGTGATCATGGGCGGTGTGCCCCGGGGGTGCTCGACTTCTCGATCGACGTCCGTACTCTGTGGCGGGTGCGACTTGTCATTGCCCGTTGCCAGGTGGACTACGTCGGCCGGCTCACCGCGCACCTGCCCATGGCGCAGCGACTGCTGCTGGTCAAGGCCGACGGTTCGGTGTCGGTGCATTCCGACGACCGCGCCTACAAGCCGTTGAACTGGATGAGCCCGCCGTGCTGGCTGATCGAGGACCCCGGCGTGTGGACGGTGCAGAACAAGGCCGGCGAGAAGCTGGTGATCACCATCGAAGAGGTGCTGCACGACTCCAAGCATGAGCTGGGCGTCGAGCCGGGCCTGGTCAAGGACGGTGTGGAGGCCCACCTTCAGGAGTTGCTCGCCGAGCACGTCACGACCCTCGGTGACGGTTGGTCGCTGGTGCGGCGCGAGTACCCGACCGCGATCGGACCGGTGGACCTGATGTGCCGGGATTCCGCGGGCGCCAGCGTCGCGGTCGAGATCAAGCGGCGCGGCGAGATCGACGGTGTCGAGCAGCTGACCCGCTATCTGGAGCTGCTTAACCGGGATCCGCTGCTGGCGCCGGTCACCGGGGTGTTCGCGGCGCAGCAGATCAAACCGCAGGCGCGTACGCTGGCCGAGGATCGCGGCATCCGCTGCGTGGTCTTGGACTACGACACGCTGCGCGGCATCGAGCCGGACGAGTACCGGCTCTTCTGACTGACGCCGTCCCGTCACCGGGGGGCCGGGTCGGCCCTGGGGTGGCGAGGTGTCCGCTCCTATCTGTCAGGTTGTTTTGATCACATTGCAGTCGATCAGGCCGTCGGTGGACAACCTGCTGAAAGGCGTTGGCGTTTAACGGAATCCGCGTCGGCTGTGGTCGGGTTTGCCGTGGCAGCCGCACGGCCGCAGTCGGCCGGAACTCCGCGCCCGCACAGCGGCCCACGGGGCCTGAGCCAGCAGTCGGGCGAGGTGCCGAGGGAACCGGTCCGGTCGGCTGTGAGCGGATTCGGTGTCGCTCGTCGTCTGGTCGTCGATGGTCCGGTCGTTCGGGTTTTCCGAGAGTCCGGCGATGATCGCCAGGTCGATCCGGGCGTTCACAGCATCTCCCCAGTCGCTGCCGCGTTTGCCAACGGTGACGCTACCGGTCACATTCCGTTGCGGGGGAGCGGTTTTCCACATATCACTCACATGGCCCTGCTGCGCTGTGGGAGGTGTCGCGCGCTGCCCGGGCACCCGGCGGGACGCTTCAGTCAGCGGCAACCGCCTGATCGATTTAGTGTCGAGATCCAACGAAATGATATCGACCCGGTGTGATCTGCCCCACTGTGCGGTACTGTCCGGCTGCGGTTGTACGTGTGGTGGTTGTCGTTCGAATTTGTTGGATCTGGAGGTGGGGTGGCGGTGGTGCTAGCCCAGGGTCGGCTTCTCGATGCCAACGCTGTCGATTTTGCGTTGTTGGCGTTGTATTTCGTTTTTGTGCTGGGTATCGGGTATCTGGCGCGGCGTGCGGTGTCCACCAGTCTCGATTTTTTCCTGTCGGGGCGGGCGTTGCCGGCGTGGGTGACGGGGTTGGCGTTCATCTCGGCGAACCTGGGTGCGATCGAGATCATCGGTATGTCGGCCAACGGCGCCCAGTACGGGATGCCGACGATGCACTACTTCTGGATCGGTGCGGTGCCGGCCATGCTGTTTCTGGGCGTGGTGATGATGCCGTTCTACTACGGTTCGAAGGTGCGCAGCGTTCCGGAGTTCATGTTGCGTCGTTTCGGCAAGGCGGCGCATCTGGTCAACGGGATCAGTTTCGCGGTGGCGCAGATCCTGATCGCGGGGGTGAACCTGTATTTGCTGGCCAGCATCGTCAACGCGTTGCTGGGGTGGCCGTTGTGGTTGTCGGTGTTGCTGGCGGCGGCGATCGTGTTGTCCTACACGGCGCTGGGCGGGTTGTCGGCGGCGATTTACAACGAGGTGTTGCAGTTCTTCGTGATCGTGGCGGCGTTGTTGCCGTTGACGATCGTGGGGCTGGTCAAGGTCGGCGGGGTGCAGGGCCTGGTGGCCAAGGTCAGTGCGGGTCCGGGTGGTGCCGAGCAGCTTTCGGCGTGGCCGGGCACTCAGTTGACCGGGTTCAGCAACAGTGTGCTGAGCGTGGTGGGGCTGGTGTTCGGGCTGGGGTTCGTGCTTTCGTTCGGGTACTGGACGACGAATTTCGTCGAGGTGCAGCGGGCGATGGCCTCCAAGAGCATGTCGGCGGCGCAGCGCACGCCGATCATCGGGGCGTTTCCGAAGATGTTCATCCCGTTCATCGTGGTGATCCCGGGGATGATCGCGGCGGTGCTGATCCCGGAGTTGGCGGCGTTCAAGCAGACGGGGTCGGGCAGTGTGGATTACAACGACGCGATCTTGTTGCTGATGCGGGATCTGTTGCCCAACGGGATTCTGGGCATCGCGTTGGCGGGGTTGCTGGCCTCGTTCATGGCGGGGATGGCGGCGAACCTCTCGTCGTTCAACACGGTGTTCACCTATGACATCTGGCAGTCCTATGTGGTGCGTGACCGGGCGGATCACTATTACTTGAACATGGGTCGTTGGGTGACGGTGGGGTCGACGCTGGCGGCGGTGGGCACGGCGTTCATCGCGGCGGGGTATTCGAACCTGATGGATTACCTGCAGCAGTTGTTCTCGTTTTTCAACGCGCCGTTGTTCGCGACGTTCATCCTGGGGATGTTCTGGAAGCGGATGACGGCGCATGCGGGCTGGTCGGGGCTGGTGCTGGGCACGGTCTCGGCGGTGGTGGTGTTCGCGATGTCGGAGACCGGGGTGCTGGACCTGCCGGGGCAGGGGGCCAGTTTCGTGGGCGCGGGTGTGGCGTTCGTGGTCGATATCGTGGTCAGTGTGCTGGTGTCGCTGGCGACGCGGCCCAAGGCCGAGACCGAGTTGGTGGGGCTGGTCTACGCGCTGACGCCGCGGGCGAGCCTGCGGGCGGCCACCACCGGGGAGGACGCCGGCTGGTACCGGCGTCCGGGCCTGCTGGCCGGGATCGCCCTGGTCCTCATCATCGCCCTCAACATCATCTTCGGCTGACGCTGACAAGGAGGTCTCCCCATGACGGGTCAGGGTTCGGGGCACACCGCGGGTGCCTTCGACATCCGAACGGTGATCGCGCTGCTGTTCGCCGTCTACGGCGTGGTGCTCGTGGTCGTGGGAGCGACGCAGCCGCAATCCGCCGTTGACAAGGCCGCCGGGTTGAACATCAACCTCTGGGCCGGCATCGGCATGATCGTGTTCGCGGTGGTGCTAGTGGGCTGGGCCAGGCTGCGACCCATCGTGGTGCCCGACGAAGCCAGGACGCCAACCCCCGAGCCGTAAAGCCGCGAACACCCCATGTGACGGCGCCCCCACCCTCCGGTGCGGGCGCCGTCGGCTTCCCGGCGGATCCGCAGGTTCCGGCCCCCGGCGGGCGATCGGCTCGATAGTGTGATCGACGTGCCCCGCCCCGTGACCTTGATCGCCGTGCTGCTCGCCGTGTTCACCGCCGTGTCCGGTTGTGCCTCGGCGGGGGCCAAGTCGGTGTCGTCCCGGCGGACCGTCGAGGTGCCGAAGTTCGAAACCAACAAGCCCGGGCTGCTCGACCCGGCCTTCGCGCCGGACCGGCTGCGCGGCGTCGACGTGTGCGCCACGCTGCAGGCGGTCGACCTGAGCAAATACGGCACACCAGCGCCGCAATTCACCCCGAACGGCCTCGGGACTTGCGCGAACTACATGAAGGACCGCTACGGCAAGGATTTCGACGTCACCCTGTACTTCGATGCCGAGACCGGCCAACCCAGTACGCACCGCATCGGCGGGCTGCCCGCCGAGATCACCGACAACGGTTCGGACACCTGCTTCACGCGAGCGGCATACACCGGAGCCGAGACCAGGCTGCTCGCCGCGCCGCGCGGGCTGGAGATCCAGCTGCGCAGCGACCAGGCGGACGTCTGCTCCCCGGCCGTGCAGATCTTGGCCGACGTTGTCGAAATCATTCGGACGAAACCCCCGGTCAGTCCGCGCGTGTCCGGTGGGCTGGCCGGGTTCGACCCATGCGGGATCCTCGACCAGGCCGCGGTTCGCGACGCGTCAATGGGCGCCACGCCGGATTCGACGGGCGGGGAAGGTCTCTACAAGTGCGAGTGGTTCGCGGGCAACGGCGTCTCGGTGGAGCTGAGCTTCGAGGTCGGCGACCCGCAGAGCACCGCCCTGCCGCCCCTGGACCTCGGCGGGGTGCGGGCTGTCGTGGTGCCCACCAACGACCCCCCGACCTGCGAGATCGAGTGGGAGCACCGCAAGAAGGCCAACGCGGCGGGCGAGAGCGAGTACGTGCACGTCGAGGTGATGAACATGAACAACATCCCGATGGACACCTGCGCCAACGCCACCAACCTGGCACGGCAGGTGCGGGCGAAGCTGCCGACCGCGTGACGGACCCGGTCGGACACCGGATTCCGTAGGCTGCACGATGACAACGACCGACGTAAAGGTGGGAGGCCGGCGATGACCCAGACCGCCCGTGGCAGCGTCGAGACGTCCAACGCGACCACCGAGCAGTCCCCGACGTTCGAATCGATCGACCCCCGCACCGGCGAGGTCGTGGGCCGCCATCCGATGCATGACGCGGCCGAGGTCGGTGGGCGGGTGGCGGCGGCGCGCGAAGCCCAGTCGGCGTGGGCCGAGCTCGGGTTCGCGGGGCGCAAGCAATGGCTCGACGCGTGGCGGAAGCTGCTGGCCAAGCGCGTCGACGAACTGGCGGGCGTGATCTGCGCGGAGACCGGCAAGCCGCTCGACGACGCCCGGCTGGAACTGGTCCTGGTGATCAACCATCTGCACTGGGCGGCCGGCAACGCGGAAAAGGTGCTGCGCCGGCGGAAAGTCGCGACCGGGGTGCTGATGGCCAGCCAGGCCGCCACCGTCGAGTACCTGCCGCACGGGGTGGTCGGGGTCATCGGGCCGTGGAACTTCCCGGCGTTCACACCGATGGGCTCGATCACCTATGCGCTGGCCGCGGGCAACGCCGTGGTGTTCAAGCCAAGCGAGCTCACACCGGGCGTCGGGCAGTGGCTGGTGGACAGCTTTGCCGAGGCCGTGCCCGAGCACCCGGTCTTCCAGTTGGTGACCGGCTTCGGTGAAACGGGTGCGGCGCTGTGCGCGGCCGGGGTGAACAAGGTCGCCTTCACCGGTTCGACCGCCACCGGCAAGCGGGTGATGGCCGCCTGCGCGGAGAACCTGGTCCCGGTGGTGGTGGAATGCGGCGGCAAGGACGCCTTGATCGTCGACGTCGACGCCGACCTGGGGGCCGCCGCGGACGCGGCGGTGTGGGGTGCGATGTCCAACGCCGGGCAGACCTGCATCGGAGTGGAACGGGTCTACGTGGTCGACGCCGTCGCGGACCGGCTCCTTGAGATGATCACAGAGCGGGCCGGGAAGCTACGGCCGGGCGGCGAGCCCGGCGCTGACCTCGGCCCGATCACGATGCTGTCGCAGGTCGACGTGATCCGCGGCCACATCGACGATGCGCTGCACCGGGGCGGGCGGGCGTTGGTCGGCGGCGAGCATTCGGTGCGCCCCCCGTTCGTCGAACCCGTGGTGCTCACCGACGTACCGGAAGAGTCGACCGCCCTTACCGAGGAAACCTTCGGGCCGACCATCGTGGTGCAGCGGGTCCGCGACGCCGACGAGGGCGTGGCCCGCGCCAACGACTCCCGTTATGGCCTGGGCGCGGCGGTGTTCTCACGGGCCAGGGGCCTGGAGCTGGCGCGGCAGCTGCGCGTCGGCATGGTTTCGGTGAATTCCGTCAACGCCTTTGCCGGGGTGCCGTCGTTGCCGTTCGGCGGCGTCGGAGACTCCGGATTCGGCCGGATCCACGGTGCGGACGGGTTGCGCGAATTCACCCGACCGCAGTCGGTGACCCGGACCCGGTACCGGATGCTGCTCAACCCGATGAGCTTCGGCCGGTCCAAGGGCACCGTGCGACGCCTGGTGCGCCTGACCCGCCTGGTACGCGGCCGTTGATCCACTCGGCGTTTCCGCTGGGCTTGCGCGGTGGGTGACAGGAAGGTTCCCTTGCTCTCGCACCCCCGACCGGGCGCGGAGGTGCGAGCAGGGGGCTTCGCGGGCGCGTTTGATCGCGGAGCCGTCCATCGGTCGACGCCCGGACGTCTGTGCGGCAGACGCGGCAGACAAGGAGGCCAGCGGGTGAAGAAGATCATCAACGATCCGTCGGACGTGGTCGCCGAGTCGCTGCGGGGCATGGCCGCGGCGCATCCCGAGCTGCTTCGGGTCCGCACCGACCCCGCGGTGATCGTGCGTTCCGACGCGCCCGTGTCCGGCAAGGTAGCGGTGGTTTCCGGCGGCGGCTCCGGGCACGAGCCGCTGCACGGCGGGTTCGTCGGGGCCGGCATGCTTTCGGCGGCGGTGCCCGGCGCGGTGTTCACCTCGCCCACCCCGGACGCGGTGCAGGCGGCGATCGACGAAACCAACGGCGGCGCGGGTGTGCTGCTGGTCGTCAAGAACTACACCGGCGACGTGCTCAACTTCGAGACCGCGGCGGAGCTGGCGGGGATGGACGGCGTCGACGTGCGCACCGTGATCGTCGACGACGACGTGGCCGTGAAGGACTCCACGCACACTGCGGGTCGGCGCGGCGTGGGCGGCACGGTCATGGTGGAGAAGATCGTCGGCGCGGCCGCCGACCGCGGTGCGGACCTGGACAGGTGCGAAGAGCTGGCCAAGCGGGTGGTGTCCCGGGTCCGGTCGATGGGCATGGCGCTGACCGCGCCGACCGTGCCGCACGTCGGGCAGCCGAGCTTCGACCTCGCCGGGGACGAGATGGAGATCGGCATCGGCATCCACGGCGAGCCCGGCCGGGCACGGGTGCCGCTGACCTCGGCGGACGAGATCGTTCAGCGGCTGCTGGATCCGATCGTCGAGGACCTGCCGTTCGCGGCCGGCGACGACGTCCTGCTGTTCACCAACTCGATGGGCGGCACTCCGCTGCTGGAGCTGTACCTGGCGCACGGCATCGCCGAGCGGCTGCTCGCCGAGCGCGGTATCCGCGTCCAGCGCCGGCTGGTCGGCCCGTACGTCACGAGCCTGGAGATGCAGGGCATGAGCCTGACGCTGTTGAAGCTGGACGACGAGCTCACCGAGCTCTGGGACGCGCCGGTGCAGACCGCGGCGCTGAACTGGTGAGGGAGAGCCCCAGATGGGTTGCACTGCACAAGATGTGATCGCCGCGCTGCGGGCGGGCGCGGCCACCGTCGCCGAGCACCGCGACGAGCTGATCCAGCTGGACCGGGCGATCGGCGATGCCGACCACGGAGAGAACATGGATCGCGGCTTCCGCGCCGTGGTATCCAAAGTGGACATCGCAGCGCCGGAGACGCCGGGCGCGGCTTTGAAGCTGGCCGCCACAGTCCTGATCTCCACTGTCGGCGGCGCGTCCGGACCGCTGTACGGTACCGCGTTCCTGCGCGCGGCGGCCGCCGTCGGCGACGCCGACGAACTCGACGGCCCGGTGGTCGCCAAGGCGCTGCGGGCCGGGATGGAAGGCGTTGTCGCCCGGGGCCGCGCCGCCGTCGGCGACAAGACGATGGTCGACGCGCTGTCGCCGGCGGTAGAAGCCGCCAAGAGCGCTGCGGATTCCGGTGAAGGCGGGGCAAAAGTGCTGGCCGTCGCGGCCGAAGCCGCGCATCAGGGCGTACAGGCGACCGAACCGCTGGTGGCCCGCAAGGGCCGCGCCTCCTACCTCGGTGAGCGCAGCGCCGGGCATATCGATCCGGGCGCTCGTTCGACCGCGCTGCTGTTGTCCGCATTCGCCGAAGCCGCGAGGTCCCGCTCATGAACGTCGGACTGGTCATCGTTTCGCACAGCGCCCGGCTCGCCGAAGGAGTCGTCGAACTCGCCCGGCAGATGGCCCCCGAAGTGCGGGTCGTCGCCGCCGGGGGATTGCCGGACGGCAACATCGGCACGGATTTCGAAAAGGTCTCAGCCGCCTTGTCGGACGCCGACACCGGGGCCGGTGCGGTGGTGCTCTACGACCTCGGCAGCGCGCAGATGCTCGCCGAACTCGCCGTGGAGTCGCTCGGTGATCCGAGCACCGCGATCGTCGTCGATGCGCCGCTGGTGGAGGGCGCGGTCGCCGCGGCCGTTGCGGCGCAGGGCGGCGACGGCATGCGGGCAGTCGCCCGTGCCGCCGAGTCCGCGGCGGAGGGCGGCGAACTCGTCGAGCCGGGCGGGCCGAAGCCGCAAGACGAAGTCAGCCAGGAGTTGGAACTGGCCAACGAAGTCGGTCTGCACGCCCGGCCGGCGGCGCTGCTGGCCCGCAGCCTGACCGGATTGCAGGCCAATGTCACGATTTCGTTGGGAGGCAAGGAAGCCGACGCGGCCAGCGTGCTCGGTGTCATGGGCTTGGGGGCGCGCAAAGGCGACCGAATCGTCCTGCACGCCAACGGGCCCGACGCGCGCCAAGCGGTCGAACGCATCCTGGACTTGGCCAAGCGCAACTTCGACGAATGATCCCCGGGCGGTGTCGTTGGCCGCTCGGAGGTGTCGGTGAGGTTAGGCTGAGTTGGTGTCGACACGTCTCCGCCACCGAGGCATGCCGCTGCTGATTCTTTGGGTGCTGTTGTTGGTGGCGGGGTGCGCACCTGGGGCCGCGCCGCCCGGCCAGCTCGGCGGGCGGCAGAGCGATGCGGGAACGGCCCCGTCGATGCTCGGTGATCTGCGCACAGTGGACCCCTGCACGTTGGCCGATCCGGCCGCGCTACAACGGTTCGGCCCGACCGAGAACGCCGGCACGGTGTCGCTGGATTACTGCCTGCTGCACGTGAAGCAGAACAACGGTTCGCTGGTCCAGCTCGCGATCGGGGAACTGGCCGCCGGCGATTCGGACCAGCAGGGCGATCCGGTCGCCCAACGTGGGCCGCTGCGGGTCGTGCAGAACGCGCCGCTGCCAGGACACTGCACCAGACAGATCATGTTCGCCGACAACGTCGCGATGCAGGTCAGCGCCGATCTGCTGGTCGGCGACCCGGCGGCCGGGCTGTGCGCAATCGCCCAAGCCGGGGCCGAGGCGGCAGCCAGCGCGCTTGAACAGCATCGAGTCGGTCACCGGAGGTACCCGGCGAACTCGCTTGCCCTGGTGGACCCGTGCACGCTGCTGGATTCGGCTGCGGTACGGCAGATTCCGGGTCTGGAGGAGGCCAAACCCCAGTCGAACCCAGCCGGGCACCGGTGCATGTGGGGTGCGCAGTCGGCCGACTCGCCGCGGGTGCAGTTCATGCACACCGCCGGCGAACCGCCGAAGGTGCTGCACGGCGCAGCCGTCGAGGAATCCATCGCCGGCCGGCGCACCGTCCTCAGCGTCGTCGGCGGTGATCCGCGGGTTCCGCTGTGCTCCGCGGAAACCGGGCACATCCCGTTCGGTGATCCCGCCGCCGGTCAGGTCGAGGTGGCGATGCTGGTGGTGGCGGTCCCCGGCATGACCGGAACCGATGCGTGCGAATTCGCCCGCGGCCTGGCCGGGCAGGCGTGGCCGCACCTGCCGGGGTCCGGCCCGTAGCCGGACCGTTACCGTTGGCGGCGTGCCCCGACGTAACCAACCGCAACGCCCAAAGCGTCTGACCCAGGACATCAGCCACCGCGCGATGGGTACGACCTTTGGCATGTCCCGTGTTGAGCATGGGGCAGACGGCGACTGGATAGTGCGCACCGTTCCGGCGGCGCAGGCGACGAAAGTCTACCGGTGCCCGGGCTGCGATCACGAGATCCGGCAGGGCATCGCGCACGTGGTGGCCTGGCCGGAAGCGGAGCACGGCGGCGTCGCGGACCGTCGGCACTGGCACACCGGCTGCTGGAACGCGCGCGGTCGGCGCGGGCCGACGCGGCGCTGGTCGTAGCACGTCACACCTGTCGGGCAACTCGTTCGTGGCAGGATCTGAGGTGATGAGCACCGAGATCCGCGCCAACACCATGCTGCCGGCCCACCGCGAGCCGATCACCCTGCACACGGCCGACGGGCTGAAACTGATCGGTGAGCTGGCGCTGCCGGAGTCCCGGCCGCCGCGGGCGACGTTGATCTGCCTGCACCCGCTGCCCACCCACGGCGGCATGATGGATTCGCACATCTACCGCAAGGCGGCGTTCCGGCTGCCCGCGCTCGCCGACATCGCGGTGCTGCGGTTCAACACGCGCGGCACGGTCAGCGAGGCGGGCCGCAGCGAGGGCAGCTTCGACGGCGGCAGCAGCGAGCGGTTCGACGTGGCCGCGGCGCTGGAATTCGCCGAGTTTCAGGACCTGCCGAACGTGTGGCTGGTCGGCTGGTCGTTCGGCACCGATCTGACGCTGGTGCACGGCCTGGACCCGCTGGTCGAGGGCGCGGTGCTGATCTCCCCGCCGCTGCGCTGGAGCACCGAGGAGCACCTGAAGGCATGGGCCGATTCGGGCAAGCCGGTGCACGCGCTGATCCCGGAATTCGACGACTACCTGCGCCCGGACGAGGCGCGTCGGCGGTTCGCGGCGATCCCGCAGGCCGAGGTGACCGGCTTCGCGGACACCAAGCACCTCTGGGTCGGCAAGGCGGAGGCCGCGTTGGACGCGATCGTGCGGGTGGTGGCGCCGGACGTGCCCACGCCGCTGCCGCGCACCTGGGACGGCCCGTCGGAGAACCGACCGGTCACCATCGTCGAGTCCTGATCGGTCCCGCCTCGCCGGCCGCCGCCGAACCTTCCGCCCACACGCGCGGTGGGCGAAAGGAAGGTTCCCATGCTCACCTCGGGCGGCGGGTGGGTGACAGGAAGGTTCCCATGCTCACCTCGGGCGGCGGGTGGGTGACAGGAAGGTTCCCATGCTCGCGTTGCCCGGGGCAAGGTGCGGCGCTGCCGGAGCCGAGACCACTGTGTGGCCGCGAAGCATGCGCTCGAAGGGCTGTCCAAAGTGGTCTCCCCGGAGGGTGTCGAGCACTGCGTGACGAGCAACTGCGTCAATCCCGGGTATGTCGATTGCTCGGCGCGAACTGGCAGACCCCCGACGTTGGAGATCCAGCTCGCACTGCGCCTGCATGGCTAGGCCGGTGTCGCGCCGCGCGATGTGCCGCGGGGCCGGTCGCCCCGGCCTGTTGGGGCGCGTTCGACGGGGCGTTCCGGCAGGATGGGACTGTGCACTACATCGAATCGGGAGCCGGAACACCGCTGGTGCTGCTGCACGCGTTCCCGGTGGACGCGCGCATGTGGAACCCGCTGCGGATCCGGCTGGAAGATCAGCTGCGGGTGATCACCCCGGACCAGCGGGGACTCGGCGAGAGCGCGCTGGACGGCTTGTCGGCGCGGAACGTCGGGGCGCCGAGCGGAGATCGGTCGGTGACCGAACGACCGAGCATCGACCTCGCGGCCGCCGACATCCTCGACCTGCTAGACCAGCTGGAATTGCCGCAGGTCGTGCTGGGCGGCTGCTCGATGGGTGGCTATGTCGCGATGGCCGTGTTGCGCGCGGCGCCGGAGCGGGTGGCGGGTCTGCTGCTCGTCGACACCAAGGCCGCCGGGGACAACGACGAGCAGCGCACCAATCGCCTCAACGTCGCTGATCGAGCAGAACGCGAAGGCACGAACGACTGGCTGGCCGAGAACATGCTGCCGAATCTGCTCGGCCGCACATCGCACGAACAACGCCCCGAGGTGGTTGCCGGTGTCCGCGAGCTGATCGACGCGCAGCCGGCGGTTGGTGTCGCATGGGCGCAGCGGGCAATGGCGGGACGCCCCGACAGCACCGAGACCCTGCTGTCCTACCTCGGACCGGCGCTCGTGGTCGTCGGTGAGGAGGACACCATCACGCCGCCGGAGAACGCGCGCGAGCTCGCAGCGGCGCTGCCCGAGGGCGAGCTCGTGACCTTGGCTGGCGTCGGGCATTTGCCGTCGATCGAGGACCCGGACATGTTCGTCGAAGCCGTGCGCCCGTGGCTTTCCCGAATCAGCTGAACGACGCGTGACCGCCGTCGTCGAAATCCGTGCGCACAGAGGAAACGACCCGGTCCCATCGGCATGCCCCGGCTCGGGTTGTGGCCGAGTACCAGCCGATCGCACACGACCAGCGCGATTTCACCGAATTCAGCGGGAGAACTTCGGTTCCGCCGGACGGGCCCGGCCGCGCGCACAGGCGAGCCCGTCCGGCGGCAGCCGGGTCAGTCCTTGTTCCCGTTGGTTCGGCGCGCGTCCCGGTCGATGGCTCGGTCCGGCGACTTCTTCAGCTCCGCTTCGGTCCGCTTGAACTGCTCGGCCTGTTCGCTGGGCAACATGAAGTAGCTGCCCGTCCTGCGCTTGCCGTGCGCCCTGTCGTCATCACCGCTCGGGAACTCCTGGTCCGCCATTTTGACCTGGTCCTTTCCGTTGGTGCAGGCGGGAAATGCCTACCACCCTCCGCGCCCCCAGGGACACGGAAAGTCCTCCACTATGACGCTCACCCGAACTGACCAGGCTCAACGTCAGCCCGTGGCTATCGGCTCCTGGATCTCGGTGACCATACCGGCCGGATCTTCCGGACAGGCGAGGGTCACCTCCCGGTTGGTCCCCAGCGTGTGATACCCGCTGGCCTCGATCCAGCGTGCCAGCGCCTGGTAGGCGGGCACGCAATCGTCCATCGATCCCCGATGCACGATCGTGGCCGCCTTCTCGACCGCGGGCAGGTCCACCACCGCGAAGTCGAGGGAGGCGTTCGGCTTGACGTTGACCGGCAACCCGGCGTGCACGATCACGCTTTCGCCGTCGCCACCGTCCTCGTAGTACGCGGTGGCCGGGCCGACCGGCGTCACCCCGGCGTGCTCCAACGCGGCGCAGAGCTGGTCGTAGAGACCGCGGATCACCGGGCCGATCGACTGCGGATCCATCGTCTTGGCGGTGCCGGACAACTCGGCCACCCGCAGCGCCGGGATCGACTTGATCGTCACTTCGTCGCTGGACATGATTCCCTCGGTTTCGATCATTCGGAGCCGCGCCTGGACGTGCGCCAATCGAGCCGTGTCGGCCGAGATCTGGGTTTCGAGCTCGGCCTGCCGCAGCCGCAGCATGCCGCGCAGTTGTTCAGCGGTGAACTCCTCGTCGAGGATCTGCTGCACCTGCTGCAGGCTGAAGCCCAGTTCCTTCAACGCGACGACCCGGTTGAGCCGCGCCAACTGGGCTGCGGCATAGGTCCGATGGCCGGTCGACGGGTTGACGTGGGCGGGCCGGAGCAGTCCGATCGCGTCGTAATGACGCAACATCCGGACCGACACCCGCCCGTGCCTGGCGAAGTCTCCGATGCTGAACATGACACTCCCGGTCTACGACCTGACACCGTGTCAGATGCAAGTTGCAGGAGGGCTAGAGCGAATCGGCGTTGGGGAGGACGACCGAAGTCCGGTGCGGGAGAGCAGGTCAGCGCCGCTGTTTGTTGGCGGCGTCGATCCGGGTGGCGCTGTAGGAGCGCTGCTGGCCACTGCTGTTGTCCGGGACCGGTAGCTGGATACGGCGGGTTGGCTCGTCGTGCCCGCGGACCGTTTCCCGGTGGATCTGCTCCGTCGGCCCGTCGTCGGCTTCTCCGCCGCCGCCCGACGGCTTGCCGCTTCTCCCGTTCGGCTTCGCTGGCTCGGTCTTCGGGCCCTCCGCCTTCGCGGCCTCCCGCGTGGTCTGCTGCACAGGTCTCGCTCCGCCCGGCTTCGCCACAGCTTCGGGCTTCGCGGCTCCGGCCTGCGCCGACTTCGGTGCCTCGGCGGCTGGTTTTGCTTGCTGAGCGGACTTCGTCGGCTTCGCCGGAGCCCGCTCGTCCTCTCGGCCGTCCCGGGCGAGCGCGGCTTGAGTGTCCTTGCGTACTTGCTCGCGGGCTTCCGCCGCCGCCTCGCGAAGTTTCTCCTCTTCGGTGTCTTCCTGGTCGAGGCGTTCCAGAAGGGGCGTGGTCTGGCCGAGCATCTCGGCGGCGTCGCGGAGCTTCTTGGCCACCGAGTCGCGTAGTTCGGTCAGCGAGTGGACGTGCTCGTCGGCCTTGGCGAGGCGGCGCTGCACCTCCTCGGTGGTCGTGCTGAGGCGGCGCTGGGCGTCCTCGCGGGCCGTCGCGACCAGGCGCTTGCTCTCGCGGGTGGCGTCGTCGATGAGGCGGGTGGCCTCTTCGGTGCACTCGCGGACCATCCGCTCGGACTTCTCCGCCGCTTCGCGGACCATCCGCTCGGACTTCTCGGTCGCTTCGTGGACCAGCCGCTCGGATTTTTCGGTCGCTTCGCGGACCATTTGCTCGGATTTCTGGGTCGCTTCGCGGACGAGCCGCTCGGCTTCCGCCTTGCTTTCCCGGATCCGCAGTTCCGCGGCCTCGGTGCTCTCGCGCTCGCGCTTCTGCGCTGCTGCGATGCTTTCCCGCTCCCGATTGTCGGCGGCCTCGGTGCTTTCCCGCTCGCGCTTTTGCGCTGCCGCGATGCTTTCCCGTTCCCGCTTGTCGGCGGCTTCAGTGGATTCCCGGGTGAGCTGCTCGGCTTTCGCGGTCGCGTCGTTGACCAGCCGGTTCGCCTGGTCGGTGGCTTCGCGGACGCGGCGGTGCGCCTCGTTGGTGCCTTCCCGCAGCCGCCGGTTGGCCTCTTCGGTCGCCTCCCGGACCCGACGCTCGGCCTCGGCCTTGCTGGTCGCCTCCTGCTCGGCGAGGGTGCGCATGGCTTCGCTGCGGCGCGCGGCCATCGCGATCTCGAAGTCCTCTTCCACCTGGGCCCGGCGGGCCTCGGACTCCTGGTCGGCGCGCCTGCGGTTCGCCTCTGCCTCGCGGCCGATCCGCTCGGCTTCGCCCCTGGCCTTGTCCATCAGCGAGCGGTGTTCGGTCTCCATCTCGCTGCGCCGGGTGTCGGCCTCGGAGATCAACCGCTCGTAGCGGGTCCGCAGGTTGGTCGCCTCGGCTTCGGAGCGCGCGCGGATCTGGCCCGCGTCTTTCTCGGCACGTCCCCGAATGTCGTTGGCCTCGTCCTGGGCGAGTCGCAGCATCCGCTGCAGGCGCTCGCTGAGTCCTTCCAACGTGGTCGGCGGCTTGGCGAGCCGTTCGACCTGACCGCGCAGGCTCTCGATCTCGGAACGGGCCGACTCCAACTGCTTGGACAGGTCACCTGCCTGGGAGACCGCCGCATCCCGATCCGCGCTGAGGATACGGATGTCGGCGTCGAGTCGCTCTAGGTGCTCATCGACCTGGGCGCGGTCGTAGCCGTTCTTACGAGCGAGGTCGAATCCCGATCCCAGTGGCAGCAAATCGCGGTCGTCGGCAAGGCCCATGGCAACCAAGTTACCTGGAAGACGACGTTGTTGTGGGAGGTGTGGCGCGTATCTGCCGGATTTTCCTCGCCGGCGGCAAAGCCCCCGCCGAGCACCCCGGCCGAGGTTTCGCCTAGGCGTGTCGACGGGCATCCGCGAGTGTGGTTCGGCGCTGCGGGCGAACCCGGCCGCAGCGAGTGGTGAACGGGTCGAAAGTACGGGATTCAATGTCTTGACCGGCTGGCCAATCAAGGGCGAACATGGAGTTGTACGTCGGGCTCAGTGGAGGTGATCGACGTGGCCGATAGGTCGAACGGTTCGATTGTGAAACCGTGGATCCGCTGGCAGGACTGGGTTGCAGTGGTGCTGGGTGCCTACCTGATCCTCGCGACGATGTGGACGTTGACGAATGGCTCAGCGATGTCCGCGATGATCGTGCTGGGTGCGCTGCTGGTGATCGCGAGCGTGTGGTCGCTGGCCATGCCGGGTTCGATGACCAGCGAATACAGCCACATGCTGCTGGGTGTGCTGCTTTTCATCTCACCGTGGGTCCTCGGCTACACCGAGTTCATGGGTGCCTCGTGGACTTCGTGGATCGTCGGCGTGCTGGCCGTGATCGCCGGTGCCGCCGCACTGCCCGAGGCCAACGCCGCGCATCGCGGGGTGGCCGGCCAGCATTAGAGGGTCGTGAGCGGTACCGGCCGTTAGGGCGACAACAACCACTCACGAGTGCGACACAGCGCGGTCCGGCGGTAACGTCCGGGCCGCGCGTTTCTTTTTGTCAACTCGCCCGGTGGAGCATGCCGGCCGGAAGTGGGAGGTCGGGTTCATGGCGCAGGCACCTGGGGAGCGCGGCGCCGGCAAGCAGCCGTCCACTTCGGACTTGGTCGTCGAGGCGGCGCCGGGGGATCAGGGCTCGTCCGCGCGCGAGCGCATCTTGGCCGCGGCCGGCGAGTTGTTCGCCGAACACGGCTTCGACGCCACGCCCACCTCCCGGATCGCCGAACGGGCAGAAGTCCCCAAAGGACTTATTCACTACTATTTCCGGCGCAAGCAGGACCTGCTGGCGGCGCTGGTCGAGCAGCTGCCCGAGGAACTGGTGGAATCCGATCGGGTCGCCGTCCGGGGCGACATCGCGGGCAGCCTTCGCCGACTGGTCGGCGAGCTTGACGCGCGGCTGGAGTCGTCGTTGCTGCTCAGTCACCTGTTGTGGCGGGAAGCGGATACGCATGTCGCGGTGCGGCAGGCGCTGCAGCGGCGCTTCCGCGCGGTGGCCGAGCAGATTCGCCGGGTGATCGAGCTGGCGGCGCCCCCGGGGCCGATCAGCTCCGATGTCGATACCGCCGCCGTGCTGCTGGCCCGGGTTGTCAACCACCGGCATTCGGTGGCCCGGCACGGCGCGCACGACGACGAGCTGGACCGCGAGATCAGCTTCATCGCCAAGGCGCTGGAACTCGGGGTCGGGAAGCCAAGGAAGATCAAGCCCGCCTGAAATGCTTTCACGTTTGTGAAAGATCGCTACCCGCGCTAAAACTCCTGCAGGTGATCGGCGGGAGGTTGGGGTGAGTCTTGGGCGGGTTCGGCTTTCCCGACGACGGGGGTTCGCCGCGACAGCGGCCGGTTTCGCCGGAGCGAGTGTGATGGTGTCCGCGGCGAAAACGACTCCCGAGAACAGCGTGAACTACCGGGTGCGGGGCCTGCGGGCTCCCGTGGAGCTGATCGAGGACCGATACGGCGTCCCGCACCTCTACGCGCGCAGCGAGGACGACGTCTTCCTCGCCCAGGGTTTCAACGCCGCGCGGGAGCGACTGTTCCAGATCGACCTGTGGCGCCGGCGCGGCCTCGGGCGGCTCGCCGAGGTGCTCGGCCCCGACTACGTCGAACAGGACCGCGCCACCCGGTTGTTTCTCTACCGGGGCGAGATGGACGTGGAATGGGCGCGCTACTCGAAGGACGCGCAGCGGATCGCGACGCAGTTCACCGCCGGGATCAATGCCTACCTGGACTGGTTGGAAGAACACCCGGTGCAACTGCCGCCCGAGTTCGGCATCCTCGGCTACCGGCCCGCCAGGTGGGAACCGGCGGACGTGGTGCGAATCCGCAGCCACGGCCTGACCCGCAACCTGACCAGCGAAGTCAAGCGCGCCAAAGTCGCCTGCGTCGCCGGTGTGGACGCCGACCTGGTCCGGCAGAGCCTGCAACCGGACCGGCACACGACCGTGCCCGAAGGCTTCGACCCGTGCGCGATGCCGGCGGACGTGCTCGACGTGTTCGACCTGGCCACCCAGGAAGTCGAGTTCAAGGACGGCAAGATCCGCGCCAAGGCGGTTGGCGACCCGGCCACCGAGGGCAGCAACAACTGGGTGGTCAGCGGGCGGCGGACCGCCACCGGGCGGCCGATCCTGGCCAATGACCCGCACCGCGCCTACTCGGCGCCGTCCCTGCGCTACATCGCGCACCTGTCGGCGCCGGGTCTGGACATCATCGGCGCCGGTGAGCCCGCGCTGCCGGGGATCTCCATCGGGCACAACGGGACCATCGCCTTCGGGCTCACCATCTTCCCGATGGACCAGGAAGACCTGTACGTCTACGAGCTCGACCCGGCCGACCGCACCCGCTACCGCTACCGAGGCGGGTGGGAGTCGATGTCGGTCCGGCGCGAGCAGGTGGCCGTGCTCGGCGCGGCCGACCGCACCATCGAGCTGACTTTCACCCGGCACGGACCGGTGATCCGGGTCGACGAGCAGCGGAACCTGGCGTACGCGGTGCGGACGGGGTGGCTCGAACCGGGCATGTCGCCGTACTTCGGCAGCGTGGCCTACCTGCGGGCCCGCAACTTCACCGAGTTCACCCAGTCGATGCGCGACTGGGGCGCGCCGACGGAAAACCAGGTCTATGCCGATGTGGACGGCAACATCGGCTGGGTGCCGGGTGGCCTGGCGCCCAAGCGGGTCGGCTACGACGGCCTGCTGCCGGTGCCCGGCGATGGCCGCTACGAGTGGAACGGCTTCTACTCCGGTGACGACCTGCCGCGACGGCTTAACCCGGTGGCGGGGTTCATCGCCACCGCGAACCAGTTCAACCTGCCCCCGGAGTTCCAGGACAAGGGGCTCGGGTTCGAGTGGACCAACCCGTTCCGCCACCAGCGGATCGTCGAAGTGCTGTCGCAGCAGCGCAAACACACCGTGGCCGACTCGGTGGCGCTGCAGAACGACCAGCTGTCGATCCCGGCCCGGCGGCTGGTCGCCCTGCTGTCCAACCTGGACGGCGGCGAGTCCGGCCTCCGTCGGGCGCTGAGCCTGCTGCGGAAGTGGGACGCGGTGGAGGCGGCCGATTCGAACGCCGCGGCGCTGTTCGAGGTGTGGCTGTCGAAGCACCTCGGGCCCGGTTTCGTGCGCGCCGTGGTGCCGGAGGCGGCCGAGGTGATCGAGGACGCCGACACGTTGGTCCTGCTAGAGGAGTTGGAAAAACCCGGAAAGTGGTTGCCGGACAAGGCCGCTCGCGACCATTTGCTGCTGGAGACATTGCGTTCGGCCTACGCCGAGGTGCGGGAACGACTCGGGCCCGGCGACGGGAACTGGCAGTGGGGCAGGCTGCACCACAGCTTCTTCCAGCATCCGGCGGCCGGGGCGTTCAACGAGATCGACCGCGCCCGCTTCAACGTCGGCCCGCTCCCGCGCGGCGGCTCCCCGGACACCGTGAACCAATCGTCCTACCGGACCACGGACTTCCGGCAGATCAATGGCCCGTCGTTCCGGATGATCCTCGACGTGGGCGACTGGGACTCCTCGATCGCGGTCAACACCCCCGGGCAGTCCGGCGACCCGGACGACCCGCACTACCGCGACCTGGCCGAATCCTGGCGCACCGGGGAATACTTCCCGCTTGCCTACAGCCGGGCCGCGGTTGAGAAATACGCAGAACGCCGAATGCTGCTGCTGCCGGGCTGACGAACCCGTGAGTCTCTTGGTCGCGGTGGCCGCACAACGACTCACGGCTCCTCGGCGTCCTCAGTGGACCCCGGCGGGCTCGACGAGTTCGACGAGCACTCCACCGGCGTCCTTGGGATGCACGAAGTTGACGCGGCTGCCGGCGGTGCCGCGGCGCGGTTCGTCGTAGATCAGCCGCAATCCCTTAGCTCGGATGACCGCCATGGCCGCCTCGATGTCGGTCACCCGAAAGGCTAGTTGTTGCAGCCCGGGGCCGTTGCGGTCCAGGAACTTCGCGATAGTCGAGTCCGCACGCAGCGGCGCGAGCAGTTGAAGTTGCGTTGCCCCGGTGGCGTCGCCGGGCGCGCGCAGCATCGCCTCGTGCACGCCCTGCTCCTCGTTGACCTCTGAGTGGGTGACCTCCAGGCCGAAGGTGTCCCGCTGGAAGGCGATGGCCGCGTCCAGATCGGCTACCGCGATGCCCACGTGGTCCACCGCCGTGACCAGGCCTTTCAAGTCCGCTCGCATAGCCGCAGCCTAGCTCCCGGCCCGTTTACCCGAAATACCGGCGAAACCGAAGATCGAATTGCCCCGGCGAGCGGAGTCAGGTCACCTTGCAACGCATCGGCATGTGGCTGATTCACGTGAGGGGGGCAAGGATGGCCAGGAAGCAACGTGGACCGGTTCACAGGCTCGTGGTCCTGACGGCGTCGCTCGGATTCACCATCGGAGTGGGCATCCCCACCGCGCTTGCCGCCGGCGGCGACGGTGTGATCAGCGGCGGGGACGGCGGCAATCCCAAGGCAGACCAACTGCGCCGAGAGCGGGCCTGGGTGCGGCCCGGGCCGCTGCGGTTCGGGGCTGAGGCGTACGAGGAGGTGCGCTCGGCCGCCACCGCGGCCGCAAGGCAGGCCGACTGCACGATCAGCGCGGCCGACGCCACCCGCCTGACCCTGTCCACGACCTGGCCCGAAGTGGCCGGATCCGGCGAAGCGCCGTCGCCGATGGCGCTTTCCCGCTACGACGACAAAACCGCCCTCGCCGACCCCGAACAACGCGCCAGAGGCCTGTTCTTCAACCCGGGCGTCGGCATCTGGCAGCTCGACTCGGCCGGGCTCGGCGCCCGGGAGACCGCCGGTACCGCCATCGACTCGGCCGGTGCGGCGAAGAAAGTGGCGCCGTACATGGTCGGCAAGTACTGCAACGCGGTGAAACGCGGATCATCCGCCGCGCGGGCCCGCGCCGCCGCGTGGTCGGCCTGGCACGCCTGCGACCAAGGCGCTTGTGAGTCGATCTACCAGCGGCTAGGAGACGACGGCGTCACCAAAGATTCCAACGTCACACGTTACGGCGGTGCGCAGCCGCGCAGTTGCACCTACGAGGGTGCCAAATACGACTGCCTGTACGTCGACCCGAGCGCGGCGCAAGGCGACGACGCCTGGACCGCGCCCGACTTCGGCCCCGCGCCCGTCCCGTCGCCCTTCTACGTCTTCACCTACGCCGAAGGCGGCAAGACGTACGAGGTGCGGTACTGGCTGAAAACCGACTCCGGCGCGAACACCGATGTCTCCGCTTCCAGGGAACTCGGTGTCAACGCCCGCACCAAGCTCTTCTGGGCCGCGGAATCCGATCTCTGCGACACCACCACCGCCACCGGCAACTGCTGAGAGCAAGGGAACCTTTCTGTCATTCCCGGGTGTCGGTTGTTGCGGTCGTGGCGGGGCGGCATGGGCGTCTGCTGAGAGCAAGGGAACCTTTCTGTCATTCCCGGGCGTCGGTTATGGCGGTCGTCACAGGCGGCACTGGGTGTCATCGCGGGTATGGTCCCGAGGGTGCCCGCGAGGCCATGATGGTGCTGCGAGGCAGCGATGGTGTGGCATGTCGATGAAGATGCACCGGGAGGCAGTGGTGGGTAGCTCTGTGATCGTGGCGGGAGCACGCACTCCGATGGGGCGGCTGCTCGGCTCGCTCAAGGACTTTTCCGGCGCACAGCTCGGCGGGGTCGCCATCAAGGCCGCATTGCAGCGCGCCGGGGTGCGTCCGGACCAGGTCCAGTACACGATCATGGGTCAGGTGCTGACCGCCGGTGCCGGGCAGATCCCGGTCCGTCAGGCGGCCGTCGCCGCCGGCATCCCGATGGACGTGCCCGCGCTGACCATCAACAAGGTGTGCCTTTCCGGCCTGGACGCGGTAGCCCTCGCCGACCAGCTCATCCGCGCCGGCGAGTTCGAGATCGTGGTAGCCGGTGGCCAGGAGTCGATGACCCAGGCGCCACACCTGCTCACCGGCTCGCGAGAAGGCTTCAAGTACGGCGATGTCGAGATGCTCGACCACATGGCCCACGACGGCCTGTTCTGCGCGTTCGACCATGTCGCCATGGGCGTGTCCACCGAGAAGTACAACTCGCGGCACGGCGTGACCCGCGAGGAGCAGGACGCCTTCGCGGCGCGCTCGCACCAGCGCGCCGCCGCGGCTGCGGAGAACGGGATCTTCGCGGAAGAGATCGCCCCCGTCGAGGTGCTGCGGCGTAAGGGCGACCCGGTGCTCGTGGACACCGACGAGGGCGTTCGCGCCGAGACCACGACGGAAACGCTCGGCAAGCTCCGCCCGGCGTTCGCCGCCGACGGCACCATCACCGCGGGTTCGGCATCACAGATCTCCGACGGCGCCGCCGCGGTCGTGGTGATGAGCAAGGCCAAGGCCGAAGAGTTGGGGTTGACCTGGCTGGCCGAGATCGGCGCGCACGGCGTCGTCGCCGGCCCCGACGCGAGCCTGCACGAGCAGCCGTCGAACGCAATCAAGGCCGCCTGCGCCAAGGAACAGATCGACGCCGCCGACCTCGATCTCGTGGAGATCAACGAGGCGTTCGCCGCGGTGGGCATCGTGTCCACCCGTGCGCTGGGCATCGACGAGGAGAAGGTCAACGTCAACGGCGGCGCGATCGCGCTCGGCCACCCCATCGGCATGTCCGGTGCCAGGCTGGCGCTGCACCTGGTGCTGGAGCTGCGGCGCCGCGGCGGCGGTGTCGGTGCGGCGGCGCTCTGCGGCGGTGGTGGCCAGGGCGATGCCCTGATCCTGCGGGTGCCGAAGGCCTGACCAGCCGACCCCCGGCAGACCCTGAAATCGACCCGGAGATCCCGCACTGTCGATGATCGACTACCCCCGGCGCGGCTACCCTGGATGGCATGAAGTGGCTTCCAGGGGGATGGCAACGGGCTGACCAGGTCGAACACGAGCGGGCGACCGAACCGGTACGGTCCCGTGGCACCGCCCGCTACGCCTCGGGGCAGGCCGGGTCGCCGGACCCCGCCACTCGGGTGCAGCCCGGTGGCGGGCACCGCCCGACGCTGCTGGGCGCCGACGCGCACGACGTGGACGTAAGCGCTAGCAGCTTCAAGGCGCTGCTCATCGGCGGAGGCGTCAGCGGTCTGCTCACCGTGCTGGTCGCGGCGGCGCTGGTCAACAGCGGCAGCAGCGTCTTCATGTGGATCTGGCAGCTCGTCTTCGGCGTGCTCTTCCTGTGGTTCATCACGGCGTCCCGGGGCATGCTCAACAGCCGCGGATTCCTGATCGACCGCAGCGGCTTCTACGCGCGCACCCGCGGCGAGGTGTTCGGCGTCTCGTGGGACGAGATCAAGGCAGTCGGGATCGGCACGTTGCCGTGGATCCAGCACCGACGCCCGGTCGCCCCGGAGCGCCGTCAAGCGCTGGAGCTTTACCCGGCGGATCCGGGGTTCCCGACGCGGCACCCGGAGCTCGAGCGCTGGCGGGTCGAGGAGTCGCCGTCGATGCCGGGGCTGCCCGGCGAGCGCTACCGGTTTCACCTGCCGCCGTTCAGCCGACTGCCGAAGGAGCTGGAAGGCGCGGTGCAGACCGTCGCCCCGCAGAAGTGGGTCGGGCATTACAAGCGGCACCTCCCACCACCCCCGGCCTAGCGCCTACCAGCCGAGGCTGTCCACCGGATCCGCCGAGGACAGCAGCGGGTCTTCCAAGGCGAAGGTGCGGGCCACCCCGCGCCCGCTGATCGCGGTTTCGAACCGGACCGTGACCCGGCCATGCCCGGCGCCCTGTACCCAGCCGTGACCGAACTCGGCATGCCGGACGTCGTCGCCTGCACGCCAGTGCCTGGCCGGTGGCTCCTGGCTGGGCTGGGCGGCCGACTGGGCGGTGGCGGCCGCGGCTTCTGGCTGGTCCGCGGGGTTGTCGAACAGCGGCTCCTGTTCCGAGGTCGCCAGCCCGGAGTAGGAGACGCCGACCAACCGAACCGGGGTCCCCGGCGGAACGGCGATGGGCAGCAGCCGCCGCGCAGCGGCGGAGAGCGCCGCGAGATCGCTGGTCGCCGACGCGAACGTCTCCGCGCGGCTGATCGTGGTGAAGCCGGAGTCCCGGACCTTGATGGTCACGGTGCGCGCCGCGCGCCCCGACGACACCAGCCGGCGATGCCCGGACTCGGCCATCCCGGTCACCTCGGACAGCAGCTTTACCTGGTCGGTGATGTCGGTGTCGAACGTCGTCTCGGCGCTGACCTGCTTCGCCTCGGCACGCTCGGCCACCGGATGGTCGTCGATGCCGTGGGCGAGGCGGTGCAGTTCGGTTCCGTGCGCCTGCCCCAGCAGCGACGTCACGTCGTTGAGATGCAGGGCGGCGAGTTCGCCGATCGTTTGCACGCCGATGCGGTGCAGTTTGGACTCCGTCACCGGCCCCACGCCCCACATCTTGCGCACCGGTAGCCCCGACAATAGTTCGAGCTGCTGATCCGGCGGCACTACGAGCATGCCGTCCGGTTTGGCGAGGCCAGACGCGATCTTCGCGAGCTGCTTGCCGGCGCCCGCGCCGATCGACGCGGTCACACCGACCTCGCGGCGCACCCGCGCGCGCAGCTGGGTGGCGAATTTCTCCACCTGGGCCGTCGTGGCGCCAGCGAGCTCGGTGGGCTCCAGGAAGGCCTCGTCGACCGAAACCTGCTCGACGACGTCCGAAACCTCTCGGACAATGCCCAGCACCCGTTTGCTGACGGCCTGGTAGACGCGGAATCGCGGCGGGAGCACCACAGCTACCGGGCAGCGGCGACGCGCCTCCGCCATTGGCATCGCCGACCGCGCGCCGAACTCCCGTGCTTCGTAGCTGGCACCGGCGACGGTGCCGCGTGGGCCGAGCCCGCCGACGAGCACCGGGCGTCCTTGAACGGTGGGGCGGGTCAGCTGCTCCACGGATGCGAAGAACGCATCCATGTCCATGTGCAGCACCCACCTCCGCATACCCGCCATTCAACGGGACGCCTCTGACATCCGCGGTCCTGGCGTCGGAGGAATGAGAGGAAGGGAACCTTCCTGTCACCGACGCCGGAGCATGGGAACCTTTCTGTCACGTGGTGGCCAACGGGAGCGGGTGGTCAGCGCAGTTTTGCCCAGGCTTAGGTGGTCATCGCGTCGCGCAGGTAGGCGGCCATGCCCTTCGGCTTCTTGCGTTCGATGCGCCTGCGAAACTTCGGCTGGTTCACGTACATCTCCGCCAACCGCAGGTAGGAGGCCCGGTCCGGGGTCCAGAAGTGGCAGATCCAGCGGTAGTGCTCGTGGATCACCTGCTGGGTGCGGGGATCGTTGCCGGGGACACCGGTGGCGAAAAGTTCCGCGATAGCGGAGCTGATCCGGTTCCAGTCCTGGCCGAGGCGCTGGGCGATCGCTTGCCGCTGGTCGGGTGTCGTGGGGCCGCGGACTCCCACCGGAGTGAGGTTGCCGATCAGCGCGGTGGCGTCCTCGATGGCTTCGGTCTGGTCAGAAGCGGAATTCCCAAGCACCTTGTCCGGCTGCACGGCGTCCCTTCTTCCACTCACGCGCGCGGGCAGCACACGTAGTGATCACCCTCGCGCGATCTCGCCAAGGTGTTCATCTGCCCGTGGCACATTAATTGAGCCGGGGGGACGCTGCGGGTGATTGTTGAGATCCGCTATCACCCTGTAATGACCACGTCATCGCGCGATGCGGTATGTCGGGGGTCAGTCCTGGGCCGGACCAGCGGAGTCGTCACGGTCGTCGGTTGCCGGCTGGTCGGGCGGAGCGAGGAACACCACACCGCGCTCCAGGTCCAGCGGCCCACCTGGATCGTGCTCGCGCGAGACGCCGCCCTGATCACCCTCGTGCTTCAGCTTGCGGCCGGGGAGCAGTTCGCCGTAGTTCGCCATGCCTCCAAAGTAGCCGCGCCCAGCGCGCTCGAGCCGTTCTTGGTGACAGGAAGGTTCCCTTGCTCGCGCCTGAGGCGACTGAAGGTGACAGGAAGGTTCCCTTGCTCGCGCCTGAGGCGACTGAAGGTGACAGGAAGGTTCCCATGCTCCGGCGGCTTGACAGCCCCGTCTCCGTGGCGGGTGTCGGGGATCAGCACTGGGACTTGTAGAAGTACTGCGCCTGCTGGTCCATGTTGTCGCGGGTGATGGCCAGCATTTCGGTCTTGGTCTCCCGTTCAACGGGCTGTCCCTTGATCGCCGCGATGGCGCGCTTGACACCCTCCTGCCCGATCTTGCCGGGATTCTGCGCGATCAGCGCCTGCACCCGGCCGTTGCGCAGGTCGTCCACCTGCTTGGGGCTGGCGTCGAAACCGACCAGCTGCACCTGCCCGGACTTGCCCGCGTTGGACAGTGCGGTCGCGGCACCCTCGCCGGTGTTGAGGTTGGTGCCGAACACGCCGACCAGATCGGGGTTCGCGGCCAGCGTCGAGGACACGATCTGCGCGGCGGTGGCCGGTTCGTTCTCGGTGTACTGGGTGGGCAGCAGCTTCAGATTCGGGTGCTTGGCCGTTTCCTCCTCGAAACCCTTGGCCCGTTCGTCGGTGGTGGAGGTACCCGCCTTCGTGTTCAGCGCGAGCACCGATCCCGGCTTGTCTCCGACCAGCCGCGCCAGGGTCTGCGCGGCGAGCTTGCCGCCCTCATAGTTGTCGGAGGACAGCGAGGCGACCGCGACGGAACGGTCCTCCAGCGCGGTGTCGACTTCGACAACCTTTAGGCCGTTGTTCTTGGCCTGCTGCAACGGGGCGGCTAGCGCCTTGTCATCGGTGGGCGCGATGATCACCGCGCCCGGCTTGGTGCTGACGATGCCGCCCAGGATCTGCGACTGCTCCGCCTGCTCGAATTTCTCCGGGGCCTGCGCGTTGAGCTGGTAACCCTGCGCGGAGGCTTCTTGCCGTGCCGCGCACTCGATGGACACGTAGAACGGCTCGCCGCGCATTCCGGTGATCAGGGCGAGGTTCTTGTTGTTGGGGTCGGTCTGGCCGCTTCCGGTGTCACCGATCTGGCCAGATCCGCAGCCCGTCAGCAGCAGCGCGGCGCCGAGTGCCAGCACGGTCTTGTGCATTCTCATCAGGGTTTTACCTCCACACGCCGATGTGCCGAAGCCGAAAGGTCAGCGGTTGTTGCGGGCCCGCCGACGGCGCTGGTCCAGCCACACCGCGACGACCAGGACCGCGCCGACCGCGATCGGTTGCCAGAAGGGGCGCACCCCGGCCATCACGAACCCGGCATCGAGCACCGCCGGGATGAAAACGCCGATGACGCTGCCGAGAACCGAGCCGATTCCGCCGAACAGGCTGGTCCCGCCGAGCACGACGGCCGCGATTGCGTTCAGGTTGTCGTTGCTGTGCCCGCTGATCGTGGTGGTGCCGAAGTAGGCCAGCGACATGAACCCGGCGAGCCCGGCCAGTACGCCGGCCAGGGTGTAGACGGCGACCAGGTGGCGGGTGACCTTGATGCCGCTGCGGCGGGCGGCCTCGGCATTCGAGCCGATCGCGTAGGTGTAGCGGCCGAAGGCCGTGGTGTGCAGCAGCCAGAGCGCGAATAGCGTGATCACCGCCGCGAGGATGGCCAGGTTCGGCACGACGAGAAAAGACGTTCCGGTACCGAGGGTCTTCCGCAGTGCGCTGGGGACCGTGCGCACGTCGACACCATTGGTCAGCAGCTGAGCGGCACCGAGTGCCGCACCGAACGAGCCGAGCGTGACGATCAGCGCGGGAACTCGCGCGACGGCCACAAGCAACCCGTTGAGCAAGCCCCACAGCGCCCCGCCGACCAGCGCCACCAGCAAGCCGACCGAGATCACCCCCCACCCCGCGTTCTTGGCGTCGCCGCCGCTGAGCCATTCCATGGTCATCGCGGACACAACCCCGGCGAACACCAGCACCGAGCCCACTGACAGGTCGATGCCGGAGGTGATGATCACGAAGGTCATGCCGACGGCGAGCATCAGCAGCGGCGCTGCCTGCACCAGCAGGTTCTGGGCGTTGAACACGGTCGGGAAGGCATCCGGGCGGAGCACGCTGAAAAGCGCGCACAACCCGATGAGCACCAGGCCCGTCCACAGCGTGTTCGAAGCGGCCAGCCGCGCGCCGGGGCCTTTGGCTGGTGGGGCGGCCTTGCCCGCCGCAGCGGAGTCCGGTGTTTCCTGCTGGGTCGGCATCAGCTCGCGTCCTCCTGCGACAGTGCGCCGGTCATGGCGCCGACCAGGTCTTCCAAGGTCGCCCCGGTGGCGCTGAACCGCGCCACCCGGCTACCGAGGCGCAACACCTCGACCCGATCCGCGACCGATAGCACCTCCGGCATGTTGTGGCTGATCAGCACCACCGAGATGCCGGTGTCGCGGACCCGGCGGATCACCTCCAGCACGCGTTCCCGCTGCACGACGCCCAGCGCTGCGGTGGGTTCATCCATGAACACGAGCTTGTCGGCCCACGCGACCGACCGCGCGACCGCGACGCTCTGCCGCTGCCCACCGGACAGCGAGCCGATCGGCACCGACAGATCCGGCAGCGACACCCCGAACTTGGCGAACTGCTCGGCCGCCTGCGCGCGCATTTTCGCCTTGTCCAGCATGCCGAGCCGACCGAGCATGCCGGGCCGCCGGATCTCCCGGCCCAGGAACAGGTTCGCGGCCGGGTCGAGGTCCGGTGCCACCGCAAGGTCCTGGTAGGCGGTCTCGATGCCGTGCGCTCGGGCCGCGGCGGGGGAGTCGAGCGACACCGACTTGCCGGAGACCAGAACCTGCCCCGAGTCCGGCTGCTCGACGCCCGAAAGGCATTTCACCAGCGTCGATTTGCCCGCGCCGTTGTCGCCGACGAGCGCGACGACTTCGCCCGGGTGCACGGTGAACGACGCGCCGCGCAGTGCCTCCACGCTCCCGTAGCGCTTGAACAGGTCGCGCGCCTCCAGCAGCGTTTCGGTCATCTTGGGCTTCCAGCCGACGGCGGGCGGCAATGCACCACCGTGAGGTCGCCTTCGAGTTGCATGGCCCCGGCGGAATGCGGGATGACGGCGGTGCTGCCGCGGTGCAGCGGGAGGTCGGCACCGCCTTGCGAGCGCACCTTCCCGCTTCCATCTAGCACGATGACCACACCGAAGGAAGGTTCGAGTTCGACGGTACCGTGCAGCCGGTCGGCGCGGAAGAAGGGCGCGGCGTCGTCGGCCAATAGCGGAACGCGCGGCGCGGCCTGATCCGCGGTGTGCTTGATCAGCGAGGCCAAGACCGCGTCGTCGATGCCGGAGCGGTTGACCGTCTCCAGTGCCGTCCCTGTGTCCATGCCGAGGAACGCGCTCTCGGCGTCGGCCAGGAAGCCCTGCCATTCCAACGTGATCGAGAAGTCCGTCGGCTGCTGCAACTCGATGATGAACACGCCCGGTCCGATGGCGTGCGGGGTGCCTGCGGGCACGTGCACGGTGTCGCCCGGCCGGACCGGAATTTCGTTAAGCGAGCCGAGTATCGCCGAGGAGTCCTGGGTGGCCACCCAGTGGGCGACGGTCTCCGGCGCGACATCATCGCGGAAACCCAGGTACGCCACCGGGTTCGAGCCCGAAGTGCCGACCACGACCCATGCTTCGGTCTTGCCGAACCGGGAGCCCAGGTGCTGCTGGGCGAAGACGTCCGACGGGTGGCAGTGCACCGGCAGCCGTTGCTCCGCTTCCAACAGCTTGACCAGCAGCGCGGTGCTGTCGCCGAAAGCCGCAACGTGCTCGGCGCCCAGCCACCAATCAGGTTCGGCGGTCACCGCGTCGCGCAGCCACCGCCCGTCCGGCAGCCGGGACAGCCCCGACTCGGCTTGGCCGAATCGCGTCGTGGTGGACGCGACCCAGTCCTCCGGGCCGAACTCGGGGTGTTCACCGCCCCCGCGCAACGCGGTGATCGATGCGCCGCCTCGGTAGAACTGTCGGGGTTGGTTGGCCGGCAGGACGATCGCGGATGCCGCGCTGACCTGATCACTGTGGACAGAACTCACCGTGTCACCTCTCTTTAACCTCTGGCGAGCAGCCGAGTGGGAATGACCACGCGGCGTGGCGGAGCGAGGTCGCCATTAAGCCGCGCGAACAGCAGCTCGGCCGCCGACCGTCCCAGCGCCCAAGTGTCGTGAGTGACCACGGTGACCGGCGGGTCCACGAGATCGGCGAGCTCGAAGTCGTCGAAGCCGACGAGCGCCGGGCGCTGCGGTCGACCGGCCAGCGCACGCAGGGCGTGGATGGTGATCTGGTTGTTGCCGGTCACCAGCGCGGTCGCGCGGTGCAGCGAGGAACGCAACGCGTGCGCCACCGACTCGCCGGTGTGCGGGCCCATCAGGACCAGGTCGGGGACGAACGGCACGCCGGCCTGCGCACAACCCTCGCGGAAACCCAGCAGTCGCTCGGCAGCGGTGTGGATTTCGGGAGCATCGCCCAGGAACGCGATCTCCCGATGCCCTTGCTCGGCCAGGTGGCGCGCAGCGAGCGCGGCGCCCCCGGCGTTGTCGATCAGCACGGTGTCGGCGTCGAGGTTGCCCGGCGGCCGGTCCAAGAACACCACCGGTGTTCCGGAGTTGATCTCGTGTGCGATGTAACCGTGGCTGTGACCGGCGGGAACGACGAGCAGGCCATCGACTCGCCGGGCGCAGAACTCCAGGACCAGCTCGCGTTCCCGTGCGGGGTCCTCATCGGACGAACCAGTCAGCACGTGTTTCCCCTGCACCCGCGCGACTTCCTCGACCGCGCGGGTCAACACCGAATAGAACGGGTTCGCCAGATCGCCCAGGACCAAGCCGAGTGTGCCGGTGCCGGTGCCTCGACGAAGGTTGCGGGCGCTGAGGTTGCAGCGGAAACCGAGTTGGTCGATGGCAGTCAGCACCCTCTCTGCGGTTGCTGGGTGCACGCCGGTCTCGCCGTTGACGACCCGCGAAACGGTTTTGATGCTCACACCCGCGAGCCGCGCCACGTCGTTCATCGTGGCGCGACGTACGTTCCGAAATTCGGACAACGTTGTCATCGCAATCGGAATTGCACCCCGGCGCGCCGGTGCCTGTCAATGGCACCTCCATCTCGTGCGTGCACCTAAATCCGCACTGGCCGCTGATCGCCAACGCCGCCTGGCATCCCACCGCAGCACCCTGGCGGGAGTGACAGAAAGGTTCCCATCCTCGCACCGCGCCGCAGCCGGTCCTCCGCGCCGCGCCACGACACCGCTTGCCCGATCGGTGACAGGAAGGTTCCCATCCTGCGGTTTTGCAGGGGCAGAGTGACAGGAAAGTTCCCATGCTCGCGTCGGCGTCGGGGTTTCGGCGGCGATCTTGTCGATTTAGGTGGTCGGTCAAGCCGTCAAACGTTGGAATGAAAGACAGCTGAATGGCGGGTCTTGGTGCCGCAATCAGACATGGGTGGAGAATTTGAATTGACCTGAATGGCGTCTGGTAGGGCGGTGAACCGGTGTGGCTTGGCAAGGTTGTCCCGTAACGCGGAGCCGACGAAGCCCCGATGCTTGTCCAATAGGACCCTGCCGCGTTTGTTGGGCAGCGCGATTGTTGCGGGTGGACTGTTGACGGTGGCATCGGATCGGCGGGAACGGAAACTCGTCGCCGAGGCGGTCCGTCGCTCATATCCGTGGGTGTAGCAGCACTACGTTGAGCGGGCCCTGGGCGCCTGCCACGTCAGGCCGATCTCCGGAGGCCGGAGGACTTCTTCGTTCAAAAGCACTCCATCGGGCCGAGCCTGGTTACGGTTTCCGCAGGTGGGGGTGTTCAGCGGGGAAATTTCGAGTTGCGGGCAGAGCATCCTCGCCTCGTTCTACGCGGCCGAGTCGCCGGTGGCTGCGCACACCGCCACGCGTTCAACGCCGTGCAGAACCGAAGACTGCGGCTAGGCGGCTGGGCGCACTGATCGAGCACCTCCAGGCCAGCCACGGCTGCGACCTGCCGGAGATCATCACTCCCCCGATCATCGGCGGCAATGCCGCCTACTTGCCCTGGGCTGAGGACCAGACCCGTGTCCGGTGGACCGGGATCGGTGTGAGCGGCGACACCCGGCAGACTCGCAGGGGGTGCCGTTGGAACGGAAGTGGGTGTGACGTGCCGCGTACGTATGCCGGGTGGTTTCGGGCAGTGGCGATCGCTGAGGCGGTCTCGTGGGTCGGTCTGCTGGTGGCGATGGCGTTCAAGTACGGCCTGCAGCAGCCGCTCGGCGTGACGGTCATGGGCTGGATCCACGGGCTGGTCTTCACCGCCTACGTGGTGACCTGCCTCGTCGTGTTCAGTCCGCTGCGCTGGCGGTTCGCGGTGCTGGTGCTGGCGCTGGTGGCGTCGATCCCGCCGCTGGCGTCGGTGTGGTTCGAGCGCTGGGCCAACCGGCGCGAGCTGCTGACCGAGTCGGACTCCGGCGAGCCGACGTTCTGGGGCCGCGTCCGCTATGTTCTGCGCGAGTTGAACTGACTCAGAAGTCGCCGGCCGCGTGCCGCACCTTGCCGAGCAGCTCGGTCAGCTGCTGGGTCTGGCGCTCGGTAATGCCGCGCAGCCCGAAGTCGACCTCGATGACCGACTCAGTCGCCTTCTTCATCAGGTCGCGACCGTCCTCGGTGATCTCCACCAGGGTGGTGCGGCGGTCCGTGGGGTGCGGCAGCCGCCGCACCAGGCCGTCCTGCTCCAGCCGGTCGACGATGTTGGTGACGCTGGTCGGGTGCAGCTGGAGCCGGTCGCCCATCACGCGCATCGGGAGGCTGCCGCGCCGGGAGAAGGCCAGCAGCACCAGCGCCTCGTAGCGGGCGAAGGTCAGGTTGTGCTGTCGCAACGCGTTGTCAACCGCCGATTGCAGGATCTGCTGGACCCGCATCACGCTCGTCACCGCGGCCATCGTCGTCGACGGGCCCACCCGGTCGGCCCAGATCTCGGCCGCGCGAGCGATGGGGTCGAAGGGCAGTGGACTACGGGTGCTCATGGTGCTCGACGCTAGCAGCGGTAACCCGGTTGGTTCATGGCCGTGGTTGCTGCGATTTGTGAAATCTGCGAAGTCGCTTCGGTGTCGAGCATGATCGTGTCGGTCGGCGGATGTCGCCGCCGGACCGGATTGGAGGAGCAAACGTGCTGGTGGCGTTCAGCGTGGCCCCGAGCGGGGCCGGGGACAGCGACAGTGTCAGCGAAGCGGTCGCGGCCGCGGTGAAGGTGGTGCGGGACTCCGGCTTGCCGCACGAGACGACCTCGATGTTCACCACGATCGAAGGGGAGTGGGACGAGGTGATGGATGTGGTGAAGCGCGCCACCGAGGCGGTATCGGCTAACGCACCGCGTACCAGCCTGGTGCTCAAGGCCGATATCCGCCCCGGGCACACTGACCAACTGCACGCGAAGGTGCGGCGAGTCGAGGAGCACCTGAGCGGGGAGTAGGGGTGTTTCCGAACAGCCCAAGACCGGGGGCGGCCAGGAGGCCACCCCCGGTCCGACAACCACCCCGTCAGCTCCCGGCCTTCGGGTGGTCCACGACCGGCGCGTTGACGCAGTTGTTGGCCTGCGGCGACAGGACCGGCACGACGACGCCGACCGCGGCGCCGACGTTGTTGCCGCACAGCTGCACCGGGGCAACGCTGGCGTTGTTGTCGTCAACCAAGTTGATGCCTTCGTTGCTGGCGCTGTCCGCGAACGCGGCGGTGCCGAGGGTGATAACGCCGAGGGCGGCGGCACCGGTGACACCGGCAACACGGGTTGCAATACGCACTGTCTTGTACCTCTCGTTGGAACTACTGACTGGAGGTCCCCCAATCGGAGGTCCCGCAGCCCGCGACAAGACAACCGTCCCTCGCGGGCTCAGTTCCCCCTTCGGCGATCACGGTCGCTGGACCTTAGGGGTGAACGGACTAGGTCACCGGTTCAGGTGACTGGTGTTCACTTCTTCGATTTGATCAAGGGCCCTCGTCGGCGTGTCGACTCCGGTTAGTCGGGGTTCGCGGACCGCGAAACATGTACCGCCCAGCCACCACGCGATCGGTGGGACGTGTCAGGATGGAGAGGTGACGAGGCCGGATCCACGCCAGAACGCAGCAGCGATGTCCGCCGCGATGGCGGGCGCAATCGACCTGTCGGCCCTGAAGAACCGGGCCGAAGCGACCGCTCGCGCCGCTCAGGCAAATGCCAACGGCGACGGCGGTGCCGCGTCGGCGGATGCCGCGGTCGTCGAGGTCACCGAGGCCACCTTCCAGAGCGAGGTGGTCGACAAGTCCATGCAGGTGCCCGTGGTCGTCGACCTGTGGGCGACCTGGTGCGGGCCGTGCAAGCAGCTTTCGCCGGTGCTAGAGCGGCTCGCCCGGGAAGGCAACGGCGCCTGGGTGCTGGCCAAGGTCGATGTCGACGCAAACCCGCGGATCGCGCAGCTGTTCCAGGTGCAGTCGGTGCCCACGGTGATCGCCATCGCCGGCGGGCAGCCGGTAGACGCCTTCGCCGGTGCCCAGCCGGAACCGCAGATTAGGCAGTGGATCGATTCGTTGCTCAACGCCCTGCGCGACCAGCTGCCCGGCATCAGGGCCGCCGAGGAAGGCGCCGAGCCCGCTGCCGAGGAGCCCGAGGACCCGCGGTTCACCGCCGCCGAAGACGCGTTGGAGCGCGGTGACTACGCCGCCGCCGAGGCCGCCTACCAGCAGATCCTCGACAGCGAGCCGAACAACGAGCAGGCCAAAGCCGCGCTCGCGCAGGTCCGCTTCACTGCTCGTGCAGAGCAGGCCGACCCGGCCGCGATCGAGCGTGCCGACGCCGCTCCGGAGGACATCGACGCGCAGCTCGCCGCCGCCGACGCCGAAGTGGCCATCGGCCGGGTCCCCCAGGGTTTCGACCGCCTGATCCGCGCGATCAAGCGCACCTCCGGCGACGACCGGGACCGGATTCGACGCCATCTGATCGAGATGTTCGAGGTCTTCGCCGACGGCGACGAGCGGGTCGCGGTGGCTCGCCGGGCGCTGGCCAGCGCCCTGTTCTGAGCTAGTCGAGCAGCCGGTCGCGCAAGGCGATCAGACCCGTCTCGGGGAGGCCACCCGAGCGCAGGTACGCAGCCATGTCGTGCGAGCCCACGATGTCGCCGATGAGGTCGTGCGCGGTCGTGCCGTTATCGGCGATGATTCGCTCGATCGCCGGGGTGTCCTCGCCCCGGCCCGCCCGAGCGCACAGTTCGGCGCGGCGAAGGTGGCTGAGGGCGTGGTCTGCGGCGATGTCGGCCGTGGCGACGCCGACCAGGGCAAGCAGGACCAGCACGATCAGGCCGGTGCGGTCCCGGCCGCCGCCGCAGTGCACCAGCACACCACCCGGCTCGGCCTGCGCGATTGCGCTGCACACGGCGGCGGTGCGCTGCGGGAACCGGTTGAGAAACGCCTGGTAGTACAGCGGAGTGCAGGAAATGCCGCCGCCCCACCGCGCCCAGAACTCGGTGTCGGAAAAACCGGCCGCGGTGCAGTCCCTCGGACGACACCGCGGTTCGCCGTCAGCTCACGCGCCGTACTTGGTGCTGCACGGAGCTAATCCCTCCTGCACACCGATCCGGAAGGCTTCCACCCGAGCGAACCCGACGGGCACCTGGTCGCCGTTGACGTTCGCGGCGATCAGGCTTTTCTCGCCGAGCAACGCGGACACCCCCTCATCGATGTCGTCCGGCACGATCCGCAGGTTGCCGACCGGGTTGCGTTGGCCGATCGGGTCCTCCACGAGCAGGCCGCTCCAAGCGCCGACCATGCAGGCAGTGCGCAGCCCGGTTTGCTCGTCGTCCAGTGGCAGGCCCGCAGCCTTCTGCACCGCCAGCGCATACCTGGATGCCACCTGGGCGTATGCGGCGAAATCGCCGTAGCCGGTGGCCGCCGCGTCCTTGTTCGGCGGCCGGGCGATCTTCTGCAAGGCGGACATGTCTAACGAGATGGTGTTCGTGTTCGGGCAGTACGAAGCCGGCGAAGTGGGCCGCTGGCTGCCGCACCCCTTGGGCTCCGTGACGATCTTGGGTGGCTCCGCGCCGGTGTCGCGGAAGACCGCGCGCAGGCTCTTCTCCACCGCATCGAGACTTTGCTGGTCCACCGGGAGGTCGGTGTCCGCCTTCTGGATGGGTTTCCAGGCCTGGAACAGCGTGGTGCGATTCTGGACGTCGTTGAAATCCATCTTGGCGCAACGCTGCGGGCCTTCGCTGAAGCCGTACTGGAACGCCGTGACCCGGTCGAAGGCACTGCCGTGCGCGTTTCCGTCCCGGAAGTCGGAATCGCCGGGCGAGTCCCGGATGAAGTTCAGCACCCCCATGACCTCATTGAGGCCCTGCCCGGTGGAAACCCGGAAGTACTCCGAGGAACCCTCGGCGACGTGGCGGAAATACGCGCCGGCGAAGCAGTCCGCCTGCTGCTCCAGCACGATCACCTGGTCGTTCGAAGTGACCGTGCCCGCGCGGTGCTGCACGGCGTGCCCCATCTCGTGCGCGAGCACCGTCACCACGGCCATTGGCCCGAAACTGTTGTTGAGCTGCGGGAGCAGGGTGCCGCGGTCCCACGCTACGAAGTCCTCCGATGAGCAGTAGAAGGCGTTGACCACGCCCGCGGTGTTCTCCCTGCACAGCTGGACGCCCGGGCCCGCCGAGTCGTAGGAGACCAGCCGCTTGACCGGCTCGAACCGCTTGCCCGGGAATGCCTTTGGGAAGGTCGCGGTCCAGTAGGCGTCGATATCGGCGACCGCGTTGCGCGCGAGCTTGTCCATCGCACCGTTGTCCGTGCCCTCGACCTTCAGGGGCGACTCCGGCGCGCCCTCCTTCGGGCCGCTCGGGCCGTTGGCGGCGGGCAGCCCCGCCACATCAGTGGTCGAGTAGCCGCCGAGCGTCGTGGGGATGCCGCTGATCGCTCGCGAACACCCGCCGACCAGCGCGGCGCACGCGAGCACGGAGACCACGGTGCTGAGGATCCGCTTGCGCCGTCGGCTTGTTCTCGATACCGGTACCACTGACGTGCCCCATCCTGCTGGCCGAAGTCCTGCTGCCGCCGCCGAGCCGGTCCCTGCGCGGCCCGGTGCCCGAAGCAGCCTATCTGCTACTGATCGACTCCACGGGCGATCTCGACCGATCCCTGGTTCTCCCGATGACAGGAAGGTTCCCTTGCTTGCGTTTGGCGGGGTGTGGTGGCAGGAAGGTTCCCTTGCTTGCGTTTGGCGGGGTGTGGTGGCAGGAAGGTTCCCTTGCTTCGGTCGCGCGGGAGCATCCGGCGCGGGTGGTTTGTGATGCGTGTTTCTGGTTAGCCGCATGCCGGCGCGCCGCCGACCGCGCCGGTGCGGAAGGCCGCGACCCGGTCGAATCCAGTCAGCGAATTCGTGCCGTGCGCATCGCGGGAGACGGCGTCGGATTCGAGCACGATCTCAAGGGCCTCATCGAGATCGCCCGGCGACAACGCCGGTTGTGCGGCCGTGTACGCGCCGGTGAGGCAGGCGATCTGCTTGCCCGCTTCGGCTCCGGTGGTGGGTCGGCCCATCTCGGTCAGGGCCGCCAGCGCGAACCGGGAAACGAGCAGGGTGGTAACGGCTTGGTCGCCGATGCTGCGGTACGGCTCGGAGAGCGCTGCGCGGTCCACGACAACTGTCGGAGGCTGCGCGCAGAACGCGGCGGGGCCGCTCGCTTCCGGGCATCCGGGAGCGGCGCGGACGACCGGCGGGGTCCACTGCCCGCCGCGCCGCGCGACGAGATCGCGGAAGTAGGCGGACACGTGGTCGGTGCGCATGGCATCGTCCAGCGGCATGTTGGGATTGTCGGGCGCCGGTGCGGCCAGCGATTTTCCGGTCACGTCCGCGCATCGTCGCGGTCCTTCGACGAAACCGCTCTGGAAAGCCGAGATGCGATCGAAAGCGGTGCCGTGCGCATCAGTGTCCTTCGTGCGGTTGGGGCTCACCGGGTCGCGGAAGACGGTGAGCGCGCGCATTGCGCTGTCCAGTTGTTCGGGGCTGATGTGCAGGTGCTCGGAATGGCCGTCGACGACCCAGCTGATGAACGACCCCGAGTAGCAGTCGGCCATGTGTTCAAGACGCACGGCACCGCCACTGGCGTCCATTCCGGCGCGCTGTTGCACCGCGTGTCCGATCTCGTGCGCAAGCACGACTGCGACCGACGCGTCCCCGTAGTGCTCACGCAGGACGGGTAGCAGCGCTGAGCGGTCCCAAGCAATGGCATCGACAGTGGCGCAGTAATACGCGTTGCCTTCGATGTCGTGCACATCGCCCGCACAAGGTGGCGGGGCGCCGGTGCCATTGGCATCGACAGAGAAGAACCCGCCGTCGAGGTCCCGCCACGGCGCGCCGAACGTCGCCGGGAACTGCATGGCCCAGTACTTCTGCGCGTCAGTGACGACTGTCGCGGCGAGGCGGTCGGTCTCGCCTTGGTCAGTGCCGTGTACGAACGACGGGTCGACGGTGTGATCAGCCACACGAGCCGGTTCCGGTGGCGCCGACGTGCAAGCACCAGCGCAGAGCATGATCACCAACGCCACCAGTCCAAGCATGCGCACGTTGCCAAGCTTCCCATCGGTGGCGGGGTGCCAGCGGGACTGGTACGTCCGCACGCACCGGGCCGGTCCGAGATATGGTCCGCTGCTGTGAGAGCCGTTCACCGCTTCACCGTGCGTGCGCACCTGCCCGAGCCGTTGAGCGCACTGGGCACGCTGGCGACCAACCTTCGCTGGGCCTGGCATCCGCCGACCCAGGACCTGTTCGCGGCTGTCGACCCGCAGGTGTGGTCGGCGGTTGGCGCGGATCCGCTGCGGCTACTGGCCGAGGTGCCCGCCGAACGGTTGCGGCACCTTGCCGGTGACCAGGACTTCCTGGCTCGCACCAGGGCCGTCGACGACGACCTGCGCCGGTATCTGACGGTGCCGCGCTGGTACCAGCAGCGGCAGGACGAAGGCGCCGGGCTGCCCACCTCGATCGCTTACTTCTCGATGGAGTTCGGCCTCACCGAGGCCCTGCCTAACTACTCGGGCGGACTCGGCGTGCTGGCTGGCGACCACCTGAAATCGGCCTCCGACCTGGGCGTGCCGATGATCGGGGTCGGGCTGTTGTACCGGTCCGGGTACTTCCGGCAGTCGCTGTCGTCCGAGGGCTGGCAGGTCGAGCACTATCCGGTGCTGGACCCGCGCGGTCTGCCGCTGGAGATGCTCACCGAGCCGTCCGGGCGGCCGCTCCTGGTGCGGGTCGCGATGCCCGCCGGGCGCACCTTGCACGCCCGGATCTGGAAGGCGCAGGTCGGCCGCGTTCCGCTGCTGTTGTTGGACAGCGACCTTCAGGAGAACGACGAGGACCTGCGCGGCACCACCGACCGGCTCTACGGCGGCGACGCGGAGCACCGGATCCGCCAGGAGATCTTGGCAGGCATCGGCGGCATGCGCGCGGTTCGCGCTTACTGCGAGCTGACCGGCGACCCGCAGCCCGAGGTGTTCCACACCAACGAGGGCCATGCCGGTTTCCTGGGCCTGGAACGGGCCCGGGAACTGCAGGAAGACCCGGGTCTGCACTTCGACCAGGCGTTCGCCGCGGTGCGTGCCGGAACGGTGTTCACCACGCACACCCCGGTCCCGGCCGGGATCGACCGCTTCCCGGTGGACCTGGTCCGGCACTACTTCGGCGACGGTTCCGCCCAGGCGCTGCTGCCCGGGGTCCCCACTGACCGGGTGCTGGCCCTAGGGGCTGAGGAAAACCCGGGCATGTTCAACATGGCCCACATGGGCTTGCGGCTCGCGCAGCGCGCCAATGGAGTTTCCGAGCTGCACGGCAAGGTCATCCGCAAGATGTTCCGCAACCTGTGGCCGGGCTTCGGCACCGAGGAGATCCCGATCCGCTCGGTGACCAACGGGGTGCACGGCCCGACCTGGTCGGCGCGGGAACTCGGCAAACTGCTCGGCGAGTCCGAAATGGACAGCGGGGCCGGGCTGCGCGGCATCGAACCGGTCAGCGACTCGCTGCTGTGGGAGCTGCGCTGTTCGCTGCGCCAGCGGCTGGTCGACGAGGTGCGGCGCAGGCTGCGTGCGGCGTGGCTGCGGCGCGGCGCCTCGGACCTGGAGCTCGGCTGGTGCGACGCGGTTTTCGACCCGGACGTGCTCACCATCGGATTCGCCCGCCGAGTCCCGACCTACAAGCGGGCAACGCTGATGTTGCGCGACACCGAGCGGCTGCGGGAACTGCTCCTCGACGCCGACCGCCCGGTGCAGATCGTGGTCGCCGGGAAGTCGCATCCGGCCGACGAGGGCGGCAAGGCGATGATCCAGAAGATCGTGCGGTTCGCCGACCAGGCCGACGTGCGGCACCGGATCGTGTTTCTGCCGGACTACGACATGTCGGTGGCCAGATACCTGGTGTCCGGTTGCGACGTGTGGCTGAACAACCCGGTGCGCCCGCTGGAGGCGTGCGGCACCTCGGGGATGAAGGCGGCGCTCAACGGCGGCCTGAACCTGTCGGTGCGAGATGGCTGGTGGGACGAGATGTACGACGGCCACAACGGCTGGGCGATCCCCAACGCCGACGGGGTCGGCGACCCGAACCGGCGGGACGACCTGGAGTCCGCGGCGCTGTACGAGCTGATCTCCGAACATGTGGCACCGACGTTCTACGAACGCAACACCGACGGGGTGCCGGGCAAGTGGATGTCGATGGTGCGACACACGCTGGCGACACTTGGCCCACGCGTGCAGGCGTCGCGGATGATCCGCGAGTACGTAGACAAACACTACACACCGGCCGCGCAGTCGGTGCGGGCCGTCGCCGCGGATGGGTTCCGCGGCGCGCGGGAGATCGCCGACTACTGCGCCCGGTTGCAGGCCGCCTGGACCTGGGTTCGGATCAGCGACACCGAGATGTCCCCCAGCAACGGCACGCCGTTGCTTGGCGGGCAGGTCACGGTGCGGGCGCGGGTGGACCTGGCCGGACTCGATCCGTCCGATGTGGATGTTGAGGTGGTGGTCGGCCGGGTGGACGACTCCGACGTGCTGCACGACTTCATCACCGAGTCGATGCACCCGGTAGCGGACGGCCGCTACGAGGCGACGGTGACCCTCCCGCACGCGGGACCCGCGGGCTACACCGTCCGCGTCCTGCCCCGGCACCCGCTGCTGTCCGGCCCCGCCGAACTGGGCAAGGTCGTCCTTGCAGGCTGAGCAGGCAGGACTTTCGCGCGCCTTTGCCGGGTGAGTTAGTCCGATGACCACTTTCGGCGGTATGCGGGTCGATAGTGTCCGCGCATGAGGAGTATCCGTAGGACAGAAGGGGGCCAGCAGCGGTTGCGGCCGAAGCGGCCCTGGTCCTGGGGATGACGGGAGCTGTCTTCGTCGGTTGGCGGGCTTTCGCGTCGGTGCCGGCGCCCACCGAATTGCGGGCCGGGGAACGCAAACCCTGCGGCTGGACCGCGAGGGGTTGACCATTTTCGCCGACGAGACGTCCACGAGCGCCCGGTGCCAGGCGAAGGTCTCGGCAGGCCGCTCAGGCAGCCGGGGAGGTCCGAAACGACCGGCATCGACGGCAGGTAGTGGCAGTTCGGGAGTACAGTTTGGTTGTGCCCGGTAGTGCCGAAGCCACCAAAGCACGGATCTTCGAGGCGGCGATCGTCGAGTTCGCCGCCTACGGCATCGCCGGTGCGCGGGTGGACCGGATCGCGCAGCAGGCGCGGGCGAACAAGCAGCTGATCTACGCCTACTTCGGTAGCAAGGACGAGCTCTTCTCGGCGGTGCTGAAACGAACGATGGACGAGTTGGCCGCCGAAGTCCCGATCGAGGGCGACGACCTACCCGGTTACGTCGACCGGCTCGCCACGTACCACGTCAAGAACCCGCATGTGTTGCGGCTGTTGCTGTGGGAGTCTTTGGAACGCGGCGAGTCCGGGGTCATCACCGACTCCGAGCGCAGCACGCACTACCGGGAGCGGACCGATAACGTCCGTCGCGCCCAGGAAAGCGGCGAGGTGACCGACGAATTCGACCCAGGCATGCTCGCGCTGCTGTCGATCGGGATGATCAGTTGGCCGTTGGCCGTACCGCAGCTGCGCCGCATGATGCTGCGCGACGCGAAGCCGGAAGCCCTGCAGGCGGCCGCCCGAAAAGCCGTCGAGCGCCTCACCGAGCCTCGCTGACCAGACGAAAGGACCGGACCTGCCTTTCTCGCCGGCCCCCGCGCTGGCGCGGCGGGTGCGGCGGTAGGCAAGGGGTGGGACGCCGATCGCGGTGTGCGGGTGCGTTGGCGCTGCAATGCGACCGTGGCGAACCTGGGTGGCGACCTCTGAACTCCGGTGCGGATCGACGCGATGCGGGTGCCGGGTCAAAGCAAGCGCGTGGGGCACCGATTGCGTTGGTTCGGTGGAAATCCGGGGCGCACCACCTCACAAGTTGTTTCTCGGCACCCCCGTTCGTCGTTGGCTGGGACGTCTCTGGCGTCGTCGAGGCGGTAGTGGCCCGGACGCGCTTTCGTGTCCGAAAAGGTCCACTGTGGATTACCGGCTATCCCGTTCACCGCGCGGGCTGCGTCGCGGCGGCGTCTTGGTGTCCATCCTGCCGTTAGGGCTGAACTGCTCGCTTCGGAGGCCGACCTGGTGGGGTTGAGCGCCATCGCCGTGAATCGGGCAGACTGAGTGCGGAGTTCGCGGGGGCCGCCTCGGGACACGACCTCGGCGAGACGAACCGCACGGAAGTCGGTGCTAAAACCGCACTGTGCGGCTTATGCCACGGAAAGTCGTTGGCGGGTCTCGGTGACCCGAGGTGACCACGGGGCCAATTCTTCGGCCTTCGCCAACGCAACTCGCGCGGACGCGTTGTCGTGGCATGCCATGTGCGCCCGGGCGAGCGTGGCGAAGTCGTCGGCACGTGACAGCGGGGAGTGGTTGTACTCGGCACCAGTCGCGGCGAGCCGGACGGCATTGTCCGCGTCGCCCTCGATCAGCGCGAGCAGTCCGTTGGCGCCGCTGAGCTCGAACTCGGGATAACCGAGCCGGATCGCGTCGTTGAGCGCCTTCTTCGCGGTCGGCAACAAGGTTTCCGCTGGCAGCTGACCGGCTTCCACCGCTTTGAACCCGAGACCGGCCAAACCGGCCAGCAGGTAGGACATCTTGCGCGGCGGGATCTCGTCGTTCTCCGCCAGGAACTTCAGCAGCAGCATGACGCCCGGCGCGTATTCGCCACGGGACTCCATCACGGCGATCTGGCACGAGACCGTGGCATTCAAACCCGGGTACTGCGTGGCCAGTTCGTCGGCGTGGGTCTGTGCGCGCTCGATAGCGCCTTCCCGCAGGGCCTCGTACGCGCGGGCGGCCAGCGGCGCGGCTAGGAACTCGGAGCGTTCGGGGTCTCGCATTCGAGGCAGCGAGAAGAGCAGCCAGCCGGTCGAGGTGGTCAGCGGAACCCGCTTCGGCCACAACTTGTAAAGCATGAGCGGGGTCGCGGCGACTACGAAGCCGCGACCGAACGGTCCGTCGGCGAGTAACCAGCCCGCCGCGACCACCGCCACACCCGCCAGCGCCGACAGCAAACCGGCCAACCAGCACCGCAGGATCACCGGAGACCGCCACGGACCGATCTGGCAGCGCAAGGTGACCGGCAGCGAGCGGATCGTGAAAGTCACGCGACCGAACTTGCGCGACGCGACTTCCCGCATTGCGCCGAAGATCACGTGCCGGACGCGCAGTCCGAACACCACCGAACCCGCGAGCAAGCCGAGCTGCGTGGCCATCGGCAGCAAGATCACCCCGGCCAGGGCGCCCAGCCAGCCAATGGCCGGGCCGGTCGGGCCGGTGCCCGCGACCAGCTCCACGGCCGCTACCACGAACCCGCCCACGACGGCGGTCACGAACCAAGGGCGGAACAAGAGACTCTGAGCTCGCACAAGGTGGGAAGCCTACGGGACACGGTCCCCGCAGATATGCCGTTTGGCCAGGTGAATACCCGTGAAGACGTTTCGTCGCGATCGCACCGCCTAATCGGAGCAAGGGAACCTTCCTGTCACTTGTGACAGGAAGGTTCCCTTGCTCGCAACGGGGTGCGGGCGTTAGGAGCTGGTCGTGACCGGGAGGCCGGCGGCCTTCCAGGCTCGGAAGCCACCGGCGAGGTCGGTGGCCTTGGTCAGGCCGAGCCCCTTCGCTTGGGCGGCGGCGAGGCTGGAGGCATAGCCCTCGTTGCAAACCAGGACGACCGGGCGGTCGGGATGCAGGCCGCCCAGCCGGTGGCCACCGGCCGGGTCCAGCCGCCACTCCAGCACGATTCGCTCGACGGTCAGCGCGCCGGGGATCTCGCCTTCGGCGAGCCGATCGGACTGCGGCCTGATATCGATGATCAGGCCGCCCTGCTGCTGCACCGCGAGTGCCTCCCACGGGGAAACCCGCGTGAGCTTCGCGCGTGATTCGGCCAGCAGGTGTTCTATGCCGAACGGGCCGGTCGTGACGCTGCTTTGTCGTTGTATCGGGCTTTCGCTCATCCGAGTTCCTTCGGCTGTGGTGCATTCGGCCGCAGTGCGTGCGCTTGCTGTGGCGGCACCGGTTGCACAGCGGCCAAGTCCGAGTAATAGCGGACCGGCAGCAGCGGCGGCGAATACGCGTGCACGCTCGCCGAGTTCACCGAACTGACGTTGCGGACCTGGTGGGCGCGACCGCTGCCGAACCCGACACTCGAACCGACGTCGTGGTGCACGGTGCGGATCGGGCCAGCGGGATACCGGTAGTCCTCTCGAAGCGCGCCGAACAGCACGGAGAACGATCCGGACGCGCCGCCGTGATCGTGCGGCTCGGTGCCTTGACCGGGCGCCCACGTCAGCAACCACAGCTCGACACCTGCGGTCAGGGCGAGCTTGGCCCACCACCGTTGTTCGTCATCAACCCGGACGATGTCGAGCAGCGGCCCGGTCAGTTCGGAGGTGACCAAGCCGGTGAGGTCGCGCAGTTCGCGCGGCGTCCACAACAAATGGTCGGGGCGGATCAGGTCGTGTAGCAGCGGGAGGTCGAGCCCGGGGTGCAGTTCCAGCGCGCCCGGTTCGGGGACGGGCTCCGTCGGGGTGTACTCGGACAGGAGGATGGACGGCTGGTTGTTGGGCGGGTGCTGTCGCACAGCGCTCATGCGTGTCTCCAGTTGGTGTCTTGTGGTGCGCACGGCACGACACGCACACCCCGCGACAAGCCGGGGTGGTTTTCGGTGGATGGATTCGTCGGGCCGCGCGATGAAAGCCTGGGAATGCGGTGCCGGACCGCTTCAGCGACAGGCGGAAGTGACGACCAGGAACAGGTCGGTCACACGATCGCGGGTGAGCAACGAATCGGACACATCAGCGATCGTGGCACGGCTCCGCCGGTCGTGCCAGCATGCCCGGGGTCGTCCCGGTATCTGGGCACCCGGTGTTCGCTCGGTCACAGGACCACCGGGCCGGTTGAGCGCAGGATGCTCCCGGCCGCAGCCTCCGCAGGTGGAGACGGAACAATGGGTGGCCGAGGGGACCTGCCGGACACCTGCGGCGGTCCGGACGGAGACGAACCGCCGGCGCGTCGCCGCGTCGCTGCGGTCAGTCACGGCTGGGAGGTAGACGTGGACGACCTGGTCATCCGGATGGATGGCGTCGGTGTCCGGCGAGGCAAGACCACGCTGGTGGCCGACGTGAACTGGTCGGTGGAGCTCGACGAGCGCTGGGTCGTGCTGGGCCCCAACGGGGCGGGCAAGACGACCCTGCTGAAGATGGCCAGCACCGAGATGCACCCGAGCGAGGGCAGCGTCGACGTGCTCGGCGAGCGGCTCGGCAAGACCAACGTGTTCGACCTCCGTCCCCGCATCGGACTGTGCTCGGCGGCCCTGGCGGCCCGCATTCCCGGCGACGAACTGGTCCGCGACGTAGTGGTCAGCGCCGGGTACTCGGTGCTCGGCCGGTGGCACGAGGAATACGAGGCGATGGACACCGACCGCGCGGCGGAACTGCTGGACATGCTTGGCGTCGCACACCTCGCCGAGCGCGAGTACGCGACGTTGTCCGAGGGGGAGCGCAAGCGCACCACCATCGCGAGGGCCTTGATGACCGATCCCGAGCTGTTGCTGCTGGATGAGCCGGCTGCGGGCTTGGACCTGGGTGGCCGGGAGGACCTCGTAGCGCGGCTGTCCGCGCTGGCCATGGACCCGGACGCGCCCGCATCGGTACTGGTCACCCACCACGTCGAAGAGATCCCCCCGGGCTTCACCCACGGCCTGCTGCTGCGCGAGGGAAACATCGTCGCGCAGGGTCTGCTGGACGACGTGCTCACCGAGGACAACCTGTCCAAGACCTTCGACCAGGACCTGGAACTGCAGCGCAGCGGCGCGCGGTACTTCGCCCGCCGACGCGGCTGAGACCCGTGACACAGCGCCGGGCGGACGGGGCGCGATAACCTCCCCGCAGAGTGGCGGTTCGATGAGGAGGTTGCTGCGTGGGCGAGTTCGTCAGGCTTGAGGTGGACGGCGCGGTCGGGACGATCCGGCTGGATCGGCCGCCGATGAACGCGTTGAACCGGCAGATCGAGACCGAGCTGCGGGAGACCGCGATCGAGGCCGCAGAGCACCCCGAGGTTCGCGCCGTGATCGTCTACGGCGGGGAGAAGGTCTTCGCGGCGGGCGCGGACATCAAGGAAATGGCCGAGATGTCCTACACCGACATGGCTCGCAAGGAAGAGCGCGGCCTGTCGGATGCGATACGCCATGTCGCGGCCATCCCGAAGCCGACCGTGGCAGCCCTGACCGGGTACGCCCTCGGCGGTGGGTTCGAACTGGCGCTGAGCTGCGACCGGCGCATCGCCGGGGAGAACGTCAAGGTTGGTCAACCGGAGATCCTGCTCGGCGTGATCCCCGGTGCCGGCGGCACGCAGCGGCTCGCCCGCCTTATCGGGCCGAGCAAGGCGAAGGACATCGTCTACACCGGTCGTTTCGTCGAGGCCCAGGAAGCGCTTTCGCTGGGCATGATCGACGAGGTGGTGGCCCCTGACGAGGTGTACGCGGCGGCTCGGCGCTGGGCCGAGCAGTTCACCGGCGGTGCCGCTCGCGCGCTGGCCGCGGCCAAGGCGGCGATCGACGGCGGGCTGGATCTCGACCTGGAAAGCGGGCTGCAGCTGGAGACCCATCTGTTCGCGGGTACCTTCGCCACCGAGGACCAGAAGATCGGGATGCGCTCCTTCATCGAGAATGGGCCGGGGAAGGCGAAGTTCACCGGGAACTGACTCCGGCAGGGCCGGACGGAACGAGTGGTGACCGCTTACCTCCCCGAAAACTGGTCCGAAAGTGTTTTGCGTAGGTACGGGCAGCGGAACCTCAGAGGCCGCTGTGGGAGCCCCGAAGACGTGAATGCCGCACCACGTCGGGTCTGTCCTCGTGAGAAGACCTCTGAGCACCCGCGGAGGTGCAAGCTGAATCCCTCACCGCAAGCGGCTGCCGCCGTGTAGAACAGGGTCCTAGGTGGCTGGTGTCGAACGGGGTTTTGAGGTGTTTGCTCTGGTCTTAGCGTGGCGGGCGGTGGGTGTGATTGCCGATCGTTTTCGAGTGTGGTCGGTGGGTTTGTGTGTCGCGTGTGCCGGTTATCGGTGGGGAGGACGTGTGGTGTTGGTGATGGGCTGGGCGTTGGTCTGGTCAGGCGGTCGTCACGGCCCATCCGCCTGCCTTGCGGGTTATCCCGAGCACGCCCAGTCGAGCGAGGTTGACCGCGGCGGCCAGCAGCGAGAAATCAGCGGCCACTTTCCGCAGTCCTCGGACACGGGCCCGTCGTCCGCCGTGGCGGTGGCGCATCAGGTGGCCGATCTTGCGTTCGACTTTGGGCCTGGTGGCGCGGTAGTCAGCCTTCCAGGCGGGGTCGGTCTGGCGGGCACGACCGGCGGCCAGTGCGGCTTCGTGGGGGCTGATGGTGATGGTGCGGCCGGTCTTGGCGGTGGTGCACTGTGCGGCCAGCGGGCAGGTGGCGCACACGACGCCGAAGTTGGCCGCCCCAGCGTGACGCTCACGGGCGCGAATGGGTGCGGTATGCCCGGCCGGGCAGGTCACGGTCTGCTGCTCAAGGTCGATATCGAAACGGTCCTTGGGAAAATGGCCTTTCACCGCAGCCGGCGGTTGCACCTTGAGCCCATTGTGGATCCCATTCTCGTCCAGCCTTTCCAGCAATTCCCCCGCCCCATAGGCCGCATCCCCATATACCGCGGCCTGACCCTCATCCCCGGCTTCGGCTTCGGCTTCGGCTTCGGCTTCGGCTTCGGCTTCGGCTTCGGCTTCGGCTTCGGCTTCGGCTTCGGCTTCGGCTTCGGCTTCGGCTTCGGCTTCGGCTTCGGCTTCGGCTTCGGAGGGCAGGATGTCGGACAGGAGGGTCTCGGCGGTCTCGGCGTCGCCGCTGTTGCCGGGGGTGACTTCGGTGGCGGTGACGATCTCACTGTCGGGGTCGATGGCGAGATGTCCTTTGTAGCCGTCGAAACCGCGGGCCTGCGTTTTGTGGCCATGGCGGGTTTCGGGATCGACGGTGGAGATGACCCGGTCCGGGGCGACCCGGCGGGCGATCCGGAACACCCCGTCGCTGTCTTCGGTCAGGTCCTGGCCCAGCACCGTGGCCAGCAGGCGCGCGGCCTCATCCACGCACTTGGTCCACTTCTGGCCTTCCATCAGGGTCAGCATCGCGAACCCGTCCCGGGCCCGGGAGTCGATCAACGCCTCCCGGGCGGCCTGGTCGTCCCAGTCGATCAGGGGTTTGCCCGCTCCGGCGTAGTCATCTCCGGAGGTGAGCACCGCCCGCAACCGGGCGGCCAGTCCGGCCTCAGCGGTGGCCAGCAGACCACGGATCGCCGAGCGGATCAGGGTGATGGTGTCCATCGTCGCGACCGCGTCATACAACGGGGTCGAGTCCAGCACCCTCCTGCACCCGACCAGACCCGCCTGACGCGCGACATCCAGCACCGTCTCGAAGATCCGGTCCGGCCGAGCCGAGCGGGCCAACCGGGCCCGCATGTCCACCAGCACGGTGTGCACGAACCCCGGATAGTCGAAATCCAGGCCACCGGCGGCGTACTTCCAGCGCGTGTCAAATGCGAACCGCTCCACCGCCTCCCGATCCGACAGGCCCTCGACACGCTGCAACACCATCACCACCGCCACGATCATCGGCGGCACCGACCGGCGACCCACATCGGTGAACAGATCCGCGAACATCTCATCCGGGAACAGACTGAAGCACTCCCGATGCAACACCCCATAAATCGAACCCGCCGCGACCCGGCCCTCACAGTAATCCACCGTCGATCGCAGCAGATCACCCTGCCGCGGCGCGCGTCCCAACGTCACCCCCGACATCCTGCCAAACGATCACCCCGACGGAACACCGACACACCCCGATCCTTAGCAACCCAAAACACCAGCCACCTAGCCAGCCCGCACTGCGCCTTCGGTGTCGGCGCGCGGTTTGAGAAGCGGGGTTAAGGAACTTAGGTGGGGTACGGTTTCGATCTCGAAGACGTGGTCTTCCTGCGCTCGGCGACTGGCCGGGACGCCGTGGCCGAGCTCTCCGGGCTCGCGTTGACCACATCGACGCGGCTCAACGATGTCGCCGCCGCTCGCAAGCTCGTCGGCGAGCGGTTCGCGGCCGCCGCGTTGGAGACGGCCGTGTTGCGTCGTCGTGCGCGGTCCAAACTGGACGATTGCGCTGACTGGCTGTTCACCGACGCGGCGTTGCAGCAAGCTACGGCGAGCGTGGTGGCCCGGCACCGTGCGCAACGACTGACCGGACGCGACGTGCACGATGTGACCTGTTCCATCGGCGCGGACCTGGTCGCGTTGACCGAGTTCGCCGAGCGTTGCGTGGGTTCCGACGTCGATCGGGTCCGGTTGTCGATGGCCCAGCACAACCTCGCGGTGGCCGGACGGTCGGCGGTGCTCGCGGAGGCCGATGCGCTGCGCCCGGTGACCAGAGGTACCGCCGTCGTCGCGGATCCGGCACGTCGGGACGACGCCGGTCGGCGGCGCTGGAATCCGGCGGACCTCGTCCCCCCGCTGGACGACCTGCTCGACGTGTACGCCCATCGTGATCTCGTGGTGAAGTGCGCTCCGGGCCTCGATTTCGCGGCGGTTCCGGACACCGCCGAGGCCGAGGTGGTGTCGCTGTCCGGTCAGGTCCGGGAAGCCGCGCTGTGGTTCGGCGGGCTGGCCGACCGGCGGGTTCGGCGGCGGGCATCGGTGCTCCGGCCGGACGGCTCCGCCTGGACGATCACCGACGCGGAGCCGGACGACTGCCCGGTCGTCGAGGTGCGGCAGTGGATCGTCGACCCGGACGGCGCGGTGGTGCGCGCCGGGCTCGTCCGGCACTACGCCGCGCGGCACGGACTTGCCCAACTCGATCCGCACATCGCCTACCTGACCGGGGACGAGCCGCCGCCGGGAGTTCGCGCCTTTCGGGTCTTCGAGCACGCCCGGTACAACGAGAAGTCGCTGCGCGCGATGGTGCGCAAGCACGGGGTGGGCCGACTCGAAATCCTCGTCCGCGGCCTCGACGTGGACCCGGACGCGCTGCGCCGGCGGCTCAAGCCGAAGGGCGCGCAGGAAGCGACCGTCGTGCTGAGCCGGGTCGGCGATGCCGCGATTGCATACCTGTGTCACGCCGAACGGGTTTGAGTGCGCTAGCTCACTCGATTTCCCCTTCCGTGTGAGCACGGTGTGAGCACGGCGAAAACCTGAGGCAGGGGGCGCGGCGCTTTCTCTATGCTTGGTCGAAGTATGGGTACGTCGTCTGTGAAATCTCCGCTCGTCGATCTGCGGGAACGTTTGCCAGCGCTGATGCTGCACGATCAGCGTCGGCTGCGTCGGCGCATCGAGGGTGCCCGCAAAATCCGCGATCCAGAGGCGTTGCAGGCCGTGACGGCGGAGATCGCCGGGGACGTCGAGGCTGCCGAGCGCCGGATTGAGCAGCGCCGGGCCAACGTGCCCAAGATCAGCTATCCCGAGGCGTTGCCGGTCAGTCAGCGCCGGGACGACCTGCTCGCGGCGATCCGCGACCACCAGGTCGTCATCGTCGCAGGTGAGACCGGGTCCGGTAAGACGACGCAGCTGCCGAAGATGTGCCTGGAACTCGGCCGTGGCATTCAGGGCATGATCGGCCACACCCAGCCTCGGCGGCTGGCCGCCCGCACGGTCGCCGAACGCGTCGCCGAGGAGCTCGACAGCGAACTCGGCAGCGCGATCGGGTACCAGGTGCGGTTCACCGAGCGGGCCAGCGCCGACACGCTGGTCAAGCTGATGACCGACGGCATCCTGCTGGCCGAGATCCAGCACGACCGGCTGCTGCGCCGCTACGACACCCTGATCATCGACGAGGCGCACGAGCGCAGCCTGAACATCGACTTCATCCTCGGCTACCTCAAGCAGCTGTTGCCGCGCCGCCCGGACCTGAAGGTGATCATCACCTCGGCCACCATCGACCCGGAGCGCTTCTCGCGGCACTTCGACGACGCGCCCGTGATCGAGGTCTCCGGACGCACCTACCCCGTCGAAGTGCGGTACCGCCCGCTGCTGGACGACTCGGACGAGACCGAGGATGTGGTGCGCGACCAGACGCAGGCCATCTGCGATGCGGTGGACGAGCTTAGCGCGGAGGGGCCGGGCGACATCCTGGTCTTCCTCAGCGGTGAACGGGAGATCCGGGACGCCGCCGACGCGCTGAAGCAGCGGAACCTGCGCAACACCGAGGTCCTGCCGTTGTACGCGCGACTGTCGGCCGCCGAGCAACACCGCGTGTTCCAGTCGCACACCGGTCGGCGGATCGTGTTGTCCACCAACGTGGCCGAAACGTCGCTGACCGTGCCGGGCATCAAGTACGTCATCGATCCGGGCACGGCCCGCATCTCCCGCTACAGCTTCCGGACGAAGGTTCAGCGGCTGCCCATCGAACCGATCTCGCAGGCGTCGGCGAACCAGCGCAAGGGGCGCTGCGGCCGGGTCTCCGAGGGCATTTGCCTCCGGCTGTACTCCGAGGAGGACTTCGAGTCCCGCCCCGAGTTCACCGACCCGGAGATCCTGCGTACCCATCTGGCCTCGGTCATCCTGCAGATGACCTCGCTGGGGCTTGGCGAGATCGAGTCCTTCCCGTTCCTGGAGCCGCCGGACCGCCGCCAGATCACCGACGGCGTCAACCTGCTCCACGAACTGGGCGCACTGGACCGGTCGAAGACCGAACTGCACAAGCGGCTGACCCCGGTGGGCCGCAAGCTCGCGCAGCTGCCGATCGACCCCCGGCTCGCCCGGATGGTGCTCGAAGCGGACCGCAATGGTTGCGTGCGCGACGTCCTGGTCATCGCCGCCGCACTGTCCATCCAGGACCCGCGCGAACGCCCAGCGGACAAGCAGCAGGCCGCCGATCAGAAGCATGCGCGCTTCGTGGACAAGGACGCCGAGTCCGATTTCCTCACCTACCTCGGCATGTGGCGGTACCTGCGCACCCAGCAGAAGGAACTGTCGTCCAACCAGTTCCGGAAGCTGTGCCGTACCGACTTCCTCAATTACCTGCGGGTCCGCGAGTGGCAGGACCTCTACGGCCAGCTGCGGCAGATGGTCAAGTCGATGGGCATGACGCTCGGCGACCAGCAGGCCGACGCGGCGCGGATCCACCAGTCGGTGCTGGCCGGCCTGCTGTCGCAGATCGGTCTCAAGGACGTCGAGAAGAAGTCGAGCCCGCCCGGCCGCGGTTCGAACGAGTACCAGGGCGCGCGCAGTGCCCGGTTCGCGGTGTTCCCCGGATCCTCGTTGTTCAAGAAGCCACCGCGCTGGGTGATGGCCGCGGAACTGGTGGAGACCTCCCGCCTCTGGGCGCGCATCGTGGCCCGCATCGAACCGGACTGGGTGGAGCAACTCGCGCAGCACCTGGTCAAACGCAACTACAGCGAGCCGCACTGGGAGAAGGACCGTGCTGCGGTGGTCGCCGCCGAGCGCGTCACCCTCTACGGCATTCCGCTGGTGGTGGGCCGCAAGGTCAACTATGGGCGCATCGACCCGGAGTTGAGCCGGGAGCTGTTCATCCGGCATGCGCTCGTGGAGGGCGACTGGGACACCCGGCACGCGTTCTTCCACGAGAACCGGGCGATGCTCGACGAGGTCGAGGACCTGGAGGAGCGGGCCCGGCGACGCGACATCCTGGTCGATGACGAGACGCTTTTCGAGTTCTACGACCAGCGCATCGGCGCGGACGTCGTCTCGGGCAGCCACTTCGACGCGTGGTGGAAGCAGACTCGGCGGGAGCAGCCGGACCTGCTCAACTTCGAGAAGTCGATGTTGATCAACCGGGAATCGGCTGCGGTGAGCGACCGCGATTACCCGGACTTCTGGCCGCAGGGCGGGCACCGGTTGCCGTTGTCCTACCAGTTCGAGCCGGGTGCCGACGCCGACGGTGTGACCGTGCACCTCCCGCTGGCGGTGCTCAACCAGATCGAGCCGGACGGTTTCGACTGGCAGATCCCGGGACTGCGCGAGGAACTCGTGACCGCTTTGCTGAAGTCGCTGCCGAAGAACGTGCGCCGCAACTTCGTGCCGGCACCGGACTTCGCCAAGGCGGCGCTGTCCCGGATGGCTTCGCCGGACGGCTCGCTGCTGGACGGCCTGCAACGGCAGCTCCAGAGCATGACCGGCGTCGCGGTGCCGCGCTCCGAGTGGGACCTCGACCGGGTGCCGGACCACCTGAAGATGACCTTCCGGGTGGTGGACGGCAAGGGCCGAAAACTCGCCGAGTCCAAGGACCTGGAGTCGCTCAAGCAGCGGCTGAAACCGAAGCTGCGCGCGGAGATCTCCGCCGCCGCCGACGACATCGAGCAACGCGGGTTGCGCTCGTGGAACTTCGGTCGGCTGCCGCGTACCTTCGAGCGGCAGCGCTCGGGACACGCGGTGAAGGCGTACCCGGCGCTGGTGGACGACGGGGACAGCGTCGCGGTCCAGATGTTCGACACCGAAGAGGAGCAGCGGCACGCGCTGTGGGACGGCACGCGCCGGCTCCTGCTGCTGAACGTCCCGTCGCCGGCGAAGTCCATCCAGCGCGGCCTGAGCGGCACCACCCGGTTGGTGCTGGGCAGCAGCCGGTACGGCGACCTCACCGCCGTGCTCGACGACTGCGTGCGCTGCGCCGTCGACAAACTGGTGGCCGACAACGGTGGACCCGTGTGGGACGAGGCGGCCTTCGCCTCCCTCCAGTCGAAGGTCCGAGCGCAGCTCGGCGCGGTCACCGTGGACGCGGTGTCCAAAGTGGAGAATGTTCTCGTGGTCGCGCAGCGGGTCGAGGCGATGCTGGCCGACCAGCCGAGGGGGCTGCACGCCGCCGCACTCTCCGACATCCACGCCCAGCTGGAAGGCCTGCTCTTCCCCGGCTTCGTGACCGCGACCGGGCTTGCGCGGCTGCCCGATCTGACTCGCTATCTTCGCGCCATCGAGCAGCGGCTGGACAAGCTCTCGTACCACCCTCAGCGCGACCGGGACTGGATGCAGCAGGTGGACGAGGTTCGGCAGCGGTATCGGGATCTGCTGGCCGGGGTGCCGCAGGGGCGTTCCCCGGGTGAGCCGTTGCGGCGGATCGGGTGGCTGATCGAGGAACTGCGGGTGAGCCTTTTCGCGCAGACGCTCGGCACGTCGGAGCCGGTGTCGGTGAAGCGCATCCACCGCGAGATGGACAAGTTGGCGAGCTGATCCGACGCTCGTCGCCAGTGTCGACGAGCCGGACAACCGCGCATACACGGTCATGACGTTCATACGGATTCCCTCCGCGATGCGTGCTGGTGACTTGGGCGAGCACCCCGCGACCGGTGGCCGGGTTTCGGTGCGTTCGAAACGCCGTCTGCTTGGGACCGTGCGCTTTGCGGACTGGGTGCTTCGGACCGCCCAACATCGAGTATTCGCGCTCGAACAGTCGTTCGCATCACTCGACGGGGTGGAATCCGGGGAGAGCAGCCGGATTTCTTCCCTCCGACGAGATCGCGGCCGGAAAAGCCTTTGAGAGCAAGAAAAGCGCCACTTCGGCAATTGCTGGGCGCCATTGCTTGAGGAGCGGAGTGCCGCCGCGTCTAGGTGACGGGGGAGACGGTCACGCCCAGGGCGCCGGGTCCGGCATGGGCGCCCAGGATCGCGCTCGTCTCTTCGAGGGTGACGCGGCGGATCTGGGGTAGTTGGGAGCGCAAGTCGTCCAGCACGCGCTGGGCGCGATCCCCGAACTGGAAGTGCTCGACGCCGATGTCGACAGGTGCGCCGCCGACTCGCTGAACCACGTTCGCGACCGCCTTCTTGAGCGCCCGGTCCGGCCCGACGCCTTTCGCCAGCTGGTCGATGATGCCTTCTTTGAGGATCAGTACCGGTTTGATCGACAGCGCCTGTCCGAGCCACGCCTGGGCGCGCCCGACCCGGCCGGTGCGGTGCAGGTACTCCAGGGTGTCCACGTAGAGCAACTGCGTCGTGCTGCGCAGGCGCCGGTCCAGCACGTTCATCACGCCCTGCGCGGTCGCACCGGTGACGGCGGCCTCGGCCGCGGCCATCACCGGGAAGCCGAGGCCCAGCCCGACTAATCGGGAGTCGACCACATAGACCGGGATGCCGACCTCGGCGGCCGCGATGCGGGCGGATTCACAGGTGCGGGACAGGCCCTCCGAGATGTGGATCGAGATGATCGCCTCGACCCCGCTGGCCGCGGCGTCGGTGTAGTTCCAGAAAAAGGCCGGCGGCGGTGGCTCGCCGGTCGATACCGCGACGCCGTCGCGCATCGCCTGGGCCAGTCGGGGGTGCGGCACCCGGCGCTCGTCGTTGTACTCGTCGCCGACCCTCAGCTCCAGCTGGACGACGGAGATGCCCAGCTGTTCGGCGACGTCGAGCGGGATGGAAGCCGTCGAGTCCGTCACGATGGCGACGCGTTGCCTCATGCGCCCAAGGCTACTAATTGGTAAATATTCTTCATATACGCCCCGCTGAATGCGTTGTCGTCGCAGAGCGCGAGGACCGGGGCGCCGAAGGTGAGTACTGTCACGTGTGTGCCCCGGTTTGTCCCGGTACTACTGGCTAGTAACATACCGAGGTGGTTGGCATCACTGTGCTTTTCAAACAGGGGCATGGCAAGGTCGACCTACCCGGACCGTATAGCGCCGGGTCCGCAAGCAAAGCCGCTGGAGGGCCAGCGAGCGTCGTCTGTCCGCAGGAGGTCGAAGAGGGCCCATGAACATCGTCGTCCTGGTCAAGCAGGTGCCCGACACGTATTCCGAGCGGAAGCTGTCTGCTGCGGATCACACGTTGGATCGTGAGTCGGCGGATGCAGTGCTGGATGAGATCAACGAGCGTGCGGTGGAAGAAGCGCTGTTGATCAAGGAGGCTCAGGGCGGTGAGGTGACCGTCGTGTGCATGGGCCCGCAGCGCGCTACGGATGCGATCCGCAAGGCGTTGTCGATGGGTGCGGACAAGGCGGTACACCTCTCGGATGAGGCGTTGCACGGTACGGATGCGCCGTCGACGGCTCGTGCGTTGGCGAAGGTGATCGGCACCGTGGAGGGTGTGGATTTGGTGATCGCCGGCAACGAGGCGACCGATGGCCGCACGGGTGCGGTGCCGGCGATGGTGGCCGAGGCGCTGGGCTGGCCGCAGCTGACCTTCGCCCGCAAGGTGGAGATTGATGGCTCCACCGTGAAGATCGAGCGGGAGACCGACGCGGGGATCTGGAATGTGGAAGCGGCCCTGCCGGCCGTGGTGTCGGTGACAGAGAAGATCAACGAGCCGCGGTACCCGTCGTTTAAGGGCATCATGGCCGCGAAGAAGAAGCCCGTTAGCGTGCTGAGCCTGGCCGATGCGGGGATCGACGCGGCCGAGGTCGGCCTGGCGAACGCCGGTTCGCAGGTGGTGGCCTCGGCGCCGAAGCCGCCGAAGTCCGGTGGTGTGAAGGTCACCGACGAGGGTGAGGGTGGCGTGGCCGTCGCCGAGTTCCTGGCCGGCGAGAAGCTGCTCTGAGTGCTGTTCACGGTTTTGCGAGGAGGAGTTGTTCATGGCTGAGGTTCTGGTCCTCGTCGATCACGTGGACGGCGAGGTCAAGAAGGTCACGTTCGAGTTGTTGACCGTGGCGCGCCGGTTGGGTGAGCCCTCGGCGGTCGTCGTGGGTGAGCCGGGTACGGCGGGCAAGCTGGCCGAGTCGCTGGGCGCCTATGGCGCGGCGAAGGTGTATGCGGCCGAGTCCGCGGAGGCCGGCCAGTTTTTGGTGACCCCGCAGGTGGATGTGCTGGCGAGCCTGGTGGGCAGCGCGTCGCCGGCGGCGGTGCTGGTCCCGGCCTCGATCGACGGCAAAGAGATCGCGGGGCGGCTGGCGATCCGGCTGGGCTCCGGGTTGTTGTCGGAGGTCGTGGACCTCGACGCGGAGGGCGTGGCGAGCCACTCGTTGTTCGGTGGTGCCTACGACGCGACGGCGAAGGTCACCACGGGGACGCCGGTGATCACGGTGCTGCCGGGGTCGATCGAGCCGGAGCAGGCCGCGGGCGCGGCGGCGGTGGAGTCCGTGGAGGTTCCGGCGGTGGATGCGGCCCGGACCGCCAAGATCACGGGTCGTCAGCCAGCTGAGGCCGGGGACCGCCCCGAGCTCACGGAGGCCTCCGTGGTGGTCTCCGGTGGCCGCGGGGTCGGCTCAGCGGAGAGCTTCGAGGTGGTGGAGAAGCTGGCCGACTCGCTGGGCGCGGCGGTGGGTGCCTCGCGTGCCGCGGTGGACTCCGGTTACTACCCGCATCAGTTCCAGGTCGGCCAGACCGGCAAGACCGTCTCCCCGCAGCTCTACATCGCCCTGGGCATCTCGGGGGCGATCCAGCACCGTGCGGGCATGCAGACGTCCAAGACGATCGTCGCGGTGAACAAGGACCCGGAGGCCCCGATCTTCGAGATCGCCGACTTCGGCGTCGTCGGCGACCTGTTCAAGATCGCCCCGCAACTCACCGAGGAGATCACCAAGCGCAAGGGCTGAGCCCGGGCCGAGCGGAAGGCGGGTCGCACCCAGGTGCGGCCCGCCTTTTGCGCTTCAGCCCGCTCGGGCTTCGTCCCGGCCTCGGCAAGCGAGCCGGTCGGCGCGCTCGTTCTCCGGGTGGCCGTTGTGCCCTTTCACCCATTCCCACTGCACGTCGCCGTGGCGCATGCACTCCGCGTCCAGGCGCTGCCACAGCTCGGCGTTCTTGACCGGCTGCTTGGCCGACGTCAACCAGCCGTTGCGCTTCCAGCCGTGCATCCACTGGGTGATGCCCTTGAGCACGTAGGTGCTGTCGGTGTAAATGCACACGAGCGGCACCGGTCGGGTCAACGCGGCCAGACCCTCGATGACCGCCAGGAGTTCCATCTTGTTGTTCGTCGTCGCGGCGTCCTTGCCGTAGAGCTCGCGCTCGTGGTTGCCGTAGCGCAGTACGACGCCCCAGCCGCCGGGGCCGGGGTTCCCGCTGCATGCGCCGTCGGTGTAGAGGTCGACGCGCTCGGTCGTTCGCTGCATACCCCGGAATCTAGTCGTCGGCGGATCGCGCCGATCCCGCAGCGGTGGCAGGAAGGTTCCCTTGCTTGCGTCTCGCGCCGCTACTCGTGGCAGGAAGGTTCCCTTGCTTGCGTCTGGCGCCGCTACTCGTGGCAGGAAGGTTCCCTTGCTTGCGTCTCCTCGTCGACCGCGCAGGCGCGGGCGTGGGCGCTGGACCGCTACTCGTGGCAGGAAGGTTCCCTTGCTTGCGTCTGGCGCCGCTACTCGTGGCAGGAAGGTTCCCTTGCTTGCGTCTGGCGCCGCTACTCGTGGCAGGAAGGTTCCCTTGCTTGCGTCTGGCGCCGCTACTCGTGGCAGGAAGGTTCCCTTGCTTGCGTCTGGCGCCGCTACTCGTGGCAGGAAGGTTCCCTTGCTTGCGTCTGGCGCCGCTACTCGTGGCAGGAAGGTTCCCTTGCTTGCGTCTGGCGCCGCTACTCGTGGCAGGAAGGTTCCCTTGCTTGCGTCTCGCGCCGCTTGTTGTGACAGGAAGGTTCCCTTGCTCGCGTGATCGAAAATTGGATGCGTGCGTTGTTGGGGCCTGGCATGCTCGGCTGACGTGCGAATCCTCTTTACCGCTGCGCCCGGTTATGGGCTGATGTTGCCCATCGTCCCGTTGGTCTGGGCGGCTCGGGCTGCCGGGCACGAAGTCCTGGTCGCCACCACCGCCGAGATGACCGATGTCGGCGCGCGGGCCGGGCTTCCCATGGTGGACGTGTTCCCGCAACACGACGTGTGGGCGGAGTTGCTGCGGGGGATCGGTTCGGACGGGGAATCGCCCGTTCTGGAGCGGCTCGCCGCCGCCAAGGGGCTCTCCGAGGAGTACCAGAAGGCATCGCAGGCGGGCAATCCGTTCGGGCTGTTCACCCTGACCATGACCGAAGGCACCATCGACGCGGGTCGTGCGTTCGGCCCTGACCTCGTCGTCCACACCACCGACCACGTCGCCGGCCGATTAGTCGCCGCTGCGCTCGGGCTGCCGGTGCTGGAGGTCGGCAACCGGATTTCCTGGTCGTCGCGGGATGCTGATTTCCGCGCCAAAACCGAGTTCTACGGCGACGACGAAATCACCCTCGCGTTGCGGGCCAAGTTGGACATTCCGGATGGTCCGCCGCGGGTGTTCGCGCGGATCGACCCGCGGGCGCCCAGCATGGGCGGGCTGGCCGCGGACGAGCCGGATCCGCAGGACGGCATCCCCTGGTGGCCCATGCGGTTCGTGCCGTTCAACGGCGGCGCTGTGGTGCCCGAGTGGGCGTTGCGGCGGCCAGAGCGGCCGCGCGTCGGTGTCACGCTCGGCACCGTGGTGCCGATCATGACCGGCACCAGCAACCTGTCGGTGGTGATCGAGGCGCTCGGCGGGATGGACGTGGAGGTGATCCTGGCGGCCGGCAAGACGGACCTTGCCGACCTGGGTCCGCTTCCGGCCAACGTGCATTCAGTTGGCTTCCTGCCGCTGTCGGCCTTCCTGCCGACCGCGTCGCTGATGGTCCACCACGGCGGTTCCGGCACCACCGCCGCGCCACTGCACTACGCCGTTCCGCAACTGGTCCTGCCCGCTTTCGCCGACAACCCGATGTCCGCACAGCGGGTGGTCGACCGGGGTGTGGGGCTCTCCCACGACCCGGCCACCGCGGATGTCGCCACGGTGCGGGCGATGGCCGAACGGCTGCTCACCGAACCCGCGTTCCGCACGGCGGCACGCGAAGTGAGCGAGGAAATGGCCACTCAACCCAGCCCGCATTCGGTCATCGAGCGAACGATCGCCCTGATCAACCAGTGACCTCATCGAGGCAGCGCTTGCGAATGCTGGTGTCCCGGCAAGCAAGGCATTCGCGGCGTTGTCTCTGCTGAGTGAGTAACAATGTGAACAGGGGTTTCAAAGCCCGTGCTCCCACGGTGTTGTGCCTGCGAATCGCAGTCGGGGGCACCGTCGGGCAGCGGCGCGGCTTTCCGGCCATTCGGCGTAATTGTCCGGTGCCGCACCTGGGATTCACCGAAAGTTCCCGCTCCGTGTCATCGGCTGGTGTGTTGGGTGTTCGCCGCGCGGCGATACACCTGCGGCATGTCCGAGACGCAGCTGCTGGCCAGCGCCGCACCGAGTGCGGCGGCCGACGTCCACTACTCGCTGCTGGTCGCCAAAGACTCCGATGAAGTACACGCCGCGCAGCGCCTGCGATACCAGGTGTTCGCCGAGGAGATGGGGGCCACGGTCACCGGTCGGGAATTCGGTGTCGACCGGGATTGCTTCGACGAGTACTGCGACCACCTGATCGTCCGGGACGACCGCACCGGCGCGGTGGTCGGGACCTACCGGATGCTGCCGCCAGAGCGGGCGAAGGCCGCCGGAATGCTTTATTCGGAAACCGAATTCGACCTGTCGGCGCTCGACTCGTTGCGCCCGGCGCTCGTGGAGACCGGGCGGTCGTGCGTGCACCGGGACCACCGTAACGGCGCCGTGGTCAGCCTGGTGTGGACCGGGATCGCGCGGTACATGCTGTTGCACGGCCACACCATGCTCGCGGGTTGCGCATCTGTGCCGCTGGATGACGGGGGAGTGCAAGCGGCGCACGTGTGGAACACGGTTTCGGCGAAGCACTACGCACCGGAGGAGCACCGGGTGCACCCATACCGGCCGTGGGCGCCAGTAGAGTCCGCGGGTCGTGCGGCGATGCCGCCGTTGCTCAAGGGATACCTGCGCCTGGGCGCTCAGGTGTGCGGCCGCCCGGCGCACGATCCGGATTTCGGGGTGGCCGACTTCTTCGTGCTCCTGGATCTCAAGCGCGCCGATCAGCGCTATATGCGGTTCTTCCTGGGCGAGTCGGCATGACTCAATGGATACCCGCATCGCCGTGCGGGCCGGAATGCCTTCCGCCGCGCGACAAGCGGGCGGAAGTCGGGCTGCCCCGGGTGGTGCTGCGGTTGGGCCGGACCGCTGGGCTGCTGCTGGTCGGCTGCGTTCTCGTCCTGGCGCTGTCGCCGTTGCGGACCGCCTGGCGGGACCGGGCGCTGGCGGTGTGGTTCCGGATGCTGTTGCGCGCCTTGGGAATCGGCCTCCTGCTAGGGGAACGGATCCCGCCGGGTGGTGCCTTGGTGGTCAGCAACCACGTGTCCTGGCTGGACATCGTCGCGCTGCAGGCGCTTTGCCCGATGCGGATGCTGGCCAAGGTCGAGGTCCGGTCCTGGCCCGTGCTGGGCGCGCTCGCCGGGCGGGTCGGCACCGTGTACATCGAGCGCGATCGGCTCTCGGTGCTGCCGGATGCGGTGCGAACGATCGCCGAGGAGTTGCGCGCCGGGGCCGTGATCGGTGCCTTCCCGGAAGGGACGACCTGGTGTGGGCGGGCTTCCGGGCGATTCCGGCCCGCGGTTTTCCAGGCCGCCATCGATGCGGGCGCGCGGATGCAGCCGGTCGCGTTGCGGTTCCGGACCGCGGCCGGCCTGCCCACCACGGCGGCGGCCTTCCTGGGGGATGCCACGCTCGTCGATTCGGTTCTCGCGGTGGCCCGGATGCGGGATCTGGTCGTGGAGTTGGTGGTGTTGCCGGAACTGGTGGGCACCGACCGCCGGGAGTTGGCCAGGCGAGCCCAGCACGCGATCTCGGCGACCACAGGTTCTGTGCTGGGGCACGAGAGCTTGCCGCAACAGCGAGCCGCGCCCGGCATCGCCGCTTGATCACCCCGCATGCAGGGCACCTGACCAGCCAAAGCAATGAACCGCTGGAGTGGTCGGGGGCACCTGCGTTGGCGGGTAACCGAAAATGGCTGGACCTCGACCGGGGTCAAGGTTGCACGCTTGTCGGGTGGCCACTGTTGAGAAATCCCAGAACGCTCTGTGGAATCCCCAACGTCGCACCTTCACCGCCGGACTGATTCTGGTCATCACCCTCGTCGCCTTCGAGGCCATGGGGCTGGGTACCGCGTTACCCACGATCGTCGCCGAACTCCATGCGCAGCGCTGGTATGCCTGGCCGTTCACCGTCTTCCTTGCGGCCAGCGCGATCGGCACGGTGATTGGCGGGCGGCAGTCGGATCGGCATGGACCCGCGCTTGCGTTGCTCCTCGCGCTGCCGACGTTCGCGCTCGGACTGGTCGTTGCCGCCGCCGCGCCCAACGTCTTGGTCTTGCTCGCCGCACGTGCGTTGCAAGGCTTGGGCGGCGGGGTCCTCATCGTCGCGTTGTATGTGATGATCGCCCGGGTTTACCCCGAAGAGCACCGGCCGGCGACATTCGGGGCGATCTCCTCGGCCTGGGTGGTACCGGCGTTGGTGGGGCCGGTGATCGCGGGTTTCCTCACCGAGCACGTGAGCTGGCGCTGGGTGTTTCTCGGTTTGGCGCCGCTGGTGTGCATCGGCACGGCCATGCTGATCCCAGCGGTGCGGCGCTTCGGCGCACGCTCGGAAGAGCCTTTGAGGCAGCGGCGCGGGCTGCCGCTCGCGGCGGTCGGGGCCGCCGGTGGCGTGGTGATCTTGAACTTCGCCGCGCAAAACCCCTCGCTGTTGTCGCTGTTCCTGGGGCTGGCCGGGTTCGTGGTGCTGGCACCCTCGATCCGGTTGCTTCTGCCCGATGGCACTCTTCTCGCGCGGCCCGGGCTTCCGGTGATGGTGCTCTCGCGCGGGTTACTCGCCGGGCTGTTCTTCACCGCGCAGGCGTTCGTGCCGCTGATGCTGTCGGTGGTGCACCACTATTCACCTACGACCGCGGGCGTGCCGCTGACCGTTGGATCGCTGGGGTGGACCGCCGGTGCCCTGTGGCAGAGCAGGCAGCGTGACGTTCGCCGGGAGTACCTGGTCGCGGCCGGGTTCCTGCTGGTCGGGGTCGGGATGGCCGGGCTGGCGCTGACCCTGCCCGAGTGGGGGCCGCACTGGCTGGTGGTCGCGTTCTGGTTCGTCGCCGGCGGCGGGATGGGCATCGGGGTGGCCAGCACCTCGGTGCGGGTGCTCGCGCTGTCGGCGCCGAGCGAGCGCGGGTTCAACTCGGCGGCGCTGCAGATCTCCGACATGCTGGGCCAGGCCGCGCTTGTCGGGCTCGGCGGTGTCGTGGTCGGCGCGCTGGCCACCTCCACCGCGCCGACCAGGGGAGTCGTGTCGCTCGACGTGGCGCTGATGGTGGGCGCCGCGCTGGCGGCTTGGCTGCTCGTCCGCTCGGGCCGCCGTCAAACGTCCTGACCTGCGCCTTCCGCCGGACCGCGGGGTGGGCGCCGGTTCGCCTGCATTACCCTGGATGGCGCGATGACTTACCTCGACCACGCTGCCACGACACCGATGCGGCCAGGGGCGGTCGCAGCGATGAGCGAGGCGTTGACCCGGATCGGCAACGCCTCGTCCCTGCATACCTCGGGTCGCCGGGCACGCCGTGCGGTGGAGGAGTCGCGGGAGGACATCGCCGACGCGTTGGGCGCGCGGCCATCGGAGATCTTGTTCACCGCGGGCGGCACGGAGAGCGACAACCTTGCGGTCAAGGGCATCTTCTGGGCGCGCCGGACCGCTGACCCGGCACGACGCCGCATCTTGGTCTCGACCGTCGAGCACCACGCGGTGCTGGACGCCGTCGAATGGTTGGCCGAGCACGAGGGCGCCGAGGTGACCTGGCTGGCGGCCGACTCGCATGGCCGGGTGCGCCCGGAGGTGTTCGAGACGGCGCTCGCCGAGCGACCGGACGACGTGGCGGTGGCCACTGTCATGTGGGCCAACAACGAGGTCGGCACCGTCAACGCGATCTCGGAGCTGGCGTCGATCGCCGACCGGTACGGGGTGCCGCTGCACACCGACGCGGTGCAGGCCGTGGAGACGCTGCCGGTGGACTTCGCGGCCTCCGGGGTCGCGGCGCTGACCATGACGGGGCACAAGGTCGGTGGTCCGTACGGGGTCGGCGTGCTGCTGCTGTCGCGAGACGTCAAGTGCACCCCGGTGCTGCACGGCGGCGGCCAGGAACGCGAGGTGCGATCCGGAACCCTGGACACCCCCGGTGTGCTGGGTCTGGCGGCGGCGGTGCGCGAAGCGGTCGACGCGCGTGAATCGCATGCGCCGCAATTGGCGAAGCTGCGCGACGAGCTGATCACTGGTGTTCGCGCCGTCGTGCCGGACGCGGTGCTCAACGGCGATCCGGGGCACGACGTCGTCGGCGATGGGCCGTCGCGGTTGCCCGGCAACGCGCACTTCACCTTCCCCGGCTGCGAAGGCGACAGCCTGCTGATGTTGCTGGACGCCAAGGGGATCGAGTGCTCCACCGGCTCCGCCTGCACAGCCGGCGTCTCGGAGCCCAGCCACGTGCTGCTGGCGATGGGGGCGGACCCGAAGGCGGCACGCGGCTCGCTGCGCTTCTCGCTGGGGCACACCTCGACCGCGGCCGATGTACAAGCACTCACCGAAGCCATCGGGCCGGTGGTGCAACGAGCGCGTAGCGCCGGCCTGGCCGGGTTGCGCCGATCTTCGGCGGAGTCGACGACTGCCGCCACGGAGGTGTGAGGCGTGCGAGTACTGGCAGCCATGAGCGGTGGGGTGGATTCCGCCGTAGCCGCCGCCCGAGCGGTCGCGGCCGGTCACGACGTAGTCGGGGTGCACTTGGCGCTGTCGGCGAAGCCGGGCACGCTGCGCACCGGTGCTCGCGGTTGCTGCACCATCGAGGACTCCCGGGACGCGCGCCGTGCCGCCGATCTGCTGGGCATCCCGTTTTACGTGTGGGACTTCGCGGAGCGGTTCACCGAGGAGGTCATCGAGACCTTCGTCGGCGAGTACGCCGCGGGCCGCACCCCGAACCCGTGCCTGACCTGCAACGAGAAGATCAAGTTCGAGGCGTTGCTGGACAAGGCGATGGCGCTGGGCTTCGACGCGGTCTGCACCGGCCACTACGCCCGGCTGTCCATCGTGGACGGTGTGCCGGTGCTGCGGCGCAGCCGGGACGGGGGCAAGGACCAGTCCTACGTGCTGGCCTCGCTGACCGCCGAGCAGCTGCGCCATTCGATGTTCCCGCTCGGCGACTCGCTGAAGTCCGAGGTGCGGGTGGAAGCCGCCGAACGGGACCTGGCGGTGGCCAAGAAGCCGGACAGCCACGACATCTGCTTCATCCCCGACGGCGACACCAAAAAGTTCCTGGAGACCAAGCTCGGGCAGAAGCCGGGCAAGCTGGTCGACGCCGAAACCGGTGCGGTGCTCGGTGAGCATACCGGCGTGCACGGGTTCACCGTGGGGCAGCGCAAGGGTCTTGGCATCGACGCCCCGGCCGAGGATGGTCGGCCGCGTTACGTGCTTTCGCTGGAGCCGGTGTCGGGGACCGTACAGGTGGGTTCGGCGGATCGGCTGTCGGTCACCGAGATCGAAGCGAAGCGGCCGATCTGGCCGTCCGAACGACCGTTGGACGGCCCGACGGAGTGCGTGATCCAGGTCCGCGCCCACGGCGGCACCGCCGAGGCGGTCGCAGTGGCCGACGAGCACGGCATCCGCGTCCAGCTCCGCCAGCCGCTACGCGGCGTGGCCCCGGGCCAGGCGATCGTTTTGTACCGCCCGGATTCCGCGGGCGACCTCGTCCTCGGCAGCGGCATCATCTCCGCCACTCGTTAAGACGCGTCGACGCTGGCGCTTGCTGTGCCTGCGCTCGGTCTTCGGCGAAGGCGGAACGTCTGGTCGCACGGACACCGGCCCGTAAGCGGGATTTTCGCCCAGTGCGACGTTGACGCGTTACCGGACGGCGCACCTGCCGGACATCCCGTTGACGGCCTAGTGCGTAGTGCGTTTGGTCGTTAGTGTCTGGCATCACACGGCGGAATGGGAGCGCTCATGCTCGATCTTCGTGCCAGCACAGTCGCCGACGTGTTGCGGCGCAGCGCCGCGCGAGTCCCGGACCGCGAGGCGCTGCGATTCGTCGACCATGCCGGCCAGGAGCGGGTTTGGACCTATGCCGAGCTGGATGACGCGGTCACTCGTGCCGCCGGGGCGCTGCTCGCCGCCGGTGCGCGCCAAGGCGACCGGATCGCGGCGTATGGCAAGAACTCCGATGCTTACCTGATCGGATTCCTCGCCTGCGCCCGAGCCGGCTTGGTGCACGTGCCGATCAATGACAACCTGACTTCGGGCGAATTGGCCTATCTGCTGGAACAGTCCGGCAGCAGCATCGCGCTGGTGGACCCGGAGTTGGCCGACGAGCTGGCCGAAGTCCGCGCCGGCACATCGGTCGAGCGGATGATCCCGTTGCGTGACAGCGCGGATTCGCTGCTGGCGCAGTGCATCGACGGACCGCTGCCGGAGCTGGACGTCGTAGTCCCGGACGATGCGCTGGTCCAGCTGCTCTACACCTCGGGCACCACATCCCAGCCCAAGGGCGCGATGATGACGCACCGAGCCCTGTTGCACGAGTACGTGTCCTGCGTGGTCGCACTGGATTTCCGCGAGGACGATCTGCCGTTGCACGTGATGCCGCTCTACCACTCGGCGCAGATGCACGTGTTCCTCATGCCGTGCGTGATGATCGGTGCCACCAACCGGTTGGTGGAGGCGCCCGACCCGACCGACATCCTGCGCCGGATCGAAAGCGAGCGGATCGGTTCGTTCTTCGCCGCACCGACGGTTTGGGTGGCGCTGGCCAATCACGCCGACTTCGCCAGCCGCGACCTGAAAACCTTGCGCAAGGCCTACTACGGCGCCTCGATCATGCCCGGACCGGTGCTGCGGCGGCTACGCGAGCGGTTGCCGGAGCTCGGGTTCTACAACTGCTTCGGGCAATCCGAGATCGCTCCACTTGCGACGGTGCTGCGCCCGGAGGAACACGACGAACGACCGGATTCCGCCGGGCGGCCGGTGTTGTTCGTGGAGGCAAAGGTCGTCGACGAGCGGGGCGCGGAGGTCGCGCCGGGAGAACCGGGCGAGATCGTCTACCGGTCGCCGCAGCTGTGCACCGGGTACTGGAACAAGCCGCAGGAGAGCGCCGAGGCGTTCCGCGGTGGCTGGTTCCACTCCGGCGACCTGGTGCGGCGCGACGAGGAGGGCTATTTCTTCGTCGTCGACCGCATCAAAGACGTGATCAACACCGGTGGCGTGTTGGTCGCCTCCCGCGAAGTGGAGGACGCCCTCTACACCCACCCGGCGGTGGCCGAGGTGGCGGTTATCGCGGTACCCGATCCCAAGTGGATCGAGCGCATTACGGCGGTCGTGGTGGTGAGGTCCGAGGCGACCGAGGCGGAGCTGCTCGAACACGCGCGCCTGAGCCTGGCCGGTTTCAAGGTGCCAAAGGAGATCCGGTTCGTTGACGAGCTGCCGCGCAACAGCTCCGGCAAGCTCCTGAAGCGTGTCTTGCGGGCCCAGTTCGCCGAGTAGCGCCGGGAGTGGCCTCGCCCGGTCGGTCGGGGCTTGGCGGACCGTCGATAATGGCGGGGTGAGTGACGTAGCTTGGGGCCCCGGCATGGCAACGGCGATCGGGTCGATGCCCGGCACCGATCCGGTGGAAGCCGCGCGCACGGTCGTCGGCGAACTGCCCGGCCTGATGCCCTTCCCCGAGTTGCCGGGTCGCGGCGTTGGCGCCGACGTCCTGGGCCGCACCGCCGGACTGCTGGTGGCCCTCGCCGTCGAAGTGGTGCCTTCCGGCTATCGGGTCGCCTCCCGGCCCGGCCACGATCACCGGCGCGCCGTCGACCTGCTTCGCTGGGACTTGGACGCCGTGGAGCAGGCGATCGCCGAAGCCGGCGCGCCGCGAGCGGTGAAGGTGCAGGCGGCCGGCCCGTGGACGCTGTCGGCCGGGATCGAACTGCATCGCGGCCACCGGGTGCTGACCGACCAGGGCGCCCTGCGGGACTTCACCGAATCGCTGACCGAAGGTCTGATCGCGCACGCCGAACAGGTCGCCGCCCGCAGCGGCTCACGAGTCGTCGTGCAGCTCGACGAACCCTCGCTGCCCGCCGTGCTGGCCGGTTCGCTGCCCACGCCCTCGGGCTACGGCAAGGTGCCCGCAGTGCCGGAACCGGACGCGCAGCGGCTGCTGTCCGAGGTGATCGAGAGGCTAACGGCCGCGACCGGCTCGCCGGTCGTGGTGCACTGCTGCGCCGCCCGCCCGCCGGTCGCGTTGCTGCGCCGCGCGGGCGCCGGGGCGATCGCGTTGGACGCCACCCGGCTCGGCAACGTGTCCGGTTCGTTCGCAGACGAGCTCGGTGAGGCATGGGAAGAGGGCACGTCGTTGTTCCTCGGCCTAGTCCCCAGCACCGAACCGGCAGGCGAAACCGGCCCGCGCCACCTTGCCCGGCCGGCCTACGATCTGGCGTCCCGACTCGGCTTCGCCCGCCGGGCGCTGGCCGAACGCAGCGTGCCCACCCCGACCTGCGGCCTCGCGCGGGCGACCCCGGCTTGGTCCCGTCGCGCGATCAGCCTCACCCGAGACCTCGCCAACCTCTTCGCCGACGAAGCCGACCGGTAGCGAACCGGCCTCCGCGCCGTGATCGATCGGCTACCGTGAGGAAGATCGAGAACCCGAGCTGCGGAAGGTTGGCGAGATGGCCCGCTGGCTGGTCGGTTTCGACCTCCCCGAGGACACGCCGGAGCGGCTGGAGCACCTGACGCAGCTGCTGCTCACCGAACTGCGTCAGGTGGGCGGGGTCCGGGTGGACCGCCTGCGCGGCCAGGGCCCGGAGGGCGCGAAATCCGGTGCCGCGCTGGAGATCGGCCGCCTCGTGCTGAGCGGCGTGTTCTCGGCGGCCACCGCCGTGGCCTTCGCCAAGGTCATGGTCGCTCGCTTCGAGCGGGCCAAGGCCCGCCGCGTCAGCATCGAGAAGGACGGCGACAAGGTCGAGATCGACGGCCTGTCCGTCGAGGACCAGCACCTGCTGGTGGAAACCATCGCGGCGAAACTCCTCGACGGCGGTCCCCGGGAGGCCGAGCCGTCAGCCGAGCAGCAGTAGGGCCGACGACATGGCGGGGCGCCGCATCGCGCTGCTGGTCGCGACTTCGCTGTACGGCGATCCAGGGTTGCGCGGGCTCCGCGCGCCTGCCGGGGAAGCCGAGGAGCTGAAGGAGGTCCTGAGATCGCAGGGCGACTTCACCGCGGAGGTCCTGCGAAACGAGTCGAAGAGCCAGATCGAGCGGGGCATCGAGGACCTGTTCCAGCGCGCCGGGCCGGACGACCTGGTGCTGCTGTACCTGTCCTGCCACGGGATCAAGAACGATGGCGGCCAGTTGTTGTTCGCCGCCTGCAACACCGAAGGATCGGATCGAGTCCTCCGCGGTCAGTTCGGTTTTCGTCCAGCACCAGCTGCACGCGTCCCAGGCGGGCACGAAAGTCGTCCTGCTGGACTGCTGCTACAGCGGCGCCTTCTCGCACGGTTTGACGCCGAAGTCGGCCGGTGGGCAGATCGATCTGCGCCAGCTGGGCGGGCGGGGAACATACGTCATCACCGCGACCAGCGCGTTGGAGTACGCCTACGAAGGCGAGCAGCTGACCGTCACCGATCCGGCGCCGTGGGGAACGTCGAATCTCCGCAGCGGGCGCCGCAGCGGTCCGGGCGACGTAGAGGTCGCCGGACATCTGCATCTCCCGGCTGGGCGTCTGCCCCTCTCTGAAAGCAGGTTAGGGGCTTTCGCGGAACTTCCGCACGTCGGCAGGGTGGTCGGGCCGGATGAGAGCGTCGAGGTCCGGCAGGTTCGACGAGATCGACCGGAGCATCTCCGCGCGACGGGCGATGTTCCGGCGGCACGCGTTCGAATCGCTTGCCGAGTTCCGCGTCGCGCGGCGCAATCGCGACCTGCCCGGCGACGGCCCGCAGCAGGACGTGGTCCTGGTGATCGACCGTTGGGAAGCCTTCGCCGCCGAGAACCCGGCACTGGTCGACCAGGTCGAGCGGATCGCGGACAACGGCTCCAGCTTCGGCGTGCACGTTGTCGCCGCCGCGCGTTCGTGGTCGCGGATTTCCGGCGGGCTGCTGCACCACCTGCGCGACAAGATCGACCTGGCCGGAACCGCGGGGCGGCCACTGGAAGCCACGTCGACCTCCGGGGTCTTCCAGGTCGCTGCACCGAACGCGACGGACGCCGAGCCGCGGCACCAGGACATGGTGTCGATGATCGAGTCCATCGCGCAGCGAAAGCAGGACCGGCGCCCCGGCTGGAAATTCGACCTGGAACTCGATCAACATCGGGGATGCGCTGACCACCGGTTTCCTCGGAAAGCTGCGCGCTGCCGGTTGCGCGGTGGTGGTGCTCAGCGGTGATGAACGGGACGGTGAGCTCCTGCCCGGTGTGCTGTCGGCGTCTCGGCCGCCGGGGCGCGGGCGCTTTGTCTGCGGAGCGGAGACCGGCACGATCCAGGTGGCCGAGATGCCGTCGCGATGATGTGTCCTCAGTGGACGGTTTCGGTTCGCGATCGGCGCGCCGGGCATGGTGCCGATTTCGGGCAGACAGGTCTTTTTCGGAATCGGCCTTGTGGAAGTCGTTGCGCTGGTAGGAAGAATGGTGTGGGCAGTCATTGCGTCAGCGAACTCGTGCGGGCCGAGTGGATCCGGCGGAGCACCATCCAAGAGGCGGCGTGCCTGACCTTCGTGCGGGGCGACGACATCGGCCAGGTGGCGGAAGCCTTCGGCGGGGTGACCGGGTTCGGTCGGCGGCTGGACATCGACGAGTTCTGCGAAGAGGCCTTCGCCCACCAGGAAAAGCACCCCATGATCGCGCTCCGGCGGCTCGGCGACTGGATACTGGTGGTCGAGGAAAACGGCAGGCAGGGGCAGCGGCCGGAGGTGCTGCGCAGGGCCGCGCGCTTGGCCGCCGTGTCGGTGTTCTGGGATGCGAGCGCGCTCACCCGCTTTTCCCACGCGGTTCTCGGTGACGTTCGGACGTCTTTCGAAGCGGTGCTCCCGGAATTCCGGGAGGGCACCCGGCCGGACGAGCTGGAGGCCATCCGCGCCGGATTGCCCTGGTCCCAGGCCGATCCGGTGGCGCTGATGCTGGCGTTGGCCGGGCGGCTCACCGGGCTGTCGCCGAATCCGGGCTGGCTCGCGGGTGACTTCCAGACCTTCCCGGTGTCGCCGTGGCCGGATGATCTGGTCGCGGTGCCCAATCCGCTGGACGACGTCGTCGGCTATCCGCTCGAACTGGTCGCGGCGCTGCGGGCCGCCGCCGAGAGCGACCGGCGGCGGGCCGTCGCGGTGGCGGCGCGGCACGTGGTCGCCACCGCCGGCTGCCTCGACCACCCCGTCGTGCGGCGGACCCTGTCGTCGCTGACCAGCGGCTTGCCGATCGACCACGGCGCGCTCAGCGAGGTCGTCCGGGACTGGACGTGGCACAGCTTCCGGCACCGTCCGTGCAGCAAGGTCCGCAACCAGTTGCGCGCGGTGGAGGTGCTGCGGCAGGCCACCCACGATGATTTGCTGACCGCGCTGGTCAGCCTGCTGGCCGAGGCGCGGCGTGTGCGCGGCGTGGATGCCTGCGAGCTCGCCCGCATCGTCGCAGACGAGCTGGACGACCAGCGTTCGTAACCACTTCAGGGGCGCCCGCGGCAGCCGCGTAGCGGCCCGAGCGCTCGCGACCGAGTCCACGGAATCGGCCCCGAACAGCGCACCGCGCCCGGCACAATGGTGGGCATGTTCAGGTTCCTCCGTCGTCGCGAAGCCGAAGACAGCACCCGAGGCAACGCCGAGACCGCCGAACCGGTCGACGTCCGCGCCGACGCGGCCGCGCGAGCCGAGCGGTTCTGGCAGCGGTGGGACGACCTGCTGCCGGAGATCGCCTCCGCGCTCGGCGACAGCATGCCGCAGCGAATCGAGAGCCTGGTGGCCGATGCCCTCGCCGCGGTGCATCCGAACCTGACCTTCGCCATCGAGCACGGCGAGAAGGCCGTGTACGCGCTGGTCATCAGCAGTCAGGCCGACCCGGAACTGCGCCCGTACACCGACGCCTGGATGGCCGCCGCCCCGGCGGCCGACACGCTCTGGGAATACCACGACTCGGTGCCGCCGGTGCCGGATCCGACCGAGGTCACCGTGAACCTGCGGGGCGAGAAGTACCCGTTGGCCGACGTGCGGGTCGTCGCCCAGGTCGACGAGGCCGAGGGCCTGGTCGATGTCGCCGTCTACCACCCCGGCTTCAGCGGACTGGAGGAGAATGCGCGGCGGGCCCTGACCTTCCTGCCGCTGGACGCCACGCTCGGCGAACGGCTGGCGGCCGACCGGCTGGGCCGGGTGGAGACCGCGGAGCTCGAACCGGAGGGCGCGATCGGCCTGCTCGAACTCCGCGACCTGGTCCGCGAGCTCGACCGCAGCGCTTCCACGGCCGCCGAGTCGTGAACTCGGATTCAGGTTCTTGGCGGATCGGCCGCGCTTGCCGAGTCCTGCGTGCTGTTGTCGGGGTCGCTCGCTAGTCTCGGGGCGTGACCAGCAAGGACGTGGACCGGAACCTCGCCGCAATCGAGGCGGAAGCCAACGCTGAGGAGGTCGTGCCAGACGACCCCGCCGCCGCCCGCGCGGCGGAGGGCGTCGAAGACGTGCCCGCCGACGTGCGCGAGCGCTACGCGGACCTGGCCGAGGAGGTCCGCGGCCACCAGTTCCGCTACTACGTGCTGGATTCGCCGACGATCTCCGACGGCGAGTTCGACGAGCTGTTCGCCCGATTGCAGCGGATGGAAACGGAGCACCCGGCGCTGCAGGCACCGGACTCGCCGACGCAGGTCGTGGGCGGCACCTTCTCCACCGAGTTCACCCCGGTCGCGCACCTCGAACGGATGCTGAGCCTGGACAACGCGTTCAGCACCGAGGAACTGCAGGCCTGGGTGGACCGGGTGGAGCGCGAGGTGGGTGCCGACGCGCACTACCTGTGCGAGCTGAAGATCGACGGCCTCGCGATCAACCTGCTGTACCGGGACGGACGGCTGGAGCGTGCCCTGACCCGGGGCGACGGCCGCACCGGCGAGGACGTGACGCTCAACGTCCGCACGATGGGCGAGGTCCCCGAGCAGCTCACCGGCACCGACGAGTACCCGGTGCCGGCGCTGGTGGAGGTCCGCGGCGAGGTGTTCTTCCGGGTCAACGAGTTCGCCGAGCTCAACGCCAAGCTGGTCGAGGCGGGCAAGCCACCGTTTGCCAACCCGCGCAACGCCGCCGCCGGATCCCTGCGGCAGAAGGACCCGCGGGTCAGCCGCACCCGGCCGCTGCGGCTGATCTGCCACGGCCTGGGCAAGCGGGACGGCTTCGAACCGAACCGCCAGTCCGAGTCGTACGCCGCGTTGAAGGCGTGGGGCCTGCCGGTGTCCGAACACACCGTCGTCTTGTCCACTATGGACGATCTGGTGGGGCACATCGGCTACTGGGGCAAGCACCGCGACTCCGCGGCGCACGAGATCGACGGCATCGTGATCAAGGTCGACGAGGTCCCGCTGCAGCGTCGGCTCGGCACCACCTCCCGCGCGCCGCGCTGGGCCATCGCCTACAAGTACCCGCCGGAGCAGGCCACCACGACGCTGCGGGACATCCAGGTCAACGTCGGGCGCACCGGCCGGGTCACGCCGTTCGCCGTGATGGAGCCGGTCAAGGTCGCCGGATCCACGGTGTCGATGGCGACCCTGCACAACGCCGACGAGGTCCGCCGCAAGGGCGTGCTGATCGGCGACCGGGTGGTCATCCGCAAGGCCGGCGACGTGATCCCCGAGGTGCTCGGCCCGGTGGTGGACGTGCGCACCGGGGACGAGCGCGAGTTCGTCATGCCGGCCGTGTGCCCGGAGTGCGGGTGGCCGCTGTCGCAGCAGAAGGAGGGCGACGTCGACCTGCGCTGCCCGAACGCCCAGGGCTGCCCCGGACAGCGGCGCGAGCGGCTGTTCTACCTGGCGAGCCGGAAGGTGCTGGACATCGACGCGCTCGGTTACGAGGCGGCGAACGCGCTGCTGTCGGCCGGGGTGGTGGAGGACGAGGGCGACCTGTTCGACCTGGACGAGCCGAAGCTGCTCAAGACGCCGCTGTTCCGCACCAAGGAAGGCAACCTGTCGGCCAACGGCGCCAAGCTGCTCGCCAACCTGGACACGGCCAAGGAGAAGCCGCTGTGGCGGGTGCTGGTGGCGCTGTCGATCCGGCACGTCGGGCCGACCGCGGGGCAGGCGCTGGCCCGCGAGTTCGGTTCGCTGGACCGGATCGAGGCGGCATCCGAGGAGGAGCTGGCGGCCACCGACGGCGTCGGTCCCACGATCGCCGCTGCGGTGCGCGAGTGGTTCGAGGTCGATTGGCACCGCGAGCTGGTGCGTAAGTGGCGGGCCGCCGGGGTGCGGATGGCCGACGAGCGGGACGAGTCGATCCCGCGCACCCTCGAAGGCCTGTCCATCGTGGTCACCGGGACGCTGCAGACGTTCTCCCGCGACGAAGCCAAAGAGCTGATCATGGCGCGCGGCGGTCGGGCGGCCGGTTCGGTGTCGAAGAAGACCGCGTTCGTGGTGGTCGGTGACTCGCCGGGCTCGAAGTACGACAAGGCCATGCAGCTCAAGGTCCCGGTACTGGACGAGAACGGCTTCCGGGTGCTGCTCGACCAGGGCCCGGAGGCCGCCGCCGAGGCCGCGCTACCGGCCGAGGAAGCCGGGGAATGAGGGCGCGAGCCTAGGCGCCGATTTCCCCTGAGATCGCGGCTCAGCCGTCGAGGACGACCGCGACGATGCCCGCCAGGTGGGTCAGGCGGGCGAGTTCCGCCGCGCGGAACATCGGGCCGCCCGGTCGCCCGGCCAACAGCACCCGATCCGGCTTGCCGATCGGCGTCGCGGCCAGTTCGGTGCCCAGCTCCTGCCAGGTCTCCGGCACCCACGACTCGTCGCTGTCCAAGATCGTCGCCCGCGGCAACGGGAGCCACGGCAGCTCCAGGTAGCCCTCCTGCGGGGCCGAGGTGCTGGCCGCCAGCTGCTCGGCGCCGCCCGAGCGGTGGCCGAAAACGATCGCCCAACCGGATCGGATGATCTTCGGCACGCCCTCGGCGAAGATCTGCAGCCCGCGCGCCGGCTCGGCGGCGATCTCCTCGACGAGTTCCAGCTCGCGGTGCGTATCCAGCACGCCCGCGTACGGCCGGACCGCGTCGACCTCGACGCCATCGACCGACTCGGCGGCGGTGATCAGCACGTCGGGCAGCCGACCGGAGGGCAGCTCCACCACCAGGTCATCGACCGCCACGCCGTTGCTGCGCTCGACGACGTCGACGCTGAGGATGTCCGCACCGATCTCGCCGAGCGCTCGCGCCACCGACCCGAGGTTGCCCGGCCGGTCCGGTATCTGCACCCGGATGAGGAAGGACACCGGACTCAACGCCTCCAGGTTCGTGCGCGACGCCTCGCCGGCCGCGCCGTTCGCCAGCGGTTGAAATTGTGTCAGACGCGACGCGGCGACGGTGCCCCTGGCGTCCATGCAGTGGAAAGACCTGCGGTTTCCCGACGTGCCCTCGCCGATTTCCATGGAAATCGGCGCGTTGATCCCGGCGTTGCGCCCCCTCCCGGGCCGGGTCCGGGCCCGCCATAGACTGGGGAGTACCCGTGAAACCGGACATGACCAGGGAGCCTTCGCAGTGTCCAAGATCTCCCGCGACGAGGTCGCGCACCTCGCCGGCCTGGCGCGGCTGGCCGTCACCGAGGCCGAGCTCGACATCTTCGCCGGCCAGCTCGACCAGATCCTCGATGCGGTGGCAAAGGTGGGCGAGGTCGCTGCGGACGACATCCCGCCGACCTCCCACGCCGTGCCGGTGACCAACGTTTTCCGCGATGACGAGGTGCGGCCGGGGCTGTCGCGCGAGCAGGCGCTCGCCGCGGCGCCCGCCGCCGAAGAAGACCGGTTCCGCGTGCCGCGGATTCTCACCGAGGAGGCCTGATGAGCCACACTTTCGCCCCGGCTCGTCGGGGCCGACCGGGTGCGGGTGTCCCGCAAAACACTGAGGAGGCCTGATGAGCCACACTTTCGCCCCGGCTCGTCGGGGCCGACCGGGTGCGGGTGTCCCGCAAAACACTGAGGAGGCCTGATGAGCCACACTTTCTCGCCGGCTCGTCGGGGCCGACCGGGTGCGGGTGTCCCGCAAAACACTGAGGAGGCCTGATGACGTCGACCGCATCCGGCGGCAGCCTGACCGGGCTGACCGCATCCGAGCTCGCCGCCAAGCTGCAGGCGGGCGAGGTCACGTCGGTCGAGGTGACGCAGGCGCACTTGGACCGGATCGCCGCCGTGGACCCGGCGGTGCACGCCTTCCTGCACGTCGACGCCGACGGCGCGCTGGCCGCCGCGCGGCAGGCCGACGAGGACCGCGCCGCCGGGAACGCGGCGTCGCCGCTGACCGGCGTGCCGCTGGCCCTCAAGGACGTGCTGGCCACCACCGACATGCCCACGACCTGCGGCTCCAAGATGCTGGAGGGCTGGGTTCCGCCGTACGACTCGACCGTGACGCGCCGCCTGCGTGAGGCGGGCGTGGTCATCCTCGGCAAGACGAACATGGACGAGTTCGCGATGGGCTCGTCGACCGAGAACTCGGCGTACGGCCCGACCCGCAACCCGTGGGACCTGGACCGGATCCCCGGCGGCTCCGGCGGCGGGTCGTCGGCGGCGCTGGCCGCGTTCGAGGCACCGCTGGCGATCGGCACGGACACCGGCGGCTCGATCCGCCAGCCCGGCTCGGTGACCGGCACGGTCGGCGTCAAGCCCACCTACGGCGGGGTCTCCCGTTACGGCCTCGTCGCGTTCTCCTCGTCGCTGGATCAGCCCGGCCCGTGTGCACGCACGGTGCTGGACGCCGCGCTGCTGCACGAGGTGATCGCCGGGCACGACCCGATGGACTCCACCTCGATCAACCAGCCGGTGCCGCAGGTCGTCACCGCCGCCGAGCAGGGCGCTTCGGGTGGCCTCCAGGGCGTGCGCGTCGGCGTGGTCCGCGAGTTTTCCGGCGACGGCTACCAGCCGGGCGTGCAGCGCGCTTTCGACGCCGCCGTCCAGCAGCTGTCCGCCCTGGGGGCGGAGGTCATCGAGGTCTCCTGCCCGCACTTCGACTACGCGCTGCCAGCGTACTACCTGATCGCGCCGAGCGAGTGCTCGTCGAACCTCGCCCGCTTCGACGCGATGCGCTACGGACTGCGCGTGGGTGACGACGGCGCGCGCAGCTCCGAGGAAGTCATGTCGCTGACCCGCGAGGCCGGTTTCGGGCCCGAGGTCAAGCGCCGCATCATGCTTGGCACCTACGCGCTTTCGTCGGGCTACTACGACGCCTACTACGGCCAGGCGCAGAAGGTGCGGACGCTGATCACCCGCGACTTCACCGCCGCGTTCGAGAAGGTCGACGTGCTGGTGTCGCCGACCACGCCGACCACGGCGTTCAAGATCGGCGAGCGGGTCGACGACCCGATGGCGATGTATCTCGCCGACCTGTGCACCATCCCGTCCAACCTGGCCGGCAACGCCGCCATGAGCGTTCCCTGCGGACTGTCCGATGAGGACGGTCTGCCGGTCGGGTTGCAGATCATGGCCCCGGCGATGGCCGACGAATGGCTCTACCGGGTCGGCGCCGCCTACGAGGCGGCGCGCAACGCGAGCCAGGACGGCCCGCTCATCAATCGTGTTCCGCAGCTGGAGGTCGCGTGATGAACCCGAAGATCAAAGCAGCGTTCCAGCTCGCCTCCGTGCTCTCGGGCGCACTTGGGCTGCGGGCGAGCTTCCGCGAGGCGCGGCACAAGAACGACAAGCTCGCGCTGGCGGACGCGATCATCACCGCCCTCGGGCTGATCACCGGCACCGCGCTGGCCGTGCGGGCCCTGCGCAAGGGGGAGGACGACAAGTGACCGCCGTCGCCGAGATCATGGATTACGACGAGGTCCTCGCGCGGTTCGACCCGGTGCTCGGGCTCGAAGTGCACGTCGAGCTCTCCACCAGGACCAAGATGTTCTGCGGCTGCGCCAACGCCTTCGGCGCGGAGCCGAACACCCTGGTCTGCCCGGTGTGCCTGGGCCTGCCGGGCTCGTTGCCGGTGGTCAACGGCAGGGCCGTGGAGGCGGCCATCCGGATCGGGCTGGCGCTGAACTGCCGGGTCGCCGAGTGGTGTCGGTTCGCCCGGAAGAACTACTTCTACCCGGACATGCCGAAGAACTTCCAGACCTCGCAGTACGACGAGCCGATCGTCTTCGACGGTCACCTTGACGTGGTGCTGGACGACGGCGAGACCTTCCGGGTCGAGATCGAGCGGGCGCACATGGAGGAGGACACCGGCAAGTCCTTGCACGTGGGCGGCAGCACCGGGCGCATCCACGGCGCGGACTACTCGCTGCTGGACTACAACCGGGCCGGGGTGCCGCTGATCGAGATCGTCACCAAGCCGATCGTCGGCGCGGGCGCGCGGGCCCCCGAGGTGGCCCGCGCCTATGTCACGGCACTGCGGGATCTGCTGCGCGCGTTGGACGTTTCCGACGTGCGGATGGACCAGGGCTCGCTGCGCTGCGACGCGAACGTGTCGCTGATGCCGAAGGGCTCTTCGGAGTTCGGCACCCGCACCGAGACGAAGAACGTCAACTCGCTGCGCAGCGTGGAGCGCGCGGTGCGCTTCGAGATGCAGCGGCACGCCGCGGTGCTCTCCTCGGGTGGCTCGATCTTGCAGGAGACCCGGCACTTCGACGAGTCCACCGGCACCACGTCGGCGGGCCGCCGCAAGGAGACCTCCGAGGACTACCGCTACTTCCCGGAGCCCGACCTGGTGCCGATCGCGCCGTCCCGGAAGTGGGTCGAGGAGCTAGGCAAGACCCTGCCGGAGCTGCCCTGGGAACGACGCAAGCGCGCCCAGGAGCAGTGGGGGCTCTCCGACGAGGAGTTGCGCGACCTGGTCAACGCCGGGGCGCTGGAGCTGGTGGCGCAGACCGTCGACGCGGGCGCACCCGCCGGCGATGCCCGGTCCTGGTGGGTTTCGTACCTGGCGCAGCAGGCCAACACCCGCGGCGTCGAGCTCGCCGACCTGGAGATCACCCCGAAGCAGCTGGCGCGGGTGATCGAGTTGGTGGCGGAGGGCAAGCTGACCAACAAGCTGGCCCGCCAGGTCGTCGACGGGGTGCTAGCCGGTGAGGGCGAGCCGGACGACGTGGTCGCGGCCCGCGGCCTGGAGGTCGTGTCCGACGACTCGGCGCTGCAGACCGCGATCGACGAGGCGCTGGCGGCGCAGCCGGACATCGCGGACAAGATCCGCGGCGGCAAGGTGCAGGCCGCCGGTGCGATCGTCGGCGCGGTCATGAAGGCCACCAAGGGCCAGGCCGACGCGAAGCGGGTCCGCGAACTCGTCCTGGCCGCCTGCGGCCAGTAGCCGCGTTTTTCCGAGTGAAGGGCACTTTTCGCGGCTCCGCGCTGGGACCGGTCGTGACCTGTACGGATGTGGGATGGGGCACTGAGGTGCCCCACGAAACAGCCCACGAGATCATCTTCCGTGCTCGACGCGACCGCCCCACGCGGGCTAGCGTGCTCCCTTCGCGGGCGAGTACGGCGAACATGAGACACGTCGGGCACGGGTTGCCCGTGAACGACTCGACGATCTGGCCTTCGCCCTGCTCGATCCGGTCGCCACAAGGCGACACCCACAGGCCGCATCGGCGTCAGACCTAGGGCATTCGGGTTGGGCAGGTGGGGGCAGACCGGGGCTCCTGGCAGCATCATCAGCATGGCCCGCGCCCGTAACGATCGACTCCGCGCTGCCCGCGAGGCGATCCCCTCGCCACGAGTACCAGGGGAACCGTTGTCTCGTGCCGAACTCACCGAATCCGAGGGATCGCCCGTCCCGATGGCCGATCAGGAAGCGCCCGCGACGAGTGACTACCTCGACGAGATGCGGCGGACGCTCTCCCACCTCGTCGCTCTCGACGGCGTGCACGGGGGTGCCGATGTCGCCCCGATCGCCCTGCGGTGCTTCCGGCGGGCGCAACGCATCCTCGGCGAAGGCCGCTATGTTTCGGCGATCGAACGAGACCTTGAAGCGGTCACCGCCGAACTCGGCGAGCTCTCCGGATGGTTGCTGTTCGACGCCGAACGCCACGACGAGGCACGGGCGGTCAACGCTGAAGCGCTCGAACTCGCCCACATCGCAGGCGACACCTCAATGCAGTGGTTCATCCTCACAAATCAGGCACTCGCCAGCGTGCACACCGGCCGCGACCGCGAGGCACTGCGGATCTCGACCCGCATGAGCGACCGCGCCGAACTGCCGGGACGGGTCCGGGCGCTGTTCGACGTGCGCGCCGCCCGCGCCCTGGCCTCGCTCGGCGACGAGACCGAAGCCCTGTGGGTGTTCGACCGCGCCCGCTCCGCATTCACCGACGGCACCACCGGCCGCGATCCGGTCTGGTCGTGGTGGTTCGACGAACGCGAACTCGCCGGGCACGAGGGCATGGTGTATGCCAGCCTCGGCAACCACGCCAAGGCGCTCCCGCGCCTGGCGACCGCCGTCGAACGATCAGAAGGACGTGAGCACTTCCGGTGGGCGCTCTACATTCACCGGGCGAATCTGCTCCGGGCATGCCTGCGTGCCGGATCGTGGGCCGAAGCCGAACGGGTCGCCGCCGACGTGGCTTCGATGGTCGGCGAGATCGCATCGGCACGGACGGAAGGCATTCTCCGGCGGACCGTGGCGTTCCCGGAGCAACGCCCGGCGTTGCCATCCACCCTTGGCGACGCACTCGATCACATCGCACGCCGAGTCTCATAGCGTGCGCCCGATCGGCGTAGTGGTGGCTCGTCGGCTCTGCGCGTAGCCCGGCCCGCCCGGTTCGTTCAGGGAACCAAGACGGCCGGGACAAGGCGGGCGCTGGCGTCGTGTCAGTCGCCCGCCCGCCTTTCGCCCGTTGGGTTCGTGGTTACTCCACTGTGGACTTCTGGGTCGGGTGGTGGTCGGCGTCGTTGCGGATCTTCGCCGGTTCCGGTCGGGAAGGCTCGTGGGTGAAAATCCCCGTTCTTGCCGGAAAGCCCACCTACCAGTGCAAGGGGGCGACGGTCGCAGTTTGCGTGATTCGGCCGATGTAGCCGTCTGGGCGCACCAGCACCAGGGTGGCGCCGGCCACGTCGTACGCCTGCCAAGCGTCCGCAGCGGATGCGTCGATGCGGTGGACGTGTACCTCGGGGCCGGTCTTCGGTGGTTCCGCGTCGAATGCCAACAACGTCCAGTGCGGCCCCCGGAACAGGTCGAAGAGGCGGACCGGTTGGCCGTCCTGGTCGCGCACCGGCGAATCCGGCGCCCGGTCGCCCGCCCGCACGCGACCGGGTTCCAGCCGATCGTCGCGCGCCAGCGGGCCGTTGCGGTACGAGATGTCCAGCTGCTGGGTCTCCGTTCCGCGGCGATGTGCGTCCGGGTGGCCCTCGGTGTACTTGCGCAGGAGCTCCGTGCTGATGCCGAGCACCGACGCGGCCACCGGCAGCCGTTCCGCCTCGTAGCTGTCGAGCAGGTCGGATGCCCCGTCGGCGAGTTTCCAACCGAGGTTGTAGGCGTCCTGCACACCGGTGTTCAGGCCCTGCCCGCCGGTTGGCGGGTGCACGTGCGCGGCGTCCCCGGCGAGGAAGACGTGTCCCTCCCGGAAACGCCGCACCATCCGCACGTTCGGCCGCCACACCGTGGACCAGGTCAGATCGTGCAACCGGGTATCCGCGCGGCCCGAGTAGCTGTCAAGCAGCCGTTGCAGGTCGGGCAGGGTGGCGCGAGGTTCCCAGTCGTCGGGTAGCGCCGCGCTGAACTGGAACGAGTCCGTGCCGGGCAGCGGGGTGAGGGCGATGCCTCGGGCGGGGTCCTCGGCTGCGCCGAACCAGTGTGCGCAGGTGGGGTCTAGTCCGGTGGCCCGCACATCGCCGAAGAGTATCCGGATGGAATCGTCGGTCTCCCCGGCGAAATCGATGCCAAGGGCCTTGCGGACCGTGCTGCGGCCACCGTCCGCGGCGACCAAGAAATCCGTGCGCACCGTTGCGGTGTTCAACGTCGTGGTGACGCCGCGCAAATCCTGTTCGCACCCGAGGAATTCGGTACCCCACTCGACCTGGACACCGAGCCGCGCTAGCCGGTTTCGCAGGATTTCCTCGGTGCGCCACTGCGGAAGCACCCACGGGTTGGGGTGCGGGATGTCGGGCGTTGGTTCGACCAGCTCGGTCATCCGGCGCTGGCCGACGTATTCGCCGCCGATGTGCGCGCGGATTGGGACTGGTGGCGCACCGTTGCTGAGCACCTCGTCGAGCACCCCGAGATCGTCGAAGACCTCCAGGGTGCGGGGTTGCAGGCCGTCGCCCCGGGAACCGCTCGGCGGTTGCGGGGCGGCGTCCACGATGCGGCAGGCGACGCCGCGCCGGGCGAGTTCGATGCCCAGCGTCAAGCCGGTGGGGCCGGCTCCGGCGATCAGCACTCGGGTGTCCATCCGCCAACTCCTTGATGAATCATAATTCAGTGAATTCATATTCAGTATGTGACTTGCTAGCGTTCCCGTCAAGGAGAGGAGTGCGATGCCGGGCAGCCGCAAGGCGAAGGCCGCCGAGACCGAGGCCGCGCTGAAGGCGGCGGCGCGGCGGGTCTTCGATCGGATCGGGTACCTGAACACCAAGATCACCGACATCACGGCGGAGGCCGGTCGCGCCGCCGGGTCGTTCTACAACCACTTCGCCAGCAAGGAAGAACTGCTGGAATCGCTGCTCGCGGACATGCTCGCGGCCGGCGACCGGATCGTCGAAACCGACTCCACCCACGATCCGGACTTCACCAACCGCGAAGCCATCCGCTGGCACATCGCGCAGTACTGGCGGTTCTTCCGCGCCAACCAGAGCGTGGTCATCGCATTGCAGCAGGCTGCGCTGGTGGACCAGCGCTTCGCCGACCGCCTGTCGACCCTGCTGGAACCGGATCTCCGGGATCTGGCGGACCACATCCGCCAAGCCGGGGTGGCGGAGCCGGCGGCGGTCGCGCTCGCGGTGTCCTCGATGTGGCACCGGTTCGCCTACGCGCTCCTGGTGGACCGGAACCCGTTGGTCGAGGGGATCACCGACGACGAGGCGATCGAACTGCTCACCGATCTGACGCACCGGGGTCTGAGCGGCAAGTGACCACAGATGTCCCTAGTGGACACTGTCGCCGCCTGATGGGCGCGCGGGCAAGGACTGCGCGGCTCAGTCCTTGCCCGCGGAGCCGCCGGACGGTGGCTGGATGCGCAGGACGCGGTCATCGCTGGGGACCGGGCGACCGCCGTCCTTGTTCGCGGTGCCCAGCCAGATCAGACCGTTCGGGCCGAGTGTCGCGGCGGAGAACCGGCCGTAGGTGTTCTCCATGACCTTCGTCGGCTGACCGGTGAAGCTCCCGTCGGGCGCCGGGTGCAGGGTGTACAGCGCGGCGGCATCGCGCAGCGCCACCACCACCGTCGACGGGTCGGCGGCGCAGCCGGCCACGCCGGGGCGTTCCACCCAGGTCCACGCCGGTGAGCCGAGCGGTTTTCCGAGCTGCACCCGATACAACGCGTCCTGGGCGCCGGTGCGGTCGGTCACCCAGTACATGCCGAGCCCGGGGGTGCCGCACAGCCCGCCCGGTTCGGTCAACCCGGCGGCGACCACCGGCGTCTTCGGATCCGGGTTGCCCGCGGCCGGCTTGCCGAAACCGTCGATGCGCAGCACTTTCCCCGCCAGCGATTGCGGATTCGCGGCGTTGGCCGGGCTGCCCGCGTTTCCGGTGGCGATCAGCAGCGAGCCTTGGCCGTCGTCGAGCATCGCCCCGCCGTTGCCCGTCGAGCCCTTCGGAATGCCGGTCAGCACCGGCTTGGGCCGGTCCCCGGCCGCGACCCGGACGACCTGATTGTCGTCGGAGGTCGTGACGTAGGCGTAGAACAGCTCATCTTCGTTGTAGGTGGGGGACAGGGCGAGTCCGGTGAGTCCGCCGCCGCCACTCGGGTCGACCGGAATCTGGGCCAGCTCAACGGGTTTCACGCCACGCTGGACGCGCAGCACCCGCCCGGTGGACCGCTCGCCGACCAGCGCGCCTTGGCCGTCGGGCAGCACCGCGATCGCGCCGACCGGATCCAGGCAGGTGGCCACCACCGCCGGGTCGGGGTCTTCGCAGCCGACCGGCGGCTTGGGTTGCTGCGGCGCGGCGCTGGACTCCGGCGGCGGGGACTCGTTCTCGAACGAGGGTTGCGGACCGGCCTGCGGCTCAAGCGATGGCTGGTCGCCCCACGGCCGGGGATGTTCGTCTGGGAACTGTGCGCAGCCCGCCAGCAGCGTGCCGAGCACGGCGGCCATGCCCAGCAGCAGACGACGCATGCGAAACGAGACTGCCACGACGCCCGAGCCTATCGGCCCAGGGGTAAACCTCGGGTGAGACCTGCGGGTTTCGATCGGTGGGATGGCGCGCTCGTCAGGCAGTGGCCTCGGCGCTCGACAAGATCGCCGCACCGGCACAAGAGGCATTCCGCGATGCGAAACTACCCGCAGGGTCAGCGGGACGGGCGTTCGGTCCGGCGGCGAGTGTCAGGCTCCGGGACTGGTAGCCGAATGGGTCGTATCGGCGGCGCGGGTGGGTCGATGCCGAGGCGGGCGCGCTCGACCGCGTCGATCCGGCGCAGCAGCAGGGCGAGCTCGGCACGCACCGCGTCCGGCGCTTCGAACGGGATGAAGTGCGAGGTCGCCAGCATCCGCACCTGGGCCTGCGGCAGCGCCGCGACCGACCTGGTGATGCTGGCGAAGTCCGCCAGCAGGTCGTGCCGTCCGGTGAGAACGGTCAACGGACAGCTAAGGCCGACCGCCGGGGTTCGGGTCGACGCGCGCCAGGCGAGGCTCGACGCCACATTCCACTGCCAGTCCTGGTGCAGCAACTGCCGCAGCACCGCCGCGGCGGTGGTCCGGTCCGAGTCGGGATGCATCAAGCCGCCGTACTGCACGAGCCGAGCCGAGAGGTCCGTCACCGGCAGCCGCGAACTGATCGACGCCAGCAAGCCGCCAACGAGCTGCAACGCGGCGCAACCACCCGCGGCGAGCAGTTGTCGGGCGAGCTCCGGGACGCCGAGCGCACCGAGCAGCGCGTCCGCGCCCCCGGTCGGCGGCCCGGCGAGCAGCATCAGCCCGCGGACCCGGTCCGGGAACCGCCGGGCGAGCTCTACCGCCACCACCGTGCCGGCGGACCAGCCGACGACCGCGCAGTCCTTCACCCCGGCGTCGTCGAGCACCGCCAACGCGTCGTCGACGTGATCACCGAGGGTGTTGGCCTGGTTGTGCTTTGGAGTCCAGCCCAACAGCCGGGCCGACGAATCCACCGGTAGCAGCTCGGGTATCGCACCGACATCCGGGCACACCAGGACCGCCTGCGGCACCCCGGTCTCCCGCGCCCAAGGCGCGGACGTCCACCCTTGAGACCGGAAGCCACCTGGGGAAACATCGAATTCCCAGAACACCTCGTCGACCATCGAACCATTTTCCCCCAGCCGCGGGCCGGCTGTATCAGACAAATCACTGTCGAGAAGCTTTTCCCGGAAAAGGTCGCACTTTGGGGTGACCATGCCCTAGCCTCCACCGGCGTGAGGATTCACGACGATCGCCCCGGCGGTGCGGGCGGCTACCCCGACGATCGCAGCTATGACGCGCAAGCCCGGCAGCCTGCCGGTGCGAGCGCAACGGGTGCACCAACTGCCAAGACGCAGAGCCTCGGTGCGCAGAAATACAACTACTACGACGACGAAGACGGCTACAGCGACGCCGAAGCCACGTCGCTGGTCGATCGGCGCGACAGTGCTCTCTCCGAGTATTACGACGAGCTCGGCCCGAACCGCAAGCCGTTCGGCTGGAACGCGGGCACCGACATGGGCCTGCTCATTCTGCGCCTGGCAGTGGGCGGGATTTTCCTCGCGCACGGCGCGCAGAAGCTGTTCGGCGTGCTCGGCGGTCCGGGACCCGACAGGTTCGCCGAAACGCTGGGCGACATGGGCTTCCACCAGAACGCGGTGCTGGCCCTGATCACCGGCGGCACCGAACTGGGTGCCGGTGCGCTGCTGGTGCTCGGCCTGTTCACCCCGCTGGCCGGCGCCGGGATCGTGGGTTTGATGGCCAGCGCGATCTTCGTCAAACTCGGTGCCGGGTTCTTCGCCGCTTCCGGTGGTTTCGAGCTGGAGGCGACGCTGGGCGCGCTGGGCCTAGGGCTGATGTTCGCCGGACCCGGCCGAGTGGCCCTGGACTACGGGCGGGCGTGGTTCCGCCGCCCGGTGCTCTTCGGTTTCATCTGCCTGATCATCGCGGCCGCGGCGGCCGCAGCGGTCCTGATTCTGTTCCACCGCCCCTGACCGCAGCACGAAACGGGCCCGGTACCCCAGGTACCGGGCCTGTTTCAGTTCTCGGATCGCAGGAATCACTTGCTGACGTCGCGGACCGCGCCGTAGGAGGCGGAGGTCGCGAGCCGCGCATAGGCGCGCAGCGCGGCCGTGACCTTGCGGTCCCGGCCGACCGGCTGCCAGGGGTGCTCGCTGGCCTCCATCTTGGCCCGGCGCTCTGCCAACACCTCGTCGGAGACCAGCAGTTCCAGCTTGCGCTCGCGGACATCGATGAGGATCTGGTCGCCGTCCTCCACCAGCCCGATCGTGCCGCCGTTGGCCGCCTCCGGCGAGATGTGCCCGATGGACAGCCCGGAGGAACCGCCGGAGAACCGGCCGTCGGTGATCAGCGCGCACTTCTTGCCCAGCCCGGAACCCTTGAGGAACGCGGTGGGGTGCAGCATCTCCTGCATTCCCGGGCCGCCCGCGGGGCCTTCGTAGCGGACCACCAGCACCTCGCCCGGCTGGATCTCCTTGTTCAGGATCACCGACACGGCCTGCTCCTGGCTTTCCACCACCCGCGCCGGACCCTGGAAGTGCCACAGCTCTTCCTCGACACCGGCGGTCTTGACCACCGCGCCCTCGTTGGCGAGGTTGCCGCGCAGCACCGCGAGCCCGCCGTCGGCGGTATAGGCGTGCGCGACGTCGCGGATGCAGCCCTTCTCCGCGTCGGTGTCCAGCGATGACCACTGGTTCTCGGTGGAGAACGCCTGCGTGGTACGAACCCCGCCGGGCGCTGCGTGGAACAGCTCGACGGCCTCCTGCGACGGCGACTCGCCGCGGATGTCCCAGGCCGACAGCCACTCGGTCAGGTTCGCGCTGTGCACCGAGGCAACGTCGCGGTGCAGCAGCCCGGCCCGGTCGAGCTCGCCGAGGATCGCGCTGATGCCGCCAGCCCGGTGCACGTCCTCCATGTGGTAGTCCGAGTTCGGGCTGACCTTGCTCAGGCAGGGCACCCGGCGGCTGGTCTCGGCGATGTCGTCAAGGGTGAAGTCGATCTCGCCTTCCTGCGCGGCGGCCAGCGTGTGCAGCACCGTGTTGGTGGAGCCGCCCATCGCCATGTCCAGCGCCATCGCGTTCGCGAACGCCTTCTCGTTCGCGATCGAGCGCGGCAGAACCGACTCGTCGTCCTCGCCGTAGTAGCGCTTGGCGATGCGCACCACCGTGCGGCCGGCCTCTTCGAACAGGGCGCGGCGCGCGGCGTGGGTGGCCAATGTGGACCCGTTGCCGGGCAGCGCCAGGCCGAGGGCCTCGGTGAGGCAGTTCATCGAGTTGGCGGTGAACATGCCCGAGCAGGAACCGCAGGTCGGGCAGGCCGAGCGCTCGACCTCGCTGAGCCCGGCGTCGTCCACCGCGGCGTTGGCCGATGCCGAGATGGTGGTGATCAGGTCGGTCGGCGCGTGCGCGACCCCGTCCACCACGACCGCCTTGCCGGCCTCCATCGGGCCGCCGGAAACGAACACGGTCGGGATATTCAGCCGCATGGCGGCGTTGAGCATGCCGGGGGTGATCTTGTCGCAGTTGGAGATGCACACCAGCGCGTCGGCCTGGTGCGCGTTGACCATGTACTCCACGGAGTCGGCGATCAGCTCGCGCGAGGGCAGCGAGTAGAGCATCCCGCCGTGGCCCATGGCGATGCCGTCGTCCACCGCGATGGTGTGGAACTCGCGCGGCACGCCGCCGGCCTCGCGGATGGTGGCGGCGACCACGTCGCCGAGGTCGCGCAGGTGCACGTGGCCGGGCACGAACTGGGTGTAGGAATTGGCGATCGCCACGATGGGCTTGCCGAAGTCGTCGTCGGTCATGCCGGTGGCACGCCACAGCGAGCGGGCGCCGGCGGCATTCCGTCCGTGTGTCGTGGTGCGAGAGCGCAGCTGGGGCATATCCACCTTCTCTGGGAAAGCGCGTGTTTTCGTCTCGGGGCGAGTCAACGGCGATTTCAGGGGAAATCGCCGGTGCGTCGATTTCCCCTGAAATCGCAGCCCACCCGTCGCGGCGCCTTGTGGGCGCGAAAAGTCACGGTGCGGCCGACATTACTCCTGCGAGGTCGGGTCGGGCAGGCGCCCACTGCTGATCGCCGAGAGACGCGGCAGGTCGCGGACCCGGACCGCCGGGAGCCGGACCTCCTTGCCGGAGCGCAGCACGGCCTTGAGCCAACGCCGCTCGTCCAGCCGCAGCGAGGCCACATCGTCCCAGCTGAACCTGGTGCGGCCGACGATCGTGCGCACCGCGACCTGCTGCGGGCCCACCGTGGTCCGGGTCCGCAAGATCCACACCAGCAGCACGAGCGGGATCAGGTAGAGCAGCAGCGCCCAGGTGCCCGCGGTGGTGGCCAGCGGGGTGGCGCAAATGATGATCGCCAGCACGGCCAGCAGGGCTACCGGGGTGATCCGGAATGTCAACGGCTTCGGTTCTTCGGCCTGAGGGGTCTCGCTCACACCCCTGATGGTCTCACCCGCGAATCTCGCGACAACCGCACCGGCAAGATCTTCTAGTACATCCGAACAACGCGGCGCACGTCACATCTCGAAATGCGGACGAGTCGCAAAGTCGTTGTTGAGCAGGCATTATCCCCGAAAGAGGAGGCTTGTCGGTGTGTCGCGGCTGTCCATCATGCGGGAAGATCGTCCCGCATCGTTTGACGGAGCGGGTCGCGTTGATTAACGTCCTAGCCATGCTGCGACTGCACAACATTCTCGTACTTCCCTGGCGCGTCGACGCCTAGGAAGTTCGCAGCGTCGACGCGCCAACCCTCGTTAGGCTATTTGTGGCCTACGGGGGTTTTTTCGTGTCCGGTCCCACTACCGACCCCGAGGCAGACCCGATGACCAGCGCCAATACACGGCAGAATCCGGTCCCGGCGCCCCCGCCAGGACGCCGTCCGAAGCCCGCGCCGCCCAGCGGTGCCCCAGTCAAGATGACCGGTGCGCAGGCACTGGTGCGCTCCCTGGAGTCCGTCGGCTGCGAGATCGTCTTCGGGATTCCGGGGGGCACGATCCTGCCCGCCTACGACCCGCTCCTCGACTCGGACAAGGTCCGGCACGTCCTGGTGCGCCACGAGCAGGGGGCCGGGCACGCGGCCACCGGTTACGCCCAGGCCACCGGCAAGGTCGGGGTGTGCATGGCGACCTCCGGCCCGGGCGCGACCAACCTGGTCACCGCGCTGGCCGACGCGAACATGGACTCGGTCCCGGTCGTCGCGATCACCGGTCAGCAGAGCACCGGCCTGATCGGCACCGATGCCTTCCAGGAGGCCGACATCTGCGGCATCACGCTGCCGATCACCAAGCACAACTTCCTGGTCACCGACGCAGACGACCTGCCGCGCACCATCGCCGAAGCGTTCTACATCGCGGCCAGCGGCCGCCCCGGACCGGTGCTGGTGGACATCCCCAAGGACGTTCAGCAGGCGACCACGTCGTTCTCCTGGCCGCCGGAGATGAAGCTGCCCGGTTACCGGCCGACCAGCAAGCCGCACGGCAAGCAGGTCCGGGAGGCCGCCAGGCTGATCACCGAGGCGCACCAGCCGGTGCTCTACGTCGGCGGCGGGGTGATCAAGGCCGAGGCGCACGCCGAACTCCGGCAGTTGGCCGAGCGCACCGGCATCCCGGTGGTCACCACCCTGATGGCGCGCGGCGCGTTTCCGGACTCGCACCCGCAACACCTGGGCATGCCCGGCATGCACGGCACGGTCGCCGCGGTCGCCGCGATGCAGCGCGCCGACCTGCTGATCTCGCTGGGCGCGCGGTTCGACGACCGGGTCACCGGCCAGCTCGCCTCGTTCGCGCCGGACGCCAAGGTCGTGCACGCCGACATCGACCCGGCGGAGATCTCCAAGAACCGCTACGCCGATGTGCCGATCGTCGGGGACTGCAAGGACGTGCTCATCGAGTTGATCGACGCGGTGGCCGCGAACTCCGAGGCGCACGGCACCGCCGACCTGGCGCCCTGGTGGGCGCTGCTTGAGGATCTGCGCAGGCGGTTCCCGCTCGGCTACCAGTGGCCGACCGACGGCAGCCTGTCTCCGGAGTACGTCATCGAGCGTCTTGGCCAACTGGTCGGGCCGGACGCGATCTACGCCGCCGGCGTCGGTCAGCACCAGATGTGGGCCGCGCAGTTCATCGGCTACGAGAACCCGCGCACCTGGCTGAACTCCGGTGGTCTGGGCACGATGGGCTACGCGGTGCCCGCCGCGATGGGCGCCAAGGCCGGGGCGCCGGGCAAGACGGTGTGGGCCATCGACGGCGACGGCTGCTTTCAGATGACCAACCAGGAACTCGCCACCTGCGCGATCGAGGACATCCCCATCAAGGTGGCCGTCATCAACAACGGCAACCTGGGTATGGTCCGGCAGTGGCAGAACCTGTTTTACGCCGAGCGCTACTCACACAGTGATCTCGGCACCCACAAGCACCGCATCCCGGACTTCACACTGCTGGCCGAGGCATATGGCTGCGTCGGCCTGCGGTGCGAGTCCAAAGAGGACGTCGACAGCGTCATCCAGCGGGCGATGGAGATCAACGACCGACCCGTCGTGATCGACTTCGTGGTGGGCAAGGACGCCCAGGTGTGGCCGATGGTCGCCGCGGGCACCGGGAACGACGAGATCATGGCGGCGCGCGGCATCCGCCCGCTGTTCGAAGAGGACGAGGGGTGAGCGCGCCCATGACCCGACACACGCTGAGCGTGCTGGTGGAGAACGTCCCCGGGGTGCTCGCCCGGGTGGCCGGCCTGTTTTCCCGACGCAGCTTCAACATCGAATCGCTCGCGGTCGGCCCGACCGAGCATTCGGAGATCTCCCGGATGACGATCGTGGTCGCCGTCCGCGACCAGCCCCTGGAGCAGGTCACCAAGCAGCTCAACAAGCTGGTCAACGTGATCAAGATCGTGGAGCTGGAAACCGATGCGGCGGTGCAGCGGGAGCTGCTGCTGGTCAAGGTGCGCGCCGACGCTTCGGTGCGCAGCCAGGTCCTGGAAACCGTCCAGCTGTTCCGCGCGAAAGTGGTGGATGTCTCCCCGGAGGCGCTGACCATTGAAGCCACCGGGACCGCGGATAAGCTCGACGCGTTGCTGCGAATGCTGGAACCCTACGGCGTCCGCGAGATGGTGCAGTCGGGAACGATCGCGATCGGGCGTGGCCCGCGTTCCATCACGGCCACCGCAGTGCGCTGATCCGGCGCCCCCGCCACCGGGCCGAAAACCGAAGAAGTCCCGAAAGGAATTCTGAATCATCATGGCAGTTGAAATCTTCTACGACGCGGACGCCGATCTGGGCATCGTGCAGGGGCGCAAGGTCGCGGTCATCGGCTACGGCAGCCAGGGCCACGCCCACGCGCTGAGCCTGCGGGACTCGGGCGTGGATGTGCGGATCGGTCTTCCCGAGAGCTCCAAGTCGCGTGCCAAGGCGGAGGAAGAGGGCCTGCGGGTGCTCACCCCGTCCGAGGCCGCCGCGGAAGCCGACGTGATCATGATCCTGGCGCCCGACACCAAGCAGCGCCAGATCTACGCCGAGGACATCGCGCCGAACCTAAAGCAGGGCGATGCGCTGTTCTTCGGCCACGGCTTCAACATCCGCTACGGCCTGATCCAGCCGCCGGCCGACGTGGACGTCGCGATGGTCGCGCCGAAGGGGCCGGGTCACCTGGTGCGCCGCCAGTTCGTCGACGGCAAGGGCGTGCCGTGCCTGATCGCCGTGGAGCAGGACGCCTCGGGCAACGCTCAGGCGCTGGCGCTGTCCTACGCCGCCGCCATCGGTGGCGCGCGGGCCGGGGTCATCAAGACCACCTTCAAGGAAGAGACCGAAACCGACCTGTTCGGGGAGCAGGCGGTGCTCTGCGGCGGCGCGAGCGCGCTGGTGCAGAACGGCTTCGAGGTGCTGGTCGAGGCCGGTTACCAGCCGGAGATCGCCTACTTCGAGGTGCTGCACGAGCTCAAGCTGATCGTGGACCTGATGTGGGAGGGCGGCATCGCCGGTCAGCGCTACTCCTGCAGCGACACCGCCGAATACGGCGACCTCACCCGCGGTCCGCGGGTCATCGACGCGCACGTCAAGGAGTCGATGCGCAAGATCCTGGGCGAGATCCAGGACGGCAGCTTCGCCAAGGAGTGGGTGGCCGAGGACGAGTCCGGCCGCCCGAACTTCACCAGGCTGCAGGCGGAGGGCAACGCCCACCAGATCGAAGAGGTCGGCAAGAAGCTCCGCGCGCTGATGTCCTGGACCAACAAGTAAGAACGCGATCGTGGGCGGCTCCTCCGGTGCTCGCCGGAGCGATTGCTCGCCCGCTCAAGTCTCGGCCGCGCGCCACCCACGCGTCCGGCCGACGCGAATTGGCCCGGTGAGCCCCACAAGGGAGCGCCGGGCCTCGCGCTGTGCCAGGTGCGCGGCTGGTTGCGTAGCTGACCCCGTGGCCGTACCGCCGGTCCCGGCTCCGGGGTGCCCGACCGCCCACGCCAACGTGCGGGTATGCGCACGCGGCGTCCTGGCTTCGAGAGTCGGTAAGTTACGGCGGGCCTGGATTTCGCTTGGCCAGGGGACGTCGGTTGCCACGGGTGAGGGATACAGTACGCATCGTGAGTGCAGACAACGAGATCGTCGACGACAAGGCGCACATCCGGCACCGGCTGGACTTCACCGACGCGGAGTGGATCACCAGCACGGATGACCCGGACGAGCCGGGCGTGGAGATCGCCTTCCTTGACGGCTACATCGGCATGCGCAACGGTGCCGAGCCAGATGGTCCGGTTCTGGTCTTCACTCCCGAGGAGTGGGACGCATTCGTGGCCGGCGCCAAGGACGGTGAGTTCGACGAGCCGTGATCGAACCCGCGGCGGTGCCCGGTTGCGAAGATCATGCGACCGGGCCCCGATTCGCCTTCGAGCCGGTGGAATGCCGGTGCCCGGCCGCCGCCGGGGAACCGCCGAACCGCGAGCGACTCGGGTGGCCAGCCGCCCCAGCCGACTCCCGATGTCGCTCCCGCGACCCGGCTGATCTGCGACAATGCGGAACAATCGGGTTTAATGGGCGAGTGGTTCCGGGCCGGTGATCCGGGCTACACCCTTGTGAACACTTTCTCAATCTCCCGTTAAACTGCGATCCCGTCCGGGCACATCGCCGTGCCGACCGTGATCTTCCAACTGGAGTTCGCCCGTGACCAACGCAAGCCGTCCTGTGGTCCTGATCGCCGAGAAGCTCGCACCGTCCGTGATCGAGGCCCTCGGGGGCGAGGTCGAGATCCGCAACGTGGACGGCACCGACCGGCCGGCGTTGCTCGAGGCCGTCGCCGACGCCGATGCGCTGCTGGTCCGTTCCGCCACCAAGGTCGACGCCGAGGTGCTCGCGGCGGCGAAGAAGCTCAAGGTCGTCGCCCGCGCCGGGGTGGGCCTGGACAACGTCGAGGTGCCCGCCGCCACCGAGCGTGGCGTGATGGTGGTCAACGCCCCCACCTCCAACATCGTTTCGGCCGCCGAGCACGCGATGGCGCTGCTGCTCGCGGTGGCGCGCAACGTCGCGCAGGCCGACGCGAGCCTCAAGGGCGGCGAGTGGAAGCGCAGCTCCTACACCGGCGTCGAGCTCAACGGCAAGACCGTCGGCGTGGTCGGCCTCGGCAAGATCGGCCAGCTGTTCGCGCAGCGCGTCGCCGCCTTCGGCACCAAGCTGATCGCCTACGACCCCTACGTGTCGCCAGGCCGCGCGGCCCAGCTGGGCATCGAGCTGGTTTCCCTCGACGAGTTGCTGGCTCGCGCCGACGCGATCTCCATCCACCTGCCCAAGACCGCCGAGACGCTTGGCCTCATCGGCGCCGAGGAGCTGAAGAAGGCCAAGTCCGGCCTGCTGGTGGTCAACGCCGCTCGCGGTGGTCTGATCGACGAGGACGCGTTGGTCGACGCGCTGCGCAACGGCCAGATCGGCGGTGCGGGCATCGACGTGTTCAAGACCGAGCCGACCACCGACAGCCCGCTGTTCGAGCTTTCCAACGTGGTCGTCACTCCGCACCTGGGGGCGTCCACAGTGGAGGCGCAGGACCGCGCGGGCACCGACGTGGCCCGCTCGGTGCGGCTGGCGCTGCGCGGCGACTTCGTGCCGGACGCGGTCAACGTGCAGGGCGGGGCGGTCGGCGAAGAGGTCCGGCCGTACCTGTCGCTGACCCAGAAGCTGGGACAGCTGCTGGCGGCGCTGCTGGGCAGCACGCCGAGCTCGGTGACCATCGAAGCCCGCGGCGAGCTGGCCGCCGAGGATGTCTCGGTGCTGCAGCTGGCGGCGCTGCGCGGCGTGTTCGCCGGCGCGGTGGAGAGCCAGGTGACCTTCGTCAACGCGCCGCAGCTGGCCGAGGACCTGGGTGTGCAGGTGGAGGTCAAGACCACCTCGGAGAGCCCGAACCACCGCAGCGTGGTGTCGCTGCACGCGGGTCTGCCGGACGGCCGCACCGCCGTGGTCTCCGGCGCGCTGTCCGGGCCGAACCTGGTGGAGAAGCTGGTCGAGGTCAACGGTCGCCACTTCGACCTGCGGGCCGAGGGCAGCGTGCTGCTGCTGGAGTACCCGGACCGGCCCGGCGTGATGGGCAAGGTCGGCACGCTGCTCGGCGAGGTCGGCGTGAACATCGAGGCGGCCATGGTCAGCCAGACCACCGAGCGCTCGGACGCGATCATGCTGCTGCGGGTGGACCGGCCCGTCGAACCGGGCGTGCTGGAGCCGATCGGAGCCGCCGTGGGTGCTCGCATCGTGCGTACCGTGAGCTTCGAGTAACCCAGTCGGGTGAGAAAGGGGCCGTTCTGCGGCACGGCCCCTTCGCCGTGCCGGTGAGCTACCGGCTCTATCACCCGAAAGGATGTCCCACGGTACGGGACATATCATCCACTTGGTGGGCCCGGCGTGCCGCTGCCCACAGCCATGCCGGTAGCCTTCGGCTCAACAGTTCGAGCCCCGCGGGTCGGGGTGGTTCCCGGGAGGTGTGTAGATGCGGCTCGCTGTGATCCCCGGCGACGGGATCGGGCCGGAGGTGGTGGCCGAGGCGCTCAAGGTCCTCGGTGAGGTCGTGCCGGATATCGAGATCACTCGATACGACCTGGGCGCCGCCCGTTGGCACGCGACCGGGGAGCTGCTGCCCGAGTCCGTTCTCGGGGAACTCCGCCAGCACGACGCGATCCTGCTCGGCGCGGTGGGCGATCCGTCCGTGCCCAGCGGGATCCTGGAGCGCGGCCTGCTCCTGCGGCTGCGTTTCGAGCTTGACCACCACGTGAACCTGCGGCCGGCCCGGCTGTACCCGGGTGTGAAGAGCCCGGTGGCCGATCCCGGTGAGATCGACATGGTCGTGGTGCGCGAGGGCACCGAGGGCCCGTACGCGGGTAACGGCGGCCTGCTGCGCAAGGACACCACGCACGAGATCGCGACCGAGGTCAGCATCAACACCGCGTTCGGCGTGGAGCGGGTGGTGCGCGATGCGTTCGCCCGCGCCGCCTCGCGGCCACGCAAGCACCTGACGCTGGTGCACAAGACCAACGTGCTCACCCACGCCGGTTCGTTGTGGTCGCGCGTGGTCGAAGAGGTCTCGCTGCAGTACCCGGACGTCACCGTGGCCTACCAGCATGTGGACGCGACCACGATCCACCTGGTCACCGACCCGGGCCGGTTCGATGTGATCGTCACCGACAACCTCTTCGGCGACATCATCACCGACCTGGCCGGCGCGATCACCGGCGGCATCGGGCTGGCCGCCAGCGGCAACATCGACGCCACCCGGCGCAACCCGAGCATGTTCGAGCCGGTGCACGGCAGCGCGCCGGACATCGCCGGGCAGGGCGTGGCGGATCCGACCGCGGCGGTGCTGTCGGTCGCGATGCTGCTCGATCACGTCGGCCTGTCCGAGGCCGCCAAGCGAGTCGAGGCGTCGGTGGCGTTCGACCTGGCCACCCGCGACCACGCGGCGCCGGGCGCGACCTTCGCGATCGGCGACCGCCTCGCGGCCCTGGTCTCCTCCCGCGAGGTCGCTCCGCAGGCCTGAACCAGGTAATCACGAAAAGGGCGTCCCGGGGCGGGGCGCCCTTTTCGCCGCTCCGATGTGCAACCCGCGGGCGGCACTTTCCCGAAGAAGGCGATCAAGCGCCGGGCCGAATCCGGACGGTAGGGCGCCTGCGCAGTCGGTACCCGCGCGTGTGGGAAGTCACGGTGCACTTGTTGCACACCGGGTGGGTTGTGGCAGCATAGGGCCGTGGCTTTCCGCAGTCTGATCATTATTGGCAAGCGCGCCGGGTAACGACTCCGCACCCCGGCGCGCTGACCTCTCGCATCCGCGGGGGGTCTTTTTTGTTGCCAGCACAGGGCGCCGCACCCGATCTCCATCTTCAACGCCGACGGGAGAAACAAGTGACCCGCACCAACCCGGCCGGAACGCCTCTGGGCGACGATTTCCACGTCTACGACACGACCCTGCGGGACGGCGCGCAGCGCGAGGGCATTTCCTACTCGGTCACCGACAAACTCGCGGTAGCGCGCCTGCTGGACTCGTTGGGAGTCGGTTTCATCGAGGGCGGTTGGCCGGGCGCGCTGCCCAAGGACACCGAGTTCTTCCACCGCGCGGCCGAAGGCGAACTCGACCTGCGGCACGCCGCGCTGGTGGCCTTCGGCTCCACCCGTCGCGCAGGGGCCAAAGTGGACGAAGATCAGCAGGTGCGGGCGCTGCTCGACTCGGGTGCCCCGGTGGTGACATTGGTGGCCAAATCGGACCGCCGGCACATCGAGCGAGCATTGCGCACCGATGTGGCCGAGAACTGCGCGATGGTGGCGGACACCGTCCGCCACCTGGTCGGCGAGGGTCGCCGGGTGTTTCTCGATGCCGAGCATTTCTTCGACGGCTACGCCTTCGACCCCGACACTTCACTGCGCGTGCTGGAAGCCGCCGCCAACGCGGGCGCCGATGTCGTCGTGTTGTGCGACACCAACGGCGGCCAATTGCCGCTGCAACTGGCCGAGACGGTCGGCGAAGTCCTTTCACGCACGGGGTTGCGCATCGGAATCCACTGCCAGGACGACACCGGCTGCGCCGTTGCCAACAGTGTCGCGGCCGTGCAAGCCGGCGCGACACACGTGCAATTCACCGCCAACGGCTACGGCGAACGCGCGGGCAACGCGGATCTGTTCGCCGTGATCGGCAATCTCGCGGCAAAACTGGAGATGCCGGTGTTGCCGGAGGGCAAGCTGCGCGAGCTGACCAGGGTTTCGCACGCGCTGGCCGAAATCGCCAACCTCGCGCCGGATACCCACCAGGCCTACGTTGGCCAGTCGACCTTCGCGCACAAGGCGGGTCTGCATGCGAGTGCGATCAAGGTGGACCCGGAGCTGTACAACCACATCGATCCGGCCGTGGTGGGCAACGGGATGCGGGTCCTGGTCACCGAAATGGCCGGGCGCGCCAGCCTGGAGCTCAAGGGCGCCGAGCTCGGTCTCGATCTCACCGAGTCGCCGGCCGCCGTGACCGGGGCGGTGCGTCAGGTCAAGGAACTCGAAGCCCGCGGCTGGTCCTTCGAGGCTGCCGACGCCTCGCTGGAACTGTTGCTGCGCCGCGAAATGGCCGCCGCGGAGGGCACCGAACCGGTCGACGGGCCGTTCGAACTGGAGTCGTACCGGGTGGTGCTCGACCACCGCTCGGACGGCGAAGTGGTTTCCGAGGCGACCGTCAAGGTGCACGTGGCGGGGGAGCGTGTGATCGCCACCGCCGAGGGAAACGGGCCGGTCAACGCGCTCGATGCCGCGCTGCGCAAGGCGCTGGTGCCACACCTGCCGTGGCTGCAAGCCGTCGAGCTCGCCGACTACAAGGTGCGCATCCTCACCGACGCCCCGGGCACCGACGCGGTCACGCGCGTGCTCGTGGAATCCCGCGACGGGGAGGAGGAATGGACCACTGTGGGCGTGCACGGCAACATCGTCGAGGCGAGCTGGCTGGCCCTGTGCGATGCATTGGCGTACAAGGCCCTGGACCGCAACGCGGTCGGCGCCCGGAGCTGACCGCTGCGGTCCTGGCCCGCTCACCACCGGCGGTACCGGGCCCGAGTTAGGGTGGTGGCCGGTCCATTTCCGAATCCGGAGGTTCGTCTTGCGCTTGGCACGTGTCGCCCACTCCGAGGGGGTCTCCTTCGTCGCACTGGAGCCGGATCCTGCTGCCCCGCAGGAGAAAGTGCTCGCGGTCGAGATCGACCAGCACCCGTTCGGCGACCCGACGTTCACCGGTCGCAAGTGGCCGATGGCCGATGTCCGGCTGCTCGCCCCGATCTTGCCCACCAAGGTGGTCTGCGTGGGCAAGAACTACGCCGACCACGCCCGCGAAATGGGCGGGGAACCGCCGGAGAACCCGGTGATCTTCATGAAGCCGTCCACCTCGGTGATCGGTCCCAACGCCGCGATCAAGCTGCCGCCGAACTCGGAACGGGTGGACTTCGAGGGCGAACTCGCCGCTGTCGTCGGGCAACCGTGCAAGGACGTGCCGGAGGCCCGCGGCACCGAGGTGCTGCTGGGCTACACGATCGCCAACGACGTCACCGCGCGCGACCAGCAAAAGGCCGACGGGCAGTGGACGCGGGCCAAGGGCTACGACACGTTCTGCCCACTGGGGCCGTGGATCGACACCGCGGCCGACCCGGCGGACCTCGGGATCCGCACCGAACTGGACGGCGAAATCAAGCAGAACTCGCGGACCTCACAGCTGCTGCACGACGTCGCCGCGCTCGTGTCGTGGATCTCGCGGGTGATGACGCTGCTGCCCGGTGACGTGATCCTCACCGGCACCCCGGCGGGCGTGGGCCCGATGCAGCCCGGCCAGAAGGTGTCGGTCTCCATCGATGGCCTGGGAACCCTCACCAACCCGGTCCAGCAAGGCTGAGTCGTCGTGAAGTCTTTCGGGTTGCCAACGGTGCCCGGAAGACCCACGGCCCCCGGCTCAGCGGAGCGCGGCCTTGGGCGGGCGTTCGCGGAGGGCCCCGTAGGCGAGGAAGTATGCCGGGATCTTGCGCAGCGACGGCAAATTCGAAATCGCCCGCAGAACCAGCGGGAGGTGTGCGGTGTCGCCGAAGTCGATCTCCCCGTGCAGTGCCGGCGCGATCACGTTGTCGTGGATCACGCGTTGCAGACGCTGAATCAGTACCGTGGTCAGCCACCGTCGCCGCTGCACCGCCGCGACGTGCTTTCGCTGCAAGCGTCCATCGCGCAGCGGCTCAGCTAGGTGGCGGGCGGCCGCGACGGCGTCCTGCACGGCCAGGTTGATGCCGACGCCGCCGACCGGGGACATCGCGTGCGCCGCGTCCCCGATGCACAGCAGGCCGGGAACGTGCCACTTGCGGAGCCGGTCCAGCCTTACATGCAGCAATTTGACGTCATCCCAGCCCTGCACCAGCTCCCGCCCGGCCAGCCACGGCAGGTAGCGCACCAGCGACTCGTTGAACTCCTCGATGGGGCGGTTGCGCCCGCTGGCGTCGGTCCCCTTGGCGATGATCGACGCGACCTGGAAATAGTCGCCCCGGTCCAGCATGGCCATGAAAGTGCGTTCGCGGATCAGGCCGATCGCGCCTGTTGGGTCGCCGGCCCGCCGCGGCACCCGGAACCACCGCACGTCCATCGGCGTCGTGAAGTCCTGCAGCCTGAGCTCGGGCATCGTGCGCACGAAGGACGTCCGCCCGTCGCAGGCGACCGTGATGGTGGCGCGCAGCTCACCGGTCTCGCCATCAGCGGTGCGGTAACGCACGCCGTTGACCCGGCCGCCTTCGCGGATCAGTTCGGTCGCTTCGGTGTTCATCCGCAGGGTGAAGGTCGGTTCCTGCTTACCCACGTCGGCCAGCATGTCCAGGAAGTCCCACTGCGGAACCATCGCGATGTAGTTGTACTTGACCGGGAGCGACTGGAAATCGCCGAAGGTGAACATCTCGCCCCCCGGGCCGAGCGGCAGCCGCACCCTGCTCAGGTGCCGCTGCGGCAGCTCGGCGAACTGCTCGGCCAGCCCCAGGTCGTCCAGCAGTTGCAAGGTGGTGGGGTGCACGGTGTCGCCGCGGAAGTCCCGCAGGAAGTCGCCGTGCTTTTCCAGCACGGTCACCTCGACGCCGGCCCTGGCCAGCAACAGCCCCAGCACCATCCCCGCCGGTCCGCCCCCGACGACACAGCAGGTGGTTCGCTCCATTGCGATCCCCTCCAGATTTTCAACATGTGTTGAATAAACTCAGAATGCCTCGCCCGGATGCGCCCGTCAACCTCCGATGGCCAATGGCTAGGCTGAATATGTTATGAGCACGCCAGAAGCCGCAGCCACAGCCGACGCCAGGCCCATCCGAGCCCGGTTCTGCCCCTCGCCGACCGGCATCCCGCACGTCGGCCTCATCCGCACCGCCCTCTACAACTGGGCGTTCGCCCGGCACAACAAGGGCACCCTGGTGTTCCGCATCGAGGACACCGACGCCAGCCGGGACACCGAAGAGTCCTACCAGGCGCTCCTCGACGCGCTGCGCTGGTTGGGCCTGGACTGGGACGAAGGCCCCGAAATCGGCGGCCCCTACGGACCCTACCGGCAGAGCGAACGGCGCGACAGCTACGCCGACATCGCCCAGCGCCTGCTGGCCGCCGGCGAACTCTACGAGTCGTACTCCAGCCCGGAAGAAGTCGAGGCCCGCCACAGGGTTGCCGGACGCGACCCCAAACTGGGCTACGACAACCACGACCGCGACCTCACCGAAGACCAGCTCGCCGCCTTCCGCGCCGAAGGCCGCAAGCCCGTGCTACGACTGCGGATGCCCGACCGCGACATCACCTTCACCGACCTGGTGCGCGGCGAAATCACCTTCCCGGCCGGCAGCGTCCCAGACCCCGTCCTGGTGCGCGGCAACGGCGAACCGCTCTACACCCTGACCAACCCGGTCGACGACGCGCTAATGCGCATCAGCCACGTGCTGCGCGGCGAGGACCTGCTGTCCTCCACGCCCCGCCAGATCGCGCTCTACGAGGCACTGCAACGCATCGGAGTCACCGACTTCACCCCCGAATTCGGCCACCTGCCATTCGTCATGGGCGAAGGCAACAAAAAGCTCTCCAAACGCGACCCGCAGTCCAACCTGTTCCACCACCGCGACCGAGGTTTCCTGCCCGAAGGCCTGCTGAACTACCTCGCGCTGCTCGGCTGGTCCATCTCCGACGACCGCGACGTATTCAGCCTCGACGAAATGGTCGACGCCTTCGACATCGGCCGAGTCAGCGCCAACCCGGCGCGCTTCGACCAGAAAAAGGCCGACGCGATCAACTCCGCGCACCTACGCGCCCTCGCACCCGACGACTTCGTCGACCGCGTCGTGCCCTACCTCATCGAAGGCGGCGTGCTGCCCACCGAACCGAGCGAACAACAACTCGCCATCGTGCGCGCCGCCGCGCCGCTAGTCCAGGAGCGGCTGATCGTGCTCTCCGACGCGGTCGGCATGATGGGCTTCCTGTTCGCCGGCGAAGACTTCGCGCCCGAACCCGCCTCCGCCGACAAAGCCCTCGGCGACGACGCCAAACCAGTACTGGAAGCCGCCATCAACGCCCTCGAAACGCTTCCCGAATGGACCACGGCGGGCATCGAACAGGCGCTGAAAGACTCCGTCGTCGAAGGGCTCGGCATCAAGCCCCGCAAAGCCTTCGCGCCCGTCCGGGTGGCCATCACCGGGCGCACGGTGTCGCCGCCCCTATACGAGTCGATGGAACTCCTCGGACGCGACGTCTCCCTCGCGCGCCTGCGCAACGCCCTCGGCTGAGCAACCGGTCGTGAGCGCGGAAGCGCGCAGGCGCCCGCATCCGCACTCACGACCCCCGCACGCCGCCAACCGGACTCAACCGAAACAGGCCAACAGGATCACCGTCTTGGCCGAGTCGGACGCAGCGGGTGAACGCCTAGCCTCTCGGAGTGACATCCGCGCCTGAAACATCAACCACCCACGAACTCGGACAGATCAAAGCCGTCTGCCTCGACGTCGACGACACCCTGCTCAACAGCGAACGAGCATCCCGCCACGGCCTACGCGAACTCGTCGGCAGCGACCGCGCCTGGCCGGTATGGCAGCGCACCACGGACCGACACTACGCGCGGTTCGTCACCAACGAGATCGACTTCGACGCGATGTGCATCGAACGCACCCAAGCGTTCTTCGCGGCCTTCGGCGAAGAACTCGACCCCGCCGAAGCCGCCCGCCGCGAAACCCTGCGGATGGCCGCCATGCAACAAGCCTGGGGGCTATACGACGACGCCCTGCCATGCCTCGACTGGCTGCGCGCCAGCGGCCTCCAACTCGCCGTGATCACCAACGCGCCCAGCGCCTACCAACGCAAAAAAATCGGCGCAGTCGGCCTCGCCGACACCTTCGACACACTGATCATCTCCGACGAAATCGGAGTCGCCAAACCCGACGAGCGCATCTTCCACACCGCCTGCGACGCACTGGGCCTAGACCCCGAAGAAGTCGTCCACGTCGGAGACAAACTCGACACCGACGCGCTCGGCGCCACCCGAGCCGGCCTGCACGGCGTCTGGCTCAACCGCGACGAAGCCCGAGCGCCAGCGGCCCACGTGCCGACCATCACAAGCCTCTACGAGCTCCCGGAGCTCCTCGTGACCGACCTGCCCGCCATCCCCGCCCGCGGCCAAGCCACCAGACACCGCGCCACCGAACTGGTCCGCCAATAACCCGCATCCGGGCCGCTGCAGCCGCCGCCACCTGCGACGATCCTCCCGCGGAGGGGGCGAATTTCGAGCCCCCGGCGGGATGGTCTAATATTCTCATCAACGCGGCGGACAGCGGCCCGGAAGCCGAACTTCTCTCAGCGGAGATCGGAAAAGGAAGCTGCCCGTCCGACACCATGGGGTATGGTGTAATTGGCAGCACGACTGATTCTGGTTCAGTTAGTCTAGGTTCGAGTCCTGGTACCCCAGCGAGCAGATCACCACGTGATCACTCAACAACGCGGTCCCGTCGTCTAGCGGCCTAGGACGCCGCCCTCTCAAGGCGGTAGCGCGGGTTCAAATCCCGTCGGGACTACAAGAGTGGAGAGCCCTATCTGCTTTGCAGATGGGGCTCTTTCCGTTATTTCATTGGGGGGCCGAGCCCCCCAAACCCCCCACGGTGCGGGGGTCACCCTCCGTTGGCTCCTTGCGTGGGGATTCGTACCCGGCCTGGGTTTCCGACCAGCATCGACCTTCCGTGGATCCCGGCCTGGGTTTCCGACCCACATCGACCTTCCGTGTATTGCGTCCCTTTCGATCCGGGTTGGCTTGCGTCGTTGGGTCGACGTCGCAATTGCGACCTGTGCCACTCGCTTCCCCGCCCTACGAGCGCATTGCCCTGCGAGCGCATTGCCCTGCGAGCACACTGCCCTGCGTGGAAAGTCCATTCGGCTGCCTTGGTTGTCGTTGGGGGCGTCGATCTTTGGTTAGGCGGGGGTGGGTGTTTGGGGGTTCCTGGGGTGTTGTAGAGTTCTTCGTGTTGCGCGGTCCCGTCGTCTAGCGGCCTAGGACGCCGCCCTCTCAAGGCGGTAGCGCGGGTTCAAATCCCGTCGGGACTACCAGCAGAAGCCCCACTTACGAGTCTGTGAGTGGGGCTTCTTTTGTGCTTGCTTGAGGTCGGCGCTGCGCGCCGTGCCCGGGCGAAGGAACTGCTGGGTGGTCGGCGCTGCGCGCCGTGTCTGGGTGGAGGAGCTGGTGGGTGGTCGGCGCTGCGCGCCGTGTCTGGGTGGTGTGGTGGTGGTTTGTCGGCGCTTCGCGCCGTGGTGGGTGGGGTTGTTGTGGTTTGTCGGCGCTTCGCGCCGTGTTGGGTGGGGTTGTTGTGGGTTGATTTTGGGGGTTGGGTTTGGGGTTAAAGGCGGTTTTGTAGGGCATCTGCTGCTGCTAGTAGGTCTGCTGCCCAGCGGGCTCCTGGGCGGCGGCCCATTCTGTCTATGGGGCCGGAGACCGATATCGCCGCTACTACGCTGCCCTGGGCGTCTCGGACCGGGGCAGAGACGCTGGCTACCCCTGTTTCCCTTTCGGCCACGCTTTGCGCCCAGCCCCTTCTGCGGACCTCCATCAGGGTTCTCTCGCCGAAAACCGCCTCGGCCAGGACCGCTCTTTGGGTTGCCGGGTCCGACCAGGCCGCCAGGACCTTGGCTCCTGAGCCCGCCGTCATCGGGAGGGCCGTCCCTACCGGGACCGTGTCCCGCAGGCCGCTTGGCGGTTCCGCCGTCGCTATGCACAGGCGTTGCATTCCGTCTCTCCTGTAGAGCTGGACGCTTTCGCCCGTGACGTCCCTCAGCTTGGGCAGGACCGTTGCCGCCGCTTCCAAGAGCGGATCCGTCGCTCCGCCGGCCAGTTCCGCCAGGGCCGCTCCCGGGCGCCAGCGTCCGTCCGAGCCCCTCCTCAGGAGGCGATGAACCTCCAGGCCCACCGCCAAGCGGTGCGCCGTAGCTCTCGGCAGCCCCGTTCGGCTGCACAGTTCGGCGAGGCCACATGGCTCGTTGGCGACGGCCTGGAGAACGGCCACCGCCTTGTCCAACACTCCGATGCCGCTATGCTGTCCCACGTACCGATACTAACTTCCCGTCATCTGGGAAGTCCACTCTGTGGGAGAGGCCCGATCTTGGGTCTCGGCAGGCTCGACTGGGAGCAGCGATGGGAAAAACACTCGCGGAGAAGGTTTGGGATGCGCATATCGTGCGCCGCGGTGAGGGGCACGAGCCAGACCTGCTCTACATCGATCTCCACCTGGTGCACGAGGTCACCAGTCCGCAGGCCTTCGAGGGGCTGCGGCTGGCGGGTCGACCCGTGCGCCGCCCCGATCTGACGCTGGCCACCGAGGACCACAATGTGCCCACGACCGGGATCGATCTGCCGATCGCCGACCCGGTTTCCCGGACACAGGTCGACACCTTGCGGAAAAACTGCGAGGAATTCGGCATCCGGCTGCATCCGATGGGCGACGCGGAGCAGGGCATCGTGCACGTTGTCGGGCCGCAGCTCGGGCTGACGCAGCCGGGCACCACGGTGGTGTGCGGCGACAGCCACACTTCGACACACGGCGCGTTCGGCGCGTTGGCCTTCGGCATCGGCACTTCGGAGGTCGAGCACGTGCTGGCCACCCAGACGCTGCCGCTGAAGCCGTTCAAGACCATGGCCATCAACATCGACGGTGCTTTGCGGCCGGGAGTCACCAGCAAGGACGTGATTCTGGCCGTCATCGCCAAGATCGGCACCGGTGGCGGGCAGGGCTACGTGCTGGAATACCGCGGCGATGCGATCCGGCAGCTGTCCATGGAAGCCCGCATGACGATCTGCAACATGTCGATCGAAGCGGGCGCTCGGGCGGGCATGATCGCGCCGGACGAAACGACTTTCGCCTACCTCAAGGGGCGCCCGCACGCCCCCGAAGGAGCGGACTGGGACGCCGCCGTCGAGTACTGGAAGACGCTGCACACCGACGACGACGCCACTTTCGACGCAGCAGTCACGCTGAACGCCGACGAACTGACCCCCTTCGTCACCTGGGGCACCAACCCGGGGCAGGGACTGCCGCTGGGCGAACGAGTGCCGGACCCGGCGCGGATCGTCGACGAGGGCGAGCGGTTCGCCGCCGAGAAGGCATTGGCCTACATGGGCTTGACACCGGGGATGCCGCTGCGCGAGGTGTCCGTGGACACCGTCTTCCTCGGTTCCTGCACCAACGGCCGCATCGAGGACCTGCGCGCCGCGGCGGAGGTCATCAAGGGCCGCAAGGTCGCCGCGGACGTGCGGATGCTCGTGGTGCCCGGCTCGATGAAGGTCCGCAAGCAGGCGGAGTCCGAGGGGTTGCACGAGGTTTTCACCGCCGCCGGCGCGGAATGGCGTTCGGCCGGTTGTTCGATGTGCCTAGGCATGAACCCGGACCAGCTCACGCCCGGTGAGCGCAGCGCGTCGACCTCCAACCGCAACTTCGAGGGCAGGCAAGGCAAGGGCGGCCGGACCCACCTGGTCTCGCCGCTGGTCGCCGCCGCTACCGCGGTGCGCGGCACGTTGTCCTCGCCCGAAGACCTCGACTAAAAACCCACCAGGAGCAGTGACGATGGAACCGTTCAAGACGCACACCGGGGTCGGCGTCCCGCTGCGCCGGTCCAACGTGGACACCGACCAGATCATCCCGGCGGTCTACCTCAAGCGGGTCTCCCGGACCGGATTCGAGGACGCCCTGTTCGCCGCCTGGCGCGGGGACGAGAACTTCATCCTCAACCACGAGGCCTTCCGCAACGGCAGCGTGCTGGTCGCCGGGCCCGACTTCGGCACCGGATCGTCGCGCGAGCACGCCGTGTGGGCGCTGAAGGACTACGGGTTCCGGGTGGTTATTTCAAGCCGTTTCGCGGACATCTTCCGTGGCAATTCGGGCAAGCAGGGGCTGCTGGCGGCCCAGTGCGAGCAGTCCGATGTGGAACTGCTGTGGAAGCTGCTGGAGAGCGAGCCCGGGACCGCCGTGACGGTCGATCTGGAGCAGCAGACCGTGCACGCGAAGGACCTCACGGTGCCCTTCCAGATCGACGACTACACCCGCTGGCGGCTGCTGGAAGGGCTCGACGACATCGGTCTGACCCTCCGCCACGCCGAGACGATCGACACTTTTGAGCAAGTCCGGCCGAGCTTCAAACCGGCCACCCTGCCCGCTCGACAGGGCTGATCGCGGTACCTTTCGGGGGCGAGTTTTTCCTTTTATGTAAGGAAAAACTCGCCTTTCGGAGAACAACTGAACAGTTGCTCAAGGAGACATGCGGACCCCGTTGCCCGGACTCGAATGCCCACGCCCCAACAAAAAAAATGTGCGTGGCGAATGGCATTTGTTTGTCCGGGGCTTTACCGTTGACATTGAGTCGGCCCAACGGGGCCGTTGTTGTGTCCTGGGAGGGACTGAAGTGAACAAGGCCCAACTCATCGAGGCTCTGGCAGAACGCCTCGGAGACAAGAAGACCGCCAGCCAGGCTGTGGAAAGCGTTGTGGACATCATCGTTCGCAACGTCAACAAAGGCGAGAAGGTCAACATCACCGGCTTCGGGGTTTTCGAGAAGCGGGCCCGTGCCGCGCGCACCGCTCGCAACCCGCGCACCGGTGAGAGCGTGAAGGTCAAGAAGACCAACGTTCCCGCCTTCCGTGCTGGCACCCAGTTCAAGGAAGTCGTGGGCGGACAGCGGAAACTGCCGCGCGTTTCCGCGGCCAAGGCGGCCACCACCCGTGGTGCGACCACCAAGACCGCGGGCGCCACCAGGGCAGCTGCCGGTACTCGCGCCAAGGCCACCACCACGCGTGCGGCCGCGACGAAGACCGCCGGCCGCACCACGGCGAAGGCCGCCACCACCGCCGCCAAGGCCGCCCCGAAGCGGGCGACCACGGCCGCCAAGGCGGCCGCCGCCAAGGCGACCCCGGCGAAGGCCACCGCGAAGCGGGCGACCACGGCCGCGAAGACCACCGCGGCCAAGACCACCCGTCCTGCGACCAAGAAGGCGACGACTACGCGCAAGTCCACGAAGAAGTGACCGCTCGCTTCTGCGGCGAGCAGCAGTGGACCGAGCGGGCGGCGAGTTGACCCCGGCAAGGGGAACACGAGCCGCCCGCTCACGGCGTTCCTCCGTCGCCCGGCCATCGCCCCGATATCAGGCGATGGCCGGATAACGACATGAGAAGGCCGTGGCCGCCGGATCTCCGGTGGACGCAGCAAAGTAACCCGTGGGCGATGCGCAACGCCCACACGGCGCGGTCAGCGCCGGACAGCGCCCGTTGAGCGCGGGCGCAGTCATTCGTTGCAGCCGGGGCGTCGGCGGATCATTTCGCCGGCATCGAATTCGCCGACGCATCCGTCTCTCTTCTCTCGCGCGCCCCCGGTACCTGCCGCTCGGCCGGGGTTCCGGTCAGGCGAGCGGGTCCGCGAGGTAATCGGCGGCGGCCAGCCGCACCGCCGGACCGCCGCCGTTGCCGGAATACCGGTCCCGGCTGAAGGTCAGCGTCCAGACGCTGCCTTTCCGGCTAGCCACCTCGCCGAGCGGCAACCCGGCGGAATCGGCCAGCCGCGTCACCAGATCCGGGATGACGCCGCCTTGGCTGCATACCAGCGCGGTGCCGGTACCGGCCGCCACTCGCCGCATCAGGTCGGCGGCCGCGTCCGGATCGCCCAGATAGCCCTCTTCGGAAAACAGCGGCTCGGTGGCAATCTCGATTCCGGTCTCGGCGGCGATCGGTGCCACCGTTTGTTCGCAGCGTAGCCGCGGAGCGGAATAGATCCGGGATGGCCCGAACAATCGCAACAGCGAATGCAATGCGTCGCGCTGTCGTTGGCCCGCTTCGGTGAGTGGGCGCAGCGTGTCGTCCCCGAACCATTCGGACCGTTTGCCCGCTTTTGCATGGCGCACCAGCAACACGGTCGCCGACTCGGTGGGCAACTGCTCGAATGCGTCGAGCACGCCCACATCGTGCGGATAACTCAGCTGCCCGCGCGCCTGGTCGGTACGCAGCCAACGCAGTTCGTCCACTTCGTCGTTCGGGGCGAATGCCCCGTCGCCGGCACGGGCCGTGAAGTAGTCGACCACCTTCATCGTGCGGCCGCCGCCGGATTCCGGCACCGGATAGTTCACCTGAGTGAGGAATTGGGACAGCACGCAGGAAAAGCCGGTCTCCTCGGCGACCTCCCGGACGGCCGCGTGCGCGGGCAGCTCGCCGCCGTCGAGTTTGCCCTTCGGCAGCGACCAGTCGTCGTAGCGGGGCCGGTGCACAACGGCCAGTTCGGGCCCCTTTGCGCCCGCGCGCCACAGCACGGCGCCGGCCGCCCGGACCGGGCTGGCCGGCGCCGCGGTCTGCATTTCGTCGATTCCACCGGACACCGGCTCGTTCTCGGTCACGCTCATCTTCCTCAAGACACCTTCGCGCCGTGCAGGCGCAGCATTTCCACCTGATGATCGCGAACTTGTTCCCCGCCGAGTGGCGAGGCCTCCCAGTCACCCTTGGCGTTGAGCACCCAGCAGCGGGTGGCCGGGTGCAGCGCCGAGTCGAGGATCTCGTCGAGCTGCTGGGTGAGCTTGGCATCGGTGACCTGGACCTGGGTTTCGATCCGCCGGTCCAGGTTGCGGTGCATCATGTCGGCGCTGCCGATCCAGTGCTCGTCGATGCCGACGAAATGGAACACGCGGGAGTGCTCCAGGAAGCGGCCCAGGATCGAGCGCACCTCGATGTTCTCGCTGAGCCCCTCCACGCCGGCCTTCAGCGCGCAGATCCCGCGCACCACCACGCGCACCGGCACCCCGGCCAGCGAAGCCCGGTACAGCGAGTCGATGATCTGCTCGTCGACCAGCGAGTTCACCTTCATCCAGATGCCGCAGGGCAAACCCTGCCGGGCCCGCTCGATCTCGGCCTCCACGCGCTCCACGATGCCGTTTCGGATGCCCTGCGGCGACACCAGAATCCGGCGGTACTGACCGTGCCGGGCGTAGCCGGTGAGCACATTGAACAGGTCCGTGAGGTCGGCCCCGATCTCCGGTGAGGCGGTCAGCAGGCCGAGATCCTCGTAGATCCGCGCGGTCTTCGGGTTGTAGTTGCCGGTGCCCAGGTGGCAGTAGCGGCGGATCGTCGAACCCTCCTGGCGCACCACGAGCGCGGTCTTGCAGTGCGTCTTCAACCCCACCAGGCCGTAGACGACGTGCACCCCGGCGCGCTCCAGGGTGCGCGCCCACTGGATGTTGGCCTGCTCGTCGAACCGCGCCTTCAACTCCACCAGCGCCACCACCTGCTTGCCGGCCTCGGCGGCGTCGATGAGGGCGTTGACGATCGGAGAATCACCGGAAGTCCGGTACAGAGTCTGCTTGATGGCCAGCACATGCGGATCCGCCGCGGCCTGCTCGATGAATCGTTGCACCGACGTGGAGAACGAGTCATAGGGATGGTGCAACAGCACGTCACCCTCGCGCAGCGTGGAGAAAATGCTCTTCGGCGTCTGTCCCTCGGCGAACGCGGCGTGCGTCGCGGGCACATACGGCGGTTCCTTGAGATCGGGGCGCTGCAACCGGTCCAGCTGGAACAGGCAGGACAGGTCCAGCAGTCCCTTGACCTCCACCACGTCGTGCTGGTCGACCTCCAGCTCGCGCAGCAGGAGTTCGAGCATGTTCTCGCTCATCGTGTCGGTCACTTCCAGCCGCACCGGCGGCCCGAAGCGACGACGCGCGAGCTCCCGCTCCATGGCCTGCAGCAGGTCTTCGTCGCGGTCCTCCTCCACCTCGAGGTCGGCATTGCGGGTGACCCGGAAGATGTGGTGCTCGGAGACCCGCATGCCCGGGAACAGCTTCTCCAGGTGCGCGGCGATGAGTTCTTCCAGCGGCAGGAAAGTGGCGTGCTCGTTCTCCCGGTCGGCTTCGATCCGGATCAGCCGAGGCACGTTGTCCGGAACCTTGACCCGCGCGAAGCGCCGCAGCCCGGCGTCCGGATCGGCGACGGTGACCGCGAGGTTCAGCGACAGCCCGGAGATGTAGGGGAACGGGTGCGCCGGGTCGACCGCCAGCGGGGTGAGCACCGGGAAGATGTGGTCCTCGAAATAGCGGGTCAGTTTGGCATGATCGGCGGTCTCCAGCTCGGCCCAGTTCAGGATCCGGATACCGTGCGCCTCCAGCTCCGGCAGCAGCTCGTCGAGGAAAACCCGGCTCAGCTTCTCCATCAGGTCCTGGTTGCGGGCAGAGATCCGGACCAGCTGCTCGTGCGGGGTGAGCCCATCGGCGCTGCGGACCGAAAGGCCGGTTTCCTCGCGGCGCTTCAGCCCGGCGACCCGGACCATGTAGAACTCGTCCAGGTTGGACGCGAAGATCGCGAGGAACTTGGCGCGTTCGAGCACCGGCTTCGACGGGTCCTCGGCCATCGCCAGCACCCGCGCGTTGAAATCCAGCCAGGACAATTCGCGGTTGAGGTAGCGGTCCTCGGGCAGGTCGGTGGTGGCCGCCGCGCGGGTCACCGCGGGCGGGGCCGACGGCACCCGTGCGCCTTCGTTGTTGGCGGCGGTGTTCGCGTCGGTGTTGGTGGCTGCCGGCCTGTCGGCAGCGACCGGATCGCCGGCGCCGCGAGCCGGGAGCGGCGCGTGGCTCGTGGACCGTCCGCTGGGGGTTCGCTTGGCGGGCTGTTCTGGGGCCCGATCGCTGCTGTCGGTGCTCACGGCCCCATTGTCACCCATCGGACCGGTTCGGTTCGACCGCTGAGGTGGCCATGTGACGTTCGTGGACGCGAGTGAATCTTCCGGTAGCGCCTCTTGAATGCCGCATTGCGCAGACGCGTCCAGGGGAGTGCGGCGGGCGCGGCGCTCAAGAGGTCCGCGCGGCGGTGCGCGGGCCGAGACCGAGCGCGGCCGCGGCGGTCAGGTCGGCCTCGGTGTCCACGTCGCAGCGCAGCGAGTCCCACGCGCCGAGGAGGACTTTCGCGCCGGACTCGGCGTGCGCGTCGGCCGAACCCGGCCCGAACCGAGGGTCGAGCGGGCGACCGGGCTCGGCCAACAGCAGCGTGGTGCCGGTGCCGTGCCGGTCCGGACAGAACGAGCGGTCGTCGCCGGCGGCGTTGATCGCGGCGGCGAGATCGCCGGGTCGCAGGGCGGGCAGATCCGCCTGCAATGCCCCGACCCGCGACACGGCCGCCCTTCTTCGCAACTGGGTGTCGCCGTGCCGCAAAGCGGCGTTCAGCCCGGCGGCCGGCACGTCCGCGAGTACCTCGACGCCATCGGCCGTGAACGCTTCGGTGAGCGTCGGATCGGAAGTCACCACGACGATTCCGGCGACGCCGGGAGCCCGGCGCGCGGCGGACACTGTGTCCAATGCCACGGCCGTGACCAGGTCGGCGTGCGCGGCCGGCTGGCGCGCTCCGCGGTCGGCGGCGCCAAGCAGCCGCGACTTGGCCAGATGCAGCGGTTTGATCGGCACGATGAGGTGGAAGCCTGCGCTCACGACAGCCATCTTGCGTCGTGCGGCCGGAGCGCGTCACCGAGGCCCGGCATTCGGCCGTCCGGGATGTCCGGCCGCTGGGCCAGGCAGGTAACTTGACTGGCGCTTGCGACCAGTTGAAGGAGTTGCCGTGGCGGAACCGAAGAGCCTCCGGCGCCAGCGGAGGCAGACCAGCGAAAAGGCGCGGGGGATGGGCAGGTTCTGGCTCGGCCTGGCCCGCGGCGTCTTCTACCCGCTGACCGCCGTGTTGGCGCGCACCAAGGTGACCGGGCTGGAGCACATCCCGGCCGAGGGCCCCGCGCTGCTGGTGTTCAACCACGTTTCCCACCTGGACCCGGTCTTCGACGCCGTGACCGTGCACCGCGCCGGCCGAGTGCCGCGGTTCCTGGCGAAGAACACGCTGTGGAACGTTCCGGTGCTTAAGAGCGTTCTCGTCGGTGTCGAGCAGATCCCGGTCTATCGCGGCACCGCCGACGCGCAGAAGAGCCTGCAGGACGCGCACGACGCCCTGCAGCGCGGCAAGACGATCGTGATCTACCCGGACGGCACCATCACCAAGGATCCGGACGGCTGGCCGATGACCCCGAAGGTCGGGGTGGCCCGGTTGGCGCTGGCGCACGACATTCCGGTTATCCCGGCCGCCCGGTGGGGTACTCGGGAAATCTACGACCATTACCAGAAGCGCTTTCGGCCCGTCCCGCGCAAGTCCGTCACCCTCGCCTTCGGCGAGCCGCTGGACCTGACGGCCTACCGGGGTATGGAGCACGACACGAACGCGCTGCGGGAGGTCACGCACCTGGCGATGACGCGCGTGCGGGAACTTCTCGGTGAGATCCGCGGCGAGCAGCCGCCCACCGACTTCTACAGCTCCGCCCGCAAGAGCCGGGGCAACGATGGCGCCGCCTGAGCGGATCACGGTGCTCGGTGCCGGATCCTGGGGCACCACGTTCGCGAAGGTGCTTGCCGACGCGGGCAACGACGTGGTCCTGTGGGCCCGGCGGGCGGAGGTCGCCGCGGCGATCAACGAAACCCGCCGCAATAGCGCGTACCTACCGGACATCCGGCTTCCGTCGACGCTGCGCGCCACCGACGACGCGGCCGAGGCGGTACATGGTGCGGGCGCGGTCGTGCTAGCGGTGCCCAGCCAGACGCTGCGCGAAAACCTGGCCGGTTGGCAGCCCCTACTGCCGCCCGAGGCGACGCTGGTTAGCCTTGCCAAGGGCGTGGAGCTGAGCACGCTGAAGCGGATGAGCGAGGTGATCGGCGAGGTCGCCGACGTGCCGATGGCGCATGTCGCGGTGGTCTCCGGTCCCAACCTGGCCAAGGAGATCGCCGCCGAACAACCGACCGCGACCGTGGTGGCCTGCCCGGACCACGACCGCGCCGTCGCGCTCCAGCACGCCTGCTCGACGCCGTACTTCCGGCCCTACACCAACACCGATCTGGTCGGTATCGAGATCGCCGGGGCATGTAAGAACGTGATCGCGCTGGCGTGCGGGATGGCCGCCGGGCTGGGGTTCGGGCACAACACGATGTCGTCCCTGATCACCCGTGGCCTGGCCGAGACGACTCGGCTCGGCGTCGCGCTCGGCGCCGACCCGATGACGTTCGCCGGGCTCGCCGGGCTGGGCGATCTGGTCGCCACGGCCATGTCCCCGTTGTCGCGCAACCGGACCTTCGGCGAGCGGCTGGGGCGCGGCGAGACTATGGCGCAGGCGCAGGAGGCGGCACACGGGCAGGTTTCCGAGGGCGTCAAGTCCTGCTCGTCGATCCGGCAGCTGGCGGCGCGCCACGGCGTCGAGATGCCGATCACCGATGTGGTGCACCGGGTCTGCCACGAAGGGCTCGCCCCCGCACCGGCGGCCGCCGAACTGCTGGGCCGCGAACGCAAACCGGAGTGAGCCGATTGCAAGCGAAATCGGCACGTTGATTTCCATTGCAATCGCCCGCCCGTGGGGCTCGGGCCCCGGCAAGACACGGAGGAGAGTTGTGGCGACATCGGAATTCGGCGACGGCACGCGGTGCGTTCGCGGCGGACATCCGGAACCGGTCGGCGGGACGCCGCTGTTGCCCGGCCCGGTGTTCGCCGCGCCGTTCCACCTGGGCGAGGACTTCCAGGGGGGCGATTTCTACGGGCGCGCGGGCAATCCCACGTGGCGGGCGCTGGAGTCGGCCATCGGCGACCTCGACGGCGGTCATTGCATCCTGTTGCCCTCCGGCATGGCGGCGATCAGTTTGCTGCTGCGCGCGGTGCTGCGCAACGGCGACGCGTTGATCCTGCCCGGCGACGGTTATTACGCGACGCGCCAGTTCGTCCGGGACGAGCTGGCCGAGCTGGAGCTGAACATCCGGGAGATCGCCACGCCCGGTCCGTGGCACGACGAGGTCTTCGCCGGAGTTCGGCTGGTGTTGCTGGAAACCCCGTCCAATCCCGGCCTCGACGTGTGCGACATCGCCGGGCTCGCCGGACGCGCGCACGCGGCGGGCGCCTTGCTGGCGGTGGACAACACCACGGCGACGCCGCTCGGGCAGCGACCGCTGGAGCTGGGCGCGGACATCGTGGTCTCCAGCGACACCAAGGCGTTGGCCGGGCACAGCGACGTGCTGCTGGGGCACGTGTCGGTTCGCGACGCGGAGCTGGCGCAGCGGTTGGTGCGGGCGCGGACGCTGTCCGGTTCGATTCCCGGTCCGTTCGAGACCTGGCTGGCGCACCGCAGCATGGGCACGCTCGACCTGCGCCTGGCGCGGCAGGCCGAGAACGCCGCCGCGCTAGTCGCATCCCTGCGCGATCATCCGGCGGTTTCCGGGCTGCGCTGGCCGGGCGATCCGGGCGACCCTTCGCACGATCTCGCACGGCGGCAGATGCGCCGTTGGGGCGGGGTGTTCCGGTTCGAGCTGGCCGATGCGGCGGCGGTCGACGAGTTCGTGCGGCGCAGCCGCTTGGTCGTGGCGGCGACGAGCTTCGGCGGCCTGCACAGCACGGTCGACCGCCGGGCGCAGTGGGGCGACCCGGTCCCGGAGGGCTTCGTCCGCTTCTCCGCGGGCTGCGAAGATCCCGCAGACTTGGTCGCCGACGTCCACCAAGCCCTGGGCTGAGGCGTAGCGGTTCGCTCGAAGCTGCGTGTTTCGGGTGCCGGGGAGCACGCCCGCCACTCCACAGTGTGAGATCTTGCGCGCTCCGGTTGACGCGGGTTCGGCGGGCTGGTTCAGTTTGCGTCGTGTTGCTGCGTGCTATGACCGATCGACGGGGTCACATCGACCTGCGCCGTGTCGCCAGCGCGCTCTGTCTGTGTTCTTCGTGTTGATCGTTCTCCCGTAATTCCCGGGTATCCGGCGTGCTGTGCTCGCGTGCGCTGATGACCCGGAGCTCATCACGATCCCGAAGGACAAATCGTCTTGTTCGCCGTTCCGCCGAATACCGTTGCCGCGCCTGCCGATCTCACCATCGCGCACCCGGTCCGCATCGCTCGCGAGCTCGCCGCCGACCGCGGCTCGTGGGCGCACCTGCTGCGCTACGACCCGGAGCAGCGCTGGGTTGGCCTGCTCACGCGAACCGAGAGCTACGAGGCATGGCTGCTGAGCTGGTTGCCCGGCCAGCACACCGACCTGCACGACCACGGCGGCGCCACCGGAGCCTTCACCGTGGTCTCCGGCGCCTTGACCGAGCGCGTCATCCAACGCGGCGCAACCGAGGTGCTGCACCCGCTGGTTGCGGGCCAGTCCCGGGTCTTCGGGCCGAACTACGTGCACCAGGTGCACAACAACGGCCCGGACCCGGCGGTGAGCATCCACGTCTACCGCCCCACGCGGGCCCGAATGACGCTCTACGCCCACGACCCCATCACCGGCCTCCGCCGGATGTGACCGCCGCCCGGTCAGGGTTCGGTCCGCAGGCGCATGCGGCGGAGTTGTTGGGCAGCGGCGGCCCGGTCGCCGGGACGGTCCCTTGTGACCAGTCGTCGGGCGACGGAGTCCTGCAGCTGAACTGACCTGTTGTCGCTGTACTTGAACTTCGCGGTCACCGAGTCGACGTGCACGATCACTCCGCGGATTCCCTTCAGCATCCGGTGGAACGGGCCGTCATGGGCGGTCACCTCGGCCGTCCCGCCCGTGGGCTGGAAGTGCTCCAGCTGCCGTTGCAGCAAAGCCGCTTTGGCCGCCGGGTCGTCGACCAGCTCCGCCAAGCCCGATAGCTGCACGCTGGCGTAGTGGCTGGTCGGCACGCCCGAGCTGGGCGGGGTGTCACCCTCGACCCGCCACGGGCCGGGGATGTAGGCGTAGTCGTCCACAATCGACAACACGCAGTGCGGATCGTTCTCCAGCGCGCGCAGGATCGGATTGGGGCGCGCGAGGTGAAAACGAACGCGATCGCCGTCGAACGCGAAATGCACCGGCTGCACGACGGGGCGCCGATCCGGGTAGACGGCCACCAGCTGGCCGAAGTCGTGCCCGTCGGCCAGCTGGTGCCGCCATTCCTGCTCGTCGATCGGCGAGTCCCAGGGGTGGACCAGCATTCAGGCCTCCGGCGTGGGTTTTGCGAGGTGCCGGGCCGGGAACACAAACCCGGGGTAGCGGCGGTGCGCATCGGCGGCCGCACCGCCGCCGTCGAGCCACGCGAGGAAGCCGTCCAGCCAAGCCAGTTCCGGCCGCGGTTCTCGCCGCGTCGGGAAAGCGGGCCCGGAATCCGCCAATTCCACGACTGTCATGCCGGGTACGTCCGTTCGCCCACGTGCGGCGGAACTGCGAACCCCGCCGGAAGATCCGTCGACGGTTCCGGCGCGCCCCAGTGCATTCGTAGCGGGAGCACCCCGGCCCATGCCTTGCCCGCCTCGATGTCCTCGGTGTCGTCGTTCGGCCCGCCGTCGCGGATCTTCACCGCCGCTTCGGCGAGGTCGACGGCGAGGACGGCGGTCGCGGCCAGTTCCCGCTTGTTCGGCTGCCGCGCGTGTTCCCACGAGCCGGGGGCGAGCTGGTCGGTGATCACCCGCAGCGCCTGCAGCTTCTCGTCGGCGTCCACGACTTCCCGGGCCTGACCGTGGATCATCGCGGAGCGGTAGTTCACGGAGTGGTGGAACAGCGAACGCGCGTAGACGATCCCGTCGAGGTGGGTCACCGTGACGCAGACCTCGACCCCGCCGGCGGCCTCGCGTAGGCTCCGCGCGCCGGTCGAACCGTGCAGGTAGAGCGTGTCGCCGCGGCGGCCGTAACCGGTGGGCAGGACCCGGGGCGAGCCGTCGATCAGCAGCCCGAGGTGGCAGATCAGGCCAGCGTCCAAGCTGGCGTACAGGTCGCTGCGGTCGCTGCGGGCCCTGGCGCTGCTGCGGCGGATGGTGGTCCGGTCTGTGGTGGAGAGGTGTCGGGTCACGTGCAACAGGATCTTCCCGCAAGTGGCATTATCGAAGTGCCAATCAGGGAGAATTTTGAAATGCCACATGCCGTGCCCGCGGCGAGCTCACCGCTGCTGGAGCTCGCCATCGACCTGCACCGCGACGATCCGCGCCCGCTCGCCGTGCAGCTGGCCGATGCGCTGCGACACGCGGCGACGATCGGTCAACTCCGCGGCGGCGACCGCCTCCCGTCGACGCGTGCCCTCGCGCGTCACCTCGTGGTCAGCCGCACAGTGACCGCCGCTGCCTACGAGCAGCTGTACGCGGAGGGGTGGATCGCCGGCCGGCACGGCTCGGGCACCTACGTCACCACCAGCCCGCCCGGATCGCGCATCGAGCCCGCTACCGGTGCCAAGCGCGGCGAGCGGGAGCCGGACGAACCCGTGGTGGTGCTCACGCCGGGCGTGCCGTGGGCGGAGGGCGTCGATCGGGCGGCCTGGCGCCGGGCCTGGCGCGCGGCGGCCGACACGGAGCCGGACTCGAAACCACACCGTGCGGGAGTCGTCGAGTACCGCGAGGCCGTCGTCGAGCACCTGCTGCGCCACCGTGGTCTGGTCGTCGGCGGGCTGACGGTGGAAAACGTGCTGGCCACCGGCGGCACCACGTCGGCTGTCGTCGAGCTGGCCTCCGCGGTGCTGCGGCGCGGCGCGACTGTCGCGGTGGAGGAGCCCGGTTACCAGCGCGCGGTTGGGGCGCTGCGGTCGGCGGGTGTGCGCGTGGTGCCCGCACCCGTCGACCACGCGGGCATCGTCGTCGACGCGATTCCGCGAGGCGTGCGGGCCGTGTACTGCTCGCCCGCGCACCAATATCCGATCGGCGGTCGGCTGCCCGCCGAGCGCCGGATCGAACTGGTCGAGCGCGCCCGCGTCGAGGGCTGGTTGATCATCGAAGACGACTATGACGGTGAGCTCCGTTACGACGTGGCACCACTGCCGGTACTCGCGTCGATGGCCCCCGACGTCGTCGTGCACCTCGGCACGACCAGCAAGATCCTCACGCCAACCCTGGGCGTGGGCTGGATGCTGGCCCCCGACAAGGTCGCCGCGGCAGTGTTGCAGCACCGGGACTGCACCGGAACCGGCCCGGCCCCCGCCGGTCAGCGCGTGCTGGTGGAGCTCGCGCGCCACGGCGACCTCGGGCGGCACCTGCGGCGGCTGCGGCGAGAACTCTCTCAGCGCCGGGCCCTGGTGGTGGACGGGCTCGCCGCCGAGGGCGTCGAGGTGTTCGGGGACCGGGCCGGGGCGCACGTGGTGCTCCCGCTGCCGGACGCGGAAGCCGAGCAGCGGGTGGTCGCGGCGGCCGGGGAGCGGGGCCTGGTGCTCGACGGGCTGCGCCGGCATCACTGCGGTCCGCAGCAGTGGTTCGGGCTCGCGCTCGGGTACGCCGCGTGCTCGCGCAGCGAACTGGAGCGGGCACTGCCGATCTTGGCCCGGCTCTGCGGCGCCGGATGAACCACCTCGCGGACCTGGCACCCATCATGCCGGGGACCCCAGGTAGGGCAGCGGCACGGTTCCCGAACAGCGCCGTCGACCGCGCGACCAACCAAACCTTTGTGAAACGGTCTCAGCGTATGCCAGGTATGGTCCGGCGCATGACACAGCGCAAGACCCGGGTGGCCGTTGTTTTCGGCGGGCGCAGCACCGAGCACGGCATTTCCTGCGTGTCCGCCGGTAGCGTGCTCTCGCACCTGGACCGGAACCGCTTCGAGATCCTGCCGGTCGGCATCACCCGCGAGGGCGCCTGGGTGCTGGGCACCGACGACCCGAAGCAGCTGGAGATCCGGGACCGCAAGGCGCCCGAGGTCGCGGCGAACACCGCTCTTGCGCTGCCCGGTGACCCCACCCGCCGCGAGCTGGTGCTGCTGGAGCCGGGCCGGGGCGGCGAGGTGCTGTCGTCGGTCGACGTCGTGTTCCCGGTGCTGCACGGGGCCTTCGGCGAGGACGGCACCATCCAGGGGCTGCTCGAAATGGCCGACGTGCCCTACGTCGGGCCGGGCGTGTTGTCCAGCGCCGTGTCGATGGACAAGGAGTACACCAAGAAGCTGCTCGCCGCGGAGGGTCTGGCGGTGGGCCGCTACGAGGTGCTGCGCCGCGACCAGGCCACGCTGGACGATCGGCAGCGCGAGCGGCTCGGGCTGCCCGTGTTCGTCAAGCCGGCGCGGGCCGGGTCGTCACTGGGCATCACCAAGGTCACCGACTGGGCGGAGCTGGACGCGGCGATCGCCGAGGCACGCCGCACGGACCCGAAGGTGATCATCGAGAGCGCGGTGGTGGGCCGCGAAATCGAGTGCGGCGTGCTGGAGTTCCCGGACGGCCGGATCGCGGCCTCGCAGCCCGCCGAACTGCGGGTGGTCGGCGATTCCGACTGGTACGACTACGAATCCAAGTACCTCGATGACGTCACCGAGTTCGACATTCCGGCCAAGATCGGCGACGACGCGATCGAGGAGCTGCGCGACGCCGCGGTGCGGGCCTTCCGCGCCCTGGAGTGCCAGGGCCTGGCGCGGGTCGACTTCTTCCTCGCCGGAGACGGCCAGCTGATCGTCAACGAGGTCAACACGATGCCGGGATTCACCGCGATCTCGCTGTACCCGCGGATGTGGGCGCACACCGGCATCGACTACCCGACGCTGCTGAGCACCCTCATCGACACGGCGATCACCCGAGGCACCGGACTGCGCTGACGGGCGCCGCCGAAGGGAATTCCCGATTTGCCTGAAGTTGGGCATTTTCCCCGTGGTGTCAGGGGAAGACCGGTTGCTTGGGCATGGCGTCGCGGAGGATCGCGGAGAGGTCTTGGAGGGGACCGGTGCCGGTGCCCTCGGGGACGCTTAGCGCGACGTAGACCGGGCGGTCGACCGCCAGCCACGAGGTGTCGCCGCCCTGGTTGATCTCCAACCAGCTGACGCCGGAAACGTCCATCAGCTGCGCAGTCGGCGTCAGCTCCGCCGGCGCGCTGATTCCGCAGCGCATCGTCACCGGGTCGTGCTTCGCATCTCCCCACGCGACCGTCGCCGCCGGCGCGGGTTCCGCCAGCGCGCGGCGCGGAACGCGCTCATTGTCTACGGTCAGCTCGCGCGGCAGCGCCGCAAGTACCGTCGCGCACTCCGGTGTCGCCGCCTTTGGCGCGGGGATCGGGGGGAGCGCCAGCGGCCCGCTGCGCCGGGCCTCTTCGGCCGCTATCGCGGCCTGCCGCGCCTGGTGTTCGCCGTACCAGCCGTACGCGCCGATGCCGGCGACCGCCAGGGCGAGAAGTGCGCCGAGCGTGACCGCCACGATCAACACCGGCCGGGGCACTCCGGGCGCTGATTGGTGAACCACGTCGTCCACTACAGCACGGCCTTCGCCGGGTATCGGCACCGGCCTGGCGGCGCCTGAGGTTCCGCGACCGGCACCGTCACGCAAAATGAGTTCAGCGACAAGTTCCTTACAGGTGCACCACGGGACAGGTCAGGGTCCGGGTGATGCCTTCCACGTTCTGGATCTTGGCGACGACCATCTTGCCGAGCTGGTCGACATTCTCGGCTTCGGCGCGCACGATCACGTCATACGGACCGGTGACGTCCTCCGCGCTGATGATGCCCGGCGAACCGGCGATCTCGTTGGCCACGGCGGCGGCCTTGCCGACTTCGGTCTGGATGAGGATGTATGCCTGAACCACGGCGTGCCCCTTCGTCGTGCCGATGTGCTCGGGGTAGGAAACTGGCAGAAAGCTACCCCATCGGACCGAGCGAATGCTCAAGGAAGGGAGGTCCCAGTTGGGTCCTGATTCGTCGCAGGACGCACCGACCGTTTCCCAGTTGGGTGAGTTCGGTCTCATCGATCGAGTTACGGCCGGGCAGCCTCAGTCGCCCGGCACGTTACTGGGGCCGGGCGATGACGCCGCGGTCCTGGCGGCCCCGGACGGCCGGGTGGTGGCTACCACCGACGTGCTGGTGGAGCAGGTGCATTTCCGTTTCGACTGGTCGACACCGCACCAGGTGGGTCGCAAGGCGGTCGCGGTGAACCTGTCCGACATCGCCGCGATGGGGGCCGTGCCCACCGGCCTGCTGGTGGGGTTGGGCTGCTCGCCGGAGCTGCCGACGAAGGTGGTCGATGAGCTGGCCGGCGGCATGTGGGAAGAAGCACAGCAGGTCGGCATCGGCATCATCGGCGGTGACATGGTGTCGGCGACCTCACTGACGATCTCGATCACAGCCCTGGGCGACCTGCAGGGCCGGGCGCCGGTAACGCGGTCCGGCGCGCGGCCCGGTGACGTGGTCGCGGTGGCAGGCCGGCTCGGCTGGTCGGCGGCCGGATTGGCCGTGCTGGGGCGGGGTTTCCGCTCCCCGGTCGCGGTCGTCGGCGCGCACCGCGTCCCGGAGCCGCCTTACGGGGCCGGGCCGCAGGCGGCCGTCGCCGGGGCGACGTCCATGGTGGACACCTCGGACGGATTGCTGGCCGATCTGGGGCACATCGCCGCGGCTTCCCAGGTGGCCATTGACATCCGCACCGAGCAGGTGGAAGTGCCGCAGCGGCTGACCGAGGTCGCCTCCGCGCTGGGCGCGGACGCCCGGCACTGGGTGTTGACCGGGGGCGAGGACCAGGCGCTGGCCGCGACCTTCCCGCCGAGCCGCCCGCTGCCGGCGGAGTGGCGCGCGATCGGTGTGGTCGCCGAGGGCACCGGAGTCACAGTGGACGGAGCCTTGTACGAGGGCTCGTCGGGCTGGGAGCACTGGCGTTGACGCGAAGAACCCCGATGCGCCGTTGGCACATCGGGGTTCTTCGCGTTCGACGTGGTTAGCTCGTCGCCGATGTTTTCGGCGCGGGTGCGTCGTCCATCAGCGGCTTGCGTGCCGTCTCCTTCATCAGCAGGATCGGCCCCAGCGCCACCAGGGCCGCCGCCATCAGGTAGAAGGCCGGGAAGAGGGTGTTGCCGGTCGCCGTGACCACCGCGTCGTTGACCAGCGGAGCGGTCCCGCCGAACGCCGCCGTGGAGATGTTGTAGCCGACGCAGAAGGCCGCGTAGCGGACCTTGGTCGGGAACATCGCCGGTAGCGTCGCGGCCAGCGGTCCGATCAGCTGCACGTGCCCGATCGCCAGCAGTCCCAACCCCAGGATCGTGGTCAGCACGGTGCCCTGCGCGATCAGCATGAACGCCGGGATCGGCAGCACGAGGAAGCAGATCGCCGCGGACAGGAACAGCGGCTTGCGGCCGATCCGGTCCGACAGCGCACCTACCGGGGTGATGACCACCATCATGAACACCACGGTGAGCAGCAGCGGGATCAGCACCGTGGACTCCTGACCTTCCGGCACGTGGAGCGTGTCCTTCAGGTACGTCTCCATGTAGGTCAGGATGGTGTAGTTGGCGATGTTGATCAGCACCACGATGCCCATCAGGATCAGCAGCTGCCGCCACCATTGGCTGATCAAGTCCTTCAGCGGCGACTTGGCCACCTGGTGGGTCGCCTCCAGGTTCTTGAACGCCGGGGTGTCTTCCAGCTTGCTGCGCAAATAGAGCCCGACGCCGCCGAGCGGACCGGCGATCAGGAACGGAATGCGCCAGCCCCAGCTTTCCATCGAGGCGCTGTCCAGATTCAGGATCAGGATCGTCGGCACCAGCGCGCCGAATCCGAATCCGACCAGGGTGCCGAATTCCAGCCAGCTCCCCCAGAAGCCGCGACGGCGGTCGGGGGCGAACTCGGCGATGTAGGTCGCCGCGCCGCCGTATTCGCCGCCCGTGGAGAAGCCCTGCAGCAACCGGCACAGCAGCAACAGCATCGGCGCGATGATGCCGATCGCGCCGTAGGTGGGCAGCAGGCCGATGACGAAGGTCGAGCCCGACATCAGCAGGATCGTCACCGCCAGCACCTTCTGCCTGCCGATTCGGTCGCCCAGCGGCCCGAAGAACAGGCTGCCCAGCGGCCGGAACAGGAAGGAGATGGCGAACACGCCGAAGGCCGAGACGGTCTCCCACGGCCCGGGGAAGAACTGGTGGCCCACATAGGCGGCCACATAGGCATATACGCCGAAGTCATACCACTCCGTGCAGTTGCCGATTGCCGCTGCGCCGACCGCGCGACGGAGCAGTGATCGCTGCTCGGCTGCCGTTTCGGCTGTTTCCTGCGAAGTCATGAGATTGCGGCCCACCTCCGGGTCAATCCATCCACCGCCGCGGTCATTCGCAACTCCGCAGAACCTAGCTGAGCGGCCTGGGGGAGGCCACCAAAAGACCGGGATTGCGTTATCCCGATGTTATTCCCGTTATGCAAAACGTCACCGATCGGTCCGTTCGCCCGTTGTCTCGCGGAGTCGCTGATTTGACAGCCGAATTAGCTCGATGACGGGCGAAAATGGCTCTTTCGAGTGAAGGTTGAATACCGGTGTGCGCTATATCGCTCGCCACATTCCTACTATCGAGTGTGACGTGCGACACATTGACGGTTGCGGCCGCATCGCGGGGGCTGTCGAGAGGTTGATCTCGGCGGCTCGCTAGGGTGCTCGCATGGTCGCACGTCCACTGCACGAACTCGTGGGGCCCGGGTGGGCCCAAGCGCTGGAACCGGTCGCCGAGCAGATCAAGACGATGGGCGAGTTCCTACGCGCCGAGGTCGCCGCGGGGCGGAAGTACCTGCCCGCTCCCGAGCACGTGCTCCGGGCCTTCGAGCAGCCCTTCCACGACGTGCGCGTGCTGATCGTCGGCCAGGACCCGTATCCGACGCCCGGGCATCCGGTCGGCCTGAGCTTCTCCGTCGCGCCCGGCGTCGCGCCGCCGAAAAGCCTGGTCAACATCTTCCGCGAGTACACCCAGGACCTCGGCCACCCCATGCCCTCCAGCGGCGACCTCACCCCGTGGACCCAGCGCGGCGTGCTGCTGCTCAACAGGTCGCTGACTGTCCGGCCCGGCAATGCCGGCTCGCACCGCGGCAAGGGCTGGGAGGAAGTCACCGCGCAGGCCATCCGCGCGCTGGCCGCCCGCGAGGAGCCGCTGGTGGCGATCCTGTGGGGACGCGACGCCCGCGACCTGCGTCCGCTGATGCCCGGTGTGGAGTGCGTCGAATCGCCGCACCCCAGCCCGATGTCGGCCGACCGCGGGTTCTTCGGCTCCCGCCCGTTCAGCCGGGTCAACGAGATCCTCGCCCGCCGCGGTGCCGAACCGGTGGACTGGAAGCTGCCGTAGCCTGCGCCAGGGGTGTTTTGCCTGGTCGCCGCGTATGGATTTCGGTTCCGCCCGGCCGTACATTGACCCTTGCCGGGAGATGCGTTCGGGGCGGAAGAAGGCTCGCCATGAGAGCCGACCGGAGCAGCAGCGACCTGCGGTGTCTGGTCCGCAGGATATTCCCGGGTGCGAACCCGCTGCGGCGACGCACCGACTATTTCGAACCCTTTGCGCTGCTGATCGTCGCGCTGATCGCGGCCGTCACCGTGGTGGTGGCCCTCTTCATCGCGCAGGCAGAGTTGCGCGACCGGCTGATCGAAGTGGAGCACGAGCAGGCCGCCAAACACCAGGTCGTGGCCACTATCGTGACGGAGGTCGGTGATCCCAACGCGGCCGGGCACCGGTCGGTCGCGGTGCGCTGGGGGCAACCGCCGGACGAGCGCTTCGCCGTCGTCCAGTTGCCGCCGCGCGCCCCGGTGACCGGCACGCTCCCGGTGTGGCTGGACCAGCAGGGCGGGCCGACGGCGCCTCCGCTCACCCGAGCCGACGCGGCCGAGGCCGCCGGACTAGCCGGGGCGGGCGTGCTGGTCGGCTCGGCGGCGATCACCAGCGTGGCCCTGGTCGGAGCGCGCCTGCTGGTGACTCGCAGGCGGTTGGCGGCGTGGGCGGCCGAATGGGAGAAGATCGGCCCCCAATGGCGCAAGCACGCTCCTTAAACGGCGTGCGGCCGTTGCGAAGCACTCGACGCTCGATGCGGGCGAGTCTTGCCGTGGGTGCGAACGCAGAAAACCCCGAGGCGCTTGGCCTCGGGGTTCGCGCGCAGTCGCGTCAGCCGCGGGCGACCTTGCCGGCCTTCAGGCAGGAGGTGCACACGTTCATGCGCTTGCGCTGCGAAAGACCGATCTTGGCGTGCACGGTCTGAATGTTCGGGTTCCACCGGCGCCTGGTCTTCCGGTGGGAGTGCGAGACCGAGTTGCCGAAGCCTGGTCCCTTGCCACAGACGTCGCAGACGGCAGCCACGTCAGACACCCCTTACTTTGCTTGACGGTTACAGCGATGAAAGTCACGCAAGCACGCCACACTTGCGTGAAGGCTTGCTGTTCACCGCCGTGGACGGCGGCCAGATCCCGGAGAACCCGGTTGTCCTGGGTCATCGCCACCCTGGGACCGGATCAGTGTAGCCCACCGTCGGCGGCGGCTTCGGCGGTGGGGGCGAGTCCGATGCCTGCGTATGCGGCGCACGCAGCGACTAGTCTCGGACAATCCGACCGTCGGAGACTGCGTGGGAGGTCGCGGGTGTTGCGGACGCTGACTGCGGCGGCTGCCCGCCGCTGGGCGGACCTGGCCCTGGCCGCGCTGGCCGCCGAACGCGACGCGATCGACCGGATCAACGTCTACCCGGTCGCCGACGGCGACACCGGCACCAACCTGCTGCAGACGATGCGGGCGGCGGTGGAAACGCTGGATGCGGCGGAGCCGGACACCCTCGGCGGCGTGCTCGCCGCGCTGTCCAAGGGCGCGCTCGGCGGCGCGTGCGGCAACTCCGGCATGCTGCTGTCGCAGGCCATGCGCGGCATCGCCGAGCAGTTGCGCGATGTCGCCGAAGCGGACGGCCGTGCATTCGGTGCCTCGTTGCTCCGAGCCGAGGAGATGGCCCGGCAGGCCGTCGCCGAGCCGGTCGAAGGCACGCTGCTCTCGGTGCTGCGCGCGGCGGCACGCGCGGCGGCGAATTCGGACGAGCTGGGCGTGGTAGTGCAGAACGCGACCCGCGCAGCTATCAGTGCACTGGCGGCGACGCCGGCACAGCTTTCGGTGCTCTCCGACGCTGGTGTCGTCGATGCCGGTGGGCGCGGCTTGGTGATCATGCTCGACGCGCTGCACGCCGTGGTCCGCGACGGCGAGCGGCTCGCGCCGAAGGCGCCGGTCCCGGGCGACCCGGGTGTGCTGGAGCACGAGTCACAGTACGAGTACGAGGTCATGTACTTGCTGGCCGACACCGATCAGGATCGTGCGTTCGCCCTGCGCGATGCGCTGTGCGGGCTCGGCGACTGCGTGTCCGTGGTCGGTGACGGCGCCGCTTCCTGGGCGGTGCACGTGCACTGCGACGACATCGGGGCGGCGATCGAATCGGGCATCGAGACCGGGCGGGTGCACAAGATCAAGGTCACCAGGTTCGCCGATCAGCAGGCCGCCTTCGCGCGGGACGTCGCCGTGCTCGCCTGCGTTCCAGGTGGCGCGTTGGGCGAGCTGTTCGCCGCCGAGGGGGCGGATGTGCTGGTCGTCGGCCCGGAGCTGACGGCCGACGAGCTGGGCGAGGCATTCCGCTCGACCGGAGCCGCGCACGTGTTGGTGCTGCCCAACGACTCCGCCACCGCCGCCGTGGTGGAACGGGCCGGGCTGCTCGGCGAAGGCCAGGAGGTGGTCGTGGTGCCGACGGCATCGCCGGTGCAGGGGCTGGCCGCGCTGGCGGTGCACGACCCGAGTCGGCGTCGCGCGGATGATCAGGTGGCGATGGCCGAGGCGGCAGCCGCCACCCGGCGAGGTGAACTGCGCATCGCCGACGCCGAGGCGCTGACCTGGGTGGGCCGTTGTCTGCCCGGCGATGTGCTCGGGTTGATCGACGGCGAGGTGGTGCTCATCGGCGACGATGTGCTGACCGCGGTCCGGGACCTCGCCGCCAGGATGCTCACCGCTGGCGGCGAATTGCTCACCGCGCTGGTCGGGGCGGATGCCCCGGATGGCCTCTCGGGCGCGCTCGCCGAATACCTCCGGCAGGCCCGGCCCGAGGTGGAACTGGCCTGCTATCCCGGCGGCGATCTCGACGCCCTGCTGCTCCTCGGCGTCGAGTAGCGGCCACCGCCGCAAGTCGTTCTCGCGAGCACTCCGTGGTGCCTCGCGATCTTCACCCCGTCGCGCTGGGCGAACACTTGTCGAGCGGAACGCTTCTGCTGGGGACCAAGAATCGAATGGTGCTAATGTCATTGGCACCATGTTGCTTTCGTTGGATCTGCACGATCAGCGGCCGCTGCACGAGCAGGCCGCCGACTCCATCCGGCGCGCCATCGCCGACGGCGAGATCGAACCGGGTGACCGGCTGCCTCCCGCGCGGGATCTCGCCGTCGCGTTACGGATCAACGCCAACACCGTGCTGCGCGCACTGCGCGGGCTGCGGGAGGAGGGATTGCTGGAGTTCCGCCGGGGGCGCGGTGTCACCGTGCTGCGCCGTCCCGACCCGCGGGCCGCGCTGCAGCAGAAACTCGGCGAGCTGCTGACCGAGGCGGAGCGCCACGGTTACCGACCGGAAGACGTCATCGAATGGATCAGGCAGGGGGCGAAATGAGCTACTTCTCCGCAACATCCGCCGACCGGTTACGGATGTCCCACCGGACGCGGGGGGCGAAATGACCTACCGGGCCCGGTTCCTGGCCGTTTCGAGCCTGTGGGTGGTGGTCGTGACGGCGGCACTTTCCTTGGGCGCGCTGGCCTTCCGGGATCGGGTGCCCGATCCGCTCGCCTCGCACTGGGGCTTCTTCGGTGCGCCCGACGATTCGATGGCCGCCACGGGGTTCCTGATCTTCGTGCTGGCCGGCTGGCTGGTGGTCGCGGTGGGCGCGGTGGTGTTCGGCGCGCTCGGCTGGCGGCGGCGGCGCAGCCGGGCCACCACGGGCGCGATCCTCGGCGCCGCGGCGGTGTTCTTCGCCGGAATCGGGGCGCTGACGGTGTGGGCGAACCTCGACGTCGCCGAGTGGCAGCAGGCGCGGTCGCTGAACTGGCAGGTGCTCCCGAACCTCGCGGTCGCCGGATTCGCGGGCCGGCTCGGGTGGCTGGCGGGGAATCGCGGCCCGGACGAACCGGCCGGGCAGGAGGCCGAAACCGGCAACGAGCTGACCCTGAAACCGGGCGAACGCGCGGTGTGGTTGTCGTCGGTGTCGAGCCCGGTGCTCCGCGCGGTCGGCGGGCTCGTGGTGCTGGTCGCAGCGGTGAGTTTCGTCTTCCGGCCCTGGCAGTTCGCGCTGGTTCCGCTCCTGGCCGGCTTCGTGTGCCTGGCCATCTCCTCCGCACGGGTGCAGATCGACGAGCACGGCGCGCGGGTCGCGTTCGGCCCGCAGCGCTGGCCCGCTCGGCGGATCCGGCTGACGCAGATCGAGGGTGCACGGGTCGAGACCCGGCGAGCGCTGGAGGTCGGCGGCTGGGGTTACCGGGTTCGTCCCGGCAGCTCCGCGATCATGCTGCGCGGCGGCGAATGCCTGGTCCTGCGGCTGACTTCCGGCCGCGACTTCTTCATCAGCGTCGACCACCCCGAGCGTGGCGCCGAGCTGGTCAACGCGTTCATCACCGAACGCTCGGCGCTGTGAGTTCGTCTTTCCGCCGACGGCGCAGCCGCTCGTGCGAGCCGGGGCGTCGTGGCGGCGAGATGTCCGTGGTGGCGGCGAACCGGCTCTGACCGGTACCGACGGTGAGCCGGGCCGACCCGCACCCGTGGCGTGGCGCTACTGTCGTCACCGGTCGTCGATTGACCCGGGAGCGCCCAGTGAGTGTCCGAAGCCGATACCTGTGGTTCGTCGGTAGCTGGACCCTGCTCGTAGCGCTACTGATGATCGCGGTGCCGGTGCTGCTGCGCGCCCGCCTGCCGGAGCCCATCGCGGTCGAGTGGGCCTCTTCCGGCGCGCCGGAGAGCTCCAGTACGTTGCGCGACTTCCTTTTCGGCAAGCTCGTCTGGTGGCTGGCGGTGGCCGCGGTCTGGAGCGTGTTCGGGATTCGCGGAGTGCTGCGGCGGCGCGGGCTGGCCTGGGCCGGGGCGGCGTTGGGCGTGTTCGGCTCGCTGATGCTCGGCACCGTCGTGCTGACCGCGGTGGCCAACTTGGACGCCCCGGACTTCCGGCACGCCGCCGACCTCACCGGGCAGGGCTGGCTGTTGCTCGGCGGACCGCTTGCGGGTTGGCTGGGGTGGCGACTGGGCAGCAACAGCGCTCGGGTCGCCGCCACCGACTGATGGTCTCGTCGGTGCCGTCCGATAATTTGCGGTGTGCCCGCCCGGCTGGACGACCGGTGACGAAGCGCACGGCGGAGGACAACCAGTGACCACATTGGACGCGAAGCTCGACCGGGTGCTCGGTGCCAAGACCGGCAAGGCGCTCGAATCGGCGCTGGGGCTGGCCACGGTGGGGGATCTGCTGCGGCACTACCCACGGCGCTACGCCGAGCGCGGTGAGCTGACCGCCATCGCCGGTCTGGAGATCGGCGAGCACGCCACCGTGCTGGCCCAGGTGGAGCGGGTCGGCAAGCGCACCATGAAGTCCCGCCGCGGCACCATCGTGGAGGCCCGCATCACCGACGGTCACCGATCGCTGAGCTGCACGTTCTTCAACCAGGCGTGGCGGGAGCGTGAGCTGCTGCCGGGCCGGCGCGGGATGTTCGCCGGCAAGGTGACCGCCTACCGCAACCAGTTGCAGCTGGCGCATCCGGAGTACCAGCTGTTCGATTCGGACACGGACCTCGGTTCGGCGGCCGAGGAGTTCGCCGCCGCGCTGATCCCGGTCTACCCGGCCGCACAGGGCCTGCCGTCGTGGTCCATCGCGCGGTGCGTGGGGCAGGTGCTGGACGTCTGGGACGGCACCGACGACCCGCTGCCGGTGGAGCTGCGCGACCGGATGCGGCTGGCCGACCTCGAAGCGGCGCTGCGCAAGATCCACCGGCCGCAGAACTACGCCGATGTGGGCGCCGCGCAGGGCCGGCTGAAGTGGGACGAGGCGTTGGCGGTGCAGCTGGCGCTGGCGCAGCTGCGCGGAGCGGCGAAGTCGCACCCGGCCCCGGTGTGCGAGCCCCGCGACGACGGGGTGCTGGCAGCGTTCGACCAGCGAATGCCGTTCGAGCTGACCAAGGGGCAGCAGGAGATCGGCGAGCGGATCGCCTTGGACCTGACCACCGAGCACCCGATGAACCGCCTGGTTCAGGGCGAGGTCGGCAGCGGCAAGACCGTGGTGGCGCTGCGCGCGATGCTGCAGGTGGTGGACTCCGGTCGGCAGGCTGCGATGCTCGCCCCGACCGAGGTACTCGCGGCGCAGCACGCGCGCTCGCTGCGCGAGCTGCTTGGCGACCTTGCGATGGCCGGCGAACTCGGCGGCGCGGACGACGCCACCCGCGTGACGCTGCTAACCGGCTCGCTGAACGCGGCGCAACGCAAGAAGGCTCTGCTGGAGGCAGCTTCCGGTGAAGCCGGGATCGTCGTTGGCACGCATGCGCTGATCCAGGACCGGGTGTCGTTCGCCGATCTCGGTCTGGTGGTGGTCGACGAGCAGCACCGCTTCGGCGTCGAGCAGCGTGACGCGCTGCGGGCGCGCGGTGGGGACGACGTGTCGCCGCACGTGCTGGTCATGACCGCCACGCCGATCCCCCGCACGGTGGCGATGACGGTCTACGGCGACCTGGAAACCTCGGCGCTGCGGGAACTTCCGCGCGGCCGCTCGCCGATCAGCACGAGTGTCGTTCCGGTGGCGGAGAAACCGGCTTGGCTGGACCGGGCTTGGCAGCGGATCCACGAGGAGGTCCGGGCCGGGCACCAAGTCTACGTGGTCTGTCCCCGGATCGGCGACGACGAGGAGAACTCGGGCAAGGGCAAGAAGAAGGCCGCGAAGTCCGCTGTGGACGACAGCGACGGGGGCGGCGAGGAGCCGCCGCCGGAGGACGGCGAGGAACGGCGACCGCCGCTGGCGGTGCTCGACGTCGCCGAACAGCTAGGCGCCGGGCCGTTGGCGGGCTTGCGGCTGGGCATCCTGCACGGTCGGCTGGCCGCCGACGACAAGGACGCGGTGATGCGCGCGTTCGCCGCCGGGGAACTCGACGTGCTGGTCGCCACCACCGTCGTCGAGGTCGGCGTCAACGTCCCGAACGCCACCGTCATGGTGATCATGGACGCCGACCGGTTCGGGGTCAGCCAGCTGCACCAGCTGCGCGGTCGCGTCGGCCGGGGCAGTGCGCCGGGCCTGTGCCTGCTGGTCACCGATGCGATGGGCGGCACCACCACGCGGGAGCGCCTGGACGCCGTCGCCTCCACCACGGACGGTTTCGAGCTCGCCCGCCTGGACCTGGAGCTGCGCCGCGAGGGCGACATCCTCGGCGCGGCGCAGTCCGGCCGGAAGTCGGGCCTGAAGCTGCTGTCGTTGCTGCGCGACGAGGACGTGATCGCCCAGGCGCGGGAGGAGGCCGACCGGATCGTCGGCGCCGATCCCCGGCTGCGCGGACACCCCGGCCTGGCCTGGATGGTCGCCGAGGTCGTCGATGCCGAGCGCGCGGAGTACCTGGAAAAGAGCTGACCCGATGGCGATTTCAAGGGAAAATCGGCGCGTTGCTTTCCCTTGAAATGGGCTATGAAGCAGTGGCCGATCACGCGGCCTCTGCCACCTGATGACCATGATCAAAATGAACGCCGTGCCCTTCTTCAGGTCACCGGTCTCATCGACCACCAGCATCGCCTCGCTGGTTCCCAAACGCTGGACCGCGATCCGGCGGATGTCATCACGCACGGCATCGGCGTCCCACACCGCCCGCGACAGCAGATGCTGCATGCCATCCGGAGTGACATCACCGGCGTGCTCGGCAATGCTCCAGCAATTCTTCCGTGGCAGGTCCGACAACAACCCGAGCACGAACGCCCGCACCCGTCGACGCGGCTCCACCCGCGTGAACCGCCCCGCCACCCCCGCCATCAACGACTCGAACGACTCAAAAAATGGAGGTTGCATTATGAGTACCGACGGTTGGATGAAATCTAGCTACAGCCAAACAAACGGCGCGTGTGTCGAATTAACCGTTACGCTTGACCGTATCCGCGATTCTAAGGACCCGAACGGACCAACGTTGGCCGTCGATGTGTTGACGTTCATCGATGGCGTGAAGCAGGGTCGTTTCGACCGCTGAGACAGTGGTGCCCCCGGTACGGCGTACCGGGGGCACCGTGGTGTCTGAGGTTCGAAATGTCTCGGCTTGGCTTTGCCGTCCCTCTGACGTGGGCGAGGGTATCAGGTTTTGCCGTTGTGTCTTCGATGGTTCCTTTCCAGGTGAGGTAGCGCTGTTCGGCCACGCTGAACATACAGTTGCGGCACTTCCACTGGCCGTCAACTGGGCGTAGTACGTGGCCTGTGATGCGGTCGTGGTAGCCGTTTCCGTTGTTGAACGGGTAGCGTTTGAATTGGAGTCGCACGGTTCCGGGTGCAGGCTTTAGCATGAAGGTTTCCTTTCAGTGCATCATCCGCAGCATGTTGAGTGCCATTGGGATTTGGTCGATTACGTGTGGTGGGAGTTCCAGGGTTTGTGTTGTGTTGAGGCGGTGGTTGGTGATCGTAGCGGCCTTCTGCTTCGTTGATTTCTGCGCTGTATATGGGCATGTCGGTGACTCCTGTCGATATGATTTCGGCCCAAACGCTGCGGGGCGTTTGGGCCGGTTCTGGACTGTTCAGGCTTTCGCGGTCGCCTGTTTGGTGCCCCGTTTGGGGTCGCCTTTGTCCAGGGTGCGGAACACAACCGTCGTGACGGCGTTGTTGGCGTCCCGTTCTTTGCCGTGGTCGAAGTGGTAACCCTCGCGGTTGGTTGTGAAGGGTTGGAAGCGGGCCGACTCCACCCGGCTTACCGGCACCAACCAGCGTGAAGGCTGGCTCAACGGCGTAGGTGTGGCGTAAGCCGCTGCCCCGGCTAGGGCTAGTAGCCGGGCCAGCGGCCCACCGCGACTCAGACTAGAGCAACAGCGATGCCCCCGCACTGGCTTCCCAACCCAAGGTGCGGGGGCATCGCCACGTGATGCGCTCTGTCATTCGCCGCGTTCGCATCGTGCGCCTTGCTCACCCTGGGCGCATCACGACGTTTGTTCGCTTCACCCGTTACGGTACGTAGCAACGCCTCAAGGTGTTTGTTTTGATCAAGACCATCAGTCGGCAGGTCCCGCGAGATCGGCCACTGCTTCATAGCCCATTTCCCTTGAAATCGCTCGACCCCGGGTGACCGCCGGGCCGCTACGGGACCCACGTTCTGGTGATCTTCGGTTGCCAACGGCCGACCCGCGGGCCAAAAACGAGATCAAAAATTGGAAATAGAGAAAATTTTGCTCTTTTTCTTTCGGTGGGTTCTTGTGTCAAATTGACATTTGAGCAGGTCATCGCCATGGCGAGGCGTCCATCACCTGGGAGGTTCTCCCGGTAGGAGGAATTTTCGCGGTAGTGTGCTCACACCGACCGACACCTGTCCAGGAGGAGCCGGCATGTTCCGCAAAGTTCTCGTCGCCAACCGCGGCGAGATTGCGATCCGCGCGTTCCGCGCCGCGTACGAGCTAGGCGCGGGCACGGTCGCGGTGTTTCCGCACGAGGACCGCAACTCGTTGCACCGTCTGAAAGCCGACGAGTCGTACGAGATCGGCGAACCTGGTCATCCGGTCCGCGCCTACCTGTCCGTGGAAGAGATCATCAAGGCCGCGCGCCAGTCCGGCGCCGACGCGGTCTACCCCGGTTACGGGTTCCTCTCGGAGAATCCCGAACTGGCGCGGGCCTGCCAGGAGGCCGGGATCACCTTCGTCGGTCCCAGCCACGAAATCCTGCAGATGACCGGGAACAAGGCGACCGCGGTCGCCGCCGCCCGCGAGGCCGGGGTGCCGGTGCTGGACTCCTCGGCGCCGTCCGGCGACGTCGACGAGCTGCTGGCCGCCGCCGAGGACATGACGTTCCCGGTGTTCGTGAAGGCCGTCGCCGGCGGTGGCGGGCGCGGCATGCGCCGGGTGGACGCGCCGCCCGCACTGCGCGAGTCGCTGGAAGCCGCGATGCGCGAAGCCGAATCGGCCTTCGGCGACCCGACGGTCTTCTTGGAACAGGCGGTCGTCAAGCCGCGGCACATCGAGGTGCAGATCCTCGCCGATGCCGCCGGTAACGTGATTCACCTCTTCGAGCGGGACTGCTCGGTGCAGCGCCGCCACCAGAAGGTCATCGAAATCGCCCCGGCGCCCAACCTCGACCCGCAGCTGCGGGAGCGGATCTGCGCCGACGCCGTCGCCTTCGCCCGCAAGATCGGCTACGTCAACGCGGGCACCGTGGAGTTCCTGGTCGACGAGCAGGGCCGCCACGTGTTCATCGAGATGAACCCGCGCATCCAGGTCGAGCACACGGTGACCGAGGAGGTCACCGACGCCGACCTGGTCCAATCGCAGTTGCGTATCGCGGCCGGCGAGACGCTTGAAGACCTCGGCCTGACGCAGGACACGATCCGGTTGCGCGGCGCGGCGCTGCAGTGCCGCATCACCACCGAGGACCCGGCCAACGGGTTCCGCCCGGACACCGGCATGATCAGCGCCTACCGGTCGCCGGGCGGCGCCGGCATCCGGCTGGACGGCGGCACCGCGTTCGCCGGCACCAGCGTCAGCGCGCACTTCGACTCGATGCTGGTGAAGCTGTCCTGCCGGGGTCGCGACTTCGCCACCGCCGTCGCGAGGGCCCGCCGGGCGGTCGCCGAATTCCGGATCCGCGGCGTGTCCACGAACATCCCGTTCCTACAGGCCGTGCTGGACGACGCGGACTTCGCCGCGGGCAGGGTCACCACCTCGTTCATCGACGAGCGGCCGCACCTGCTCACCGCCCGGCACTCGGCCGACCGCGGCACCCGGCTGCTGAACTACCTCGCCGACGTAACGGTCAACCGGCCCAACGGCGAGCGCCCGACCACCCCGGAGCCGGCGAACAAGCTGCCGGAGCTGGACATCTCGGTCGAGCCCGCCGCCGGCTCGAAGCAGAAGCTCGTCGAGCTCGGCCCGGAGGGTTTCGCCCGCTGGCTGCGGGAATCCAAGGCGGTCGGGGTCACCGACACCACCTTCCGGGACGCCCACCAGTCGCTGCTGGCGACCCGAGTACGCACCCGGGACCTGCTCGCGGTCGCGCCGTACGTGGCGCGGATGACGCCGGAGCTGCTGTCCCTGGAGTGCTGGGGCGGCGCGACCTACGACGTGGCGCTGCGGTTTCTGGCCGAAGACCCGTGGGAGCGGCTGGCGAAGCTGCGCGCAGCGGTGCCCAACATCTGCTTGCAGATGCTGCTGCGTGGCCGCAACACCGTCGGCTACACGCCTTACCCGACCGAGGTGACCGAGCACTTCGTGCAGGAGGCCACCGACACCGGCATCGACATCTTCCGCATCTTCGACGCGCTCAACGACGTCGAGCAGATGCGCCCGGCCATCGAGGCCGTCCGGGCGACCGGGAAGTCGATCGCCGAGGTGGCGCTGTGCTACACGGCTGATCTGTCCAACCCGGACGAGAAGCTGTACACGCTGGACTACTATCTGCGGCTGGCCGAGCAGATCGTCGATGCCGGTGCGCACGTGCTCGCCATCAAGGACATGGCCGGGCTGCTGCGCCCGCCGGCCGCGGCGAAGCTGGTGTCCGCGCTGCGTGCGGAATTCGACCTGCCGGTGCACCTGCACACCCACGACACGCCGGGTGGCCAGCTGGCCACCTACCTGGCGGCCATCCAGTCCGGCGTGGACGCGGTCGACGCCGCGACGGCGTCGTTGGCCGGCACCACCTCCCAACCCGCCCTGTCGTCGGTGGTGGCCGCCACCGACTACACCGAGCAGGCCACCGGACTGGACCTGCAGGCGGTGTGCGACCTGGAGCCGTACTGGGAGTCGGTGCGCAAGGTCTACCAGCCGTTCGAGGCGGGTCTGGCTTCGCCGACGGGCCGGGTCTACAAGCACGAGATCCCCGGCGGCCAGCTGTCGAACCTGCGCACCCAGGCGGTCGCGCTCGGGCTGGGCGACAAGTTCGAGGAGATCGAGGCGATGTACGCCGCGGCCGACCGGATCCTCGGTCGGCTGGTCAAGGTGACCCCGTCGTCGAAGGTGGTCGGCGACCTGGCACTGCACCTGGTGGGCGCGGGCGTGGACCCGGCCGACTTCGAGTCCGACCCGCGCAGGTTCGACATCCCGGACTCGGTGATCGGATTCCTGCAGGGCGAGCTCGGCGACCCGCCGGCGGGCTGGCCGGAGCCGTTCCGCACCCGCGCGCTGGAGGGGCGCACCGCCTCGCGCAAGCTCGCGGATCTGTCCGAGGAGGACCGCGAAGGGCTGGCGTCCGACCGCCGGGGCACCTTGAACCGGCTGATGTTCGCCAAGCCGACCAAGGAGTTCGCCGAGCACCGCGCGGCGTACGGCGACACTTCCCTGTTGCGCAGCAAGGACTTCTTCTACGGGCTGCGGCCGGGGGAGGAGTACTCGGTGGACCTGGAGCCGGGCGTGCGGCTGCTCCTCGGTCTGGAGGCGATCAGCGAGCCCGACGAGCGCGGTATCCGCACCGTGATGGCCGTGTTGAACGGGCAGTTGCGGCCGATCCAGGTCCGCGACCGCTCGGTGGCCACGAACCTGCCGGTCGCGGAGAAGGCCGACCGGTCCAACCCCGGCCACGTGCCCGCGCCGTTCGCCGGTGTGGTGACGCTGTCGGTCGGCGAGGGCGACGTGGTGGAGGCGGGTCAGACCATCGCCACCATCGAGGCGATGAAGATGGAGGCCGCGGTCACGGCCCCGCAGGGCGGTCGGGTCAAGCGCCTGGCCATCGGCGGGGTCCAGCAGGTCGAAGGCGGCGACCTGATCATCGAACTCGGCTGACAATCGCAACCGCGACGCGGGCCGTCCTGCCGAGGGCGGCCCGCATTCGCGTCTCAAGGGCGGAACGGGTTCTCGATCAACAGACCGCCGAAACGCCGGCCGTGCTGCATATCTTCGGAAAGCAACTTCGTCGCCCCTGCCCGCAGCGCTGCCTCGACGATGAGCGCATCCCACAACGCCAGGCTGTGGTCTTCTTCCAGTTTGCTCGCCGAGACGATCAGCAATGGGTCTGTTCGGATGGGGTCCCACTCGGCGTATTTCGCCACCACTTTGCGGGCGGCCTCACGGGGTAGCTGTGTCTTTCGGATGGCGACTGCGTAGAACTCCTGGAGCACCTGGGTGCTCAGCGTGCCGGACTCGGTCGGCGTATGCACACGATTGGGGTTTCTCGGGGCAACCGGCTGCGGGCGCCCGGCGTCTTCGGTGTGCTAGCGGGATTCTTCTTTCGTTCGAGCATCGGGGGTGTCATGCAGCAGTCATGGATGCGAGCGGTTTCGGCGGTCGTGCTCGCCGCGGGGTTGCTGGCGGGCGGTGGTGCGGCGTCGGGACAGGCCGCGCCGGGCGTGCGGGACGTTGACTGGCGCAACGCGGAGTTCACCGTGCCGCCCGTGGGGCCGTGCCCGGAGCAATCCGTGCGGTTCGCCGATGGTGCGGCCGAAGCAGGGGACTCCGTGTACCGGTTCACGCCGGAGCGGGAGATCGGCTACGCCGATGTCACCGGCGAAGGCGTTGAGGATGCGCTGATCCTGATGGACTGCGGGCCGCGGAACTCGGAATACTCCCGGGCACTGATCGCCATGACGACTGGCCCGGACGGCGTCGCCGTGCGGCCCCTGGGCACTGTGGTCAGCCCGCCGGTGTGGACGCAGGTGCCGAACCGGTTCACCATCTCGCAAGGCGATATCGCGGTGGGCCTGGAAGATTTCGACACCGGCCAGAACTGGACCGAGCACTACCGCTGGGCACAGTCGGCCCGGGCGTTCGTTCGCGTCGACGGCCGGTGACCACGCACCGCCGATTCGGCACCTAGCGGGAAAGTGACGGGCGGCCGATCGTCAATGGTGCGGAACCCGCCCACCGCGACAGGCGCTCGCAGCGAAGTCCGCAGCCGTTAGCGCGTCTTAGCCGCGGACGTTGTGAGAACCGTCAGGAGTTGGGTGGCCCGGCTGAGGGCGACGTAGAGGGCGCGGCGCCCGGTACTGGATTCGGTCGCCAGTCCGTCCGGGTCGACCACCGCCACCGCGTCGTACTCCATGCCCTTGGCCTCCAGGCTGCCGACCACGCGCAGCCGATCGGAGCCCCCGGCACCTGCGCCGTCGGCGGCGTCTCCGGTGTCCACACTCGACAGCCATTCCCGGACTTCGTCGCGACGCGCCATCGTGGTGATCACACCCACCGTGCCCTCGGCTGCCGCCAAGAGCTCCGCCGCCGCCGACCGCGCCGCCTGCGGCAACTGGCGGTCGGACACCTCGCGCACCGTCGGGTCGATTCCGGTGCTGCGCACCGCGACCGGCAGGTCGTCGGCCGGAACCAGGTCGCGCACGGCCTCGGCGGCGAGGGCGAAGATCTCGGCCGAGTTTCGGTAGTTGGTGCGCAGCATGAACCGGCGGTGCGTGCGCTGCGCGCTCAGGGCCTCCTGCCGCGCTGCGGCAGCCTCCGCCGGGTCGGGCCACGACGACTGCACCGGATCGCCCACGATCGTCCAGCTCGCGTGCCGCCCGCGGCGGCCCACCATGCGCCACTGCATCGGCGAGAGGTCCTGCGCCTCGTCGATCACGACGTGGGCGTACTCGTCGTAATTGACCGCCCGGCGCACCTGCTCGGCTTCCGGATCGATCCGCCGCCGCTTCGGCGGTGCGCCGGCCAGCACTCGTAACTCGTCGATCAAGGCGATGTCGGCGACCGTCCACTCGGTCACCTCGGCCCACGACTTGGCCAGCAGGTCGATCTCCTCGGCCGACAGCAACCGGCGCGCGGCCTGCGCGAGCCGCGCCGGATCGGACAGCCAACGCAGCACCTGCATCGGGTACAGCGGAGGCCACCAGGTGACCAGGAACCGGTGGAACTCGATGCGCTCGCCGATCTCGCCGATCAGCCGCTCGCGGTCCGGCTGGAAGTTCGCGTCGGCGGCCTGTTTCGCCTTCTGCCACAGGGCCTCCAGTAACGCGTCGGCCGCGCGCATCCGGGACCGGTTGGGCTGCCCGCCCTTGCCGTGCAGCGAGCGGCGGATCCGCTTCAGGTCGTCGGCCTGCAGCTTCAGGACCGTGCCGCGGTAGAACATCCGCAACTGCTCCGGCGCGTCCGGCGGCGGCAAGCGCAACGCCCGCCGGAGCACCTTGACCATTCGCGACGAGCCCTTGATCTCGGCCGTTCGCGGATCATCGATCCGGGCCGTGCCGATGCCGTCGAGCACCTCCCCGAGCGCCCGCAGCTCGACGTTGTGCTCGCCCATCGACGGCAGCACGCGGGAGATGTAGGACATGAACACCGGCGACGGGCCGATCACCAGCACCCCGGGGCCGCCCAGCCGACGCTGGTCGCGGTAGAGCAGGTAGGCGGCGCGGTGCAGCGCCACCGCGGTCTTGCCCGTGCCCGGGCCGCCGGTGATCTCGGTGACCCCGCCTTCGGGCGCCCGGATCGCGTCGTCCTGCTCCTTCTGGATGGTGGCGACGATGTTGCGCATCGAGTCACCGCGCGAGCGGGTCAGCGCCGCCATCAGCGCGCCGTCGCCGATTACCCGCATGTCCGCCGGTGCCCGGTCGGGGTCCAGCAGGTCGTCGGAGAGATCGATGACCTGCTCGCGCGAGGAGCGGATCACCCGGCGGCGCACCACGTCCAGTGGATGTTCGGGGGTGGCCTGGTAGAACGCCGCCGCCAGCGGGGCCCGCCAGTCCACCAGCAGGTTGTCGAACTGCGCGTCGCGGATGCCCAGTCGGCCGATGTGCGCGGCATCGCCGTTGGCGAAGTCCAGGCGCCCGAACACGAGCCCCTCGGACTCCGCGTTCAGCGCCTGCAGCGTCCGGTTCGCATGGTGGAGCATCACGTCCCGCTCGTTCAGCGCCTCCGGCGTGGCCTCCTGCCCATATTCGTAGCTCTTGTCGCGCATCGCCTCGGCTTCGGCACGCAGCTCGTCGAGTCGGGCGTAAACCCGGTCGACGTGCTGCTGCTCGACCGCGATCTCGGCCTGCTTGATGGACGCTTCGGACACCTGAGTCGTACTCCCCGTCTGGCGCTGTGGGCAGACCTGTCAGCGTACGACCCGCCGAAGCGCCGCGTTGCTGCTCCCAGGAGCTAAGAAGCCACTTTCCCAGGCGTAAGCTCCAGGGAGATGAGGCGTTCCGTGCTCGACGCCGCGGTCCGGGAAAGGGCCGGATTCGCCGATCGGCACGAGGTACCAGGCCCGCCACGTTCCGGCCGACAGCGCGTGCGCGACGATGGTGCGGTGACGCGGATCGTGGCCGGAAGCGTGGGTGGACGGCGCATCGAGGTGCCCCCGCGAGGCACCAGACCAACCTCGGAACGGGTGCGAGAAGCCCTGTTCAGCGCGCTGGAATCGGCCATCGAGCTGTCCGGCGCGCGAGTGCTCGACCTCTACGGCGGCTCCGGGGCGCTCGGGCTGGAGGCCTTGTCCCGTGGCGCGGGACATGCCACCTTCGTCGAGGCCGACCGGCGCGCGGCCCAGCTGCTGCGCCGCAACGCCGCATCGCTCGGGTTCCGCGGGGTACGGGTGGAACAGGCGAAGGCCGAGACCCTGATCGGCACCCCGACGGCGCAACCCTTCGATGTGGTGCTGGCAGACCCGCCGTACGACCTCGCGTCCGAACAGCTGCGACGGGTGCTGACCGGGTTGGTCCCCAACGGCTGGACCGCGCCGGGCAGCCTGGTGATCGTCGAACGCGCGGTGCGCAGCGGCGAACCGGACTGGCCGGCCCCGCTGCAGGCGTTGCGCACCAAGCGCTACGGCGACACGGCGGTCCACTGGGCTGTCCACGCGTAACCGGGCTGTCCACGAGTAACCGCGCTGTCCACGAGTAACCGCGCTGACCAGGCCCGTCCCGGTGAGCCACGCCACGTCGTCCTGGGGGTGACCGTCGGCTGCTGCTAACGTCCAGCTCATGAGGCGTGCCGTGTGTCCAGGCTCCTACGACCCCGTGACGAATGGTCATCTGGACATCATCGAGCGAGCGTCGAAGCTGTTCGACGAGGTCGTCGTCGCGGTGCTCATCAACAAGAACAAGAAGAGCCTGTTCAGCGTTGAGGAGCGGCTGGAAATGCTGCGCGAGGTCACCACGCAGTGGCCGAACGTCCGGATCGACGCCTGGCACGGCCTGCTCGTGGACTACTGCAAGGCGCACGGCATCGGCGCGATCGTCAAGGGCTTGCGCGCGGTCAGCGACTTCGACTACGAACTGCAGATGGCGCAGATGAACCAGCAGCTGTCCGGGGTGGAGACGATGTTCATGTCGACCAACCCGCTGTACAGCTTCCTGGCCAGCTCGCTGGTCAAGGAGGTCGCCACCTACGGCGGCGACGTGTCGAACCTGCTGCCGCCGAAGATCGAACAGCGGCTCCGCGAGCGGTTGGCCGAGCAGAACTGAGCCACCGGCTACGCCGTCCGGCCTAGCCGGTGCCACTCGATCGTGTCTGTGACATTTCGGGTTCACGCCAGCTTCAATGCGTGATCAAGCGGTCGACGTAGCGTGCACGGCTATGAAGCGGATCACGTCGAAGTCAATGCAGATCCTGCTCGCCGGTCTGATCGCAGTCATGGGGCTGGTCGGCTTCCAGACCGGCGCCCCGTCCGCCGCACCGGTGGCCGTCGTCGCGCAAGCGCCGTGCGGGGACACCACGGGCTTTCAGAAGGTCGACCTTTCGGCTTTGCCGCCGGAGGCGACCGACACCGTGAATCTGATCAAGCGGGGCGGCCCCTACCCGTACCCACAGGACGGCACGGTCTTCCAGAACAGGGAAGGCATCCTGCCCGACTGCGCCGATGGTTACTACCACGAGTACACCGTGAAAACCCCCGGCAGCGACGACCGCGGTGCCCGCCGCTTCGTGGTCGGTGGCGGCGGCGAATACTTCTACACCGACGACCATTACGCGAGCTTCCGCCTGACCAACGTCAACGCGTAGTCCGCGGCCCCGGGCGGACGCAGGAAGGCAATCGCCACTCGGGACAGCCGCCATCCGGGAATGGACACGACTCCATTCGGGGCCTTGACACGCGGACGCCGGATTTCCCGCGCCGCGCTGCCCGGCGCGGGCAGACTGGTAGGCAGAACAACCCACGATCGGCGGCTGCGGGTGTTCTGACATGCTTGCCGCTGCGGGCGGCTACGACGGCAGGGAGATCAAGGTGTATCGGGTGTTCGAGGCGCTCGACGAGCTGGTCACGATCGTCGAGGAAGCACGTGGTGTACCCATGACGTCCGGGTGCGTGGTGCCCCGCGGCGATGTGCTGGAGCTGCTCGACGACGTGCGGGACGCGATCCCGCAGGAGCTCGACGACGCCCAGGACGTGCTCGACCACCGCGATCAAATGGTGTCCACCGCCGAGGCCGCGGCCGACAAGTCGGTCACCGACGCCCGCAACGAGGCCGACCGCACGATCGCCACGGCGCGTGCCGAGGCCGAGCAGTTGCTCGCCGATGCCCGCGAGCAGGCCGACGAACTGCTGGCCGAGGCGCGGGCGCAGGCCGAGCAGACGGTGACCGCCGGCCGCCGCGAGTACGAGGACTACATCGGCCGCGCCCAGTCCGAGGCCGACCGCATGGTGCAGGCCGGCCGGGCCGCCTACGAGCAGTCGGTCCATGAGGGCAAGGCCGAGCAGGCCCGCCTGGTGGCCGATACCGAGGTGGTGCAGGCCGCGAACGGCGAGGCCAAGCGCATTGTTGACGAGGCCAACGACGACGCCGAGCGGCTGCGCACCGAGTGCGACGCCTACGTCGACTCGCGGCTTGCGGACTTCGAGGACCTGCTCGGCCGCACGCTGCGCACCGTCGGCAAGGGCCGTCAGCAACTGCGCAGCCCGATGGGCGCCCCGTTCGACTACGAGGAATGGCACGCTGGCGGACCTGGGGTTTCGCAAAACGGGGGCAATGGGGGCCGGTAGGGTCCTCTAGCCGGTTTCGGCAGGTCAGCCGCTTTTGGTCGTCCTCGCTCGGGGTCTTTGGGGTGGCCCGGTGGCCGCGTGCACCACTCGGCGACGCCGGAGCGACGATCGTCGTGCCGCTGGTGCTCGCCTTGGTCTACGCCGGACTACGCAAGCTCGAACCACACCTGCCACCGTGGGCAACACGGGTACTGCTCGGTTCCAACACCCCACCCACCTACAGCCCGCCCGCCGACATCCCGGCAAGGAAATGATCAGCGCCCCGCGCACCCCTCGTCGGGTGCGCGGGGCGCTTTCGGCGTTTCCAGTCTCGTCGGCCGGCCTTGTTCGTGAGGGCCGGTGTTAGCCGTGGTTCGGTGGCTGGTTCTGGTTGGGTGGTCCTGGTGGCGGCATTGGAGGTTGGGGCGGCTGGTTGGGGTACATTTTCCGGCGCACGCTCTCAGGCGGTGGATTGTTCCTGATGAACTCCGCATACTGCTGAGCTTTCACCGCGCGCCGATAGTTGGCGGCGTCCTGGAAGTAGTGGTTCGAGGCTGGAAGCCACGAGAACACCAGTCCTGCGACGGCCAAGGCGGAAATCAAGGAGCCGAACGTCTTCTGCAGCAGAGTCCGTGAGGGATCGATCAGCTCGAAGGGAAACGTCGCGGCGAAAATGATCGACAAGATCGTGAAGAATACGCGCCAGCCGTTGGCCCCTGACCGGAGTTTCCAGCACCCAAATCCGATGAGCGCGGCAAGCGCGAGGGCGAATACCAGGGCAATGGCATAGTCGGATGCTGTGCCACCGGGCGCACCGAAAATGCCTACGCACATCAGGACTGCTACCAGGCCCCACGCCCAGGTCACCACGTCCAGCACGGCGGGCCGCCGCGGCGCCGCAGCGGCTGGTGGGGGCACAGGAAAACCGTTTGGCTGACCGGAATGGGGGTATTCCTGGTTACTCATCGACGTCCTCCAGCCACGTGTGCTCGGACAGATCGTCGTCTGCCCACGACGGATTGGCGTCACGGCTTGTTTTCGTCGTTTCCTGCGGCTGCTCTGGCTGGTGTTTGCGCTCTGCGGCACGCTGCAGGCTCTGCTCCAGCTGCTCCGAATCACGAACCGCCGCCTCACGAAAAGCTTGTTCCTCGTCGCGTAGCTCGGCGGCGAATCGTGCGGCTCGTTCATGCGCGGCATCTACGATGGCCGTCACACGGGATTCGTATGAGTCCATACTGCCTCACCCTTGTTCGCGTCAGTTTCGTCTGTCGTTCCGCTATGCCGAAAACAGTGGTGGCACATCCGCGAACGGGTTGCCGGGCACACACTCGGATGCGGCGATGAACTCGTCCCACAGGCTCCGCAGATCGTCCTGTGTTTTGGCGCACACAATCTCGTTGAACTTGTTCAGCTTCGACTCGAAGGCGGGCACGAACTCGTTGTCCAGCAGCTTCTTCGCTTTGTTGGCCGCCTCCAGCAAAAAATCTGCACCTACCTCTACAACACTGCCGGCAACGGGGATTTTGCCAACGCTCGTCTTTATCTGCTCGCCCCAGTCGCCGACCACGGCACCGATGGTGTCGTACAAGGTGACGCCGGACTGGTGGCGTGCCATCTTGATGTACTGCTCGATTGAGGGCGGGATTTGCCCGCCGCAGTCCATACTGAAAAGTTCAAGAGCCGACTGGGTGCAGAGCCGAACGACGGTCTCCATAGCGGTCACGTGGTGTTCGACATTGTGCTGGAACTGGTTGACGCCTTCTTGGAAATTGTGGCCGGCTTCCAGGAATTTCGAGATGTGACCAGTCGCGGCTACGGCGGCATCGCCGCTCCAGGTTGCCACCAACCCGCGGAACTCCGTATCGACCTCGGCATAGGTGTCCTGCATCGCGCCGTATGCGCCTTGAAGTGTGCCGACGTCGTGCCGGAAGGCTCCGAAGTCGATGCCGTAGAGCTTCCGGTACTTGCCGTAGATGTCGCGTTCGAGATCGAGCCCGGTGCCTTTCCAATCGTTGTACAGCGGCAGGTACTCATCAAAGAAGCGCAGCCCGGGCAGTCCGATATTCAGCAGGTCATCGGATCGGCCCGCCCCGGCACTGGCCATCTGCGCCAGTTCACCTTTGGCTCCCTCGACTGCTTGTTTCGCCGCCCTGCCGTGTGGCGCGTAGTCACTGACGGAGCGCGCCGTTTTGGCGCCTACTTCCCACATCTCCCGCATGGTGGAGGCTGGGCTGAGGCGTCCCAGATAATCGATGCCCTTTTTGACTTCGTCCCACTCGCTCATGTTCAATCCCCAGCCTTGATGGAACCGACGTCTCGAGTGTTGTCTGCGTCGATCGAACCGTACGTGTCCGCAGAAGCCTGCAGGGCATTCGCGATGCCTGCGATGCGCAACGCATAGTCGCGAACGCTCTTGCTGATATCGCTCACGAGTGCGCGGTACTGCTCGCCCGCATAATGGAACGGTTCCCCTACATTTCCCCCAGAGACGGGGCTGCCGCCCACGTCATTGGCTTTGCCCTCAAGTGGTCCCGCAATTGCCTGGAATGATTTCCCAACCGCAGCGAGATCTTCGCGACTAACACCAAATCCCGTCACTGCCTATCGTCCCCCTCTCAAAGTCGTTTGCTGTGCGGCAGGCTGGCCTGCCGACCCGGCGAACCACAGACAAGCCAGCGACGCGGTCACTCGCCCAAACTCTCCGTGTGAGCCGTCGCATAATTCAGCTGCCCTTCTCGCGCACTGGGAGACCGTAGCAGCCGGAATCCATTGACTAGACCATTCGAGTGAGGGTGCGTTCTCTTAGCCCGTTTCGGCATGCGGCATGCACGGTGCCGATATGCTGCCGTGCGGCCGATCGGCCCGACATATCCAATGTGGAGCCATGCAGGGGTTCGGGGTGGAGTGCAGTTTCTGGGAGTTCGGCGCCATCGTGCGTCACGAGAAGGCCCGTCACGAAGCCGGGGCAGTCTCGGCGGCGGAGGCGCAACGCAAGTTCGACGTTCCGACGTTCGTGACTTCGCGCAGCAGTGGGCTTGACCTGCCGAATGATCCCAGGGCCACGTTGGAGGCCGCCGAAGACAGCGTTCGGGCCAAGGACTGGGTCGAGCGCAGTGGTCGGTTGAACGATCAGTGGTATGAGATCGTCTCCGCGCTGGTCTACGGCGAGTCCTTCGCCTACCTCTACCTCGCCGAACCCGACAAGCCCGAGACGCGGGCGATGGTCGCGGTTAACCACCTGGCGTTCCGCTTCGTTTTGCGCGGCGACCGGGTGTGGATCGACGAAGTCGGCCCGAACGCCGCGGAACAGGTGTTGGTCGCGTGCCTGCCCGACGTGCAGCCCGCATCGGGCCGGGGGGTCAAGGTTCCGAGCAAGATCCTGGCCACGGCCGCGATCGAAGCCGAGAACCACAAGGCCGACCAGAGCGACTGGATCGCCTACGAGCTCGGCCAGGCCAGCATCCGCACCGAGGACGCCCGCGCCGTTGGCAAGCTCACGAAGCTCGCGAACCGCGCGACCGGACAGTTCAATGTTGGAGTCCGTGACTCCAACGGCAGGAGCCACCTGGCGCAGTGGGCCATCACAACACACCACAGCCCCTCGGGCCGCGTGGCGCAGATCCCTCAACCGCCGCGGGGCGAGAACACGCTAGTCACCCCCGCGAGCACCAAGGTTCTCGCTGAGGCACTGCGCGCCTACCGTGACGACCTACGGCTGCAAGTCAGGGACGGGCGATGAGTCAGCACCCAAATCCGGGACGTCGTTGCGGCGATTTGGGTAGTTCTACTCGACTTTCACTACGGCCGCTGCGACCGGTGCCAGGATCACGCGCGGGCGGAAGATCGGATTGGGGAGGAGCGCAGGCGTGACTGAGAGCGTTAACGGCCACACGACATTCCACGTCGATCTTGACCGTGCACCGGAGCTGCTAGCCGAGCTCGATGGGGTGCGAGCGAAATACGAGGCAGCACAAGACGTCGCGGCGGAGCTTGGTCGGATCACACCGCCATTCGCGGACGACGTGACGGTCACGGCATTCAAGCGGCTCAGCGAACGGGCGCAGGGCGGTGAAGGCAGCCTGTACGACACCGCCGAGGGCATGATCAAGTGGATCGACGACTTCAAAGCGGCAGTGCAGAAGGCATTCGACGAGCACAAGCGCATCGACAACGACAATCGGATGGCATGACCGTGCACACCACACGCAGCACCCTGACCGCCGCAGTAAGCCTGCTCGTCCTTGGTCTGGCGGGCTGTTCCAGCACACAGGGCGGTGAACCGGAACCGAATACCGGCCGACAGACGATTTCGGCTGCGAGCGACCCACTGCACATCGATCAGCCCAAGAACCTTGCAGGCCTCACTGCCCCGTGCCAGCTGCTCACACCGCAGCAGTTGCAGGAACTCGGCGCGGGGGCATCTGAGCAAGACAAGTCCGAGTGGGGGCAGGCGGCCTGTAGGTGGCGCAATCAGCAGCTTGCGATCAAGGTTTCGCCAGACACGGTTCAGGGCCAGGGCTTGGACTACACGGCAAAGATCTACGGCGACGGTTCGGGTAACCCCAACGCGCAGGTCAGCGGATATCCGGCTGTGCACGGTGGCGTCAACGATCTGCGGTGCAATGTCTTCGTTGGTGTCTCAGACAAGCAGGTGCTGTCCGTTTCCTTCACCACAGGCAGCGAGGGCCGCAGTAACCCCGAGTATGCGGATCCTTGTGCGATGGCAGACAAGGTGGCTGGGCTGGTGTTGTCGAATCTTCCTCCAGCGTGAGAAAGGGATTGAGCGAACATGGGGGCGTTTGACTGGTTGTTCGGCAAGCGGGAGATCCCAGGGCAGGCGCAAGCCGAATTTGACCACCCAAAGATTTACGGCGAGGTCGAGTCCGGGCCGGGCGTCGCCGCTGCGTCGCAGGCCGCGGCAAGTTGGCGAGATCGGGTCAGCACTGCGTTCGCTGAGGCCGACTCAGACCTGGACAGGGTGCTGAAGAAGTTCGACGCGGTAATGCACGGCAGCGCGGGCGAGCAAGCCAAGGAGAGCGTTACACCGCTGTCGCTGGCAACGCGAGCATCGATTGAGATAGCCGCGCAGGTCAGTGGGGTGGTAGAGCAGCAGGCCCAGGGGTCGGCGGATTTCAAGAACGGGTTTCCGGCGCCGTACCAGGTGCCGCCGGACAACATCGGCTGGGGCGACTACGTAAACCCAGTCTCCTACAGCGTTAAGAGCGGTGTGCGGGCCGCCCATGAAGAGCACCACGATCAAGTTGACGCTCAGGCGCGGCAGCAGTACGAGTCCTACACCCATAGCACCAACGACCGGGTCAACGGTGTTCAGCAGTTCGCACCGCCGCCATCGTTCACCGGTGATGTCACTCCAGCTTCGACCACACCGGTACAGAAGGTCGACCCCAGCACCGGATACACGGGCACGACCGACACGGGCTCAGGCCAGGCATCGACTTACCGTACTTCGTCAACCGACACGCCCTCGCCGTCTTCGGGCCAGCAGTCGGCAGTGAGTCCGACGCCGCAGGCTCCCGCCGAGTCCGGTTCGGCGTGGGCAACCCCGCCTGCGTCCGGCACGACCCCGCCCGTGCCTGGTGGCGGCGCTCCGACGCCGGGGCCAGGTGGGGGAGGTTTCGTCGGGGGCGCGGTGATCCCACCCGGCAGCACCGGAGGGCCGGGCGCTGGGACCAGCGGCCGAATTGGCGGAGGCGGAACAGGAACCGGCCGCGGTGCTGGCAGTCTTGGCAGAGGCCCAGGGGCTGGCGGCGGAGTCGGCCGCGTTCCAGGCGGTTCCTCCGGCGTCGGTGGCTCGACGCCGGGAGGCTCCAGCGGGGCAGGTGCTCGCGGCGGCACAAGCGGCGTCGCTGCGGGCGCTGGCGCCGCAGGGCGCGGCAAGCGTGGCCGCGTGCGTCCCGTATCCCCTTTCGGGCAAGCATGCGGCCAGCGCGCATTTCAGGCAATGCCCGGCCTGGGTACGATCCGAATCTGGCCGGTGCGGACCTGCTCAGCACACCACGAGCACACCGGACGATCGTCCCTTTCGGACACATCGGCGGGCGGGGAGAGAACGCCGCACACGGCGGTGAGCTTGCCGTCTTTGCGTGGTGGCGTCTCGGTGGGCAGGACGTGGTTGTGGTAATGCGGCCCAGTAGCCCGTAGGAATGTCCTTTGTCGACTGATCGTCTGTCATGGCGCGGTCTTCCTTGTTCGGGGCGGAAAGAAGGTAATCGGCGAGATCCGCGAGTAGTCCGCCGAGGTTGAGTTGGTTGGCGTCGATCGCCGTCACTACCTGATCCACCTTTCTCTCCTTGTGGTCTCGGCTGGTTCGGTGCGCCGAGGGGCAACGCACCGAACCAGCCGCGCGACTCGGCGCCGAGGTTCGGGGGCAGCGGCGCCGAGCCGGGTCTACAAGCGCCGGACCCCGGCGAGAACACGGTGAAAGACCCTCAAGTCGCGGGAGAGCTCCCAGAGTTCGGCCGACAGCAGCTCGCGCGGCAGCGGCAGGATGCGGGGCTCTTGGACTGCGAGTGCGTCGGCGAGATCTCCGCGGATCGTGACGGTTTCGTGTAGCTGGTGACGGCCGCCGCCGCTGGTTTCGGCTTCGACCCGCTCGACCAAGTACGGCACTGTCAGCGCGCCTTCGCCGCCTCCGCCGTGCTGCGGCCGAGCCCAGTAGCGCCGGGCCACCAGAACCACCAGCACCGCGACAGCGGCAACCCCAAGAACGATGCCCCAGATCACCGATCTGTCCTTTCTGACTCGATGTGCACAAGGCCGGGTTCGGGCTTGCCGCGCAGCGCGGCGGACAACTGGTCAAGTTCGGCGGCTAGGGGCTCACGTTCGGCGACACTCCACAGGCCGCGCTCGATGTCGTCGACGGCGTAGCCGAGCATCACGATCGCCAGCTTCATGCGCCGAGCGAGTTCGGCATGGTCGGTCGCCGCGAACCCACCATCGGCGCCCCTGCGAGCACATGCGCAGCTACGTCGCATTCAGGGCACGTCGGCCACAGCCACGCCAGCTCCCCAGATTCCGGGCGGATGCGCCGATTGCACAGGGCCGTGACCTCCGCGTCTTCTGGCCAGCCGCCGGCCGGGCGCTGATCGGGGGTGGCGTGCCGCTGATGCCAGCAGGAACCCACGAGAAGGGGTGCGGCCGGTACATCACCCCACCGCCTTCGAGGGTGCGGGACCGGTGGTCAACGCAGTGATCTCCACCGGTCCCGCGGTACCGCCGTGCGCCGAGTGAGTGCTGGCTCCTCGCGTCACGGCGGAGCTCAGTGGCCTGCGTGGGCGGTGCGAGAGGAGGAGCGGTCCGAAGAACTTCGCCCTGGCAGCGATCGCAACTGCCATCTGGGGCACCTCCGTTTCGTCGTGCCCCACGGGGCTCGAACTTGCACAGAAACAACTCGTGCTGTGTATAGCATCACTGGCTGTGCAGGTAACTATATAAGTCGCACTGCGACTTTCTATTCCGCCGAAAGCGTCACTCACATTGAAGGCCGCATCACTCGTGCAGACTGATCGAGAACTCCCGAGGCAGGTGGAGAGGACGGTGTCGTGGATGGCCGGTAGGCAGTCCCGGAGCCCGAAGGTGTTGCGTGTTCAGCTCGGTCGGGAGCTGCGGGCCCTGCGCGACGAGGTCGGGCTGTCTCGCGAGGAACTTGCCGACCGGTTCGGATGGCACGCCACGAAGGTCAGCCGCATCGAACAGGGGCAGGCGACGGTCGCGGCGGAGGAGGTGAACAACCTCCTCGACCTGTTCGAGGCGTCGGAGGAGACAGCGGAGCGGGTTCGCAAGCTCGGCCAGGAGGCGCGCAAGCGCGGCTCGTACGGCAAGGTCCCGGACTGGGCGCGCGGCTACATCGGGATGGAGTCCGATGCAGACCGGCTTCGGATCTACGACGCCGAGCTCGTCAACGGGTTGCTGCAGACCGAGAGGTACGCCAAGGCGGTGATCTCAACGTCCGTGGTCGTGGCGCCCGCGGAGATCGATCGAACGGTGCACAACCGGATCAAGCGACACGAACTCCTGACCCGCGAAAATGCGTCCGAAGTCCACGTCATTCTCGGCGAAGCGGCGTTGTATAGGCAGGTCGGTGGCCCGGACGTGCTCAAAGAGCAACTTCAGCATCTCAAGGAAGTTGCGGCACTCCCGAACGCAACTCTTCAAGTCCTCTCTTTCGCCGCTGGCGAGCACGCGGCGTTGGGAACGGGATTCACGCTCGTGGATCTCTTCGACGTCGGCGCGACGTACGTCTACCTCGAGGATCTGACGAGCTCCGATTTCTGGGACAAGCGGGCGCACACTGACGTCTACGAGCTGGTGTTCTCGCGGCTTGGGGTAGCCGCATTGAGTGAACGTGAGACACTTGCCGCGCTTGACGCAGCGATAGCTCGACTGTCATGAGTGGTGAACGATGAAAAACCCGGACCTGGCCCAGGTGCCCTGGCGCAAGAGCAGCCGCAGCAGCGGCGGCGCTAGCAACTGCGTCGAGGTGGGGCTTGCGACCGAGGTGGTTGGGGTTCGGGACACCAAGGACCGCGACGGCGGCACCCTGGTGTTCGACCGCTCCACGTGGGACGCCTTCCTCCCCGGCCTCAAGGCTGGCCGCTTCGATTTCTGAAGGATGGCCTAGCGCCGCGGGCCCCCGATCCAACTGGGCCGGGGGCCCGCAGCTCTAGCCGGGTGCGTCCTACATCTGTCCCACGAGTCTCGTTCCGCCGCAGGTAGGCGCCTTGCTCGGCCGTTCGACTACGAGGAATGGCACGCCGGCAACAACACTGGCGCGAACTGATCTTTCCCTGGTCCGCCGCGGTGGTTTCGCCGCGGAGGGCCTGGTGTCGCAGCCGTGCGGGTGTCACGTACCCTGGGAAAGCTGGCTGCGGATGATGCGCAGTTGTCTCATCCGCCGATGCCGCACCACCTGTCCGCTTCGAAATTGACCATCGAAACTTGTGATGTCTCAGAACCACTCAGCGCACACCGCGCATGTCGGCCCCTGGGTGATCGATACCCGGGAGATCGGCCACCGGGCCGGTTGCAGCCGCGCCTACACGCGTAGCGCTCCGGCGCCGACCGGATTCGGACTGGACATGATCAAGGTGCCGGAAGGCGAGTCCGTGGAGCTCGATCTGCTGGCCGAGTCGGTGGTGGAGGGCGTGCTGGTATCGGGCACCGCCACGGCCACGTTGGTCGGCGAGTGCGTCCGGTGCCTGGATCCGGTCTCCGACGAGGTCGAGGTGGACGTGCGGGAGCTGTTCGCCTACCCGGACAGCGCCACGGACGCCAGCACCGATGACGACGAGGTGGAGCGGGTCGTGGACGACCTGATCGACCTCGAACCGGTGGTGCGGGACGCGATGCTGCTGTCGCTGCCCTCGGCACCGTTGTGCTCGCCGGACTGCCAGGGGCTGTGCTCCGGGTGCGGCGTGAAGTGGGCCGAACTCGCCCCCGATCACACGCATGAGACCATTGATCCTCGCTGGGCTGCGCTGCAAGAGCGGCTCGGCGGGACCGAGGAGGAGAAGTAGTCGTGGCCGTCCCGAAGCGCAAGATGTCCCGGGCCAACACCCGTCACCGCCGGTCGCAGTGGAAGACCTCGGCGCCGACGCTGGTGCAGTGCTCCAACCGCGCCTGCCGCGAGCCGAAGCTGCCGCACGTGGTTTGCCCGGCCTGTGGTCAGTACGACGGCCGCCAGGTCGTCCAGCCTGCCTGAACGGCGGTCGCGTAGTGGGGGGAAAGCAGTCGCGGGCCCGGAAGGTTGATCGGGCTCCGCTGTTGGCAGCGCTCGGCGTCGAGCTTGACGCCGAGCTGCTCAACCTTGCTCTCACCCACCGCTCGTACGCCTACGAGAACGGCGGCTTGCCGCCGAACGAGCGGCTGGAGTTCCTGGGGGACGCGGTGCTCGGCCTGGTGATCACCGATCACCTGTACAACGAGCACCCGGACCTGCCCGAGGGACAGCTCGCGAAGTTGCGCGCCAGTGTGGTCAACATGCACGCGCTGGCCGGCGTCGCCCGCGGTCTCGGTGAGGGCGGCCTCGGTGAGTACCTGCTGCTAGGCAGGGGCGAGGAGCTCACGGGGGGCCGCGACAAGGCAAGCATCCTCGCGGACGGCTTGGAGGCCGTGCTCGGCGCGGTGTACCTGGCCGAGGGCATCGATGTCGCCCGCGGCGTCGTTCACCGCCTGTTCGAGCCGCTGCTGGCCGAGGCGCCGCAGCGCGGTGCCGGGCTGGACTGGAAGACGAGCCTGCAGGAGCTGACCGCGTCGAGCGGGCTCGGCGTGCCCGAATACCGGGTCGAGGAGCAGGGCCCGGACCACCGCAAGGAGTTCAGCGCCTTCGTGGCGGTCGGCGGGCAGACCTACGGTCGCGGCGACGGCCGCACCAAGAAGGAAGCCGAGCAGAAGGCCGCCGAAGCGGCTTGGCGCCAGCTCTCCGAAAATCAGACCGCCGACTCGGAGGCACCTTCCGCCTGAGTTTGCGGGGGCCGCGCACCCCGGGCGGGTGCGGGTGGTCGAAGATGTTTTCGTGCCTGAGTTGCCTGAGGTCGAAGTCGTCCGGCGCGGGGTCGCCGAGCACGCGGTCGGTCGAACGTTGTCCAGCGTCGAGGTTTTGCACCCGCGCGCGGTGCGTCGGCACGTGCCTGGCCCTGCTGACTTCGCCGGTCGGCTCGCTGGGCGCTGCTTGAGCGCGGCGCGGCGGCGCGGCAAGTACCTGTGGCTGGAGCTCGGCGATGAAGGCTCTTCTCGCGAAGCCACGCTGTTGTCCGGCGGCGAGGCGCTTGTGGTGCACCTGGGAATGAGCGGCCAGCTGCTCGTGCAGCCCGGCGACAACCCGGATGAGAAGCACCTGCGGGTACGGTTGCGGTTCGCCGATGGCGGGCCGGAGCTGCGGTTCGTCGACCAGCGCACCTTCGGTGGTCTGCACCTCGCCGACCTGGTCGAGGTGGACGGGATCGCGTTGCCGAAGCCGGTGGCGCATATCGCGCCCGACCCGCTTGAGCAGGTGTTCGACCCGGCTGCGGTGGCGGCCCGGCTGCGTGCGCGGCGCACCGGAATCAAGCGTGCGTTGCTCGACCAGAGCCTGGTCTCCGGGGTCGGCAACATCTATGCCGACGAGGCTCTGTGGCGGGCGAAGCTGCACTGGGCTCGGCCCACGGCGAGCTTGACGCGCCCCAAGATCCGCGAACTCTTCGATGCCGTCACCGCGGTCATGCAGGAGGCGTTACACGCCGGCGGGACCTCGTTCGACGCCTTGTACGTCAACGTGAACGGCGAGTCCGGCTACTTCGACCGCTCGCTGGCGGTGTACGGGCAGGCCGGGCGCCCGTGTCGGCGGTGCGGGGCGTCGGTGCGGCGCGATGCGTTCATGAACCGCTCGTCCTACACCTGCCCGGTGTGCCAACCCAAACCGCGCAACGCCCACCCGTGATGGGCGCATTCAACGGAAATCGCGCCATCAGGGACCGCCCATGCCAACCACCACGGCGAGCGGTGCTGCGCGCGCGACGGTGAAGTAGGTGTGCCAGATCCCGGCGGCGAAGCTGAACACCGCGGCCGTGACCACAAGGTTCCCTCCCACAGCAGGAAATCCGCGGGCTGGGCCTCGCGTCGCGGGCGGCGTCACACGTGGACGACCACGGCGCGGCGCCGAGTAGCGAACGATCAGACCGTGGACCGCGCGGCTGGGAAGATCCTGGGAATTCACCGGTAGAAACCTGATCCGGCCCGGAATCCGGCCCGCTGAACAGCGGAAACTCGGCCGCGCGGAGCGCGGCGGTCCGACTCCCAGGAATTTCCCAGCCGATGCCCACGGGCCTCGCACCTCCGCCCGGCTTCATGGAGACCGCAAGAGGCCGGATGTGAGGTGGTGGGAGATGAGTGGTGTGCCGCAGCTCGGTGTCGCCGCGCAAGCGCATCGCGCGTCGCGCCGGACCGCGACGGTTGACGTGGTGATCCCGGTTTTCAACGAGGAACGTTCGCTGCCCGGATGCCTGGAGGTGCTGCGCAAGCATCTGTCCGAGAATTTCCCGTTTTCCTGGACCATCACGGTGGTGGACAACGCGAGCACGGACGGCACACTGGGCGTCGCGCGCGAGTTGGCCAGGTCGATGGACAACGTGCGGGTGCTGCATCTGGACCGCAAGGGGCGCGGGCTGGCGTTGCGCACCGCCTGGGGCTACAGCGACGCGGACGTCGTGGCGTACATGGACGTCGACCTGTCGACCGGGCTGGACGCGCTGCTTCCGCTGGTGGCGCCGCTGGTCAACGGGCATTCGGACCTGGCCATCGGTTCCCGGCTGGCGACCGGCGCCCGCACGGTCCGCGGCGGGAAACGGGAGCTGATCTCCCGCTGCTACAACAAGATGATCCACTGGACGCACGGTGCCCGGTTCACCGATGCGCAATGCGGGTTCAAGGCGGCGCGCGCCGACGTGGTCAAGCCACTGTTGAAGCGGGTGCAAGACGATTCCTGGTTCTTCGACACCGAGCTGTTGCTGCTGGCCGAGCACAACGGCCTTCGGGTGCACGAGGTCCCGGTGGACTGGATCGAGGACGTCGACACCCGGGTCAAATTAGTCAAGACCGCCACTGACGACATCGGTGGCCTCGTCCGGGTGGCCCGCGCCAAGATCACCGGTGCGGCGAAGGTCTCCGGCCTGCCGCAGCGGCCCGCACCGCGTGCCGCGCATCCGCAGGCGGTGTTGGCGAAGCGGGAGAACGGCCTGCTGTGGCAGCTGGTCTCCTTCGGCGTCATCGGCCTGGTGTCCACTGTGATCACCTCGGTGCTGTACGCGGTCCTGCGTTCGTGGTGGCCGCCGCTGCTGGCCAACCTGGTAGCGCTGACCGTCACCACGCTGTGGAACACCGAGGCCAACCGCAGGTTCACCTTCCTCAACCAGCCGAGCTCGTCCGGCCGAGTCCACCTGCAGGGCCTGGTCGTGTTCGCCCTCTACTACGTGGTCACCTCCGGCGCCCTGCTCGGGTTGCACGCCTGGCAGCCGGATCCGTCGCGGTGGCTGGAAGTTCTGGTGCTCGTGGTGTCTTCGGTGGTCGGTACCGGGCTGCGGTTCGTGCTGCTCCGGTCCTGGGTCTTCCGGCCCGAAGCAACCTCCACGGAACCCGAAGCACCCTCGAAGGAAAAGGAATAGAGATGACGTCGGTTGAGACGACGACTTCGCCCCACCGGATAGCGGAGCCGCAATCGCCTCGCGCGACAGCGCCGTGGCAGCGGCTTTCGCTCGCCGCGATTTGCGTGCTGGCCGGGGTGCTGTACTGCTGGGGCATCGGAAGTTCCTGGGGGAACTCGTACTACTCGGCGGCCGTGAAATCGATGTCGCAGAGCTTTGAGAACTTCCTCTTCGGCTCCTTCGACCCCGTCGGGGTGGTCACGGTGGACAAGCCGCCGATGGCCCTGTGGTTGCAGGTGTTGTCGGTGAAAGCGTTCGGGTTCAACCAGTTCGCCGTGCTGTTCCCGCAGGCGTTGGCCGGCGTTGCGGCGATCTTCCTGCTGCACCGCACGGTTCGGCGTTGGGCGGGCGAGCACGCGGCGCTGCTGGCGGCGCTGGTGCTGGCGCTGACCCCGATCACCGTCATGATCAACCGGGACAACAACCCGGACACCTTGCTGGTGCTGCTGGTCGTGGCGGCCGCGTATGCGATGACGCGAGCGTTCGAGTCCCGGAAGGCCACCGGCTGGCTGGCGCTGGCCGCATTCCTGGTCGGCTGCGGCTTTCTGACCAAGATGTTGCAGGCGTGGATGGTGTTGCCCGCATTCATCGCGGCTTACCTGATCGGTAGTCGTGCCGGGTGGGGCCGCAAGTTGCTGGACCTCGGCGTCGCCGCGGTGGTGGTGCTGGTCACCTCGTTCTGGTGGGTCGCCGCGACCGCGCTGTGGCCGTCGCCGAAGCCCTACATCGGCAGCAGCTCGGACGGTTCCGCGTGGAACTTGGTGTTCGGCTACAACGGGTTCGCCCGGATTCTCGGCCGCAGCGGCAACCTCGGGGGAGCCGGCGGTCCGGGCGGCGGCGGGCCAGGCGGTGGTGGTTTTGGCGGTGGTGGTGGTTTCGGCGGCGGTGCTGGTTTCGGCGGAAGGTCCGGGCTCCTGCGGATGTTCAACGACCAGTACGCCGGGCAGATCAGTTGGTTGTTGCCGCTTTGCCTGCTGGTGCTGGGCGCGATGCTCGTCGTCGGGATCCGGCATTGGCGCGGTGGCCGCCCGCTGGAGCGGGCGCAGGCCGCCGGTTGGGTCCTGTGGGGCGGCTGGCTGGTGGTCATCGGACCGATGCTCAGCTTCGCGCAAGGCATTGCGCATCCGTATTACACGACGATGCTCGCGCCCGCCGTCGGCGCGCTGGTCGGGGCCGGCGTGGTCCGGTTCTGGCGTTGGTACCGCGAACCGCAGGGCAAGGCGTGGCTGCTGCTGCCGATCGCTGTTGCGATCACCGTGGCGTGGGCAATGGTCATCGTCGCGCGCGACCTGAGCTGGCACGCGTGGGCCGGGTATGCCGCCGTGGGCCTCGGCGTGCTGGCGCTGGTGGTGCTGCTCGTCGGGCGGCGCGGCGGGGCTGGGTTGGCGAGAACCGGCCTGGTGCTGGGCTTGGCCGCGGCACTCACGGTGCCGACCGCGTGGTCGGCGATCGGTGCCGTCGGCGGCCCGCGCGGCATGGGCGGGTCGAACCCGATGGCCGGTCCGGAGACGGCCATGGGTGGACCCGGCGGGGGTACGCGCGGCATGCAGCGGTCCGGCGGGAGAGATGACGGCGCGCAGTCGCCTGGCGCGGTCCCCGACGGCCAGAACCCGGCCGAGCAGGGGTGGGGCATGTTCAGCGGCGGAAGCGAGTCGCTGAGCGAGGACCAGCAGAAGGTGATCGGCTACGTCCGGGCTAACGCGGGTGACCTGGAGGTGCCGTTGGCGGTGGAGGGCGGCTCGATGGGCGCCGCGTCCTACATCATCAACTCGGACCTGACGGTGATCGGCATGGGCGGCTTCATCGGCGGCGATGACGCCCCGTCGGTGGCCCAGCTGACCGAGTGGAAGCGGTCCGGGCGGCTCGGCTTCGTCGAGCTCGGCATGGCTCGCGGGATGCGCGGTCTGGGTGGCGAGTGGGGCCAAGACGGCGCGGCATCGTCAGACAGCGAGCGACAGCCGGAACGCATGCAGGGCCAGGGCGGTCCGGGCGGCGAGGCCAGTGCGGCACGCGAGGCGTGGGTCAAGCAGAACTGCACACTGGTCAAACCGGCCGTCTGGGGTGGGTCCGCGGACACCACCGTGGAGCTCTACAGCTGCAAATGACCAGGTGACGGGCCGTGTGCGCGGCGGGGTGCCAGCGCACCGAGGCGCGCACGGCCCGGTCCCAGCGAAACGGGATTTCGGGTCGCGGAAGCCTCGGCGAGGTCGTTGGTGGTTCCCAGGATGCGCCCAGCTTTTTCCCAGGGAGGTGAGCGATGCTTGACGACGTGGCGGATACCAATAGTGCGCGCGTGCTGGTCGTCGACGACGAACCCAACATCCTGGAGTTGCTGACCGCGGCGTTGCGGCTCAGCGGTTTCGAGGTGCGCGGAGCCGGTACCGGGGCGGATGCGCTGCGGGCCGCCACGGAGTTCGGGCCGGACATCGTGGTGCTGGATGTGATGCTGCCGGACCAGGACGGGTTTTCGGTCGCCACCAAGCTGCGGGCCGACGGCAACGCCGTCCCGGTGCTGTTCCTGACCGCGCGTGACGCCGTCGAAGACCGCATCGCCGGGCTCACCGCCGGTGGCGACGACTACGTAACCAAACCGTTCAGCCTGGACGAGGTCGTGCTGCGGTTGCGCGCGATCCTGCGCCGGGTGCGCCCCGCCCAGGTCAACGACTCGCGGTTGCGCTACCACGATCTCGAACTGGACGAGGAAACCTACGAGGTCCGCCGCGCCGGTGAGCTGGTGAGCCTGTCGCCGACCGAGTTCAAGCTGCTGCGCTACCTGCTGATCAATGCCGAGAAGGTGGTCAGCAAGGTGCAGATCCTGGACCGGGTGTGGAACTACGAGTTCGGCGGGGACAGCCGGATCGTCGAGTCCTACATCAGCTATCTGCGCCGCAAGATCGACTCGGTGGCGCTGCCGCCGCTGATCCACACCATCCGCGGCGTGGGTTACGTGCTGCGCCTGCCACCGGAGCGGCGATGACCATCCTGCGAACGCTACGCGGGCGGTTGGTGTTCGTACTGGTCGGCGCGTTGGTGACCGGACTGCTGCTGATGGGCGCCACCAGCGTCGCCCTGCTGGGTCGTTCGCTGGTCGAGCGCACCGACGAGCGGCTGATCGAAATGTCCCGACCGTGGGAACACGGACGGCTTTTGCCACCGGAGCCGCCACAGGCCGCGCCGCCTGCGGACGAGCGAGGGCGCGGCGACCTGCCCACCGACTTCCGGGTGCTGATCTTTGATCCCGGCGGCGCTCAGGTCGGCGGGATGATCGGGCAGACCTCGGGCGACCAGGGCGGGCCGGTGCTGCGGGATCCGCAGCGCGGACCGGAGATCAAGACCGTGCCCGACCAGACGGGTGGTTCGCAATGGCGGGTGCGGACGATCATCTTGCCCGACGGGCGGTTCGCCGTGCTCGCGCTCTCGCTCGCCAATGCCGAGGCGGCGGTTCATCAGCTGATCACCATCGAGCTCGCGGTCGGCGCCGGCGTGCTCCTCGTGCTGGCGGCGGTAGCCGCGATGACGGTGCAGCTCAGCCTCCGGCCGCTGAATCGGATCGAGCACACCGCCGACGCCATTGCCGCCGGGCAGCTCGACCGGCGGGTGCCCGACCAGGATCCGCGCACCGAGACTGGGCGGCTCGGTGCGGCCTTGAACACGATGCTCGGGAGGCTGGTGGACGCGTTGCAGCAGCGCGAGCATTCCGAGCTTCGACTCCGGCGGTTCGTCGCGGACGCCGGGCACGAGCTGCGCACGCCGTTGACGTCGATCCGGGGGTTCGCCGAGCTGTACCGGCGCAGTGACCGGCACCGTCCGGAGGACGTGCGGATGATGATGCGGCGCATCGAGTCCGAGGCGGTGCGGATGGGCGGCCTGGTCGACGACCTGCTGTTGCTGGCCCGGTTGGACCGGGAGCGCACCGTCGATCTCGTCGACCTCGATCTGGTGCCGTTGGTGCAGGACGTCGTGCACGACGCGCGGGCGCGCGACCCCGAGCGGGAGATCAAGCTGCGGGAACCGGAACGACCGATGCGGGTGCTTGGCGACAGTCCCCGCCTGCGACAGGTCTTGACGAACCTCGTGAACAACGCCCTGATGCACACCCCGCCGGGCTCTCCGATCAGCGTGGAGGTTTCGCAGGGCTCCGCCGGCGGCCATGCGCTCGCCGCAGCGGGCGCGGAGCTGCGCGCGGGAACCCCGGTCGCGATGGCTTCGGTCGGCGACGCCGGCCCCGGCATCGCACCGGAGCACGCGCCGCGAATCTTCGACCGCTTCTACCGCGTCGACGACGGCCGCAACCGCGCGGCCGGCGGGGCCGGCCTCGGCCTCGCGATCACCACCGCGATTGCCGAGGCCCACAACGGCAGGGTGGAACTGCACGCCAACGCCGACGGCGGCAGCACCTTCCGCCTCCTGATACCCCTTACATGACGCGGAAAGCCGAACGCCAACTTCAGGCAAAATCGGGAACCCGATAAGGGTGGCCGAACTGGCCGGAGTTCGGAAGTCCCCAATTTTAGGCAAAATCGGATGTTTTCAGAGCTTGATCGTGGGGTTGTGGAGGTCGAACCAGGTCGCCAGGTCGAGGGCTCGTTCGAAGGTGAGGCGAGCCGCCTGGTCGATCTGGGCTGGGTCCTGCGCCAGCGCCTTGCGTAGCCACTTCTCGTCGAGCAGCGACAGCGCCTTGTCGCCCGCGGCGACCAGGTCCGCGACCTGTCCCTGCAGCACCGCCGCGTACTTCGGGTCCTGAGTGGACGGATACGGGCTCTTCACCCGCTCCACCACCGACTTCGGCAACGTGTCGGCGGCGGCGTGGCGCAGCAGGCTCTTTTCGCGCCCGTCGAAGGTTTTCAGCGACCACGGCACGTTGAAGACGTACTCCACCAGCCGGTGGTCGCAGAAGGGCACCCGCACCTCCAGGCCGACGGCCATGCTCATCCGGTCCTTGCGGTCCAGGAGCATCCGCACGAACCGGGTCAGGTGCAGATAGCAGATCTCCCGCATCCTGCGCTCAAAGGCGCTCTCGCCGTCGAGCACCGGAACCGAGCCGATTGCGTCGCGGTAGCTGTCGGCCACATGCGACTTCAGGTCCAGCGCCGACGTCAGGTCCGGGCTGAGCACGTTCTCCCGCCCACCGGAATGCATGCGTATCCCGGCTATCCACGGGAAGGTCTGCGCCTCCCGCACCTGCGGGTCGTGAAACCACTTGTAGCCACCGAAGACCTCGTCCGCGGACTCGCCGGACAGCGCCACCGTCGAGTGCTCGCGGATGGCCTTGAACAGCAGGTATAACGACTGATCCAGGTCGCCTAACCCTAACGGGAGGTCCCTGGCCTGCACGGTCGCGCGTCGTGCTTCGGGGTCTGCCAGCGTGTCGGGGTCGAGCACGATGTCCTGGTGCCGCGACCCGACGTGCTGGGCGACATCGTGCACGTACGGCGCATCCGGTGTGGCTCGCATCGGGTCGGGCACGAAATTCTCGGTCTGACCGACGAAGTCGACCGAGAAGCTGCGCACTTGCTCGCCGATGCGCCCCAGTTGGAGCCCGGCGAGCGCGGTGATGGTGCTGGAGTCCAAGCCGCCGGAGAGCAGTACGCAGCGCGGCACGTCGGAGATCAGTTGCCGCGCAACGATGTCGTCGAGCAGCTCGCGGACGTGGGCGACGGTGGTCTCCTGGTCGTCGGCGTGCGCGACGGCCCGCAGCCGCCAGTAGGTGTGCTCGCGCAGGCCCTTGCGATCGACGGTGACGATGGTGCCCGGCTCGACCTCCCGCATGCCCGACCACACGGCCTGCCCCGGCGTCTTGAGCGTCACGAAGAGCTCACGCAGGCCTTCGGCGTCGACGGTCTTGTCGGCCAGCGGGTTCGCCAGGATCGCCTTGGGTTCGGAGCCGAACAGTACGCCTTGCTCGGTCGGGTAGTAGTACAGCGGCTTGATGCCCATCCGGTCGCGGATCAGCAGCAACTGCTCGGTGCGGGTGTCCCAGACGGCGAAGGCGAACATGCCGTTGAGGTGTTCGGCGACCTGTGCGCCCCATTCCAGGTAGCCGTGCAGCACGACCTCGGTGTCGCTGTCGGTGTCGAACCGGTGACCGCGGCGCCGCAGTTCGTCGCGCAGCTCGGTGAAGTTGTATGCCTCGCCGCTGTAGACCATCGCGACCTTGCCGTCGGGGGTGCCCGCCTCCATCGGCTGCGCCCCGCCGGGCAGGTCGATGACGGCCAGCCGTCGGTGACCCAGCGCGGCGTGCGGGCCGACCCAGGTGCCGCCCGCGTCCGGGCCGCGGCACGTCATGGTCGCGCACATCCCGTCGATCGTGGGCTGCTCGCGGGTCAGGTCGCGCTGGAAGTCGATCCAGCCGGAGATGCCGCACATGTCAGGTGCCCTCCTTCGGTCTCGTCGGCTTCACGCGCGGGACCGCAGATACCGGGTCTCGGGTCTGGCGCCCCCACGCGCGTTCCTTAGCGAGAGTAACGAGATCGTTGCATCGACGAAACCAAGTAACCGGGTGAAGTCACCCACGTGCAAACCGTGCGGATCCACGAAACCACTCGAACCCGGCGCGACCAATTAACTCGTTCGGGTGACATCAAGGAGGCATCAAGGCGTGGGGCGCCGGCATCAAGGAGCCGTCATGGACCTTGGCCGCCCCAGGCACCGGAGATTTCGATGTACCCGGGTGGTCACCGAAGGCCGGTGACCCCAGTTGCCAGTGAGGAGTGCGCAGCGGTGGCTGATCTCGCCTACGCCGTGTTGCTAATCGGCGGGTTCCTCGTACTCGCGCTGACCCTCCGCGGTTTGGAGCGCTTGTGAGCACTGTGCTTGCCAACGTCGCCGGGGGCGTGTTGGCGCTGCTGTTGATCGGTTATCTGTTCGTCGCGCTTATCCGGCCGGAGAAGTTCTGATGAGTTCACTGACGGTCGGCCTGGTCCAGGTCGGCCTCCTGATCCTGGCCATCGGCGTGGTCTACCGACCCCTCGGTGACTACCTGGCCCACGTGTACACGAGTGAGAAGCATTGGCGCATCGAGAAAGCGGTGTACCGCCTGGTGCGCGTCGACGGTGACACCGAGCAGCGCTGGGCCACCTACGCCGCCGGTGTCCTGGGCTTCTCGTTCATGTCCATCGCGCTGCTCTACCTGATGCAGCGGCTGCAACCGCTGTTGCCGCTGAGCTTCGGCCGCGGCTCGGTCGAGCCCGCGATGGCGTTCAACACCGCAGTCAGCTTCGTGACCAACACGAACTGGCAGTCCTATGTGCCGGAAAAAGTCCTCGGACACACCGTGCAGATGGCCGGGCTGACCGTGCAGAACTTCGTCTCGGCGGCGGTCGGCATGGCCGTCGCGATCGCGCTGGTGCGCGGATTCGTCGCCGCGGGCACCGGCCGCATCGGCAACTTCTGGGTGGACATCACCCGGGGCTGCACCCGAATCCTGGTGCCGATCGCGGCGATCAGTGCGGTGCTGCTGGTCGCGCTCGGCGCGACGATGAGCCTGGCCCCCGGGCTCGATGTCGTCGGGCTGGACGGGCAGCCGCACACCATCGCCACCGCGCCGATCGCCAGCCAGGAAGCCATCAAGGAGCTCGGTACCAATGGCGGCGGGGTGCTCAACGCCAACTCGGCGCACCCGTTCGCCAACCCCGGAGGCATCAGCAATCTACTGGAGATCTTCCTGATCCTGGTGATCCCGCTGGCTCTGACCCGCACGTTCGGCACTCTCGTCGGCGACCGCCGCCAGGGCCGGGTGCTGCTGTCGGTGATGGTCGCGATCATGGCTTCGATGACTGCGGTGGTCTGGTGGGCCGAAAGCCACCCGAACGGCCCGGCGACACTGGCCGCCGGCGGGGCGCTGGAAGGCAAGGAGGCCCGCTTCGGCCTTTTCCTCTCGGGCCTTTTCGCGGTCGCGACCACCGGAACCTCCACCGGTGCGGTCAATTCGATGCACGACAGCTTCACCGGCCTCGGCGGCTTGGTGCCGCTGCTGAACATGCTGCTCGGCGAGGTCGCGCCCGGCGGTGTCGGTGCCGGCCTGTACGGCATCCTGGTGCTGGCCGTGATCGCGGTGTTCCTGGCCGGGTTGATGGTCGGGCGCACACCGGAATACCTGGGCAAGAAGCTCGGGCGGGCAGAGATCACGGCGGCGGCGATCTCGATCCTTGCCATGCCCGCGATGGTGCTGCTCGGCGCCGGTACCGCGCTCGCATTTCCGTCCACTGAGGACGTTTTGGCCAACACCGGGGCACACGGGTTGTCGGAGGTCCTCTACGCCTTCGCCTCGGCGGGCAACAACAACGGCAGCGCCTTCGCAGGGCTGACCGTGACCGGCGACTTCTTCCAGGTCACGCTGGCGCTGGCGATGCTCTTCGGCCGGTTCGTGCCCATCCTCGCGGTGCTGATGCTGGCCGGTGCGGTGGCCCGGCAGCACCCAGTCCCGGCCACCGCCGGCACCCTGCCCACCGGCGGCCCGCTGTTCGCCGGGCTGCTCGGCGGCACCATCATCCTCGTCGCGGCCCTGACTTTCCTGCCCGCGCTCGCCCTCGGACCGATCGCGGAGGCCCTCGCGTGACCACGATCCTGGAGAAACCAGAGAAACCCCAGTCGGCGCGGGAAACCGCTCCCCGGAAGATGTCCGCGGGCGCCTTCAGCCCGCGCCAGCTCTGGACCTCGGTGCCGGAAGCCCTGCGCAAGCTGAACCCGAAACACCAGCTGACCAACCCGGTCATGTTCGTGGTGTGGGCCGGTTCGGTGCTGACCACGGTGCTGGCCGTGACCGAACCGGACGTATTCGGCATCTCGGTGGCCGGATGGTTGTGGTTCACCGTGCTGTTCGCCAACCTCGCCGAAGCGGTCGCCGAAGGCCGCGGCCGGGCGCAGGCGGAATCGTTGCGGCGCACCAAGACCGAAGCGGTCGCGCGGCGGCTCGTCGACGGCGTCGAAGAACGGGTGCCGGGCACGGCGCTGCGCGTCGGCGACCGGGTGGTGGTCGAAGCCGGCGAGGCCGTCCCCGGCGACGGCGACGTGGTCGCAGGCATCGCGACCGTCGACGAGTCGGCGATCACCGGCGAATCCGCCCCGGTGATCCGGGAATCCGGCGGCGACCGCTCGGCGGTCACGGCCGGTACCACGGTGCTGTCCGACCGAATCGTCGTGGAGATCACCGCCAAGCCCGGCGAAACCTTCGTCGACCGGATGATCGCGCTCGTGGAGGGCGCGCAGCGGCAGAAGACGCCGAACGAGATCGCGCTGACGATCCTGTTGTCGACGCTGACGATCATCTTCTTGCTCGCGGTGGTCGGCCTGCAGCCGATGGCCGGTTACTCCGGCTCGCTGCTGTCGGTGATCATGCTGACCGCGCTTCTGGTGTGCCTGATCCCGACCACGATCGGCGCGCTGCTCTCGGCGATCGGCATCGCGGGCATGGACCGGCTGGTGCAGCGCAACGTGCTCGCCAAGTCCGGCCGCGCCGTGGAGGCCGCCGGCGACGTGGACACGCTGCTGCTGGATAAGACCGGCACGATCACCTTCGGCAACCGGCGATGCACCGAGCTGATGCCGGTCGGCGGCGCCACGCTCGGCGAGCTGGCCGAGGTCGCGCGGCTGTCCAGCCTCGCCGACCAGACCCCCGAGGGCACCAGCATCGTCGCGTACTGCGCCGAGCGATTCGGGCTACCGGCGCGGCCGCAGGGCTCGGAGCCGGAGACCGAAGAGGTCGCCTTCACCGCCCAGACCCGGATGAGCGGCATCAACATCGACGGCCGCGAGATCCGCAAGGGCGCCACCAGCGCGGTGTGCGCCTGGGCCGGCGGCATCTCGTCCGAAGTGGAGGCGGCGACGGAGAGCATCGCTTCGCAAGGCGGCACGCCGCTGGTGGTCGCCGCGCGCAGCGGCGGGATCACCCGCGTCGTCGGCGTGATCCGGCTGTCCGACGTGGTCAAGCCCGGTATGAAGGAGCGGTTCGCCGAACTGCGCGCGATGGGCATCCGCACCGTGATGGTCACCGGTGACAACGAGCTCACCGCCAAGGCCATCGCCGCCGAGGCGGGCGTCGACGACTACCTCGCCGAGGCCAGGCCCGAAGACAAGATGGCGTTGATCAAGGCCGAGCAGGAAGGCGGCCGGCTGGTCGCGATGACCGGTGACGGCACCAACGACGCGCCCGCGCTCGCGCAGGCCGACGTCGGCGTCGCGATGAACACCGGCACGGCGGCGGCCAAAGAGGCCGGCAACATGGTCGACCTCGACTCCGACCCGACCAAGCTGATCGAGATCGTCGAGATCGGCAAGCAGCTGCTGATCACCCGAGGCGCGCTGACCACCTTCAGCATCGCCAACGACCTGGCCAAGTACTTCGCGATCCTGCCCGCGATGTTCGTGGCGATCTACCCGCAGCTGGACGCGCTGAACATCATGCGGCTGGCCACCCCGACCTCGGCAATCCTGGCCGCGGTGATCTTCAACGCGCTGGTCATCATCGCGCTGATCCCCCTGGCGCTGCGCGGTGTCCGTTACCGGCCCACCACCGCGAGCGCGCTGCTGCGCCGCAACCTGCTGATCTACGGGGTCGGCGGCATCGTCACGCCGTTCCTGGGCATCTGGCTGATCGATCTCGCGATCCGCTTCCTCCCGGGCATCGGCTGATGCCCGGCTCCCGTCGTGGTGGACGGCGATTTCAAGGGAAATCCGCACGTCGATCAGAGAGGCACCGATGAAGAACACACTCCTGCGCCAGACCTTGGCGGGGTTGCGGCTGCTGCTGGTGGCGACCGTTGTGCTCGGCGTGGCCTACCCGCTGACGATCTGGGCCATCAGCCGGATCCCCGGCTTGCAGGCCAGGGCCGAGGGATCGCAGATCGTGGTGGACGGCCGGGTCGTCGGCTCGTCGCTGATCGGCATCGACCCGGTGCCGGCCGACCCGGCCAACGACCCGTACTTCCACACCCGCCCAGCTGCCTCCGCCGAGGGCGGCCTGGGGCCGGGCGACCCGTCGACCTCGGGCGGCTCCAACTATGGCGGCGCCAGCGAGGACCTGCTGGCGGTGGTGTGGGAGCGGCGCACCGCGATCGCCCTTCGCGAGGGCGTGGCGCCCGAGCAGGTGCCGACCGACGCGGTCACCGCGTCCGCCAGCGGCGTTGACCCGCACATCAGCCCGGCCTACGCGCAGCTGCAGGCGCCTCGGGTGGCTCGCGTCACGGGCCTCCCGGTGGACGAGGTCCGGCGGCTGATCGCCGAGAACACCACCGGCGGGTTCGTGTCCGAACGCGTGGTGAACGCGACAACCCTCAACGTCGCCGTCCACCGGACCGATTTGCCTGGTCAAGGCTCATGAGTACGTTGAGATGGGGCCTGGTACCCGGCGATGGCAACCGCTGATAACAACGGTTCGTAGGAGACTGGACGCGTGGCGGAGAAAGGACGACGACGCGGCGAGCTGCGGATCTACCTCGGTGCGGCGCCAGGGGTCGGCAAGACCTACGCGATGCTCAACGAGGCGCACCGTCGGGTCGAGCGCGGTACGGACGTGGTGGTTGGCTTCGTCGAGGACCACGGCCGAGCCAAGACCGCCGCGCTGCTCGACGGGCTGGAGGTGCTGCCGCGCCGGCGCCTCGGCCACCGCGGGGTCGAATTGACCGAGATGGACGTCGATGCCGTGCTGGAGCGCAAACCCACGGTCGCCGTCGTCGACGAACTCGCGCACACCAACGCGCCCGGCTCCCGCAACGAAAAGCGGTGGCAGGACATCGACGAACTGCTTGAGGCCGGGATCAACGTGCTGTCGACGGTGAACGTGCAGCACCTGGAGAGCCTCAACGATGTGGTGGAGACGATCACCGGCGTGCGGCAGCAGGAAACCGTGCCGGACGAGGTGGTGCGCCGCGCCGGGCAGATCGAACTCACCGACATAACTCCGGAAGCGCTGCGCCGCCGCATGGCGCACGGCAACGTCTACGCGGCCGACCGGGTGGACGCCGCGCTGGGCAACTACTTCCGCACCGGCAATCTGACGGCGCTGCGCGAGCTCGCGCTGCTGTGGTTGGCAGACCAGGTCGACGTGGCGCTGCGTCGCTACCGCGCGGAGCAGAAGATCACCGACACCTGGGAGGCCCGTGAGCGCGTCGTGGTCGCCGTCACCGGCGGCCGCGAGAGCGAGACGCTGATCCGTAGGGCCCGCCGGATCGCGGCCCGGGCGGGTGCGGAGCTGCAGGTGGTGCACGTGTTGCGGGGCGACGGGCTGGTCGGGGCCGCCCCCGGCGGCATCGCCCGCGCGCGGAGGCTCGCCGACGCCGTCGGCGCCAGTTTCCACACCGTCGTCGGAGACGACGTGCCGGAGGCGCTGCTGGAGTTCGCGCGGGCTGCGGACGCCACGCAGCTGGTTGTCGGCACCTCGCGGCGCTCCCGCTGGGCGAGGCTCTTCGACGAGGGCATCGGCGCCAACACGGTGCAGAAGTCCGGCGCGATCGATGTGCACATGGTCACCCACGGCGAGTCACGCGGGCACCGGTTTCTGCGGGAGGTCGCCCGCACCTCCCTGTCGCGGACCCGGCTGCTGTGGGGCTGGGTGCTGGCGGTGCTGCTGCCGGGCCTGGTCACCGTGGTGGCTTACTCGTTCACCGATGTCGCGTTCTCGACCGACGTCGTCGGCTACTTTTTGGTCACCGTCGTCGTCGCGCTCGTCGGCGGCATGGCGCCGGCAATCATCACGGCTCTGCTCTCCGGCGGCATGCTGAACTTCTTCCTGACCCCGCCCCGCTATTCGCTGGCGGTGGCCGATCCGCGGAACTTGGTGGCGCTGGGCGCGATGATGATCGTCGGCGTGATCGTCGCATACATGGTCGACCGCGCCGCGCGGCTGGCCGACCAGGCCGCCAACGCCCGAACCGAAGCCACGCTGCTGAGCTCCTACGCCCGCACCGTGCTGACCCACCCCGACCCGCTGCCCCGACTGCTGGAGAAGCTCGTGGAGAACTTCGGCCTGACCTCGGCGGCATTGCTGGAACGCGCCGAAGGCGGTTGGCAGGTGGCGGCCGCGATCGGGGCGCAGCCCTGCACCCAACCGGGTCAGTCCGGTGTGGACATCGAGGTCAACCCCGATGTGCACCTGGTGCTTGAACGACCGGGCGGTCGGCCCCTGCCGGCCGCCGAGCGAGCGGCCCTGGACGGCGCCGCCGGGCAGGCCCTGGTCGCGTTGCGCCAGCAGCGGATGGCCGCGGAAGCGCGGGAAGCCCAGCGACGCGCGGACGCGACGCAGCTGCGCACCGCACTGCTGTCCGCGGTCGGCCACGACCTGCGCACGCCGCTGGCATCCATCAAAGCCTCGGTCAGCAGCCTGCGCGCGCCCGACCTGCAACTGTCGGACGAGGACAACGCCGAGCTGCTCAGCGGGGTGGAGGAGTCCGCGGACCGGCTGACCGAACTGGTCGACAATCTGCTGGATTCCTCCCGGCTGGCGACCGGCGCGATCGCACCGCGGCTGCGCCCCGTTAGCTACGACGAAGTCGTGGCGATCGCGCTGGCCGGTCTGGGCGGGCGGCAGCACGTCGACGTCGACATCGACGAAAGCCTGCCGCAGGTGCTCGCCGACATCGGGCTGCTGGAGCGCGTGGTGGCCAACGTGGTGCAGAACGCGCTGAAGTACGGGCGACCCGACGGCGGCCGGATCCGGGTGCGGGCCAGCGAGCATGCGGCGTGGGTGGAGTTGCGCGTGGTCGACCACGGGCCGGGGCTGCCGGAAGGCGCCGTCGACACCGTGTTCGCGCCGTTCGAGCGGCTCGGCGAGCACGGCGAGCGCGGTGACAGCGGAGTGGCCGGGGTTGGGCTCGGGCTGAGCGTGGCGCAGGGTTTCATGGCGGCGATGCACGGCACGATCCGCGCCGAGGACACCCCCGGCGGCGGGTTGACGATCGTACTTTCACTACCGGCGGTCACTGCTGACGGACAGGGGAGACAATGACGAGGGTTCTGGTCGTCGACGACGAACCACAGCTGCTGCGCGCCTTGCGGATCAATCTGACCGCACGCGGTTACCAGGTGGCCACCGCGGTGGACGGCGCGTCCGCGCTGCACGCCGCCAGCGACGGCAAACCCGACGCGGTGGTGCTGGACCTCGGGCTGCCGGACATGGACGGCAGCGAGGTAATCGCCGGCCTGCGTGGCTGGACGATGGTGCCGATCATCGTGCTCTCGGCGCGCACGGATTCCACCGACAAGGTGCGTGCCCTCGACGCGGGAGCCGACGATTACGTCACGAAACCCTTCGGCATGGACGAACTGCTGGCCCGCCTGCGCGCGGCGGTCCGGCGCGCGAGCACCAGCGGGTCCGCCGACCAACCGGTGGTGGAGACCTCGACGTTCACGGTGGACCTGTCCGCGAAGAGGGTCCTGCGCGACGGCGTCGAGATCCACCTGACGCCGACGGAGTGGGGCATGCTGGAGGTGCTGGCTCGCAACAAGGGCCGCCTGGTGGGCCAGAAACAGCTCCTCAGGGAGGTCTGGGGGCCCCAGTACGCCAACGAAACCCACTACCTGCGGGTCTACCTGGCCCAGCTCCGCCGCAAGCTCGAATTCGACCCCAGCCACCCCCGCCACCTCATCACCGAAGCAGGCATGGGCTACCGCCTCGAAACATGAGCTCTTGCCGGTGCGAATGCGCCGCAAACACCACCAGGATCACGAGCCGCGGCACAGCGGGTGGAGAAGGCCGTCTCGGCCGATGCACGGGGCGTATCCGCCGTCGCGCAGCTCGGCGCGGCCGGTGTCGCTGCCCAGGTAGTCGATGAAGCGGTCGAGCAGACTGCCTTCGGACGGATTTCCCTTGGTGTAGAGGTATTCCACGGTCTTGAACCGGTAGCCGTGCAGGGCGCTGCTCTCCTCCGGGTACTGCCCGTCGAGCTCGACGATTTCGAGCGTGCGCCCCTCGGCGATCGTCCGGCTCGCGGCGGGCGCATCGGCGTACCCGATAGCGCCGGGGGTCGCGGCGATCGCGGCGATCGCATCTTGGGTCTCGGTGCGTTCGCAGCGGGTCGTCTTGGCGCCGGCCAGCCGCTGCGCGAGCCGTTCCCGAACAGTGCCGAAGCTGCCGGTGTTGCGGATGCGGATGATCACGATGCTCATCCGGTCCACCAACCGGGCGATCCTGATCAGCTGCGGATCGGCGGGCGGCACCTCGCCGTCGTGCAACTCGATGGGGCTCAACCCGATCTTGGAGTTGTACAGCACTCGGTAGTGGAGCCGCTTGCGCCGAATGATGAACCGATCGACCACGGGAGCGGCGATGGTCACGACGGCCAGCACGGCGAGCACCGAACTGCCGACGTGATCGCCGAACAACGCGGCCAACGCCTGAACGGTTTCTCCCCAGCTGACCACCGACATCGCCTCCTCCCGCGCCAGTGATCAAGGAACGTAGGTGCGCGAGCGAGCCTTGCCGGGCCCGATCACCCGCTGTTCACCACAGGTTCAACGGTTCTGGCTGTGCTGCTTCATCTGCTGGTCAGAGCGGACGACCTTGTCGACATCGTCCCCGGCCGGTTCGAGCAGGTCCACGGTCTCGACCACGCCCTGGCCGGGCACCTCGACAACACCGAGATCACCGGGGAAGTAGCGGGGATCAAGGGGGCTCGGGGACCACACGTCGTGGCGGCATCCCTTGGTGAGCAGCAGGATCCAGTTCGGTTCCAAGTACTTCAGCCGGATCATGAAGAGCGCGTAGAACAGGTTGGTACCCGTCTCTGTGTAGGTGTCGGGGCCAACGGTAACCCACACTTGCACCTCGTCGTCGCCGATTGCTTGCCAGGTCACCTGCGCGTTCAGCGCGCTTGGTTCGCCGGTTTCCGGGTGCTTGGCCCACACCCGAACCGTTCGGGATCTCGGCGTGCTGGTCTGCGGGGTCGGCTGCATGTCTCCCTCGTGGTCGATGATTCGGTCCGGTCAGATTCTGCTTCGGAGCACCCTCTCACGTGCGGACAGTTCACGTATCTGGCTTTCGATGCGAGCGCGCTCCGGCGGCGGGGGCCCTTGGTCCAGGGCCTGGGAGAGCTTTTCCTTGATGGCTTCGATCGACGCCAGCTCTTGCAGAATCTCCGGCTCGGTCTGCGGTAGCGGATCGTCCGGGCGCGTACCGTCCGGGTGGTGCGGCGATTCTGAGTCGTGTGGCGGTTGGGAGTCCGGCGCGTTGTGCGGTTCGGGTTGGTGCGCGCCTTCGTCCAGCCAGTTGTCGGGTGCTTCGTTGTACCAATCCGGCGTAGGGCGGCCTGGCGTCTCGGTGCTTGGGGCGTGGGGAGGTTCCGGTTCGGGGGCGTGCGCTTCCGGGCTCCCTTGCGGGCCGAAGGGTTTCCCGTCGTCCGGGTCGAACTTGTCGTACAGCGGCGGGGCATCGTGCCAGCCCGCGGGCCGTTCTGGCGGCAGCGAGCCGTAGTCGCCCCACGGCGGGGTGTTCCTGGGGGCATCCGGGGTGTGGCGTCCGACATCGCCGAGCCGGTCGGCCGTCTTGGTGGTTTTGCCGAGGTCGCGGGCCATATCGCCGATCTTGCCGCCGGCTTTGGCGGCCCTGGATGCGACGCCCGCACCGCCGACGACCGAGGCGACCGCGTCGGGAGCCATCGAACCGACGGCTTTCATCGGGTTCTGCTTCCAGCCGTCGACGTCGACGACGGATTTGACCGCTTGGTAAGGGTTTTCGAGAGCGGACATCGCCGTGGTCGAGGCGGCCTTGTCGAACGCGGCCTTGCCTTCGGGGTCGATCGCCCACGCGGCCGGCTGGCTGTAGAAGTAAGCCTCCCCGAGGCCCCACAGACCCTGGGCCGCCCCCACGACGCCCTCGACCGCTCCAGCGCCGAAGTCGTAGAGCATATCCCCGGTGATCTGGACGTTGTCGATCAAGTTCGCGCCTATCTGGGCGAGCTTGCTCGGCGTGGCGGGGGCGGCCGTGGCGGCTTCCGTAACGGCCTTCGCTGCTCGGTCACCGGCTTCCTGCACCGCAGCCTTGGCCGCGGCGATCTCCGCTTGCGCGCGGGCGCGCGCTTCGGCACCGGGATCCACGAAGTCCGCCGGTGCCGTACCCGAACTGCCGGACTCGTATGCCTCGACCGCCGCATTGTGCTTGCTCGCCGCTGCTTGCGAGGCCGCGTTGGCGCGCTCCAGGTCTTCCTCGGCGCGGGTGGCCTTTTCCTTCGCCTCGGCAAGGACCTTCTGGAAGTCCAGGACGGCCTTGCCCGCATCGGCGAACGCATCGGCCGCCTTCAGCCACTCCGCGGGGGCCTTCTCCAGGTAGTTCTCCCGGAAGGCATCCCCGGCCTGCCCGGTCCAGCCGCCGGAGTCGATCGACTTGATGCCCTGACCGGCCCGCTCGAAGGCGTCGCCGAGCTTGGTCAGGTGCTCGCCGACCTCGGCGACTGCCGCGAGATCCCCCGGGATGATGTCCTCCGCGACCAAGCCGGTCGCCTGACCGAGCTTCTTCGCTTCGTGGCCGAGTTCGTCGATGTCCTGCTGGAAAGTGCTGCTGTTGCTGACCATCAGTCCTCCCGCAGGGCCGCGACGAGCCGCTGCTCCGCCTCGGCATCCAGCTGCTGGTAGGCGACGCGCGCCTCGCCGAGCGCGTCCGCGGCCGCGTAGCCGTCCTCGACCAGGTACCGGACGCCGAATTCCCAAGATTCACCGAACTGGAGCAGCGCCCTGGTCAGCTCTCCGTGGCCGATGTCGCCCGACTGCAACAGGTATTCCACCAAACCCTTACCCTGCTTGCCGGAAGCGGCCATGCCCCACCCGGCCATCTCGCCGAGCACGGCCACGGCGTCCCGAATCCCCGACTCGGCGCTCTGCAAGGCCCCCACGTCGACGGTGAAACTGTTGTGCGCCATCACTTTCCGCCTTTTTTGACCGCGAGTTCATCGGGCACGAGCCCGGGTACCGGGGCGAGCGCCGTGCCGTGTTCGCCGCCGGGATCGAGGACCAGACCGGTGCCCCGCGGCAGGTCCGGCAGACACTCGTCGATGAGCTCGGCGCCGGTCAACATGCCGTAGCGCACGGTGTCGGCACCGCGACCGGCCGCGCGGTAGGACTCGGCCATCTGGCCGAGCGAGGTGAACACCGCGAGCCAGGACAGCTCGCCGTTGCGCCCGGTTGACAGCGCGAACCCACCATCCTCATCGGACACCGCGACGTACACCGTGGTGCCGCGCAGGGCGGCGGCCAGCTGCTCGATGGTCACCTGGTCGCCGCGGAACCGCCGCACGGCGTCGAGCAGTTCGGCGGCGGGGTCGAGCAGTTCGGCGGCGGGGTCGAGCGGTTCGGCGGCGGGATCCGGCTCGTCGAAGACCGAGCCGGTGAGCCGCAGTACGCCCTTAGAGCGTGGAAAACCCACGCCAGGACGGCGTTGTACAAGCGTCATGGAGCCACGCCTCCCCAACGTGGATCATGGAATCGAATGGTGCGGAACGGTACCAAGAGGACTCGGTGCCATGAGCGACTTGGGTATCACTCACCGCATCGAGAAGATCACGTTCCGGGTTGCTCCGTTCGGCGGTAAGGCGTCCTGAAGTGAAAACCCGGTCGGCGCCCGCTGTCGCGCGCACTAGAGACTCCCCAACGTTCGCCGCCATCTCTTCCTCCCGATGTTGCGGTCCGGTGGATACTAGAGTTAATCGGTTGGATGCATTTCTTGTCTCAAGTACACGATTCGGTGATCGATCGCCCGAGCTCGCGGAGCTACCGTTTTCCGTTGACTCAGGGAGGTTTCATTGGCACGTCGTGCGGGCCCGTCGGTTCGCTCCCGACGGTTGGCATATGTGTTGCGCAAGCAGCGGATCGGGTCCGGACTGACTGCCGCCGAGCTTGCGAAGGCGACCGGCATGTCAGCGAGCAAGGTCAGTCGCTTCGAGAACTGCGAGAGCGGGATCTACCTGGACGATCTGGAGAAACTGCTTGATTTCTACCGGCCGTCGAAGAAGCGCCGTGTCGAACTGCTGGACATTGCGCGCCATGCCGACGAACGCGGCTGGCTGCGGTTGAGCAACGCGAACCTGCCGGAGGACTGGCAGACCTGGACGGATTTCGAGTACGAAGCAAGTGCGCTGTTGAACTACGAGCCGTTGGTCGTTCCTGGGCTATTGCAAACGCCGGAATACACAAGGGCGATCATTGATGCGACTGGCCGCCTGAGCGCTCGTGAGGTTGATTCGCTGGTGTCCGCGCGGATGGCCCGACAAGGCCTTCTCGGCAAGGAAGAGCCGCTTGAACTGCATGTGATCATCGAAGAAACGGCCTTGACGCGTCCGATTGGTCCGGACGGCGCGCTTGAACGGCAGCTTCGGCACCTGGCTGATGCCGCGTCGCGGCCGAATATCACGATCCAGGTGATGCCTCATGATGCCGGGCTGCACCCGGGTCTGAACGGTTCCTTCGTGATCTTGGAGTACGGCTCCGAAGCAAGCCTGGTGTTGCTTGAGCACAAGACGGTGAACTTGTTCATGGACGAGGATGACCAGTTGGCGGTGTACTCGGCAGCGTGGGACGAACTGGTGGGCAAGGCGAAGGAGCCGGGTGACTCGGTCAAGATCCTGCAAGCCCTCATCGCTTGATCGCTGCGTGCCATCATGCAGGTATGAGGCCCGATGACCTAGCCGCCGCGTGCTGGCGGAAGTCAAGCCGTAGTACGGCTAGTTCCAACTGTGTTGAAGTAGCTTTTATCGGTAACACGTGGCTGAAGTCCAGCCGAAGTTCCGCCAACTCCAACTGCGTTGAAGTTGCGTTCAGCGGTGACACGTTGCGGAAGTCGAGCCTCAGCGCGAACAGCGGTAACTCCGTCGAGATCGCCCGGCAAGCTGGTGTCGTCGGCGTTCGGGATTCGAAAGCGCCCGATGGCGGCGTGCTGGTGTTTTCCGCTGCTCGATGGGCCGACTTCGTCGGTGAGCTCATGCGCGTTGGGGCATAAGGGCGTGGGGTTGGTGTGAAGTTTCCGCGAGTCTGTGTATCGCGGAAAGGCGCGCTGCTAGGGTCTGCGTCGACCCGGTGATCAGACGCCGCGACCTGGGGGTTTCCCGCGATGACGACGCCAGCACCACCGCCACCGCCGCCGGTCCCCGGCGGTACCGGTCAGACCATCGCCGTCAACAAGGACAACGTCCTAGAGGTGCGAAAGGCCATCCTGATGGCTGCGGAGGACGCGAAGTTCAAGCTCACGGATCTCGCGCCCAGCCTGCGAGTGTCCGCACCTGCCACCGACGACATCAGTAAGACGGCCGCAGCGGTGTGGACTGCGAACCTGGTCGGCAACCGGGATTCCCACTTCCAGCGGCTAATGCAGTACGTGCAGAACGTTATCGATCTGGGAGATCAAATCGGAGCAGCGGCCAAGCAGTACGGCTATACCGACGATGAGATCAAGGCGTCGTTCGAACTGCAGCAAAGGCAGATGTGAGGGGATCTCGTTGCGGGTGCGTATCGGGTACGGTTTGATCGCGTTGGCTGGGACCGCAGTCGCGCTAACTGGTTGCACGGTAAACGGCCCGACCCCGGACGCCGCCCCGGCCACTTCGGTTCCGACGACGAAGAACTCCTCGTTGAATCTGCCCCAACGGCCGCGGGAGCTGGCCGTTGCGGGTAAGCAGGACACCGAGATCTGCAACTGGCTGAGGTCCGACCAAAAGCGATCGGTGCAGGTCGGCGGGTCAGGTCGGCCAGTACCGAAGAACGGGAACAACTACAACGGCTGCGCTTTCCTCGGCGAGGCCGGAAATGCTCAGTTCGGGGTCGCCCTTCGGGTGGTGCCCGAGGGTATCAACTCGTTCATGCACAAGGTCAACTCGTCGCCGGAATCCGAAACGGCGTACGAGATCAATGGTTTCGGTGCTGTGCAAGGCCAGCTCGCCGGCGGGGAAAGCCTCGGCTGTGACGTGTTCGTCGATGCCGCCGAAGGGCAGACGCTCTGGATCAACATGATGCTCCAAACTCCCGGCGGGATGAACAATCAGCAGATGTGCGACCGGGCGAAGCAGGCCGCCGAAGCGGCCGTGACGACCTTGCAGAGTAGCTAGGGGGAAAGTCGTGACCAGCATCGATCCGATTCGCGACATCCGGTTCGAGGGGATGGACATCCCCCAGCTGGAGGGATGGATCACCCAGATCAAGCAGGGGCGCGGCACGGAGTCGATGCAGGGCGCCGTGCGCGCGCTGGACGAGTGCGTGCAGGTGGTCGTCGATCTCGACGAAACCCTGCGCCGCGAGCTCGGCAAGCTGCAGATCGCGTGGGAGGGCAACGCCGGGAGTCTCGCGGCGGCCGCTACCCAGCAGCAGTCCGTCGTCATGTCCGACGCGCCGGATCCGTTGAAGGCTTCGGCCGACAGCGTCGACATGCAGGGCCGGGGCTACGAGTCCGCCCGCAACCGGCTGCCGAACAACGACGAACTCAAGCACAAGCAGTCAGAAAACTTGCTCGAATGGGTCGGTGGTGGCTTCGGCTACGAGAGCGACTACGACGTCGAAGCCAAGAAGATCGAGGCGCAGAAGCAGGCCGCGCAGGCCGCCTTGCATTCGTATCGCGACACCTCGGTCAACCAAGCCGACTCCTACCGGCCGCTGCCCGAGGTAGCCCCGGCCGCGGTGTTCGCGCAGTCGACGTCCGGGACGAGCATGCCGGGTATCGGCGTGGGTTCGGTCGGCGGCTTCTACGGCGGCGACGGCTCGGCGCGGGATGTAGGTGTGCCAGGCGCGGTCGTCGGTGGCAGCGGCAGTGTCGGTGGCGGGACCGGGCGCGGCGAGCGCCCGGCTCCGCCGGTGCCCGGCGGGCGCAGCGGCGGCGACCTGCATCCGGACGAGCAGGACACCGGCGGCAAGGCGGACAGGACTCCGCTGGCCGCCGAGGCCGGTGACGGCATCAACACCGGCGCAGTGATCGGAATCGCGGCGGGTGGTGCGGCAGTTGCCGGTGTCGGCGCTTATGCCGCGAGCCGGATGCTCGGGGGACGAGGCCCGGCCGGTGCGACAGCCGGTGGCGGAAACCTGCGCGGCGGCTCGGGTGTGGAGGGCAAGTCCGGCGGAGTGGGGCGTGGCGGCGCGTCCGGCATCGGTGGCGGTCCCGGCGACACCACCGCCGGGCGGGCCGCGGGCAACACGCCGGGGAGCCGGCCGGCGACCGGTTCGATGATGGGTCCGGCGGCGACTCGTGGCGAGAAGCGCAGCGAGGACGCGGAGCACGAGAACAAGTACGTCGCCGAGGAAACCCCTTTCGACGACGAGCGGCTGGTCGCCCCGGCGGTGCTGGGGCACTTCGAGCCCGAAGACGAATCCGGCGAGGAACGCACCGCCGGAGACGAGCCGACGAAGCAGGATTGACGTGCGCCCTGGAGCAGAAGCCGACCCGATCGTGTTGTCCGCGTTGGAATTCGACGTGGTGTGCGAGGCGGAGAAGCTCACCGAGCGCCGGCACATCATCCTCAACGTGCCGAGCCCGGGAGCGACCTACGCCGAGCGCGCCGAGCTCGTGGCGCAAGTGTGGGCCGGGCTCCGCAAGCGTCGCCTCGCCGAGGGCAATCGCGACCGCGTCGACGTCGGCTTCGCCGACCTGCTCGGCCTGCTGGACCGTCCGCAGCGCAGCATCGACGTGCGGATCTGGGCCGACCGGCCGATCCGCGCCTTGGCCTCGGCCAACGGCGGCGACGGTCTGTTGACCATTGTGGACGGTGACATCGTCGAGCTCACCCCGATCCGGGGGAGCTCGCTGGCCGAGGCCGCGGTGTCGGTGGCGGGCGAAATGCCGCCCGGCCCGGGCCGGGCGGTGAGCCTGCCCAACGAGATCCTCCGCGCGGCCAGCGATTATGCGGGCCCAAACAACGTGCTCGTGTTCACCGACGAACTTCGCGCCCTCGGCATCGCCCCGGACGATGCCGCCGACGTCGCCAACATGGCCGACGGCATGGGCATCCGCGGCCAGTTCGGCGTGGAATGCTGCCCGAACCGGGGCGGCAAACCGGAGCGGGCCGACCGGGTGGTCGCCTTCCACGACACCGCGAAGGGCCGCTACAGCCACGTGGTCCGCGCGAGCGGTGACGGTCGCCGCTGGAGCACGGTAGCCCCGGCGGACAACGCGAGAATCGTCGAATACACCAAAGAACTCCTCGCCGACCTCTGGCAGGAATGAACCGACGCCGCCGCGGAACTGTGCCGAACCCATGTTGGGCAGCGGGACGGCGTGCAAACGATCACGCTGGCCCTCGGCAATTCGGACAAGCACGCGAACTTCGTAGCCCGGTTCGGTGCTGCGTAGCCTGAGCTCCAGATGCTCTGGAGGTGTGGTGTGGTCGGGTACGAAGAGTTGGTCAAGCGGGCGCGGGCTTTGGCCGGGGCGGGGCAACGGCGGATCCTGGGGATCGCCGGGGCTCCCGGTGCCGGGAAGGGGACCGTGGCCGAGCACCTTCTCCGGGAGCTCGGTGGCTCCGCCGTGCTGGTGCCGATGGACGGGTTTCACCTGGCCAATGCGCAGTTGCGGCGGCTTGGGCGGGCGGCTCGGAAAGGGGCGCCCGACACCTTCGATGGCGCGGGGTACGTTGCGCTGCTCCGGCGGATTCGGGAATGCGGACCGGACACCGTTTATGCGCCCGAGTTCCATCGGGAGATCGAGGAATCCTATGCCGGTGCCATTGCCGTCGAGCCCGATGTTCCGCTGGTGATCACCGAAGGCAATTATCTGCTGTTGGACAGCCCGCCTTGGGCGGCGGTCCGGGAATTGCTCGACGAGGCATGGTTCCTCGCGCCCGATGACGACATCCGGGTGCAGCGGCTCATTGCCAGACACATCGGTTACGGCCGGACCCCCGGCGAGGCGGCGGAATGGGTTCATCGCAGCGACGAACGGAATGCGGCGATCGTCTCGGCCAGTCGAGGCCGTGCCGATCTTGTCGTTCGCGGCGACCCGCGGTGATTTCCCCGGTCGGGCTCGAATAATTTTCCGAATCGTGCCGCACCGATTTGCCCAAGGTGGGGAGATCTTCGGCGTTGGGCGGGTGCGACAGGCCCGCGCACGGGTCAGCGTTCGGCGAGTTCGGCGCGCACGTCGTCGGGGATCCGCCCGGTGTGGTCGATGGGCGTCCACGGCTCGCTGCGGATCCACTGCGACCCGCAGCCTCGGCAGGCCAGCAGCGGAAACCCGTTGAGCTGCTTGGGTGTCCGGTGCCACGAGCACAGCGACCGGCAGGCGTGCACCGCGAGCGTCACGAGTTGTCGCTCGAGGTCTCCGAGCCGCTGGTCTCCGTCGGCGTCGACGAGGACGTCGCGGTCGGCTTGGGTGTGGTCGGGGAAACCGGGTGCGACGGCGACGTCTGCGACGGTCGAGTGGACGCAGGAGGCGCCGGGGGCCGCCAAGGTCCCGGTCCGGGGCCCGGTGGCGTCGGAGTCTGCGTCGGGATTCCCGTCGGCGTTTCGCTGCTCGGCACGACGTGTGACGTCGTCTCGCTGGTGGTCGAGGACCGCGGCGACGTTTCGCTGCTGCTCATCGGGGGCGGCGGCAGCAGCGGCGGCGGTGACCCGTAGGACGTCTGTGGCGGCCGGGACGTGGCGGTCGGCTTCAACGTGAAGTCCGGTGTCGCCTCGTCCCGCTGCTGGGCGCCGGCGACCATCGCAGCCGCGGTCGCGAAAACCGTTGCGACGGCGATGCCCGACGCCGTCAGCAGTACCAGGCTTTTCGACCGGGCATCCGAATCTTCCACCAGCATCGGGTCCATGCGTGCCCCACTCGTCGGCTCGTCGGGCGGCCTGCGCCGGATGCCCCGAAACGTCCGGCCGCTGACCGAAATGGCGCGGGTGCACCCGCGTCGCCGGTAACCGTAGCGATCGGCGCAAGGCGCCGGACCGCAGGGCCGCGCCCCGGGCGCTCGTGGGGCATCATGCCGAGCGTGACGGATTCGCAATGGGCACGATTGACCGCATGGGTGCACGGACGGGTTCAGGGCGTGGGTTTCCGCTGGTGGACACTTTCCCGGGCGCTGGAGCTCGGCCTGGTCGGCAGCGCCACGAACCTGCCGGGCAGGCGGGTCGAGGTGGTCGCCGAAGGCCCCCGGGAAGCTTGTGAAAAGCTCCTGGCCGCCCTGCGTTCCGGCGAAACCCCAGGCCACGTGGAGCATGTCGCCGAGCAGTGGTCCCATCCCAAGGGCGGCCTCAGCGGCTTCGTCGAACGCTGAGCGCGCGGCGGCACGTTGATCGCGGAGCGTGCGGGGCATGGCGTGTCGTTGTCTTCCGGGATGCAGAACGCGAGTGTTGACAACCTCGGCTCCACGACCGAAACGCACGGATCTTGACTGCGAAGATCGTGATTTCCTGGGTTTGTGCTCAGGACCAGGTCACGATGGTCAGGCCGGCCGTTTCCGCGTTGTGGCCCCCTGGGTGTCGTTGATCTTGGCGGCTATGGGATCTCCGGCCAAATCGCCGTTACCAGCGGTTCTGCGCAAGCGCGGCTGGGCTCAGCGGTAGGCTCTGCCGGATGTGACAGCCGGTCCACCGGACGAACCACGGGAAGGTCGATCGCAGCCGTGCACCTGAAGAGCCTGACGCTGAAGGGGTTCAAGTCCTTCGCCTCGGCCACCACGCTGCGCTTCGAACCCGGCATCACCTGCGTCGTCGGCCCGAACGGCTCGGGCAAGTCCAACGTGCTCGACGCGCTGACCTGGGTGATGGGCGAGCAGGGTGCGAAGGCGCTGCGCGGCGGCAAGATGGAAGACGTGATCTTCGCGGGTACCGCGGGCCGCGCCCCGCTGGGCCGCGCCGAGGTCACGCTGACCATCGACAACTCCGACGGCGCCTTGCCGATCGAGTACACCGAGGTCTCCATCACCCGCCGGATGTTTCGCGACGGGGCCAGCGAGTACGAGATCAACGGCAACTCGTGCCGGCTGATGGACGTGCAGGAACTGCTGTCGGACTCCGGCATCGGCCGCGAGATGCACGTCATCGTCGGGCAGGGGCAGCTGGCCACCATCCTGCAGGCCAAACCGGACGAGCACCGCAGGCTCATCGAAGAGGCCGCCGGCGTGCTCAAACACCGCAAGCGCAAAGAAAAGGCGCTGCGCAAGCTCGACGCGATGCAGGCCAACCTGACCAGGCTGACGGACCTGACCAGCGAGCTGCGCCGCCAGCTCAAACCACTCGGCAAGCAGGCCGAAATCGCGCGCAAGGCGCAGACAGTGCAGGCCGACCTGCGGGACGCCCGGCTGCGCCTCATCGCCGACGACCTGGTCACCGCCCGCGCCGACCTGGCTCGCGACGAAGCCGATCAGGAAGCCGCACGGTCCAAGCGCACCGAGGTCGAGCGTGCATTGCAGTTCTCGCAGTCCGAGGAGAAGACCCTCGAAGAGCAGGTAGCCTCCGACGCGCCGCGGCTGGCCCGGGCGCAGGAGACCTGGTACCGGCTGTCCGCGCTGGAAGAACGCCTGCACGGCACGCTGCGGCTGGCCGCCGAGCGCCACCGGCACCTGACCGCGCAGACCGAGGAACACCGCCCCGGCCGCGACCCAGACCAGCTCGACGCCGAGGCCGAAGAGGCCGCGGAGCAGGAGATCGAGCTCCGCGAGCAGGTCGAAGAGGCCCGCGAGGCGCTTCACGAGGTGGTGCAGCGCCGTTCGGAACTGGAATCCGCGTTGAAGCAGGCCGAGCAGGCGCACCTGGCCGCGGTGCGGGCGATCGCCGACCGCCGCGAAGGCGCAGCCCGGCTGTCCGGCCAGGTCGAGTCGCTGCGCAGCAAGGTCAGCGACACCGCCGAGGAGATCGAGCGGCTGTCGGACGCGTTGGAGGAGGCTTCCGCGCGCGCGGAAGAAGCGGAGCGCGCGCAGGCCGATGCGGAGGAGGAAAGCGGCGGCTACGACTCCGACGACGCAGGGCTGCAAGAGCGCCGCGAAGGCGCTGCCGAAGCGCGCGACGTGGCACGCGCTCGCGTCGAGGAGCTCGTCAAGGCCGAGCGGGCTGCGGAACGGGAGATCGCGTCCTGGAAGGCGCGGGTCGAGGCGCTGTCGATGGGCTTGCAGCGCAAGGACGGCGCCGGTGCGCTCATGTCGGCCGGGGACCGAGTGCCGGGTCTGCTCGGTTCGGTCGCAGCACTGCTCAGCGTCGAACCCGGTGCCGAGTCCGCCCTCGCTGCTGCGCTGGGCGCGGTCGCCGACGCGGTCGCGGTTCGCGGTGTCACCGACGCGGTGACAGCGCTGGAGATGCTCAAGGCCGACGAAGCGGGCCGCGCCGGGCTGATCATCGGTTCCACCGGGGAGCCCGACCGGTCCGGCTGGCCGCAGCTGACCGGCTCGGCGCGTTGGGCGGTCGACCTGGTCAGCGCCCCGGACGGGATGCGTCGCGCGGTGACCGAGGCGCTCGACCGGGTCGCGGTCGTCGAGACCCTGGCCGACGCGCGGGAACTGGTGCAACGCCAGCCCGAAATCCGGGCCGTCACCGCCGCGGGCGATGTCCTGGGCACGCATTGGGCCATCGGCGGCTCCGACGACCGGCAGAGCACCATCGAGGTGCAGGCCGCCGTCGACGAAGCCGAACGCGAACTCGCCGCCGCCGAGCGACGGTTGGAACAGCACGCCGCGGCGCTGGAAGGCGCGCGAGCAGAGGAAGAGGCGCGGCGCGCCGAAGTCCGGGCCGTGCAGGAGCAGATCAACGACGCCAAGGTGCAGCGCGCCCGCAGCACCGAGCGGCTGTCCAGCCTGCAGCGCGCCGCCCGCACCGCCATCGCCGAGGTCGACCGGGTCCGGCAGCAGCGGGTGAAGGTCGAGCAGTCCCGCGAACAAGCCCTGGTCAAACTGGCCGAACTCGAAGAGCGGCTGACGGCGGTCAAGTCCGAACAGGATGAAGCGGCAGAGCCGGACACCGGCGAACGCGACCGGCTCAGCACCGAACTGAGCACCGTGCGGCAGCAGGAAATGGACGCGCGGCTCGGGCAGCGCACCGCTGAAGAACGGGCCCGCGCCGTCCAGGGGCGCGCCGACCAGTTGCGGCGCGCAGCCCGCCACGAGCGCGAAGCGCGCGCCCGCGCCGAGGCGGCGCGCAAGGGCCGGGAACGCGCAGCGCGCGTCACGCAGGCCGTGGTCTCCGGGTGCGAGACAGCGCTGGAGCGCATCGCCCGTTCGCTGAGCGCCGCGACGGAGGAGCGGGACGTCGCGCAGGCGAAGCAGAGCGAGCACGATCAGGCACTCGGCGTCGTGCGAGCGCGAGTACGCGAGCTCGGCGGCGAGCTGGAGAAGCTGACCGATGCGGTGCACCGCGACGAAGTCGTGCGCGCGGAGCAGCGGTTGCGGATCGAGCAGCTGGAAACCAAGATCATCGAGGACTTCGGGATTGGGCTGGAGGACCTGGTCGACGAATACGGGCCCACCGTGCCGATTCCGCCGAGTCCCGCCGAGGTGGCCGAGTACGAGGCCGCCAAGGAACGCGGCGAGCAGGTCACCGCCCCGCCGCCGGTGCCGTTCGACCGAGCCACCCAGGAGCGCCGCGCCAAGCGCGCCGAGAAGGACCTTTCCCTGCTGGGCAAGGTGAATCCGCTGGCGCTGGAGGAGTTCGCCGCGCTGGAGGAGCGCTACAAGTTCCTGTCCACGCAGCTGGAAGACCTCAAGGACAGCCGCCGCGACCTGCTCAGCGTCGTCAAGGAGGTCGACGAGAAGATCCTGGAGGTGTTCACCTCCGCCTTCCACGACGTGGCCAAGGAATTCGAGACGGTCTTCAAGGTCCTGTTCCCCGGCGGCGAGGGGCGGCTGACGCTCACCGATCCGGACGACCCGCTGACCACCGGCGTCGAGGTCGAGGCGCGGCCGCCGGGCAAGAAGGTCAAGCGGTTGTCGTTGCTCTCCGGTGGCGAGAAGTCGCTGACCGCGGTGGCCATGCTGGTGTCCATCTTCCGCGCCCGGCCGTCGCCGTTCTACGTGATGGACGAGGTCGAGGCGGCGCTGGACGACACCAACCTGCGGCGCCTGATCACGCTGCTGGACCAGCTGCGCACGACGTCGCAGTTGATCATCATCACGCACCAGAAGCCGACCATGGAGATCGCCGATGCCCTCTACGGCGTGACGATGCGCGGCGACGGCATCACGCAGGTCATTTCCCAGCGGTTGCGCGGTGAATCCGGCAAGCGCGGCAAGGGCGACTCACCCGAGGAGCCGGCGGAGGGCGATGTCGCGGCCGTGTTGGACGGCCCGAGCGCGGTTCCGGCTGGAGCGACGCCGGAAACCGACGGCCCTCCCGCAGATGCGGACGCACCGGCGGCCGGGTCGGACGGTGCGGATTCGTGAGCGATTGTGGCCGCTGGCGCGACCATTGCCATTAACGAGTCAGGCGGCGGTGCCCAGCGCGTAGCCGACTGCGAAGGCGACGAGAGCTGCGACCATCGCCAAGCCGAACACCACCGCCCAGCCCGGCCGGGAGCACTGCCGGCGGGCGCACAAGGTACGCGATGGCCCCGCTTCCGACGGCGAAATCCACTGCGGCGCGGCACGATTCCATGTTTCCGGCCGACTCAGTTCGGCCCGGCATGAGGTGCATTCCGCCAAATGAGTGCGAACCATCAGCCATTCCACGTCGCTCAGCATTCCCGCCGAATAGGCGTTGAGCTTCGCCTGGAACCCCGCGTGATCAATGTGTTGCACCCGCAGCTCCCACTCTCAGCTTCGGCGATCGCCTGCGTTATCCATCGACGCGACGCGACATTCGCTGAAGGGCCGAGCGCAGGCATCAGAGTCCCGCACAGTCCCCCACGGCAAGCGGGTTACGCCGCCTATAAAACAGACCCCGGTGTTGGCGGCCATGTCGGTTTCGGCTCCCGGATCAGGGTGCGGGACGATGGTCGGCGGTCCGGCATCGATCCTCGGGGCGGGTGTCGACGAAAGACGCCGGGCGCGGATGTTCCCGCAGCACTCCAAAGCACGGGATCTCACCAGGTACAGGAGGCCTTCCATGACCAATCCGTACGGCCCGCCGCCGGGGCAGCAGGCGTACCCCCAGCAGGGCCAGCCGATGACGCCGCCACCGGGTTACGGCCCGCCATCCGGCCCGCTGCCGCAGCAACCGATGCCGCAGCAGCCCCAGATGCAGCCGGGAATGTCGTACCAGCCGATGCCGCAGCAGGGCGGCTATCCGCAGCAGCCCGGCCCGGTCGCGCCGATGGGGCAGCCGATGGCGCCACCCGCCCCCGGCATGGGACGCCTGATGATCGATTGCTCGTACTTCTGGCTGGCTTGGATGCTGATGTTCTTCAAGCCGCAGCTCACCATCAACGGGCAGCCGGGCCCGATCTTGACCTGGGGCAAGATGCCGATCGACCTGCCCCCCGGCCAGCACCAGATCCAGATCCACGTCAACTACCTGTGGCAGGTCGGCAGCGCGAGCGCCGTGATCCCGGTCAACGCCGGTCAGCAGATCGACGTCTACTACGCGGCGCCGGTGATCGTCTTCATGAACGGTGCCATCGGCCCGGCTCCGCAGAAGGCACCCGGAATGGGCCTGGCCATCGGGGTCCTGGCCGGTACCCTCGCGCTGTGCTTCCTGATCATCCTGCTGTCGGTCATCGCACTCTGATCTCGCCCACTGGGGGCCATGTCGGCCGTGGGTCTTCCGGGCGGCGGTAGCTCCCCGGAAGACTCACGGCACCGGACCGATCATGCGTTGTCGACCCGCGCCGTGGATACCTCGATCGCGGGGCGGGCATGGCGCCGTGACAGCAGGCCGCCCACCACGAGCGTCACGACCACGCCGAGCGGGGTGTACCAGGGGAAAGCCAGCGGGGCCTGGCCGCCCGCGCCGTTCGGAAAGGTCACACCGAGGATCACGACCGCCATCACCGCGACCGTGACCAGGAAAGCGATGACCGCGTCGGATTGGGTCGCCCGCTTGACCGCCAACCCCAGGAAGAACGCCCCGAGCAACGCGCCGTAGGTGTAGCCGGTGATGCTCAGCCCGAGCTCGATGACCGGGTCGTCGGTGCTGGTGAACATCGAGGCGAACACGAACAGCAGGACGCCCCACACCAGCACCCACATCTTGGCCCGGCGCAGCACGGCCCGGTCACTGAGCTTGCGCTTGATCAGCCGTTGGTAGACGTCGGTGACCGTGGAGGTCGCCAGTGAATTCAGCGACGAACTCATCGCCGCGGCGAGGATGCCCGCGATCATCAGCCCGGAGATGCCCGGCGGCATTTGGGTGATGATGAAGGTCGGGAACAGTTCGTCGTTGGTGGCCATGCCCATGTCCTTGGGGTTCACCCCGCTGTAGAACGACCAGAGCATGGTGCCGATCAGCAGGAACAGGCCGAACTGGAAGAACACCAGCACGCCGCTGCCGATCAGCGCGCCTTGGCTGGCCTTCAATGTCCGGGTCGCGAGCAACCGCTGCACGATGAGCTGGTCGGCGCCGTGCGAGGCCATCGAGAGCATCGCGCCACCGATGATCGCCGTGACGAAGGAGTAAGGCTGGGTCACGATCGACGACGAGAAGTCGAACATCTGGAACTTGCCGGCGTCGAGGGCGGCGCCGAACCAGTCGGGGGGCAGCTTCCCGGCCAGTACCACGACCGCGACGACGCCGCCGACGACATAGAGGACCATCTGCAGCGCGTCGATCCAGACCACGGCGCGAGTGCCGCCCAGATAGGTGTAGAGCACGGTGACGATCGTGATCACCAGGATGATCTGCCCGAACGACACGTCGACCCCGGCCGCCGCCAGCAGCACCTTAACCGGAATGGCCGTGGCGAACAGCCGGACCCCGTCGGCCAGCAGCCGGGTGATCAGGAACGTCGCGGACGCGGTGACCTGCATCCCCGAGCCGAACCGCTTGCCCAGGAACTCGTAGGCGGTGACCAGCCCGCCGCCGTAGTAGCGCGGCAGCAGCACGAAGGCCACCACGATCCGGCCGACCAGGTAGCCGATCGCCAGCTGCAGGAAGGTGAAGGAGCCGAGATAGGCGACCGTCGGGGTGCTGATCACCGTCAATGTGGACGTCTCGGTGGCCACCACCGCGAAGCACACCGCCCACGACGGCATGTTGCGGTCACTGACGAAGAATTCCCTCGCCGAACGCTGCCGTCCGGCCAGCAGCACGCCCAGGAGGGGGACCAGAACCAGGTACCCGACGATGATGACGATGTCGACCGGACGCACTGGGCCTCCTACGCGAGCTGCAATCGCAGCCGCTTCGGCTGCTCAGTGGCGGGTTCGGGCAGCCGCAGCGCACCGCTTCCCGGTGTGATGCTGCCCAGCACCCGGGGGACGGTGGCTCCGGTGGTGCCCGGCGTGTTGCCGGTGATGCCGTGCCAGGTGAGGAATCCGAGCAGAGCGGTCAGGAACGCTTCCTTGCTGTCAGCGGGCATCCCGAGCTCATCGCTGACTACCAGTGGCACGTCGAGCCGGCGGCGCAAGGCGGCCAGCAGGACGGGATTGCGCACCCCGCCGCCGGATGCGACGACCTTCGCCGCTTGCTCGGTACGGCAGGCGTCGGCGATCGTGCGGGCGGTGAGCTCGGTCAGCGTCGCCAGCAGATCGCCGGCGCTGACCTCGTCGTGCAGTTTGTCCAGCGCCCGCGTCAGGTAATCGGCGTTGAAGTACTCCTTGCCGGTGGACTTCGGCGCTGGCCGCCGATAGTAGGCGTCGGCGCGCAGCTCTTCGAGCAGCTGGGGGTGGACGGTGCCGGTCGCGGCGATCCGTCCGTCGGTGTCCTGCGGTACGCCGGTGACCCGGCGGGCGGCGAGGTCGATCAGCGCGTTACCGGGGCCGGTGTCGTAAGCCAGCGGGCATCGTCCGCCGACCACGGTGATGTTGGCGATGCCGCCGATGTTGAGCGCCACGGTCGTGCCGGGCTCGTCGGCCAGCCAGAGCGCGTCGAACACGCCGGCCAGCGGGGCGCCCTGGCCGCCCGAAGCGACGTCGCGGGCGCGCAGGTCGGACACCACAGGGAGCCCGGTGGCTTCGGCGATCCATGCCGGCTGCCCGATTTGCAGCGTGCCCCGCACCCGCCCGCTGCCTTGAACCCAGTGATAGAGCGTCTGGCCCAGCGACGCGACGAGGTCCGCGCGGCCGCCGGCGAGCTCGACCCCGAGCCGGGCCGCCGCCGCGAACTGCTGCCCGACGTAGGTGTCGAGCTGGCACAGGTCTTCGGCACCGCACTGTTCTGCTGCGCCGTTGCGGGCCGATGGCAGCACGGCGAGCAGCTTCTCGTGCAGCACGCCCGGGTAGCGGAGCACGGATGCGCCGAGCGGGCGCAGTTCCACGGTGTCGCCGTCCAGTCGCAGCTCGGCGGCGGCCACGTCGACGCCGTCCATCGACGTGCCGGAGAGCAGTCCGAGTACCCGACACCAAGTCATATGTGTGGTGTATTGCACAGTCGCGGGTAAAGGCAAGCGCTTCGCGGACCTGGTTGGTGATTTGCCCACTTAGTGTGCCGGGCGCGTTCCGTGGCCGGTATGACCAGGTGGGAGGATAGGCGCGTGACCACCTCAACCCTGATTCTGATCATCGTCGTCGTCGCGGTGGTGCTGGCGATCGCCGTGGTCGCCGGTGTCGTGCTGAACCGCCGGCGGCGGATCAGCCTGAGCGAACGGGACGAAGCCGCCAGCTCGAGCGAGGCCGTCAAGGGCGGCGGATACCGCGCCGACGGCGGAATCAGCCTGTCCAGCGGCGGCACCGCCACGACCGCTCCGCCGGAGCATCCCGCGGGAGAACGCACCGAGGTGGAGGGGCAACCCGGCGTCGGTGACGACGCGGCGGTACCCCGCGACAGCGAGCGACGCGGCATCGTTGACGTGCCGCTGCCGGACGGCCCGACCGCGACCCAACAGGCCCTGGTCGAGGAGCCACCGGAACGGGAAGCCCCGGTCGAGGAGCCGCCCGTCGAGGTTCCCGAGCACGAGCGCGTCGAGCCGGTGCCGGAGCCCGCACCCGCGGTGCCGGAGGAGATCGAGGAGATCGAGCCGACCTCGGGGCGGCTGGAGCGGCTGCGCGGCCGGCTCTCCCGGTCCCGGTCGACCTTCGGCCAGGGCCTGCTGGGCCTGCTCGGCGCGGGCGACCTCGACGAGGACTCCTGGGAGGAAATCGAGGACACCCTCCTGATGGCCGACCTCGGCGCGGCGACCACCACCGAGATCACCGAGCGGCTGCGCACCGAGATCGCCACCCGCGGCGTCCGCACCCCGGACGAGGCACGGGCGCTGCTGCGCGAGGTGCTGGTCGATGCCCTCGGTCCGGACATGCAGCGTGCGGTGCAGGCGCTGCCGCACGGCAACCCCGCCGACGGCGGCAAGCCGGCCGTCGTGCTGGTCGTCGGAGTCAACGGCACCGGCAAGACCACCACCACGGGCAAGCTGGCGCGGGTGCTGGTCGCGGACGGACGGACCGTGCTGCTCGGCGCGGCGGACACCTTCCGCGCCGCGGCCGTCGATCAGCTTGCCACCTGGGGACACCGGGTGGGTGCGGAAGTGGTGCGCGGCAAGGAAGGTGCCGATCCGGCGAGCGTGGCGTTCGAGGCGGTCAGCAGGGGCGGCGACACCGCCGTGGATGCGGTGCTGGTCGACACGGCCGGCCGGCTGCACACCAAGACCGGGCTGATGGACGAACTCGGCAAGGTCAAGCGCGTCGTGGAAAAGAAAGCTCAGGTCGACGAGGTGCTTTTGGTGCTGGACGCGACGACCGGGCAGAACGGCCTGACTCAGGCGCGGGTTTTCTCCGACGTCGTCGACGTGACCGGCATCGTGCTGACGAAACTGGACGGCACCGCCAAGGGCGGCATCGTCTTCCAGGTCCAGCGCGAACTGGGTGTTCCGGTGAAGCTAGTCGGCCTCGGCGAGGGCGCGGACGACCTGGCCCCCTTCGAGCCAGGCGCCTTCGTGGACGCCCTCCTCGGCTGACACCCCCGGCCAACAGCCCCCGCAACTCGGAGTTCATGACGCGGACGCCGCGGCCGTGGACGCCGTGATCGAGCCGAGTCTGGAGTCCCTGTGCGGCGTTCTGGCGGAGAAGGGAAACGCGCAGTGAGCACCCGAGTCCAGCAGACACCGGCCCCTCCCGTGCGCACGGCCGCGGCGGCCACCCTGGTTCTGGTCGTCCTGGTGGCGCTGGCGCTGCGAGCGCCGTTCACCGCGGTGGCGCCGCTGCTGGAGCAGATTCAGCACGACCTGGGCGTATCGAACACCTTGGGCGGGGTGCTGACCACGTTGCCGGTGGTGTGCCTGGGCGCGTTCGCGTTCGTCGCACCGAAGCTGCGGCAGCGCTTCGGCGACGAGAAGGTGCTGGTCGGCTGCTTGGTGGTCCTGCTGGTCGGCAACTCGATGCGTGCGCTGGGATCGATCGGGACGCTGCTTGCCGGGACGGTCGTGGTCGGGGCCGGGGTCGCGGTGGCGAACGTCGCGCTGCCGGGCCTGATCAAGCGCGACTTCCCGCACAAAGTGCCGGTGATCACGGCGATCTACGCGATGTGCCTGACGCTGGGCGGCGCGGTCGCGGCTAGCGTCGTCGTACCGATCGGTGCGGCGATGAGCTCGGCCTGGCGAGCCCCACTCGGATTGCTCGCCGTTCCCGTCCTGTTCGCCCTGGGGATCAGCGTCTTCGCGCTGCGGCGCGGCACCGGCGTGCCGCCGCTGCCGGCCCGCCCCGGCCGGCTGTGGCGGAACCCGCTGGCCTGGCAGCTCACCGTGTTCATGGGGTTGCAGTCGGCATTGGTCTACGTCGTCTTCGGCTGGCTGCCGACCATGTTGCAGAGCCGGGGCATGAGTCCCGAACTGGCGGGCCTGGCGCTGGGCATCCAGGCGGCGGTGCAGGCCGCCGGATCGATGAGCGTGCCGGTGCTGTGCCACCGGCTCCGCGACCAGCGTCCGATCGCCGTGGTGCTGGCCGTGCTGGTCGCGCTCGGCTTCACCGGCATCCTGGTGGGCCCCGCCGCCGGGCTGTGGCCGGCGACCGTCGTGCTCGGGTTGGCCCAGGGCGCGGGGTTCGGCCTGGCACTGACGCTGTTCGGACTGCGTTCGCCGGACAGCGACACCACGACGGCGCTGTCCGGGATGGCTCAAGGTGGGGGATATCTCATCGCCGCGGCGGGTCCGTTGCTGATCGGATTGCTGCACGACATGACCGGAGGCTGGACCGTCCCGTGGGCGCTGCTGATTGCCTGCTCCGCGGTCTGGCTGGGCGCGGGACTGCTGGCCGGCCGACCGGTCCAGGTGCCGTCGGTGATCGGCGAGGTAACGCGCCGGTGACATCACAACGCGGCCGTAACCCGCGGTCAGTCGGAGTTCACGGCCGCGTTACATCGAAACGGACCGCCTGAAACAGGCATTTCTCAAGATGCGGCCAACTCGGTCCGTACGGGGAGGCAATGTGAATTCAGGCGACACCGCATGGGTGCTCGTGAGCGCGGCGTTGGTCTTGCTCATGACCCCGGGTCTGGCGTTCTTCTACGGTGGCATGGTGCGCTCTCGCGGCGTGCTCAACATGCTGATGATGAGCATCGGAAGCATCGGCGTGGTGGGCGTGTTGTGGGCGCTCATTGGCTACTCGACAGCGTTCGGCTCCGACGTCGGTGGGCTCGGTCTGCTCGGCAATCCGGCGGAGTTCTTCGGGCTGGGCCAATTGCTCGGTAAGGACCAGCTCTCCGGCACCGTCCCGACGCTGGCGTTCGTCGGCTTCCAGGCGATGTTCGCGATCGTCACCGTCGCGCTGATCTCCGGCGCGATCGCCGACCGCGCCCGCTTCGGTCCCTGGTTGCTGTTCGCCGGGCTGTGGGCCGTGGTGGTGTACTTCCCGGTCGCGCACTGGGTTTTCGCCTTCGACACGAAAGACGACGCGGGCAATGTGACCGCCGTCGGCGGCTGGATCGCCAACAGGCTGGCCGCGATCGACTTCGCCGGTGGTACCGCGGTGCACATCAACGCGGGTGCCGCCGCGCTGGCGCTGGCGCTGGTGCTCGGCAAGCGCAAGGGCTGGCCGAAGGACCCGGGCAAGCCGCACAACCTGCCGTTCGTGGTGCTCGGCGCGGGCCTGCTGTGGTTCGGCTGGTTCGGCTTCAACGCCGGTTCGGCGCTGGCCGCGAACACCACCGCGGCGGTTACGTTGGTGAACACGCTGGTCGCCACGAGTGCCGCGATGCTCGGCTGGCTGCTCGTCGAGCGCATCCGCGACGGGCACGCCACCACACTCGGCGCCGCCTCGGGCATCGTCGCCGGTCTCGTCGCGATCACCCCGGCCTGCTCCTCGGTGTCGCCGCTGGGCGCGATCGCCATCGGCGCGATCACCGGCGCGGTGTGCGCGCTGGCGGTCAGCCTGAAGTACAAGTTCGGCTACGACGACTCGCTGGACGTCGTCGGCGTCCACCTGGTCGGCGGCGTGATGGGCACCCTGCTGATTGGTCTGTTCGCGTCGTCGGCCGCCCCGGCCGGGGTGGACGGGCTGTTCTACGGCGGCGGGCTGGACCAGCTGTGGCGGCAGGCTGTCGGTGCGGGAGCGGTGCTGGTTTACTCGTTCGTGCTCAGCCTGGTGCTGGCGCTGCTGGTCAAGGCGGTCGTCGGGTTCCGGGTGAGCGCCGAGGACGAGGCCGTGGGCATCGACGAGACCGAGCACGCCGAGACCGCGTACCACTTCGGTGACGGTCGCTCTGTGCGCCGCTCCCCGGTGCCGGCCGACGAGGTCGAACGCAAGCTGGAGGGCAGCCGCGCATGAAATTGGTGACCGCGATCGTTCAGCCGTCCAAGTTGGACGATCTCAAGGAGGAGCTCGGTCGGCTCGGGGTGCTGGGCATGACCGTGAGCCAGGTGCAGGGCTACGGCCGCCAGAAGGGCCACACGGAGGTCTACCGGGGCGCCGAGTACGCCGTGGACTTCATCGAGAAGCTGCGCGTCGAGGTCCTGGTCGATGAATCCAATGTGGACAAGGTGGTGGACGGGATCGTGTCCGCCGCGCGGACCGGCAGGGTCGGCGACGGCAAGGTCTGGGTGACCTCGGTGGACACCGTGGTCCGGGTTCGCACCGGCGAAACCGGAGTCGAAGCGATCTGACCCGTTCCGGGCCGAGTGGAGGGCATCTCCGATCGACTGAGTCGATCGAAGATGCCCTCCACTTTTTCCTGTTCAGGGGCCGCGCGTGTGCCGGGTGCGAGGGTGCCGGGCGACACCTGGACAGCCGCTCGGGCTGAGTGTTTTTCGCGGAGTTGTAGGCGACGGCTGCGTAACACTACGCAGCCGCACTCAGGGGGCTTCACGGTCTCGCGGCGGCCCGCCAGGCGGCAGACTTCTCGGCATAACGCGGTCATCAGGCAGAACCGGAGGGGGACCCGCCCGCACTGGGGGTCGGGCGGGGAAAGACCGGGCCTCGCGATCGCAACGGGGAAACCGCGCGGGCGGCCGGGGGGACACGGTCGCCCACGCGGACCAGGTGCGATATCCCGAAACGCACCAGGGGTGGTGCGGGAGGCGGTTCGTCCGGGGGGGAACGAGCCGCCTCCCGTTTTTCGCGTTCGGTGGCGTTGCGCACTCGGCTCCTCGGACAAGATCGAGCAACGCGTAGCCTTGGGGCCGTCGTGGACATATCGGACGCACTTCCCATTTACGCCAGCCCGCCGCCGATGGTGCGCGTTGGTCGGCGCTCGCTCGTCGTCCTGGCCGGCTTACCGGGCGCGGGCAAGAGCACGGCGCTCGGAAAACTGCGCGGCGGCTCGGACATTTCCACGCTGGATTCCGAACAGGTTCGTGCCCAGCTGCGCAAGGTGCTGCCGACCCGACTGCCGTACCGCTTCTACCGCCCGCTGGTGCACCTAGCGCACCGGGCCCGCATAGCCATGTGCTGCCTGCGTGCGCCTGGGCCGGTTGTCGCGCATGAACCCGCGACCCGCGGCACCACCCGCGCGATGCTGATGCTGTTCGGCTGGCTGACCGGGCGGCAGCGGGTGCTGGTGTGGCTGCACGCGGACGCGCGCGAGGCGCTGGCCGGGCAGCAGGCACGCGGGCGACTGATCCGCCCGAGGTCGTTCCTCCGGCACGTGCAGCGAGCCCACCGGATGCACCTACGGTTGCTCGGCGGCGGGCAGCCACGCGGCTGGCACCAGGTGCACCTGCTCACCAGGAGCCAGGTCGAGTACGGCCTCCGGCTGGACGTCGTGGCGTGACCTACGTCCCGTTGTGCCGGGCCGCTGCCCAATGCCTGGATCTCGATCGCTAAGGTAGACGCTTGGCGCTGCGGCAGGACGCCGCGACGCCAGGCTGAGAACGATCGAGCTGCGGGTGACTGGCAACAGGGTGTGCGTCCAGCTGAGCGCGCGGTTCGAAATGCGCAAGCGGCGCCCCGCGGCGGTCAGAGCTTCCGAGCCGACGCCTCGCCGATCACCCCGGACCTCCGGGCGGTAGTGCCGGGCCGTTTCCGCAATCCATCAGCCCCCTGCCGAGCCCACCGAGGAGACCCGCGGTTAGCATGTCGACCTTCGACGAACTTGATCTCGACCCCCGCGTCCGCCAGACGCTCAGCGAGATCGGCTACGAGACCCCGTCGCCGATCCAAGAAAAGACCATCCCGCTGCTGTTGGAGGGCCGCGACGTGCTGGGCCTGGCCCAGACCGGCACCGGAAAGACCGCCGCGTTCGCGCTGCCCATCCTGTCCCGCCTCGACCTGGACGCCACCGGCCCGCAGGCCCTGGTGCTCGCGCCCACCCGCGAGCTGGCCATCCAGGTTTCCGAGGCCTTCCAGCGTTACGCCGCGCATATTCCCGGCTTCCACGTGCTGCCCATCTACGGCGGCACCAGCTACGGCCCGCAGCTCGGCGGCCTGCGTCGCGGCGCGCACGTCGTCGTCGGCACCCCCGGCCGGCTGATCGACCACCTGGAGAAGGGCTCGCTCGACCTGACCGGGCTCAAGCACCTGGTGCTCGACGAGGCCGACGAGATGCTGCGGATGGGCTTCATCGAGGACGTCGAGAAGATCCTGCAGTCCGTGCCGGCCAGTCGACAGGTCGCGCTGTTCTCGGCGACCATGCCCGGCGCGATCCGCAAGATCAGCCAGAACTATCTCAACGAGCCGGTCGAGATCTCGGTCAAGACCAAGACCAGCACCGCGACCAACATCAACCAGCGGCACGTGCCGGTGCGCGCCGCGAACAAGCTCGACGCGCTGACCCGAATCCTTGAGGTCGAGTCGTTCGACGCGATGATCGTGTTCGTTCGCACCAAGCAGCTCACGGAAGAACTCGCGGAGAAGCTGCAGGCCCGCGGCCTCAGCGCGGCGGCGATCAACGGCGACATCGCGCAGGCGCAGCGGGAACGCACCATCGGCCACCTCCGGGACGGCAAGATCGACATCCTGGTGGCCACCGACGTCGCCGCCCGCGGGCTCGACGTCGAGCGCATCTCGCACGTGCTCAATTACGACATCCCGCACGACACCGAGTCCTACGTGCACCGCGTCGGCCGCACCGGCCGGGCCGGGCGCAGCGGGGAGGCGATCCTGTTCGTCTCGCCGCGCGAGCGGCACCTGCTGCGGGCCATCGAGCGGGCCACCCGGCAGCACATCCAGCAGATGGAGCTGCCCAGCATCGACGCGGTCAACGACCGGCGGCTGGCCAAGTTCGCCCAGAGCATCACCGACACCCTGGCCAAGGGCGGCTTGGAGGTGTTCCAGGACCTGGTGGCGGAGTACGAGCGGACCCACGACGTGCCTGCCGCGGAGATCGCCGCGGCGCTGGCCAGCATGGCGCAGGGCGACCGGCCGCTGCTGCTGGACGCGGAGCCGGTCGAGCCGCCGTCCCGGCGCGACGGTGCGTCCTTCGAATCGGCGACCTCGGAGACCGAGACCTACCGGGTCGAGGTCGGCCGCCGCAACCGGGTCACCCCGCGGGCCCTGGTCGGAGCGCTGGCCAACGAGGGCGGCGTGCCCAGCAAATACATCGGGCACATCGACATCCGCAACGAGCACACCTTGATCGAGCTGCCCGCCGATCTGCCCGAGGAGCTGCTGAGCAAGCTGCGCACCACCCAGGTGGCCGGGCGGGGCCTGCGGATCAGCCGCGCCGATGGCGAGTTCATCAACCGCCGCCCGCGCCGCCCCGGCCGGGATCGGGACAAGCCGCGCCCGCACCGCAAGGGCCAACGCTCGCCGCAGTCGCGTTCCGCCGGGGGCAAGCGCCGCGAGGACTATTCACACAGCTGAGCGGCGTAGCGACCGGTGGGTTGGTCGAAATCGACCAACCCACCGGGGCGACGCCCGGGCCGGATTGACGGCCGTCCGATCACGCTGAGCACCCACAACGAGGCAACCGTCACCCGGTGGCCGCGCAATCTACTGCGGAATTGCGCTTCCTAGGTGGGCATACATAGGTCGGGGATCCCGCAGTCCGGGCGGCGTCTGAGGTTCCGCTACCGGCGATCGCTGCGGTAGCGGGTGACATCCCGCAGCCGCCGGATCTCGGGGTGGGGCACGTAGCTACGCAAACCACTTTTGAAACACTCTCCAGCCCACTCCGGGCCGGCGGCCCGGCCGGTTACCCTCGCATAGGTACCCAGGTACATCCATCGACTCTGGAGCCCGTGAACCCGTGTTCGACACTCTCTCCGACCGGCTCACTTCGGTCCTGACGAACCTGCGCGGCAAGGGGCGGCTGTCCGACGCGGACATCGACGCCACCGCGCGGGAAATCCGCATCGCCCTCCTCGAAGCCGACGTGGCGCTTCCCGTGGTGCGCAACTTCATCAAGGGTGTCAAGGATCGCGCCAAGGGGGCCGAGGTCTCGCAGGCGCTGAACCCGGCCCAGCAGGTCATCAAGATCGTCAACGAGGAACTGGTCACCATCCTCGGGGGCGAAACGCGTCGGCTGGAGTACGCCAAGAACCCGCCCACCGTGATCATGCTGGCGGGTCTGCAGGGCTCCGGTAAGACGACGCTGGCCGGCAAGCTCGCCAAGTGGCTCGCCGGGCAGGGCCACACCCCGCTGCTGGTCGCCTGCGACCTGCAGCGCCCGAACGCCGTGAACCAGTTGCAGGTGGTCGGGGAGCGCGCCGGGGTGCCGGTGTTCGCGCCGGAGCCCGGCAACGGCGTCGGCGACCCGGTCGGGGTGTCCCGCCGCAGCCTCGACGAGGCCCGGCGCGCGCAGCACGACGTCGTCATCGTCGACACCGCCGGCCGGCTGGGCATCGACGAAGAAATGATGAAGCAGGCCGCCGACATCCGGGACGCGATCACCCCGGACGAGATCCTGTTCGTGCTGGACGCGATGATCGGTCAGGACGCGGTGAACACCGCCGAGGCATTCCGCGACGGCGTCGGGTTCTCCGGCGTGGTGCTGACCAAGCTCGACGGCGACGCCCGCGGTGGTGCCGCGCTGTCGGTCCGCGAGGTCACCGGCCAGCCGATCATGTTCGCCTCCAGCGGCGAAAAGCTCGAAGACTTCGACATCTTCCACCCGGACCGGATGGCCAACCGGATCCTGGGCATGGGTGACCTGCTGACCCTCATCGAGCAGGCCGAGCAGGCCTTCGACCAGGAGCAGGCCGAGCAGGCCGCGCAGAAGCTGGGCACCGGCCAGCTGACCCTGGAGGACTTCCTGGAGCAGATGCAGGCGGTCCGCCGGATGGGGCCGCTGCAGAACCTGCTGGGCATGCTCCCGGGCGCGGGCCAGATAAAGGACCAGCTGGCCAACTTCGACGAGAAGAGCCTGGACCGCATCCAGGCCATCATCCGCGGCATGACGCCAGCCGAGCGGGCCGATCCGAAGATCATTAACGCGTCTCGGCGGCAGCGCATCGCGCGCGGTTCCGGGGTGGCCATCAGCGAGATCAACGACCTGGTCAACCGCTTCTTCGAAGCCCGCAAGATGATGCAGCAGATGGCCGGGCAGTTCGGCGGATTCGGCGGCGGTGGCAGCCGGAACCGCAAGGGCAAGAAGGGAAAGAAGGGCAAGAAGGGGCGCGGCCCGACCCAGCCCAAGGGCATGCGCGGCCTGCCCGGCGGTTTCCCCGGGCTGCCCCCGGGCGGCATGGGCATGCCGGGCTCCGGCCCAGACCTGTCCAAGCTGGAGGGCGGCATGAACGACCTGCCCCCCGGTTTCGACCCGTCGAAGCTGAACTTCGGCAAGAAGAAATGACCGCGCTGCACCTGCGCGCCGTCGTGCTGCCCGACGGCGTGCATCGCGAACTGTGGGTCCGCGACGGACGGATCAGCCTGGAGCCGGTGCCCGGGGCCACGACGGTGTTCGACGGCGGCTACGTGCTGCCGGGTCTGGTCGACGCGCACTGCCATGTCGGGATCGGCGCCGACGGCCCGGTGGAGCTCGACGAGGCCGCGGCGCAGGCAGAAGCCGACCGGGACGCCGGAACATTGCTGATTCGCGACTGCGGCTCACCGGTCGACACCCGGCCGCTGCGGGAGCGCGCGGACCTGCCCCGGATCATCCGAGCTGGCAAGCACTTGGCGCGCCCCAAGCGTTACCTCCCGTACCTGGCCGACCAGCTGGAGAACGAGGAGCAGTTGCCCGCCGCGGTCGCCGAACAGGTCGCTTACGGCGACGGCTGGATCAAGCTCGTCGGCGACTGGATCGACCGGTCGGTGGGCGACCTCGCGCCGCTGTGGAGCGACGAGGCGCTGGCCGAGGCGATCGCGACGGCGCACCGCCTGGGTGCCCGCGTCACCGCGCACGTCTTCGGCGAGTCCGCGCTGCCCGGCCTGATCGCGGCGGGCATCGACTGCATCGAGCACGGCACCGGGCTCACCGACGACACGGTCGAGATGATGGCGCGGCACGGCACGGCGCTGGTGCCGACCTTGATCAACGTCGAGAACTTCCCCTCCTTCGCGGCGGCTGCGACCAGGTACCCGGCCTACGCCGCGCACATGACCGATCTGTACGAGCGGGCCGACCGGACGGTCGCCAAGGCGATCGAGGCGGGCATCCCCGTGTACGCAGGCACCGACGCCGGTGGCGGTATCGCGCACGGCTTGCTGGCCGACGAAGTGCTCGCGCTGCACCGGGTCGGGATGTCGGCCGAGCAGGCCCTGGGCGCGGCGTCGTGGGCCGCGCGTGAGTGGCTGGGCTGGTCCGGGCTTGAGCACGGCGCCCCGGCCGACCTGGTCTGCTACGACGCGGATCCGCGCAAGGACCTGACGGTCCTGGGCCACCCCAAGCGCATCGTCCTGCGCGGCAACGTCGTCGGCTGAGCGCGATCGGGCGCATGGAGTCGGTTCCGGCCGCCTTCCCGACCCGGCCGGATCGCGTGATCGCTTCCTCAGGTGGCGGATGACCCTGTTCCCGGAAGCCCGATGCGGCTTGCCTGTTCGTGAGACCTTGCCTGTTCGTGAGACATGGCGGCGACTGGATACGCCTTCGCGGTGTGACCTTGCTCGCTCGAATGTGCAGCTCGGCAGCGAGGACCGGGCGTCGCTGCCGAGCCCGGTGATCGCCTAGGCTGAGGTTGATGAGGGGAGCGCAGCGTGGGTGAGCAGCCCGAGCGGGAACGACCGGAGTTTCCGGAACCGCCGGGGGAACCGGGCCCGAAGCCGTCGGCGCCGTTCTCGCGACCGATGCATCCGGCGCAGGACAGCACCGACCCGGACCTGCACCCGCGGTTCTGGGAAGCGCAGCTGGAAGCTGCCCGCCGCGGCTCCCTGGCCTGGGGTTTCGCCGCGTTCTTCATCGGTTACGGCGGCTACTACCTGGCCGTGCTGATCCTCCACGCGATCCGGGCGGAGCGGGCAGGCGGGTTCGACCCCACCAAACCGCCGCACACCGGCCCGCTGCTCTTGCTGGCCTTCGCCCCGAACATCCTGCTCGGCCTGGTGCCGGCGGTGTTCTCGTGGTGGCGCGGCAACGGCCTGCGCTCGGACTTCGGCATCCTGCCGAAGCGGCGCGACCTCAAAGTCGGCTTGGCCTGCGGCGTCGTCGCGCTGCTCGGGTCCTGGGCGCTGACGATGGTGATCATCGCGATCTCCGGGCCGCCGCCGGCGAGCGATCTGGCGCGGCTGATGCAGGGCGAGCGGACCGTGTGGCTGTTCCTGTTCGCGCTGTTCGCCTTCCTGGGCGCGCCGCTGACCGAGGAACTGCTCATGCGTGGTGCGCTCTGGGGTGCCTTGGAGCATTACCGAATCCCGCGATACGCGATCCTGGTGCTCACGGCGTTGATCTTCGCCCTGATTCACCAGGAGGTGTGGCGTACTCCCGTGTTGTTCGTCGGTGGCCTGGCGATCGGCGCTGCGCGCATGATCACCGGTCGGGTGGCTGCGAGCATGATCGCCCACGCCACGAACAACTTTCTGCCTGCATTGCTGTTGTTCGCCGTCGCCGGGTGAATATCGCTGCCGTCCGCCGCGCGGGCGACGGTAACCTGGCGGCTCCGCCGGTGTCCGCACGTCGACATCGCCAGGCAAGTGGCCGCCTAGCGGCACCACGGAGGCGCCCGTGAACGTACCGCAAAAGCCAGATCGCGCCGGGAACGCGCCGCTGCCGCCCAACCCGCCGGAACCCGCACTGGGCCGGACCCATCGCTGGGGGCTCGGCGCGTTCTTCTTCGCGCAGGCGATCTTCGTGCTGGTTTCGGTGACGCTGGCCGCCGCGCTGGGCAGCCCGGACGGCATGGCGATGGTCCTGATGCTGGTGCTGCCGACCGTGCTGGCCGGCGCGGTGGCGGTGGTCATCACCCTGGTGCGCGGCAACGGCCCGCGGCTCGACTTCGGCCTCGAATGGCACTGGTCGGACGTCACCACCGGCCTGGCGATCGGGGGTATCGGCCTGGTCACGACGACCATCGCCTCGATGCTGTGGATCCGCTGGATGGGGCCGGGAGATGGGCAGTCCACTGTGAGCAGCCTGCTCGACGGCGTGCAGTTGCCGCCGGCGCTGGCGGTGGTGATCTTCCTGCACATCTGGTTGGTGGCGCCGCTGTGCGAGGAATTGCTCTACCGCGGGCTGCTCTGGGGCGCGATGGAACGGCTCCGGTGGAGCCAGCTGAACGTGTTCGTGCTCAGCACCGCGGTGTTCGCGATCGGTCACTTGGAGCCGAACCGAACCGCTCTGCTGCTGGTGATCGCCATCCCGATCGGCGTGGCCCGGATGGTGACCGGAAGGCTGACCGCGAGCGTGGTCGCGCACCAGGTGAACAACTTCCTGCCGGCGCTGGGGTTGTTGCTGATCTCCCTGGGGTTGCTACCGACCTGAGCCCGGCGGGCGAACCGGCCCCGCAAGCTTTCGGGGTTCGCGGTATCTGGCAGAATGGGATGCTGTTCGCCGCGAGGGGTCCCTCTCACCGCTCGTGGCCGATTGACCTACGAGCATTCCACTCCGCTGCCCCACACGGCTTGGCATGTTCACCGGAGCACGAACGAGAGTCTGAGGAGCACCAGCACCCGTGGCTGTGAAGATCAAGCTCGCGCGGATCGGCAAGATCCGCGAGCCGCACTACCGCATCGTCGTCGCCGACGCCCGGACCCGCCGCAACGGCCGGGCCATCGAGACGATCGGGCAGTACCACCCGAAGGAGAACCCGAGCGGCATCGTCGTCAACTCGGAGCGGGTGCAGTACTGGCTGGGCGTCGGCGCGCAGCCGACCGAACCGGTGCGCAACATCCTGGAGATCACCGGCGACTGGCAGAAGTTCAAGGGCCTGCCCGGTGCCGAGGGGCGTCTGCAGGTCGCCCCGCCGAAGCCGAGCAAGCAGGAGCTGTTCGAGGCCGCGCTGGCCGCGGCCGGCGAGGAGCCCACCACCGAGGCCACCACCCCGAAGAAGAAGGGTGCGAAGAAGGCCGAGGACACGGCTGAAGAGCAGAAGTCCGAGGAAGGTCAGGCGTGACAGTCCTCGCGGACGCGCTTGAACACCTGGTGCGCGGCATCGTCGACAACCCCGACGATGTCCGCGTACAGCTGCTCACGACCCGGCGCGGTCGCACCCTTGAGGTGCACGTGAACCCGGACGACCTGGGCAAGGTCATCGGTCGCGGTGGGCGCACCGCGACCGCGCTGCGCACTGTGATGTCCGGCATCGGCGGTCGCGGTATCCGGGTCGACGTGGTGGACACCGACCGCTGAACATGATCATGAGCGAGTCCGAGCCGCAAATCCTCGCTGTCGGTCGCGTCGTCCGGCCGCACGGCGTGCGGGGGGAGCTTGTCGTCGAGGTGCTCACCGACAGCCCGGAGCTGCGGTTCGCTCCCGGCTCGGTGCTCGGGGTCCAGCGGCGCGGGGTGGTCCGCGCGCAGAACCTGACGGTGACAGCCGCCCGGCAGCACGCCGGGCGGCTGCTCGTGCGCGCGGCGGGCGTCGAGGGCCGGGAGGCCGCCGAGGAGCTGCGCGGCGTGCTGCTCACGGTCCGCTCCGACGTCCTCGAACCGACCGGCGACCCGGACGAATTCCACGACCACGAGCTCATCGGCCTGCTGGTGGTGCAGGTCTCCGGTGCCGCGGTGGGTGCGGTGCAGGAAGTGCTGCACACGCCCGCCGGGGAACTGCTGGCCGTGCGCACCGACGATGGCCGGGAGGTCCTGGTGCCGTTCGTGGCCGAGATCGTCCCCGAGGTCGATCTCGCCGCCGGCCGCCTCGTCGTAGACCCGCCGGAAGGGTTGCTCGACGCGGAGTAACGCCGGACCGGCAACAGCGAGCAAAACCGCCCTCGCCGTCCGGCGGGGGTGTTTCCATTTCGAGGGCCCCATGCGCATCGACGTCATCACGATCTTCCCTGACTACTTGGCCCCGCTGCGGGAAGCGCTGCTGGGCAAGGCCATCGAGCGCGACCGGATCGCGGTCGGCGTGCACGACCTGCGGAACTGGACGCACGACGTGCACCGGGCGGTGGATGACAGCCCGTACGGCGGCGGCCCCGGCATGGTGATGAAGCCGGACGTCTGGGGCGAGGCGCTGGACGCCGTTTGCGGTACCGCGCAAACCCCGGTGCCGCGGCTGGTGGTGCCGACCCCGGCCGGACGGCCGTTCGACCAGCGCACCGCGATCCGCTGGTCCGCCGAGCCGTGGCTGGTGTTCGCCTGCGGCCGCTACGAGGGCATCGACCAGCGGGTGATCGACGACGCCGCGACCCGGATGCCGGTGGAAGAGGTCTCCATCGGCGACTACGTGCTGGTCGGCGGCGAGGTCGCCGCGCTGGTCATGATCGAGGCGGTGGCCCGGCTGCTGCCCGGCGTGCTGGGCAACCCGCTGTCGGCCGAGCAGGACTCGTTCTCCGACGGGCTGCTCGAAGGCCCCTGCTACACCCGGCCCGAGGTGTGGCGCGGGCACGCCGTGCCCGACGTGCTGCGCTCCGGAAACCACGCCGCGATCGCCCGCTGGCGCCGCGATCAGGCGCTGGCCCGGACTTACCGGCGGCGCCCGGACCTGCTGGCCGCGCTGCCGACGGGGACCCTGGACGCGGCCGACCGCGCACAACTCGATAAGCTGCGCGAGTCGGAGCATTCCGACGAGTCCCGGGATGCCGGAGACGCGCCGCGTTGACCCCGCGTCGGTGGGGGCGGTTCAGACGTCGAAAAGCGGATCTGGCACACTGGAACGGTTGATGCAGCCGAACGGCAGGTTCGGCGTGCGCACAAGCAAGTTCATCCCGTGTCAGGCGGTGCCCATCAATTGGGTTGGGTCATCGACATGCGAGAACACGGGTGCCTTCGACACGGATGAGGACGGACCACCGATGAACACCCTGGACGCGCTGGACGCCCAGTCGTTGCGTTCCGACATTCCGGCCTTCCGGCCTGGCGACACGCTGAAGGTCCACGTCCGCGTCATCGAGGGTTCGCGCGAGCGGATCCAGGTCTTCCAAGGCGTGGTCATCCGCCGGCAAGGCGATGGCATCCGGGAGACCTTCACCGTGCGCAAGATTTCCTTCGGTGTCGGTGTGGAGCGGACGTTCCCGGTGCACACCCCGAACATCGCGCAGATCGAGGTCGCGTCGCGCGGTGACGTTCGGCGGGCGAAGCTGTACTACCTGCGCGAGCTGCGCGGCAAGAAGGCGAAGATCAAGGAAAAGCGCGAGACCGCGCCGGCTTCCTGATCGACGATCTACGCGGAACCACCGAACGGCCCAGGTGCGCTCGCATCTGGGCCGTTCCGCATATCCGGCAACCCGGACAGGCGGGCGTTTTGCCCGGATTCCCGGCGGGCGACGCGCGCGAACGCCGAGAGCGGAATGCTCCACCTTTGAGTGATCGCCGCCCCGTCCGATCTTCAATGCGCCGCCCAGGCGAATCGGATATAGCGGAAAAGAGCACGTCACAGCGGTCTCCTCGGGTCTCCGAGTCGGTTGCCTGTGGCGGGGGAGCGCGTCGGCGTGCGCCGTGGTTCCAGTAGCCTGGCCGGGTGGCCGACGTCATGCGCAGCGGATCAGCAGAAGACCCCCACGACGAGGAGCACCACAGCGGTGCCCCGGAGGAGTCGGGGGGCCGCTCCCGCCGTCGCAAGCCCAAGGGCAAGAAGAAGGGCTCGTTCTGGCGCGAGCTACCCATCCTGATCGTCACCGCCCTCGTGCTGACGGTGCTCATCCAGGCGTTCCTGGCCAGGGTGTACGTGATCCCGTCGCAGTCGATGGAGCAGACCCTGCACGGGTGCACGGGCTGCAACAACGATCGGGTGCTGGTGGACAAGATCACCTACCGGTTCGGCGATCCGGAGCCGGGCGACGTGGTGGTGTTCCGCGGCCCGCAGGCCTGGGTGCAGAACGAGTTCGAGACCGAGGAGACCACCAACCCGGTCGCCAAGTTCTTCCAGGGCGCTGCGTCGCTGCTGGGCTTCGGCGCCCCGGACGAGAAGGACTTCGTCAAGCGGGTGATCGCCGTCGGCGGCCAGACCGTGGAGTGCTGCGACGCGCAGAACCGGGTGCTGGTCGACGGCAAGCCGCTCAATGAGCCCTACCTGTACTGGGAGCCGGGCCGCGGGGTTGGCCAGGACGAGTTCAAGCCGGTGACGGTCCCGCCGGGGCACCTGTGGGTGATGGGCGACAACCGCAACGACTCGGCCGATTCGCGCGTGCAGGGCGGCGGCGGCCTCAGCGGCGCGGTGCCGCTGGACAACGTGATCGGCAAGGCGCAGGTCATCGTGCTGCCGCCGACCCGCTGGCAGAGCATCCCGGAACCGAACCCGCAGACCACCGCGCTGGGCGCGCCCGGCTGGCAGACGGGGGTGCCGGTGGGTGTCGGTTTTGCCGCGGCGTTCCCGACGGTGTGGCTGGGTCGTAGGCTCCTCGGTGTGGTGAACAAACGACGGTCGCCGGAGTGACGTCGACGTGACGGTGGCGGAGTTCCGGCCGCCGAGGTCGGTGATCCGGCGCAGCAGTGGTAACTGGGCCCTCCAGAGCGCGTTGGACCGCCGGGGACTCGGGCCGGTGGCAGGTGTGGACGAAGCCGGGCGCGGCGCGTGCGCGGGTCCGCTCGTGGTGGCCGCGTGCGTGCTCAAACCCGGGGACGCGCGGCGGTTCGACGGGCTGACGGATTCTAAGGTGCTTTCGGAGGCGGATCGGGAACGTTTGTTCGACCGCATCACCCAATGGGCGCTGGGCTGGTCCACCATCGTGATCTCCGCCGAGGACGTCGACGCCCTCGGCATCCACGTGGCGAACCTGGAGGGCATGCGGCGCGCGGTCGCGCAGCTCAACACGCACCCCGGCTACGTGCTCACCGACGGCTTCCGGGTGCCGGGGCTCGCCTCGCCCAGCGTGGCGGTGGTGAAGGGCGACCTGGTGGCGGCCTGCGTGGCCGCCGCGTCGGTGCTCGCGAAGGTGACCCGCGACCGGCTGATGACCGCTGAGCTGCACGTCGACTTCCCGGACTATGGGTTCGACGAGCACAAGGGGTACAGCACGCCGGTGCACTCGGCCCGGCTGACGCGGTTCGGTCCCTGCGCCGAACACCGCTGGTCCTACGTGAACGTGGTGGCCGCGGCGCAGCGGCACGGGATGCGTTCGCCGCGAACCGTGACCAGCAAGCCCGGCTTGTTCGATGCTTCTGACGGGGATGTGGTGGACAATGAGGCGTTGTAGTCCGAACGGCAATGCAGAAGGGCTCGCACAGCGATGAGCGCCGAGGATCTCGAAAAGTACGAGACCGAGATGGAGCTGCAGCTCTACAAGGAGTACCGCGACATCGTCGGGCAGTTCACCTATGTCGTGGAGACCGAACGGCGCTTCTACCTGGCCAATGCGGTGGACGTCCAGGTGCGTAACTCCGACTCGGAGGTCTACTTCGAGGTGGCGATGTCGGACGCATGGGTGTGGGACATGTACCGACCGGCACGGTTCGTCAAGAACGTGCGGGTGATCACGTTCAAGGACGTCAACGTGGAGGAGCTGGACAAACCGGATCTCCGGCTGCCGGAGAGCGGCCCGTTCGGTTCCTGATCTGGGGCGTCGAAGCGGCTCGGGCGGTCGAATTCCGACCGCCCGAGCTTTTTTGCGCAGTAGTGCCGCACGCGGCAGATTGCGCCGCATCGTGATGTCGGAATGCGATTGAGCGCGTTTGCCTCGCGGTGAGTGCAGGCATTTGCGAATCGTTCCGACCCGTCCGGGTGAGCTGAGTTGTCCACAGGGGACCGCTTACTCCACAGATTTCCGATCGGTACTAGAGATTGCTGTCGATCCCGGGCACGTTGGAGGTATCGACGTGCCCGGATCCGTTGGCGCACTTGGTGAAACTCTCTCACGTGCTCCCGGCGGACCGGCATGGATACCCGAATGCCGAACCGAGGAGGACGCCGTGCGCCGGAAAAAGGTCGTGGGTCAGCTGTCCGATGACGACACCAGGGGCCGCAGACACGCGTTGGGCGTCGAAGGGGAGCGGCTGGCGGCCGCGCTCCTGGAACGCCGCGGCCTGACCGTGCTGGACCGGAATTGGCAATGCCCGCAAGGAGAACTCGACATCGTCGCCACCGACGGCGACACCGTGGTGTGCTGCGAGGTCAAGGCGCGTTCCGGTGTCGACTACGGCGGACCGATCTACGCCATCGGGCCGGAGAAGATGAACCGGATCCGGGGTGTGGCGCGGTCCTGGCTGGCCGCGCGTGACCTGGTGGGTTGCCGGGTGCGGTTCGACGTCGTGTCGGTGCTGTGGCCACCGGGCAAGCGGCCGTGCATCAAGCATCTGGAGGGGGCGTTCTAGATGGCACTGCGGCGAACCTGGGCGGTCGCGCTGTTCGGGGTCGACGGCGTGCTCGTCGAGATCGAGGCGGACGTGCGTCATGGCGGTCTGCCGTCCGTGCAGCTCCTGGGCCTGCCCGATACCGCCCTGCAGGAGGCGAAGAACCGGGTGCGGGCGGCGATCCAGAACTGTCGGGAGGACTGGCCGGCGAGCTGCGTGACGTTGGCGCTGTCCCCGGCCGCGATGCCCAAGACCGGCACGTCCTACGACCTGGCGCTGGCCTGCGCGGTGCTGGCCGGGGCCGAACTGGTCCCGCCGCACCGGCTGGCGGGCACGGTGTTGTTCGGCGAGCTGGCCTTGGACGGCCGGATACGGTCGGTTCGCGGGTTGCTACCGGCGTTGCTAGCAGCCCGTCGAGCGGGCATGCGCCGGGCGGTGGTTCCGGTGGTGGGGCTGGCCGAAGCGCAGTTGGTGGAGGGCATCGAGGTGCTCGGAGCCGAGCACCTGCGGGACGTGGTGGCGTGGCTGCGTGACCTCGCCGAGCTCGAGCGCCGGCCGCCGCCGATCGACGAGCCACCGGCCGACGACGTGCCAGACCTCTCCGACGTGCTAGGCCAGCCGGAGGCGAGATGGGCCTTGGAGGTGGCCGCGGCGGGTGGTCATCACCTGCTGATGGTCGGGCCGCCGGGCACCGGCAAGACGATGCTGGCCAAGCGGTTGTGCGGGTTGTTGCCGAGCCTGACGGCGGCGGAGGCGCTGGAGGTCACCGCGATCCGTTCGGTGGCCGGCGACTTGCCCGAATCGGCTGCGCTGATCCGGACGCCGCCGTTCGTGGCACCGCACCCCTCGCTGTCGATCCCGGCCCTGGTCGGCGGCGGCACCGGGTTGGCCCGACCGGGTGCGGTCAGCAGCGCGCACCGCGGGGTGCTGCTGCTAGACGAGGCATGCGAGTTGGGATCGAAACGACTGGAGGCGCTGCGCACGGCGTTGGAGGAAGGCGAGGTCCGGCTGGCGCGGCGTGATGGAACGCTGCGCTACCCGGCGCGGTTCCAGCTGGTCCTGGCGACCAACCCGTGCCCGTGCGCACCTGCTCGGGACCTGGACTGCCAGTGCCCGCCGCAGGTTCGCCGACGGTACCTCGGCAAGCTGTCCGGACCGTTGCTGGACCGGGTTGACCTGCGCGTCCGGATGCGCCCGATCACCGCGATGACCGTCCACAGTGGTGCCGAGCCGGAGGGCTCCGCGGCGGTACGCAAGCGGGTGGAGCAGGCTCGGTCCGCCGCGCGGGAGCGGTGGTCCGCGCATGGATGGCAAACCAACACCGAGGTGCCGGGGCCGGTGCTGCGGCGCGAATTCGGGCTGCCCGCCGCGTCGACGGGGCTGCTGGATCGCGGGTTGGAGGTCGGCGCGATCACGGCCCGGGGCGCCGATCGGTGCCTGCGGGTCGCCTGGACGCTGGCCGATCTCGACGGCCGCGATCAGCCGGATGCGGAGCATGTGGCGGCGGCACTGGAATTCCGGGACAGGAGGGCGGCGTGATGACGAACTGGGCTTCGATAGGCGAGAAGACGAAGCAGGAGTTGCTGGTCGCAAGGGCTTTTCTGGTCGGTGTTGCGGAGCCGCCCGCGCCGGCGCTGGCCGGGTTCGTCGCGGAGCACGGCCCCCGTCGGGCGGTCGACCTGATCCTGCGGGACAAGGCGCCGCCGGAAGTCGGCGCAGAGGTGGAGGCGCGGCGCGCGCACGTCTCCGGCGAACAGCTGTTGTCGGCTTCCGAGGCCGCCGGTGCTCGACTTGTCGTGCCGGAGGATCCCGAGTGGCCGCACGAGGCGTTCGCCTGCTTGTCCGGGGCGCGAACGGTCGAGCTACCGGGGATGGCCGAACCGATCGCGCTGTGGGTCCGCGGCAAGGCCGGGCTGGGCGACGCGGCGGAACGCGCGGTGGCCGTCGTCGGTGCCAGAGCCGCGTCGGGCTATGGGGAGCACGTGGCGGCGGAGTTCGGCCACGGACTCTCGACGGCGGGATTCACGGTCGTCTCCGGGGCCGCGTACGGGATCGACGGGGCTGCGCACCGGGGTGCGCTCGCGGCGGGCGGCCTGACGGTGGCGTTCCTGGCCTGCGGTGTCGACGTCGATTACCCGGCAGGCCACGGCAGATTGCTCCGCGCCATCGCCGACCAAGGCGTCGTCGTCAGCGAGTACCCGCCCGGCACACCGCCGCGCAAGCATCGTTTTCTGGTTCGTAACAGGCTGATCGCCTCGGCCGGTCGCGCTACCGTGGTGGTCGAGGCCGGGGCTCGCAGCGGCGCCGCCAATACCGCGAACACCGCCGATGCCTTGGGGCGTCCCGTGTTGGCCGTGCCGGGCCCCGTGACATCGAAGAACTCGGTGGGATGCCACGGGATGGTCCGGTCCGGCCAGGCCGTGCTGGTCACCCGCACCCAGGACGTCGTCGAGGCGCTGACTCCGCTCGGCGCACAGTCGTCGGTCGAACTTCCCGCCCAGCACCGCCGAACCGACGAACTGCACCCGCACGCGCGTCGCCTGCACGATGCGCTGGTCGGCATGGATTGCGCGAGCCCGGACGAGCTGGCGCGGGATTCGGGACTACCGCTGGGCAAAGTCCGGGCCTTGCTGCCGGAGCTCGAACTGGCCGGGTTCGTGGCCCGGTCCGAACGGGGGTGGTCGGCAACGGAGTGAGCGAGCGACAGCATGGTGACGGCCCCGGGCCCGGCACCTCGGATTTGCCTGCGCATTCTTCGCTGTGCAAGCCGATTCCCGCACCGTTCAAGTGATCATGTTCCGGCGTGGCGATGCTTGACCGATGCCGGTGCAACGTACAGCGTCGAAGTCATGGCCCGCCGCACACGTTCCGCCGAATCGCGAAGACCGGATCTGCGGGCGGCTCGGGCGAAACTGCCCGAGTCGCTCGGTGTCGCGGTCGACGGCTTCGAGCGGCACCTCGCCGCGGAACGCGGCCTATCCGGCCACACCGTTCGCGGGTACATCGGCGACGTCGTCTCGCTGCTGGGCCACCTGGCAGGCGCGGCGGACAAGGCAACCCTTGCTGCGCTGGACATTTCCGTCCTGCGGGAATGGCTGTCGGCGCAACATGCGCACGGTTCGAGCCGGGCGACGCTCGCGCGGCGGACCGCGTCGGCGCGCACCTTTACCGGGTGGGCCTTTCGTGCCGGGCTGCTGCCGGTCGATCCGGGACCGCGGCTCGCGGTGCCGTCGAAACAGCGCAAATTGCCCGCGGTGCTGCGCGTTGACCAGGCAGGTTCGGCTATGCAGGCGTCGGCGATGGGCGCGGAACAAGGAGATCCGGTGGCATTGCGGGATCACGCGGTGCTCGAACTGCTGTATGCCACTGGGGTCCGCGTCGCCGAGCTCTGCGGGCTGGACGTCGACGACGTCGACCGCGAGCGCCGACTGATCCGCGTGATCGGTAAAGGCGACAAGGAACGTGCTGTGCCGTTCGGCGTACCGGCGGATCAGTCGCTCGGCCGCTGGCTTTCCGACGGTCGGCCGAAACTCGTCCGGGAATCGTCCGGTGCCGCCCTGTTCCTGGGTGTCCGAGGTGGACGTCTCGACCCGCGTGCCGTGCGACGCAGCGTGCACGACGCGGTCGGCGCGGTTTCCGGCGCCCCGGACGTCGGACCGCACGGACTGCGGCACTCGGCTGCGACCCATTTGTTGGAAGGCGGTGCGGACCTCCGTAGCGTTCAGGAGTTGCTTGGTCACGCTACGCTCGCAACGACCCAGCTTTATACCCACGTGACCGTTGAACGGCTGAAGGCGATCCATGACCGAACTCACCCCCGTTCCTGACCATGCCGGGGGCGGCGCCAATGCGGCGGCCGCGAGATCGACCTCGGTACAGGTGACCGCCCGTAACCAAGGCGGCTTGACCAACGGCCATTTCGACGACCGCACTTCGCGACGGGGGTTGTCCGTGGCCACGGCCGAGCCCGCCGCCGGGGACCAGCGCAGCGGTGACGAGGTCGAGGCCGGCATCGTCGCGCTGTGGCAGGCGTTCGGGCAGCGGCGCGATCAGGAACTGCGGGATCGGCTGGTGCTGCACTACGCGCCGCTGGTCAAGTACGTGGCCGGTCGGGTCGGCACGGGGCTGCCCTCGCACGTCGAGGTCTCCGACCTGATCCAGTCCGGGATCTTCGGCCTGGTCGACGCGATCGAGAAATTCGAACCGGAACGCGGCTTGAAGTTCGAGACCTACGCGATGCAGCGCATCCGCGGCGCCATCCTCGACGACCTGCGGGCCCAGGACTGGGTCCCGAGATCGGTGCGCAGCCGGGCCCGCGACGTGGAGCGGGCACTGGAGCGCCTCGAAGCCAAGCTACAGCGCACCGCGACCGACGCCGAACTGGCGCGTGAGCTCGAACTTTCCGTCGACGAGCTGCGAGAGTTGTTCGCGCAACTGCAGATGACCAGCGTGATCGCGCTCGACGACCTGATCGGAGCCGGACCGGCGCAGGCGTCGCTGGCCGAGACGTTGCCCGACGACCGCGCCGAGGACCCGGTGGCAGCCCTGGTGGACCGGGACAGCCGGCGCCAGCTGGCCGAAGCGGTCGAGCGGCTCAGCGAGCGGGACCGCGTCGTCGTCACGCTCTACTACTTCGAGAACCTGACGCTGGCCGAGATCGGCAAGGTGCTCGGCGTGACCGAATCCCGCGTCTGCCAGCTGCACACCCGCGCTGTGCTGCGCCTGCGCACCAAGCTCACCGAACAGAACTGACCTGCGCTTCGCCGGAACGGGAGCGTATTCCGCGCGGACCTTGAGGTCAGTCCCACGGCAGCAGCCGGACGCGGCCGAAGCCGAGCAGGCGCAGCGGATCGAGGTAGTCCAGGCGCCGCCGGGCGCCCCAGTGCAGGCACGCTCCCGGTGGTTCGGCGGTGCACCCGGGGTGGCCGGGCTCCAGGTGGCCGATCGGTTGCCCGCGGAGGACCTGATCGCCCACCGCGACCACCGGGGCGACCGGCTCGTAGGTGGTGCGCAGACCTCCGGCGTGCTCGATCGACACCAGGTTGCGATCCGCCATCCAGCCCGCGTACACGACCAGGCCGTCTCCGGCCGCCAACACCGCCTGGCCGACCTCGCCAACCAGGTCGACACCCCGATGACCTGGGCCGAAGGCATGTGCCGGGGCCTCGAACGGCCGTGCGACCGCAGGCGTGGGGTCCAGCGGCCAGCCGAACCGGACCGCCGTCCGCGGCGCAGGCACCGACACCACAACCGGCGCGGCAGCCGTTGACACGGCAGGAACCGGCCGGGGAAGGGCAGGCGTCGACGCCGCAGGCGGTGTGCCGGGCGCTGCGGCCGAAACGACCGATCCGATCGTGACGGCGCAGCCCAGAACGGTGGAGATCAACAGGCGCATGGTCCAACCGTGGCCGTCGGCAGCCCAGGTGAACAGGGGGAAAACCAGATCTGTGGACAAGGCGCGCGGCTGTGGAGAACTCGCACTCCACGATCGGGTCGGCCGGGGCGTCCAGTACACTATCCGCGCGGTTTCGTGTCCGCACGGACCGACTTCGCGTGCCCGCACGCCACGCCTGCGCAGGTAGCCCGACTTCGCGGTCGGCCACCAGGTGGAACAGTACCGAGCTGAACGCTTCGGATGGTGCTGCTCCCGGCAGGGTGCCGGTGCCCTCGCGGTCCCGAGCTCGCCAACGAGCCCGGGTGAGGGTGGCCGGGCGGGTACCAGGGCGACGGGCCACCCGGCCCGTCGCGGCAACCGAATCGCGCGCCACCGGCGCGCCCGACCCAAGAGGTGCGAATCTGGCCATGGCCGTCGTCACCATGAAGCAGCTGCTCGACAGCGGCGTGCACTTCGGGCATCAGACCCGGCGCTGGAACCCGAAGATGAAGCGCTACATCTTCACCGAGCGCAACGGCATCTACATCATCGACCTGCAGCAGACGCTGACCTACATCGACGGGGCGTTCGACTTCGTCAAGCAGACGGTCGCGCACGGCGGGACCATCCTGTTCGTCGGCACCAAGAAGCAGGCGCAGGAAGCGATCGCCGAGCAGGCCCAGCGGGTCGGCATGCCGTTCGTCAACCAGCGTTGGCTGGGTGGCATGCTCACCAACTTCCAGACCGTCCACAAGCGTCTGCAGCGTCTCAAGGAACTCGAGACGATGGAGCAGACCGGGGGCTTCGAGGGTCGCACCAAGAAGGAAATCTTGATGCTGACCCGCGAGAAGGACAAGCTCGAGAAGACCCTCGGCGGTATCCGCGACATGAGCAAGGTGCCCAGCGCCGTGTGGATCGTGGACACCAAGAAGGAGCACATCGCCGTCGGCGAGGCTCGCAAGCTGGGCATCCCGGTCGTGGCGATCCTGGACACCAACTGCGACCCGGACGAGGTCGACTACCCGATCCCGGGCAACGACGACGCGATCCGCTCCGCCGCCCTGCTGACCCGCGTGGTCGCCGACGGTGTCGCTCAGGGCCTGATGGCCCGCAGCGGCCGCACCAACGGTGCCGCTGAGGGTGAGGAGAAGCCGGCCGGTGGCGAGCCGCTTGCCGAGTGGGAGAAGGAGCTGCTGGCTGGCTCCGGTCAGGCCGCCGCTGAGGGCTCCGGTCAGGCCGCTGCCGAGGGCGGCGAGCAGGCCGCGCAGTCCTGAGTCCGCTTGCTGCGCGCCTGCCGCGAGGCGGGCGCGCAGCGCGGTCCGGCTACCCGCCAGGCACACTGGCAGGTGCCACCCGGGCCGGGTTCGCATCCCGCTGAGCTGGTTGAACGCCACGGGAGCGGCCCGGCCGATGTCTGCAAGACCTTCGAAGCTGCGTACTAAGAGGGACGGATAACGCACGATGGCGAACTTCAGTGCGGCCGACGTCAAGCGTCTTCGCGAGCTGACCGGCGCCGGCATGATGGACTGCAAGAAGGCTCTTGAGCAGGCCGACGGCGACTTCGACAAGGCCGTCGAGAGCCTGCGCATCAAGGGCGCCAAGGACGTGGGCAAGCGCGCCGAGCGCGCCACCGCCGAGGGCTTGGTCGCCGCCGACGGCGGCGTGCTGATCGAGCTGAACAGCGAGACCGACTTCGTCGCCAAGAACGACGAGTTCATCGAGCTGGCCAACAAGATCGTCGCCGCGGTCAAGGCCGCCGGCGCCGCCGACCTCGAAGCCGCGTTGGCGGCCCCGCTGGACGGCAAGACCGTCGCCGAGGTCATCCAGGAGCTGTCCGCCAAGATCGGCGAGAAGCTGGAACTGCGCCGGGTCGCCAAGTTCGACGGCGAGGTGGCCACCTACCTGCACCGCCGCTCCGCGGACCTGCCCCCGGCGGTCGGGGTGCTGGTCGAGTACACCGGCGCGGCCCAGGAAGCCGCGCGCGGCGCCGCCATGCAGGTCGCGGCGCTCAAGCCGAAGTACCTTAGCCGCGACGACGTCCCGGAAGACATCGTCGCCAACGAGCGGCGCATCGCCGAGGAGACCGCGAAGGCCGAAGGCAAGCCGGAGCAGGCCCTGCCGAAGATCGTCGAGGGTCGCCTGAACGGGTTCTTCAAGGAGAACGCGCTGCTGGACCAGCCGTCCGTGCAGGACAACAAGAAGACCGTCAAGGCCCTGCTCAACGAGGCCGGCGTGACCGTCACCGGCTTTGTTCGGTTCGAGGTCGGCCAGGCCTGACCGGTAGTGGTGCCGCACCGGCTCACCGGGCGCGGTGCACCGGGCTCGGCCGGTGTCCGCGAAGCACGGCATCAGCGCCCCGCCTTCGTTCGCAAGGCGGGGCGCTTTCGCAAGATCGCGGCAGCAGAGCGCGACGTCGGCAGGCGGACCGATCCGCGCAATCTTGACAAGCCATTCCGAACCTCGCGGGAGGAACCAGTGACCGACGACGGCGCAGCACAGCGCGGTTACAGCCGAGTGCTGCTCAAGTTGGGCGGCGAAATGTTCGGCGGGGGCAGCGTCGGGATCGACCCGGACGTGGTCGGCACGGTTGCCCGGCAGATCGCCGAGATCGTCGCCGACGGGGTCGAGGTGGCCATCGTGATCGGTGGTGGCAACTTCTTCCGCGGCGCTGAACTGCAGCAGCGGGGTATGGAACGCGCGCGCGGTGACTACATGGCGATGCTGGGCACCGTGATGAACTGCCTGGCGCTGCAGGACTTTCTGGAGCGCGAGCACGGCATCGACACCCGGGTGATGACCGCGATCACCATGGGGCAGGTCGCCGAGCCCTACATCCCGCGGCGCGCGATGCGGCACATGGAGAAGGGTCGCGTGGTCATCTTCGGCGCCGGCACCGGCATGCCGTACTTCTCCACCGACACCACCGCGGCGCAGCGGGCCTTGGAGATCGGCTGCGAGGTGGTGCTGATGGCCAAGGCGGTCGACGGCGTCTACACCGCCGACCCGAAGACCACCCCGGACGCACAGCTGTTCGACAGCATCACGCATCGCGAGGTGCTGGAGCGCGGCCTGAAGGTCGCCGACGCGACCGCCTTCAGCCTCTGCATGGACAACCACATGCCGATCCTGGTGTTCAACCTGCTGGAAGAAGGCAACATCGCCCGCGCGGTCAGCGGCGACAAGATAGGCACGCTGGTCAGCACCCCGGCCGCCCCAACGGCCTGAGGGTGCTGGATCCTGATCAGGGGCGGGCCCGGACTGGGGCCGCGCTGCCCAGCAGGCGACACTTGCAATGTCCACCGGTCGGCAGACTTAAGGAGCAGCCGTGATCGACGAAGCTCTTCTCGAAGGCGAGGAGAAGATGCAAAAGGCGGTGGAGGTGGCCAAGGACGACCTGGCCACCGTACGCACCGGCCGCGCGAACCCCGCGATGTTCTCCGGCATCGTCGTCGACTACTACGGTTCGCCGACGCCGTTGAACCAGCTGGCCAGCGTCTCCGTGCCGGAGGCGAGGCTGGTGGTCATCAAGCCTTACGACGCCAGCCAGCTGGCCGCCATGGAGAAGGCCATCCGCGATTCCGACCTCGGCGTGAACCCGTCCAACGACGGCCAGCTCATCCGGGTGGCCATCCCGCAGATGACCGAGGAGCGCCGCAAGGAGATGGTCAAGCTCGCCAAGCACAAGGGCGAGGAAGGCAAGATCACCATCCGTGGCATCCGCCGCAAGGTCAAGGAAGAGATCGACCGGATCGTCAAGGACGGCGAGGCCGGCGAGGACGAGGGCACTCGTGGTGAGAAGGAGCTGGAGAACCTGACGCACCGCTACACCGCGCAGATCGACGAACTGGTCAAGCACAAGGAAGCAGAACTGCTAGAGGTCTGAGTGGTGACGGCCGGCCAGTGCGAAGGTGAGTCCGGAATGTCCGCTGACAGCCCGGACCCGCCTTCGCGTCCTTCCCGGGCTGGAAGAGATCTCCGGGCCGCCATCGGCGTCGGGGTAGTGCTCGGTGCCGCGATCATCCTCTCGCTGCTGATGGTGCGGTTCGTCTTCATCGGCATCGTCGCCGCCGCGGTGGCCGTGTCCACCGTCGAGCTGGCCAGCGCGCTCAAGCGCGGCGCCGGCATCCGGATTTCGCTGATCCCGGTGCTGGTGGGCGGGCAGGCGATGATCTGGTTGTCCTGGCACTTCGGACTGCCCGGCATCCTGGTCGCGTTCGCGATCACCGTGCTGGCGTGCCTGGCGTGGCGATTCCGGGACGGCGTCGACGGGTATGTGCGCGACGTGACGGCGTCGGTGTTCACCGCTTCTTACGTGCCCTTATTCGCCGCGTTCGCGGCCATGCTGGTGCGCCCGGAGGACGGTGCCTTCCGGGCGCTGTCCTTCATGATCGGCGTCGTCGCATCGGACACCGGCGGCTACGCCTTCGGGGTCTTGTTCGGCAAGCATCCGATGGCGCCGAAGGTCAGCCCGAAGAAGTCCTGGGAGGGCTTCGGCGGATCGATGCTGGTCGGCATCGTTGCCGGCATCCTGTCGGTGACGCTGATGCTGGACGGCCAGTGGTGGCAGGGCGCGCTGTTCGGGGCCGCCCTGGTGTGCAGCGCGACGCTGGGCGACCTGATGGAGTCGCTGATCAAGCGCGATCTAGGCATCAAGGACATGGGCAACCTGCTGCCCGGCCACGGCGGCCTGATGGATCGAATGGATTCCTTGCTGCCGTCGGCGGTGGTCGCCTGGTTGATGCTCTTCTGGCTGATCCCGACCTGATGCGCACCTGGCAGAAACCGGCCCGGCCGCAGGTCACGCCGAGCCCGAACATCTGGCACTGGCCGGAGCTCTTCGAAACCGAGAATCGCGCCCAGGACTCCACCGGCGCGCTTTGGCAGGCGCTGCGGAAGCGCTGTGATTGGGCCGGTCTCGATGTGGTCGACATCGGCTGCGGCGACGGCTTCCACCTGCCGCTGTTCGCCGCTACGGCCGGCACGGTGATCGGTATCGAGCCGCATCCGCCGCTGGCCGAGCGAGCCCGTGGCCGACTGGCCGGAATCCCCGGTGCGGACATCCGGGTCGCGCTGGCCCAGCAGTTGCCGCTTGCCGACGCCAGCGTCGACCTAGTGCACGCCCGCACGGCGTACTTCTTCGGTCCCGGCTGCGAACCCGGCCTGGCCGAGGCGGAGCGGGTGTTGCGCCCAGGCGGCATGATCGCGATCGTCGACCTCGACGCGTCCCGCCCGCCGTACGGGGACTGGATGCGTGCGGACGCGCCGCAGATCGATCCGGCGGCCGTCGAGTCGTTCTTCCTGCGCCACGACTTCGACAGCGTCTCGGTGGACACGCTGTGGCGCTTCGACGACCGGGAAACGCTCGAAGCGGTGCTGGGCATCGAGTTCTCCGCGAAGGTCGCCACCCGGGCCGCCCGCGAAACACCGGGTTGCACGATCCAGGTCGGCTACCGCCTCCGAACCCGCCGCAAGCCGACGGGGCTGCTGCGCGCCTGAGCCGGTTATTCGCCGGTTCGCTGAGCCGTGTCGATGATGAAGAACGTGGCGCCCACGACGTCTTGGAGCAGCGCGAGGCGGCCATGCGGGGAATCCGACGGTTCGCGCAGTATCTTGCCGCCCAGCTGCACCGCCTTCGCCGCCGCGGCGTCGGTGTTGTTGTCCGGGTTGACCTGGAAGTACAACTGCCAGTGCGCGGGCACGTCCTCGGGCAGCGCCGAGCTGGTCTCGAAGCGGCCCAGGGTCGGCAGGTCATCGACGTACCAGACCGTGTAGTCGAAAGTGTCGCCCGGCTCGCCGATCTGCTCCTGCCGGTAGCCGAGTAGCTCGGCGTAGAAGGGATCGGCCGACGAACCGTCGCGGGTGTGCAGTTCCGCCCAGCAGAGCATGCCGGCGTGATCGCGGCCGAAGGTGCCGTTGGGCGGCGCCTCCCACAGGCCGATGATCGCGCCGGAGGGGTCCTCGGCGACCAGGAACGTCTCGTCGGCGGGCGTTTCCGTCGGCGGGACCAGCACCTTGCCGCCGAGCGCGCGGATGCGTTCCACCGCGCGGCGGGCCGAACCGCATTCCAGGTACAGCGTCCAGGCGGTCGGTACGTCGGTCTCCGGCAGGAGCAGTCCGGCGACCGGCTTCTGCTCCTTCAACGCGATGTTGTAGTCCGGGCGCTGGATCCAGTGCCAGCCGAACAAGCCGGTGTAGAAGTCCCTGGCATCGGCGACGTCGTGGGTGGCTAGATCCACCCAGGCAGGCGCACCCAATGCGATGGTCATCGCTACTCCTTCGAAGCGCACTCCGGATAACCCCAGGATGACCGTAGCCTCGGCGCGGAAAACTCGCGTGGCGGATCGAAGCCGCAGCTCGGATTCGGCGTCGTTACTGTTCGGTGCCCTTTCCGCAATGGGAACGCCCCCGAATGACGCCTTGATACTGAACCTTCCTCGTGATCGACTAGTACTGGTCACTCAGTGTGCGTATTCGTATGCGAGGGGACCCGATCGAAGCACGCACCAGGGTTACAGGAGCAGCCATGGTCAACCGCGCGGCGCAGCCGGTCACCGCGGGCTTGAGCCGGCTTGCTCAGCTGGACCGCCGCGAGCGGGCCCGCATCATCCGGCAGCTGTGCCACCAGTACCCGGCATTCCGCTCGTTGCTGAAGCAGGTGACGATCGCCCGCGGGGTGGCCTTCGCCTCCGGCCTCGTGCTCGCCCTTGCGGTGATGTTCCTGGTCCAGGGCGTTTCGGTGTGGTGGGTGGCCGGTCTCGTGTTCACCGGCCTCGCCGGGTTCTGCTACGTCGCGGTCGCGCTCACCGACAGCAGGTTCGACCTGCTGCTCGCGGTGTTGGGCGCGCATCGCACCGATGAACTGCACGGTCGGCTGGTGACCGAGCAGGTCTACGGCGATGATCCCCCGGCGGATCCGCTGGAGTGGCCGACTTCGCGGATGGTCGCCTCCCGCGCGGTCGGTTCCCGGCTCACCGACGGGTCGGGTTGTTCACCGGTGCACGCTGATCGATAGCGCCGCCGCGATCTCGTCGCCGACGAAGTGGGTTTCGTCGTCCGGCGGTTCTCCGATGCGCACCACCAGCGGCCCGCCGAAGGGCTTGCGTTCGACGATCTCGATTCGCGAACCCAGCGTCATGCCGTGCTCGGTGAGGTAGCGCAGCAGCTCCGAATCGGTGTCCCAGACCCGCGCGATGGTGCCGACCGTGCCCGGCTCGACCTGGTCGAGCAGCAGCGTCGCCGGCTTCTCCACGGTCCCCTCCGCGGTCGGGATCGGGTCGCCGTGCGGATCGTGGGTGGGGTTGCCGAGCTTGGCGGCGATGTGCGCGACCAACTCGTCGGAGACCGCGTGCTCCAGCGCGTCGGCCTCCCGGTGCACCGCGTCCCAGCTGTAGTCGAGCTCCTCGACCAGGAACAACTCGATGAGCCGGTGCCGCCGCAGCACGTCGTAGGCCAGCCGGCGGCCCTCCGGGGTCAGCTCGACGCTGCGGTAGCGGACGTGGGTGACCAGACCGAGCTGCGCGAGTTTGTTGATCATCCCGGACACCGAGGACGGGCTCAGACCGAGCCGCTGGGTCAGGGTCGCGTTGGTGACGGGCACGCCCCGTTCGCTGAGCCCGTAGATCGCCCGGAGGTAATCCTCGACGGACGGCGAGGGGCGCTCGGCCATACTCGTCATACCTTCAAGATACGGGCGGCGACGAGCCGATGGGCGCACGGCCGTTGATCACCACCCGACGGCGCAGGGTTCGAGGGATGGTGCTCCGGCAGAACATCGATTTCCATGGAAATCGCCGGTGGCGCACCGCGGCGACCAAGGTCGTTCCGGGGCGTGGGACACTGGTCGGCGCTATGTCTGCGACTTCCCTTCCGCTCGTCTTCGACGCCCCGCGCCGTGGTATGCCGCCACGGCACCTCGCCGACCTCTCCGCCGACGAACGGCGTGCCACGGTGACCGAGTTGGGGGAGAAGCCGTTTCGCGCCAAGCAGCTCGCGCACCACTACTTCGGTCGGCTCAACGCCGACGTGGAGTCGATGACCGACATCCCGGCGGCCAGCCGCGCGAAGCTCGCCGAGCACCTGCTGCCGCCGCTGCTGACCACGGTCCGCCATCTCAACACCGACGATGGCACGACCCGCAAGACGCTCTGGCGCGCGCACGACGGCACGCTGCTGGAAAGCGTGCTGATGCGGTACCCGGACCGGGCCACGGTGTGCATTTCGAGCCAGGCCGGCTGTGGGATGGCCTGCCCGTTCTGCGCCACCGGGCAGGGCGGGCTGCAGCGCAACCTGTCGACCGCGGAGATCGTCGACCAGGTGCGTTCGGCCGCAGCGGCGATGCGCGACGGCGAGGTGCAGGGCGGACCCGGCCGGCTTTCCAACGTGGTGTTCATGGGCATGGGCGAGCCGTTGGCCAACTACCGGCGGGTGATCGACGCCGTGCACCGCATCTGCGACCCGGCCCCGGACGGGCTGGGCCTCTCGCAGCGGTCGGTCACCGTGTCGACGGTCGGGCTGGTGCCCGCGATCAAGAAGATGACCGCGGAGAACCTGCACGTCACGCTGGCGGTCTCGCTGCACACGCCGGACGACGAGCTGCGCGACACGCTGGTGCCGGTGAACAACCGGTGGAAGGTCGCCGAGGTGCTGGAGGCGGCTCGCGGGTACGCCGACCACACCGGGCGGCGGGTGTCGATCGAGTACGCGCTGATCCGCGACATCAACGACCAGCCGTGGCGGGCGGATCTGCTCGGCAAGCTGCTTCACCGGCACCTCGGGCCGTTCGCGCACGTCAACCTGATCCCGCTGAACCCGACGCCGGGTAGCAAGTGGGATGCCAGCCCGAAGCCGGTGGAGCGCGAATTCGTCCGCCGGGTTCGCGAAGCAGGTGTCCCGTGCACCGTTCGGGACACGCGCGGTCAGGAGATCGCCGCGGCCTGCGGACAACTCGCCGCCGAAGGCTGATCCTCTCCGGGCGAAAGGCCGTTCTGTCCGGAATTGTCGCGCTGACGGCGGGATTTCCGTGACCGTAATGAACAAAAGGGTGACCGGCGACCGCCGGTGGCCAATGATCCTCGCACCGGAGTCAATCAAGGTGGGAGGCAATGGTGCCGTGCCGTGCAACGCATGGGTTCGTCCGCTGCTCGCCTCGCCTTGTCCGAAGTAGACGGTCGCCCGGCCGCGGCAAGTCCCCAGCCGCCGCATCGGGAAAGTTGAAGGCCCACCGACCTTCTCCGGCGGGATGACCCGCAGCCCCCGCTGAGCTGAACCGACAGACCCAGGGCGAAGCCGACGGCCCGGCTTCGCTCCGCATCCGGTCGGTGCGCGCCGTCCCAACCCCCGAACGGCGCGCACCGACCCTCCAAACTGTGGACGATCTGGTTAACTCGGATTGCCGGATTCGACACAGTGTCAGGAGGGTTCGGTGTCGTTGACCGTGCGCGACCTGGTCGCTGACGCCGCACTGGGGCTCACCACGCGGGCTGGTGAGCAGGCGCTCGACCGCCCGATCTCGTGGGTGCACACCAGCGAACTGGTGGATCCGGCACCGTTCCTGGAGGGCGGCGAGTTGCTGCTGACCACCGGGCTGGCCCTGCGCGCCGAGAACTGCGAGGCGCTGGTGCGGCGGCTCACCGAGGTCGGCGTCGCGGGGCTCGGATTCGGCGTCGGGTTGAGCCACCGGGAGATCCCCGCCGAGTTGGTGACGGCCGCCGAATGCGCCGGTCTGCCGCTGCTCGCGGTGCCCCGGCCGACCCCGTTCATCGCGATCAGCAAGGCGGTTTCGCGCGCCATCGCCGCCGAGGAGTACGCGAGCTTGCGCCGCACCAGCCGGGCTCAACACGAACTAGCGCAGGCAGCAGGCACCGCCAATGGCGTCGCCGCGTTGGTGCGCAAGCTCTCCAGGCTGCTGGACGCCTGGGTCCTGCTGCTCGACGCAGGCGGCGGCCGACTGCTGCACAGCGCGCCGACGGCGGCAGCTTCTCGCCTGCCGCAGATCGAGCCGGAGGTGAAGAAGGTGCGGTCGAAGCGCGGTCTGGTTGCCGCCGGATTCGCCTGCGGCGACCAGGAAGTGAGCATGCAGGCGTTGGGTGGCCGGGCGCGGGGCTTCCTCGTCGTCGGCCGCAGCGGGCCGTTCGCTACCACCGACCATCACGTGATCAACTCGGCGGCGTCGTTGTTAACACTGGCACTGGAACAGGTCGAAGCGCTCGCCGCCGCCCGGCGTCGACTGCGTGCCGGTTTCCTGACGCTGATGCTGCACGGCGAATCCGTGCACGACGTGCTCGCCTACCTGCACGCGGAGTTGCCGCCCGAACCGTTCCGGGTCGTGGTGCTGGCCGGTGCCCGCGACCGGGACGAGCTGTTGTCCCGGCTGGCGGCGGACCAGCCGAGCGCGCCGGTCTACCTGGCCGAACACGGCGACACCATCGTCGGGCTCGTCGGGGACGACGCGCTGGACTGGCTCACCGGCTGGCCCGGCGTCGCCATCGGGGTGTCCGAACCGTGCGATATCGCCGGGCTCGCCGAGGGCCTGCGCCAGGCGCAGCAGGCGGCGCGGGCGGCCAAGCGCAACGACACGGTCGTGCGCTTCGGCGACCTCGCCGGGTACGGCCTGCTCAACCTTGTTCCGGGCGCCGACGCGCAGGCCTTCGCCGAGGCCGTTCTCGCGCCATTGCGCGGGCAAGACGTGCTGCTTGAGTCCTTGCGGACCTGGTTGGCGAACCACGGTCAGTGGGATCCGGCCGCGAGTCGGTTGGGCGTGCACCGGCACACCTTGCGGAACCGGGTGCGCAAGGTGGAGGAACTGCTCGGGCGGAGCCTCGACCGGCCCGGCGTGCGCGCGGAACTGTGGCTGGCGCTGCAGGTCCACGGCGACGCGCGGTGATGAATGCCGATCCGTCCATCGGGCTGGCCACGAGTGGACAGATTGGCACTCCACTATGTGCGAGCGCGCTCGTAGCGTCACGGCAGGGATGAAATCGACAGGAGGTACCGATGGTCACCGGATTCTGGGTCGCCGGCGAGCGGGTCACCAGCAACGCGACCTTCGAGGTGCAAAACCCCTATGACGGCGCGTCTGTCGCCACTACCTGCTACGCCACCGACTCCGATGTGGAGCGAGCCGTGGCCGCGGCGCACGCGGTCCGCCGGGAATTCGGCGCGCTGCCAGCCCACGCTCGTGCGGCGGCGCTGGACCACGTCAGCCGACGTCTCACCGAGCGGGCCGAGGAGATCGCGCAACTGATCACCGCCGAAAACGGCAAGCCGATCAGCTGGGCGCGCGCCGAGGTCGCCCGCGCCGCCTCCACCTTCCGCTGGGGTGCGGAGGAAGCCCGCCGTTTCTCGGGCGAGTTGCAGCGCCTGGACACCGATGCGGGCACAACGGGCCGGATGGCACTGATCCGCCGGGTGCCGCGCGGGCCGGTGCTCGGTATCTCGCCGTTCAACTTCCCGCTCAATCTGGTCGCCCACAAGGTCGCCCCGGCGCTGGCCGTCGGCGCGCCGATCGTGCTCAAGCCCGCGCCGAAAACCCCGCTGTCCGCGTTGCTGCTCGGCGAGATCCTGGCCGAGGCCGAGCTGCCCGCCGGGTCTTGGTCGGTACTGACCACCACCAACGAAAAGGCTGCCGAGCTGGTCACGGACCCGCGGCTGCCGGTGGTGTCGTTCACCGGCTCAGGCCCGGTCGGCTGGGGCATCCGCGACTCGGTGCCGCGCAAGCACGTGACGCTGGAACTCGGCGGCAACGCCGCGGTGATCGTCAGCCCGGACTGGTTGGACCTGGACTACGCCGCCGACCGGATCGCCACCTTCGCGATGTACCAGGGCGGTCAGTCGTGCATCTCGGTGCAGCGCGTCTACGCCCACCGCGACATCTACGACGACCTGACCGCCCGCGTGGTCAAGGCGGTCGAGGCCCAGGGCACCGGCGACCCGAAGGACCCGGCCACCAAGGTCGGGCCGCTGATCGATGTGGCAGCCGCGCAACGGGTCGAGCAGTGGGTCGGTGAAGCCGTCGCGGCGGGCGCACGGGTGCTCACCGGCGGCACCCGCGAGGGCGCGACGCACGCGCCGACGGTGCTGGTCGACGCGCCGGAGGATGCGAAGGTCTCGTGCGAGGAGATCTTCGGCCCGGTGCTGACCATCGCGCCGGTCGACTCGGTGGACGAGGCTTTCGAGAAGGCCAACGCCTCCCGCTACGGCCTGCAGGCCGGCGTGTTCACCCACGACCTGCGGCTGGCCTTCCGGGCGTCATCGGAGCTGGAGGTGGGCGGCGTGGTCATCGGCGACGTGCCGAGCTTCCGCGCCGACCAGATGCCCTACGGCGGGGTCAAGGAATCCGGCGTCGGCCGGGAGGGCGTGCACGCCGCGATGACCGACCTCACCGAAGAGCACGTCACGGTTCTCACCGGCATCACGCCATGACCCGGTGGCCGCCCACGGGGCCGTCGGGCAGCCACCCCGGCACGGAATGAAAAGAATCGGCACACCAAGAAAAACGCCGCCTCGGCGACCGGGGCGGCGTTGTTCGTGCTTGCTTCGGCGTCAGCGGCGCCAGGCGTTCTTTCTGCGGCGCAGGTCGACGAGCAGGCCGATAACCAGCACCACGGCCGTGCCGATCAGAAAGACGTCCTCGGTCTTGAAGCCCGTGCCGCCGCTGAGGATGCCCTGGTGGTTGCCGATCAGCATGGCCAGGACCGCGACGACGGAGAACCAGCCCATGAACTGGGTGCCCCTCGGGAAACCGCCGTGCCAGCCCCACTCGACCGACGGCTCCTCGGCCGGGTCGATGGCCTGGCTGGGTTTCTTCTCCAGCTCGGTGCTCGCCACGTTCCCCTCCTGTGCCACGCCGGCCGCGCGGGCCGGAAGACATTGGTGCGCGATCGCCACCCGGCGATTCACTCGGCACTCATCCTCGCACACGCCATCGGCGCCCGAGCGCCCGCCTGTCCCGCACGAGCAGCGAAAAGGGTGTTGCGGAAGCGTTTTCCGCAACACCCCCGGCAAATCCCGACCGGGACTACCGGCCGCCCACCGGCGTCCGGCCGACGATGAACCGGTAGACGGCCAGCACGAGGACCGAGCCGGCGATCGCCAGCAGCCAGGTGCTCAGCGACCAGAAGTGGTCGACACCGACGCCGAAGATCCAGTTGCCGATCAGCCCGCCGACGAACGCGCCGACCACGCCCAGCAGCATGGTGACCAGAATCCCGCCCGGGTCCTTGCCCGGCATGATCGCCTTCGCAATGGCGCCCACGATCAGGCCGAGAACGATCCATCCGATGATGCCCATCGCAGTACTCCTCACATCGTCCCGCGTACCGGGCCGGGGCCTACCACCTGATCGTTGGCCTCGGACGTGCTTTGCGCACCGCGAGCGACGGGTCCTCACCTTCTTCGGGGACAATGGCCGTGATGTACGCCGACACCTCGAATCAGAGCGCTCCGAGCGACCCCGGCCCCCGCACCGTCCTGGTGCTCGGCTCGACCGGTTCCATCGGAACCCAGGCCCTGGACGTGATCCGGCACAACCCCGACCGGTTCCGGGTCGCCGGGCTGGCCGCGGGCGGCAGCGACCCGCAGACTCTTGCGGCGCAGGCGCTGGAGTTCGACGTCCCGGTCGTGGCGGTCGCCAAGGGCACCGCCGTCGAAGACGTCCAACTCGCCCTCTACGCCGAGGCCCAGAAGCGCGGCTACTCGGCCGGTGAGTTCCACCTGCCCCGGCTGCTGGCCGGGCCGGACGCGGTGACCGATCTCATCGAATGCGCCCCGGCGGATGTGGTGTTGAACGGGGTCGACGGCTCACGCGGGCTGAAGCCGACGCTGGCCGCGCTGGCGACCGGCGCCCAGCTGGCGCTGGCCAACAAGGAATCACTGATCGCCGGCGGCGCGCTGGTGCTCGAGGCCGCCGCGCCCGGCCAGATCGTGCCGGTCGACTCCGAACACTCGGCGCTGGCGCAGTGCCTGCTCGGCGGCCGTTCCGACGAGGTGGCGCGCCTGGTGCTCACCGCCTCCGGCGGCCCGTTCCGCGGCCGCAAGCGCGGCGAGCTGGCCGATGTCACGGTGCAGCAGGCGCTGGCCCACCCAACCTGGTCGATGGGCAACGTGGTCACCATCAACTCGGCGACCCTGGTGAACAAGGGCCTGGAGCTGATCGAGGCGCACCTGCTGTTCGGCATCGGCTACGACCGCATCGACGTCGTGGTGCACCCGCAGTCGATCGTGCACTCGATGGTCACCTTCGTGGACGGGTCCACGATCGCCCAGGCCAGCCCGCCGAACATGCGAATCCCGATCGCGATGAGCATGGACTGGCCGCGCCGGGTGCCCAAGGCGGCCCCGGCGCTGACCTTCGAGCACGCCCAGGAGTGGACCTTCGAGCCGGTCGACAACGAGGCCTTCCCGGCTGTGGAGCTGGCCCGCTCGGCGGGCACCGGCGGCGGCTGCCTGCCCGCGATCTACAACGCGGCGAACGAGGAGGCGCTGGCGGCGTTCGCCGATGGCCGACTCGGTTTCATCGCGATCGTGCAAACTGTGGGTGAGGTGCTCGCCGACGCCGACCAGTGGCGGGGTGAACCGGCGGGCTTGGATGAGGTCTTCGCGGCCGAGGAGTGGGCACGGGCTCGGGCTCGCGAGCTCGTGGCCGCGGGGAAGGCGGAGTAGATGCTGGTCGTAGTTGGCATCCTGATCTTCTTCCTCGGGCTGCTGTTCTCCATCGCGTGGCATGAATTGGGGCACCTGGCCACCGCGAAGCTGTTCGGGATCAAGGTCACCCAGTACATGGTCGGCTTCGGCCGCACCATCTGGTCGAAGCGGACGGGCGACACCGAATACGGCGTGAAGCTCATCCCGTTCGGCGGCTACATCCGGATGATCGGCATGTTCCCGCCCAAGAAGGACGAGAAGTACGGGCGCACCGCGTCGTCCGCGCCATGGCGGGCGATGATCGAGGACGCCCGGCAGATGTCCGCCGAGGAGATCACGCCCGAGGACGCGCACCGGCAGTTCTACCAGCGCAGCCCGTGGAAGCGGGTCATCGTGATGATGGCCGGGCCGGTGATGAACCTCATCCTCGCGGTCGGCATCTTCACGGCGATCCTGATGGGCCACGGCATCCAGACCCCGACCACGACGGTCTCGACGGTCAGCGAGTGCGTGCTGCCCGCCGACGCCAAGAACACGGCGGTCTGCCCGCCCGGCGCGACCCCCGCTCCGGCCGCCGCCGCCGGGTTCAAACCGGGCGACCGGATCGTGGAGTTCAACGGCAAGCCCTACGGCTCGTGGGACGACCTGCAACTGGCCATCCGCGGCACCGCGGGTGCGGTGCCGGTCGTCGTCGAGCGCGACGGCCACCGGGTGACGCTGACGGCGAACCTGCTGCGGACCGAGCGGCCGAAGATCGGCTCGACCAGCGAGTACGAGATGGTCGGATTCCTCGGCCTCACCCCGACCTCGCACCTGGTCAAGCAGGACTTCGGCGGCGTGGTGAAGACCATCGGCGGCTTCGTCAGTCTCACCGCGCAGAAGGTCGTCGAGCTACCGCAGCGGGTGCCCGACCTGGTCAGCGCGATCTTCGGCGGCGAACGACACCAGGATTCGCCGGTCGGCATCGTCGGTGCGAGCCGACTGGGCGGCGAGGTGCTGGCCTCGGACAGCATCGGCGTCGACGACCGGATCATCTTGATGTTCAACCTGCTGGCGGGCGTGAACCTGTCGTTGTTCGTGTTCAACATGCTGCCGGTTCTGCCGCTGGACGGCGGGCACATCGCGGGCGCGGTGTGGGAGGGCATCCGCCGCCGGTTCGCCAAGCTGGTGCGGCGGCCGGACCCCGGCCCGTTCGACACGGCCCGGCTGATGCCGCTGGCGTACGCGGTGAGCCTGATCTTCATCGCCTACTCGCTGCTGGTCCTGGTCGCCGACATCGTGAACCCGGTGACGCTTTTCTAGGGACCGACGCATGCGGCTGGTTCATGACCGTGGGCGCTGGGCGCAACCTCGGACGCCGGCGCGCTCGGGGCCGACGTCCCGGGTACAACTCGTGCCCGTTGACGCAGTGTGTGAGCCCGCGGGTGGTCCTCGTACGTGTGTGGGGTGAGCGGCTGCGCCGCCGACGGTAAGGAACGCGAATTCACCCGTGAGGTTGACGACTCGCGGGTGCCTGCGACGTGCGATCGGCAGTCCTGAGGAGCCGTCGCGTGTGCTGTACCGGCTGCGCTGATTAGGTGCAGGGCGCTGCGTGACGCTAGGCCAAAGGTGTCATGAACGAGCGGAGACGATCACGCAACGTGACTCGGAGGGGTGCCGCAACAACCGGCCGGATGAACCCTCGCCGGTATCGTGAAGCACGGGCGGCGTAAGCCGTCCGGAGAACACCAGAAGAGGTGGAGAGGTATCGATGACCGTCGATCTGGGCATGCCCGCGGCGCCGGCGCCGGTGCTAGCGGAACGGCGCAAGACCCGGCAGTTGCAGGTCGGAGCGGTCGGGGTGGGCAGCGAATTCCCCGTCTCCGTGCAGTCGATGACGACGACCAACACCGCGGACATCAATGGCACGTTGCAGCAGATCGCGGAGTTGACCGCGGCGGGATGCGACATCGTGCGAGTGGCGTGTCCGAGTGCCGATGATGCGGAGGCGTTGCCCGCGATCGCGGCGAAGTCGCAGATCCCGGTGATCGCCGACATCCACTTCCAGCCCAAGTACGTGTTCGCGGCGATCGAGGCCGGGTGCGCGGCGGTGCGGGTGAATCCGGGCAACATCAAGAAGTTCGACGACAAGGTCAAGGAGATCGCCCAGGCGGCCAAGGACCACGGGACGCCGATCCGGATCGGGGTCAACGCGGGATCGCTGGATCCGCGGTTGATGCGGAAGTACGGCAAGGCGACGCCCGAGGCGTTGGCGGAGTCGGCGTTGTGGGAGGCGAGCCTGTTCGCCGAGCACGATTTCCAAGATCTGAAGATCTCGGTCAAGCACAACGATCCGGTCGTCATGGTGCGGGCGTACGAGATCCTGGCCGAGAGCTGTGATTACCCGCTGCACCTGGGGGTGACGGAGGCCGGGCCGGCGTTTCAGGGCACGATCAAGTCGGCGGTGGCTTTCGGGGCGTTGCTGCGGCAGGGGATCGGGGACACGATCCGGGTGTCGCTATCGGCGCCGCCGGTGGAAGAGATCAAGGTCGGCACGCAGATCTTGCAGTCGTTGAACCTGCGGCCGCGGAAGTTGGAGATCGTGTCGTGTCCGTCGTGCGGACGGGCGCAGGTGGATGTGTACAAGCTGGCCGAGGAGGTCACCGCCGGACTGGAGGGCATGGAGGTGCCCCTGCGGGTGGCGGTGATGGGGTGCGTGGTCAACGGTCCGGGTGAGGCGCGGGAGGCCGATCTCGGGGTGGCCTCGGGCAACGGCAAGGGACAGATCTTCGTCAAGGGCGAGGTGATCAAGACGGTGCCCGAGCACCAGATCGTCGAGACCCTGATCGAAGAGGCCATGCGCATCGCCGAGGACATGGAACCCGCCGACGACGAGACCGGAGCGCCGGTCGTCACTGTCAGCTGATCTTGCGGGACCGGCCGTCCCCGTTTCAGGTGGGAAGCCGGTCTCGAATTGCCGGTCCTTTCCGCGCAGCGTGTGCGATGAATCCGCGCTATCCCGCCGACCGGGCTACTCCGAATGGGTGAGTACTGTTCGGGTGAGTGTGGCGCACATCGGCCGGGGAGGCTCGCTGTCCAGGGTTTCTGGCAGTCTTGGCAGGTGCTCAAGCTCGCCGGTGCACGGCTATTGGAGGAACGCGACGCGCTGCTGGTCCGTTCCGTACTGGATTCTGTCCCGGTAGCGGCCTGCATGGTGGCCGCGCGCGTCGAGGAGGCCGGCCTCAACCCGTTGCGCCTCGGCGGCGAGCTCTGGGGGTACGGCGGCAAGCTCACCGGGATGTGCTTCTCGGGCGCGAACCTGATTCCGCTGCGGGGCGGGGCCGGCGCGATGCGAGCCTTCGCCGATCGTGCGCTGCGCCGCCGCCGCGTGTGCTCGTCGCTGGTCGGGCCGACCGAGCAGGTGCTGGCGCTCTGGGAGGAGGTCGCCGCGCAGTGGGGTCCGGCGCGCGAGGTGCGCGCCGAGCAGCCGCTCATGGCGCTCGCCGACCCGCCGCAGGTGACGCCGGATCCACTGGTGCGGCCGGTGCGCCCGGACGAGCTGGAGCGGTACCTGCCCGCGGCGGTCGCGATGTTCACCGAGGAAGTCGGGGTGGACCCGTCCAGCGACGGCGGCGCCGCGACCTACCGGGCGCGCGTCGCCGACCTGATCGCCAGCGGCCGGGCGTTCGCCCGCTTCGAGGGCGGCGAGGTGGTGTTCAAGGCCGAGATCGGTGCGCTGTCGGGCACCGTGGGGCAGATCCAGGGGGTTTGGGTGCACCCGGATCGGCGCAGCACCGGGCTGGGTACCGCGGGCACCGCCGCGGTGGCGGATCGCCTGGTGCGCGGCCTGGGCCGCACCGCGAGCCTCTACGTCAACGACTACAACGTCGCGGCCCGGCTCGCCTACCGCAAGGTCGGCTTCCGCCGCGTCGGCTCCTTCAGCACCGTCCTCTTCTAGTCTCGTCCACTGTGGATTTGGCTGGCGGCTCGGCCGGGCTCCCGGCCCCCGGTGCCCGATGGCTGCCCGCAGGGGCAACAGGCCGGAAAGGCGGTGTGGACGTTTAGGGCGTTTTCGGCATACTCGCGGGCATGGTTTCCTCGCGGATCTTGGCCAGCGTGGCGGCACTGCTGCTGGTGCCGTTGGCCGCGTGCAGCACCGGGCCCTCCGAAAAGGACGTTGCGGCGTCCTTCGTGACCGCTGTCGCGTCGGGCGACGTGGCGGGTGCGGCGAATCAGACCGACGCGCCGGAGCAGGCGCGGCAAGCGCTGGAGACCGCTCGGCGCAACCTCGCGCCGACGGCCGCGCACGCGACCGTCCGAGAGGTGACCGAAGACGCCCAGGGGGTGCCGACGGCGCGGTTCGACATGTCCTGGGACTTCGGCGCGGGCAAGGTCTGGAATTACGGGAACGAGTTCAAGCTCGTCGGCCAGGACCAGGGCTGGAAGGTCCGCTGGGCACCGGCGGTGATCCATCCGCAACTGGGCGCCGGGCAGACGTTGTCCTACCAGGAACAGCGGCCCGATCCGGCGCCGGTGCTGGATCGCGACGGAAAGCAGCTCATGGCTCCGGAGCAGCTGATCACCGTGAGCCTGAGCCCGCAGGAGGCCGGTGACGTGCCCGGGGTCGCGGCATCCTTGGCCGGTGCGCTGGGCAGCGTCGATCCCGCCATCACGCGGGAGTCCATTATGGACGGTGCGGCCAAAACGCCTCCGGGGCAGCCGTACGTGGTGGTTACGCTGCGGCAGGGCGACTACGACAAGGTCAGATCCCGGATCTACGACCTGCCGGGCGTCCGGTTCCCGGCGCAAACCCGGTTGATCACCACCGAGCGCGGGTACGGCACGCAGGTGCTCGGGGGCGTGGCCCGCAAGGTCGACGAGCAGGTCGAGGCCAACGCCGGGTGGCGCGTCGTCACGCGCGATGCGACCGGCAACGAGGTCGCGGAGCTGCACGCCGTGGCCGCACGGCCGGTCGCACCGACCAACGTGACACTCGGCGACCGCACGCAGCGAGCCGCCGAGCAGGCGGTGGATCCGGTGCCGCAGGCCGCGATGCTGGTGGCAATGCAGCCGTCCACCGGCGAGGTGCTCGCCGTGGCACAGAACGCCGCCGCCGACGCGCAGGGCCCGGTGGCGTTGTCCGGTCAATACCCGCCTGGTTCGACCTTCAAGACGGTCACCGCGACCGCCGGGCTGGAGGCCGGCAAGGTCGGCATCGATACGCCGGTGGATTGCCCGGGAACGAAGGTGTTCGACGGCCGGGTGCTGCCCAACGACAAGGAGTTCGATCTCGGCCGGGTCCCGTTGCGGACGGCGTTCGCGCGGTCCTGCAACACGTCGTTCGCGCAGCTCGCGGTCGATCTCCCCGGCCAGGCGCTGACCGATGCGGCGCACCGGCTCGGCCTCGGCGTGGACTTCGACATGGCCGGTGCGACCACGATCACCGGCAAGGTGCCGCCCGGTGACAGCACGGTGCTGCGCGCGGAAAACGGCATCGGGCAGGGCACCGTGCTGGCCAGCCCGTTCGGCATGGCGCTGGTGACTTCGTCGATCGCCCGGGGACAGATGCCGGTGCCAACACTGATCCGCGGCACCCAGACCAAGGCCGACGCCGCCCCGCAGCCGCCTTCGCAGCAGTCCCTGGACCAGCTCCGCGCGATGATGCGCGAGGTGGTCACCGGCGGGACGGCGGTCGCGCTGGCCGGTTCCGGCGACGTCCGGGGCAAGACCGGGACCGCGCAGTTCGGTGACGGCACCCACTCGCACGGCTGGTTCGTCGGCTACCGCGGTGACCTGGCGCTCGCGGTGCTGGTGACCGACGCGGGCTCGTCGGGACCGGCCGTCGAGGCGGCGAAGCGGTTCCTGGCGACCACCTGATCGCGTGACGTGTTCGGATGATCACCGAGGGTCAGCATTGTGCTACGTTGTAGCGCATGGAGCGGATCGGCGTCCGCGAGCTGCGGCAGAACGCCAGCAAATACCTGAAGCGGGTCGCCGCCGGGGAGTCAATCCTGGTGACCGATCGCGGTCGGGTCGTCGCGGTACTCAATCCGCCCAAGCGGGACCAAGCCCTTTACGACGAACTCGTCGCCACCGGAGAACTCGTGCCCGGCGACGGCGGCGAGCTCCCCGAACCGTTGCCGGCAGCGCCGACCCCGAATGTGTCCGACCGGCTGCTGCGCAGGCGTGAACAGGAGCGGTTTTGATCTATTTCGATTCCTCCGCGCTGGTCAAACTGATCGCGCCCGAGCCGGAGAGCAGGGCGTTGAGCCAGTGGATCCGCGAGCGCTGGGAGCGCCCCCGCGTCACCAGCGCGTTGTCGAAGGTGGACGTGCTGCGCACGTTCCGTGAGGTCGGCCCGGCCGCCGAAGATCTAGCGTCGATCATCGTGTCGAAGATCGACCAGCTGCCGGTGAAGCAAGACGTGCTGGACGTGGCAACCGAGCTGCGGTGCAACGTCGGGCCGGTGGACGCCATCCACCTCGCGTCCGCCTGCAAGATCAAGGACGGCCTGCATGCTTACGTCTCCTACGACCCGGCATTGCTGGCGGCGGCCGAAGACGCGGGCCTGGCCACCGCATCCCCCGGCGTGAACTGACGGCCGGTCGTTGCTCGTCGGTGTCGTGAGTGGCGTGGTCGCCGTGGCGGGCACCCGCCACTCACGACAGCTCGGGGCAGCGGCGCGGTTACAGTGGGGGCATGCCGGTTCGAGCTCCGTTGAAGCCAGGCGTGCAGACGCCGCGTCGCCCAGTCCCAGCGCACATCGAGCGCCCCGAATACGTCGACAAACCGGCCCCCAAGCGCAACACCGACCCCTACGTGCAGCCGCCCGAGATCATCGAGGCGATGCGGGTGGCGGGCAAGCTCGCCGCGCAGGCCCTGGTCGAGGCGGGCAAGGCGGTGCAGCCCGGCGTCGCCACCGACGAGGTCGACGCGGTGGTGCACGAGTTCTTCTGCGACCACGGGGTCTACCCGTCGACGTTGGGTTACCGGGGCTTTCCGAAGTCGTCCTGCACCTCGCTGAACGAGGTGATCTGCCACGGCATCCCGGATACGACGGTGATCCAGGACGGCGACATCGTCAACGTCGACGTGACCGGCTTCATCGGCGGGGTGCACGGCGACACCAACGCGACGTTCCTGGCGGGAGAGGTTTCCGACGAGGTGCGGCTGCTGGTGGAGCGCACCCACGAGTCGCTGATGCGGGGGATCAAGGCGGCCAAGCCGGGGCGTCAGCTCAACGTGATCGGCCGGGTCATCGAGTCCTATGCCAAGCGGTTCGGCTACGGCGTGGTGCGCGACTTCACCGGGCACGGCATCGGTCGCTCGTTCCACAGCGGACTGGTGATCCTGCACTATGACGAGCCGTCGGTGCAGACCGTCCTGGAACCGGGGATGACCTTCACCATCGAGCCGATGATCACCCTCGGCACCCACGAGTACGACATGTGGGACGACGGCTGGACGGTGACCACCAAGGACAAGAGCTGGACGGCCCAGTTCGAACACACCATCCTGATCACCGAAGAAGGCAACGAAATCCTCACCCTGCCGTAGCCGCCGGCATTCCAGAGTCGTCTTGCGGGGCGGGTTGCGGAGGGGACTGAGCCGGTGCGGTAGGAACGTCGTGTGAACGCACTGCTGGTCGCTGGGACGACGTCGGATGCCGGGAAGAGCGTGGTCACCGCCGGGATCTGTCGTTGGCTGGCGCGCGGCGGCGCTCGGGTCGCGCCGTTCAAGGCGCAGAACATGTCCAACAACTCCGTGGTCACGCCCGATGGCGGCGAGATCGGGCGGGCCCAGGCATTGCAGGCCGCCGCGTGCGGTGTCGAGCCTTCGGTGCGGTTCAATCCGGTGCTGCTCAAGCCCGGTAGCGACCGCAGTTCGCAGGTTGTGGTGCTGGGGCACGTCTCCGGCGAGGTGACCGCGATGTCCTACCGGGCCCGCAAGGCCGCCTTGCTGGACACTGTCGTGTCCACACTGGACGGTCTGCGCGCCGACTACGACTACGTGGTATGTGAGGGTGCCGGGTCGCCGGCCGAGATCAACCTGCGGGCCAACGACATCGCCAACATGGGCCTCGCGCAGGCCGCCGGGCTGCCGGTGCTGGTAGTCGGCGACATCGACCGCGGCGGGGTGTTCGCCCAGCTCTACGGCACCCTCGCGTTGCTGGACGCGGCGGACCAGGCGCTGGTCGCCGGGTTCCTGATCAACAAGTTTCGCGGCGATCCGGCGTTGCTGGAACCGGGCTTGGACCAACTGCGCTCGCTGACCGGCCGCCCGGTGCACGGCGTGCTGCCGTGGGCCGAGGAGCTGTGGCTGGACGCCGAGGACTCGCTGTCCTACGTGGCAGACGGGGTGGTCGGGCGCCCCGCCCCGCCAAGCGGCGGCCAGTGGTTGCGCGTCGCGGTGCCGAGGCTGCCGCGGATCTCCAACGCAACCGATGTGGAGGCGCTGGCCGCCGAACCGGGCGTCGCGGTTCGGTTCGTCACCGAGCCGTCGCGGCTGGCCGATGCGGACCTGGTCGTGCTGCCCGGCTCGAAGTCGACGGTCGCGGACCTGGACTGGCTGCGACGCAGCGGCCTGGCCGAGGCGATCCGGGCGCATGCCCGCGCCGGAATGCCGGTGGCCGGGATCTGCGGCGGTTTCCAGATGCTGACCCGGCACATCAGCGACGAGGTCGAGTCCGGGATGGGCGTGGTCGACGGGCTCGGATTGCTGGACCTGGAGATCGAGTTCGCGCCGAGCAAGATCCTGGCCCGGCCGAGCGGCCGGGCCTTCGGCGAACCCGTTGCGGGCTACGAGATCCACCACGGTGTCGCGGTCCGCCGCGGCGACCTGGCACCGCTGGTGAGTCTGCCCGACGGGAAGGCCGAAGGAGGCGTGGCCGAATCGGTGCTCGGCACCCACTGGCACGGGCTGTTCGAGAACGACGCGTTCCGGCGGGCCTTCCTGCGCTGGGCAGCGGAGCGGGCCGGGCGGGAGGGCTTCGAACCGGCCGCCGACACGGTCTTCGCCGAGGTCCGCGCCGGGCAACTGGACCTGCTCGGGGACCTGGTGGAAAAGCACCTGGACACCGATGCCCTGCGCCGCCTCCTCGACCGGGGCGTGCCCGCCGGTCTTCCACGGCTGCGCCAGGAGCTCGGGTGACCCGCAGTTTCAGTCGAACTGCCGCTACCCGCTTCGGGTTCCCGTGATCGGTGTGGCGCGGGTAACGTCATGTGCATGGCTGCCGAGTTCTCCGTTGATGAAGCCCGCGAGCGGCTGGTGGAGCTGCTCGATCGCGCCGAATCGGGGGAGGAGATCGTGATCACTCGCTTCGGCGCGCCCTCGGTGCGGCTGCAAGCCGCGCCCGCCCGATCCACCGGACGCTTCGCCGCAGGCGTGATCGCGGCGGCATGGGTCGCCCCGGACACGGGCGACGCGTTCGACGTCGGAACGGACTACTGGCCGGACTCCTCGGCCTGAGCATCCGTTTCCGGACGCGCTCCCGTCGCCGAGGGCGAAGATCAAACCGACTTCGGCGACTGCCCTTCCGACCCCATCTGGGCGAGCAGTTCGTCGAGGAACGCGCCCGCTTCCTCGGCGGCTCGGCGCGGCTCGCCATCGCGCACGGCGGCCAGCAGTTCGGTGTGCGAGACGTGCTGCTCCGGCGGGATCGCCGGGTCGAAAGTGGTTGCCACGCTGGAGGCCACCGCCTCGCGGATCCCCTCGTAGAGCGAGATCAACACCGGGTTGTGCGAAGCCGCGACCAGCCGGCGGTGGAACTCGGCATCGGTGGCGACGACCTCCGCGCGGTCCAGGCGTTGCACCGCGGCGTTGCGGTCGGCCAGGCAAACCTCCAGCTCGCGCAGGTCGTCATCGGTTCGCGCCCCGGCGGCCAGCCGCGCGCCCTCCACCTCCAGCGCGCGCCGGACTTCCAGGACTTGGCGCAGCTCGGGGCCGCAGAGCTTGCGCACCGCCCCGGAGATCTCGTTCGTGGCGCGCACGAACGTGCCGTCGCCCTGCCGCACTTCCAGCAGGCCGACGTGCGAGAGCGCACGCACCGCTTCGCGAACGGTGTTGCGTCCGACGCCGAGAGCGGTCACGAGCTCGGCCTCGGGCGGGATCTTCTCGCCCAGCGGCCATTCCCCGGACGACACGAGCTCCCGGATCTGGGTGATGACCTGATCGACCAGCCCGGTCCGTTTGGCGGTGACCAAAGGCACTGACAGGTCCTTTCGTCCAAACATCCTATGTTTGACATACTAGGCCGCGATGTCCATGAGGTCACGATCCCAGCATGTCCCCGACCATGTGGCTGACCAGAATGCCACCCCACCCGCAGCCGATCGCCACCCGGACGCGCTTTCGCTCGAGAACGAGGGCGCAGCCGAGACGGTTCTGCCCAACCGGCACGTAGCCGTCGCCGGTGGTGGGCTGCTGCTGGCCGGGGTTGCGCTGGCAGCGGCGAACATGCGCCCGGCGGTTACCAGCCTGGCGTCCGTGCTCGGTGAAGTTCGTGACTCGCTCGGTGCCTCCAGCACCTGGGCGAGCGTGGTGACCTCGGTGCCCACGCTGTGCTTCGGGCTCGCGGGCATCGGCGCGCCGCTGCTGGCCAGGCGGATGGGCATCAACAAGGTCGTCGGCGGCTCGCTTGCCGTGCTGACCGGCGCGATGCTGCTGCGGGTCGTCAACGGCCCGTGGGCGGTGCTGGGCGGCACCGTCCTGGTCTGCGCCGCGATCGCGATGTGCAACGTGCTGATCCCGGTGGTGGTCAAGGAGTCCTTCCCGACCCGCGTCGGGATGGCCACCGCGCTCTACACCACCGCGATGGCAGCGGGCGGCTCCGCCGGTTCGGCGCTGACGCCCTACCTGAACTCCGCCACCGGCAGCTGGCGATTATCGCTGGCGACCTGGGCGGTGGTGGCGCTGACCGCGCTGTGCGTGTGGTTGCCCGCGACGGCTCGCCGCACTCCGACCCGGCAGGTGGCGGGCCCCGCTTCGAAAGGGCCACGCCGTTCGCTGATGCGCAGCCCGCTGGCGTGGGTGATCACCATTTACTTCGCGCTGCAATCACTGGTCGCCTACGTCGTGATGGGCTGGATGCCCGAGGTGCTCAAAGACGCTGGGATGGACGGCGCGACCGCAGGCATGCTGCTCGGGTTGTTGTTGCTGGTCGGCGTGCCGAGCAACATGATCTTGCCGCCACTGGTGACCAGGACACGCAGCCAGTCCGGCTGGGCCATTGGGTTCGCGGTGCTGACCCTTACCGGTGTGTCCGGGTTGCTGCTGGCACCGATGGCCATGCCGGTGGTGTGGGCGCTGGCGATCGGCGTCGGGATGAGCGGGTTCCCGCTGGCCCTCGTGTTCATCTCGCTGCGCACCGTCAACGCGGCCGACACCGGGGCGCTGTCCGCGATGTCGCAGAGCATCGGCTACCTGATCTCATCCGTCGGGCCGTTCCTTTTCGGCGTGCTGCACGACGTCACCGGTACGTGGTCGGTCTCGCTGTCGGCGATCGTGGTTCTCGTCGCGGTGCAGGCGGTCTTCGGCGTCATCGCGGGCCGCCCGCGCACCATCTAGAGAGAGTGTTTCAAAGGTGGTTTGCTTAGCCGTGCGGGTAGCGGCCCCCTGCGAAAGTTACTGTCGCCGCCTGGTCTCCGGGATTCCCGACTGATGTATGCCCAATACACGGCGCTTGGGCTGTCCTCGCCAGGCGACGTCTGAGCCGTTTGGGACCCTGTTGGGGCGGCGGTGCAAGCTGAGAGTCCCACACCGCAAGCGGCTGACGCCGCTTATAAACGACCATAGTGCCGTTCGCCGGGCGGGCGATTCCGCGCGAAACTGGCGGTCTCGGTGGGGAGCTAGCGCCGATTTCGCGCTCCCACTTACGGGTTTTACACAGACCAGCGCCGGACCACCGGGCAGACCGTTACCAGCGGCAATACCCCCGACCCGACGCCAGTAGGCCAGGAACCCGAAGGTTCCCACCACGCCCGATGATCTGTGTAGGCCACCGCGCAGGCCAGGTCGGTAACGTCGGGCCAGACGTTGCCGAACAGGCCCCTGTAAGTGAGGGAGCTGCAAGTGGCAAGGGTGTTGGGCCGTATCCGGCTGAGCCGGTTTCAAGGGCTGGAAGACGTCACCACGTCGCCGGAACGTCAGAGGCTCGCGATCGAGAAGTGGGCCGACGTGAACGGTCACGAGATCGTTGGTTGGGCTGAGGATCTGGACCTTGGCCGGTCGGTTGACCCGTTGACTGCTCCGGAACTGTCGAAGTAGTTCACCGAGCCTGAGCGGATCGATGCGTGGGACATCGTGGCCGCGTACCGCCTTGACCGTTTGGCTACGGGTTCGATCTACCTGAGCCGAGTGATGTCCTGGTGTCAGGATCACGGCAAGTCGATCGTCTCCACTTCTGAGACCTTCGATCTCAGTTCGGGTCCTGGGCGGATGGTCGCGTTCATCCTGGCTGAGGTTGCCGCTGGTGAGCTTGAGGCGATCCGGGAACGCAACACCAACACGTTCGATTACAACTACTCACAGGGCAAGTACAAGGGCCGCATGACGCCGTACGGCTACAAGGCCGATGGCGACAAGTACGTGGTTGACCACGATGCGAAAGCGATCATCCTGGAAGCTGCGCAGCGGATCATTGATCAGGAGTCGCTACGGTCGGTTCTGATCGATTTGAACAAACGTGGTGTCCCGTCTCCGCGTGATCAGAACAGGGTCAACAACGGAAAAGCACCCAAGGGTGAGCAGTGGAGTAACCAGAGCCTTACCCGGATTCTGTCGTCTGAGACGTTGCTCGGTTACACGCTGCGGCGTGAGGTGATCACCGGTCCGGACGGTAAGCCCATCTGTAACGCCAAGGGGGAGAAGCAGTTCGGCAAGGAGTACGTCGTCAGGGACGAAACCGGAGCACCGGTGAAGCGGGCTGAGGAGATCCTGAGCCGTTCCCGTTTCGACGAACTACAGGAAGCCCTGAGCAAGAAAACCAGGTCAGCTCCGAAGCGCCGGACCACTGAAACCGCGTTGCTACTTCGGGTGCTGTTCTGCCAATGTGGTGAACCGATGTACCGGGTTTTCAACGGGTCCAAGGCGTATTACCGATGCGCCAGCGCCAACAAGGGGCAGGCATGCGGGAACACAACGGTTCGCCTGGAATCGACCAATGAGAACTTCACCCGGATTCTGATGGAGCACTACGGGGACCACGCGATGCAAAAGCGTGTCTACGTCCCAGCGACCAACAACGCTGATGAACTCGCGTCGATCGAAGCAGAGATCGAGAACATTGCTGAGATGGTCATGTCCCCAGCGTTCCGGGGCAAGACCAGGGACAAGTTGAACCAGCGTCTTGAAGCCCTGGACGCTCGCAGGACTGAGCTTGAAGGTCAAGCGGTGCAGCTTGCCGGGTACCGGATGGAACCGACCGGGGAGACGTTCTCTGCGCACTTCGAAGCGTTTGACGCTGACCAGCGGAACGCGTTCCTGCGTAATGCCAAGGTTCGGGTCATATGGGACGATTCTACGTTCGTCGCTGTGCTGGGTGCCGGTTCGATCCTGAACCTGATCAACCCTGGCGCTATCCCCGTTGTCGCCGACGACGGTTACCGGCTCAGCGCTGCGGAAGCAGACGTGCTGATGGAACACTTGGGAGAGACCGAGTGAACGAGGAACTAGAAACGCTGAGCATTGCGGAAGCAGCCGCAGAATGTGGCATGGACGTTGACGAATTCCTCACCACCATGACCTTGGTTGGCAAAATGAACCCGGTCGGTGAAGACGGTTACGAACCTGTCGGTTCAGGTTGGGTCCGGGTGGAGAACCCCAAGGAATGCCGGACCCTGATCAACCGTCCGTGTTGGGTCCAGGCGTGGATAGATCACAACGGGTTGACCGTGAAACGGTCCGGCCTGGTTCCCGAGGATGACCCGGTTCTTGCTCCGGTTCGTGAGTTCCTTGCCGACAACCGGACCGAGCTAGTCAGCTCCGAGGAAACCGAAGATGACCGTTGGATGTGGTCCTTGATCACTACGGTTTACCGGGTGCTGTAAACGCTCAGAGCCCCTGTGTGGCTCCGGGACCGTAGGGGCACCCCCCGACCGAACTACCCGGACAACCATTCAGCCGCTCAGCAACCAAGCTGGGCGGCTTTTTGGTGCCCTGCTCCCTGTGCTTGCGATGTTCACAACGCAGCCCAGAAGGCCGGTAAACGGTCCTGAAAGCCACGTAGACGAACTTTTCCTGTCCCTGGTCTCTTATGAAGGGGTTAACCGGCTGGCCACTTCGTGACCAGCCGCTACAGTGGACCTAACGGTTAACCCGTTGACCAGCGGAAACGCTGGTCTTGGCTACTCCATTAGAGTGGTCTTCATCACAAATCTAGTGGTCCATATTCGGGTTTGGCTCCAAGAACACCTCTTAACAAGGGGAAGGAGAAAAACGGAGCCCCAAGCGGAGTTTTTCGACCGACCTATGACCACTAACAAACAACCTTGGCGGTCTTCGTCGCAAGAGCACCTTCAACGGTGCGGATTTACGAAGTGTGACCACTATCTTTATTATGAAGGGACAAACAGCCGCCGAAAGCGGCTGATTCTTATTTGGTTTTGAAACTCAACCAACCTGAGAGTTGGTTGATGATCTCCTATTCCGTTGTGTCGGTTCCCTCTCTCCGGCTGACATAACGGTTAGTTGAGATCCTGTAGGAAGCCAGGTTTACGGTGGCCTGGATTCCTCTGGTCTTCCCCCGTGGTGGCTTTGTCTCCGGAGTGTCGCCGGTCACCACGGGGGTTTTTCATGTGCCCTTTAAACTCAGACAGATTGAGGTGAACAAACCATGAGCAGTAACTACCGTAGTCCTGGTGATCCGAGGCTGTTTGCCTCGGCTCTATGGGAATACAAGAACGCCAATGAACTAACCCAACTCGAACTAGCCAATGAGCTGGGCGAGTCCGAAGGTGCGATTAACGCCTACCTGCATGCAGCGTATCCGCCTAGCGCCGGTCGGTTGTTCGCGATTTGCCGGAAGATCGGCGTAGATGTCCGAACCGTTCTTATTGAAGAGTGGGAGCCTTTGGGATGACAGAGGTACAGCATCAGCTAGCCCTGTTCCGTGAACTGATCCAGGTTCACAAAGAGATCATGCTGCTACTGATTGCAGCTATCGAGCAAACGAGGGGGGAACAGAATGCCTCGCAGGAACTCTAACGCTGCTTGGCCAAGGCCACGGACACCTGTGGTTATCACCAACAAGAAAACCAACAAGCACAAGTGACACCGTTCTTTATACCCGACTACTGCTGTCGGAAGACGTACCGGAAAACCGGACGAAAACGAAACACCCGGTTTCACGAATCCACCTGGAAACGCCAAGATGGGAAATGCAAGCTCTCTCGAAAGGACTTTGGCCGATGACTAACCCACTCGCTACTCAGACTCTCTCGCCGATCAACTCGGCGGTTAACCAACTGACCAATGCCGGTATCAAGGTGCCTGCCGACCTGGTCCAGGCCCGTGACGTTGCCATGCGCACGCTGCGCCCGGTGCCTGCTAGTACTCCAGCTGGATTTCGTGATCTTGTCTGGTCAGACGGGGCGTCGAGACGGGTGCGGCCACCAGTGATCATCGGGTGTTGTGTGGACAAACGAAGATCACGTGGTGGCCGCAGGTCACAGGGTAGACCCTGCGGTGTGGCGGGAGTCGTTCGAGTCGTTGATGGCGGGGGTGGCGGGGCGGTTCACGCGGGTGGAGCTGCGTCGACGGGTGCGGGCGTTCGTGCTCGGGTTGTTGTCGGACCTGCCTCGTAAGAACTGCTGGGGCATTGCCGAGCACGCCGGTGATGTCACTCCGGATGGCATGCAGCATCTGCTGTCGCGGGCGGTGTGGGATGCCGATGCCGTGCGTGATGACATCCGCCGGATCGCGGTCCAGCGTTTGGGAACCAGCGAGGCGATGCTGGTGGTCGATGAGACCGGTGACCTGAAGAAGGGCACGAAAACCGTTGGTGTGCAACGTCAATACGCCGGTACGGCGGGGCGGATCGAGAACGCGCAGGTGGGGGTGTTCGTCACGTATGCGTCCACGGCCGGGCACACGTTGGTCGACCGGGAGCTCTACCTACCGCAGAGCTGGACCGGTGATCCTGCCAGGTGCGCCGCGGCCGGGGTTCCGGCCGGCACCACGTTCGCCACGAAACCGCAGCTGGCTACACGAATGATCGGCCGTGCGCTGGATGCCGGGGTCGCCGCCCGCTGGGTGGCCGGTGACGAGGTCTATGGCGCCGATCCCCGGCTGCGCGCCGAACTGGAGGCCCGCGAGGTGGGTTATGTGCTCGCCGTCGCCTGCGATGCGCCGATCACCACAGCGGCGGGAACGTTGCGGGCCGATGCCGTGGCCGGAATGGTGCCGAGCAGGGCGTGGCAACGCATTTCATGCGGAACCGGCGCGAAGGGACACCGGTACTACGACTGGGCCTGGGTTGATATCCACGCCCCTGATCCGGGCGGACACCGGTGGTTGCTCCTCCGCCGTCACCGGCGCACCGGCGAGCTGGCCTTCTACCGCTGCCATCACCCGCACCCGGTTTCCCTGGACACGTTGGTGCGCGTGGCGGGCCGACGCTGGACGATCGAGCAGTCGTTTCAGACTGCGAAGGGCCAAACCGGGCTGGACCAGCACCAGGTCCGCACCTGGACCTCCTGGTACCGGTGGATAACCCTCGTGCTGCTCGCACACCTGTTCCTGGCCATCCTCACCGCCACCGCAAGAGTCGGTCCCGCCGGGATGATCCCGTTGACACTCAACGAAATCCGGCACCTGTTCAATGCACTGATCATCGAACCGGCACGATCCACCATCAACCATCTGCAGTGGTCCCACTGGCGACGACGGCACCAATACCGCGCCCGACAAGCCCACTACCAGCGACAACAACGGCATGAACCATGACGATCAAGATCTACGACTGGAGTACTAATTCTCTCACTTCCGTCTGATCGTCCCGGTACGATCTCCGCTAACTTGGGAGGTGTACTGGGGTGCAATCAGTCGGCTATTGGGAAGCCTGGTCGTTGTGGTGGTCCGGCACAAAGTTGGAAGACTTCGCTATGTGGGGACTTCCGATGCTGTGGTGGGCACGTATCGGGAAGTGCCTTCAGTTTGCCGGTACGGCAATTGTAATTCTCGACCTTGTAGGGCCTGAACGCCTACGAGCTCTGAGAAACAAGGGTGATAAATACGCAGAGAAGGCTAGGCGTTACGTGAGGAATCTCGATGAGTCTAGTTACGGGTATCCCGAGGGGGCGACGCCAGGGGAACGCCAATTGATTGCAGAGCGCCGCGCGAAGATCGACTATTACTACAACAGGTATTTTATAATCTTCTTTTGTTACGTTGTTCCGACGGTAGGTGTACTATACGTTGGTGGAAAATATTTCAATGAACTGGTTTCCGGCTATCCGGATTGGCTCATTCATATTGCAGGATGGCTGTTCCTGTTAGTGGTCGCAATACTGATTCTTTGGGTGATATTTGGGGCAACTCTGTATCTTCCTGTCTTAATACTCAGAGTGCCTTCGGTAGTCTCTGAGTGGTTATTTGGAGCGGGAAAAAAGCAGGGTCATCCGATTAGGGTCGCAGCTTTCCTTGCAATTGTGGTCGGCTTCCACTTGGACTTGCTTGGATCGTAGGAAAAACAAAACCCCTCCCATGTGGGAGGGGTTACAGCTAGGTTCGTGTGGTCCTTTGTTGTCTGACTAATTCACATACGCTTGCTACATTTGGTACACCTCCAGATGCCATCAGCGTCGGGTTGGTAAGTGTGGTCACATGCCATGATTTACTGCCCTCCCAGCGCGGTCGTGTACATTGACTAGCGTCGGGTTGTTCCTCACCCACGTATTGACCGCGTTGACGAAATATCGATCCTCGGACCAATAACTTGGGTTAACCGGGATCGTGGCTAGCCACGTGTGCTTATCGTCGTGAGGGTTTTCGCCGGGCCGGTCCTGGATTTCGTATGTCCGTGGTGCTTTGATGATGACGAACGATTTACCTTCGCAGACGTACCCGCGCTTCACTGCGATGTGGGATTCCCCTTGAATCCATCGGAATGTGCAGCCATAGTCGTAGTGGCGGCTGATTGGCTTCTGTGGCATCAGTCGGATTCCCGGAGTAGTTCGGCCAGCGTCGTTAGCGCGTCTGCCAGCTTTTCCCGTTCGAGTTGGGAAACCCTGCCGCTGGGCAGGGGAGCCTAGTTATTCGTCAGGCTCGCAGACGGTGACAACGGCCGTATTAGAGTCGGCTGTGGCAGCTTTTCAGGCAGGAAGCACTCATTCGCCGGTACTTCGATACCGATAGGCGCATCAGGGTGTCCTGGTGCTGGAAGTGCAAGAATCGCCCGGAGAGTCCACAACGGGTTAGCGTGATACTGGTAGGTCACGTTCTGCGGGTTAAAGACTCCGGTATCGTCCAGCGTAGGAACCCTGTAGGCGGTCGCCTGGTGCTCACTGCGAAGAATGAACACATCAGCGCACGTCTGGTGCTTGAACATCGCTGCCATGATCTGAGGGCCTTCCTCAGGTCCCCAGCGGATCAGTGTCCAATGCCGTCTACGTAGCTCGCAGAGAAGGTCTTTCAGTTCGAGAGCGAATTCCCGTTCCGGGGCGGTCAGTGTCGCCATAGCCTTAACGGTAAAAGGCGACAGTACGCGCAGGCGAGTTTTAGTCTTGTGCTCGCATAAATTCGTCGGCGGCCGATTCGAAAATGCTTCTCGCGTCATCGCCGGATGCGGCACGTTCACGGAAGTGCTCGAACAGATTGAGGTGATACGTGATATCGCGGTAGTCGCGTAGCGCTACCTCTCCCGCGAAAATCTCGGTAAGCACTAGTCGATCGTCGTAGACGACGAACACGTTTAGCGGCGAGGCATTCACTAATGCTGTGTTAGGGAGGATCGCTAGGTCTACGTTTGGCCGCTGGGAGACATCTACCATGTGCCGTAGCTGTTCGACCATGACGCTAGCTGATGCACGCTTGAGCCTTACGGCTTGCTCGGTGAGGAGGAAGTAGAACCGGCGAGATCCGTTGTTGAGCGTGCCTTGGCTATCTAGCCTCGCCTGTGCGGCGCGGTCAATGTCCCGAGCTGGCCTGCCTTCGACTCCGGGTGTGAGTACAGCACGCGCGTAGTCGCGTGTTTGGATTAGCCCGGAGGGGATAGCGGGTAAGAACTGGCGGATAACCGAGGCTGATTCTGTGAGTGCTTTGATCTCCGCTTGGCTGCGCCAGATCCCCAGCCTGGCGGATGACCGTAGCGACGTGTATTCGACGTTTGCTGAACGAGTGAGCGAAAGAAGTTCTTCCCTAGCATCAGGCGGCACGTCTAGCGCCGTCATGATGCGCTCTACGTCAGCGACGGACGGGAGAGTCCTACCGGATTCAATCCGGCTGATTTTCGACTGAGACATAGCAGCACGAACGGCCAGCCTCTCCCCAGAGAGCCCGGCCGCTTTGCGTAGCTGCCTCAGCGTGTCCGCAAGGTTCTTGCGTTGCTGCTGTTCTGTGTCAGGTTCGAGCATTCCACTCGCTAAAGCTCACAGCGTGCGCTAGCGCTGTGGCCTGCCATTTGAGGTACTGGGTGAGGTCCGGATTTTCCCGCTGGTCGATGTTGAGCAGTGTTCCGTCAGGGTTGAAATTCAGGTCAACCACCAATGATTCATCGAACAACCAGAAATCGTGTGAAGGCAGATCGAGATCAAGGTCCGTCAGGTCCAAGATCCTGATGTCTTCCCCGGCCGCGATGTTGCCGGGGATGCCCCAGGCCAGTTGGTACCGCTGGTACTCGGTCAACGGCTGCCGAACGGTTCGGACACGTCCAATGGTTCGTCCAGAGGTCACGATCTCTCGGACGGTCTCATGCCAACCCGCGTTGTGGCCCTCGGGTTTCGACTCCCCTGCGCGCCAGCGGCGCAGGTTCTCTTGCTCCCTCGGCATGGTGTAGGTCGGTTGGCACTCGAACCGCCATGCGGACCGCTGGCAGTTGTCGAACCGGTCGCCGAACTGCTCGCCGGTCAAAATCACTTCAGTGTCTCCCTGAGCCGTTGAACGACGTCCGCGCTTACCCCGGACTCGACTAGCGCCGAAACCGCATTGAGGATGATCTCAGGGGGTAGTTCGACGGCCGTCTCACCCTCTCCGAGTGTCAGGCCCTCAGCGCTGGTCACGTGGTCGCCCTGGACTACGGCCGTACCTCGGTCTGAGACGTACACGGTGGGGCATGTCTTGTCATCGCAACCGGACACCTTGCGTAGCTTCATGGTCACAGCGTTAGCGATCAGGCAGGGAGGATCAAGCTTCTCCCAGGGTCTAGTCGCGATCTCGCATAACTTGCCCCTGGTCGTACTAGACGCACAGCTGCCCCGGATGGTGTGTAAAACCGGTAACCGTGTACGCGAAATCGCCGCAGCTCCCCAGGACTGCGGCTCAGACTAGGCCGAGTCGCAGCATCGCGTCGGCGACGTTGGTGAAACCCGCGATGTTCGCGCCGGCGACATAGTTGCCGGGCAACCCGTACTCGGCTGCCGTGGCATAGCAGCGGGCGTGCACGTCCTTCATGATCTCTTCGAGCCGCTGCTCGGTGAACTCGAAGCTCCAGCTGTCGCGGGATGCGTTCTGCTGCATCTCCAGCGCGGAGGTCGCCACGCCACCGGCGTTGGCCGCTTTGCCGGGGCCGAACGCGACACCGGCCTCCTGGAAGCTGCGCACCGCGTCCGGTGTGGTCGGCATGTTCGCGCCCTCGCCAACGGCGATGCAGCCATTGGCGATCAGAGCGGCCGCGTCGGCGCCGGTGAGCTCGTTCTGGGTTGCCGAGGGTAACGCCACGTCGCACGGCACTTCCCAGATGCTGCGTGCCGCAATGAATTTCGCGCCCGGACGGCGCCCGGGGTAGACGCCGATACGAGCTCGCTCGACTTCCTTGATCTGCTTGATGAGTTCGACGTCGATGCCCTGCTCGTCGAAGACGTAGCCGGAGGAATCCGAGCAAGCCACCACGGTGCCGCCGAGCTGATGCACCTTCTCCATCGTGTAGATGGCCACGTTGCCCGACCCCGAGACCACGACCTGCTTGCCGTCGAACGACTGGCCGCGGGCGGCGAGCATTTCCTGCACGAAGAACGCACAGCCGTAGCCGGTGGCCTCGGTGCGCACGCGGGCGCCGCCGAACGACAAGTGCTTGCCGGTCAGCACGCCCGATTCGTAGCGGTTGGTGATCCGCTTGTACTGGCCGAACAGGTAGCCGATCTCGCGACCGCCGACGCCGATGTCACCGGCCGGCACGTCGGTGTACTCGCCGACGTGCCGGTGCAGCTCGGTCATGAAGCTCTGGCAGAACCGCATGATCTCCCGGTCGGAGCGGCCCTTCGGGTCGAAATCCGCGCCGCCCTTGCCGCCGCCGATGGGCAGCCCGGTGAGCGCGTTTTTGAAGATCTGCTCGAAGCCGAGGAACTTCACGATGCCCTGGTAGACCGACGGGTGGAAGCGCAGGCCGCCCTTGTAGGGACCGAGCGCGCTGTTGAACTCGACCCGGAAGCCGCGATTGATGTGCACCTCGCCGCGGTCGTCCTCCCACGGCACGCGGAAGACGATCTGCCGTTCCGGCTCGCAGATCCGCTCGATGATCTTCTGCTCGGCGTACTCGGGGTGCTTGTCCACCGCCGGGCCGATGCTCTCCAGCACTTCCCGAACCGCCTGGTGGAACTCGTCTTCGCCGCGGTTGCGCCTGACCACGTTCTCGTAGACCGGTTCGAGGCGTTCGTGGAGCACTATCAAACTCCCTTGTTCGATGGCGTCGCGAATTGACCGGCGCCACCGCGTGGCGGCGGAGCCCTACGGGCCAACCCGATCACCTTCAAGCTGACGCTTTGATCGGAATTGCTCAAGATGATGCCCAACACACCGCCCGGCGCAGGGCGGGTGGTTGCGGGCGCCGATCACCTCAAGGGGAGATTGAGCAGGGCGTTTTCGATGAGTTCCGGCATGCCGGGGTGGATCCAGTACTGGCCGCGGGCCATCGTCCGGGCGTCCAGGCCGAATTGCATCGCCTGGATCAGCGGCTGCAGCAGCGTCGGCGCCTGCGGGCCGATGATGTGGGCGCCGAGGAGCCGGCCGGTTTCGGGGTCGGCCAGGAGCTTGGCGAAGCCGGTGGTGTCCTCCATCGCCCAGCCGTAGGCGATGCCCGCGTAGTCCTGGGTCGACGTCACGTAGTCGATGCCGCTTTCCTGCGCCTCCTGCTCGGTGAGGCCCACTGCGGCGATCTGCGGTGCGGAGAAAACCGCGTGCGGTACGAACCGGTGGTCGGACTCGATCGGCTCGTCGGGGTGCAGCAGGTTGTGCTGCACCACGCGCATCTCGTGGTTGGCGACGTGCTTGAGCTCGTGCTCGGAGCTGACGTCACCCAGCGCCCAGACGCCGGCCACCGAGGTCAGCTGGGTGGCGTCGGTCTTGATCTTGCCGTCGGCGGTGAGCTCGAGCCCACCGGCGGTGGCGTCGAGCAGGTCGGAGTTGGGCACCCGCCCCACCGCGACGAGCACTGCCTCCGCTTCTAGCACCTCGGCGCCCTCCGGGCCCTCCAGGTGCAGGCGGGCGAGACCGTCTTCGCGCTCGACGGCGATCACCTTGCGGTTCAGCCGCAGGTCCCACCGCTGTGCCGCGAGTTCGGTGAACCGCGTCGATACGTCGACGTCTTCGGCGCGCAGCACCCGACCGGAGCGGCCGATCATGGTGACCTCGACGCCCAGGGCCGAGAACACGTGCGCGAACTCCGCGCCTACGAACCCGGTGCCCATGATGATCATCCGGCCGGGCAGCTCGTCGAGCCGCATCACCGAATCGCTGGTGTAGTAGCCGACTTGGTCCAGGCCCGGGATGTCCGGGATCGCCGGGTGACCACCGGCGGCCACCACGATCCGGTCGGCGCTGATCGTCTCCGGCCCAGCGGCGGTGTCCACGGTCAGCTGCTTGACGCCGGTGAACCGGGCGAGGCCTTCGTAGAGGGTGACATTCGGGTTGTCTTCGGCGCGGTAGCGGCGGCCACCGGCCGAGATCTCGTCGATCCGGCCGAAGATCCGGTCCCGGATGTCGCGCCAGCGCACGTCGCGCAGTTCGAGGTCGACGCCGAGCTTCGCACCGCCCGCCGGGGCGCCGGCGACGTCAGCGGTGTGCACGAACATCTTCGTCGGGATGCAGCCGACGTTCAGGCAGGTGCCGCCGTAGGCGTCGTTGGGACCGACACCCTTGTCGATCATGGCGACGTCCCAATCGGCGAACCGGTCGTCGATGATCGAGTTGCCGGAACCGGAACCGATGATGACTAGATCGAAGTGCCGCACTGGTCCATCCTGCCTCACATCGAGCGGGCCGCATTCAACCCGCGCCGGCTTGGTCGGGCGTCGATCATTTTCAACCCGGCGACCAGGCCGGTGATTCCGCGATGATCTCGGGTGTTCGTCACACCCCACGCGTGCGCGGCGCACCACAGCAGCCCGAGCGCCGCATTCGGTTCCCCGGACAGGACTTCGAGTGCGCCCTGAGCCAGGGCCAGCCCGCCGATGCCGACCGCCCAGCGGCGCAGCACCGCGGCCCGTGCGGGGCGACCGTTGGGGGCCCTGGCCCGCAGCGCAACTGCGTGCTGGCCGATCGAGCTGCCGCGCCCGATCAGCATCGTGGCCAGCAACAGTGCGGACGGGGCAAACCACAGCGCGACCGCCTCCCAGACGCGGGTGGGGGTGATGTGGGCGAGCCGGAGCGCGATGTCCGCGGCTCGGTCGCAGACCATGCCGAGCCACCACAGCATCAGTGCGTCGCAGCACATGCCCAGCAGTCGGCGGGCGGCGGTGACCGGACGCGGTTCGGCGGCGGGCCGACCGCTGGCGCCGGTCGGCAGGCGCCGCAGCAGCGGTGCCAGCAAGCCGCCGAGCAGCGCGCCGATGGTGTTCGCGATGACGTCGTTGACGTCGAAAACCCGATACGCGCAGGGGAAGGCGAACCAGATCCCGGTGAGCTGGGTCAGCTCGATGGCCACCGATGTCGCCGATCCGGCCAGCACCGAGGTCGGCAAACTGCTCGGCGCGAGCGCGCCCAGCGGGACGAAGAGCGCGATGTTGCATGCGAACTGCTCCAACATCGTGAGGTCCGTCAACCCCGCAAATGGCTGCCACTGCGGCGCGAAGCAGGTCGTCGTGTCCGACGAGAACGGCAAGAACACGTAGGAGAGCAGCCCGCACGCATAGAGCAGGATGGCGAAGCGCTGGGCGGCGATGCCCACGCGGAGCTCACCATGCCTCCGGTGCTCACCGGCGACGAACGGCACGAACAGCAGCGCCGCGACACCGATGGCGACCAGCGCGGCGAACGAACCCGGCAGCACGCTCATCCCGATCTCCTGACGTCCGGAACCTCCCTATTGTTAAAGAGATGCGGGGGTGCGGTTCAGATACATATCGATCGGGTGATCTTGTGCGCGTGAAAGAGCCGTGCCTGCCGGAACACCGGACAGGCACGGCTTTTTCACGAGATCGTGCGGTTTCTGGGCGGTCTCGCTGCCGCGCAGCGCGGCGAGCGGTTTCCGCGAAGCGTCAGCGCTGGTAGGTAGGTGTGATGACGGCGCGGGCGACGGTATGGAAGGCCAAGTTGAAGCTGACCACCGCCGGGCTGGCGTTCTCGTCCACCCCGAGCTTGTCGGTGTCCACCGCGTGGACCACGAAGTAGTAGCGGTGCGGCCGGTCGCCGGGCGGCGGGGCGGCGCCGCCGAAAGCCCGCTCGCCCATGTCGTTGGCGACGTGGAAGGCCCCGGCCGGGATGCCCTGCCCGTTGCGGTTGCCCGCGTCGGTGGCCAGCTCGGTCACATCGGCCGGCACGTCGACCAGCACCCAGTGCCAGAAGCCGCCCGGGATCGGGGCGTCGGGGTCGAAGCAGGTCACCACGAAGCTCTTGGCGGTCTCCGGGAAACCCGTCCAGCGCAGCTGGGGCGAGTGGTTCTGGCCGTCGGCGCCCATGCCGTCGTAGGCGTGGGCCTGCGCCATCGGCTGACCGTCGGTCACGTCGTCGGAGGTGACGGTGAACGCCGGAACGGCGGGCAGCAGCGAATACGGGTCCGGATCGATCGGGCGCTCCAAGCTCATTCGAGCATCCTCACTTTCCTCGGGATGTGCGTGATCACCTGATTTTCAGCCTAGTGGGCCGCCGCTCGCCACCCTTGCGGCGTACGCCAGCAGTATCCATTGCACTTTGTGCAACGGTTGTGTGCATTTCGCAGGACTGAGGTTAGGCTGTCCGGCGACGGTGTCGTGGGATCGAGGAGGCGAACGTGGCGGAGCCGAGCGGCGGCGCTGAGGTGCTGTGTCTGGGCGAGACGATGTCGCTGGTCGCCCCGGCCGCCCCGGTGTCTCTGGAGCAGGCGCCGGCGTTCACCCTCTCCGCTGGTGGTGCGGAGTCCAACGTGGCCATTCACCTGGCATCGCTGGGGCACCGCGTCGGCTGGGCCAGCCGGGTCGGAGCCGATCCGCTCGGCCGCCGCATGGTCGCGTCCATCGCCGCCGCCGGGGTGGACACCGGCCTGGTGGAGATATGTTCGGACGCGCCGACCGGCGTCTACTTCAAGGACCCCGCCCCGCACGGCACCGAGGTGTATTACTACCGGGCGGGCTCGGCAGCGTCCACAATGGACGAGAAGTTCCTCTCGGACGAGCAGCTCGACGCGCCGCGATTACTGCACATCAGCGGCATCACGCCCGCGCTGTCGGCTACCTGCGACCGGCTCGTCCGGCGACTGCTCAGCCGCGATCGCCGCTCGCTGATCACCTTCGACGTGAACTACCGCCCGGCGCTGTGGCCGGTCGAGCAGGCCGGGCCACGGCTGCGCGAGCTCGCCCAACTCGCCGACATCGTGTTCGTAGGCTTGGACGAGGCGACCACCCTCTGGGGCGTCGAAACCCCCGATGAAGTGCGGAAATTGCTGGACGGGCCGGGCGTCGTCGTGGTCAAGGACGGTGCCGACGCCGCCTACGCGCTGAGCACCGGGACAGTCGTCGTGTCCGCCCCCAAGGTCGACGTCGTCGAGCCGGTGGGTGCCGGGGACGCCTTCGCCGCCGGATACCTCTCCGGCCTGCTGCGCGGCGAAGACGGCGTCCGTTGCCTGCGGCTCGGGCACATTCTGGCCGCGCACAGCCTGCTCAGCACCGAGGACCACATGCCACTGCCGGACCGCGCCGCGCTGGCGGAGTGGCTCGGCTACGACGAAAAGCACTGGCGCAACCTCAGCTTCGGCGGAAGTGAGTGATCGTGGGTTTCTTCGACGACCTTTTCACCGGTCCGGTCATGGCGATCCTGCGCGGGATGGATCCGCAGCGGACCGTCGAGCTGGCCGAACGGGCGTGGGATCTGGGCATCGAGGCGGTCGAGGTGCCGATCGAGACGCAGCGCGCCGAGCCGTCGCTGCGCGCGGCCGTTCAGGCGGGCGCCAAACGGGATCGCCCGGTGGGCGCCGGAACCGTGGTGACCCTTGAGCAAGTGCACACCGCCAAGGAACTGGGTGCGGCGTTCACCGTGGCACCGGGACTGGATCCCGAGGTGGTGCGGCTGAGCGCCGAACTCGACGTGCCGCACCTGCCCGGCGTGGCCACGCCCAGCGAGATTCAGAAAGCCCACCGGCTCGGGCTTTCGTGGGTCAAGGCGTTCCCGGCCGCCGAACTCGGCACCGGCTGGTTCAAGGCGATGCATGGCCCGTTCCCCGGCCTGCGGATGGTGGCCACCGGCGGCATGAACGCGCGCAACGCGCCGGAGTTCCTCGCGGCGGGGGCCACTGTGGTGGCGGTTGGTTCGGCGTTGGAGGACGTCGAGCAGCTGCCCGAACTGGCGAAATTGGTCGACAAATCGACATCAGAGGCGCAACGGTCGTGAAGTGCCGCCCTACCAGGCCAGAGCGGTGGCCGGGCGCGGATCCGGTCCTCGGCGTCGTCGACCGCACCGCGGGTTACTGAAATCGACGTGAGGGTCCGCGATTTCAATGGAAATCAGCGAATCGGCTTCATCGACGCCGCAAGCGTGGAATTACTTGTCCTGAGCAAATACAATTCCGCACACTTGCAATGTCCTAAGTGGAGTGTCTAGGTAAACCGATTGGGTGGCAAATGGGCTGATATTCCACCCGATTGAGTTGCCCTCTCTGGCTCAGGTGTATCCGACGACGGGTTCTGCTCCTCTATCTCAGGGAGACTCGTGGTCGAGCCGGAGACGGTAGGTCGAACGACGGCATGCCGGATGGCTCCGGGGGAGGAGGCAACGACATGGCAGACACCAGGCGCCGGATTTGGTCGATGGCCGGGCTGCTGGCGGCGGCGACGCTGTCGTCGGGCTTGCTGACCACGACGGCGAGCGCGACGGAGCCCGACATGCCGGAGGCCAAGAAACCGCCCATCGTCGGCGGCCAACCCGCCAAGATCGCCGAGCACCCGTGGGTGGTCTACCTAACCGATACCCAAGGCAACCAGTTCTGCGGCGGCACCGTCGCCAAGGCGAACAAGATCGTCACCGCCGCGCATTGCGTCACCGGGGAGCAGCCGGCGGCGGTCCAGGTCGTCGCGGGGCGGGAGAACAAGCAGTCCACCGCCGGCGAGGTCGCCAAGGTGACCGGAATCTGGGTGCACCCACGCTTCCAGAACGCAAACAGCGGCGCCGACGTCGCCGTGCTGACCCTGGACCAGGCATTGCCGCATCAGCCACTCGCGGTGGCCGCCAAGCAAGACGCCCCGCTCTACCAGCCGGGGAAGATGTCCACTGTGCTCGGATGGGGGGCCACCGCCGAAGGCGGACAGGCGTCGCAGACCCTGCAGAAGGCCGACGTGCCGTTGTTCAGCGACCAGGACTGCCAGAAGGCGTACCCGCAGTACAAGGCGGACGCGATGGTGTGCGCCGGACTTCCGCAGGGGGGCATGGACAGTTGCCAGGGTGACTCCGGCGGACCGCTGGTGGTCGAAAACAAGCTGGTGGGGATCGTCTCCACCGGCAACGGCTGCGCTCGCCCCAACGCCCCGGGCATCTACACCCGGGTGTCGACCTACCACGACGACGTCCAGGCACAACTGGGCTCTTAGTACCGCTCCTGCGGCTATTTCCGCGTGGCGGTGCGAGTCGCGGAGCCGCAGAAGCCGCTTGAGAACGAGAAAGATGACACGGCCGGGGCGCAGCTGAACGCCCCGGCCGCGTCATGCCGGCCACAGGACCGAGCTCAGTGTGGGAGCAAGCGCTTCAGGGGCGGGAACGGTTTATCCGCGGGCCGAGCTCGCGAGCCAGGCCGGCGGAGCTCCCAGGAGGCCGGCACGACCACGATCCGCCGCTCGGTGGTCATGATGTCCACTGCGATCCGCTCGTCGACCGGGGCCGGTCGCACGAACGCCACGTCGACCCGGTGCTGCACCAGCGCGCAGACGTGCTCGGTGAAGTCCAGAGCCAGGAATTCGACCGGGATTTCGGGGCGGGCGCGGTGGAACGCCTGGACCACGGCGGGGGTGAGCTCGGCGGACCCGTTGCTCATGATGCCGACCCGCAGCGTGGTTTCGGCTGTGACCTCGGCCACGTCCGCGACCGCGGCGTCGACCGCCGCCAGCAGGGACCGCGCGTGCCCGACGAACCGCTCACCGGCCGGGGTGAGCCGGACGGGGGAGCGGTCCAGCAGCCGGGTCCCGAGTTCGTGCTCCAGCTGCTTGATGTGCGCCGTGACGGAAGCCGGTGACCGGAACAGCCTTTCGGCGGCCTTGCCGAAGTGGCCCTCTTCGGCGACCGCCAGAAATGACGCCACCCGACTCAAATCCATACCTCGAAGCGTACGAACCAACGGAAGAGCCGCCCGGGGACAGCGCTGCCGGTCCGCTGCCGGAAACCGGTGCCGGATCGCCTGGCACGGCCGGGCGAAACCACCCGAAACGGCGCATAAGTCGCGGAAGGGTTTCCGGCTCGCTCGTCGTGAGGCGAACTTCACGGCGCTGTTCACGATTCCTGAACGGCCGGTGCGGTCGCGCGTTCGACCGGCATAGCACCGATGTCGTGCACAACAAGTGGCTACCGGCCGCATTCCTGCTGACCGCGGCGGGCTGGGGCGCGAATCAGTTCGCCTCGTTGCTCGCCGGCTACCAGTCCGAGCTCGGGCTGTCCGGCCAGGCCGCCACCGGCCTGCTCGCGCTCTACGTGGTCGGCATGCTGCCGGGGCTTGTGCTGGGTGGCCCGCTGGCGGATCGGTACGGTCGCCGACCAGTCGTCTTCTGCGCGATCGTGATCAGCGCGGCCGAAACCGCCGCACTCATCGCCGGCGTGCTCGCCACGCCGTGGCTGGTGGTGGGGCGTCTGCTGACCGGGGTGAGCACGGGCGCGGTGCTGGCCGCGGGCAGCGCATGGGTGCGCGACCTGTCGCACCCGCCGTTCGGCAGTGCCGTCGAGGATGGCGCGGGGGCGCGTCGTGGCGGGGTGTTGCTGTCGGTGGGGTTCAGCGTGAGCGGCCTGGTGTCGGCGTTGATCGCGCAGTGGGGACCGCATCCGTTGGTCAGCGCGTATCTGCCGCACCTGGTGCTGTGCGTTGTGGGCTTGGCGTTGGCGCTTTCATGTCCGGAGACCAAGCCGCGCCACGTCTCGCCCGGGCCGCTGCGCAGCCTCCGAGACCCGAGGTTCTGGCGGGTGGTGGTGCCGGTGGCGCTGTGGGTATTTGTCGGGCCGACGGTGGCGTTCGGTGTTCTCCCCGGCCTTGTCACCGCGGATCTGCCCGGGCTCGGGCTCGTCTACGCGGGGGTCGCGACGCTGATCACGCCGGGGTTCGGCGCGGTCGTTCAACCGCTGGCGCGACGGGTCGCGCGGCGCGGCGAGCGGGCGCTGGCGGTGGTCGGGCTGCTCGCGTTGGCTGTCGGACTCGCGTTGGCGGCCATCGCGGCGTGGTGGGTGCGGCCGGGACTGGCGTTGTTCGGCGATCTCCTGCTGGGCATCGGTTACGGGTTCTGCGTGACGTTCTGCCTGACCGTGGTCGGCCGGATCGCGCCACCGTCCGCTTTGGCCAGAATGACCGCGGTGTTCTGGTCGATCGCCTACATCGGCTTCTGCACACCGTTCGCGGTCAGCTTGCTGGCTGGCTTCGTCGCCGCGCCGGTGCAGCTGGCCGCGCTGTTCGGGCTGGCGCTGGTGACGTGCGTCGCAGTGTTAACCGGCGACCAGGCCGATCGCGATGGTCAGGAACGCCGCCGCGCTGATCGCGCCCAGCGACTTCGCGACGCGGGGGTGCTGTAGCCAAGCGATGCGGACGGCGCCGAACACGCAGCACCAGTTGCGCCGGCGGGCAACGGGGTCAGGTCAAGGAGCCCCATTCCTTCTTCGCGACGGCATGCGGCAGTGATCACTTGATCGGGGTAGATCTATCACCTGTTCGGGCGCAGTTCGGGGACGGCGTCCGCTCCCGGTTCGCAATGGATCAGGAAGGATGAGTGGTCGCCGACCGTCATGTATTCCGCAATACATCCCGGAGAAATAGATATTGATGAAATATTCTCCTGATTATTTGGAAGTTGCACCGCGCGATGTTCCGGCATCGGGGTGGCTACGGTGACCAGTCGGCAAGATCCGCAATCAGGTGGAGGCACGACGTGGGGCGTGGCAGTGAGGGCAGGACCGGGACGGCGCGCCGTGGTGCACTACTGCGGCTCGTGGTCACGAGCGCGGTGACGGCGCTGGCCGGACTGCACCCGGTGGCGGCGAGCGCGGAGGAACAACCCGAGGCGCGGGTGCTCGGCGGCGCGGACTCCACCACCGACGACGCACCGTGGGTCGTGGCACTGACCGATGGCTACGGTCACCAGTTCTGCGGCGGCACCCTGGTGAGCCCGGTCAAGGTCGTCACCGCGGCACATTGCGCGATGGACCCGACCACCGGCGCCCAGCGTCCCCCGAAGGAACTGCGGGCGATCGCCGGACGCACCGATCTGCGCACGCAACGAGGTGTGGTCGCGGAGGTCGAGCGGATCTGGGTCCACCCCGGCTTCCGGGACTACACCCGCGGTTCTGACGTGGCCGTGCTGACGCTGCGCCAGCCCGTGCCGCAACGCCCGCTGGCAATGGTCGGGCAGGGCGAAGCGGCGCCGTACCGGCCGGGGTCGATGGCCCGCGTCTACGGCTGGGGCCGGACCAGCGAGTCGGGCCCGCCCTCGGACACCCTGCGCTCGGTGGAAATCCCGGTCACCACCGACGAAGCCTGCCGAAGCGCCTACCCGAACTACGACGCCCAGAGCATGTTCTGCGCGGGAGTCCCGGCGGGCGGCACGGACGCCTGCGCCGGTGACTCGGGCGGTCCGCTCGTGGCGGGCGGCCGGCTGATCGGAGTGGTCTCCTACGGCACCGGATGCGGCCGCCCCAACACCCCCGGCGTCTACACCCGCCTGAGCAGCTACGCCGGGGAATTGCCGGTGCAGTCCTGAAGCTCGCCCCGAGCGCGGCGAGGGGACCTTCGGTGGCGGTTTCAAGGGAAATCCGCGCGGCGATTTCCGTTGAAACCGCTCGGTTCGGTCAGCCGGACGCCGGAGTGGTGTTGACTACTCCTGATGCAGGTGAATGGGGGTTTGAGACCTGCCTGTGATATCCAGGTAAGGGTGACCCTTCAGCCGCTTGCCACCGCCGTCCACCGCGCTTACACCGCCGACCTGGACGCCGGTGACCTCTACCGGATGCTGCGCCTGCGCGTCGACGTGTTCGTCGTCGAGCAGGGATGTCCCTATCCGGAGCTGGACGGTCGCGACCTGGATGAGACCACCCGGCACTTCTGGATCGACGCGGCCGATGGCTACGTGCTCGGCTACCTGCGGCTGCTGGAAGATCCCGACGGCACCTTCCGCATCGGCCGGGTCTGCACCGCTAATGGTGCGCGCGGGCTGGGGCTGGCCCGCAAGCTGATGCGCGCCGCGGTCGCCGAGGTGCAGCATTCTCCCGCGGTGCTCGCCGCACAGACCTACACCAAGGACTTCTACCGCTCCTTCGGCTTCGTCGAAGACGGTGCGGAATACATCGAGGACGGCATCCCGCACATCGACATGCGCCGCGAGCCCCGCCGCAGGGCTTGACCGCGCCTGATCCGCACCTCTCCGGCGGAAACTCGACTCGCTGGTGGGGCGTCGTTGGCTTCCCCTAGCGCCCCGCGCACCGGAAATACCAGTGGCGCAGGTCTCGTCGCGGCGGTGGTCGGTTGGTCCACCGTCCCGGTTCTGCGACGATGCACGTTGATCCGAAGCAAGGGGTGCGCGAGGAAGCCGGTGCGAGTCCGGCACGGTCGGCGCCACTGTGACCGGGGAGCGGCCCTCCCCTCGCGAGCCACCGGGGCGACCTGGGAAGGCCGGAGGGGCGCGACGATCCGGGAGTCAGGACACTGCGGCCCCTTGTTCCCGCCACCGGGGCGCCCGAACCCCGAGGAAGGAACACCAGGCATGGCCGCTGCCCCACGCTTCCCCTTCACCGCAGTCGTCGGCCACGACGACCTCCGGCTGGCGTTGCTGCTCAACGCGGTGCACCCGCGCATCGGCGGGGTTCTCGTCCGCGGCGAAAAGGGCACCGCGAAGTCGACGGTGGTGCGTGCGCTGGCATCGCTGCTGCCGCCGTTGGACGTGATCGACGACTGCCGATTCGGATGCGCGCCGCAGGCCCCCGACCCGCAATGCCCGGACGGGCCGCACGGTTGCGCCGCGACGCAGCGGCCCGCCCAGCTCGTCGAACTCCCGGTGGGCGCCACCGAGGACCGGCTGATCGGCTCGTTGGACCTGGAACGCGCCCTGACCGAAGGCGTTCGCGCCTTCCAGCCCGGTCTGCTCGCCGCCGCGCACCGGGGGGTGCTCTACGTCGACGAGGTGAACCTGCTGCACGACCACCTCGTGGACCTGCTGCTGGATGCGGCTGCGATGGGACGTGCGCACGTCGAGCGGGAAGGCGTTTCGGTGTCGCACGCCGCGTCGTTCCTGTTGGTGGGAACCATGAATCCGGAGGAAGGCGAACTGCGTCCGCAGTTGCTCGACCGGTTCGGGCTCACCGTGCACGTCGTCGCGTCGCGGGAGGTCGTGACCCGGACCGAGGTGGTGCGCCGCCGGCTGGCGTTCGAAGCCGATCCGGCCGGGTTCGCCGCGCAATGGGCCGCGGCCGATGCCGAACTCGCGGCGCGGATCGCGGCGGCCCGCAGCCGGGTGGATTCGGTGGCCCTCCCGGACGCCGAACTACGCCGGATCTCCGCGCTGTGCGCGTCGTTCGACGTCGACGGGATGCGTGCCGACCTGGTGCTGGCGCGCACCGCCGTCGCCCACGCTGCCTGGCGCGGTGCCGACGCGGTCGCCGAATCGGACGTGGAAGCGGCGGCGCGGCTCGCGCTGCCGCACCGGCGCCGCCGCGACCCGTTCGACGAGCCCGGCATGGCCGAAGACCAGCTCCAACAGGCCCTGGCCGAGGCGGCGGAACACGCCGACGACGGCGGCGACGACGAGCCGCCGGAGGGCCCCGACGGTGGCGGCCAGCCGCCGGAGGGGCCGACCGAGCCGGACGGTGGCGGCTCGGAGGGCCCGGAGAATTCGGAAGGCCCGGAGAACTCGGGGGAGCACGGCAACGGCCGGGCGCCGGCGGATCATCCGCCGGCGGCACCGGCACCGGCGTTTCGGGCGCGGCTGCTGGAGGTGCCGGGGCTCGGCGACGGCGCGCCGGGGCGGCGGTCGCGGTCCCGGGCGCGGAGCGGCCGGACCACGCGATCGTCCACTGTGGATGGACATGGTCTCCACCTGCCGGCCACGCTGGCTGCCGCGGCGCCGCACCAGGTCGCCCGGGGGCGCAGCGGTCCCGGGCTGGTGCTGCGAGGGGACGATCTGCGGCGGGCCATCCGGGAGGGGCGCGAGGGGAACTTGGTGCTGTTCGCGGTGGATGCGTCCGGGTCGATGGCCGCGCGGGAGCGGATGTCGGCCGTCAGCGGCGCGGTGTTGTCGCTGCTGCGGGACGCCTACCAGCGGCGCGACAAGGTAGGGGTGGTCACCTTCCGGGGTGACTCGGCGGAACTGGCGTTACCACCTACGTCCTCTGTGGACATCGCGGCGGCGCGGATGCGGCAGCTGCGCACCGGTGGTCGCACCCCGCTGGCCGATGGGTTGCTGCGAGTTCATCGAGTGGTGCAGACCGAGCGGATGCGCGATCCGCACCGGCGGCCCTTGGTCGTGGTGCTGACCGATGGGAAGGCCACGGTGCCGGTGGAATCCGGGCTCACCGGGCGGCTTCGGGCGCAGCGCGCGGTCGATGACGCGCTGCGGTCGGCGGGACTGCTCGCCGCGGCGGATGTGGCGTCCGTCGTGGTGGATTGCGAGAGCGGTCCGGTCCGGCTCGGCTTGGCGGGTCGACTCGCGGCCGCGCTCGGCGGAGCCTGCCTGCGGTTGACGGAGCTTTCCGCGGACAACGTGGCGGGGGTGGTTCGCGCGGTCCGGGACGAGAACCGCCACGCGGCTTGATCTCGTTTTGATTACGAGATCTCGCATTATGCCTACGGACCCAGTCGACTGATTGGTACGGTAACTGTCGTCCACCTGACCCCCAGGGGTGGACTTGAAAGTGCCCCCGCGCTCCCAGCGACCCCCAGGCCGGTTGAGCGCGGGGGCACATTTTGTCTGTCTCTGACTCGTGCACGTCAGGGTGCCGCAGCACCGTCAAGTACTGGCGACATCATCCGGTGGTCGTCAGTACGCGGCGTTGGTACCGGTTTCGGTAGAAGGAGGCCGTGATCACCAGCGGGACCGCGAGGCCCGCGGCGACGCCGAACACCAGCGCGTACGAACCGCGTTCCGCGAAAGGACCGGCGGCGGCCGAGGCGACCGCACTGCCCAGGAACAACGCCGAGGCGAACAATGCCACGGCGGTGCCCCTGGCTTCCGGGACCACTGAGGTCACCCAGGTCTGCAGCGAGGAGTGCATGAACGACCAGCCGCCCCCGAGCAGCAGCGCCGTCACCACCACGGTCGCGATGTTGGCTTCGGCGGTCACGACCAGGTAGCCGAGGAACATCGAGGTGCCGCCGATCGCGATCAACTGCCAGACCGCCAGGCGCCGTCCCAGCACCTTGACCAGCCGGGAGAACCCCCACACGCCGAGTCCGTAGGTGGCGGTGGCCAGGCCCGCCAAGGCCACGTCGACACCCGCATGCACCAGCGCCGAAGCGAGGAAGGTCATGGTGCCCAGCAGTATCGCGCCCTCGACGAAGACCAGGCCGAAAACCAGCAACGCCCAGCGATTTGTCAGCACCGCCACCAGGTGGTTGCGCGCACCTTCGACCCGGGCGCGCTCCGGTTCCGGCAGCTTGCGAAGCAGGAAGACGCACAGTGCCGCGCATACCGCCGGAACCGTGAAAACCACACGCCAGTCCAGGAAGCTGGCCAGCAGCCCACCGATGGCGGTGGCCATTGCGGTGCCCATCGCGGAGGCCGCCATCAGATCCGACAGCGCGCTCTGCCGGTGCTGTTGCGGCACCGTGTCGCCGACGTAGGTGAGCGAAGCCGGTACCACGGCCCCCATGCACGCCCCGGTGACCACGCGCGCCGCGATCAAGGCCGTCAGGTTCGGTGCCAATGCGGAAACGAGGCCCGCGGCGGCGGCGCCGAGCAGCGTGCCGCGGATGACCGGCAGCCGGCCGAAGCGATCCGACAGCAGTCCCCACAGCGGTTGGGAAAGCCCGTAAGCGAGGAAATAACCGCTGGCCGTGGTGACCACCGCGGCCAGCGGCACGTGCAGCGCGAGCGCGATCAGCACCAGCATCGGGGTGACCGCGAAGCGGTCGAAGTTGGAGATCAGCGAGGCGAAGGACAGCACCAGCGGTGGCCTGGTCGGCATCGGGTGGCTCCTGAGGGATTGGGACGTTCGTCCATGTTCATCGACCACACCGATCCAGGACGCCGTGAAGTTGACCACGTCTGGTGGAACCGCGTCCATACAGGTCTGCGCCGTTAAATCACGGAATACCGAAGCGGCGTGCCGGGTGGCGCAGCAGGCCGCGTCGTGGGTATTAGCGAATCTTTCCGAAAAACTGAATATAAAACTAGAAACTGAAAGAATCTAAGCTGCCGCTGCGGGAAGGTTTTGAGGTAGTGCCTCGTCCAGGAACCTTGGTTGGGGCATGCGCCGGGGGCATCGGGGCGTTCTTGTGTGTTCGTCGACCACGCCGATCCAAGACGCCGTGAACTCCTCCGGCGGAACCGGTTAGTCCGTTGGGGCGGCATTTTCCGCTGAGAATTGCTTTTTCACTTCTTGGCCGGGGCTATGGGCAGATCTTGGTGCTAGGTTCCACTGTGGGAAAGGTCAAATCGAAAACTGGGGACAACCGCGATGACGGAGCCAGTTCGAGCGGCGGCCAAAACGACCGCCGGGCTCGCCGCCACGAGCGAAGCCATGCAGGGCATCATCAGCGCGTCCAATAACGGTAGGTTCCGGGTCGCGCCCGATGCGGGCAACGAGCTGATCAGGATCTTCGAGGATTTCCAGAACACCGCGCTGCGAACGATCCGTTCGGACATGTACACCTTGAAGACACGCACCCCGCTGGGGGACAGTCCGGCCGGGCAGGCGATAGCCGATTTCAACGCAGAGGTCGCAGCGGGTTGCGACGGTCGGTCGTACGAAGAGTTGATCACCAAGCTGCAAGAACAAGTGCCCCAGGTGGTCGAGGCGATCCGGAAGGGCATCGAGGATTACCAGGACGTGGACGAGGGCAACGCCACCGATATCGGCGCGCAGGATTGAGAACGGGGATTGCTCGGGTGCTTAAGTCGTTGTCGAATGCGGTGACCGTTGGTGCGCTTGCCCTGCTCGCGTTGGGGGTCGCGGGCTGTGAGCCACCGCGCAGCAACGGAACCGCCAGTGGTTCGCGCGAAAGCGGCGAGAGCACCACGACAACCAGCGCCGAGGCGGTCGCGATCGATCCGTGCCAGACGTTGAAACCGGCTGATTCGGCGAGGCTCGGGCTCGAAGGCGCTGGCCTGGCCAAGCGCATCGCCGGTGCTCCGGTATGTGATTTCAAGGTGTCGGCGGGCGGAATCATGTCCGTGGTCGCGCATAACGACAAGGCAGTGGATGAGCTGAACCTCACCGATGGCCAGGTGGAGGCGACCTCGGTGGGGAGCGTGGCCGCCAAGCTCATCCGCGAAGCCCTCGGGCCTGGGGGGTGTGCGGTGGTCTTTCCGAGTTCGCCGCGAACTTCCATCCAGATCAACGTTTCGTTGCCCCGGGATACCGAAACAGCGTGCCAAGCGGCGCAACAGGCTGCGTCCTTGGTGGCGGCAAACCTGCGGAACAACTGAACGCAATTTGGAGAACCTATCAGGGTGCATTGAGGGGGAAGTCATGACTTCGCCACCGGGTGGCGGGCCTGAGTACATCGCCGACTATGAACAGGCCGCCTACGAGCAAGGGCGCGAGCAGTACAAAGGCCTTACCAACCTGCCGTTTGTCGGCGATGTGCTGAGCCAGGCGCTGTCGCGGGCACAGGCACAGCAGGAGGCCGCGAAGTACGCGCAGCAGCAGGTCGAGGCCCTCTCGGTAGACCAGAAACTCCGGGAGAAACCGGGCGCGCTGGGGGGAACGAACTACCTCTCCTTCGAGCACAAGGAGATGGCCCGGTTCGTCAAGGAGAACTTCGATCCGGGCGCGGTGCACGACGTCGGCCGCGTCTACCACGGCCACGGCCAGACATTCGTCGACTTTGCCGACCAGATCAAGCAGGCCGCGACGAAGACCGAGCAGACCTGGCAGGGCGAGGCGGGCGACGCCATGCGGACGCACGTCACGAAGTTGGCCGATCACATGTCGCTTTCCGGCAAGGCCGCACAGCTGACCGCAACCCAGGTCGGCATGCAGGCCGAGGCCGGAGAGCACGCGCGGAACGCGATGCCCGAGGTCATCGAGTTCGACATGAAGCAGGAACTACAGAACTACTTTTCCGACCCCAATCCGTTCACGGCGATCAGCCGGGCCAACGCCATCGTGGACAAGCACGAGAAGAGCCAGGCCGCGCACCAGGAAGCGGCCCGGGTGATGACGACGATGGAGACGCGCTTCGGGGAAGCCGCCGCGCAGACCCCCGCGTTCGTGCCCGAGCCGCGCATGTCCCGGGAGCGGGGGCGTCTCACGCCTCAACATCGTGGGCGGTCGGCGCTCACGCCGCACGAGCGGAGGCGGTCGCTGCCTACACCTCAAGAGCCGGTGCAGCCGCTGGTCGGGACGCCCGACGACTCGAGCACGCCCAACCAGACGGACACGTCCAACCGGACGGACACGCCTAATCAGACGGACACGCCCAACCAGACAGAGTCGTCGTGGGCGGATTCCGACACATCGACCACCAAGTCCACGCTGCCGCAGACCACGACGTCACAGCCGACGACCTCGCAGCCCACGAATTCCGTGTGGCAGCAGCACGTTTCCGCGCGGACGGGGCCGAGCGGAATGCGGTGGAATCCGGAGACCGGCCAGTGGGAGCGCCAGAACCCCCACAACAGGTGCTGGGCGCCGTTGCCGCCCGGTCGGCAGCCGGCGCCGCCGGACGGCGTCGACGGGTCCCCCGGGGGTACGGGTCGCGGTGGCGACGGGCGCTCCGGGGGCGTGGGCGGCAGTGCCGGGGGACGGCCCGGCGGCCTGGATGGCGGTGGCGAACGGCCCGCAGGCATGGGTGGCTCCGGCCGCATAAGCGGCACCGGTGGTACCAGCGGCACCGGTGGTCTCGGTGGTATCGGCACCGGCGGTGCTGGTAGCGCGGGTGGCCAACTTGGTGCGGGTGGCCGTGCCGGTATCGGTGGGCTCGGCGCCGGCGGTCAAGCAGGTGTCGGCGGTCAAGCAGGTGTCGGCGGTCAAGCAGGTGTCGGCGGTCAAGCGGGCGCGGGCAGCGCAGCGGGCGCGGGCGGTTCCGGGGCGACCGGCGCTGCCGGTGCCAAGGGCGGCGCCGGGATGGCCGGCGAGGGCGCCGGACGAGGCCACGGCGACAAGTCCGAGGAGGACAACGAACACGAGAGCAAGTACGTGCTGGACTCCGACGACGCCTGGGACGACCTCGGACTGCCGAAGGTCGCGCCGCCGGTGTTCGGCGCGTAAGCGCGTTTGGTTCGCAAGGTTCCCCGAGAAGTCTTCGTTTCTCGGGGAACCGAACCGTGTCCAGAGGAGAAAAATTGCTCGATTCCTTCACCCTTTCCTTGGTGGCGGCCGACATCCTCGGCGAAGACCTGGCGGTGAACCTGCGACGCGCTCCGTTCGAGATCCCGCACTCCGGTGCGACGCTCGACGAGCGCGCCCGTCTCCGCAAAGACGTCTGGGCCGAACTCGAGGAGCGTCGGCTCGCCGACCGCGGCCGGGCGGAACCGGAGGTCGAGCAGGCGCTGAACCTGTTGCACGGCCCGGAGATCGACATAGCTGTCACCTCCTACGACCGCGAATCGGATGAGGTCTACCGCGCGCGCGTCGCGGTGGCCGGGCGCGCCGGAGTGGTGGCGATCCAGGAGGAGAGCGGGCTGCGGATCGAGTTCATCGACTTCCGCGGGCTCGCGCGGGTCTGCGTCGAACTGCTGCCGGAGGTCGCGGCCGGGAAACTCGAAGGCGGCACCATTTTCGCCGAGGGCGAGACCAAGCTCGAGCGAGACGACGCCGAACCGGACTCCTGGATGGCTTCCGCGACGCCCACCTGGTCCGGTGGCGGCAACGAGCTCCGCAAGGTGCAGAACATCATGGCGCTGCCGGTGCGGCGGATCGGCTACTTCGTGGTGAGCGGCCGGGACGGCGACGGCCGGCTGGTCCGGCTCCCGGCAGTCGGATGGCGGGACACCGAGGACGGGCGCTACAGCGTCACGACGCGACGCAACAACGACGGCGAAGACTGGAACACCTTCACCCCGGCGGACAAACCACGCCTGGCGCGCTACCTCGACGAACAGATCGACAACTTCCGCGCAGACCGCTGAGAACACCCCGCCCGCACCGCCCAATCCTCGTGCGTTTCGCCTGGTCAGGAGCCATGCTTGCGGTGGTCCGCCAGAGCCGGCCCGCGGCGCACGCGAGCAGGCACCCCGATATCGACCGTGTGGTTCGGGTTGCGGCGGGTCGGTTGGTTAGGGTCGTGGCATGCCTCAGGGACAACCATCGACGGTGCCGGCGGACGGCTTGACCACTCGTCAGCGTCGCAACCGACCGCTGGTCGTGGTGCACACCGGCGAGATGAAGGGCAAGTCCACCGCCGCGTTCGGGCTCGCACTGCGCGGCTGGAACCAGGGCTGGTCGATCGGCGTGTTCCAGTTCGTCAAGTCCGCCAAGTGGCGCGTCGGCGAGGAGTCCGCGTTTCGCGCCTTGGGACGGTTGCACGACGAAACCGGTGAGGGCGGCCCCGTCGAGTGGCACAAGATGGGCGAAGGCTGGTCGTGGGCCCGGAAGAAGGGCAGCGAGGAGGATCACGCCGCCGCCGCGCTGGAAGGCTGGCGGGAGATCGCCCGCCGGATCGGTGCGCAGCGCCACGGCCTCTACGTGCTGGACGAGTTCACCTACCCGCTGCACTGGGGCTGGGTCGACGTCGCCGAGGTCGTCGAGACCCTGCGCGACCGCCCCGGGCACCAGCACGTCGTGATCACCGGCCGCTACGCCCCGCAGGCGCTGATCGACGCCGCCGACCTCGTCATGGAGACCACCAAGGTCAAACACCCGATGGACGCCGGCCAGAAGGGGCAGAAGGGCATCGAGTGGTAACCGGTGCACAGGTTCGGAGCCGACCTCGCTTGATCGTGGCTGCTCCGGCGTCCGGGCAGGGCAAGACGACGGTCGTGACCGGGCTGCTGGGCGCGATGCGGCGGCGGGGCACCGAGGTCGCGCCCTTCAAGGTCGGCCCGGACTACATCGATCCCGGCTACCACCGGCTCGCCGCGGGCCGCCCGGCCCGCAACCTCGATCCGGTGCTGGTCGGCGAAGACCGCATCGCGCCGCTGTTCCGGCACGGTTCGGCCGGCGCCGAGCTGTCGATCGTGGAGGGTGTGATGGGGCTGTTCGACGGCCGCATCGGACCCGGCGACGGCATTGCCTTTGGTTCCACCGCGCACGTCGCGCAGTTGCTGAACGCGCCGGTCGTGCTGGTTGTCGATGCCCGGGGCCAAAGCCACAGCCTCGCCGCGTTGCTGCACGGCTTCCGCAGCTACCGCCCGGAAGTCACGGTCGCAGGCGTGATCCTCAATCGGGTCGCTTCCGAGCGGCACGAGCAGGTTCTCCGCGATGCAGCCGACAACGCGGGCCTTCCGGTCCTTGGCGCCATCCCGCGCGCCGCGGGCCTCGCCGTGCCATCGCGACACCTGGGCTTGGTCACGGCCGCCGAGCACGGCAGCGAAGCGACCCGCGCCGTCGACGCGATGACCGACATCGTCGCCCGGTCAGTAGATCTCGAAGCGGTCCGGGCGCTTGCCTGCTCGGCCACCGAACTGCCCGGTGCCCCCTGGAATCCGCGCGAGGAGGTCGAGCCGCAGGCGGGACCGGTGGTCGCGGTGGCCGGTGGGCGGGCGTTCACCTTCGCCTACGCCGAGCACGTGGAGCTGCTCGAAGCCGCCGGTGCCGAGGTCGCCGTGTTGGACCCGCTCAACGACGAGCGGCTGCCGGAGCGCACCGCCGGCCTGGTGCTGCCGGGTGGTTTCCCCGAACAGTATGTCGCTGAACTTTCGGCGAACACCGCTCTGCGCAAGGAAATCGCGGCCTTCACCGCTACCGGGGCGCCGGTCCACGCGGAATGCGGTGGGCTGCTGTACTTGGCCGAGGAGTTGGACGGACATCCGCTGTGCGGCGTGCTCGACGCGCGGGCGCGGATGTCGCCGCGGCTGACGCTCGGTTATCGCGACGCGGTGGCTGCCGCCGATTCGGTCCTCTTCGCCGAAGGAGCACGCGTGAGCGGACACGAGTTCCACCGCACGGTCCTGGAACCCGGCAGTGGGCCGCGATCCGCGTGGCTCTGGCGACCGGCCGGCGAAACGAAGCCCTTGCGGGAAGGCTTCGTCCACGGCGGTGTGCACGCCTCCTACCTGCACACACACCCGGCCGGGCAACCAGGTTCGGTGCAACGGTTCGTGGCGAGGTGTGCGGGATGAGGCCCGTCGGGGAAGATTCCGCTGACCCGGGACCGGCGGCGCAGGCATCGGGACGCCGCCGGAGTGGTCGCGCGACGGATGCATGATCAGGGCGGCAGCGTGGTCTTCGCCACCTTCGGAGATCCCGCCGTGCATTCGCTCTTCAGCTATCTCGCGGTCGCCGTCGTCATGCTGTTCCCCCGGGGCGAGTTGGCCACCGCGCCGAGGTCTTCGCGATGCAGGTCACAGTCGCGCGAGCCGGCGGTGCGGCGCCGGAGGACGCGGATTCACGCACGGTGATTCCGGTGACGCGGGAGGTGACCGCGCCGCAAAAGGCATTACCGGCACGCGGTACGGTCGTTTCCTGCAGAGGCGGCCGACGGCTCGGCGAGCTGCTCGCCGCGATCGCCGAAACCGCAGCCTGGAGCGCTCGGTCTACGCCGAACGTTGGGCGCGCCGGACGCGCGGTGCTGCTGTCCGAAGTGGACGATGCGCCGTGCCTGTCCACTGTGGTAGTACTTCCACCCCGAGGCGGAAGAGGAGAGCAATGGTGACTGGCCGGATCTCGTTCATCGGTGCCGGACCGGGCGCGGCCGACCTGATCACGGTTCGCGGCGCCCAACGGATCGCCGAGGCCGACATCGTGGTGTGGGACGCGAGCCTGGTCGCACCGGAATGCATCCAGGAACACGCGCGCGGCGACGCGGAACTGGTCGACTCCTCCCGGCTGACCCATGAACAGGCGCTGGAGATCTACCGCCGCGCCGAGCGGGACAAGCTCAACGTCGCCCGCGTGCACCCCGGCGACCCGTCGCTGTGGGGCGCGGTCCAGGAGCAGTACGACGCGTGCGCGCGGATGAATCTGGAAGTCGAGATCGTGCCCGGGGTCGCGGTGTTCTCCGCCGCCGCGGCCGCCGCCGGTCGCGAGCTCACCGTGCCGGAAGTCGCCCAGTCGCTGGTGCTGACCCGGCTAGGGGGCGGCAAGACGCCGATGCCCGACGGCGAGAAGGTCCGCGAGTTCGCCAAGCATGGCACCACGATGGCGCTGTTCCTCTCGGCGGCGCGCACCGGCCAGCTGGTCGAGGAACTGCGCGCCGGTGGCTACGCCGACGACACCCCGGTCTTGGTGGCCTACAAGGTCACCTGGCCCGACGAGTTGCTGCTCCGCGCCAATCTCGCCGACCTGGAGAAGACCGTCAAACAGCACAAGCTGTGGGGGCATACGCTGTTCATCGTCGGCAAGGGGCTCAACGGCAACGGAACCCGTTCGCACCCGTACCACTCCGGGAACTTCCACACCTACCGGCGCGTCGACCCGGCCACGCGCCGCGCATTGCGGGCCGAACGCCCCAGCGTTTCGCGCCGCCGCACGGAGAACTCCACGAAGCCAGCGCCCCGCAGCGAAGAATCCGGGGAGAGCGGCCGGGTGCGCGACTCCGACGTCGCCTGGTGGGCGGTGCGTGACTGGCAGGAGAGCGCGCGGGGGGCAGCGCGGGTGGCGGCGAGCCGCTCGACCACGGCCCGGCGGGTCGACGAGGCGCAGTCCCAGCTGTTCACCGCCGAACCCGCGGCGGATCCCGGTCCGGGCGAGGTTTCGAGCGAACGGAGCTCGCGGGCCGAAGGGGTGGCCGATAGTCCTGTTCGCGCCGAGCCCGCCGCGATTGCCGAGCCGGATGGGATTTCGAGCGAACGGAGCTCTCGCGCCGGAGGTGTGGCCGATGGTCCCGTTCGCGCCGAAACCGGCGCGGCGGATTTGTCCGGGAGCCAGGCCGGTGGCGAAGCGTCGGAGGCCAACTCGTCGCGGACGTCGGCCGCGCAAACCACGACCACCCGGGCCACCGCGAAGGCCACTCCCGCGAAGCGGCCCACCACGGCGAAGTCGGCCCAGTCCAAGTCTGTCCAGTCCAAGCGGACGAAGTCCGCGACCGCCACAACGGCGGCAGCGAAGGCGAAACCGGCCGCGAAGCGCAAGTCCCCGGCGAAGCAGGATGAGCAGGGTCGATAACGAGGCGCGGCCGACGCTCCCAGGCGGCTTCCGGCCCGCGCCGCGGGCCGGGCGAGCGGACCGCCGGACGAGGTGTGCGCAGCACAGCAAGTTGCTTTCGGCGTGTGCGCCTCGGCTCCACGCGCGGGGGGCAGCAGTATTGGAGCGGTTCAGCGAAGTATGCGGCCGTCGGCTGCGTGTTCGGGTCTCGATGGTGGGCTTGCGGGGCGAACACGGGGCGGCGGCCGCCGAGGCAAGGTGGGTGACGTGGCAGTCACGGTGATCGGGGTCGATGGTGCGGACCTGCCGAAGGGCAGTGCCGACGTGCTGGAGTCCGCGCGGCTCGTGGTGGGAGGGAAGCGGCACCTGGAAGCGTACGCGCCGGCGCATGCCCGCAAGCTGGAGCTGGGGCCGCTGGAACCGGCGCTCAATGCGCTGTCGTCGCTGTCCGGTGGCGAGCATGGCGTGGTGCTTGCCTCGGGAGACCCCGGCTTCTTTGGCGCGGTCCGCGCATTGCGCGAACGCGGTATCCGGTGCACGGTGCTGCCGTCGACCTCCAGCGTGCAGCAGCTGATGGCCCGCGTCGGCCGGTCCTGGGACGACGTCGTGGTGGTCAGCGCCTACGGCCGCGACCTCACCCAGGCGATCAACGTCTGCCGCGCCCGGTCGGCCGTGGTCGTGCTGACCGCGCCGAAGGCCGGTCCGGCCCAGATCGGTTCCGGGCTGGTGGGGTGGCGCCGCAGCCTGGTGGTCGGCGAAGATCTCGGCGGGCCCAACGAGTCCGTGGTGACCCTCGAACCGGCGGAGGCGGCCAAGCGCCACTGGTACGAGCCGAACATCGTGCTGTGCCTGGCCGAAATCGATGACGTACCGCACCGGGGCTGGATCGCCGGTGGCGAGCCGGTGCCGCCGACCGGCGGCTGGGCGCTGGCCGAGGACGAGTTCTCCCACCGCGACGGCATGATCACCAAGGCCGAGGTGCGAGCGGTGGCGCTGGCCAAGCTCGCTCCGCGACCGGGCACGCTTGTCTGGGACGTGGGTGCGGGCTCCGGTTCGGTCGCGGTGGAGTGCGCCCGGATGGGCGCCGCGACGATCGCCGTGGAGTCCGACGAGGCGCAGGTCGTGCGGCTGATCACCAACGCCGCGAGTCACGGCGTGGACGTCCGGGTCGAGGAGGGCTCGGCGCCGCAGGCGCTGCGCAACCTGCCGCGTCCCGACGCGATCTTCGTGGGTGGCGGCGGCACCGAGGTCGTTACCGCGTGCGCGCATGCGGGGGCGTCCCGCGTCGTGGTGGCGCTGGCGGCGCTTGACCGGGTCGCGTCGACCCGCGATGCCCTGCGCGCGGCGGACTACGAGGTCGAGGGCGTGCAACTCGCGGCGGCCCGGCTGGCCGAGCTGCCCGACGGCGAATCCCGGCTGGAAGCGGCCAACCCGGTCGTCCTGATCTCCGGCTACCGGAAACAACGCTGAACGGCCCCGGCTTTGGCTGGTCGTGACCGTCCGGTGCGACCTGATGCCGTGTCAAGCTAGGTCGGCCGGCGGGTGCGCTGGTGAGCACAATCAACCAGGTAGGGGAGTTGCAGTGATCGGTCTGTTCGCGGTGACCGCGGCGGGACGGCGGGCCGCCGCCGAACTGGCGGGACGGCTGGGGCCGGACGCGGTGGTCGCCGACGGACCGATCGGGCCCGCCCTGCGCCGCCTATGGGATCACCTGGGCGCGGCGGTGTTCTTCCTGGCTAGCGGCGCGACGGTGCGGTTGATCGCGCCGCTGCTGCGGGACAAACACACCGATCCCGGGGTGGTCTGCGTCGACGACGAGCGACGCTTCGCCCTCTCGCTGGTCGGCGGCCAGGCCGGCGGCGCGAACGCGCTTGCCGAGCAGGTAGCCGACGTCCTCGGCTGCACCCCGGTGATCACCACGGGTACCGACAGCACCGGCACCACGCCGCTGGACGAACTCGTCGACCGGCTCGACGCGGCGGTGGACGGGGATCTGGCGGCCTGCGGTGGCGCGATCCTCGACGGTTGGCCGGTCCGCCTCGTCAACCCGCACGGCTTCCCGCTGCCCGCACTGCCGTCCAACGTCGCCGCGGACCCTGCGGCACCACTGTGGACGGTCGTGGTCGATGACCGGCGGCCGGCGCAGGACGAGGAGCGGACGCTGCGGCTCATCCCGCGCACCCTCGTGGTGGGCGTCGGGTCCGCGCGCGGCGTCTCGCGGACCGCGGTGACCGAGGCCATCGCCCGGCTGGACCGCGAGCACGGGTTGGACCCGCGGGCGATCCGAGCGGTCGCCAGCGTCGACCTCAAGGCCGGCGAGGCCGGCATCTTGGAAGCCGTGCAGGACCTTGGTTTCTGGCACTCGGACGGCGGCGACGAGTTGTCGCTGCTGACGTATCCGGCCGAGACCCTGGCCGGTATCGAGGTGCCCAACCCCAGCGAGGTGGTGGGCCGCGAGGTCGGCACGCCGTCGGTCGCTGAGGCTTCGGCGTTGCACGCGGCCGCCGAACTCGGCGCGGGCGCGCCCATCGAGCTGGTCGCGAGCAAGATCAAGGGCGACAACGTGACCGTCGCCGCCGCCCGCATCCGGCCTCGCGGTCGGCTGGCGATCATCGGCATCGGCCCGGGTGCGCCCGACCTGCGCACCCCCCGCGCCGACCTGGAACTGCGGCGCGCTTCCGTGGTCGTCGGCCTGGACCAGTACCTCGACCAGGTGCGGCACCTGTTGCGCCCCGGCACCGAGGTGCGCGGCACCGGGCCCGGTGCCGAGGAGGACCGCGCCGCCGAGGCGGTGGAGCTGGCTCGCGAGGGGCGTGCGGTGGCGCTGATCGGCTCCGGCGATGCTGGCGTGTACGCGATGGCCGGCCCGGCGCTGGAGAAAGCCGACGTCGACATCGAGGTCGTCGGCGTGCCCGGGGTGACTGCGGCGCTGGCGGCGTCCGCGCTGCTGGGCGCACCGCTTGGCAACGACCACGCGCTCATCAGCCTGTCCGACCTGCACACACCGTGGGAGGTCATTGAGAGCCGCGTCCGTGCGGCCGCCGAGGGCGACCTGGTGGTGTGCTTCTACGACCCGAGCTCGGCGCAACGGCACTGGCAGCTCGGCCGTGCCCTGGAGATCCTGGCCGAGCACCGCCCGGCGACCACGCCCGTCGGCGCCGTCCGCCTCGCCGACCGCGCCAGGCAGCGGGTGTGGTGCGCTCCGATCGGCGAATTCGATCCGGCCGAGGTGGACATGTTCACCGCGGTGCTCGTTGGCTCCTCGCGGTCCACTGTGGTCGGTGGTCGGCTGGTGACGCCGCGGGGCTACCGGTGCACGCCCACGGATACCCGCTGACCGACCCCGTGAGCAGGGCAAACGTTTGTCCCTGGCCGCGCTCGGCGGGGCGTGCGAAGCTGGCGGTGATGAGTGGGCACATGTCGCCGGAGGAGTTCCGGAAGTTCGGTCGGCAGGTGGTCGACTGGATCGCGGACTATTACGCCGGTGTCGAGGAACACCCGGTGCGGTCCCGGGTGCCGCCCGGGGAGATCCGGGCACAGCTCCCGGCTCATCCGCCCGAGCGGGGCGAGTCCTTCGAGCGGGTCCTGAGCGACCTCGACGCCGTGCTGATGCCGGGCGTCACGCATTGGCAGCACCCGAATTTCTTCGCCTACTTCCCGGCCAACGCCACCGGGCCGGCGATCCTCGGCGATCTGCTTTCCAGCGGGCTCGGCGTGCAGGGCATGGTGTGGGCGACCAGCCCGGCGTGCACCGAACTGGAGACCGTCGTCGTCGACTGGATGGCCGAACTGCTGGGCCTGCCCGAGCACTTCCGGACCGACGCCGTCGGCGGTGGGGTGATCCAGGATTCGGCCTCCAGCGCCGCGCTGGTCGCCTGCCTAGCGGCCTTGCAGCGGGAAAGCGGCGGAGGGATCGCGAGCCAGGGCATCACCCGCCGTCATCCGCTCTACATTTCCGCGCACACCCATTCATCCCTGGAGCGGGCGGCGCGGATGGTCGGCGTCGGGGCGGACAACCTCCGCGTCGTCGATGTCGACCCGGACACGCTCGGCATGGACCCGAAGCACCTGGACGCCCTGATCGTCGAGGACCTCGCCGCGGGCGCGGTACCCACGCTGGCATGCGCGACCATCGGCACCACCTCGACGACCGCGATCGATCCGGTCCGAGAGGTCGGCGAGGTGTGCCGGGCGCGCGGGGTCTGGCTGCACGTGGACGCGGCGTACGCGGGTGTTGCCGCGGTGTGCCCGGAGCTGCGCTGGATCAACGACGGTGTCGCCGAATTCGCCGATTCCTACTGCACCAACGCGCACAAGTGGTTGTTGACCAACTTCGACTGCAGCCTGCTGTGGATGGCCGACCGGCAGCCCATGATCGACGCGCTGTCGATCCTGCCCGAATACCTGCGCAATCCGGCGACCGCGTCCGGCGAGGTGATCGACTACCGGGACTGGCAGGTGCCGTTGGGGCGCCGGTTCCGGGCGTTGAAGCTGTGGTCGGTGCTGCGCTGGTACGGCGCCGCCGGGTTGCGCACGCACATCCGTACCACCGTCGGCCTCGCGCAGGAGTTCGCCGACTGGGTCCGCGACGACCCGCGGTTCGCGGTTCTGGAGCCGCATCCGCTGGGCCTGGTCTGCTTCCGGCCGCTGTTTCCGGAACTGTCCATCGACGAAGCCAACGACCGGACCTATCGGCTGATGGAATCCCTGAACGACTCGGGGCAGCTGTACCTGACGCACACCAAAGTGGACGGCCGGACGTTGCTGCGGTTCGCGGTCGGCTCGCCGCAGACCGAACGGCGCCACGTGCTGGCGGCTTGGCAGCGGATCCAGGGGGCGCTGGGGTGACCCGTGTCGGCGATTTCAGTGGAAATCGGCGCGCCGATTTCCACTGAAATCGCCCCCGCCCGCCGCGTCAGGCGGGCAGGTGCACGCGGCGGTGCAGGCGGTCGCCGATGTCGCTGGCCGCGCTGTCGAGCAGCTTGTGAGCCAGCTCGAACAGGGCGCGGGCGATCGCGATCTCGTCGCCGATCTGCGGTACCTCCGGGTCGTCCGGGTGCCGTCGTGCCGTGCCGTGGCCGTGCAGCGCCTGCCCGCCCGGAGTGGTGAAGCCGACGTCGGCGGTGGTCTTCGCACCCGCCTCCACGACCTGCAGGTTCAACGTGATCGTGTGGGTCTCGTTCATGATCGTCTCCTGTCCCCTCGGCCGCCGTAGACCAAGCATGCGCTGGGCGACCGTGACCGCGAAAGGGCCGCTAGCACCCTTCCGGGTCGAACCGGTGATCGAGCTCACGGGGTTTGACCTTCGGTTGTGGGGCAGGGAAGGATACGGCCGCCGACAGTGCAGGAACCCGGTGCGAATCCGGGGCGGTCCCGCCACTGTGACCGGGGAGTGGACCCCACTCGGTGCCACGGCTGCCAGCAGCTGGAAGGCCGGGGAACCCACGTCGATCCGGGAGTCAGGACACTGCGCGTCGGCCCCGTGTCGCGCCGCGGCACGCGGACACCGAGCCCCTCGGGCGGGAAACCCAGGAGATCGGAGCTCCCATGATTCGGGATCCCGAAGCAAGTCGGCCGCAGGCCGGTTGGGGCGCCACCGAGCGCCGGAAAGCAGCGATCGTGTTGGCCGCGGTCGGCGCGCTCCACTTAGCGGGTTGGAGCGCCTACCTGCTGCAACAGGACGCATTCGGCACGGTAGGCGGGTTGGCCACCGCGGGCCTGACGGCTTACCTGCTCGGCCTGCGCCACGGATTCGACGCCGACCACGTCGCCGTGATCGACGACGCGACGCGGCTGCTGATGCAGCGCGGTCGACGCCCGGTGTCGACCGGCATGTGGTTCGCGCTCGGCCACGCCAGCGTCGTGCTGTTCCTCGCGGTCGCGGTGGCCTTCATCGCCGGACCCGCCGCGCAGCACTGGGCCGAGGACACCGGGGTGCAGGTGGCCACGGTCGTGGACATCATCGTGATCGCCGTGCTGACCACGCTGGCCGTGCTCAACGCGCTGGTGCTGCGCGATGCCCTGCGGCTGCTGCGCCGCGCCCGCCGCGGCGCGGTCGCGGAGGCGGAGGTCGAGCTCGTGCTGGGGCGGCGCGGCCTGCTCGCCCGGCTGCTGCGCGGGCGGATGCGGAGTGTCGGCCGGTCCTGGCATCTGTTCGGCATCGGGCTGCTGTTCGGACTCGGCATGCAGACGGCCACCGAGATCACGGTGCTGGCCATGGTGTCCCCGGCCGACCAGCTCTCGGCCGTCGCGGTGCTGAGCCTGCCGCTGCTGTTCGCCGCCGGAATGTGCACAGTGGACAGTGTGGACGGCATGTTGATGTCCCGCGCCTACACGTGGTCGCTGGCGCGGCCCTTGCGGCGGCTGGCCGTCAACGTGACGACGACGGCACTGACCGTGGTGCTCGCCGGGGTCGTCGCGCTGGTCGTCCTGGCCGGGTTGCTCGGCGAGCTCGGTGTGCCCTACGTCGCGCCGGTCGCGTCCGTCGGCGACCACTTTGAGCTGCTCGGATATCTGACCCTGGCCGCCTTCATGGCAGTATGGGGCGGCGCCGCACTCTGGTGGAAGTTCGCCGCCCCCGGCGACGACGCGGAGCGTGCGTGACCGGCGTCCGCCTGCTGTTCCGGGTGGCGCCTTGCGGTCAGGCCGGTGATCGTGAGCCACGACGAGGTGGCCTACCGCGTTGCTGCGCCCCTTGAGCAAGAGACCCCGGCGGGATCGCCGGGGCGAAGCCCGACACGGACTACGGACATGACCACGCACATTGAGAATCACTACTTCGCAGGGCTCGACCTCGCCGGGAAGCGGGTGGTTGTCGTCGGCGCGGGCACCGTCGCGCAACGCCGGGTCCCGCGGCTGATCAACTCCGGTGCGCTGGTCGATGTCATCGCACCGGAAGCAACCCCGGCCGTCGAGGCGATGGCCGAGGCCGGCGACTTGACCTGGCACCGGCGCCGCTACGCCGCCGGCGATCTGGAGGGCGCTTGGTACGCCGTGGCGTGCGCGACCGGTGGCGAGGTGAACGCCGCCGTCGCGGCCGAGGCCGAACAGCGCCGCATCTTCTGCGTTCGCGCCGACGACGCCTCCCAGGGGACCGCCGTCACCCCTGCCGTGGCCCAGCACGGCGGGCTGCTGCTCGGCGTGCTGGCGGGCGGCGACCACCGTCGTTCCGCCGCGGTTCGCGACGCACTCGTGGCGGCGCTGCGCACCGGTGCGGTCGACGAGCGGTCCGAGCCACCGGCGCCGGGCGTCGCGCTCGTGGGGGGCGGGCCGGGCGACCCCGACTTGATCACGGTCCGAGGTCGTCAGCTCCTGGGCCGCGCGGACGTGGTGATCACCGACCGCCTGGCGCCGCGCGAGCTGCTCGAAGAGCTCGGGCCGCACGTGGAGGTGGTGGACGCCTCGAAGATCCCGTACGGGCGAGCGGCCAATCAGGATGTCATCAACTCGCTGTTGATCGAACACGCCAAGGCCGGGAAGTTCGTGGTGCGCCTCAAGGGTGGCGATCCCTATCTGTTCGGACGCGGCTTCGAGGAGCTTTTGGCGTGCGTCGAGGCGGGGGTCGCGGTGACCGCGGTTCCCGGGATCACCAGTGCCTTCGCGGCCCCCGCCGCGGCCGACGTGCCGGTCACCCATCGCGGTGTGGCGCACGAGGTCGTGGTCGTGTCCGGGCACGTCGGGCCGCATGACGAGCAGTCGCTGGTGGATTGGCCGGCGCTGGGCCGGCTGCGCGGCACCCTGGTGCTGATGATGGCGGTCAAGCGGATCGGGGAGTTCGCGGCCGTCCTGATGGAGCACGGCCGCGACCCGAAGTCGCCGGTCGCGGTCGTGCAGGAGGCCACCACGCGCAGTCAGCACACGCTGCGTACCACGCTCGGCGAGGTGGCCGAGGCCGTGCGCGACGCGGCGATCAAGCCGCCCGCGGTGATCGTCGTCGGCCCCGTGGCGGACCTCGCGCCGAAGTCACGTCCGTAGTGACAGCCGCATCGCCGGGCGGTCAGCCCGGCGATGCCCGGTGCGGATCGGTCTCGCGAAGCACCGGCGGCGACTCCTCGCGAAACCGCCTCGCCAGCGGGTCAGCGCTGGCCCGGCCCGTCCTCCAGATCGCCCTCGGTCTGCAGGTAGACCTCCTGCAGCGCCCGCAGGACCTCGGGGTCCGGTTCCTGCCACAGTTGCCGGTCGGCGGCTTCGAGCAGCCGCTCGGTGATGCCGTGCAGCGCCCACGGGTTGGATTCGGTGAGGAACCGCTGGTTCTCCTCGTCCAGCACGTAGGTTTCGGCAAGCTTGTCGTACATCCAGTCGGCCACCACGCCGGTCGTCGCGTCGTAGCCGAACAGGTAGTCCACCGTCGCCGCGAGCTCGAACGCGCCCTTGTAGCCGTGGCGGCGCATTGCCGCCAGCCACCGGGGGTTGACGACACGGGCCCGGAACACCCGCGACGTCTCCTCGGTCAAGGACCGGGTGCGGATCGAGTCGGGCCGGGTGCTGTCGCCGATGTAGGCCGCCGGCGCCTTGCCGGTGAGCGCGCGGACCGTGGCGATCATGCCGCCGTGGTACTGGAAATAGTCGTCGGAGTCGGCGATGTCGTGCTCGCGGGTGTCGGTGTTCTTCGCTGCCACGGAGATCCGCTTGTAGGCGCTCTCCATATCGGCGCGGGCCGGCTCTCCGTCGAGTTCGCGCCCGTAGGCGAAGCCGCCCCACACCGCGTACACCTCGGCCAGGTCGGCGTCGTCGCGCCAGTTCCGGCTGTCGATGAGCGGCAGGATCCCGGCGCCGTACGCACCGGGTTTGGAGCCGAAGATCCGCATGGTGGCGCGGCGCTCGTCGCCGTGTTCGGCGATGTCGGCCCGCGCGTGCGCGCGCACGAAGTTCTGCTCGTCCGGCTCGTCGAGGGCGGCGACCAGGCGCACGGCGTCGTCGAGCAGGGCGACTACGTGCGGGAAGGCGTCCCGGAAGAAGCCGCTGATGCGGACCGTGACGTCGATGCGGGGCCGGCCCAGCTCGTCGAGCGGGATCGGTTCCAACCCGTTGACCCGGCGCGACGCCTCGTCCCAGGTCGGCCGAACGCCAAGCAGCGCAAGCACTTCCGCGATGTCGTCGCCGGACGTGCGCATCGCGCTGGTGCCCCAGACCGACAGGCCGACCGAGCGGGGCCAGTCGCCGGTGTCGGCGCGGTAGCGTTCGAGCAGGGAGTCGGCGATCGCCCACCCCGTCTCCCAGGCCAGGCGGCTGGGCACGGCCTTGGGGTCGACGGAGTAGAAGTTGCGGCCGGTGGGCAGGACGTTGACCAGCCCGCGCAGCGGCGACCCGCTGGGACCGGCCGGAACGTAACCACCTTCGAGGGCGTGCAGCGTCGCGCTCATCTCGTCGGTCGTCGCGGCCAGTCGCGGCACCACCTCGGTCGCGGCGAATTCCAGCACCTGGACGACCGCGTCCTCGGCGTGGCCGAGCACCTCCCGGCAGACCTCCGGCGCCGAACCGGGGGTCCAGCCGCGGTCCTCCATCGCTTGGACCAGGGCGTGCGCGCGGGTCTCGATGTCGTCGACCTGCCCGCGAGCCGCACTGCCGTCTTCGTCGAGCCCGAGCGCTTCCCGCAATCCGGGCAGCGCGCCGCTCTGCCCGCTCCACATCTGGCGCGCGCGCAGCATCGCAAGGACGAGGTTGACCCGGGCTTCGCTGGTCGGGGCATCGCCGAGCACGTGCAGGCCGTCGCGGATCTGGGCGTCCTTGACCTCGCACAACCACCCGTCGACGTGCAGCAGCATGTCGTCGAACTCCGCGTCGTGCGGCCGTTCTTCGAGCCCGAGATCGTGGTCGAGCTTGGCGGCCTGCATCAGCGTCCAGATCTGGCTGCGGATGGCGGGCAGCTTCGCCGGATCCATCGCGGCGATGTTGGCGTGTTCGTCGAGGAGCTGTTCCAGCCGGGCGATGTCGCCGTAGCTCTCCGCACGGGCCATCGGCGGCACGAGGTGGTCGACCAGGGTGGCGTGCACCCGGCGTTTGGCCTGCGTGCCCTCGCCGGGGTCGTTGACCAAGAACGGGTAGATCAGCGGGAGATCGGCCAGCGCGGCGTCCGGGGCGCAGGAGGCGGACATGCCCGCCGTCTTCCCGGGCAGCCATTCGAGGTTGCCGTGCTTGCCCAGGTGCACCATTGCGTGGGCGCCGAACTCGTCGATCAGCCAGCGGTAGGCCGCCAGGTAGTGGTGGCTCGGTGGCAGGTCCGGGTCGTGGTAGATCGCGATCGGGTTCTCGCCGAAACCGCGGGGCGGCTGCACCATGAGCACGACGTTGCCCGCTCGGATGGCGGCGAGGACGATCTCGCCGTCCGGGTCCTGGGAGCGGTCGACGAACAGCTCTCCTGGCGGCGGGCCCCAGTGCTGCTCGATCTCGGCGCGCAGGTCCTCGGGCAGCGTCGAGAACCAGCTCGCGTAGCGGGTAGCGGGGATGCGGATCGGGTTGCCGCTGAGCTGTTCCTCGGACAGCCAGTCGCGGTCCTGACCACCGGCGGCGATCAGCGCGTGGATCAGGGCGTCGCCGTCCTGGGCCGCGACGCCGGGCAGTGCGTCGGGGCCGTCTGCTGGGCCGATGTCGTAGCCGTGCTCCCGCAGCGCTCGCAGCAGGCGGACCGCGCTGACGGGGGTGTCCAGACCGACCGCGTTGCCGATCCGGGAGTGCTTGGTCGGGTAGGCCGACAGCATCAGCGCCAGGCGCTTGTCCTGCGGTGGGACGTGCCGCAGCGTGGCGTGCCGGACCGCGATTCCGGCGACCCTGGCGGCCCGTTCCGGGTCGGCCACGTAGACGGGCAGCCCCTGAGAGTCGTTTTCCTTGAAGGAGAACGGCACGGTGATCAGCCGGCCGTCGAACTCGGGCACCGCGACCTGGGTGGCCATGTCCAGCGGCGACAGGCCCTCGTCGTTTTCCTCCCAGGCGGCGCGGGTGCTGGTCAGGCACAGCCCCTGCAGGATCGGGATGTCGAGTTCGGCGAGCGCGCCGACGTCCCACGCCTCGTCGTCACCGCCGGCCGAAGCGGTGGCGGGCTTGGTGCCTCCCGCGGCGAGCACGGTGACGATCAGCGCGTCGGCGCGGCCCAGCTGCTCAAGCAGTTGGGGGTCGGGTGTCCGCAGGGACGCGCAGAACAGCGGCAGCGCTTGGCCCCCGGCGTCCTCGATCGCCTCGCACAGCGCGTGCGCGAACGCGGTGTTGCCAGCCATGTGGTGCGCGCGGTAGTAGAGCACCGCAACGGTCGGCCCTTCGTTGCGCCGGGGCGTCCGTTCCAGTGCGCCCCAGGTCGGGGTCTCTACCGGCGGCTCGAAGCCGTGTCCGGTGAGCAGAATCGTGTCGGACAGGAAGTGGTGCAGCTCCGCCAAGTTGTCCGGGCCGCCGTGGGCGAGGTAACGGTGCGCTTCGGCGCACACGCCGCCCGGCACGGTCGAACATTCCATCAGTTCGGCGTCCGGGGCCTGTTCACCACCGAGCACGACCACCGGGCGCGGGCCCGCGAGCAGTGCGTCCAGGCCCTCCTCCCAGGCTCGGAGGCCACCGAGCAGCCGGACGACGACGAGGTCCACGCCCTCCAGCAGCGGGGGCAGGTCGTCCGCGCCCAACCGTGCCGGGTTGCCGAGCCGGTACTCGGCGTCGGCGGCCCTCGCGCTGAGCAGATCTGTGTCCGAAGTGGACAGAAGTAGGATCATGCGGGTCGCTCCTCGGCGTGGCGAGCTGCGTGGCTGGGCCTGGGCGCGCGTGCGCGGCGCATGACGGCACCTCTCTCGGGGTCCTCGCCCCGGTTCGTAGGTCGCGGCGACCGGAGTCTCCTGGCTCCCGGATCGATGCTCGCCCCGTCTTCCCATCCGGTCCGGATGGTGACCTCATGGAGTCCGCTCCCCGGTGACAGTGGCGGGACCGCGCCGGATTCGCACCGGCTTCCTCCGCTTGTCGCCGCTGAATGCTGCGACCACTCTCCGCAACGAAGTGATCTTTCGTCAAGTTCGCCAGGCATGATACGTGTCGCACCGCGCCAGACCTTCGCGCCAGGTCGCGCTTGGTTTGCGTCCGCAATTACCGGGGCCCGTAGTATCGGCCGGGTGTCACACAGAGCCAGACCGGAGCGGGATGCGTGTCCCGGCGCGCTGCGGGTGCACAAGGCAGCCGATGGGGGGCTGGCACGGATCCGTGTTCCGGGGGGCGTGCTCACGCCGAGCCAGGTGCGGGCGCTGGCGGAGGTCGCGGCCCTCGGCGACGGCGGTGTGGAGCTCACCTCGCGGGCGAATGTGCAGGTGCGCGGCCTACCGGCGGGAGCGGAGCGGGAGCTCGCCGCGCGGCTTCGGGCCGCCGGGCTGTTGCCGTCGGCAACGCACGAGCGGGTCCGCAACATCATCGGCTCTCCGTCTGCGGACGGCGGCGAGCTGATGGACGTGCGAGCGGTGGCGGGAAAACTCGATACAGCGCTGTGTGAGACACCGTCACTGGCCGTGCTACCCGGACGTTTTCTTTTCGCCGTCGATGACGGCCGGGCAGACGTGATCTCGCTCGGTGCCGATGTCGGACTGCTCGCCTTGCGCACCGACAGCGTGGCGCTGGTGCTCGCGGGCGTGGATTCCGGGGTGCGATCGACCCCGAGCCGGGCGGCCGCAGTCGCGATCGCCGCGGCGGAGGCGTTCCTGGCGGAAAAGACCGCGCAGGGTTGCTCGGCGTGGCGGCTGGCCGAGCTCGACGACGGAGTGCGACGGGTCACCGATCGGCTGGCCGCGACATTGGGCGTCGTCCCGGCGCAGCCGCTCCCGGTGCCGTCGGCGCAGTTGGCCACGCATGCGCAGGTCGGCCAGACGCGCCGCCTCGACGGGACGGTCGCGGTGGTGGCCGGGGCACCACTGGGCCGCCTGTCGCGAGACCAGATGGATATCATCGGCGCAGCGTCCGACACCGCGGGCGAACTTCGCCTGACGCCTTGGCGGACCGTCGTCCTGCCCGGTTTGCGGCCGGACGAAGCCGGTCGGTGGATGTCGGACCTGGGCGCGCGAGGGCTGCTCGTAGATCCGTTCTCGGACGGTGTCGGGGTGACCGCGTGCACTGGTCGTCCCGGGTGCGCGAAAGCACGGGCCGATGTCCGCGAGGACGCCCGGCGCACGCTGCGAGCCCCGTCCGGCGGTGCGCTGCCGGTGCATTGGTCGGGTTGCGAGCGGCGCTGCGGCCGACCGCAGGGGCGCGTTGTGGAAGTACTCGCCACCGATGCCGGCTATGAGGTCGGTCTCGACGATGAGGCATGGATGTCGGAAGCCGATGCCGACCAGGTGTCCGCCGCGCTCGACGCGGCACGGAGGAATGTGTGAACGAGAACAACGGGCCGTCCCGCTACCGCGGGGTGCCCGAATACATCCGGGAAGGAGCGGAGATCTATCGCCGCTCCTTCGCCACGATCCGTGCGGAAACCGACCTGGCCGGCCTGCCGCCGGAGGTGGCCGGCGTAGCGGTACGCATGATCCACGCCTGCGGCATGGTCGACCTGGTCGATGATCTCGCGTACTCGCGGGACGTGGTGATCAACGCGCGAGCCGCGCTCCGCGACGGAGCGCCGGTGCTGTGCGACGCCGCGATGGTCGCCGCCGGCGTGACCCGACGCCGCCTGCCCACCGACAACGCCGTGATCTGCACGTTGTCCGACGAGCGCGTCCCGGGGCTGGCCCGCGAACTGGGGACGACGCGCAGCGCCGCGGCCTTGGAGCTGTGGCGCGACCGGTTAGCGGGCTCGGTCGTCGCGATCGGCAACGCGCCGACGGCACTGTTCCGGCTGCTGGAAATGATCGAGGACGGGGCCCCGAAACCCGCTGCGGTGCTGGGATTGCCCGTCGGATTCATCGGCGCCGCGGAATCGAAGGAGGCGTTGGCGGCGCACCCGAGCGGCCTGGATCACTTGGTGGTGCACGGCCGCCGAGGCGGCAGCGCCATGGCGGTGGCCGCCATCAACGCGATCGCGAGCGAGGAAGAGTGAGCAGCAACGGCAAAGGCACGCTTTTCGGCGTGGGTCTCGGCCCCGGCGATCCGGAGCTGGTGACGATCAAAGCCGCCCGGCTGATCGAACGAGCCGAGGTGATCGCATACCACAGCGCCCGCCACGGCAGGAGCATCGCGAGATCGGTCGCCGAGCCGTACCTGCGGCCGGGGCAGATCGAAGAAGCCCTCGTCTACCCGGTGACCACCGAGGACACCGACCACCCGGGCGGCTACCAGGGGGCCATCGACGAGTTCTACGCGGACTGCGCGGCCAGACTCGCCGTGCACCTCGACGCCGGGCGGGACGTGGTCCTGCTCGCCGAGGGCGACCCGCTTTTCTACGGGTCCTACATGCACATGCACAAGCGATTGGCGGGCCGGTTCCGGGCCGAGGTCATCCCCGGTGTCACGTCCGTCAGCGGCGCCTCGGCGATGTTGGGGCTTCCGCTCGCGGAACGCGACGAGGTCCTCACCGTGCTGCCGGGCACGCTCCCGCCGGACGCCCTGGCCGAACGACTGGCCGCCACCGATGCCGCCGCCGTGCTCAAGCTGGGCCGCACCTTCGAAGGCGTGCAGCACGCGTTCGAGAAGGCCGGGCGACTGGACGAGGCGTGGTACGTCGAGCGCGTGACCACGGATCGGCAGCGCCTCCGGCCGCTGGCGGAGGTCGATCCGGACTCGGTTCCCTACTTTTCGCTGGCACTGCTGCCCGGCCCGGCCGGCTCGGACCTCAGGGCCGACGCGTCCGGTGCGGCGGCAGCCGACGATGCGCAGCGGGGCGAGGTCGTCGTGGTCGGGCTCGGCCCCGCCGGGCGCGAGTGGATGACACCGGAAGCGCAAGCAGCGCTGTCCACGGCCGACGATTTGGTCGGGTATGGCCCCTACCTCGCCCGGATTCCGGACAACCCGCGTCAGCGCAAGCACGCCTCCGACAACCGCGTCGAGGCCGAACGCGCGGAGTTCGCGCTGGATCTGGCCAGGCGCGGAGCCAAGGTCGCGGTGGTCTCCTCCGGCGATCCGGGTGTGTTCGCGATGGCCAGCGCGGTGCTGGAGGTCGCGGCGCAGCGCTCGGACGTACCGGTGCGGGTGCTGCCCGGCCTAACGGCGGCGCAGGCAGTGGCGAGCCGCGTCGGCGCGCCGCTGGGCCACGACTTCTGCGTGCTGTCGCTGTCCGACCGGCTCAAGCCGTGGGAGGTGATCGTCGAACGCCTGCGGGCCGCCGCGGCGGCAGACCTGGTCATGGCGATCTACAACCCCGCATCGCGCAGCCGAACCTGGCAGGTCGCGGCCGCTCGGGACGCGGTCTTGGAGCACCGCTCGCCCGACACACCGGTGGTCATCGGGCGCGACGTCGGTGGCCCGGAGGAAAGCATCAAGGTGGTACGCCTGGCCGACCTCGACCAGTCCGACGTCGACATGCGGTGCCTGCTGCTGATCGGCTCGTCGACCACGCGGCTCGTCGGCGGCGCCGACGGGCGCGAGGTCGTGTTCACACCGAGGCGTTACCCCGCGTGATTTCCTCGGCACAGCACGGAATCGAGCCAGGCGATGGCGTCCGCGACGGTCTCGGCCGAGGGCGCGGGAGGCTGCGGCGGTCGTTGGACCATCACCACCGGCAGCCGGAGTTCGCGGGCTGCGGTGAGCTTCGCGCTCGTCATCGCGCCGCCGCTGTTCTTGGTGACCACCACATCGATGTCGTGTTCCCGCAACAGGGCGAGTTCGTCGTGGACGGTGAACGGCCCGCGTGCGAGCAGCACCTCGGTGCGCCGCGGCAGCGGCGGTTCGGGCGGATCGACGGTCCGCACCAGGAACCGGAGGTCGAGCGCGGCGAAATGCGCGAGGCCCTGTCGGCCGGTGGTGAGGAAGATCCGTTCACCCAGCTCCGGCAGCAGGGCCGCCGCCTCCGCCAGGGACGGCACCGATCGCCAGTCGTCGCCGATACCTGGCTGCCAGGCGGGACGGCGCAGCACCAGGAGCGGGCACCCCGCCTGCTCCGCAGCCGCCACGGCGTTGTCGGTGATCGTCCGGGCGAACGGGTGGGTGGCGTCCACGACCGCGCCGACCCGTTCGCGCCGAAGCCAGTCGGCCAGCCCGTCGGGGCCGCCGAAACCACCGACGCGCACCTCGCCCGGCGGCAGCTGCGGCTTGCGGACCCGACCGGCGAGGGAGGACGTGACGTGCAGGTCTGCCTGCTCGTCGAGCCGCTCGGCGAGTTTCCTGCCCTCGCTGGTACCACCGAGGATGAGCACCCGGGTCATCCCGCTCGCCTCGTTCTCGTTGCCAACCCCATGAGAAGCATTCTCCCGGTATGAGCGGGCGAGGGGAGGGAACGGGCCTCCGGTACGGCTGGACCACCGGGGCCTGCGCCACGGCGTCGACGGCCGCCGCTTACACGGCGTTGCTGACCGGGACGTTCCCCGACCCCGTCGAGATCGTTCTGCCGAAGGGACACCGGCCGGCCTTCGCGCTTGCGCGCGAACGGCTGGGCGAGGGCTTCGCGACGGCCGGCGTGGTCAAGGACGCCGGCGATGATCCCGACGTGACGCACGGAGCTCTCGTGTCGGTCACGGTCAGCCACGCGGAACCGGGACAGGGGGTGCTGTTTCGCGCCGGGCCGGGCGTGGGTACCGTCACCAAGCCCGGCCTGCCGCTGCCGGTCGGTGAACCGGCGGTCAATCCCGTGCCGCGGCAGCTGATCCGTGACGTCATCGCGCGCGTCGCCGCCGAGCACGGCGGCAGTGGTGACCTCGTCGTCGAGGTGTCCGTCGACAACGGGGCGGAACTCGCCCGGCACACCTGGAACCCGCGCTTGGGGATCATCGGCGGACTGTCCATTTTGGGCACCACGGGCGTCGTCGTGCCGTACTCCTGCTCGGCGTGGATCGACAGCATCCGCCGTGGCGTCGACGTCGCACGCGCGGCAGGGCTCGACCACGTCGCCGGGTGCACCGGCAGCACCTCGGAGAGGGTGGTCACCGAGCTCTACGGCCTGCCCGAGGAAGCGTTGCTGGACATGGGAGATTTCGCCGGAGCGGTGCTGAAGTACCTGCGTCGGCACCCGGTTGCGCGGCTCACGATCGCGGGCGGCATCGGAAAGATTTCCAAGCTCGCCGACGGACACCTGGACCTGCATTCCAAGCGCTCCCAGGTCAATTTCGCCCTGCTCGCCAAGATCGTGGGTGATGCGGGCGGAGGCAGCGAACTGGCCGACCGGATCGGTGGTGCCAACACCGCGCTCGAAGCGCTGCAACTCTGCCTCGGTGCGGGCCTCCCGCTCGGCGATCTCATCGCCGAGCGGGCGCGTGAGATCTGCCGCGAAACCCTGCGCGGGGCACCGGTGTCGGTGGACGTCATCGTCATCGATCGTGCAGGCACCATCGTCGGCCGGACCGCCTAGTAGGACTTTGTTAGGTGGTCATGGTGGTTGCTGGTGGCAGGTGGGGCATCGGCCTGTCCAGGTGGCCAGCAGGACCTGGAGGGCGTGGAGGATCTTGTAGAGAGTCAGGCCGCCCCAGGTGCTTTTGGGCTGGTCAACCGGAGTTCGGTGAGGAACAGATGGGCGGCGGAGGTGAGGGTGACGTGGCGGTGCCAGCCGGTGAAGGAACGCCCTTCGAAGTGGGTGAGCCCGAGCCCGGTCTTGAGTTCCCGGTAGTCGTGTTCGATGCGCCACCGGATCTTGGCCAGCCTCACCAGCTCACGCACCGGGGTGTCCTCGGGCAGGGTGGAGATCCAGTAGTCGGTGGGTTCGGGCTCGCGGGGCGGCCATTCGACCAGCAGCCAGCACACCGGCAGACTGCCGTCAGCCTCCCGGGGAATATCGCGGTTGGCCGGCCGCACCCGCAGGGCCAGGAACCGAGAGCGCATCGCAGCGGTGGGATTGCCCTGGGTTTTCTTGGTTCCCTGCCGCCAGGTCACCCACCGCAGGCCCGTGCGTCCGGCGGCGAGCACGAGATCCCGCAACGTGGCGGGCGTGTCCTGGTAGCGGGGTGCGGGCCGCCGTCCCCGGCCGGAATACGACGCGGCCACCGGCTCGGCGTCTGCGGGATGAGCGGTGGCGGCCGCCTTGACGGCCATCACATACGGCAGTCCTCGTGCGCCCAGTTCGCACCGGAAGGTCGCGTTATCGCCGTAGCCGGCATCACCGACCACCACCGGCGGAATGTGCCCCCAGGCGGCCAGTTCGTCGAGCATCTCCAACACCAGCCGCCACTTCGGGCGATACCCCTGATCCTCAGGAATGCCGCAACGTGCCCGCCGGGCGGCGATGCGTTCGGCCTCGGCGCCGGTCGCGCACTCATCATCCCAGCTCTGCGGGAGAAACAACCGCCAGTCCAGCGCGGCCGAACAGGCATCGGTGACCGCGTGCACGCTCACCGCGACCTGGCAGTTGGTGACCTTGCCCGCCGTGCCGGTGTACTGCCGGGCCACCCCCGGCGAGGCCTCGCCGTCCTTGAGATGCCCGGTGTCATCCAGCACGAACGCCTCCGGGCACACCACCTGCACCGCCCGCGCCGCCAACCGCCGCCGCACCACCGCATAATCCCACGTCGAGGACGTGATGAACTGCTGCAACCGCTGATGATCCACCCCCAACCGCTCGGCCATCGGCTGCATCGACTTACGCCGCCCGTCCAGCATCAGCCCCCGCAGATACAGCCCACCATTCGCCCGCTGCTCACTACGGACGAACGACGTGAACACCTCACCCGCGAATTCCTCCAAACGGTCACGGACAGCGTCAAGCTCAGCCGGCAGCATCCCAAGATCATCCCACACGATGATCTACAAGTAACAAAGCCCTACTAGCGCCAAGTCCGGGAAAGTTGGCGATTTCGCGCGAAACGGGCTATGAAGCAGTGGCTGATCTCGCGGGACCTGCCGACTGATGGTCTTGATCAAAACAAACGCCTTGAGGCGTTGCTACGTACCGTAACGGGTGAAGCGAACAAGCGGCGTGATGCGCCCAGGGTGAGCAAGGCGCATGATGGGAACGCGGCGAATGACAGAGCGCATCACGTGGCGATGCCCCCGCACCTTGGGTTGGGAAGCCGGTGCGGGGGCCGCTGTTGCTCTAGTCTGTGTCGCTGTGGGCCGCTGGCCCGGCTACTAGCCCTAGCCGAGGCAGCGGCTTACGCCACGCCTACGCCGTTGAGCCAGCCTTCACGCTGGTTGGTGCCGGTAAGCCGGGTGGAGTCGGCTCGCTTCCAACCCTTCACGGTGCCGTTGATCAGTTTGCGGACGTGTTCGACGTGTTCGGCTACGGCCCGGTGCCAGATCAACCGCTGTTCGGATAGCTCGCTGGTCAGTGGGCGCAGTACCCGGACCACGCCGGTGTCCTTTTCCACGAAGTCGGTCGGTTTGAAGGTGCGGTTTGCGATCAGGTGGGTCACGTAGGACTCGACCAATGGGCGGGCGACTTCGACGATGTCCAACGCCATCGATCGCATGTAGGTGTCGGAGTGGCATACACCCATGTTCGGGTCGACACCTTGCACGTAGCAAGCCAACACGGTTTCGGCTTTGGCGATTTCGTAGCAGTAGTTCAGCATCGCATTCACGGGATTAATTGCGTTGCGGTTGGCGTTTTGTTTGGCGTTGGCGTTGTGGTTGAGTTCGCTGGTGCGTGAGTCGAAGATTCGCCAGTGATACGGCACTTGACCATCGAATTGCAGCTCTAGCAGTCGCCATGAGTCGAAATATGCTCGCGCTTCTTCGGCTTCCACGGTGCGGCACTGCCGTTGGCTCGTGCAGGCGTTGAGTCTGTCGATCCAGGTGGCGGCGTCCCATTCCGGAATTACCTGCCGGTGTCCCTGGACCTTTTCGGCCAGAAGGTGTTTCGTGATCTTCAAACCGACAGAACGGGCGCACGCTTGCGCACGAAGCACTCTCGTGTCTGCCATCGATTGTGCCGAGGCATTCATCAATTCGCCTTCGGGGCTGATTACGACAAGGGAAATCGGGTCGGTGCGACGCTTACCGCCGGGTGTTACGCCTAGTCCGTGAATCCAGCTCATCGCGTCAATGGAAATGTGTCCGGTTTGGCCGATGACCACGATTCGCCGCACGTGGCGGTCCTTGCGGGCGATGGTGCGGGTGCGTCCGCGTCCGCACATGCCGTCTTTGATGACGAGTTCACCTTTTTTCACGGTGATGGAAATCCCGTGTCCGTCCACCACTACGACGGACGGGTCACGGGATTCGCGAGTGAATGTTTCGGTAATCGGTTCCGTCATGCATCCGATTTTAGTTGTCCGATGTCCACGGTTGTGATGATCAGCGGATGCTGCGGATGATGCACTGAAAGGAAACATCCATGTTAAAACGTGCACCCGCCGGAACCGTACGACTCCAATTCAAACGCTACCCGTTCAACAATGGACACGAATACCACGACCGCATCACAGGTCACATCCTATTCCGCGAACACACAAAATGGAAGTGTCGGCACTGCGATTTCCACGTTCCCGAACAGCGATACATGACGTGGCGAGCCATCATCGAAGATCACCGTAGACACAACGGCAAGACCTGATACCCTCACCGTGTCAGAGGGCGGTAAGCCAAGCCGACACATTCGAACCTCAGACACAGCGGTGCCCCGGTACGTCGGTTACCGGGGGCACCGCTGTTGTTTCGTCAGCGATCGAATCGGCCTGTCTTAATGGCTCGAATGAACGCAGTCACGTCGACTTTCAGCGTCGGCCCCTTCGGGTCCTTGGAGTCTCGAAGCCGGTCTAAGGCGTTGGTCAACTCAACACAGTTGCCGTTAGGGTTGGAATAGCTTGACTTTCGCCAACGATGAGCGGTCATGGCGTCCTCTCCATTTCCTTTGCGATCTTTTCGATAAGTTCCGCAGAAGCGGCTGGATTTATCGCAATTTCGTGGAACTTATCCACGGCTTTCCTATATTCCGACACGTCATGTTCCGTGGGGACAAATGCGCCCGAACTGTAGTGCTCAAAGTGAACGACCGGCGGCGCGTCTGGAAAGTCGTAGAGCACAAACGGACCAGACCAACCCGGATGCCAGCCGACACGAAGCGGAACAACCCGTATCGAAACGTTCGGGCGACTGCTCATTTTTACCAAGTGTAGAAGCTGGTTTACCATGACATTCGGTGATCCAATAGGCTCATGTAGAACTGCCTCGCTGATGAGGCCATTAAAATGCACCGGATCATTACGGGTTATGACCTCACTTCTACCAATACGAACCATGACCCGTAGATCAATGTCCTTGTGGTCAAGTCCACTAGCTTGCATTATTGCGCGGCTATAGTCTGGCGTCTGTAGCAAACCCGGGACTACCATCGGAGTCCATTCGGTAATTGCGGACGCCGAACGTTCGCATTCGACCGCACCGGCGAGCTGCTGCGGAATTCCGTTCATTCCGACAGTAAGCCAGTTTGGCTCGTCCACGTTTCGGGCTAGGTCGAGTATTCTTTCCCGTTCGTCGGCTGACACGCGAATAGCTGCGAGAATCATTGCGACTTGTTCAACGTTGGGTACCCGATGGCCATTTTCCCAGTGTGAGAGCTGGGTGTTCGAGAGTGAGAGCTGCCGTGCTAGTTCGCGCTGCCCTACTCCGCTAGCCATACGTGCCTCGCGGAGAGCTGCCGATAGTGCCCTTGCACGTGGCGTACCTGCGATAGCAGCCATGCAACACATCCTATCGAGTGGTCCGGAAGAGACGGTCACCCGATTAGATCCCTGCACGGTATGCGCAATCAGAGGCTAGTTGCGTCATCAGCCGCAGGTTCGCAAACGTACGCGTAGGAGGGGTTATGCAAAGTGGCGACATCGTGCCAGTACCGCCAAACGACGCCGAGAGCGGCCCCCAGACGGACGGTGACGAGCCGCTGCTGCCGTGCAACCAGCCTGCGCCCGTCCGGCGCTACTCGGAACAGTCACACCTGACACTGCTGCTCCGGCAGGCCGAGCACGCTATCAGGGACGCTTGCGACAGCCTGATCCACAGCCGTTGCACGGATACAGAGCTGCACGACCTTGCCCACGGCCTTGAGATCGTCGCGGGTGGCGTCAGGGGCTATCTGGACACAAAGGATTCCACTGGTTCTTTTCCATCCTGATCTTGGCTGGTCAGGGGGTGTGGACGCGGGTGGTGGAGGTGTGGGTGGCCTGGTCAAGGGCATGATCGTTTCTGTTGATCATCTGACACCGGACGGGGACTCGGAAGCAGCGTGATCATGATCATGTTGCGGGAAGAGAAGACGAACGCCCTCGGCGGGTTTGAATGGTTCGTGACAACACAATCGAGCCCCGCCGAGGGCGCAGAGCCCATTATGTATCAGGTCCGGCTTCCGCTGTCGAGGACCACGATCGATTCCGTCGCCTCGCTGATCACCGCCCACTGCAAGAAGATCGGCTCCCGCCGGCGCAAAGTCACTCCGGGCAGGCAGGCGGTCATCGTGCTTGCCGTGCTGCGTCACGATCAGCGGCTGCTGGATATGGCCGGGGGCAACGCCGTATCGGCCTCCACGATCAGCAGGTGGGTCGCCGAGGTCATCGACCTGCTGGCCGCCTGCGCCCCCCGCCTGGACCGGGTGCCGGCCAAAGCCACCCGCGCCGGAGCGGACATGGTGTTGCTGGACGGCACCCTGGTGCGCACCCAGCGCCGCAGCGGCCGTGACAACCGACGAAACTACAGCGGTAAACACAAAGCCCACGGCCTGCTGTTTCTCGCCCTCACCGACGCCTGCGGCAACCTGCTGTGGATCTCCGCGGCCGCACCCGGCCGGGCCTCGGAGATCACCACCTCCCGCCGCAACAAGCTCACCACGAAACTCCGCGAGCACGGCCTGGGCGCCGTGGCCGACCTCGGGTTCACCGGACTGGAAGACGACCCCGACGACCCGGTCATCATCACCGGCCGCCGCGCCGCCCGCTGCCACCCGATCACCGACGCCCAGAAGCAGGCCAACCAGCTCCTCGCCCGCGAACGCGCCGCCTGCGAACACGCCTTCGCCGACCTGAAGAACTGGCGCATCCTCACCCGGCTGCGCATGCACACCCGCAACGCCACCCGCCTGCTGCGAGCACTGCTGGTGCTGACCAACCTGGAAATCACCCGCTGACGAACAACCACGATCGCGGAACCCGACACGGCGTCGCCCCCCGGCCATGCCCGGCAAGCGTCGGGCGTGACGCAGCACGGCCGGCGCGATGACCGCCTGCACGCCCGGGGGTGGCTTCGCGCCGGCGGGAGCCGATTTCCTTGCGCCAGACCGGAGATCACGTCGCTGACGGCGTGCGGGTGGAGACCGGCGGCAGGCCCCGGTACATAATGCGCGCTGCGCCCCCGGCGAGGTTTCTTTGTGTTGTCACGAACCCATCCGAACCCGCCGAGGGCTACCCTATTTCGTTTTCCCCGGCCGTGATCGCGATCACGCTGCCGTGGGCCGGGGGGACGGTGTCAGCTGATCACCCTTGATGATCATGACTCTGACCAGCCCACTCACACCTCGCCGCCCACGTCCACCCCACCTGACCTGCAAAGATCAGGATGGAAAACGCTCAATGGAAATCGGCGTGCCGATTTCCATTGATCATCTGACACCGCCCCCACGGCCCACGGCAGGGTGATCATGATCACGGCCGGGGAAGACGAAAAAGGTGGCCCCCGGCGGGTTCGATTGGTTCGTGACAACACAAAAACCTCGCGGCGCAGCACCCATTATGTACCAGGTCCAGCTGCCGGTCTCCACCCGCACGCTTCAGGTCGTCAGTGACCTGGTTTCCGCTCGCCGCAAGAAGATCGGCTCCCGCTGGCGCAAGGCACCCCCGGGTAAGCAGGCGATCATCGCGCTGGCGGTGCTGCGTCACGACCAGCGGCTGCTGGACATGGCCGGCGGCAACGGCGTCTCGGCCTCCACGATCCGCCGGTGGGTCCTGGAAGTCATCGACCTGCTGGCCGCCCGCGCCCCCCGCCTGGACCGCGTGCTGGCCACCACCGTCCGCACCGGGGGCGAGGTGGTCCTGGCCGAACCTGGCCGTCGTGCATCACCCCCGCCGGCAAAAACCTCCGCAGGTCACCGGGCCGGGGAGGGCCTCCCCAGTTCCCGCCGCCACTATCTGAACGTTCCGCGCCCCATACGCCGGGCAGTCCCTCACGGCTGCAATCCAGGAACTACACCGCTTCCATGGCCTTCACCCCGATTCCGAAGGGCTCGGCACCCCCTGCCACCACCCTCACGGGCGGCATGAGTAACGACGCCGCAGGCTTCGCTTCACGCTACCGACCGCTCAGTCGCTCCCCCTACAAGGGCTTTCGACACTGGGCTTCGACACCGCAGGTTTCCCCACGACACCGCCAGTCTGCTACCGGGCCTCCTGGCAACTACCCGGACCGGACTCACACCGGCAAGCGACGACGAGCTGACAACAGAACATCAACCTCCTACACGGTCAACCCCCTGTCTGCTGGGCGCACCGAAAACGCTCAATGAAATCGCCGCCCCCCAGCGTCCGCCCCCAGGAAGTCGACCGTGGCGAGGTAGCAGCCCTCGTGGTCGTGCACTGGAAGACCGTGACCCCGGCCGGCACGATCTTCAGCTCATTCACCACTCCCAGCTCACCCAACCTGCGGTGGAAGGCCACGCAGCCGGAGGCCGGGGTGAGCTCGTCCTCCGTGCCGACCCGGCTGAACACCGGCGGACACGACGAATCCATATAGGACATTGGTGAGGCGACGGACACCGCTCAGGTCCGAGAAACTCCTCGACCATCTCACCAATAGCCGGGACCCCGAGGCCGATCACCGGAGCGCAGGATTGCACACAAGCCACAAAAAGCCCGCTGACCTGCGCTTATGCGCCCGGTCAGCGGGCTCCTCCGGCTGTCGGGATTCGAACGCTCGCCCCTCGACCCCAGTCAGGTCCTAAGAGGACAGCCGCTGGCGGAAACATCGAAACCGCTGGGAAACGCATCCGTTCGCAGCAGTCACACAGCTTCACGCCAGTACGGCACCTCGCCCGTTCCGAGCGACCCTCAAGATGATTGAGGTTTCCGAAAAATCTCGCCACCCGCACACAGCGGTGACGAAAAGCCATCACATTCGGCAGCGGCATCTGGGGGCATAGGCGGCAAGCCCGCAGCTCACGAGAACCGGCTGACGAACCGCTTCTGCCAGGGGGTTTCCACCGCACGTTTCGAGTAGTTCTCGCGGACGTATGCAACGGCTTCGTGGTTGGGCACACCATCAAGCGCGACCAGACAGGCCAGCGCCGTGCCGGTACGTCCGAACCCACCACCGCAGGCGATCTCGACCCGCTCGGTCTTCGCTCGCTCCAACAACTCACGCAGCGCCTCGGCGAAACCGGCGCGATCGGTTGGCAGCCAGAAATCCGGCCAACGCAGCCAGCGGCTTTCCCAATCAACCTGCGGTGGCCGACGCCCACGCAAGTACAGGCCAAACTCAGGCTTCGGGCCGGGTGGGAGGTCGTTGCGCAGCCCACGCCCGCGAACAAGACGTTCGGATGGCAAGCGGAGCACTCCCGCCGTAGTGGGGTCCCAAGTGGCATTCATCGTTCGAGATTATCCTTCCCGCGATCACTTAGCAGAGTCGACCTACCACGAAGCGTAACCGGTAGTGTTACCAGCTGTCTCATGCCTGGCACGGAAGCCCATCTCGGATCACCCACCAAGGCCACGTCGGGGAAGCGATTGAACAAGGAGCGCAAGGCCACCTCGCACTCCTGCCTCGCCAGCAGTGCCCCAAGGCAGTGATGCGGCCCAACGCCGAAACCGATGTTGTTCTTCTGCGGGCGCGTCACGTCGAACCGCTCTGGGTCGTCGAATACGCGCGGATCGCGATTCGCCGAGACGAGAATGGTCTGCACGGCTTCGCCTCGCCGAATCAGCTGCCCGCCGACCACTACGTCCGCGGCGGCGTAGCGCAGCTGCGTGATCAGGATCGAAGCTGACCAACGCACGAGCTCCTGAACCGCGCTCGTCCACCGGCTAGGGTCTTCCCGCAAGAGCGATAACTGCTCGGGGTGTGTGAGCAGCGCCTGAACGCCATTGCCAATCAGATGGGCGGTGGTCTCGTGACCTGCCGTCGCCAGCGACAGGATCATCGTTACCAGCTCGACTTCAGAGAGCCGGTCCCCGCTTTCATCGCGAGCCCCGAGCAGTTCGGTGACCAGGTCGTCGGCGGGTTCGGCACGGCGCGACCGCACCAGGCGGTGGGTGTAAGCGACCAGCTCCCGAGCCGCTTCGCCTTTGGATTCCGGCGTAATAGAGGTGAGTGCGGAACCCGCGCTGCGCCACAGCTCCCGGTCCCGCTCGGGCACGCCGACCAGCTCACAAATCACTGTGATCGGCAGGGGGTAGGCGAACTCCGGGATCAGATCCGGCGTGTCGTCGAGCCCGTCGAGCAGGCCGGCGGCGATGGCCGCTACCCGCGGACGCATCGCCTGCACCCGTTTGCCGGTAAATGCCCGCGATACCAGTCTGCGCAGCCGGGCGTGGTGCACGCCGTCGAGGTCCAGCACCGATTCGGTGATGTACGGCAGCAGTTCGGCCGGGATGTCGAGCATCACCAGCATTCGTTCCCGGTTCTCGTTAACATTGAGCCCCGGAACCGACGCAGGATTGTTCACGAATCGCGGGTCACCGAGCACGGCGCGCACCTCGTCGTGCCGGCTGACGTACCAGGCGGGAGCGCCCTCGGCGGTTCTCCCGCGCACTACCGGTGCCTGTTCACGCAGCTGGTTGAAACCGCCATATGGGTCGGCCACGAGTTCCGGATCGAGAATGCTGGGTCCGGCGGGAGTTGTGGTCATGACTTCTCCAGACTTTCAGTGGGAGCCGGTCAGGTTGAGCGTCACGACACCTCCGATGATCAGCAGGACTCCGGCGGCCTTTGCCGCGGTGAGTGGCTCCTTCATCGCGACGATCCCGACGATGCAGACTGCTGCGGTTCCGACGCCCGACCAGACCGCGTACGCGACGCTGACTTCGAGCTTCTTGAGCGCCAGGGCGAGCAGTGCGAACGACGTCAGGTAGCCGACCGCCACAACCACGCTCGGCAGCGGCTTGCTAAAACCATGACTCAGCTTCAACGCGGTAGTAGCGACCACCTCCGCAGCGATGGCGCCGAGCAAGAGCACCCATACCATGCGTTCAGAACCTCCGCCACGGTGACAGCCCCTGCTGCCTGATTCGCTGGTGCAGCAATCCGATGTAGACGATGTCGACGATGAAGACCACCAGGTACAGGAGGTTGATCAACGGTGTCAGCGGGTACTCGCTGTGGGTAACCGAGCCCGCCAGGAAGGACCACAGGCTCTCCGGTACCGGTTGCGTCTGGCTGGTGGTTACCGTGAGCGCGGTGGCAATCCAGGCGAAAAGGGTGCCCAACCACTTCCCCACCGCGATGTACATCGACTGTCCCGCAATGCTGTCCCGCCGCAGGAACATCGCGACGAACAGGATCGACATCATGAAGTTGATACCGAAACCGGTGTATTCACCGAGCGGGTCATTGAACTCCAGGAATGCCAGGTACACCACGGGAAAGGCGATGGCGATCGCGACGACCACGATGAGCCTGAAGTACTTGCGAACCAGCGGCGCAGCGAAGTCCTTGGCGCCGTACTTGAACACCTGCCAGGCGATGACCAAGTCAATGAAGAAGCAAGGTATGCTTAATATGTGAATGTGGTCGGCCAACGGATCGAGGATGAATCCGTAGATCGACTCCCACGACAGGTTGGCAGCCAGCGCAGCCACCGGCATACCGAACGATCCATCTTGGAACCCGCGGTAAATGATCCCAAGGTAGGCGATAGCCCAGAAAACCACGCAGAGCACGCCGGCGGCGATCACTATTGTCGGGTCGGTCAAGGCACCTCCGTCCAGATTGGAGAGAGATACCCGTCCTGCGGCAGAGGCGCGGGAATCGCGCTGGTCAGCTTGCCGTAGCGCTTCGCGCAGAGCGACGCCAGCTTCATCTGCCGGGCACGCGGAAATCGTTCGAGCTCGGCGCGGAACATCGCTTCATAGCGCTCGATCTCGGCCCGCATGCGCGTGGGCGCTTCAGCGCCGTAGAGCTTGACGAATACCGCGTAGGTGTTGAACTTCTTGTCCACGAGGTCACGCGGGTAGTGCGCGAGGTCGTTCGCGAGGTCGGCCAGCACCTCGACCGGCCACAGCAACCGGAGCAAGTGGTCGTCCACGGGTTGGCGCAGGAGCGCAAAAACCATGCCGTGCAACAGGCGCACGTCGGACGGCCGCAGCTCGGCCAACCGCATAGCCTCAGCGTGCCCCAGCACTCCGTTCGAAGTGACCCGGTTCTCGATGCGGACGTACTGCTCGGCGGCCTCGATCTGCTTCGCCACCGCGTCGTTGTAGGCCCGCATTCGGCGCAGGAGCGCGACGAACTTCGCCTTGTATTCGTGCAGCGCGACGTAGTCCTGGTTCCGCGCGGTATCTAGATCGACGGCGCGCGCCCCCTCGGTGATGGCGTCGACCTGGTACACCAAATGCTCGATCAGCAGCAGCGGCAACGCGCAGCGGAGGCGCTGCGCGACTGTCAGTCCGTTCGCCGGGAAGTACAACGCCAAGACGTAGTCGCCAAATATGCGGAAGGCTTTACTGGAGACCACGCACGACGCCTGGAGCCTGCTGCGCAGCACACTCACGGCAGACGTCAACGCGGACCCGCTCACGACTTTGCCGCAACCAGGGAAGAATCAAAGGAATAGCGCACAGCAACCGCCCAAATCACGAGAACAGCGTCGGCACGCAGATTTATTACACATGACCGACCTGGAACCCCCTTCCATTACGATCAATACGGCGCCAGCATACTACGCGATCATGACGGCGCGCTACGGAAATATGCGACAGCTTTAAGTTCACCCAATTGCCCCAAGGTGGGACTCTCGACCCCGTGGCCGGACAAAAGAGTCACGAGAACCTTTACGCTCGCCTGCGCGCGAGCCAACTGGTTATAGGCGAACCCCGGTTGCGCTCCTACCCAAACGGAGCATTGCTGATGCTGACCATCCGGTGGTAATTTCCAGGTCCCAGGGGAATAGATCCGTTGGGGGACGTGAACAGTGGGCACCGTTGCAGAATTTGACCTGTCAGCCTATCTGATTTCCAAAGCGGCTCTTATCACAGCAGAGCTGGAGCAGGCCGTTCCGGTCGGCTACCCGACAACTGTCTTCGAATCCATGCGCTATTCGCTGCTCTCCGGCGGCAAGCGCCTCCGGCCCGCTTTGTGCCTTGCGAGTTGCGATATCGTCGGCGGCGACCCGAGCGCCGCGATGCCCACTGCGTGCGGTCTTGAGATGCTGCACACCGCCTCGCTGATCCATGATGATCTACCGGCGATGGACAACGACGACTACCGGCGCGGAAAACCCTCCAATCACAAGGTTTTTGGCGATGGCATAGCCGTGCTCACCGGTGATGCGCTCTGGTCTTACGCGCTGGAGTTCATTCTCCTCAACACGCGGCAAGTACCGGCCGAGCGGCTGCTGCGGGTGCTGCACACGTTGATCAATCGTGTCGGAGTCGATGGCTTGGTGGGCGGCCAGGTAGTCGACATCCAGCACGAGGGCATCGAGGAAATCGACTTGCCAACAGTCGACTACATCCATGCGCACAAGACCGGTTCGATGATCGATGCGGCCGTGGTGACCGGCGCGATCATCGGCGGAGCAAGCGAGGACGTGATCGCTCGGATGTCGCGCTATGCCCGCAAGATCGGGATCGCTTTTCAGATCATCGACGATGTCCTCGACGGCACGGCCAGCCAACAGCAGCTGGGAAAGACACCGAACAAAGACGAGCGGGCGCACAAGGCCACCTATCCCCGGCTCGTCGGCATCGCCGAGTCTACCCGCAGGGCACGAGAGCTGGTGGACTCGGCCAAAAAGGAGCTCGATTCGTTCGGCGATCGCGCGACCCTGCTCTTGGCGATAGCCGACCACATCTGTACGCGGAAGAGTTGATCATGACGAGGGAGCAGCAGGAGACCCAGGTCGAGCGGGGTCAGCGCACGGCGCTGCCGCTTAGTCCCAACGGCCTCAATCTCGCCGCCAGTTGGTATGTTGCGCTGGCCTCGCACGAACTGCGCCGCAAGCCAAAACCGCTCACGCTGTTCGGCTTGCCCCTAGTGGCCTGGCGCGACCAGGTGGGCAATCCCGTCATCATGCCGCGGTTCTGCCCGCACATGGGAGCGAGCCTTGCGCTGGGCGAAGTCGTCGACGGGATGCTGCGCTGCCCCTTCCACAAGTGGGGATTTGACGCGTCGGGGTCGTGTGCGTCGATTCCGGGGGTGGATAAGATTCCGCCGACCGCGCGTCTATCACCATATCCGGTCAACGAGCGCTACGGACATATCTGGGTTTGGTACGGCAGCGCCGAACCGATGTTCCCGCTGCCAGATTTTCGCGCGCTGGAGGACGACCGCGACGCCTATGTCGGCTTTCGGTTCAATGATCGCACCGACGGGACAGTGCGCCAGCTGCTGGAGAACGGCATCGACTACTTCCATTTCATGGCTTTGCACGGGATGAACATGGACCCGGTCCGCTTCAAACTGCTGCACGATCCAGTTGACGCGGCGGACAACGGCCGCCCGATCTCCCGCGAGGCATGGTTCGGCGTATGGCTCGAGGGCTCGCTCAAGATCTGGAAGCCGTGGCAGAACCCGACCGGATGGGTGCACAACGTGGTGACCACCTTCAACGAAGGCACGACCTTCCAACTCCTCGTCGACGGCTGGCCGGGTGGGCAGCGATTTACGACCTACATCGACGGCCAAGAAATGTCGAAGGTGCTGATGGGGACGACTCCGACCGCACCATACCGAACAGCCCAGCGCGGGTGGGCCGGAGTGCGAAAGACCAACAAGCATTGGAAGACGTTCCTCCGCCTCTTGCTTTTCTACGCGCAGAACCGCGGCGGCACGAGGCAGGACATCCCGATCTACAACACCTCCGCGACCGGCCGTCCCGCTACCTACATCAAATATGACAGCGCCTTGATCAAGTGGCGGCGCTACTACCAGTCGTGGGTGGACCACGCACAGCCCGCACGGCAGCGCGCAGGTGAGTGCACATGAGGGCCGGAATCGTCGCCGGAGAGCAGGATCCGTCCCTGCGAATGGGCTTGGCCGCAGGATGGTACGTGGCGTTGCGCGCTACGGAATTGGGCCGCAAACCTCGCGCTCTTGAGTTGTTCGGCCGTCATCTGGTGGCCTGGCGCGGCTCCGAGGGACGGGCGGTGGTGATGCCTCGGTATTGCCCGCACCTGAGCGCTGATCTAGCATTGGGCACGGTGGTTGACGGCGCCCTCCGGTGCCCATTCCACCACTGGCGGTTCGCGACCGAAGGCACCTGCGTCGAAATCCCCGGCGTGAAACGCATTCCGCCGGCGGCGAGCCGCAGGCCGTATCCGGTAGTCGAGCGCTACGGGCTGATCTGGGTCTGGTACGGCGGCGCCGTAGCGGATTACTCACTCGCCGATGTGCCCGCGCTAGAGGCCGACCGAGAGAAGTACTGGATCTATCCCTTCCGCAACGCCACGCCGGCGCCGCCTCGGCGGATACTTGAGAACGCATTCGACAATTACCACTTCATGACACTGCACGGCGTGCGATCCAACGAACCCCTCGAATTGCGGATGCTGCGTCGCCCGACGGAGGCGGCCGAAAATGGTCCGCCGATTGCAGTCGATGCGTGGCTTGGCGCCTTGCTTCAGTCACATGACCTCCTCCTGCCCAAAGCACTGACCGCGATGGGCATCAACGGCAAGCAGTTCAGCTTGTTGGTGGACGGTTGGCCTGGTGGGCAACGGCTCACCTTTTACCTCGATGGCGAAGTGGTTGCGAAGGAACTGCTCGGTATCACACCGATCGCCGCTGGCCGCACCATCTTCCAGGGTTGGTCGCTGGTGCGCCGGACCGGCAGCAAGCTCCGCGACGTGGGCGCGTACTTGATGTACCGCGGGCAGCACTGGCTCGGCACCCGCGAGGACCTGAAGATCTACCGCAACGCCGAGGTCACCGGCGAAGGAATCCCGGTCCTATACGACCAGAGCGTGCTGAAGTTCCGCAGGCACTACCAAGAGTGGGTAGCACGGGCTGAGCGTGCCGAGCGAACGGAGTCGTTGAGCTCATGAGCGCTAACACCATCGCCTCGACGAGCTACACGCGGTCGTCGTCCACACTCGCCGCGAGCTGGTACATCGCGCTTCCGTCCGCCAAGCTCAAGCGAAAACCGCTGGCGGTGCGGCTGTTCGGCAGGCAGTTGGTCGCCTGGCGCGACTACGACGGCCGTCCGGTACTGATGGCGCGGCAGTGCCCGCACATGGGAGCGAGCCTGAGCGACGGCGACGTCATCGGCGGGCTGCTGCGTTGCCCGTTCCATCATTGGAAATTCGATGGAACAGGGGCCTGCGCCGAGATCCCCGGCGTGCGGCGGATCCCAGCCACCGCAACTCTGCGCTGCTACCCTGCGATCGAACGCGCGGGCTATGTGTGGGCCTGGTATGGCAGTGCTGAGCCGATGTTTCCGCTGCCGGAGCTACCGGCCTTCAGCAAGCGTTTTCTCGGCTTCCGGCTCGCCGACGTGACCGGTGCGACCGTGCGCCGGATCATGGAGAACACCTTTGACCCCGACCATCTTGTTGCACTGCACGGCTTGGAGGTCGGCGGGCCGCTCGGCTTCCGCATGCTCAGCGACCAGGACGAAGTGCGCCACCACGGGGCACCCATCGACCCAGGCGCTTGGCTGGGCGCCGAACTGACCTGGCCCGGGTACGTGGGATGGCTGGGCACCATCACGCGCTTCCTCGGCACCAACGCCGAGCGATTCTCGCTGCTGGTGGACAGCTGGCCGACCGGGCAGCGCGTCTCCTACTTCGCCGACGGCGTGCTTCAGTACCGACTGCTTCTCTCGGCGACACCGATCGGGCCGAACCGGACTGTCCAGCACATCGCAGTCACGGCCGCCCGCACCGGACGGTTCCTATCCGACCTGCGGCGCTACCTGGCCAACCGGTTAGAGATCACTTTCGCGTCCAATCAGGACCTGCCGATCTTCAACACCATCGAGCCTGGCGACCGCCACGGCATCTACCTCGACCGCGACCGTGCCGTACTGCGTTACCGCAAGCATTACCAGGGTTGGGTGGACAAGGTGGCCGACGATGCGTGATGTCGTGATGTTGCGCGATCTGCGGGCGGATGATGCCGCCGCGGCGGGTCCGAAGGCGGCGAATCTCGGCGAACTGATCTCGTTGGGTGCGCCCGTCCCGGACGGCTTCTGCCTGATGACATCGGTGTACGACACCCTGATCGCGCCGAAGCTGGCCGCGCAAGTGGAGCGGCTTGCCGCCGCCGTGGAGGCTGGGCAATCCCTCGAACCGGTCACACAGGCGCTGCGGGATTCCGTCGAAGCGGTCGAGCTTCCCGACGGGTTGTTGGCTGAGTTGGAAGAGGCGTTCCGCGCCGTGTGCCCAGCGCGGGGCGCGGTCGCGGTCAGGTCGTCGGGCACGTCGGAGGACTCCGCGACCACCAGCTTCGCCGGCCAGTACCGCACCGAGCTCGCCCTGCGCTCGTTCGACGACATGATGGTCGCGGTGAAGCGGTGTTGGGCGTCGCTGTGGGAATCGCACGCCATCCGCTATCGCGAGCGGCAGGGCATCGCGCACACCGCAGCGAGCATGGCGGTAGTCGTGCAGGCCGTGGCGCACGCCGAAGCCGCAGGCGTGATGTTCACCGCGGGACCGGCCGACGGGCACCTGATGATCGAGTCGAGCTGGGGGCTGGGGGAAGCTGTGGTGAGCGGATTGGTCACCCCCGACCGGTTTAGCGTTTCCCGCCCGGAAATCCGGGTAGCGGATGTCACGCTGGGCAGCAAGGAGTGGATGGTCGTTCCGGCGCCAGATGGCGGCACGGCCGTCGCCGAAGTTCCTGTCGACGAGCGGGCAAGAGCATCGCTCACCCGCGCCCAAGCAGCAGAGCTGGCCCGGCTCGGCCTACGAGTGGAGGAGCACTTCGGCAGCTCCCAAGACATTGAATGGGCTATCGCGGACGGAAAGATCGCTCTCCTCCAGGCGCGTCCGCTCACCCACCACAGTCCGGCGACCTCGGTCGCCTGGGAGAGTCCGATCGATGGCGCCTGGTGGGCGCGGATCAGCATCTGTGACTCGTGGCTGCCCGAACCGTTATCGCCGCTATTCGCCACCACCCTCTTCCCGCACCTGGTGAAGAGATGGCTTGAGAACTGGGCCGGCCCGGAGGCAGAGCAGCTGACCAACCCGCTGCTGCCCAAGCCAATGGCCGGCACCATCAACGGGTTCGGCTACCTGCGCCTTGACTACCCGATGAACCGATACCCGCTGCGCACGCTCAAACTAGCGCTGCGGTGCTACCGATACCATCTCGGGTTTCTTGGTAAACGCTGGCGCACCGAGATTCTGCCCCGGCACATCGACCGGCTAACGGCGATGCGTGCACTCGACCTGACTCAGCTGAACACCGGCGAACTGTTGGCGCTGATCGACGAGGCGCAGGACCTCAGCGCACGCTACTGGGCGATCCTAGGCGGCCTCGCCTGGTATTGGAACGGTGGCGAGTGGCTGCTGGACAGGACATATGCGGGCCTCACCGCGCCAGCCGCCCGCACTGGTGTCGCGATCCCACACTACGGTGTGCTGTTGCAGGGTTACGCCACCAAGACCTCGGACGCCGACTCCGCGCTGCACCACCTGGCGCGATCTGAACACGACTTCCCCGCAACACGATTCGCCGATGTGCTCGCCGAGTACGGGCACCAAGTGTTCCACCTCGACTTCGTCGAACCTACGCCAGCGGAAGATCCGTCGATGCTCGTCAAGACCATCGATGGCTACCGCGACGGCCGGTTGCAGGCCCCGCGCGAGCGGCTGCGCGGACTGGCGAAACGCCGGGAACAAGCCGAAGCGGAGCTGTTCTCGGCGTTGTGCGGAGCACCAGTGCGCCGGGCGCTCCTCCGCGCGCTAATGCGCTGGAACCGCCGCTACGCGCAAGTTCGCGACCGGGCGCTGTTCTACTTCACCCTGGGTTGGCCGACGATCCGCCGCTCCTACCTCGAACTGGGCAGACGGCTGGTCGCGGCAGGCGCGCTGGGCTTCGAAGAGGACGTGTTCTACCTGACCTCCGACGAACTGTTGGGCGATCTGCAGTCAGACGCGCCAGCTCGACGCCACGAGGTGGTGCGCCAGCGGCGAGCGCTGCGCGAAAAGCAGAAGCTCCTCAGCCCGGTACCGCAGGTGCCGGAGTCGAAGCGCCTTTTCATGGGCGGACTGGACGTCACCGCGGTGGCGCTGCTCGGGCAGCAGACCAAACGGGCCAATCGCGGCTCAGGCATCAGCGGGTCACCGGTCAGCCCTGGCCGGGTCACCGCGCCGGCCCGGCACATCACCTCGGTGCGTGCCTTCGACAAGCTTGAAGCTGGCGATGTGCTGGTCGCGTCGTATATCACGCCGGCGTGGTCGCCACTGCTCGCCATCGCCGGCGGCGTGGTGACCGACGCCGGTGGCGCGCTCTCGCACGGTTCGATCGTGGCCCGGGAATACGGGATACCCGCCGTGATGGGAACCAACAACGCGACAAAACTGATTCAGGATGGCCAGATCGTCACCGTGGACGGCGACTGCGGGCTGGTGTACTGAGGAAAGGAGCCGACCGTGACCACTGTCAGTCTGGCCGAGTGGACCCCTGGCCTCGACGACGCGATCACTTTGGGTGAGGCTTACGACGCGATGCCGGGTGACGACGCGTCAGCGATCCCGTGGTACGTCCGGCTACTGGAAAACCCGTGGAGCCCACTAGCGCTGCCCGGTGCGATCGACCTGTTCGGCCACGACTGCGTGCACATTCTGCTGGGCCGTGGCGCACTTCCCTCGGACGAGGCGTTCGTGCTGGGCGTGACTATGGGCGCCAGCGGTCGGCTGAAACCGTGGCAGCAGGTGCTGTACGCGCTTGCCACCCAGCATCTGTACCGCGCTCCGTTCCGGTTCACCCGCAGCGACCTGGTGATCTACGACATGGCTGCCGAGTACGGGCGGAATTCCAAGATCAAGTCGCTGCACCACGTGCCGTGGCCCGAATTGCGGGACCGCCCGCTCGGGGACATCCGCGCATCGCTGGGCGTGGACGCCACCGAGCTGATGACCGTTTACCAGACCGAGCGGGCCATGTGGCCGGACAGCCGGGCTGCCCAGCGGTTGCCGAGTCACGCGCCGCGCCCGTACTGATGGAAGCTGGACCCTCAGTAGTCAAAGCCCGGCTAGGCATAGCGTTTCGGCTGTTGTGCGTGGTCGCCACGGTCGCGGCGCTGTGGTGGTTCCTGCACGGTCTCGACCTCCAGGCATTAGCCGACACGTTCCAGCGGGCCGAGCTGTGGCCACTGCTGGTAGGAGTGCTGCTCAATTTCCTCGGCCACCTGGTCCGGGCGCAGGCTTGGCAAGTCATGCTCGGGCCGCGCCATCCCATCCCTTACCCCAGGCTGCTGCGCTACGAGCTGGCCGCTCAGGCGGCCTCCGCGATCAGCCCAGCCCGCGCCGGCGAAGTGCTGCGATTCTGGCTGCTCAAGCAGGACGATGTGCCGGCGGGGGTCACAGGTGCACTCATCGTGCTGAAGAAGGTGCTCGGCGGCGTGGGATTGGTCATTCTTGCAGTCAGCGCGCCGTGGTTCCTCCCGGGTCTACCCGGCTGGATGACCGGTTTCGTCACGGCCTTCACCGCCTTCATGTTCCTACAACTCGTCGTGTTGCTCGTCGTCGCACACCGCGCCGGGAAAGCTCGCCTACCGAAATACCTTCGCAGCGTAGTAGCCGGGATGTACTTCCTGCGCGACCGGAAACGCATGCCTTTCGCGCTCGGCCTGATGCTCATCGGAGAGATGACCGACGCCGCCGCGGTAGCGGTCGTACTGCTGGCGCTGAATCTGCACCTCCCGGTCGCGGCGACCTTGCTGACCCTGTTCTTGATCGATTTTTCGAACATGCTGCCGGTGGCGCCCGGTCACGTGGGAACGTTCGAAGTCGGAGCGCTTTACGCGATGGACCTGATGCACGTGTCCCGAGACAGTGCCCTCGCGTTTGCCCTGCTGTTCCACGCACAGCAGGTGCTGCCCCAAATCGTCACCGGGCTCCCCCTCGAATTGAAGCTGCTGGCCAGCAGGAGGGCTGGCTCGGCGCTTGACGCACCGTCTGCCGAATCCGCGACGAGGGACTAATCACCGATCCTGGTTGTCGTAGCGCAGCTGCCGCAGCCCAAAACCCGCGATTCCGAACATGATTTGACATCGGTTCTCGCTTTGGCCAACGAGTGACCTATGTGGACATCGGCGTTGCACGCCCGCAAAGTCAGCCGATCCTGCACGCGCCCGACAACGAGATCAACAGCTATTCAATCGCACACCCGATCAAGACCCAAGCACGTCGCTGGACCAAACTTAGTAACCTCCAAGGGCACCACAGTAGAGCTCTTTTTCCGACCGCAGCAGCGGACCCCAGCACAGTCCACCATCACCGCAACAACTTTTTCAGGTCGAAGTTAGTTTGGTGTGACGACGCGTCGGACGCTGTCGCGGAGCAGGGTTCGGCGCTGTTCGTGCATTTCCGGGGGCTCTTGATCGGTGGCGGCGTAGACGTTGCTGACCGGTGACCATGCCATGGACATCGCGATCACCACGGCCATCAGGTCGAACGGGTCCCCGGCCCGGACGGTGCCCGCGGCTTGCGCATCGGCGATGGCGCGCAGTTTTACGTCGTCGAGACGATCGGCATCGTCGACGAGGTGACCGGCCGGGCGTCGTTCGAGGCGTGCCCAGGTGGCCAGCCGGATGAGGTCCGGGCGGCGGAGGTATTCGTCGTACAAACGCACGGCCCAGTCCGCGAGATCGGTGGAGTCGATCGGGACGACGGTCATGATCCGTTCCAGGGAGCCGAAGAAAATCGCGTCGAACAACCCTTCCTTGCTACCGAAATAGCCGTAGAGCTGAGCCTTGTTGGTGCGGGCCGCGGCCACGATGCGTTCGACGCGCGCCCCGGCGATCCCGTGCTCGGCGAACTCCCGCGTTGCCACGTCCAGGATGCGCTGCCGCGTCGCGGCGCCACGCGAGGTCACCTACAGCGGCACCGACCGCCACGACGGATCCACCACGCTGGGCGGCTACTCCCGCGAGTACATCGTCCACGACCAGTTCACCTACCCGCTGCCCACCGGACTCGATCCCGCAGCCGCGGCCCCTCTCTTGTGCGCGGGGATCACCGTCTGGGAACCACTCCAGGCACTTGGTGTCGGCCCTGGTAGCCGTGTCGCGGTGGCCGGACTCGGCGGTCTCGGACACCTAGCGGTCAAACTCGCCGTCGCACTCGGCGCCGACACCACGGTCATCAGTCGATCGACCGACAAAACCAATGACGCCCGCCGCCTCGGCGCTCACGACCTGATCGTGTCCACGGACGAACGGCAGATGACCGCATCCCGGAACCGGTTCGACGTCGTCATCGACACCATAGCCGTCCCGCACGACATCGACCCCTACCTGCGGCTCGTCGCCCTGGACGGAACGCTCAGCCACCTCGGGCACCTTGGCCCGGTCACGGTGCAGACCACCGACCTGCTCGTCGGGCGAAAGAAACTCAGCTCCGCGGGCAGCGGCGGCCGACCCGCGACCACCGCCATGCTCGAGTTCTGCGCCAAGCACAACGTCACCGCCGACGTCGAACTCGTCCCCTCCAAGCACATCAACGAAACCCTCGAACGCCTGGAGCGCAACGACGTTCGCTACCGCTTCGTGCTGGACATGTCCGACCTGTCGTAAACCGCACCACGAACGAGCGTGGCTAGGGCGATGAGTGCTTGGGACGAGCGGTGGTCGAGGGGCCTGGCTTTCGGGTTTGGCGGTTTCAATGGAAATCAACGCGCTGATTTCCATTGAGCGTTTTTCGTGCGCCCAGCAGACAGGGGGTTGACCGTGTAGGTGGTTGATGTTCTGTTGTCAGCTCGTCGTCGCTTGCCGGTGTGAGTCCGGTCCGGGTAGTTGCCAGGAGGCCCGGTAGCAGACTGGCGGTGTCGTGGGGAAACCTGCGGTGTCGAAGCCCAGTGTCGAAAGCCCTTGTAGGGGGAGCGACTGAGCGGTCGGTAGCGTGAAGCGAAGCCTGCGGCGTCGTTACTCATGCCGCCCGTGAGGGTGGTGGCAGGGGGTGCCGAGCCCTTCGGAATCGGGGTGAAGGCCATGGAAGCGGTGTAGTTCCTGGATTGCAGCCGTGAGGGACTGCCCGGCGTATGGGGCGCGGAACGTTCAGATAGTGGCGGCGGGAACTGGGGAGGCCCTCCCCGGCCCGGTGACCTGTGGAGTGTGGTGGTGAGCTTGTTGCGGCGTGAGGTGGTGATTTCCGAGGCGCGGCCGGGTGCGGCTGCGGAGATCCACAGTAGGTTGCCGTGGGCGTCGGTGAGGGCGAGAAACAGCAGGCCGTGGGTTTTGTGTTTACCGCTGTAGTTTCGTCGGTTGTCACGGCCGCTGCGGCGCTGGGTGCGCACGAGGGTGCCGTCCAGCAACATCATGTCCGCTCCGGCGCGGGTGGCTTTGGCCAGCACGCGGTCCAGGCGGGGGGCGCGGGCGGCCAGCAGGTCGATGACCTCGGCGACCCACCTGCTGATCGTGGAGGCCGATACGGCGTTGCCCCCGGCCATGTCCAGCAGCCGCTGGTCGTGACGCAGCACGGCCAGCACGATGACCGCCTGCCTGCCCGGAGTGACTTTGCGCCAGCGGGAGCCGATCTTCTTGCAGTGGGCGGTGATCAGCGAGGCGACGGAGTCGATCGTGGTCCTCGACAGCGGAAGCCGGACCTGATACATAATGGGCTCTGCGCCCTCGGCGGGGCTCGATTGTGTTGTCACGAACCATTCAAACCCGCCGAGGGCCACCTTTTTCGTCTTCTCCGGCCGTGATCATGATCACATGCCGTGGACCGCGGGGACGGTGTCAGATGATCAATCTCGATGATCACGACTCTGACCAGCCCACTCACACCTGACCACCCACGTCCATGCCTCCTGATCTGCGAAGATCAGGATGGAAAAAGCTCACTGGGGGCACGCAGTGACCGCAGCGTTCCTATTCGCACCAGCGCCCGAGACAGAAGGGGACGCCGGACCGCCAGGGGGCCGGGTGGTCTGGACTGACCATCTGGGGTTCACGCACGAACGCAAGCCCGGCACCATCGCGACGTCGCGATGCGGGCTCAACATGGGCATATCCAACGAACCGCCGTGCGCCCGCCCCTGCCGCAAATGCCTTGATGAGGCGTTGCAGGAAGAGTCTCCGCCCGACGTGGACAGCGGACGCCATAGGCGCATCGCCTAACCCCAGACACGGCCCGGTGCTGCGTCTGCTCCAACCGGAGCGGCCCCCCGGCCCGGCACCGGTCCGTCGCGGCCGGTTGGCGTCCTTCCCTCACCCTTGGCGTCAACCGGCCGCTTCCAATTCAATCGCGAGACTTGGAGAAATAGCCAAAGTAATGACCGATCGGGTGGACGGCGTGAAGCACGGATCGCACGCGGCGTATAAAAAGTATGGTTGTAGATGCACTAAATGTTCTACGTGTATGTCGGCATATCGCAAAGCTTTGATGCAAAAGAGGCGGCAAACTCCAATACCTAGCGATAAACATGGAACCGCCACCGGGTACCACTATGGTTGTCGTTGTTCTCGCTGCTCAGAGGCCCGACGGGATTACATGAGAGAGCAGAAAGCGAAACTTCGACTCAAGCCTGCGACGGCGTGCGAGAGCACGTCGCAAAGCTTGACCACGACGCAGCGATGCCCCGCACCCACGGTGCGGGCATCGCCACACCAACGACCCTGTACCCACCAGCCGCATCAGCGGTTACTGTCCGTACAGACGGATCGGGGCGTTTATTTTGATCATGGTCATCAGGTGGCAGGGGCCGCGTGAAGGGCCACTGCTTCATAGCCCATTTCGTGCGAAACCGGCGGTCCCGCCGAGGCACTAGCGACGGATCGAGCTTGGGTCTGTTTTATAAGCGGCGTAAGCCGCTTGCGGTGTGGGACTCGGCTTGCACCGCCGCGGGTTCTCAGACGTTGCCTGGCGAGGACAGCCCCAGCGCCGTGTATTGGGCATACATGAGTCGGGGATCGGCGGAGCCCAGGCGGCGACGGTAACTCCCGCAGGGGGGCCGCCACCCGCACCGCTAAGCAAACCACTTTCGAAACACTCACAAATCGCGGCAGCGGGCAGCGGAGTATAGGTGGCTGTCCGGAAATTCGGAGGCCGTCAGCACCTTGCCCACCACGACGACGGCGGTTCGCACGATGCCCGCGGCGCGCACGTGCTCGGCGATGTCGGAAAGCGTTGCGCGCAGGATGATCTCGTCCGCCCGGCTCGCGTTCGCTACCACGGCCACGGGGCAATCCGCACCGTAGTTAGGCACGAGCTCCTTGACGAGCTCCTCGATGCGGTTGACCGCCAGGTGCAGCACCATGGTCGCCCGGCTGCGTCCGAGCGTGGCGAGGTCCTCGTGCTCAGGCATGGGCGTCGCGCGTGCGGAAGTGCGGGTGAGCACCACGGTCTGACCGACGCCCGGCACGGTGAACTCGCGGTTCAGCGAGGCCGCCGCGGCCGCGAATGCCGGGACACCCGGCACCATTTCGTAGGGCACCCCGGCGGCGTCGAGGCGGCGCATCTGCTCGGCGACGGCGCTGAACACCGACGGGTCTCCGGAATGCAGTCGCGCCACATCGAGTCCGGCTTCGTGCGCGGCCAGCATTTCGGCGAGGATCTCGTCCAAGGTCAGCTTTGCCGTGTCCACCAGTTTGGCGCCGTTCGGGCAGTGCTCCAGCAGCTCCTCCGGCACCAGGCTTCCCGCGTACAGGCACACCGGCGACGAGGCGACGACATCGCGGCCCCGCACGGTGATCAGGTCCGCGGCCCCGGGCCCGGCACCCACGAAACGAACCGTCATGGCTTGCGCACCGCCCACTGCGTCACCGGCATCGCGGGCCGCCAGCCGGTGTAGCCGCCGATCGGCGCCGCGCGTTCCACCGAGATCCGGACCAGTTCACCGCCGAGGCGGCTGTACCACTCGGCCACCAGTACCTCCAACTCCAATGTGACCGCGTTGACCACCAGCCGACCACCTCGTCGCAAAGCGGCCCAGCACGCTTCTAGCACACCCGGTGCGGTCCCACCGCCACCGACGAAGATCGCGTCGGGCTCGTCCAGCCCGTCCAGCGCGCGCGGCGCGGCTTCGGTGACGATCCGGAGGCCGGGGACGCCCAGCGCACTCGCGTTCGTCGCGATGCGCCGCGCCCGGTCATCGCGGTGCTCGATCGCGATCGCCCGGCAGGACGGATCACTGCGCATCCACTCGATCGCGATGCTACCGGCCCCGGCACCGACGTCCCACAACAGCTGTCCGGGGGAGGGAGCCAGCCGCGCCAGCGTGATCGCGCGCACGTCGCGCTTGGTGAGCTGCCCGTCGTGCTCGAAGGCGTCGTCCGGCAAACCCGGTGTGCTCGGCAGGTGCATCGCGTCGGGAGCCGCGCGGCACTCAAGCGCGATCACGTTGAGCGGGTTCACGACTTCCTGGTCCCACTCGTCGGCAGTGGAGCTGATCCGCCCTTCCTGCACACCGCCGAGCTCGGTGAGCACTGTCATGCTGCTCGGCCCGTAACCGCGCGCCCGCAGCAGCGCGGCCACGTCGTTGGGAGTGGTGCCGTCGGAACTGAGGACCAGCAGCCGGTTTCCCGGCTGCACCCGGGTGTGCAGCAGTTCTACCGGTCTGCCCACCAGGCTCACGACCGTGGTCTCCTGCAGCGGCCAGCCCATCCGAGCGCACGCCAGCGACAGCGATGACGGATGCGGCGTGATCCGCACGCGATCCGGGCCCAGCAGCTTCACCAACGTCGCGCCGATTCCGTAGTACATCGGGTCGCCACTGGCCAGCACGCAGATCGACCGGTCGGCGTGCTCGGCGAGCAGACCCGGCAACGCCGGAAGCATCGGCGTGGGCCAGGTCACCCGCTGTCCGCTCGCTTCGGGTACGAGGTCGAGCTGCCGCGAGCTGCCGAACAGCACCTCCGCGGAGTCCACGATGTTCCGGGCGTGCGGGGACATGCTCGCCACTCCGTCGGCCCCGATGCCCACGACGTAGACGAGCCGCGGCTTCTCCTGGTGAACGGTCACCGCACCACTTCACCACGTCGCCGCTAGACCGTGCCGAGGGCCTTCGTCACGGAGATCTCGATCACCACGCGGGATGGGTTCGGGCGGGGCTTTTTGTAGCGCTGCTCGTACCGGCGCTCCGCGTCGGCTACCGCCGCGGGGTCGGCCCGCACCACGGCCCGGCCCTGCAGGGTGGACCAGCGCCGCCCGTCGACCTGGCAGACCGCGACGGGCGCGCCCTCCCGCCCGGCCGCGATGATCTGGCGCACCTTGTGCGAGGTGCTTGAGGAAATCACGCGCGCCGTGGCCGCCTCGATGTCGAGGGTCACCCCGACCGGGACCACGTGCGGTGTTCCGTCCCGGCGCACCGTGGTCAGCGTGCTCAGGTGCCGTTCCTGCCAGAACCGCCGGAACCCCTCGCTCACGTCGTCAAGAGCGGACTCCTGGCTCACCGCGTTTCCGCCTCCTCGGGATCGTTCGCACAGGTTGCCCCATCGTCCACGAGCCCCCGCAGGTACGCGCAGCCGGCGCCGGGTTGGTCACACCTGGCCGCGTCGCGCTCGATCGTTGCGAGCGCCGTGACCTCGCCTGGCACCGCGTCCAGACGGCCCGTGCGCGCTGCGACCACCGCGATCTCCGTGGGCGCTTTCCGCGCCCCGATCGCGCTCGGCGTCGCGACCCCGTCGCCCCTGACCACCGTGATCGCGCTCCGCTCGGCCCGGCCTGCGGCCGGCCCTGGGCTCACCGGCCTCGCGTTCGGCGCGGCCCGACCGCTTCGTGCCTCGCGGCGGTTCTCCTTGCTTAGCACCGCGATTACGCGGTGTCTCGCCCCGCTTCGGTTCGACGATCGCGACACCCGTGGGTTCGCGGGCGCCGGTCAGGCGTGCTAGTTCGGCGTCGTCCGGGCCCACCGTCGTGGTCGTGGCCGTGACCCCGGCCTGGTTCGCCATGGTGCGGAACGCCTGCTTCTGGTCCTCGGTGACCAGCGTGACGACGGTGCCCGTCGCCCCGGCGCGGGCCGTGCGGCCCGCTCGGTGCAGGTAGTCCTTGGGGTCGGCCGGCGGCTCGACGTGCACCACGAGGCTCACGTCGTCGACGTGGATGCCGCGCGCGGCCACGTTGGTCGCCACCAGCGTCTCGGTCTGGCCGGTCTTGAACTCGTCGAGTATCCGGGTTCGCGCGTTCTGGGCCTTGCCGCCGTGCAGCGCCCCGGCCCGGATCCCGGCCGCGCGCAGCTTCTTCGCGAGCCGGTCGGCGTGGTGCTTGGTGCGAACGAACATGATCGTGCGTCCCTCGCGGGCCGCGATCCGGGCCAGCACGGCCTGTTTCGCCGCCGCGGACACCAGGAGTTGGTGGTGCTCCATGCTGTCCACGCTGGCCGCCGGGGGCGCGAGCGAATGCACCACCGGGTTGGTCATGTAGCGCTCGACGAGCTTGTCGACGTCGCCGTCCAGCGTCGCGGAGAACAGCAGGCGCTGGCCGTCGGAGGGCACCAGGTCGAGCAATTCGCGCACCTGCGGCAGAAAGCCCATGTCGGCCATCTGGTCGGCCTCGTCGAGCGCGGTGCGCTCCACATCGGACAGAACGCAGGTGCCCTGGCGCACGTGGTCGGCCAGTCGGCCGGGAGTCGCCACGAGCACGTCGACGCCGCGGCGCAGCGTATCGGCCTGCCGGGTGAACGACGTGCCGCCGACGACCTCCCGCACGTAGAGCCCGAGCGCCTTGGCCAGCGGTTTGAGCGCGTCCGTGACCTGCGTGGCCAGCTCGCGAGTGGGCACCAGCACCAGCCCGCGCGGACGCAGCGGGCGGGCACTGCCCTGCTGCATCGCCAGCAGCGGCAGGCCGAAGGCGAGCGTCTTGCCGGAGCCGGTCTGGCCCCGCCCCAGCACGTCCTGACCGGTCAACGCATCCGGAATGGTGGCTGCCTGGATCGGGAACGCCTCAACCATCCCGTTGGCGGCCAAGGCGCGCACCAGCCGTTCGGGCAGCCCGAGTTGGTCGAAGGGCGCCGGATCGACGGCCGTGACGCCGACCTCGTCGAACAGGCTCCGCTTCGGGGCCGGCGGCTGGGATCGCGGGCGGCGCCGACGGGGGCGTCGGGACGAGCGCGCGGGCGTGGCGGACGAACTTGATGGCACGAGGAGACTCCCGGAAGTCGGCACGTCACGGGGAGGCTTCGCGGGGGACCGCGCGCGATCGCAAGGACGAGCCCGGCGCATCGGCGCCGATAGGTGGATTTCGAGTCCGTCGACTCGGGTGGGGCCGGTGGTTCTCCCGGCCGGTTCGGCGCCGAGTCTAGCCGATCGAGCGCGGTCGCCGAGGGCTGGCATGTGCCTTCGCCGGCCCCGGCGCTGAGATCGCGATCACATCAGATTTGCGGCGGTGGCAAGGAGAACCGCGAGCTCGTCCGGGTCGGTCCGGTGCTCGTCGGCGCCCCGGGCACGAAACCAGCCGGTGATGTTGGCTGCGTCACGTCGCAGGTAAGCCAAGCCCCGCGGATTCGCCACGAGGTCAACCGCTTGCGGCAGGTCGATCAACAGCAGCCGGCCGTCGTGCACCAACACGTTGTAAGCGGACAGGTCGCCGTGGGTGAAACCCTGGCCCGCCAGTGCCACGAGCGCATTGACGAGTTGCAACCAGAGGTCGTCGAGCTCGTCGGGCGTTGGCCGCAACGCCGCCAGGCGCGGGGCCGCCGTTCCGTCGGCGGCGCCCAAGAATTCCAGCAGCACCTCGGTGCCGATGCGTTGCACGGGATAGGGCACCGGCGCACCGGCCGCCCACAGCGAGGAGAGGACGGCGAACTCCGCCACCGCCCACTGCTCGGCGATCACGCCGCGGCCGAACGAGCTGCGCTGCCGCATCGCCCGCATCTCCCGGGACTTGCGCATCCGCCGCCCCTCCAGGTATCCGGCGTCGCGGTGGAACATCCGGTGGTCCAGGTCCCGGTACCGCTTCGCCGCGAGCAGGCAGGAGTCGCCGCCGGGCACCGACCGGCGCAGCACGTGCACGTCGGCTTCCTTGCCGGTCTTCAGGACTCCCAGCTCGTGGTCGACCGCGGCCAGCTCGGTCACCAGCCAGGGCGGGTGCGGCCTGGGGCCGCGCTCCCCGGAGTCCCATGTGGACCAGCGGTCGGCGTCGTTGGGCAGCGGTCGTGGTTCCGGCTCGTCGCGCAGCGCGGCGAGCCGTTCGCGTTCTTCTTCGGTGAGCCGGCCGCGCCGCAGCGGCTCGTCGTCGAACCGGCGCCGTTTCGGCCGCGTTTGTTTGCGGTTCTTGGCCGGCTTCGTGGTGCGGATGAAATCCGGGTCGTACTCGTCGTATGCAGACAAGATCGAGTGCTCCTCAAGCGGGTCCTCCGCCCGAGCACCGGTGTTTCAGCGCACGCGTGACGGAGGGATGTGGGTTCGGGTGCTCTCGCGCGGACTGAACACGCGCACATCCGTGGCAACGGTCATCACGGCGAACCTCCCTCCTTGTGCTTTCCGAGAGTGTCGGCGATCAACGTCGGCGGCCGCAACCGATTTTTCGGCCGGGAATCAGGCCTTGACGACGACGCAGAGCTCGCGGGCGCCCTCGCGCTCGACCTGTAGGCCAGCGTCGCTGGCGACGTCGAGGACGTCCTCGATCGTGGTGGGTTCGTCGCGGGACACGGCCAGCGCCCGGGCCAGCTTCCCCTTGTGCGACTTGTTGTGGTGGCTGACGACTTTGCGCTTGCCGGTCGTATCTTCGGACAGCACGCGAACCTCGACGGCCTCGGGTACCTTGGCCAGCGCCGCGTACGCGCCCGACCGCAGGTCGACCACCAGGTCGTCGGCATCGGCGAGCATCGGCTCCAGCACCGGGCGCCACACGCTGCGCAGTGTCCCGAGACCGGGCAGCGAATTGCCCCCGGAAAGGCGATAGGCCGGAATCGCATCGTTGCCGCGGACCAGCCCGAACAGTGCGGAAGCGACGGCCAGCCGGGCATCGGCCTGCGTTCGCTCGGTCGCCGGCAGAGACCGGACATCGAGTGCGTCGTAGAGCACCCCGGTGTAGCGCTCTAGCGCCGGTGCGGTGGGAGAGTCCCAGAGCTCGGCGTTGCGCTCGACCTCTGCCACCTGGCGCTCCGACAGCCCCAGCGCTAGCAGGCTGGCGGGCACATCATCGGCCAAAGTGGACAGTTCGTCGATCAGCTTCCGCCTGGTGGGCGTCAATTCCGGGTGGGACAGGGCGTCCAGATCCAACGGCGCGCCGGCGCCGCCGACCGCCTTGGTCTCCGAAGGGGGAAGCAGGACCAACACCCCGCCAGGGTAAGCGGCCCGCGCGGACTCGCCTGCGGCGGCATGCCGCTCGCCGGCGGAATCAGGCGGAGGAAGACGTTGCCGGTCGATGGGTGCGGGACGCTGTTTGGATCTCACACGGATTAGAGGCAGAAGCCCCTCGTTCAGATACGGCAGGCGGTTAATCTGTGGGTAAGCCCCTCGATCTGTGGATAAATTTCATGGATTTCAATTGAAGTCGGCATGCCCGGCGGCCGCTGGGCGGTGCGGGTAATCCGCTGGTGTTGACCCCGGGGTGGGTCGCTACCCTGCCGGTTAACGAATCAGGCCGGATGAGGAGCTAGTAGCCGTGATCACGAGGATGTCGACGTTGTTCCTGCGTACCCTGCGCGAGGATCCGGCCGACGCCGAGGTGCCGAGCCACAAGCTGCTCGTCCGCGCCGGCTACGTCCGCCGGATCGCGCCGGGCATCTACTCGTGGCTGCCGCTGGGGCTGCGGGTGCTGCGCAAGATCGAGGAGATCGTGCGCGAGGAGATGAACGCGATCGGCGCGCAGGAGATCCACTTCCCCGCGCTGTTGCCCAAGGAGCCCTACGAGGCGACCAACCGCTGGACCGAGTACGGCCCGAACCTGTTCCGGTTGAAGGACCGCAAGGGCGGCGACTACCTGCTTGGCCCGACGCACGAGGAACTGTTCGCACTGACCGTCAAGGGCGAGTACAGCTCCTACAAGGACTACCCGGTCATGCTGTACCAGATCCAGACCAAGTACCGGGACGAGGAGCGGCCCCGCGCCGGCATCCTGCGCGGGCGCGAGTTCGTCATGAAGGACTCCTACTCCTTCGACCTGGACGACGAGGGGCTGGCCGCGTCCTACCGACTGCACCGCGACGCCTACATCCGCATCTTCGATCGGGTCGGCCTGCGCTACGTGATCGTCGCGGCCACCTCCGGCGCGATGGGCGGCTCGGCGTCCGAGGAGTTCCTTGCCGAGAGCGAGACCGGTGAGGACACCTTCGTCCGCAGCACCGAGTCGGGCTTCGCCGCCAACGTCGAGGCCGTGATCACCCCCGCGCCGCCCGCCGAGCCGGTCGAGGGCAAGCCTGCCGCCGAGGTCCACCACACGCCGAACACGCCGACCATCGAGACCCTGGTCGACTTCCTCAACGCCAACACCGACCGCAAGTTCACCGCGGCCGACACGCTAAAGAACGTGCTGGTCAAGACCCGGCAGCCCGGTGCGCAGGACTGGGAGCTGCTGGCGATCGGCGTGCCGGGGGACCGCGAGGTCGACATGAAGCGGCTGGAGGCATCGCTGGAGCCCGCCGAGGTCGCGCTGCTGGACGAGGCGGACTTCGCCGCCAACCCGTTCCTGGTCAAGGGCTACATCGGTCCGAAGGCGTTGCAGGACAACGGGGTTCGTTTCCTCGTCGACCCGCGCGTGGTGACCGGGACGGCGTGGGTCACCGGCGCCGACAAGACCGACCACCACGTGGTGGACCTGCTGTGCGGCCGGGACTTCACCCCGGATGGCACCGTCGAGGCCGCCGAGGTCCGCGCGGGCGACCCGTCGCCGGACGGTCGCGGGACCCTGGTCGCCGCGCGCGGCATCGAGATCGGGCACATCTTCCAGCTCGGCCGCAAGTACGCGGACGCGTTCTCGCTGGACGCGCTCGGCCAGGACGGCAAGCCGAAGCGGATCACCATGGGCTCCTACGGCGTTGGTGTGTCGCGGCTGGTCGCCGCGGTCGCCGAGCAGAGCCACGACGACCTCGGCCTGATGTGGCCGCGCGAGATCGCGCCCGCCGACGTGCACGTGGTGATCGCGGGCAAGGACGAGAGCATCCGGGAGCGCGGCGAAGCCATCGCGGCCGAGCTCGACGCGGCGGGCGTGCAGGTGATCCTGGACGACCGGACGGTGTCTCCCGGCGTGAAGTTCGCCGACGCCGAACTGCTCGGGGTGCCGACGATCCTGGTGGTGGGCAAGGGCCTGACCAAGGGCGTCGTCGAGGTCCGTGACCGGCTTTCCGGCGACCGCGAGGAGATCGAGGTCGACAACGCCGTGGCGCACGTCATCGCCGCCGTGCGCGGCTGAGGACGCGGATCCACCGCAGCAGCAAGGTTTCACCGGCCCCAGGAGCGCTTCCCGGCGTCCTGGGGCCCGAAGGCTTGGGGCGCTCCTGAGCTCAGGACAGCGCGGTGAGCACGGCGTCGGTGTCGGCGAGGTTCGGCAGGACCGCGTGAGCACCGGCGGCGCGGAGGTCGTCTTCGCTGTTGCTGCCGGTGGCGACGCCGACCGCGACGGCGCCGAAGCGCAGCGCGCCCGCGATGTCGTGCGGTGTGTCACCGATGACCACGACGGAGTCGGGGGAGATCGTGGTGCCGTGGCGGTCGGTGGTCTTGGCGACCGAGTCCGCGATCAGGTCGTGGCGGTGCACCGAGGCGGCGCCGAAGCCACCGATCTCGAAGTCGATGTGGTGGTGCAGGTCGAAGGACTCGAGCTTGTGGAAGGCGACCTCCGCGAGGTTCCCGGTCACCAGCGTCTGGGTGAAGCCCGGGGCCGCCGTCAGCGCCGTCAGCGCCCGCGCCGCTCCCGGCAGCGCGCTGCCGCGCTGCGACAGCTCATCGCGAGTCTCGGCGACAGCGCTGGTCAGCGCGGCGAACATGGCCGCGATGGTGGGCTCGTCGGGCGTGCTGTCGTGGATCTCCAGCACTTCGGTGGTGATCGCCAGCTCCGTCCGCCCGGCCGTGTCCGGCATGCGCCGCAGCGTCTTGCCGGTCACGTCGGCGAGCGCCTTGCGGTACCAACGGGCGCCGAACCCCCGGGCGTCGACGAGGGTCAGGTCGATGTCCCACAGCACGAGTCGCGTCACCGCATCATCCTGCCAGCCTGCGGGGTGTCCGCGCCGAACCCGGTGCGGGTCATGGACACCTGCGGGCTCGGAGGACGGCATCGCGCCTGGTGATCTCTTGGCCGTTGTGGTCGGTGTCCCGTCGAGTTCTGGTCTCGGCGACGGCGATGTCCCACCGGTCGGGATCGAGGCCGGCCGCGACCTCCTCGGCGGTGAAGTAGACCTCTTGTGCCGCGGCGTGCGATCCGGTGGCCTGCTGATTTGGCGGGTGGTGGCCGATGATCAGCAGCGTGCCGCCCGGCGCGACCGCTGCGGCCAGCCGACGAAATAGCGCGTCGCGCGATGCCGGGAGGTGCACGTAGTGCGTGGAGACCAGGTCGAAGTGTTCTTCGGCCGGTGTCCAGCTGCTCAGATCGGCCAATACCCAGTCGATCCGGTTCGTGATCTCGGTGCCGAGGACTTCGGCGTGCTCGCGCGCGTGGCGCAGCGCGCTGGTGGCGATGTCCACCGCCGTGACCTGCCAGCCGCGCGAGGCGAGCCAGACGGCGTCGACTCCGTGGCCGCAGCCCGCGTCCAGCGCCGTGCCGGGCGCAAGGTCCCCGGCCTCGGCCACCAGATGTGGATTGGGGCCCCTGCCCCGGAGTGCGGCGGCATGGTCGCGGTAAGCCTCTTCCCAACGCTTTTCCCAGAATTCCTTGCCGAATTCTTCGGGCACAACGGTTCCTTTTCGTGGGGGTACCTTTCCGTGGCTTCACAGGCCGTGGCGTCGCTCGCCCGTGACCCGTTCACAGATCCGTGCTTCGGACTCGGCCGAGAACGGGCCCCGGTGGGCATCGACCGCCCGCTGGGTGTCCGTGGCGACCAGGTCTGCGTTGATCTGGGCTGCCGCGGCGGCGCCCGCGGCCGCGGCGGCACCGACCTGGGCGGTCAGATCGGTGACGTTGCCCGCGACCCATACGCCGGGCACTTCGGTGCGGCCGGTCGCGTCGGAGGGGATGTATTGACCGACCCCCGATGGATGTTGCGCCGGTCGCAGCCCGAGCGTCGCGAGGAAGTCAGCGCGCGCCGTCATCCGGGGCGAGACAGCCAGCGCTGCGCGCCCGACGACCGTGCCGTCGCTGAGTCGCACGCCGACGAGGCGGTCCTCGACGACTTCCAGGGACGCCACTTCGCCCGAGACCACGGCGATGCCGCGGGCGGCCAGTTTTTCCGCGTCCTCGTCGGTTGGTGGCGGCATGGTGTGGGTGAAGAACGTGACATCGGCGCTCCACTGGCGAAACAGCAATGCCTGGTGCACCGACAGTGGCCCGCTGGCCAGCACGCCGACGGCCTGGTCACGGACCTCCCAGCCATGACAGTACGGACAATGCAGCACATCCCGGCCCCACCGCGCCCGCAGGCCCGGTATGTCCGGCAGCTCGTCCACCAGCCCGGTGGTCACCAGCAATCGGCGCGCCCGGACCACTCGGCCGTCGGCCAGCGCCACCGCGAAGCCGTTGTCCGCACCAGTCAAGGTGGCGACCTGAGCGGGCACTACGTGGCCGCCGTAGCCACGGACTTCCGCCCGACCGCGCGCCAGCAACTCGGTCGGCGGCATCCCGTCCAGGGCCAGTAACCCGTGCACTCCGGCGGCGGGGATGTTGCGCGGGGCGCCCGCGTCGATCACCACCACCGATCGCCGGGCCCGAGCCAGCATCAACGCTGCGCTCAATCCAGCGGCGCCACCGCCGACCACGACGACGTCATAGTCGTTCCGTAACTGTTCGGTCACCACGACCACCTCCGCGACAACCATGCGAGCGCGGCAAGCGCGAGTGCAAACCTTATTGCCGATCTGGCAAGCTAGTGGCGTGGCAGACGACCTTGATCAAGCGCTCCGAGCGGTTGGGCCCCGGCTACGCGCCCTGCGCCGACGGCGCGAAACTACGCTCGCGGAGTTATCGGCGGCCACCGGCATTTCGGTGAGCACCCTGTCCCGGCTGGAGTCCGGTGCCCGCCGCCCGACCCTGGAACAACTGCTCCCGCTGGCCCGGGCCCACGGCGTCACGCTCGACGAACTCGTCGACGCCCCGCCCACCGGAGACCCGCGCATTCACCTGCGCCCGGTCACCGGCTGGGGCATGACCATCGTGCCCCTGACTCGCCGCGCCGGTGGCATCCAGGCGTACAAGCTCGTGATCCCGGCAAGCACCCGCGCAAGGAAGCCCGACCCGCAGACCCACGAGGGCTATGAGTGGCTCTATGTCCTCAACGGTCGGCTGCGGCTCGTCCTCGGCGAACACGACCTGGTGCTCTCGCCCGGCGAAGCCGCCGAATTCGACACCCGCGTACCGCACTGGTTCAGCGCCGCCGACGCCGAACCGGTCGAATTTCTCAGCCTCTTCGGCAAGCAGGGCGAACGCGCACACCTGCGCGCCCGCTCCAAGCCCAAACGCCAACCCGGCGAGCAATAACTCCCAGCGCGCGCCACTGGTGCCGAGGGGCAGTCACAAAGCGTGCGTACCGACGACGTTGCGCGCAAGATCCTCCGGCGCGCCCCCGAGTTCAGCCTGGTAGGAAGCTCAAGCGGACCCGGCGGACCGGATTGTCCACGTTGGTGTCCACCAGGCACACCGACTGCCAGGTGCCTAACGCCGGCTCGCCGCCCAGCACCGGGATCGACGCGTAGGGCGGCACGAACGCGGGCAGCACGTGGTCCCTGCCGTGGCCCGGCGAACCGTGCCGGTGTCGCCAGCGGCCGTCCGCGGGCAGCAGATCCCGCAGCGCGGCGAGCAGATCGTCGTCGCTGCCCGCGCCCGTCTCGATGATCGCCAGCCCGGCAGTCGCGTGCGGTACCCAGACGTTGAGCAGCCCGTCCTTAGCCCCGGCCGAGCGCAGGAAGCGGTCGCACTCCGCGCCCAGGTCATAGACGACCTCCGTGGATCCGGTCCGGACCTCGATTTCCTCGCTGTGCATGCGGTCAACCGTAGCCGTACCGGGACCCGCTCGACCGGTGCGAGGATGTGGGCATGCGAGAGGCATTCGGTGCGAGTTTCGACGTCCCGGACGGATATCTGAACACCGCGAGCATCGGTGTCCCACCCGCGGCCGCGGCCCGCGCGGTCGCGGAATCGGTGGCGCGCTGGGGAAGCGGCCTCGACCGGCCGGAGAACTTCGATCCCGCGGTGGTCACCGCACGGGCATCTTTCGCCCGGCTGATCGGCACCACGGCGGATCGGGTGGCGATCGGATCCACCGCCTCCCAACTCATCGGCCTGGTCGCGGCGAGCCTGCCGGCGGGGACCCGCGTGCTGGTCGCCGGGAACGAGTTCACCAGCGTCGTGTTCCCGTTCGCCGCGCAGCGGGATCGCGGCGTGCGGGTGGCCGAAGTGGAACTGGCCGAGATCGCCGAGCACGCTGCGGACTACGACGTGGTCGCGGTCAGCGTCGTGCAGTCCAGCGACGGCCGCATCGTCGATCTCGACGCCCTGCGGCGGGTCGTCGCCACGCGCTCGACGCGGGTGCTGCTCGACGTGACGCAAGCGGTCGGCTGGCTGCCGTTGCAGGTCGACTGGGCCGACTGGGTCGTCGCTTCGGGCTACAAGTGGTTGCTGTCGCCGCGCGGCGCCGCCTGGCTGGCCGTCCACCCTGATGCGCCCGAGATCCGGCCCAGCAGCGCGAACTGGTACGCGGGCCCGGACCCGTGGAGCACCGTTTACGGCTTGCCGCTGCGGCTTGCCGACGGCGCCCGTGCGCTCGACCTCTCGCCGACGTGGCTGGCGCAAGTCGGAGCGGCTGCGGCGATGGACTGGCTGGCCGGGCTCGACATGACCGCCGTCGCCGAGCACTGCGTCGGGTTGGCCGACGAGTTCCGGGCGGCGCTGGACCTGCCCGCCGCGGGCTCGGCGATCGTCTCGGTGCAGGTGCCGGACGCCGTGTCGAAGCTCACCGCGGCCGGGCTCACCTGTGCCGCGTGGGCGGGCAAGGCCCGGCTGTCATTCCACCTGTACAACACCGGTGCCGATGTCGAACGTGCGGTGCGTGCGCTGCGATGACGGTCAGGGGTGTCCATCTCGTAATCCGCGACCGCTACGGTTGTTGCTCGTGCCGGACCGACGAGGTGAGCCCGAAGAGATGACGGGAGCACAGCCCAACGCGCAGCGCGAAACCACGCCGCTGCGCCGCGACAACTCGCGGATCAGCCCGGATCGCGCGCCGGCGACGCCCGGCTCGCAAGAAGCGACCCGGCCCGCCTTCGCCCCGCCGCCACTGCGCGACGCGCCGCCACTGCGCGACGCGCCGCCACTGCACGACGCACCGCCTCCGCGGGTGCGCCAGCCGACGAGCCCGCAGGCCCCGGTGTCGCAACTGCGTCGCGTCACGCCGACCGGTTGGCTGCTGCGCGGGGTCGTGCTGTTCGTGATCTCGGTGTTATCCGGGGTGCTCTGGCTGATGCTGAAGCCGGCGGACAAGGAGGACGCCGCGCCGCCGGACTTGCCGCGCTACACGTTCACCCCGATCCGCAGGGAAGAAGCGTTCCAGGGCTGCCAGAACGTTTCCACGGATTCGATCAAGGGTTTCTTCGCGAAGCAGGAGTGCGAGCACCTCACGCGAGCGCTCTACCGCACCAAGCTGCCCGACGGCACCGAGGTGTTGACCTCGCTGGTCACCGTCCTGATGCCGAATGCGGCCAGCGCGCAGCAGCTCAACGACCTGACTACCCGGGACGGCACCGGCAACATCCGGGACCTCGTGGACGACGAACGCGACGGCACCGAGAACATGCCCAGGCTGGACGACGACGCCTACGCCTCCGGGGGACAGGACCGGCTGGTGGTGATCGGCGACTCGGCCTACATCAACAAGTCCACGCCGAAGAGCGACCCGGCGCTGCTCGACGTCACCAGGGAAGCCCTCAAACTCGGCTGGCCCCAAGACCAAACGCCCTGACCAAGAGAGTGTTTCAAAGGTGGTTTGCGTGGCGGTGCGGTAGCGGCCCCCTGCGGGAGTTACCGTCGCCGCCTGATCTCCGGGATCCCCGACTTATGTATGGCCCAATACACGGCGCTGGGGCTGTCCTCGCCAGGCGACGTCTGAGCCGTTTGGGACCCTGTTGGGGCGGCGGTGCAGGCTGAGTCCCACACCGCAAGCGGCTTACGCCGCTGATTAGACAGACCCAAGCGCCGGCAGGGTTGGCTGCAAAATGAGCATTGGCCCAAGGGCCCGTGCCGACTCGGAGATCAGGGTTGGCCGGGGAAGGGTTGGGCGGCCGGCTGCCGATCGATGGTGAGCCGCCAGCGGGTGGCCCGGGTGGCCGCGGTGGTGAGGCCGTCGAGAGCGGTGCCGCGCAGCGCGGGGTCCTCGCAGTTCTCCAGCACCGACCGCCAACCGATCGCGCAGTCGTTCTCCGCCTTCACCAACAGTTCGATTGCCGATTTCTGGTCGCCTACCGGCTCCCCGACGTCGTACGCCGGCTGCGCCGGCGGGGGCGTCTGCGCCGCGTCGCGGAGCGCCTGCTCCGCGGTGTCGCGCAACCTCCGGTGCTGCGTCATCGCGTCGTTGATCGCGGCGTGCACGCGTGCTTCTCCCGCGAACGCATTCGCCAGGCCGTACACCCACACGGCCGCGTGCTCCGCGCCCAACGCGCTGCGCAGCGCCTTGCCCGCTTCTTCGGAAAGCTCCGTCACTTCAGCACCTCCCGCAGACTCGCGCAGCTCGCCGAAACCGATCCGAGCAGTCCCGCCCGGTAGGCCGACAGCCCGGGTACCAGCTGCGCCGCCTGGTTCTGCGCCCCGGTCAGCGCATCCCGCAGCGCCTTCGCCGCCGCGTCCGCCGAACCCGGGGCCTGCTGAGGCGCCGCATCGGGCACCGACGGCGGATCTTCTGGATCGCGCGGAGCGACCCGGTCGATCTCCCGCTGCATCGCGTCGGCGTGCGCGGCCCGCGCGGTGGCGATCTCGTTGGCAGCCTCGGCCAGCTCCGAATGCGCGTGCGCGACCGCCTTCGCCAGCTGGGCGTCGGACTTCGCTGCCGCCGCCAGCGCCACCAACGGATCGGGCTCGTCCGGCGCCGGGCTGCACGCCGTGGTCAATGCGGCGGCCACCGGAACCGCCGCGAACAGTCGCAGCAAGCTCCGCCGGCCCAGCGCCGACCTGGCTCGCGAGGGGGAATCCACGTCGGCCTATCCTGCCAGGCGATCATCGCGGCGAACGCCCCGGCACCGCCCTTGTGATCCGCCGGGCCGCGGGCACGATCCGCCGATCGTAGGTCCACGCCGCGCTCGGATGCGGGGGGACGCGATACGCTGGGCGACCGCGGTCAGTCCCGGGTAGCAACGGTCGTGGAAGTCCCGCGGGCCGACCCGGCCGGGAAACCTCTGGTGCCGCCGCATTGCCAGGTCTGAACAGACCCCGATCAGAACTTAGGGAGTGCCAACGTGTCCAGCCCGCCGCGCGGTGCGATCACCGCGCAGCTGGAGCCCGTCGTAGCCCAGGCCGTGGCTCGAACGGGCTTCGACCTGGAGGAGTTCGACGTGCAGCAGGCCGGCCGCCGCCGGCTGATCAAGGTCGTCATCGACTCCGACGACGGGGTCGGGCTCGACGAGATCTCCGACGTCAGTCGCGCGGTGTCGGAGGTGCTGGACGCGCACGAGCACGTCCTGGCCGGCTCCTACACGCTGGAGGTCACCTCGCCGGGCGTGGACCGGCCGCTGACCCGGGTGCGGCACTGGCGGCGGGCCCGCTACCGGCTGGTCAAGATCCGGTTCGCCGGCGGCGAGAAGTTGGTGGTTCGGGTCGGGGAAGCCGATGATGAAGGTGTCACGGTGCTGGTCGGTGGGGAATTGCGCCGAGTGGCTTACCGTGATGTCGAACGCGCGGTGGTCGAGGTGGAATTCCAGCAGCCACCGGCGGAGGATTTGGTCAAGCTGGAGCGGGCTGCGAGCGGCGTTTCCCAAGCGGGGGACGACCGGGAAGACACGGAGGAGTCGAGGTGAACGTCGACATCGCGGCGCTGCGGGCGATAGAACGCGACAAGGACATACCGTTCGAGACGGTCCTGGAAGCGATCGAATCGGCACTGCTCACCGCATACCGCCACACCGAGGGGCACCAGCCGCACGCGCGGGTGGAGGTGGACCGCAAGACGGGTGTCGTGCGGGTCATCGCGCACACCCTGGCCGCCGACGGCAACGTGCAGGAGGAATGGGACGACACCCCGGAGGGCTTCGGGCGCATCGCGGCGACCACCGCGCGGCAGGTCATCCTGCAGCGGCTGCGCGACGCCGAGCACGAGCGGACCTTCGGCGAGTTCTCCGCCAAGGAGGGCGAGATCCTCGGCGGCGTCATTCAGCGCGACGCGCGGGCCAACTCGCGCGGCATGGTCATCGTGCAGGTCGGGGACAGCGAAGGCGTGATCCCGGCCGCCGAGCAGGTGCCGGGCGAGAACTACGAGCACGGCACCCGGATTAAGTGTTACGTCGTCGGCGTTTCACGAAGCGCGCGTGGACCGCAGATCACGCTCTCGCGCACCCACCCGAACCTGGTGCGGCGGCTGTTCGCGCTGGAGGTGCCGGAGATCGCCGACGGCACCGTGGAGATCCCGGCGGTGGCGCGGGAGGCCGGGCATCGCTCCAAGATCGCGGTGCGTTCGGCGGTCAGCGGCGTCAACGCCAAGGGCGCCTGCATCGGGCCAATGGGCTCGCGGGTGCGCAACGTGATGAGCGAGCTGGGCGGCGAGAAGATCGACATCATCGACTTCTCGGACGACCCGGCGACCTTCGTCGGCAATGCGTTGTCGCCGGCCAAGGTGGTGTCGGTCGAGGTCGTCGACGAACGCACCAAGACCGCGCGGGTGGTCGTGCCGGACTTCCAGCTCTCGCTGGCGATCGGCAAGGAAGGCCAGAACGCCCGGCTGGCGGCGCGGCTTACCGGTTGGCGGATCGACATCCGCAGCGATGCCGACCCCGGTTCGCCCACGACCGCGGCGGGCCAGCCGCCGGCGCAGGCGACCGGCCTCGACCCCGCGGTGGAGGGTCTGCCGACCGTGGGTTCGGCCGAGTGACGTCGTCGGGTTAGAATCAGAGGAGGTTCGACGCGAGGAGAGCGACAATCCACACACGTGTGTCCGGCGAGCTCGGCGAAAGCCGTGGGCCGGTGCGTACTTGCGTGGGGTGTCGTGCCCGGACGTCATCCTCTGAGCTGCTGCGTGTGGTGGCTGAGGTCGCTCGGGTGGGTCCCGTCGTTGTTCCCGATCCACGACGTCGGCAACCGGGCCGGGGCGCATGGCTGCATCCGGATCCGGGATGTCTTCGTCTGGCCGAGCGGCGTCGGGCGTTTCCGCGTGCACTGCGTGCACCGGGAGCCCTGGACACCTCAGCCGTGCAGGCCCACTTGAGTGCCGGGCAACCGCGGCCGGTGGCTCACGACATGACCGACGCGGGATCCGTCCCGCGCCAGGCAACTGAAGGAAAGCAGGTCGACCCGTCATGAATCAGCCGTGAAGCTGAAGCCATGAACGCGCATCGGCGATAGGACGAGGTCGAGCGGGACTGCCGCCCGGCCTCACCCAGATGAGGAGAGCAGTGGCAGGCAAGGCCCGCGTACATGAGCTCGCCAAAGAGCTCGGTGTTACCAGCAAGGAAGTACTGAACAAGCTCGCCGAGCAGGGCGAGTACGTGAAGTCTGCGTCCTCCACCGTGGAAGCCCCGGTGGCCCGCAGGCTGCGCGACGCGCTCGCCAAACCCTCGGCGTCGAAGAAGAGCGACGGCGGCGGCAAGCCCGCTCCGGCGGAACCCAGGCCCCCTCGCGCCGAAGCGGCGGCGCCGAAGCCTGGTCCGAAGCCCGGTCCGCGCTCCGAGGGGCCGGCCGGTGAGCGTCCCAAGCCCGGCCCCAAGCCTGGACCGAAGCCCGGTCCCAAGCCTGAGCCGGAGGTCAAGCCCGCCGAGCGGGCGCCGGCCGCCAAGGCCGAGTCCCGGCCGGCGCCAGGCCTCAAGCCCGGTCCCAAGCCGGGCCCGAAGCAGGGTGGCGACGGCGATGCGGGCGTGGTCCCGCCCCGTCCGAAGGCGCCCAAGCCGGGTCCGCGGCAGCCGCGCGTCGGCAACAACCCGTTCGGCGTCGGCAGCGGAGCGCCGCAGCAGCGGCCGCAGCGGCCGGGCCCGGGTGGCCGCCAGGGCGGCGGGCAGGGCCCCGGTCGCCAGCACGGTGGCGGTCACGGTGGCCAGCGGCAGGGCGGCGGTCAGGGTGCCGGCACGGCACCGGCCGCGGGCAACGCGCCGCGTGGTGACGGTGGCTCGCGGCCGAACCCGGGCATGATGCCGCCGCGCCCGAACCCCGGCATGATGCCGCCCCGTCCACCGCGCGGCGGTGGCGGTCCCGGCGGTGGCCGTGGCGGCGGTGGCCGTGGCGGACCGGGTGGCGGCGGCGGTCGTCCCGGCGGTGGCGGCGGTGGTGGCCGTCCCGGCGGCGGTGGCGGCGGCTTCCGCGGCGGTGGTGGCGGCGGTGGCGGTGCGCCGAGCGGCGCCCCGGCCGGTGGTGGCGGCGGTTTCCGCGGTCGTCCTGGCGGCGGTGGCCGTCCGGGTGGCCCCGGTGGTCGCGGCGGCGCGGCCGGTGCCTTCGGTCGCCCCGGCGGTCCGGCCAAGCGCGGTCGCAAGTCGAAGCGGCAGAAGCGCCAGGAATACATGGAGAACATGCAGGCGCCGTCGGTCGGCGGCGTCCGCCTCCCGCGCGGTAGTGGCGAAGTCGTGCGCCTGCGCCGCGGAGCTTCGCTGACCGACTTCGCCGAGAAGATCAACGCCAACCCGGCCTCGCTGGTGCAGGCGATGTTCCACCTCGGTGAGATGGTCACCGCGACCCAGTCCGTCTCCGACGAGGTGCTGGAGCTCCTCGGTCAGGAGATGAACTACAAGATCGAGATGGTCAGTCCGGAGGACGAGGACCGGGAGCTGCTGGAGTCGTTCGACATCAGCTACGGCGACCCGGGCAGCTCCGAGGACGAGCTGGCGGCGCGCCCGCCGGTGGTGACCGTGATGGGTCACGTCGACCACGGTAAGACGCGACTGCTGGACACGATCCGCAAGACGAACGTGCAGGCCGGCGAGGCCGGGGGCATCACCCAGCACATCGGTGCCTACCAGGTCGTCACCAGTCTGGAAGACGTCAACCGGCCGATCACGTTCATCGACACCCCGGGTCACGAGGCGTTCACCGCGATGCGTGCCCGTGGTGCTAAGTCGACCGACATCGCCGTGCTGGTGGTGGCCGCCGACGACGGCGTCATGCCGCAGACGGTGGAGGCGATCAACCACGCCCAGGCGGCCGGGGTGCCGATCGTCGTCGCGGTCAACAAGATCGACGTCGAGGGTGCGAACCCGGACAAGATCCGCCAGCAGCTGACCGAGTACAACCTGGTCGCCGAGGAGTACGGCGGCGAGACCATGTTCGTCGACATCTCGGCCAAGCAGGGCACCAACATCGACAGCCTGCTGGAGGCGATCCTGCTCACCGCGGACGCCACGCTGGACCTGCGGGCCAACCCGAACATGCCCGCCCAGGGTGTGGCGATCGAGGCCCACCTGGACCGCGGTCGCGGTCCGGTCGCCACGGTGCTGGTGCAGCGCGGCACGTTGCGGGTCGGCGACTCGGTGGTGGCCGGCGATGCCTACGGTCGCGTCCGCCGGATGATCAACGAGAACGACGAGGACGTCCCGGAGGCGCTGCCGTCGCGGCCGGTGCAGGTCATCGGCTTCACCTCGGTGCCGGGCGCGGGCGACACCTTCCTGGTGGTCGACGAGGACCGGGTGGCTCGGCAGATCGCCGACCGCCGCGGGGCTCGCATCCGGGAGGCGCAGAACGCGGCCAAGCGCAAGCGGGTCAGCCTCGAGGACCTGGACAAGGTGCTCAAGGAGACCAACCAGCTCAACCTGATCATCAAGGGCGACAACTCGGGTACCGTCGAGGCGCTCGAAGAGTCCCTGATGAAGATCGAGGTTGGCGACGAGGTCGAGCTGCGGGTGATCCACCGCGGCGTCGGTGGCATCAACGAGTCCGACATCAACCTCGCCACCGCGGAGAACACCATCGTGCTGGGCTTCAACGTCCGGGCCGAGGGCAAGGCGGCCGAGGTCGCCAACCGCGAGGGCGTGGAGATCCGGTACTACTCGGTGATCTACCGCGCCATCGAGGACATCGAGCAGGCCCTCAAGGGCATGCTCAAGCCCGAGTTCGAGGAAGTCGAGCTGGGCAAGGCCGAGGTCCGCGAGGTCTTCCGGTCTTCCCGGGTCGGCACCATCGCGGGTTGCATGGTCACCGAAGGCATCATCAAGCGCAACGCCAAGGCGCGTCTGCTGCGGGACAACGTGGTGGTCGCCGAGAACCTCAGCATCAACTCGCTGAAGCGGTTCAAGGACGACGCGACCGAGGTCCGCGACGGCTTCGAATGCGGTCTGACCCTGGGGTCGTACAACGACATCAAGGTCGGCGACGTCATCGAGCCTTACGAGATGCGCGAGAAGCCGCGCAACTGAGCCGGTACTGCGCAGGGGGTCGTCACTCGACGGCCCCCTGCGCAGCGGTTCGCTCCTGCGATGAGGAACACATGTACGTCGGTGTGCTCGAACTGGACGTTCTGCTCGGTGATGTCCACTCCCTGAAGCAGAAGCGCGGTGTCGTGCGGCCCGTGGTGGCCGAACTGCGGAAGCGCTTCGAGGTGGCCGTCGCCGAAGCCGGGAATCAGGATTTGTACCGCCGCGCGCTGTTCGGCATCGCGGCGGTCTCCGGCGACGCCGCGCACGTGCGCGAAGTGCTGGACGCGTGCGAGCGGTTGGTCGCCGCACGCCCCGAACTCGAATTGCTTTCGGCCCGGCAACGCATGCTCGGGCCGGAGGACTGAACTTTCTCCCGAAGGAGGTGCGCCGTGGCTGATACGGCGCGCGCCCGCAGACTCGCCAAGCGCATCGCCCAGATCGTGGCATCCGGGCTGGAGTACGAGGTGAAGGACCCGAGGCTGGCTTTGGTGACGATCACCGACGCACGGGTCACCCCCGATCTGCGGGACGCCACTGTGTACTACACCGTATTCGGCGACGACGCCGATTACGCCTCCACCGCCGCCGCCCTGGCGAGCGCGACGGGGGTGCTGCGATCCCGCGTCGGCCAGCAGACCGGCGTCCGGTTCACCCCGACGCTGACCTTCATCGCCGACACCGTGCCGGACAACGCGCGGCGGATGGAGGAACTGCTGGCCAAGGCGAAGGAAGCCGACGAGGAGGTGGCCCGGTTGGCTTCCGGGGCGATGCCGGCCGGGGACGCCGATCCGTACCGCACCAGCACCGACGATGACGACCTTGCCACCGACGGTGCGGAGGTCGAGCCTTTTTCCGACGCCGATGTGCGTCGTGGGCCACAGAGTGGTTGAGTCGCAACCCAGCATCAGGTGCGTTAGGCATCGGTGGTCGCAACGACCATCGATGCCGTGGAGGTGAACCTGTGCGCGGGCAATCCGATATCGGCCGCCCCGGCGGCGGTCCTTCGACCGCCGTCGATCCGGTCGAACTAGCGGTGGCCGAGGCCGCTCGCAAGCTGTCCGAGGCCTCGGACGTGACGCTGTTCGCGCATATCAACCCGGACGCCGACGCGCTCGGTAGCGCACTCGCGCTGGGGCGGGCGCTGCGGCGGCGGGGCTGCACGGTGCGGGTGTCGTTCGGAAAGCCGGAGCAGCCGCCGTTCTCGCTGCGCGACCTGGACGGCGACGGGCTGGTGGTCCCCGCGGACGAGGTGCCTGCCGCTCCGCCCACGCTCGTCGTCTGCGACACCGGGAGTCTGCAGCGGCTCGGCAAGCTCGCCGACCGGGTCGCCGCGACGATCGCCGCGGGTGGCGATGTCATCGTGATCGACCACCACGTGTCCAACACGCGCTACGGCACGCTGCACGTGGTCGACGAGCACGCCGAGGCGACCGTGATGATCGTGCTCCGGTTGCTGGACGAGCTCGGCGAGGAACTCGACTTGCCCATGGCGCGGTGCCTCTACGCGGGCTTGGTCACCGATACCCGTTCTTTCCGGCACGCCAGCGCGTGGACGCATCGGGTGGCGGCGCGGCTGCTGGAGGCCGGGGTGGACCCGGAGGCGACCACCCGGCCGTTGCTGGACACGCACCCGTTCGACTGGATGAACATGCTGTCCCGGGTGCTCAGCGAGGCGCGGTTAGAGCCGGACGCGGCGCGGGGGCTCGGCTTGGTGCACGCGACGGTCCGGCTGGCACATTCCGATGGCCTGCGCAGCGAGGACGTGGACAGCGTCATCGACGTGGTGCGCACGACCAGCGAGGCGGAGGTGGCGGCGGTGCTCAAGGAGACCGCGCCGAAGCACTGGTCCGTTTCGCTGCGTGCCGACAGCCGGTTGGACGTCGGCCGCGCAGCGGCCGCATGCGGCGGTGGCGGGCACCGACTCGCCTCCGGTTTCACGGCCCAGGGCTCGGCGGAAGACATCATCGCGGCGCTGCGCAAGGCTCTCGACGAGGCGCCCCTGCTCTGATGGCGATTCAAGGCGATTTCAATTGGAAATCAGCGCCCTGGTTTCCATTGAAATCGCGGCGTCGGGCACGGAAGGCCGCGACGTGCATGCGGTTGGCGCAGCGCGGGCTGCAGAAGCGCTTGGCCTGGTTCGTCGAGGTGTCCAGGAAGTAGGTGTGGCAGCCCTCGGCGCCGCAGCACCCCCAGCGCGTGGTGCCGTGCTGGACGACGCCCTGCGCTAGGCCCCACGCCGCCGCGGCGGCGACTTCGTCGACCGCAGGTGCGTCCGGCCCCGCCACGTGGACGTGCCAGTTCGGGGTGCCCTCGCGGCCGCCGTGCCCGGACAGCCGGGGTCGCGGCGGATGCGCCGACAACAGCGTGTTGATCTCGGCCAACACGGTTTCGCCGTCGTCGGCCACCATCGCATCCAGCGCCCGGCGCAGCCCGGCGGTCACGCCGTGCAGCACCGGTAGGTCGTGCTCGTGCAACCGGTCGGCCCACCACGGCTCGTCATGGAGCGCGGCGCGCACCGCGTCCAGGGTGCTCAGGTCGGCGTTGGCGAGCCGGAGCGCCACGGCTGCGTAATCAGCGTTATCCATTTGCGCTCCTTACCGGTACCCTGACGTGTCAGGGGCGGACCCATCAGTCGCAGCTTACCGGGAGGCAAGGTGTCCGATCCGGGGGAACGCGTATCGCCGCGTCGAGTGCTGGCGCTCGCGGTGCCCGCGCTCGGCGTGCTGGCCGCCGAACCGCTGTACGTGCTCGTCGACACCGCAGTGGTCGGGCACCTCGGAGCGGTGCCGCTGGCCGGGCTCGCGCTAGGCGGGACGCTGTTCACGCTGGTGTCGAGCCAATTGACCTTCCTGACCTACGGCACCACGGCGCGCACCGCGCGGCTGCACGGTGCCGGACGCCGCAAGGACGCCGTCGCCGAGGGTGTGCAGGCGACCTGGCTGGGGATCGGCGTCGGCGTGGGGCTCCTGCTGCTGGCGCAGCTGCTCGCGGTCCCGATCGCGGAACTGCTGGCCGGTCCCGGCCCGATCGCCGACGCGGCCGCGACCTGGCTGCGAATCGCGTTGCTCGGGGCGCCGATGGTGCTGATCACCATGGTCGGCAACGGCTGGATGCGCGGCGTGCAGGACACCGCTCGACCGCTCCGGTATGTGGTGGTCGGCAACGGCATTTCCGCGGTGCTATGCCCGCTGTTCGTCTACCCGTTCGGCTGGGGCCTGGAGGGTTCGGCGATTGCGAACCTGATCGGCCAGACGATCGCCGCCGTGCTGTTCGTGCGGGCGCTGGTCGCCGAACGGGTGCCGCTGAAACCGGAGCCGGCGAAGATGCGCGCCCAGCTCGGTCTCGGGCGCGACCTCGTGCTGCGCACGCTCGCGTTCCAGGCGTGCTTCCTGTCGGCAACGTCGGTGGCGGCCCGGACCGGTGCGGAGGCCGCGGCCGCGCACCAGGTTGTCTGGCAGTTGTGGTCGTTCCTGGCGCTGGTGCTCGATTCGCTGGCGATCGCGGCGCAGTCGTTGGTCGGCGCGGCGCTCGGTGCGGGTTCGGCTCCGCGCGCCAAGGGGATCGCCCGGCAAGTCACCTGGTACGGCTTGGTGTTCGGCATCGTGCTCGGGCTGGTGTTCGCGGCGCTTTCGAGCCCGCTGCCCGCGTTGTTCACCACCGACGGCGCGGTGCTGTCGGAGGTCCCGCACGCCTGGTGGTTCTTCGTCCTCCTACAGCCGGTGGCGGGCGTGGTTTTCGCGCTCGACGGGGTTTTCCTGGGGGCCGGCGACGCCGCTTACCTGCGGACCGCGACGTTGCTGAGCGCGGCCATCGGCTACCTGCCGCTGATCTGGCTGGCGCTGGCGTTCGGTTGGGGGCTGGCCGGGATCTGGACCGGGCTGAGCTTGTTCATGGTCCTGCGCCTGATCACGCTGTTGCTGCGGGCCCGCTCCGGCCGCTGGGCCGTCGTCGGCGCCACACGGGCAGCCGCCATGGCGTAGGCGGCGGCTCGCCGAGCGCTCGTGCGGCTGCGATCGCGTGGTCAGCGCTGTGGCATGGCGAGCGCACCCTAGCGACGCCGGTCGGGCCGGGTCGGGGATGATGGTGCGTCGTGTCCGAGCACTCCCGTAAAAGCCGCCCCACCGTTCCGCCCGGCCTGCTGGTGATCGACAAACCGGCGGGGATGACCTCGCACGACGTCGTGTCCCGGGTCCGCCGCATCATGGGCACCCGCCGGGTCGGGCACGCCGGAACGCTGGACCCGATGGCCACCGGCGTGCTGGTGCTGGGCCTGGAGCGCGCCACCAAGCTGCTCGGTCACCTGGCCCTGGACACCAAGGCATACCTGGCCACGATCCGACTGGGCGCCGCCACCACCACCGATGACGCCGAAGGCGACGTCGTATCCACTGTGGATGCTTCCACAGTGGACGAAGGTGCGGTCCGGGCCGGGATTTCGGCGCTGACCGGCGACATCCAGCAGGTGCCGAGCGCGGTCAGCGCGGTCAAGATCAACGGTCGGCGCGCCTACGAGCTAGCGCGCTCCGGCGAGAGCGTCGAGCTCGCGGCGCGGCCCGTCACCGTCTCGCGCTTCGACGTGCTGGCGTTGCGCCGCACCGAGCGCACCACCGAGCTGGACGTGCTGGTCGAGTGCTCGTCGGGGACCTACGTGCGCGCGCTGGCCCGGGATCTGGGCGCCGGGCTCGGTGTCGGCGGGCATCTCGGCGAGCTGCGCCGGACGCGGGTCGGCCCCTTCGGTCTCGTCACCGCGCGGACCCTGCAGCAGCTGGAAGCGGAGCCCGGGCTTTCGATGGATCTCGATCAGGCGGTCGAGGCGGCCTTTCCGCGCCGCAACGTCGACGCGACGGTAGCCCGCGCCCTCTCGCACGGGCAGGTCGTGCCGGCGGCCGGTGTCGAAGGCACCTACGGGATGTTCGACCCGGACGGCAAGGCGGTCGCCCTCGTCCGCGACCGTGGCCGGACCGCGAAACCGGTGTTGGTGATCATTCCGGCGAACTGACCGACGTCTCGCCGGGTAGCCGGAGATCGCGCGCGTGTGAGCTCGCTCGCAGGTCCGGCCCACTCGCCCGGGTCGGGTGATCCACGGCACGGGGCGGTGGCGTTCCGGCTACCTGGTGGCGGCGCAGTAGGCTTCCTGGTCGTGCAGCGATGGCGTGGTTTGGAGCAGATCCCCGGCGGCTGGGGCCGGTGCGTGGTGACCATCGGCGTCTTCGACGGCGTGCATCGGGGGCATCAACAGCTGATCACGCACGCGGTGCAGCAAGCGCGCCGCCGCAACGTCCCCTGTGTGCTGATGACCTTCGACCCGCACCCGTCCGAGGTGGTGCGCCCGGGTAGTCATCCGGCGCAGCTGACCACCCTGCGGCGCCGCGCCGAGCTGGCCGAACAGCTCGGCGTCGAGGTGTTCTGCGTGCTGCCGTTCACCCGAGAGGTCTCGCGCCTGCCGGCCGAGGAGTTCGTGCACGAGATGCTGGTGGAGCGGCTGCACGCGGCGGAGATCGTGGTCGGCGAGAACTTCACCTTCGGCCACAAGGCGGCGGGCAACATCGAGCTGCTGGCCAAGCTCGGCGAGCGGTTCGGCTTCGAGGTCGAATCCGATTCGCTGGTCTCCGGGCCGGTGCGGCGGGCCGACGACGCGGCGGACACTTCGGTGACGTTCTCGTCGACCTACATCCGCTCCTGCATCGACGCCGGCGACGTCGTCGCCGCGGCCTCGGCTCTGGGCCGCTATCACCGGCTGGAGGGCATCGTGGTGCGCGGCGCCGGACGCGGCGGCAAGGAGCTCGGCTTCCCGACCGCGAACCTGTCCACCCCGCCGCACGCGGCGATCCCCGCCGACGGCGTCTACGCGGCCTGGTTCACGCACCGCCGACGCGGCTCGGGGCAGCCGACGCGGACCCTGCCCGCGGCGGTGTCGGTGGGCAGCAACCCGACCTTCTCCGGCACCGAGCGCACCGTCGAGGCCTACGTGCTGGACATCGATGCCGACTTCTACGGCGAGCACGTCGAACTGGACTTCGTGCAGCGGCTGCGGTCCATGGAGCGCTTCGACACCGTCGATGCGTTGATTGAGCAAATGCACCAGGACGTCGCCGAAACTCGGCGAATTCTGAATGCGGACGGGTGAAACCAGACATGTCGGCATTCCGAACGGAGCAACCGCGTCCGCTGCCCGGCGCATCGCGATCGGAACGGATTTCGGATTCCCGCCCGAATCCCGCCGGTGCCCTGGCAGTATTCAAGGCCGGACCAGCAGCCGTGCGCGGTCGGGCCGACGCCGACATGGGGGGAGCGAAGGTGACGGAGAGCAGCAACGTCCAGCGGAACCTGGCGCTGCAACGGCAGTGGTACGGCGAGCCGCTCGGGGACCGGGTGCGTCGCCTGGTCGTTGCGTTCCGCATCTCGCAGGCCCAGCTCGCCGAGGTGCTGGGGATCAGCGCACCGATGCTCAGCCAGGTGATGAGCGGGCGCCGCGCCAAGATCGGCAACCCCTCGGTGCTGGCCCGGCTGGTGATGCTGGAGCGCAAGGTGCTCGTCCCCGGTGTCGCGGCGGGCGAATCGGATGCGATCAAGCAGGCGTTGGAGGACGTCCGGCACTCGCGCCCGTCGGTGGGGCGGGACAATCTGCCGGTCATGCAGGTCGCCAACGGCGAGGAAGCGGCCTGGCCGGTGTTGCGCGAGGTGGCCAAGCCCAGCGAACTTGAGTCGGCGGCGTCGCTGCTCGAAGGCCGCTACCCGGCGCTGGCGCAGCTGCTCCGCCGAGCCGCCAACGGCGAACCCGACTGACAACTGGAAACGCGTTTCGCCGAGTCGGCGAGCGTGCGTATGTTGGGTCCGGAGCCGTCTGTGGGCGTTAACAGCCAAAGGCGTTCACGGGTCCCGACCCAGGGGGAAGGAATGCGCCTGTTCACCGCGTTGTGGCCCGCGGAGGAGGCGGTGCGGCATCTGGCATCGGCGGTGGACCGGCTCGATCCGGGCCGGGTGGCAGAGGCCACTGCCGGGTTGCGCAAATTCCGCTTCACCCCCGCGCGGCGCTGGCACCTGACGCTGTGCTTCCACGGCGACGACGCCGATCAGCAGCGCGTGACCGACCGGCTCGACCGCCGCGTCGCCCGGCTGCGGGAGACCGACCCGGTCCCGCCGCGCCTCCGGCTGGCCGGCGCGGGGATTTTCCGCGGCGTGTTGTGGGTCGGCGTCGAGCCTGAGACCGACTCCGACGAAGCCGCGCTGCGGGCGCTGGTGCGCGCGGCCGGTGGCGATCCGCGCGGTTACGCAGCGCATCTCACCATCGCCAGGTGGGCCGCCGGGCGCGGCGACCGGGAGTTGCTGCCCGGCCTGTTCGCCGGCTACGCCGGCCCGTGGTGGCGGCCGCGCGAACTCGCCGTCGTGGCCAGTGACCTGCAAGAAGGCGCCCGCGGGTACCGGACGGTGCACCGTGCCGCGGTAACGGGCGAGTCACCGGGCTGACCCGGCCGTAGCAGCTCCCCCTGTTATCCTGGCCGGTGGAACGGCTGCAGTCCGTGGCGGCCGCATCCGGTCGGCGCACGACGTCGACCCGCCACCCGGCCGCTGGGTCGGGCGTAGCTGACACGGGACATCGAAGGAGAGTCAACTCGTGGCGTTGTCCACTGAAGACAAGAAGCAGATCCTGGCCGAGTACGGCCTGAAGGACGGCGACACCGGTTCGCCCGAGGCCCAGGTGGCCCTGCTGACCAAGCGGATCATCGGGCTGACCGAGCACCTCAAGCAGCACAAGCACGACCACCACTCGCGTCGTGGCCTGCTGCTGATGGTCGGTCGCCGCCGCCGACTGCTCAACTACCTGACCAAGGTGGACATCGAACGCTACCGTTCGCTGATCCAGCGACTCGGTCTGCGTCGTTGACGAACGCCGGGGGGAGTGGCCGACGGACCGCTCCCCCCGGTGCATGAAAGGGGACGGCGCCCGGCGCCGTCGCAATAGGAGAGCGCTCACGGTGGCACGCACCGGGCAGGCGTCCGCCGGTCCTCGGTAGTGGCTGCCGGGCAAGTCGTCGCAACAGACGTTCCCGGGGGCTTCGATCGATGGCCGGCTTCGTCGGACCACGACTCGGATGCTCCTGCCGTGGGCCTCACGAACTGAGGAGTCAACCTTGACTGAACCCCAGATCGACGAGGGCGTGTACGAAGCCAGCGCCGTACTGGACAACGGCGCGTTCGGCACCCGGACCGTCCGGTTCGAAACGGGCCGGCTGGCCAAGCAGGCCGCCGGCAGTGTCGTCGCCTACCTCGACGACGACACCATGCTGCTGTCCGCCACCACGGCGTCCAAGCAGCCGAAGGAGCACTTCGACTTCTTCCCGCTGACCGTCGACGTCGAAGAGCGGATGTACGCCGCGGGCCGCATCCCCGGCTCGTTCTTCCGCCGAGAGGGTCGCCCGTCCACCGACGCGATCCTGACCTGCCGGCTGATCGACCGGCCGCTGCGCCCGTCCTTCGTGGACGGCCTGCGCAACGAGGTCCAGGTCGTCGTCACGGTGATGAGCCTGGCGCCCGGCGACCTCTACGACGTGCTGGCGATCAACGCCGCGTCGGCGTCCACCCAGCTGTCCGGGCTGCCGTTCTCCGGCCCGATCGGCAGCACCCGGATGGCGCTGATCGACGGCCAGTGGGTGGCCTTCCCCACCCACGAGCAGCTGGAGCGGGCCGTGTTCGACATGGTCGTCGCGGGCCGCATCGTCGGCGACGACGTGGCGATCATGATGGTGGAGGCAGAGGCCACGGACAAGACCGTCCACCTGGTCGCCGACGGTGCGCAGGCGCCGACCGAGGAGGTCGTCGCCGACGGTCTGGAGGCGGCGAAGCCGTTCATCCGGACCCTGTGCCAGGCGCAGCAGCAGCTCGCGCAGGCCGCCGCCAAGGCCGTCCAGGAGTTCCCGGTGTTCCCGGCCTATGCCGAGGACGCCTTCACCGCCGTCGAGCAGGCCGTCTCCGGTGAGCTCGCCGAGGCGCTGAAGATCGCTGGCAAGCACGAGCGGGAGAACCGCCTCGACGAGATCAAGGCCGAGGTGCTGGAGAAGGTCGGCACCGGCGAAGGCCAGCAGTTCGAGGGCCGCGAGAAGGAGATCGGCGCCGCGTTCCGGTCGCTGACCAAGAAGCTGGTGCGGCAGCGGATCATCCGCGACCAGGTCCGCATCGACGGTCGCGGGCTGACCGACATCCGCAGCCTGTCCGCCGAGGTCGGCGTGATCCCGCGGGCCCACGGCTCGGCGCTGTTCGAGCGCGGCGAAACCCAGATCCTGGGCGTTTCCACGCTGAACATGCTGCGGTTGGAGCAGACCATCGACTCGTTGTCCCCGGAGACGACGAAGCGGTACATGCACCACTACAACTTCCCGCCCTACTCGACCGGTGAGACCGGCCGGGTCGGCAGCCCGAAGCGGCGCGAGATCGGCCACGGCGCGCTGGCCGAGCGTGCGTTGATGCCCGTGCTGCCGTCGCGCGAGGAGTTCCCGTACGCGCTCCGGCAGGTCTCCGAGGCGCTGGGCTCCAACGGGTCCACGTCGATGGGCTCGGTGTGCGCCTCGACGCTGTCGCTGCTGAACGCGGGCGTGCCGCTGAAGGCGCCGGTGGCCGGCATCGCGATGGGCCTGGTCTCCGACGAGGTCGACGGCCGGACCCACTACGTGGCGCTGACCGACATCCTGGGTGCCGAGGACGCCTTCGGTGACATGGACTTCAAGGTCGCCGGAACCAAGGACTTCGTCACCGCCCTGCAGCTGGACACCAAGCTGGACGGCATCCCGTCCGAGGTGCTGGCCCAGGCGCTCGGCCAGGCCCGCGACGCCCGGTTCACCATCCTCGAGGTGATGGCCGAGGCGATCGGCAAGCCCGACGAGATGAGCCCGCACGCCCCGCGGGTGACCGCCATCAACATCCCGGTGGACAAGATCGGCGAGGTCATCGGCCCGAAGGGCAAGATGATCAACTCGATCACCGAGGAGACCGGCGCGGAGATCACCATCGAGGACGACGGCACGATCTACGTCGGCGCGGCCGACGGCCCGTCCGCGGAGGCCGCGATCGACAAGATCAACGCGATCGCCAACCCGCAGCTGCCGAAGGTCGGCGAGCGCTTCCTGGGCACCGTGGTCAAGACCGCGGCCTTCGGCGCGTTCGTCTCGCTGCTGCCGGGCAAGGACGGCCTGGTGCACATCTCCAAACTGGGCAACGGCAAGCGCATCGGCAAGGTCGAGGACGTGGTCAACGTCGGCGACAAGCTGCGCGTGGAGATCGCCGACATCGACAGCCGTGGCAAGATCAGCCTGGTGCTGGTCGACGACGAGGCGGAGCAGGCCGAGGGCGAGGCCAAGCCGGAGGCCGAGACCTCGGCGCAGTGACCAATCGACGAATGTGACGCACCCTGCGGCCCGCCCCGGTTTCCGGGGCGGGCCGTATGGTCGTGAGTGGCGATGGTCGCGTTCCAGCGATCGTCCTGGCGACCACTGCCGCTCGACGACGACGCGACGAGACCGAACTAGGGAAATGAAGCAGAACCAGACACGCGCCGGGCACCTGCAGCGTCCCGGAACCACCCGGGTCCTCGGTCGCACTGGCGACGCGGCGGTGCGCCGCACGGTGCTGCCGGGCGGCCTACGACTGGTCACCGAACCCGTGCCGGGCGTGCGTTCGGCCTCGGTCGGGATCTGGGTCGCGGTGGGCTCGCGCGACGAAGGGCGGCCGCAGGCCGGCGCCGCGCACTACCTGGAGCATCTCCTGTTCAAGGGCACGGCCAAGCGCACCGCGGTGGACATCGCGCAGGAGATCGACACGGTCGGCGGCGAGCTGAACGCGTTCACATCCAAGGAGCACACCTGCTACTACGCGCACGTGCTGGACCAGGACCTGCCGCTGGCCATCGACATGCTTTGCGACGTGGTCTTTGACGCGGTGAACGCGAAGTCCGATGTGGACACTGAGCGCAGCGTGGTCCTGGAGGAGATCGCGATGCGCGACGACGACCCCGAGGATCTGCTGCACGAGCTGTTCACCTCGGCCGTGCTGGGTGACCACCCGCTCGGCCGCTCGGTGCTGGGCACCGAGGACTCCATCACCAACATGACTCGGGCCAGGGTGCACGGCTTCTACCGCCGCAGCTATGCGATGCCCAAGATGGTCGTCGCCGCGGCCGGGAATGTCGACCACGGCCGGGTGCTGCGGCTACTCCGCAAGGCGCTTGGCGACCGGCTGGACGGCGACGTGCAGCCCGCGCCGCCGCGCATGGGGCGGGCTCGGCTACCGAAGCAGCAGCCGCTGGCGCTGCACACCGACGACACCGAGCAGGCTCACCTGCTGATGGGTTGCCGCGGCTTCGACCGTCACGACGAGAGCCGGTTCGCGCTCGGGGTGCTCAACGCCGCGCTGGGCGGCGGCATGAGCTCGCGGCTTTTCCAGGAGATCCGCGAGCGCCGCGGCCTGGCCTACTCGGTGTACTCGGCGACCACGGCCTACTCGGACGCCGGGACATTCTCGGTGTACGCCGGCTGCGCCCCGGATCGGCTCGGTGAGGTCGTGACGGTGATCCGCGACGTGCTCGCCGGCGTCGCGGCCGACGGGCTGGCCGAAGACGAGGTGGAGCGCGGCCGGGGGCAGCTTCGCGGCGGCCTGGTGCTCGGCCTGGAGGACAGCGCCTCGCGGATGAGCCGGATCGGCAAGATCGAGCTGAACTACGGCAGGCACTACACGGTCGAGCAGACCCTGGAGCGCATCGACGCGGTCACCGCGGAGGAGGTGGCGAAGCTGGCCGCCGAGCTCTTGCGCCGTCCGTTCACCACGGCCGTCGTCGGCCCCTACGACACCCCTGCGGACCTGCACGTCGATTTCAAGGGAAATCGACGTGCGGATTTCCATTGAAATCGCCCTCGACGGAAAGGTAGTCGTCACGTGAACAGCCCGATCAAGGTCGGCGTGCTGGGCGCCCGTGGGCGCATGGGCTCGGAAGCGGTTCGCGCCGTTGACGAAGCACGCGACACCGAACTGGTCGCCGCGATCAACCGCGAGGACGGCCTGACGGGGCTCACGGACCACGGCGCTCAGGTCGCCGTCGATCTCACCCACCCCGATGCCGTGCTGGACAACATCCGGTTCTGCATCGAGCACGGCATCCACGTGGTGGTCGGCACCAGCGGGCTCGGCACTCCGGAATTGGAGACCGTGCGCTCCTGGCTGGCCGAGCGGCCCGAGGTCGGTGTGCTGGTCGCGCCGAACTTCGCGATCGGAGCGGTGCTGTCGATGCGGTTCGCCGAGCTGGCCGCGAAGTTCTTCGAGTCCGTGGAGATCATCGAGCTGCACCACCCGAAGAAGGCCGACGCGCCGTCCGGCACGGCCGCGCGCACCGCCCAGGTGGTCGCGCAGGCGCGCGCGGATGCGGGCCTGGGCGCGGTGCCGGATGCGACGACCAAGGAACTCGACGGCGCCCGCGGGGCGGATGTCGAAGGCGTGCGGGTGCACTCGGTGCGGATGACCGGACTCGTCGCGCACCAAGAGGTCCTTTTCGGCACCGAAGGCGAGACCCTGACGATCCGGCACGATTCCTACGACCGCCGCTCGTTCATGCCGGGAGTGCTGCTTTCGATCCGTGAGGTCGGCGCTCGCCCGGGCCTGACCGTCGGCCTAGAAGCATTGCTGGGGATCTGAGTGGCCGAGCGGCGCAGACTGATGAACCCGCGGACGTCCGCGTTCGTGGTCGCGTTCGTGCTGCTGGTGTACCTGGTGCTCATGGGTGGCCGCGCGGTCACCATGATCACCAGCGGGCAGCCGGTGTTCATCGCGCTCGGCGTGGCGGTCTTCGTGCTGCCGGTTCTCGGCGCGGTGCTGGTCATTGACCAGCTGCGGTTCGGCGTGAGCACCGAGCGCCTGGCACGGCGGCTCTACGACGAGGACGCGCTGCCGGACGTCTCGCACCTGCCGCGCCGCCCCTCCGGTCGCGTGGAGCGGGAGGCGGCCGACGCGTACTTCGACGAAAAGCAGGCGGAACTGGAAGCCGCACCGCAGGACTGGCGCCGGTGGTTCGCGCTAGCGCAGGCCTACGACCTGGCCGGCGACCGGAACCGCGGCCGCAAGGCGATGCGCCGCGCGATCGAGCTGGAACACACAGAATCCCAGCAGTGACGTCCCCGCATCCCAGCAGTGCCGTCCCCGCGCCGCGCTACCGCTCGCCCGGTCACAACCAACCGATGACAATGCCTGGTGCGATCGCGAGCGCGCCGAAACGAACGAAACGTCCGACGAAGCCGGTGACCAGGAAGGTGACCAGCGGCACCTTCGCCCAGCCCGCGATCACCGCGACCGCGGCGAAGGGCGGAAGGCTCGACGCCGCGCTGATCAGCAGGACCGCCCCGGTCCACACGGGTCGCCGGTGGCAGTTCGCCCGGAACTTCTCCAGGTACTCGCGCCACCGGCCAGTGCGCTCGTTCGCGCTCTTGCGCCGCAAAAACGGAGGCAGCCGGATCGAACCGCGCGCCGCGTAGTAGTGCAGCAGCTTCCCGCCGATCTGGCCGGTGGCGATGACCAGGGCCAACAGCCACCACGGGATCTCCGGCCCCTTGAGCACCAGTCCGATCGCGAACAGCTCGATGCTGATCAACGGGAGCAGCGCGGAGGCCACCGAGACCCCGAAGGTGGTCGACAGCAAACTGGCCGCCCAGGGGTTCGCCGACCCGCCGCCGCGCGGCGAGGTGACCCGCCGACACCTGCAACGCGCCTTGGCCCGCACAAAACTGCTCCAGCTCGACTCGGTCAACGTTGCCGTCCGAGCCCACTACATGCCGCTTTTCAGCAGGCTCGGCGCCTATTCTCCGGATCTCGTCGATGCGGCGGCGTGGTCACACCGGGCGCGACAACCGCGGCTACTGGTCGAGTACTGGGCGCACGAAGCGTCGCTCATCCCGGTCGAAGACTGGCCGCTGTTGCGATGGCGGATGCGGGACTTCGGTGGCGCGTGGCGGCGGCGAGGCCGTGATCTGCTGGAACGCTCGCCCGAACTGATCAACGACGTGCTGAGCGTGGTCAAGGAACTCGGGCCGATCGGCGCGGGCGGGCTGGAACGCGAACTCGGCGGCGGCGAACGCCAGGGCAGGGGGCCGTGGTGGAACCGCACCGATACGAAGCGGGCCTGCGAATTGCTGTTCGCCATGGGCGAGCTGACCACCGGCACCCGACGCGGCTTCGAACGGCTCTACGATCTGCCTGAACGCGTGCTGCCTGCGCACGTGCTCGCACACGACCCCGAGGACGACGAAGCGATCCGCGCGCTGGTGGAAAGCTCCGCGCAGGCACTTGGCGTTGCCACCGAACCGGATCTAAGGGACTACTACCGGCTCTCGCCCGCGCAGTCCCAGCAGGCTGTAGCCGAACTTGTCGAGGATGGCGTGCTGGAAACGGTCGCGGTGCACGGCTGGCGGCAGCCCGCGTACCGGTACGCGGCGGCCCGCCTCCCCCGGAAGGTCACGGGTCGGGCATTGCTCTGCCCGTTCGACCCGCTGATCTGGGAACGTTCGCGCGCCGAACGGCTTTTCGAGTTCCGCTACCGCATCGAGATCTATGTGCCCGAACCCAAGCGGCAGTTCGGCTACTACGTTTTCCCCTTCCTCCTCAACGGTGAACTGGTGGCTCGCGTCGATCTGAAAGCCGACCGAGCGGCCGGTGTGCTCCGAGTGCCCGGCGCGTTTCTCGAATCCGGCCGCGATCCGGGCGACACGGTGCCGGAACTGTCCGCCGCGTTGCGCGACATGGCGACTTGGCTGGGGCTCGACGATGTCGTCGTCGGCGACAGGGGAGACCTGGCCAAACCCCTCGGTGCGGTCAACAGCTGATCACGGGCGACGGATCCGGTGCCCGTTCCGGTTTTACGTCGCGGTCGTCAATACGGCATCACCCGTTCCCGTGCGGCCGAAGATCTGCAGCTTCGGCTCCTTGTCGGGGGCTTCTTCGGACACCAGCAGGTCGCTGCTGGCGGTGCCCGTGGACGAGGTGAGATCCACCTCGGCGGTGGTTCCGCGGTGAATCGACACCTGCAACTCTCCGGATCCGGTAATCAGCTCGACCTGACCGGAAGTCGCATCCGCGATGGTCAGGTCACCGCTGCCGGAACGCACCAGTACATCGCCGGACACCACGCCGAGCCAGACGTTGCCGCTGCCCGTCGCCACCGATGACGCCGCCTCGATCGCCCCGATCTCGACGTCGCCGCTGCCGCTGCGCGCGTGCACGCCACCGACCATCGTGCCGAGCCGTAGCTGACCAGAGCCGGATCGGATGGTCGCCCGGTCCGCGGCCCGCTCGATCGACACCGCGCCGGAGCCGGCCTGGATGCTGACCCGACCGGCCTCCCCGGTCACGTTCACCTCGCCGGAACTGCAGTGCACCCCCACCTCCGAGGCCAGCGGGGCGCGCACCTTGACTGCCAACGGAATGTTGCGCAGCGGTGAGTTGGCCGGCGTCCGGATGGCGAGCCGATTGCCGCTCAGATCGATCCGGGTCCTCCGCACGGCCTCCGAGATCGGCTCCCGCGGCCCGCGACCGCGCTCGGCGTCGCCGCCGGTGCGGATCCCGGCCTCGCCGAATTGTTCGGTGACCCAGCTCAGCAACCCGGTCAGGCCGCTGCGCCAGTCCGGCCCACTGGCGGCCGGATCGTGCCGGACTTCGACGTGGGTGGTCGCGGTCTCGGCCAACTCGACCACGACGGGCCCCAGGCTGTTGCCGATGTCGATGCGGATCGGCCCGGCTGTGTTGAAGTCCTGGCTGCGCACCAGTTCGGCCAACTGCTCCTCGGCACCCTGCCAGTCCTCGGGCTCGGTGGGACCGGCGCCCGTGGTCTCGTCGTTCGTCATCGTGTTTCCTCCCGTCAGCCTTCTACCCAGCCGCGCACGCGCGATCCGGGTTCGCCGCGCCACCGGCCGCGCGGGCCGCCGCCGGGCGGGCCCCAGCCTCGGCCGCCGCGCCCGTGCCGTGGGTGATCCCAGGGACCGCGCGGCCGACCGGTGTGCAGCGCACCCTGGACCGCCTGGGCGACCCAGGTGTTCAGCGACACGCCTTGGGTCGCCGCGGCCTGTTCGGCCTGCGTCTTGATCTCTTCGAGCAGACGCAGCGTGATGCGGCTGATGTCGCCGCTGTCGCCGCTCGGCGGGGGTGGTGGTGGCTCCGCCTCGTCGTCCACAGTGGAAGGCGTGGCACCGCCGCTGACCACGACCCGGACGTCACGACCGTCGAGGCGGATGTCGACGACCTGGCCGTCCAGGTGAGTCGTCACCTCCGCGGCTAGGTCGGAAAGGGCATTCATGATCGCCAGCCGCGCGGCCGGCTCGATCGCGCCGGACAACACCGCCGCGGTCTGCCGGGTCTGGTCGTCCCCGGCGGAGGCCGCGGAGCTCAGGTCCTCGCGAAGCTGTTCGATGTAAGGGCTCAGATCCATGACGCCACTATGACACTAAAGCTGACGCCAGACAATGACTCGATGGTGTCATCTGGCGTCATGGGATCTTGTCGGGCGCGCCGGTTACGCTCGATGCACACATTGGGGAGTCGTTCGCGGCAGTCGTCGACCGCCGTGCAGAGCAGGAAGGGGTCCGCCCGTCGTGACCGAGATCGTGCGGCCGAAAGTCCAGCTGATCGGCAAGACCGAGTTCTTCCCGCCGGAGGACGTGGCCTGGTCGACCGACGCCGACGGCGGGCAGGCGCTGGCCGAGTTCGCCGGTCGCGCGTGCTACCAGTCGTGGCGCAAGCCGAACCCGGCCACCGCCACCAACGCCGGCTACCTGCGCCACATCCTGGAGGTCGGCCACCTGTCCGTGCTGGAGCACGGTTCGGTGTCGTTCTACCTGTCCGGGATGTCCCGCTCGCTGACCCACGAGCTGATCCGGCACCGGCACTTCTCCTACTCGCAGCTATCGCAGCGGTACGTGCCGGAGCGCAACGCCGCGATGGTCGAGCCGGAAGTCATCGCCGAGGACCCGGAGCTGCACGAGAAGTTCGTCAAGGCCGCCGAGGCGAGCGTCGCCGCCTACACCGAGCTGCTGGCCGCGCTTGAGGAGAAGTTCGCCGACGAGCCCAAGGCGACGCTGCGCCGCAAGCAGGCGCGGCAGGCCGCCCGAGCGGTGCTGCCCAACGCGACCGAGACCAGGATCGTGGTCACCGGCAACTACCGGGCGTGGCGGCACTTCATCGCGATGCGCGCGTCCGAGCAGGCCGACGTCGAGATCCGCAACCTCGCCGTCGAGTGCCTCCGGCAGCTGCAAAAGGCCGCGTCGAACGTGTTCAGCGACTTCGAGATCACCACGCTGAAGGACGGCACCGAGGTGGCGTCCAGCCCGTTCGTCACCGAGGGCTGAACGGCGTCGGAGTCCGCGTGCGGGCAGCTCGCGTGTTTGCTGCTGCCCGGCCCGGCTCGCTTTGCGCTCCGGCGGTCGCCGGGCTTGCGGGCATCGCTTTTCCCGCCGCTGATCGCGGAATTCTGCCCGGGAACCGATCGTCTCGCCGCGCAGTCCGAGATAGGGGTCGAATCATCTGATTGGATGATCGGCGACGTGGAGGGATGTGCGTTGCGTGGTCGAGCGCGAGGACGCGGGTGGAGGACGGCGAAGTGGTGGAGCAGGTCGGCCCACAGCAGCAGCCCCGGGTGATCGGCGGCCGGTACCAGGTCATCCAGGAGCTCGGGCGCGGCGGGATGGGGATCGTCTGGCGGGCCTGGGACCAGGTCATCGGCCGCGAGGTCGCGATCAAGGAGCTGCACCTGCCCGATGGCGTGCCCACGGCCGAGCGGGAGGTCTTCGAGGAGCGGGTGCTCCGCGAGGCGCGCACCGCGGGGCGTCTCAACGATCCCGCGGTGGTCACCGTGCACGATGTGCTGGCCGAATCCGGCACCACCTACATCGTGATGGAGTTGGTGCGGGCGATCACGCTCAGTGAGCAAATTACCCAGCAGGGTCCGCTGCGTCCCGAGCAGGTCGCCGACCTGGCCCGCCAGGTGCTCTCCGCGCTGGAGACCGCGCACGCGGCGGGCATCGTGCACCGCGACGTCAAGCCGAGCAACATCATGGTGGCCGACGGACGGGTCAAGCTGGCCGATTTCGGGATCGCTCAGACGTTGGAGGATCCGCGGCTGACCACCAGCGGCGCGATCGTCGGCTCGCCGTCGTTCATGGCGCCGGAGCGGATCAAAGGTGCCGACGCGTCCCCGGCCAGCGACCTGTGGTCGCTAGGCGCGACGCTGTTTTTCGCAGTCGAGGGCTGGATGCCGTTCGAGCGGCAGACGACGGCCGCCACGCTGCACGCGGTGCTCAACGAGCCGCCCCGGTTATCCCGCCCGCACGGCGTCATCGGTTCGGTGATCACCGGACTGCTGATCGTGGATCCGCGGGCGCGGTTCACCGCTGCGCAGGTCCGGGCACTGCTGGACAGCGTGCCCGCGAACGGCGTGCCCGAGCAGACCCACCCGGTGGCGCCGGTGACCCGGTTCGCCCCGGACCCGCAGCCGAAGCGGCCCAGGAGGCCGTGGCTCATCGCGGCGGCCGTCGCCGCCGTGGTCCTGTTCGTCGCCGGTGTCCTAGTAGGACGGTTCGTGCCGGTCGGCGGTGGCGCGCACGCCGCGATGGATTCGACCCTGGTGTTCGGCGAGGGCGGGGACGTCGAGACCTTCGACCTGGGCACCGACAAGTGCGGCATCGGCAAGATCGCGGCCGGTGTGCCCGTCGACAGCGGGACGTCTTGTTCCGATCCGCATGATTTCGAGCTCTACGCGTCGGATTCGGCGTTCGGCTCCGGTGACTACGACATGTCCTACCCAGGCGAGGCGGCGCTGACCGATTATGGCGAAGGCTACTGCTCGGTGTACTTCGGCTCGGACAAGGTCGTCACGCCGGGCAAGCAGAGCACGTTGCGCTACGTCACGCTCATCCCCTCGGAGCAGTCCTGGAACGACAAGCGGCGGACCCAGGGCGATGGCAACAGCGACAACGACGAGGGCTCGCAGGACATCTACTGCCTCCTGTACAGCGCGGCCGGCGACAAGCTGCAGACGCCCGCCACGAAGTGATCGGCTGCGACGCCTCGCGGCTCAGCGGTGGCTAGAGTGTGCACATGGGTGTGGCCAGCGATGAACGCCAGCAGTTGTGCGACCTGTTCGAGCAACTCGGCCCGGATGCGCCGACGTTGTGCGAAGGGTGGACTACGAAGGACCTCGCGGTGCACCTCGTGGTGCGCGAACGGCGCCCGGACGCGGTGGCAGGCAAGTTCGTGAAGGCGCTGGCCGATCGCGGCGAGCGCATCCGGAACGAGCTGCGCGCGTTGTCCTGGCCGGAGTTGATCGACCAGATCCGGCAGGGGCCGCCGAAATGGAACCCGCTGGGGTTCGCCGGTGTGGACGAGGCGGTGAACACCGCCGAGTTCTACGTGCACCACGAGGACGTCCGGCGCGCCCAGCCCGGCTGGCAGCCGCGCCCGTCCGACCCGGAGCGCGAGGAAGCGCTGTGGAAGTCATTGACCCGGGTGGCGAAGATGTTCTACGGGCGCAGCCCCGTGGGCGTCGTGCTGCGCCGTCCGGACGGCACGGAGATCGCGGCCAAGCGCGGTCCGCGCACCGTGCGGTTCGTCGGCGAGCCCAGCGAGCTGATCCTGCACGCCTTTAGCCGCCGTGCAGCGAAGGTCACTCCCGAGGGCAACGAGGCCGACGTGCTCGCGGTCGAGGACCTGCGCCGTTCTTTCTGACGGCCCAAGCGGAAACTCGCTCGCACAACGTGCGGCAAACAGGAAGAAACACGGCGTTCCGGGCTTGTGAACGCCGGGTTTCCGGGATGTGCGCCGAGGTTGATCCGGCGGCTCTGAGCAGGGATCTCACCAGGTAGCGTCAGAGGCATGACCGTCTGCCCCACTGCCATTCCGGGCCGCCCGTTCGGCCGCGTCCTGACCGCCATGGTCACGCCGTTCGACGAAGACGGAAACCTCGACCTGACGCTGGCGCAGGAGCTCGCCACCTACCTGGTCGACAGCGTCGGTAACGACGGGTTGGTCGTCAACGGCACCACCGGTGAGAGCCCCACTACCAGCGACCGCGAGAAGGAACAGCTGTTGCGCGCCGTGGTCGAGGCGGTAGGTGACCGCGCGACCGTGGTGGCCGGAGCGGGCACCAACAACACGGAGCATTCGCTCGAACTGGCCCGCACCGCCGAGAAGGCCGGTGCGCACGGCCTGCTCGTCGTGACGCCGTACTATTCGCGCCCGCCGCAGGAGGGGCTGTTCCAGCACTTCTGGGCGGTCGCCGACGCCACCGAGTTGCCGGTGATGCTCTACGACATCCCGCCGCGCTCCGTTGTGCCGATCCAGGTCGACACGCTGAAGCGGCTGGCCGAGCACCCGCAGATCAAGGCGGTCAAGGACTCCAAGCACGACCTGTTGTCCGGCAGCGAGGTGCTGGCGAGCACCGATCTGGCCTACTACTCGGGCGAGGACCCGCTGAACCTGCCCTGGCTGTCGGTCGGCGCGGTCGGGTTCGTCAGCGTGATCGGCCACGTGGTGGGGGACCGGCTGCGCCAGATGCTGGACGCCTACGAAGCCGGCGACGTCGCCGGCGCCCGCGATGTCCACAATGGACTTCTGCCGGTGTACCGGTCGATGAACTTCGTCGGCGGCGTGATCTTCTCCAAGACCGCGTTGCGGTTGTGCGGCTACGAAACCGGCCAGCCGCGATTGCCGCTGCCTGCGGCCACCGAGGAACAGGTGCGGTTGATCACCAGCGACCTATGGGATGCTGGCCTGGTACTGGTCAATCCGGACGCCGCACAGAGGTGAACCAGCGTTGAGCGCAAAGGCGACAGCCACCGAGTACCACCCGGTGACACCGACATCGTCGGCCCCACCGTCCCCGCTAGCGGACGGTGGACTGCGCGTCGTGGCGCTCGGCGGCATCGGCGAGGTCGGCCGGAACATGACCGTGTTCGAGTACGACGGCCGGTTGCTGATCGTTGACTGCGGCGTGCTGTTCCCCGAGGACGACGCGCCCGGCGTGGACCTGATCCTGCCGGACTTCGCGACCATCGAGAACCGGCTGGACGACATCGACGCGCTGGTGCTCACGCACGGGCACGAGGACCACATCGGTGCGGTGCCGTTCCTGCTGCGGCTGCGGCCGGACCTGCCGGTCGTGGGGTCGAAGTTCACCCTCGCCCTGCTGGCCGCTAAGTGCCGCGAGCACCGGCTCGACCCGGTGCTGGTCGAGGTGGCCGAGGGCCAGCGCAGCGCGCACGGCAGCTTCGAGCTGGAGTTCTTCGCGGTCAACCATTCCATCCCGGACGCGCTGGCGGTTGCCATCCGGACCCCGGCGGGGATCGTGCTGCACACCGGCGACATCAAACTCGACCAGCTGCCGCTGGACAGCCGACTGACCGACCTCGCCGGCTTCTCCCGGCTCGGGGACGAGGGCGTGGATCTGTTCTTGGTCGACTCCACCAACGCCGAGGTGCCGGGCTTCGTCACGCCCGAACGCGAGATCGGCCCGGTGCTGGACCGGGTGATCGGCAAGGCCACCCAGCGCGTGATCGTGGCCTGCTTCGCCAGTCACGTGCACCGCGTGCAGCAGGTGCTGGACGTGGCCGAGACGCATGGCCGCAAGGTGTGCTTCGTCGGCCGCTCGATGGTGCGCAACATGGGGATCGCGGCCGAATTGGGCATGCTGCGGGTGCCCGCCGGGTTGCTGGTCGACCTCGACGAGGCGCTGGCGATGCCCGAGCACATGGTCGCGTTCGTCTCCACCGGTTCGCAGGGCGAGCCGCTGTCGGCGCTGTCCCGGATGGCACGCGGCGAGCACAAGCAGATCCGGATCCGGGCCGGCGACACAGTGGTGTTGGCGAGTTCGCTGATCCCCGGCAACGAGACCGCGGTGTTCGGCGTGGTCAACGGCCTGGTGCGGCTGGGCGCCGACGTGGTGCACCAGGGCCACGCGAAGGTGCACGTGTCCGGGCACGCGTCGGCCGGTGAGCTGCTGTACCTCTACAACGCGGTGCGCCCGAGCAACGTGATGCCGGTGCACGGCGAGTGGCGGCACCTGCGGGCGAACGCCGAGCTGGCGCGCTTGACCGGCGTGCCCGCGGATCGGGTGGTGATAGCCGAGGACGGGGTCGTGGTGGACCTGCTGGACGGGATCGCCTCGATCGCGGGTCGGGTCGAGGTGGGGCACGTCTACGTGGACGGCCTGTCCGTCGGCGACGTGGGCGAGTCCACGCTGTCCGATCGGTTGGTGCTGGGCGAGGGCGGATTCATCTCGATCACGGTGGCGGTGGAGGCGGCGACCGGGCGGGCGGTGTCGTCCCCGACGATCTCCGGACGCGGCTTCTCCGACGACCCGAAGGCGCTGGACGAGGTCGTGCCACTGGTGGAGATGGAGTTGGCCCGCACCGAGGCGGAGGGCATCGCCGACACGCATCGAATCGCCCAGGCGGTACGCCGGGTTGTCGGGCGCTGGGTGGCCGAGACCTACCGGCGGCGGCCGATGATCGTGCCGAACGTGCTCCCGGTCGGGTCCTGAATCGATCGACCGCACGGGTGACTCCTTGATCCGATTTGTGGGGATTTCTTGATAACTCCTCGTTGCTCTGATCCCCACACGGGTGGCCTGTGAATCTCGTTGGAGGCACTCAGCGCGCTCGTTCAGAAATCCACTGACAGGGTGAGTGACACCGGTTCGGAGAGCATCCGCCCCGACAGGGGACTCGCGGGGCCGGCGCAAACGATCACTCGGAAGAATGGGGTCTGACGTGCGTACTTCCGCTCGACTCTTCGGCGCTGCCGCCGCTGCGACCGCATTGCTGGGGATCGGCTCCCCGGCGTTCGCCGACAGCTACGGCAACGACGGGATCCACATCCTGAACGGCAACAACGCCAGCGTGTTGCCGATTCAGGCGTGCGGCAACAACATCGGCGTGCTCGCAATTGTCGTGCCGATCGGGTCGCCGCAGTTCAACCAATGCATCAACGCGCCGGTCTGGAGCCACTGACACCTCTGCTAGGTCACGACAAAGGGCCGGTCTCCCCGGGAGGCCGGCCCTTCGTCGTCGGCACCATCAGCGCCAGTTGGACTTCAGGGCTTCCTGTAGGAAAACCGGATGCTCGGGTCGCTTGCTCTGTATTCCACCGTTTGCGGGGTTGGTTGCGGGAGCGGTTCGTACGTGGTGTCCGGGCCCTTGCCGGGTTTCCGGGCCGGGAGCTTGCCGGTGGCCAGGTAGTCGGCGATCTGGTTGTCCAGGCAGGCATTGCCGCCGAGGGAGCCCGAGTGCGTCGTGCCGCCGGGCAGGCTGATCAGGCTGGCGTTGGGGAACCGCTTGCGTGCTTCCAGCGCGCCGGGAAACGGCGTCGCGGCGTCCAGTTCTTCGCTGATCAGCAGCGCGCCGGACACTTTGCTGCCGTCGACCTCCACCGGCTTGCCCGGCTTGGCGGGCCAGAACAGGCACGGCGCGTTGTACCAGGTGTTCGCCCAAGTCTCGAACGGTGCCTTAGCGTAGGCGGCCCAGTTGTCCTTGCGCCACGTCGCCCAGCTCTGGGGCCACTTGACGTCGCTGCACTGCATCGAGAGGTAGACCGCGAAGCCGTTGTCGTCGCCCGGGGTGTTGGCACCGTCGTAGATCGTCTTCAGCGTCTGCCAGTCGCCGTTGTGGACCCAACCAGAGAATGCCTTGGCGCGTCGGTCCCAACCGGCCTGCGAGTAACCCGCGCTGAGGAAGAGGTCGGTCCACTCGTCGGAACCGATTAGGCCGCCCACCGGTTGCCGGTCGAGCTTGGCGAGTTGCTCGTAGTAGAGCTTCTCCACATCGTCGCCCGTGGTGCCCAGGTGGTACGTGGCGTCGTACTTGGCGATCCAGTCGAAGAAGATCTTGATGTTGCGGTCGAAAGCCACGTCCTGGTTCAGTGTCCCATTGCGTTCGCCATCGGCGGCGATTCAGTGTGGACAGTTAAGGGGATACACCCCGGCAAAGTGGGGATATTGGCGAGAATTGGCCTGCTCGGGCGTTCCCCCGTTGTGGCGGCCGGAATCCCCGAAGGAACAGCGAGACGATCTAGACTCTTGTACTCTCAGTGACCGACTTGCTACGTTGATCCGTTCTGGTTCACGCAACTGGGGAAGGGCGATGATGGCTGGAGATCAGGTTCCGGTCGAGCACCGCATGGCGGAGTTGGCGAAGACATCACCCAACTTCCACTTCCTGGCCGGTGAGGACCTGCTCTTGGCCTCGCTGGGGGCCAGCGCCGAGCGCCACCTGTTCACCGAGCCGTCGTTGGCGCTGGTGCGGGTCCGGCAGTTCGTTGAAGCGCTGGTGAAGTGGTCTTGCGTGCGGGCGAGCTTGCCGTTCCACCAGCGGGCCAAACTGGCGCACCGGATCAATGCCTTGGCGGATGCCGGCGCGGTTGACCGGACGGTGTGCCAAGTGATGCACGACCTGCGCGAGGTCGGGAACAAGGCGGTGCACGAGTACTACGCCGAGCGCCGACAAGCGTTGGATGCGGTACGAAAGTGTTTCGTCCTGGCCAGTTGGCGGCTGCGCATCGAGACCGGCGACCGCACCGTGCGCTCGTTCACCCCGCCGCCGCGTCCGGCCGATGAGCCGGAGCCCGTTTCGGTAGCGGAGCGAGCGGAGTTGGCCAAGCTCAACGAGGAGGTTGCCGAGTACCGGCGAAGGCTCGTCGAGTTGCACCAAGAGTTGGGGGATGTGCGATCTTCCCTGGACAGCGCGGAGGCGGCACGCCACCGGGTCGAGCTGGACCTGGAACGGGTTCGCGCTGAGCAGGAGCACTGGCGAGCGGTTGCGGGTCAGCTTTCAGATGATCTCGAACGTCTGCTGGTCGAGCGCGAGCAGTCGAAGCCGGAGAAGGTGTCGGCACGGGCAAGGGAGGACTTCCTGCGCCGGGCTCGGCGCGCGTGCGAGCCGCCGCTGACCGAGGCGCAGGTGCGTGAGCGTTTGGACGCGCTATTGCGCGAGGCCGGTTGGGCTGTCCAGGAAGTCGCGAGCAAGAACTTGTTCGCGACATCGGGTGTCGCGGTGAAGGAGGTCTACACGGATGGCGGATACGCCGACTATCTGCTGTATGTGAACCGGACGTTGGTGGGCGTCATCGAGGCCAAGCGGGAGGGTGAGGATCTGACGAAGGCCCAGGCGCAAGCCTCCCGGTACGCCACGAGCCTGACCAAGGAACAGCGCATGGCGGCCCGGCGGGAGGCCCTGCCGTTCCAATACGTCACCGACGGCAACGAGACCCGCTTCCGCAACGAGTTGGATCCCAAGCCGCGGAGCAGGCGGGTTTTCGCGGTTCACCAGCCGGAGACGATCGCGGCATGGATGCGCGAGGCCAGTGACGATGAGCAGTCGCCCACGCTTCGTTCACGGTTGGAACTGCTGCCGGAGGTGCCGCTGGACGAGTCTCGGCTCCGTCCGGCCCAGTTCGACGCGATCAACGGTCTGGAGCGATCATGGGCACGTAACGATCCGCGTGCGCTGATCCAGATGGCGACCGGTGCTGGGAAGACCTACGCGGCAGCCGGTTTCGGCTATCGCTTTCTCAAGCACGCCAAGGGAAAGCGAATTCTGTTCCTGGTGGACCGCAACAACCTTGGTGACCAGGCGCTGGCTGAGTTCGACAACTTCACGACCCCGGACACCGGGCGAAAATTCGGTGAGCTCTACGGCGTCGGCCGGATGTCGGGATCGACGGTGCTGGATTCCAGCAGCGTGGTGATCTCGACGATCCAGCGGTTGTGGCTGGCGTTGACCGGCCGGGAGGTTCCGGATGCCGAGGACGACCGCGACGAGGAGGAGCTGGAGGGCTTGCCGGAGGGCCCGGCGGAGGTCGGCTACAACCCGAAAATTCCGCCGGAGACGTTTGATCTGATCGTGATCGACGAGTGCCACCGCTCGATCTACGGCAAGTGGCGGGCGGTGCTGGAGTACTTTGACGCTTTCCTGGTTGGGCTGACCGCGACACCGGTGCCGGAGACCTACGGCTTCTTCGAAGGCAACGAGGTCAGCCGGTACAGCTATGAAGAGTCCGTGATTGACAACGTGAACGTGCCGTTCGAGGTGTACCGGATAGGCACGAAGATCGGGGAGCAGGGCTCGACGATCAGTGCCGGCACCGTGGTCCAGGTCCGTGACACCAAGACCCGGCGGGAACGCCTGGAGGACCTGGAGGACGACTACATCTACTCCGCGAACCAGGAGGGGCGGCAGGTCATCTCCAAGGATCGCCAGCGCACAGTGATCCAGGAGTTCCGGGACAAGCTGTTCACCGACATCTTCCCGCCATCCGTCAGCGGCAAGGGACGTAAGTACGTGCCTAAGACGTTGATCTTCGCGCGCACCGATGAGCACGCCGAGGAGGTAGTGGCGGAGGTCCGTAAGGCGTTCGGCGAGGGTGACGCGTTCTGCCAGAAGATCACTTCGAAGGTGGCGAAGGCTAAGGACCGGTTGCAGGAGTTCCGGAATTCGCGGGAACTGCGGATCGCGGTGACGGTCGACATGATCGCCACCGGCACGGATGTGCGCCCGCTGGAGTGCGTGTTCTTCCTGCGCGAACCGAAGACGTGGTCGTTGTTCGAGCAGATGAAAGGCCGTGGTGCCCGCACGATCGACCCGGCCGACATGCGCCATGTGACACCGGATGTGACGGCCAAAACGCATTTCGTCATCGTCGATGCGGTCGGCGTCACCGACACGCCGCGTCCGGAGACCAGGCCGTTGGAGAAGTTCACCGAACGACAGATCAGCTTGGAGAAGTTGCTGAGGAAGGCCGGGTCGCTGACGCTGAACACCGACGAGGTGCAAACCTTGGCGTCCCGGTTGACGGCGCTGAACAACCAGATCGAGGACGACGAGAAGCAGGAGCTAGCCGAGTTGGCGGGCCAGCCGCTGCAGGAGATCTCCAGAGGGTTGTTCCAGGCAGCGAATCCCGAGCACAGGGAAGAGGTTCGGGAGCAGGCAGTCAAGGCCGCGGATGGTGACGAAGCCGCAGGTGAACGAGCGGTGCGGCAGCTGGTGGAGGATGCGGTCCGGCCGCTTGCGGAGAACCCGGAGTTGCGCGAGCGAATTCTTCAGGTCCGCCGAGCGCACGACATGGTGATCGACGAGGTCAGCAAGGACGAGATCACGATCAGCCGGGGCCTGACCGAGGAGGAGCGGGCCAGGCAGGTGGTGGACTCGTTCCGCGACTATCTGAACACGCACCGGGACGAGATCGCCGTGTTCGAGGTGGCGTTCCGCGAACGCCGCAACCCGCGCGAGGTTTTCGCCAAGGTCCGCGACCTGGCGAAGAAACTGGCGAAACCTCCGTTCAACTGGACCCCGGAGCGCCTGCTCGACGCGTACGACAAATTGGGTGAGGCGGTGCGCCGCAACGGGGACACCCCGGGAGCTGCGGAGTTCATCGCGATCCTGCGGCACGAATTGGGTCTCGACGAACAGGTCCGGCCGTATCGGAGCATCGTCGAGGAGAGGTTCGCGGCGTGGCTGGCACGCCAGGAGCAGCAGAACGTCACCTTCGACGACAACCAGCGGTGGTGGCTGGAGCAGGTGGCGCACAGCATCACGAAGAACGTCACCTTCCATGTCGAAGACCTCGGCCAGATACCATTCAGCGAGCACGGCGGCAGCCACGGCTTCGTCCGCGCCTTTGGCGCCGAACGAGCCAAAGCCATCCTCGACGACCTGAACCAGGAGCTAAGCGCGTGAGCGACCTACCCAACGGCTGGGCCTGGGCGACCCTGGGGGAGATTGCCGACGTACGTCTTGGGAGGCAGCGCTCGCCCAAGAACCACACCGGCAATCAAATGCGACCGTACCTTCGAGCGGCGAATATTGGCTGGGAAGGTCTGAAGCTCGATGACGTTAAGCAGATGAACTTCACGGATGACGAGGTAGCCGTGTACTGCTTGCGTCCCGGTGACATACTCCTAAGTGAGGCTTCAGGAAGCGCCAGTGAAGTCGGGAAGCCCGCCATTTGGAAGGGCGAGATCGAAGAATGTTGTTTTCAAAACACTTTGATCAGGGTTCGCAGTGAACACATCGATTCCCGATTTCTGATGTGGTTCCTGAAAGGCGAAGCTGTTCGAGGCGCATTCGTGCAGCATTCGCGCGGAGTGGGCATCCACCACATTGGGGTCGCTCGCCTAGCAAAATGGTCGGTCCCGATTCCACCGCTGGCGGAGCAGCGCCGCATCGTCGCCGCCCTCGAAGACCACCTGTCCCGTGTGGAGGCTGGGGCGCGGCTGCAAGAAGGCGCTGAGGTGAGGGCTCGTTCCTTGGTAAAGCGAATCCTGGTTGAGGCAGTTCCCGCCTCGATTCCCGACCACTGGCGACAGGTTGCCGTAGGTGACGCTGGGACAGTCGATCTTGGGCGGCAGCGGCATCCTGATTGGCACAGTGGCCCTAATATGCGCCCCTACCTCCGTGTTGCCAACGTATTCGAAGATCGAATCGATACGTCCGACGTTATGGAAATGCATTTCCAGGATGATACGTTCGAACGTTTTCGCCTTCAGGCTGGTGACATCTTGCTGAACGAAGGCCAGTCGCCGGAGCTTCTTGGTCGGCCTGCGATGTATCGAGGCAAGCCGGAGCAAGTTGCATTTACGAATAGTCTGCTCCGGTTCAAATGTGGGTCGGGTATTGATCCCGAATGGGCGTTGTTGGTATTTCGTCGTCACGTGCATTCGGGTCGCTACTTGCGAGACATGCGGATCACTACGAACATTGCCCACCTTTCTTCGGGGCGATTTAAAAAGGTGGAGTTCCCCATTCCTCCACTGCAAGAGCAGAAGCAGATCGTTCGGCGTGTACACGAAAGTCTGCAAGGCGTCGACCGGCTTGCGACGGAAGTTCTTCGGATGAATTCACGTGCGGAACATTTAAGGCGGTCGCTGCTTCGGGAGGCTTTTGCGGGGCGATTGGTGGCGCAGAATCCTGGGGATGAGCCTGCTTCTGTTCTGATGGAGCGGATTCGGGCGGAGCGGGGGAGCGCGCCGAAGGTGAAGCGTGAGCGGAAGGCGCGTGCTAAGGCCGCTGCACCTGAGCCGGAGATTGCCGCTGATCGGCCGTTGCCGGAGCCAGTGGGTAGGGGAACGCAGGACGCGTTGGATCTTGGGCTTTGATTGATGCGGGTGCTCGGTCCGTGAACTGGGCCGGGCACCCGCATCGGGATCAGGCGTTCAGCGTTGGTGCCGTCAGTGCTTGACGTGGTCGAGGAACCTCGACCAGACGGCGCTGTCGAAGACGAGCGTGCCGCCGTCGCGGTCCTTGGTATCCCGGACTCCGACAACGCCAGGAACCATTGCCGCCTCGACACATTCGTTCTGCGTCGGGCTGTAGCTGCTCTTAAACCACTTCGCGTCCCGTAGGTCGCGCTGCTGGGGCATGGTGGGACCTCGCGTTCACTCCGAGTACTGCTTTCCCACCGATCGTATGAGATCGAGCGACTCTTTGGGGCCGAGCGCTGCTGCCTGAAGCCGGTTCCACAACGTGGTGTACGCCGAGATCGCATCCTTCGCGTCGAGGTACCTGGCATCGTCGAAGCACTCGATGTAGACGAACTCCAGGTCGGCGGCGATCCCGTGCGATGGGATCTGAAGCAGCGTGAAGTCGTAGGAGATGCCACCGGTCGAAGTTTCCGCGGTGAACGGCATGACCTGAATCGCGATGTTCGTTTGCAGCGCCACTTCCGCAAGATGGTCGATCTGCTCCCGCATGATCCAGACGTTGCCAATCTGCCGACGCAAGCACGATTCGGACAGGATGAACGACATGGTCGGTGGCTTGTCGCGGGTGAGGATCTGCTGCCGTTCCTGTCGCGAAGACACAAGTGCATCGACGCCCTCGTCGTCGCGACGAACCGAGGATGTATGTAGCGACCGCATGTATGACTCAGTCTGGAGGATGCCCGGCACGATCTCGCCCTGAACCTGTCTGATGTTCTCCGCGTCGGTTTCCAGGTCGACGTACATGCGGAACCATTCGGGGAACACCGCGCGGTAGTCGCCCCAGCGGCCACGGCTGCTGCGGGTCCGGGCCAGCTCGAACATCCACTGCATCTCCTGCGGATCGACGCCGTAGAACTCCAGCAGGAGTTTCAAATCTCCTTTGCTGATCCCGCCTTGGCCGAGCTCCAGGCGACTGATCTTGCCGATGCCGCAGTCCAACGCCGCTGCGGCTTCAGCCTGCTCGCGGCCTGCCTTCTGCCGTACATGGCGGAGTTCGTTGCCGAGCTGAAGCCGTCGCACGGTCGGGGTTGCCATCCACTTCCTCCGGTTCGGGGGTCTGTTGTCCGACATTGTTTCGTATTTCATGCTCGCGGGAACATCACCTGATTCGGCAATTCCTTAATCTGCGATCGTAAGTTTAAGTTGAAACACGAAGTCGACCCGAAGATTGGCCTGCGAATGAGTGCGCACATGGATGTTGGACAAGTGGCGTTGTTGCTGTTCATGGGGTCTGCGGCGGGGATGCCGTGGTTGGTGGTCTTGAGCGATCTTCCGGGCGTCCGGGCATGGCGCATGCAGCGTCAAACTCAGCGGACTACGCGAGATCCGCAGTCGAGTCGCCGCAAACCGGCTGGCTGACGCCTGCCCTCCCCCTGAGCGGTCGCACGGCTCCGGAGACTGCTGATGATCGAACCGGAGCAGCGGGTTCAGCGGCACTACTGGCTCCCCACGCCGGACCCCGATAAGCAGGCTTTCGTGCGACACGCTTTTCGTGGACGTCGTTGGGAAAGCCAGGCATCCGACGACACCGTGTGCGGCAAGCAGGTGGCGATGGCCAAGCCCAGCGAAATGGATTGGTGCACCGCGCCCACCTGCACCGACTGCAACGAAACACTGATCGGCGAGCAGCGGCGCTGAACGCCGCAGAACCTTCCAAGCTTCCCGAACCGGTTCGATGTCGATTCCCCCGAGCTGCGGCATCGAACTGCGCGCGGCCGGTCGGCGCTGTCTCCCTCCCCCAGCGCCGACCGGCCGTACCCCCGCGTGCGGACCGTGAAAAACTTGCTTGTTCCGGGGCATCGTGTCCGGCGCTCTCGGTAGGCTGCGCAGCCGGGCACGAGCAAGACACGCCCAGGTTGCGTCAGTGAGGAGAACGGTGAGCACCGCCCAGAATCAGGCCGAGACCCGTCGGCTGGTCGACAAGCTGTGGAGCTACTGCAACGTCCTTCGGGACGAAGGCGTCTCCACCATCGACTACGTCGAGCAGCTGACCTTCCTGCTTTTTCTGAAGATCGCCCACGAGCGGGAGAACGACCAGCTGAACCCGCAGCGGATCCTGCCGAGCAGCTGGCACGGACGCGGGTGGGCCGAACTCCGGGGACAGAAGGGCGAGGAACTTAAGCGCCGCTACGAAAAGCTGCTCGCCGACCTCGGTGCACAGGCCGAAGGCACGCCGCTCAACCTGATCTTCGGCAAGGCGCAGAACCGCATCCAGAACACCGCCAACCTGGCGCGGCTGATCAATGACCTGATCGGCAAGGAGAACTGGTCGGTCCAGGGCACCGACGTCAACGGCGATGCCTACGAACAACTGCTGTCCCGAGGCGCCGCCGACACCAAATCTGGTGCGGGGCAGTACTTCACCCCCCGCCCGCTCATCGACGCGATGGTGCGTTGCACCGATCCCACCCCGCGCGACACCATCACCGACCCAGCCTGCGGCACCGGTGGCTTTCTCCTTGCCGCTCACGCCCACATCGTCGACAAGTACGGCGAAGAGCTCGATCGAGACCAGATCCACAGCTTGGCCAGCAAGAACATCTGGGGCACCGAGCTGGTGCACGGAACCGCCCGGCTGGCCGCGATGAACCTGCTGCTGCACGGCATCGGTTCCTGGGACGGTGAGCAGGTGATCCACATCGAGGACGCGCTTGCCAAGCGCGGTCGCAAAGCCAAGCTGGTGCTGGCGAACCCGCCGTTCGGGAAGAAGTCCTCCATCACCGTCATCGGCGAAGACGGCAAGGCGACCCGCGAAGACGTCGCCTACAACCGCACCGACTTCTGGGTCACCACCACCAACAAACAGCTCAACTTCGTTCAGCACATCGCGAAACAACTCGACATGCCAGGCCGGGCAGCCGTCGTCGTGCCGGACAACGTGCTCTTCGAAGGCGGCGCAGGGGAGACCATCCGCCGAAACCTGCTGCACGACTACGACGTGCACACCCTGCTTCGGCTGCCCACCGGCATCTTCTATGCCGGCGGTGTCAAGGCCAACGTGCTGTTCTTCGACTCGAAGACACCCACGCCCGGTCAGCCGTTGACCAGCAAGCTCGCGGTCTACGACTTCCGCACCAACCAGCACTTCACGCTCAAGACCAAGGCGCTGTGCGCCGACCACCTCGACGACTTCGTCGAGTGGTACCGCTCGGCCGAGCGTCCCGAAGACCGCAAACCCAGCGAGTTGGTCAAGGTCTTCGACCACGCAGAACTCGTCGCACGCGACAAGGTCAACCTCGACCTGATCGGCTGGGTCAAAGACGAATCCGCCGAAGACGCGGATTCCCTGCTGCCACCAGAGGTCATCGCGGCCGAGATCGTCGAAGACCTGCAAGCCGCCCTGTCGGAATTCGCCGCCGTCGCCGAGGCTCTGGGTGCTGAGGCAAAGGACGAGGGCTCAGACTAAACGGACTCCTTCGGCAGGAGGCAACAGTCGGTCGCTGCTCTTGACGGGTTGACCGTCGTTACAGCCCGATTACGTTGGGACATCAGTGGGTTGCGGCCTGTTGTGATTGCTCGCAACGGTTCCGCGGTGCGCCTGCGCTCTCAGCGCGATGCAGTTCTGCGCCACTGGGCGGGACAGCGGTGATCAAGGGTGAAGGAGTCGCATGCTGGGCTATCGCAGCGTTTTCGAAGTAGAGCAGGGAAAGCACGACATCCTGGAACTCACTCGGGAGCAGCTGCGCTCCTGGCTGGTGCACAAGAAATACGACGGCGACGCATTGCGCCTCGGCGTGCCCGCACGACTGGCCGAGGACGTCGATGGCGTCATGCTCGAACGTACTGGCCGCGATGGCTCGTACGCACTGCGTGTGCGCGTCGTCGAAAACATGCCGGGAGGAACCTGGACTAGCCAACTGACGATTTTGACGCCGGGTGGCGCGGATCCTGCGGTGGTGTGGCTCGACGTTTTCAACCCGGAAGTGCTGTCGGAGGACGATGACGAACCACGGCAACGCAGGCAGTGGACGGGCACCCCGAAGCTCGTTCGAGGTCTCCTCACTGTTCTTCCCGCCCGTGACGGCAGCGCGAGACTTGATACCCGCCCGCGCCGGTTCGTTGGAGAGGAAGCGCTCGAACTGGTCGACGTGGTCCGCGACCCCAAGCGCCGTGGGCCGGTCTACATAGCGGGAAGTTCCGCATTCCTCCCGCAGCAGTCCTGGCTCGATCTCGTCGCGAAGTTGCTCCGCCAGACTGTCGGTATCGGTGCCGGCTACGTGTTAGACCCCGACGCGACCAGGATCTTCTCGGAAGCCGTCGGAAAAAGCCACGCGGTTCTGCCCGGGACGATCCGGACGTTCTTGCCAGGTGCGGAATTCGGTGACACGTCAGATGCCCTGCGGCATCGCGTGCTCAGCACCAGCCGCATCGTCGAAGATCATCCGCTGCGCTTGGCCCGGTTGCTTGGATGGCGGGCACGTGATCACGCGATCGAGAGCTCCTTGCCCAAGGTGCTGACTCGACTGGATCAGTACTTCGAGAAGCAGCTCGACCTGATCCTCGTCGGCGGTGACGGCGCGGAGCCAGTGGACGCGCGCGGTACCGGTGCGCCGGAACAAGTGGCGGCCGACGTCGGCTTCCCAGGTATCCGGGCCGACCGCGTGGCAGTCGTCCCCCGAGACGCCGACCTGCTCTTGGTGCTTCGGGAAGAACTCGATGATGCGGACCTCAACACCGAGCGGCTGCGCGAGATCCTCGCACTCGCGCGAAGCGGGCAGCGCGAGCAGGCAAATCGGCTGGCTCTTTCCCGACGATTCGAAGAACTGCAAGAACGCAATGCGGAACTCCAGCGGTCAGTCGATGAACTCAGCAAGCAACTGGACGACGAGACGTTGGAGCTCGCGGAGGCGCGCGCCGACCTCAAGGCGGAAACGGATACGACCCGGCACCTCCGTCGGGTCTTGCGCGAGACGCAACGTTGGGACGTCCTCTGGTCGCAACCTGAAGAATCCCTAGTCGACACGTTGCCAGATTCCCTCGTTGACGTGCTGACGCGGTTCGAGGAACTGGAATACGTGCGGTTCACAGGTGACCGTGAGAAGACCTTCGAGTTAGCGGAACGGGACCGTGTGGGTGTCTGGGCTGGCAAGACTTGGGAGGCGCTGCTTGCGCTAGAGGACTATGCACGCGCATCGGCCGAAGGGCGATGCGACCGTGATGTCGACGGCTACTTGCGCAACTTGCCCGACGACTGCCGCGGATTCTCGCCCCGCAACCACGCCAGGGACGAAAGTGAGGATGTTCGGAACAACGCCAGGCTCAGGTCCGCCCGAGTTTTGCCCGTACCTGTCGAGTTCGATCAGCGCGGTCGGGCATACATGGGAGCCCACTTCAAGATCGCCAAATTCGGCACGATCAGTCCGCGAATGCACTATCTGGACGCCACCGCCACGACTGGCAAGGTCTACGTCGGTTACATCGGCGCGCACCTGCGCACGAAGATGACCAACTGAGCCAGGTGACCGCGCTCGCCCGTTTCGATCATCCGTTCAGCCGACGCGGCCGTGCCCGGAACGTTCCTACGGTGGTGTGGGAGCTGTCCGGCGCGGGAGGTCGGAGTGGCGTACTCGGCCACGGTCGTGGTGCGGAGCAAGACCGGCGAGCTGGCGGCGCTGCGTGAGCTCGCACCGGAAGAGGCCCGGGCCGTTCGCATCTGCGTCGACCTGGTTTCGGACGGTCCTGATTTGATGAAAGGCTTGACCGCAGCCCTCGAACACCTCAAGAGAAACGGGCAGAAGCCCCTTCTCGATGTGACGAAGGTGCACTCGTCGAGTCGACTTCGGGACCAGCCCGGCGGACCGCTCGATCCAGTCGTGCGAAACATGACCGAAGGGCCCAACGGGCAATTGGCTCTCGATGCGGAGCTACCGTTCAGCCCTGTTGTGCCGTTGCGGATAGGGGATCGGGAACTGCGCGGCTATGCGATGCTTCGCGAGGCGTATGACTGCACGTTCGGCCTTCGAGTGCCAGTGACTTGCCCGGTCGGGGAAGCCCCAGAGCGGATCGAACGCCACTTGGCGGCTTTGCGGATCAGCGCCGACGCCGTTGAGCTGCTGATCGACGCCGGTTTCCTCGCGGGGAGCGCAACCGTGGTACGCGACTGCGGCAGACTCGCCACCGAACTGGGAACCCGATACCGTTTCGGATCAATCACGGTGGTGGGCGGTTCCATACCGCCGAAGCGCGGAGAGCTTGCGCCGGGTGTTCTTGCGCGTCCCGAATTCGAGCTCTGGCAGCAGGTCAGGACCGGCGCGCCGGCTGTCCGCTACGGGGATTACGGGGTCGTCCACCCGGAGGCCGGTCAACCAGATGAGCCGAACAAACCGCGGACTCGCCCGAATCCCTACCTTTTCTACACGGGCCGGCGCCGCACCCGTTTCGCTTATCGCGCGATGCTTCGCGACGACAAGAGACGACCGCTTCCTGGTGAAGATCCTGGGGCTTACTTCCGTGAGGTGGCGCAGGAGACGGTCGCGTCTGAGGAATACCAGCGGTGCGCTACCGGGGCGTGGGGGGATCGGCGGCTCCGGGACTGCTCCAACGGGGATGCGGTGGCCGCAAATTCGCCCGACTGGATCGCGATCGGGACCTCCCACCACATCGCACATCTCGCGGCGCGCGGTGATCTGGAGGCCGCCTGATCAGGGGCGCCAGGGGCTGGGTTTGTCGATGGCCGGGCGGGTGGGGTCCAGGTGGTGGGGTGCGCCGGGTTCGTCCGCGCGCAGCGGGACCAGTCCGGTGGCGATGGCGCGCATGATTCGGTCGCGGGCGCGGGCGGCGTCGCCGACCTGGTCGGCGGACAGGTCGCCGAGGTCCACCGGCGTTCCGAAGTGGACTTTCAGCTTCGGGCGGCGGCGGACGGCACGCAGCCACGATGCGAACAGGATCCGCACGTCCTTCACGCGTTCCACGCGGAGCATGCCGTAGCACATGGCCTCGTGGGCACCCCACTGACTGATCGGCACCACCGTGGCCCCGGACGCCAACGCCATCCGGGCCACGCCGGTCTTCCCGCGTTCCGGCCACATGTCCGGTTCGAGGGTGATGCGACCTTCCGGATAGACCAGCACCGGGTGGTGATCGCTGGTCAGCGCCGCGACGACCCGTCCCAGGGCCTCGCCCGCGGTGCTCTTGCCGCGATCGGCGCGGACGTGTCGGCAAGCGCTAAGCACCCTGCCCAGCACAGGAGCATCGAACAGCCCGCCGGTGGCAAGGAAGCGCGGGGCCAGCCGACGGGTCCGGCAGGCCGCGATCAGCACCAGGGCATCGAAGTTGCCGATGTGGTTGGCCGCCAGCAGGATCGGTTTGCCGCGCAGCGAATCCGGTACGCCCCCGGTGACCTCCAGCCGCCCGGTGAGCCCGATGACTGCCCGGTCCAACCGCATTAGCACACGCCACAGCAGCGGCGCGTCCCGGAACAATCTCTCGCGGTCGGTTCGGCGTGTCGGCTCGTGCGGACTGGATGGCAAGGCAACCATGATGATTGAGGATCCCACGCGCGGTGCCCGGGTTGGAGCGGATCGCCCGAAAAGACCTCCGACCAGTGATCTCCCGTGGCCGGTGTGACGCGAGAGGCGGGTGAGGATACCGTGTGGGGCATGGCGAGCCGGACATCGAACGGGGGACGTGGCTCGGCGCGCAGTAAAAGCGCGACTAAGCGTAACGGCTCCGCTGCCCGAAGTGGTGGAACGGCCAAGTCGAGCACCGCTCGGAAGACCACCGCTCGGAAGAGCACCGGCCGGAAGAGTACCGAGAGTGCCAAGCCGCGAGCCGGATCGACGCACGCACCCCGTCGACCAGCGCCGAAGCGATCGACCAGGTCGCGCGCCAAGGGCGGCGGTCTCGCACGCGGCATCGGTGGCGTGGTCCGGGCGTTCGGCAAGACCAAGCAAATCGACCCCGCGCATCGGCGCGACGGGCTCGCGCTGATCTTCCTCGCGACGGCCGTGATCGCCGCCGCCGGAGTCTGGTGGCGGGCCGGAGGCCCGGTCGGGCACTGGTTCGACTGGGCGTTGCGTTCGGTCATCGGCATGGCCGCGGTCGTGCTGCCGATCGTGCTGCTGATCACCGCCGTCCTGCTGATGCGCACCGAGACCAGCGCCGAGGCGCGGCCCCGGGTGGTGATTGGATCGACGCTGCTGATCTTCACCACGCTCGGCATCCTGCACATCCTGTCGGGCTCCCCGCTGGACTCCGAGGACTGGCCCGCTGCCGGCGGCGCCCTCGGCTTCGTGGCAGGCGGGCCGCTCGCGCACGGACTCACCGGCCGGGTCGCGGTGCCGGTGCTGGCACTGATCGGGATATTCGGGCTGCTTCTGCTCACCGGCACACGGGTGCGCGAGCTGCCGGCTCGACTGCGCGGCCTCGGGCACGAGGGCGAGGACGCCAGACCGGCGGCCGCTGCCGAGGAAATCGAGGCCGATCCGGCTTCGGTCAAGCTGCGCCGCCCGTCCCGGCGCCGCCAGGCAGCAATGGCCGACGAGGACCGCCAGCTGTCGCTGGACGACGTGCCGGCCGAGCCCAAGCCCGCCAAGCCGAAGGCGGCTGCGGTGCCGGCTACCCCGGTCGCCGAGGAAAAGCCGAAGAAGGCCAGCAAGCCGCAGATCAGCCGCAGCGTCGAAGGCGACTACCAGCTGCCGCCGCTGGACGTGCTCACCGATGGCGATCCGCCGAAGAGCCGCAGCCGGGCCAACGACGCCATGATCGAGGCGATCACCGCGGTGCTGGAGCAGTTCAACATCGACGCCCAGGTCACCGGCTTCACCCGGGGCCCGACCGTCACCCGCTACGAGGTCGAGCTCGGCCCGGGCGTGAAGGTCGAGAAGATCACCGCGCTGACCAAGAACATCGCCTACGCCGCGGCCACCGACAACGTCCGGCTGCTGGCGCCGATCCCGGGCAAGTCCGCGGTGGGCATCGAGGTGCCCAACAGCGACCGCGAGATGGTGCGGCTCGGCGACGTGCTGCGCTCAGCCGAGGCGAGCAAGGACACCCACCCGCTGGTGATGGGACTCGGCAAGGACATCGAAGGTCACATGGTCACCGCGAACCTGGCGAAGATGCCGCACCTGCTGGTGGCCGGTTCGACCGGCTCCGGTAAGTCCAGCTTCGTCAACTCGATGCTGGTGTCGCTGCTCGCGCGGGCCACCCCACAGGAGGTCAGGATGATCCTGATCGACCCGAAGATGGTGGAGCTGACCCCGTACGAGGGCATCCCGCACCTGATCACGCCCATCATCACTCAACCCAAGAAGGCCGCCGCCGCGCTGGCCTGGCTGGTGGAGGAGATGGAGCAGCGCTACCAGGACATGCAGGCCAACCGGGTGCGCCACATCGACGACTTCAACAAGAAGGTCGACTCGGGGGAGATCACCACCCCGCTGGGCAGCGAGCGCGAGTACCGGCCGTACCCGTACATCCTGGCCATCGTCGACGAGCTCGCGGACCTGATGATGACGGCGCCGCGCGATGTCGAGGACGCCATCGTGCGGATCACGCAGAAGGCGCGGGCCGCCGGTATCCACCTGGTGCTGGCCACGCAGCGCCCGTCGGTGGACGTGGTGACCGGTCTGATCAAGACCAACGTGCCGTCCCGGCTGGCCTTCGCCACCTCGTCGCTGACCGACTCGCGGGTCATCCTGGACCAGCCGGGGGCGGAGAAGCTGATCGGCATGGGCGATGCCCTGTACCTGCCGATGGGGGCGTCCCGTCCGGTGCGGGTGCAGGGTTCGTTCGTCGCCGACGACGAGATCCACCGCATCGTCGCGTTCACCAAGGACCAGGCCGACCCGGACTACACCGACGGCGTCACGGCCGCCAAGGCGGGCGAGAAGAAGGAGGTCGACTCCGACATCGGCGAAGACCTCGACGTCCTGCTGCAGGCCACCGAACTGGTCGTAACCAGCCAGTTCGGATCCACCTCAATGCTGCAGCGCAAGCTGCGGGTGGGGTTCGCCAAGGCCGGGCGGCTGATGGACCTGCTGGAGTCGCGGGGGGTCGTCGGGCCGTCGGAGGGGTCGAAGGCGCGGGAGGTGCTGGTCAAGCCGGACGAGCTGGAGAACACGCTGTACTCGATCCGGGGTGGACCGGCGCCGGATGCCGAGTGACACGATTTCAAGGGAAACCGGCGTGTCGGTTTCCCCTAATCGCCGGGGAATCAGCGGCGGAGGGTGGCGTGGGAGGCGTTGAGTTCGCCGATGGAGTGGACGCCCAGCAGCTGGAGGGTCCGGACGATTTCGGCGCGGAGGATGTCCACCGCCTTCTGCACCCCCCGTTCGCCACCGGCCATCAACCCGTACAGGTAGGCGCGGCCGATCAGGCACGAATCCGCGCCCAGCACGATCGCCGCGACGATGTCGGCGCCGCTCGCGATGCCGGTGTCCAGCAGCACCTCGGCCCGGTCGCCGATGGCGTCGCGGACCGCCGGTAGCAGCTCCAGCATGGTCGGGGCCCGGTCGAGCTGCCGCCCGCCGTGGTTGGACAGCACGACTCCGTCGGCACCCAGCTCGACGACCCGCCGGGCGTCGTCGGCATTCTGGATGCCCTTGATGATCAGCGGCCCCTGCCAGAGCTCCCGCAGCCACTCCAGGTCGGCGTAGTTCAGCGCCGGGTCGAACATGGCGTTGATCAGGTCCTGCACGGTGCCGGACCAGTGGCTGAAGGTGGCGAACGACAGCGGCTCGGTGGTCAGCAGGTTGAACCACCACGCCGGGTGCATGGCCCCGTCGGCGATGGTCTTGAGCGTCAGCTCCGGCGGGATCGTCAGGCCGTTGCGGGTGTCGCGCAGCCGTGCGCCGGCGACCGGCGTGTCGACGGTGAGTAGCAGCGCCTCGTAGCCGGCGTCCTGCGTTCGCTGCACCAGCTCGCGGCTGGCCTCGCGGTCGCGCCAGAGGTAGAGCTGGAACCACTTCCGGGCGGTAGGGGCGGCAGCGGCCACGTCCTCGATGGACGTGGTGCCCATTGTGGACAGTGCGTAGGGGATGCCGGCGCGTTCCGCGACGCGGGCCACCGCGGGCTCGCCCTCGTGGTTCATCATCCGGGTGAAACCGGTGGGGGCGAAGGAGAACGGCAGTTCGGCACGCTTGCCGAGCATCGTCGTACCGATGTCCACTTCGGACACATCTCGCAGCACCGAAGGGTGGAACTCGACGTTGCGGAAGGCCTGCCGGGCGCGACGCAGGCTGATCTCGGCTTCGGCGGCGCCGTCGGTGTAGTCGAACACCGCGCGCGGGGTCCGGCGGCGGGCGATGGCGCGCAGGTCGGCGATCGAATGGGCGGTGGACAGCCGTCGCTCGGTGGGATTGAACTGCGGGGGTTTGGCCCGCAGCAGCGGACGGAGTTCGGACCAGCGCGGAAGTCGCCGCTTGACCATTCGTGTTCCCCTCTCGCCGGGCACCGCGAGGGGGACATTACCTTTTCGCACTGGCCGAAAGCAGAGTTCGAAGCCCGCGTTCCGCGGACCGCGCTAGGACAGGGTCAGCCGGTCGCGCCGAGCCGCACGACCGCGCCCTCGGTGTTGACCGCGCGGTACTCCAACAGCGAGCCGACGCTAGAGACCAACGGCTGGATCTGCGCCAGATCGACGGCATGGGCGGTGGATCCGCTCGCGCCACCGAATTCCCGCACCGCGAAGTAATAGACGTTCGCGGTGCCTTTGCAGCCAAGGTCATTGCCGCAGACCGAGTACATGTCGGCCCGGAAGTTGTCGTCGATCCGCCTGCGGTTGTCCTCGGTGAACCGGTGCTGCTTCGTGAAGTTGCGGTAGCCGAAGTCGTGCCGTTCGCAGCTGGTGCGGAATTTGTAGCCCAGCGGCTCATTCGGAGACATTGAACAGCCGTCGGAGGACCAGTCCAGCTGGTCGGCGTGGGGCATTCCGGCGCGGGTCGACGTGAACGAGTCGAGTGAGATCTCGAACAGGTAGTGGTCGGTGACCGTCTGCAGCTGGGTCTGGCTGAGTTCGGCGTGTGCGGTACCCGCCGCGAGCAGCAGGGTCCCGGCAATGGCGGCGGTGGCGACGAAGCCACGGCGAGGAACGGAACTTTCCACGGCTGGTCTCCTCGAATCCGAGCGGATCACTCCCAGTGTTATAGCCGGTGCGGGTGATGCCCGCGGGACGCAAGAGCGTCGTACACGAGAACGGTTTACCCGATATTCGACCAGACAGGTGACGCTGTCGGCGAGGCTGGGGGTCCGTGATCGACCCTCGAAGTGATGTTACTTAGAGTGAAGTAGTGCCTGATAGCGTACCCTTGTCCTGCTTTTTGCGGTTTACTTGCACAGAACGGCTCCAAAGTCGTAATAAGGAGGTGACTCATGCTTCGTAGCTTCCGTCTGGGCAACCACAAGTCGTTCCTGGAGGAGCAGGAGCTGATGCTCATGCCCAGCATCGACCGGAAGCGATTCGTACTTCCGGTGACCGCGATCTATGGTGCGAACGCTTCCGGGAAGTCCAACCTGCTCGATGGCTTGCAGTTCATGCGGTCGGCCGTGCTGTCGTCGTTCCGGCGCTGGGATGCCTTGGAAGGAGTTCCCCGCATGCGGTTCAGGTTGGACCCACGCGCGGCGGAGAGCCCTTCGATCTTTGTCGCTGAGTTCAGGGTTGAAGATGTTCCTTACACGTATGGTTTCACCCTGAACGACGAGAGAATCCTTGAAGAATGGCTGTATTCTTACCCGAAGAACCGGTCGCGAAAGGTGTTCGAGCGCAGCCGTGATCAAGTTAAGTTCGGTAGTACGCTAGCGGAATCTCACGCTAAGCTTGAAGTGTTGGAGGAAATGACGCGGCATAATGCTCTCTTGCTTAGTGTTGCCATACAGTCGAACGTTGATTTCGCGAAGCCGGTGTATCAATTTTTTTCGAGATTTTTAATATTTTCCGGCGTAGGCGCGGGTCCTGTCTCTGCATCGGCTGCACGGTTTGTCGATGCTCGTCCTGAGAACCGAGAAAGGGTAGTGGAACTTCTCCGGGTTGCCGATATGGGCATCACGGATCTGGTGATAGAAGAAAACGAGGATCCTTTTTGGCGACGTCGGCAGCGGGAAGTTGAAGCAAGGCTGAAAGCTGTTGAGTCTCAAGTTGCTGACTCGGGCACCGAGGTTGATCCGCGGCATATCGAAAACCTTCGGCGCGAACTGGATGAATTCCGCCAAGGTCCAGCGCGAACCGTTTATCAGATCAAGACAGTGCATGGTCACTCTGAATACTTGTTTGACCTTACTGATGAATCCCAGGGCACGCGTTCCTGGCTGCGTTTGATCCCCACTGCGCTGACGGCGCTTGATCGAGGATCCGTACTGGTGGTTGACGAGATAGACTCGAGTCTCCATCCGCTGTTGACGGCTCGACTGGTCGGGTTGTTCCGGGACGAGCGAACAAATCCCAATGGCGCCCAGCTTATTTTCACAACGCATGACACGAGTTTGCTTGGCACCATGCTCGACGGTGAGGTGCTGCAACGAGACGAGGTCTGGTTTGTCAGTAAAAAAGATTCGGGATCCAGCGATATATATGCGTTGAGTGACTTCAAGCCACGGGCTGGAGAAAATACTGAACGCAGGTATTTGCGTGGGAGTTACGGTGCCGTTCCATTTCTTGACCACGACGATTTCGTCGCTGCTGTCGGGGGCGGCATTGACCAGACGCGAAAATAGGCGCCGACGTCCGGCGCCGCGGTTTGAATACAAGTTCGGGCACGAACACCTCCACAACCCGTCGACCGGGATGTGGCAGCTGGTCGAAACGGTGGTTCTTCCTGGGCAGCGTCGTTAGTCGAGGTCGAGGAGCATTCGGGTGTTGCCGAGCGTGTTGGGCTTGATGTTGGCCAGGTCGAGGAACTCGGCCACCCCGGCGTCGGCCGAGCGGCGCATCTCCTCGAAGACTTCCGGGCTCACCGGTGCGCCGTTGATGGTGCGGAAACCGCGGCGGCCGAAGAACTCGGTCTCGAAGGTCAGCACGAACACCCGCGAGAGGCCGAGTTCGCGGGCCAGGCCGACCAATTGGTGCACCAAGCGGCGGCCGATGCCAAGGCCCTTCACCGCCGGGTCGACCGCGACGGTGCGGATCTCGGCGAGGTCTTCCCAGAGGACGTGCAGGGCACCGCAACCGACGACGCGGGTGGGGCGGTCGGGTTCGGCCAGCTCGGCGACCCAGAACTCCTGGATGTCCTCGTAGAGCGTGACGAGTTCCTTGGCCAGCAGCACCTCACCAGCGTAGGTGTCGACGAGAGACTTGATCGTCCGCACGTCGGCGATGCGCGCTCGGCGAATCGTTATTGTAGATGACGTATAGTCATTCATGAAGTCATCGTAACGCCACGATCCCGCGGTGGCACTCGCTTTACCGCGCTCCGCACGTCACATCCCTCAGCCGCCGCAGCATGCGCGTGTTGCCCAGAGTGTTCGGCCTTGATCGTGCGGGCGTCGCGGACTCGGCCCGGCAGGCTGGTGCGCGGGGCGTGGTGACCGGGACGTTACGCTCGTCGCATGTCAACCGAGCAAAATCACCGCCGAGTCGCCATGGTCACGCTCGGTTGCGCACGCAACGAGGTCGATTCCGAAGAACTCGCCGGCGGTCTGCACGGCCGTGGTTGGGATCTCGTCGATGCCGATGAGGCCGACGTAGTGGTGGTCAACACCTGCGGCTTCGTCGAATCCGCGAAGAAAGACTCCGTCGACACGCTGCTCGCCGCCGCCGACACCGGCGCGAAGGTCGTCGCGGTGGGCTGCATGGCCGAGCGCTACGGCGCCGAGCTCGCCGAGCACCTGCCGGAGGCCGACGCGGTGCTCGGGTTCGACCACTACGCGCAGCTCGCCGACCGACTCGACGACGTCCTGGCCGGCCAAGCGATCCAGCCGCACCAGCCACAGGACCGGCGCAAGATGCTGCCGATCACCCCGGTCGCCCGGCCCGCTGCGGCGGCCGAGGTCGCGGTCCCCGGCCACGGCTGGGTCCCGGCCGCCCGCGCGGTGGCACGCCGCCGGCTCGACGACTCGCCGGTCGCCGCGCTCAAGCTGGCCTCCGGCTGCGACCGGCGCTGCTCGTTCTGCGCCATCCCGTCGTTCCGCGGTTCCTTCCTGTCCCGCCCGCCGGAAGAAGTGCTGGGCGAGGCCGCGTGGCTGGCCGAGCACGGCGCCAAGGAACTGTTCCTCGTCAGCGAGAACTCCACCTCCTACGGCAAGGACCTGGCCGACGCGCGGGCGCTGGAGACGCTGCTGCCGAAGTTGGCCGCCATCGACGGCGTCGACCGGGTGCGGGTGTCCTACCTGCAACCCGCGGAGACCCGCCCCGGCCTGGTGCGGGCGATCGCCACCACGCCCGGCGTCGCGCCGTACTTCGACCTCTCCTTTCAGCATTCCAGCGAGTCGGTGCTGCGCCGGATGCGCCGGTTTGGCTCCACCGAGTCGTTCCTGGCGCTCATCGAGCAGATCCGCGAGCTCGCCCCGGAGGCGGGCATCCGCAGCAACGTCATCGTCGGCTTCCCCGGCGAGACCGAGGACGACTTCGCCGAGCTGCGGGACTTCCTCACCCGCGCCCAACTCGACGCCGTCGGCGTGTTCGGCTACTCCGACGAGGACGGCACCGAGGCCGCCGATCTCGACGGCAAGATCGACGCCGACGCCATCGACGAGCGCGTCGAGCGGCTTTCGGATCTGGTCGACGAACTGATCGCACAGCGTGCCGAGGACCGCATCGGCACCGAGGTGCGGGTGCTGATCGAGCGCGTCGGCGACGAGGAGTGCGCCGGTCGTGCCGATCACCAGGGACCGGAGGTAGACGGCGAATGTCTCGTCGCTGATCCTGGAGAGGTCAGGGTGGGCGATGTGCTGCGCTGTCGGGTGGTGGCCAGCGAGGGCGTGGATCTCGTGGTGCGCCCGATCGACAGCACGCCCGCCGAGAACCGGTCCGGGGAGCAGCCATGACGGCCGATGGCGTGGCATCGAACTCCGCAGCGTCGAATCCGCCCGAGCCCGCGCCAGTGCCGCTGGTCAACATCGCCAACATCCTGACCGTGTCCCGCCTGGCGCTGGTACCGGTCTTCCTGGTGGCGTTGTTCTGGGCGGGCGGCCACGACACGTTGTGGCGCTGGATCGCCACCGGCGTATTCATCATCGCCTCGATCACCGACCGCATCGACGGTGACCTAGCCCGCAAGCGTGGCCTGGTCACCGACTTCGGCAAGGTCGCCGACCCCATCGCGGACAAGGCGCTGACCGGAGCCGCGCTGGTCGGGCTCAGCCTGCTCGGTGATCTGAGCTGGTGGATCACCTGGGTGATCATCGGGCGCGAGATCGCCGTCACGCTGCTGCGGTTCTGGGTGATCCGGCACGGCGTGATCGCGGCCAGCCACGGCGGCAAGATCAAGACGCTGCTGCAGGCCATCGCCATCGGCCTCTACCTGCTGCCGCTCGGCGGCTGGGCCGATCTGCTGCGCTGGGCGGTGATGGGCGTGGCGCTGATCGCCACCGTCGGCACCGGGGTGGACTACGTCGTGCGCGCGCTGCGGCTGCGGGCGGCCGGGCAGGCGAAGGTCAACGCGTGATCGTCGAGCCTGTCGGGTTGTCGTTGTCACAAGTAGCGGACTTGGTCGACGCATTGCGGCAGCGTGGTGAGACGGTGGCCACAGCGGAGTCCTTGACCGCCGGGCTGGTGGCCGCAGTGCTGACCGACGTGCCCGGTGCCAGCGATGTCGTCCGGGGCGGGCTGATCGTTTACGCGACGGATCTGAAGGCGGAGCTGGCCGGGGTCGATCGCGATGTGCTCGCCGCGCACGGTGCCGTGCACCCCAGGGTCGCGGAGATGCTCGCCGAAGGCGCGTGCGTTCGCTGCCGCGCGCACTGGGGGATCGGTCTCACCGGAGTCGCCGGGCCCGACCCCCAGGACGGTGTGCCGCCGGGCACCGTGCATCTAGGATTCGCGGGTCCGCGCGGCGTGACAGTGCGCTCGGTGCGGCTCGACGGCGATCGGCACGCCGTGCGGGCTGCGGCCGTTCGGGTGGCGCTGGAACACTTCGCGGGTCTGCTGCGTTGATGCAGCGAGGTGCCGTGCGCTGGCACAAGTGCGCGCTCGGCCGGGCTCGGCCAAACGATCACGGGACGTTCGCCCTGGGCGGACTTGCCGACGATCGTTCTCGTTCGGGCCCTCGGATGAGTAACGTAGGGGATGTTCACGCGTAGTGCACGCGGTAGGCGACGAAGGAAGGGAGGCGCGCGATGACCGTATTGTTGCGGGAGGCGGTCGGTGAACGGCTGCGCCGCGCCCGGACCGCACAGTCTCGAACCTTGCGGGACGTTTCGCGCGCTGCCCGGGTGAGCCTCGGATATCTCTCCGAGGTGGAACGGGGCCGTAAGGAGGCGTCCAGCGAGCTGCTCGCCTCGATCTGCGGCGCCTTGGACCTGCCGCTGCCGGAACTGCTGGTGACCGTGGCCGGCGACCTCGACGACACGCTGGTGGTGCCGTCGGGCGTCGATCAGTCCACACCGGCGGAGATCGACGGTGGCCACCTGGTGCCCAGCCTGATCGGCACCGAGTTGTCCGACGCCGAGCTGTCCCAGCAGCAGCTGGTCGGCGCCGAAACCGGTGCGGACGCCGAGCCGCGCGCCTGCGCGGACCGGCTGCAGCCGATGCTCAGCCAACGGATCAGCGCGCCGGTGCGCAAGCCCGGCGTCGTAGTGGCCGCATAAGCGGTCGGAGCCCCATAAGCGTTTTCTCGTGAGTGCCAGAGCGGACCGATGTCCGTTTTGGCACTCACGAGCATTGTGGGGCCCCGGTGTCGGGCGGTGCTGGTGTTCCTGGTTCGATCTTGGGTTGACGACTCCGGGTAAATCCCGGAGATCTACCGTGTTTGGTGGTAGCCGACACGACTACCTGACACGATGGAACCAGCTGGCACGCCGCTGCGGTCGCGCCGGCTGTGGGGAGCCGAGCACAGGAGAAGGCAGGCGGAGGAGATGGCCAATCCGTTCGTGAAGGCCTGGAAGTACCTGATGGCGTCGTTCTCGTCGAAGGTTGACGAGCACGCCGACCCGAAGGTGCAGATCCAGCAGGCCATCGAGGAAGCTCAGCGGCAACACCAGAGCCTCTCGCAGCAGGCCGCCTCGGTGATCGGAAACCAGCGGCAGCTGGAGATGAAGCTCAACCGCCAGCTCGGCGAGGTCGAGAAGCTGCAGGCCTCGGCCAAGCAGGCGCTGGTGATGGCCGACCAGGCGCGCGCCAACGGCGACGAGGCCACCGCCCAGAGGTACGAGGAGACCGCCACCCAGCTGGCCAGCCAGCTGGTCACCGCGGAGCAGGGTGTCGAAGACCTCAAGACACTGCACGACCAGTCGCTGGGGGCCGCCGAGCAGGCCAAGCAGGCCGTGGAGCGCAACGCGCAGATCTTGCAGCAGAAGATCGCCGAGCGCACCAAGCTGCTCAGCCAGCTGGAGCAGGCCAAGATGCAGGAGCAGGTCTCGGCGTCCATGCGGCAGATGACCGAAATCGCCGCACCCGGCAACACGCCCTCGCTGGAAGAGGTGCGGGACAAGATCGAGCGCCGCTACACCACGGCGCTAGGCGAGGCCGAGCTGGCGCAGAACAGCGTGCAGGGCCGGATGCTCGAAGTGCAGCAGGCGTCCATCGACGCGGCCGGTGCCAGCCGGCTCGCGCAGCTGCGCGCCTCGATGGGCACCGGGCAGCAGCAGGTGACCGGTGGGCAGCAGCAGCAGATCACCGGGGGCTCGGAGACCTCCTCCGAACCGGCCACCAAGCCTCAGCAGCAGCAGAATCCGCAAGCCGGCCAAGCCTGAGCGAGCGCGGCGTGAAGTCCCGCAAGCACGAGCTGGCGCAGTTGGGTGAGGCCGCGCTGGAACAGTTGCGCGGGCCCGTCCTTTCCGAGGTGCGCCGGAAGTTCGCCAGCTGGCGCGATCCGCGGGCACGGTTGCTCCGGCAGCGAAAGCGCGCCAAGCGTGCCGCGGCGAGCAGCACGGTCGCGGCCGGGGCGTTCGGGGCGGGTTCCTTCGTCGCGGCGTCCACGCCGACGATCTGGGCGGAGTTGGGCGATCTGGGGTGGTTGCTCCAGGACGTGGCGACCTTCGGCCTTGGCGGGGTCGCCGTTGCCAGCGGTGTAGGGGCGGTCAGCGCCGGGTTGAGGTACCGGCGGCTCAAGAAGACGCCGCTGCCCGACCCGTTACCGGAGCCCGTGGCGCTGCCGCCGCAGGGGTCGGAGGCGCGGGAGCCGATGCAGCGGCTGCGAGACGCCGAGCAGAGCCTGCGTGGTGCGTTGGCGCAGCTGACGTCGGCGGGTGCGGGCAGCGCCGCAACCGACGCGCGGAGCACTGCGGACAGCGCGGCGGCGGAGCTTCGGCGCGTCGCGGACCGGCTGGTCGCCGTGGAGGCGGCGATCCCGCACGCGCCAGCGGCGGAGAAGCCCGCGCTGCGGGCTGACGTGCGGCGGCTGCGGGCGGAGCTGGATGAAGGACTCGACGGATACGGCACCTTGGTCGCGGCGGCGGGCCGGGCGGTGGCCGCCAGCGGTGCGCCGGAGCAGAAGCACCTGATGCTGGATGCGACCGATCGCTTGGCCGGGCTTGCGGCGGGTTTGCGGGAGTTGTTCGGTCCAGGTGGGCCGGCGCCGGATCCGCGGCGCCGATCCGATCCGGCCTGAGGCGACACACCCGGCGCGTATCACTGCTGGTAGTCGGCGATTCGCCGGTCCATCGGTGAGTTGGCTTGATTGTGTGATGCGAAATAGTAATCTTCCTCCAGTCATCACATGCCGTTGCAGCAGATTCGCCTGACTGGGCGGCTCGGGGGAGGACGATGTGGCGTTGTGGACCGTGCACGGCAACGGTCGACGCCCGGTGCCCGATGCCGTCGTCGCCTCCGGGGAACGGCTGAGCTGGCCGCTGACCGTCGGTTTCGGGTTGCAGCACCTGCTGGCGATGTTCGGCACCACGACGCTCGTGCCGCTGCTCACCGGCTTCCCCGTGACGACCACCCTGCTGCTCTCCGGCCTCGGCACCCTGTTGTTCCTGCTGCTCACCCGGAACCGGGTGCCCAGCTACCTGGGCGCGTCGGTGGCCTTCGTGGTGCCGCTGGGGGCGGCGGCGGACGAGGCCGGCGCAAGCCCGTCCGCGCTGCTCGGCGGGGTCATGGTGGTCGGCCTGGTGGTGATCGCCGTTGGGGTGGCCGTCAAGGCGCTGGGCGTGCGGCTGCTGGAGTCCGCGATGCCACCCGTGGTGACGGGAGCGATCGTGCTGATGATCGGGCTCAGCCTGGCGCCGCAGTCGGTGTCCTCGTTCGACCAGCAGCGCTTGCCCGCGGCGCTGACGCTGGGCACGGTCGTGCTGCTCACGGTCATCAGCCGGGGCATGGCCGGGCGGGCCGCGGTGTTGATCGGGGTGCTGGTCGGGTGGAGCTACGCCGCGGTGGCCGGCGAGCTGGCCGAGGAACGCGTGCAAGAGCTGGCCGCCGCGCCCTGGTTCGGATTTCCCCAGCTGATCGCCCCGCAGGTGCACATCTCGGTGATGCCGTTCGTCCTGCCGTTGGTGATCGTGCTGGTCGCGGAGCACGTCGCGCACCTCAAGGCGGTCGCCGCGATGAGCGGCCGCGACCTCGACCCGCATGTCGGCGATGCGCTGATCGGCGGCGGGTTGGCCACCGCGCTGTCCGGCTCGGCGGGTGGCTCGGCGCTGAGCAGCTACGCGGCGAACATCGGGGTCATGGCGGCGACGCGGGTGTACTCGACGGCCGCGTGCATGGTCGCCGCGCTGGCCGCGATCGTGCTGTCGTTCTCCCCTAAGCTCGGTGCCTTGATCAACACCATTCCGCTCGGGGTGCTGGGCGGTGCGACGCTGGTGCTCTTCGGACTGCTCGCGCTCGTCGGGGCGCGGATCTGGCTGGACGCCAGGGTGGACTTCGCGGACCCGGTGAACCTGGTGGTGCTCGGCACGGCCGTGATCGCCGGCGTCGGCGACCTGACGCTGCAGGTGGGTGAGCTCCGGGTCACCGGCATGGTGTGGGGCTCGGTCGGCATCGTGCTGGTCTACCCGCTCCTGCGCCGCCTCGCCGACGCCCGCAACGCCGCCCAGCAGAGCTGAGACCCCGCTTTCTCGCCCGGAAACGATTTCCGGAGCCGGGGGTCATGGTTGGCAATGCGGGCAGTGGTAGGTGACGCGGGCTTCGACGTCCTCGCCCTGGGTGCCACGGCGGACCCGGGCGCCGCAACGCAGGCAGGTGCGTCGGCCGTACACCCAATGCTGGGTGCCGCGGCGCAGTCTGTTGGTGGTCGACTGCTCGGGATGCCAGGCGTTGCGCAGCAAGAGCTCCCGGCACAGCCGCACCGCGCGGGCCGCGTCGATCTCCGCGACCGGCGTCCACGGAGATCGGCCCAGCAGGAAGCACACTTCCGTCTTGTACAGGTTGCCGACCCCGGCCATGACGGTCTGATCCAGCAGCGCGCGCCCGAGCTCCCGGCCGGTATCGGCGGTCAGCCGCCGGATCGCCTCGGCCGCGTGCTCGTCGCCCCATTCCGGGTCGAGCAGGTCCGGTCCCAGGTGGCCGATTAACCGGGATTCCGCCTTGGTCGGCAACCAGCGCAGGTCGTGCAGGTTGAACCCGACCGCGAGCTTTCCGGCGGTGCCTAGCACCGCCCGCACCTGGTGCCCGGGTCGCCGCCACCGGGCTTCGGGCGAGTAGAGGTGCCAAGCACCGTCCATGCGGAGGTGGCTGTGCAGGGTGTGGCCGTCGTCGAAGCGGATCAGCAGATGCTTGCCGACCGGCCGCACCTCGTGCACGCCGCGCCCCGTGAGGTCCATAGTGGACAATTGCGGGTGTCGCAGCTCGCCGCGGGTCAGGACCTGCCCGGCCAGTGCCTCGTGCAGCCGGTGGCAGGTGAAAAAGACCGTGTCGCCTTCGGGCAGGGCCGACTCACCGCCCCTCGACCGCCAGCTTCAGCCCCAGGCCGACCAGCACCGTCGCCGTCACCCGGTCCAGCCAGGCGCGCACCCGCTGCCGCTCGAACAGCGCGCGGGCCCGACCGGCGACCCACACCAGCGCGGTGGACCACAGCAGCCCGATCGAGATGTGCGTGGCCACCAGCAGCGGTCCCCAGGCCAACGCGGCGGGGCCGGCCGGCAGGAACTGCGGCAGCAGGCTCACGTAGAACACGCCCACCTTGGGATTGAGCAGGTTCGTGACCATCCCGGAGCGCAGCGCTGCCCATGCGGTCAGCCGGACGGGCTCGGCCGGGACCTCCTGGGCTTGCGGCACCCTGTTGCGGGGCAACGACTTCCACAACGCGGAGCCGCCCAGCCAGAGCAGGTAGGCCGCACCCGCCACCCGCACGATGTCGTAGGCCAGCTGGGAGGCGGTGAGTAGCGCGCTTAGGCCCGCGACGCTCGCCGTGCCCCAGATCAGGCAGCCGAGGTTGATACCGAGGAACGTCGCCACCCCGACTCGGCGCCCGCCGAGCAGCGAATGCCGCAGGATCAGCATGGTGTCCAGGCCGGGCGTCAGCACGCCGATAAGCGCGACGAGAACGAACGCCCAGAACGCCGTCGTGTTCATTCCACGCCGTCCAGCAACTCGTCATCGCTCAGTTCGGTGCGGCGCGGCCGAGCCGCCCGCAGGGTGCGAGCGAGCAGCAGGTTGAACGCGAGCGCGACCTCCCGCGCGCCCGGGGTGCCCCACTGGTGGATCGGCATGCATGCGCCCTGCGCCTGCTGCACGGCCAGCCGGTCGGGCAACGCGACCGGCATCACCAGCGGCCCGAAGATGTCCCGCAGTTCGTCGATGCGGAACTGGTGCTCGTGCGAGCGCGGCCGCACTCGGTTGACGATGACGCCGAGCGGCTGCAGGTCGGGATTGTTCGACTGCCGTTCGGCCTGCACGGCCTCGAACGCCCGCTGCACGCCGGAGACCGCGAAGATCGTCGGCTCGGTGACCAGCAGCGCGCGGTCGGCGGCGATCAGCGCCGAGCGGGTGAGCCGCCCCAGGGACGGCGGGCAGTCCAGTAGGATCAGCTGGTACGGCAGCTCGCCCTCGGCGATCAAACCGTCCAGTTCGGACAGTGCGTCGGTGAGGCAGGACAGGTGCTTGCCGTCGTGCTGGCCGTTGTGGCTCTCGGCGTCTTCGGAGCCCACCAGGACGTCGACCTCTTCGCCCCAGGAGCTGCCGGTCACCGCCGCCCGCAGCACCTCCGGGCTCGGATCGGCCAGGACGTCGCTGAGCCCCTTGGCGGTTTTCTCCGGTTCCAGACATGCGGTCGCGTTGCACTGCGGATCGAGGTCGACGACCAACGTCCGAACCCCGCGGCGCATGGCGGCCGAGGCAAGCCCGAGCACCACGGTCGTCTTGCCCACGCCACCCTTGAGACTCAGCACTGCCACCGTCTGCACGGTCGTAGCCTACGGAACCAACGGCCGCTGGAGGTGTGCCGCCGGGCTTTTGTTGATCCGCACACCGGTGAAGCGCGCCCATGCCCCCGCATTACGCTGCTCACCATGAGATCCGACGCCGTCTACCAGGTGCTGGAAACCGAACTCGCTGATGTGCGGCGGCGACGCGGTGGGCGTCCGCCGCTGGTCCTCGACGTCGGTGGCGGCAGCGGCGTCTGGGCTGTGCCATTGGCCTCGGCGGGCTGTTCGGTCACGGTCGTCGATCCGAGCCCCAACGCGTTGGCCACGCTCCAGCGCCGGGCCGCCGACGCCGGGGTGGCCGATCACATCACCCCGTTGCAGGGCGACACCGACGCGTTGGCGGCGCTGAGTCCGGAAGGCGGCGCCGATCTGGTTCTCGCGCACGGCCTGCTGGAGGTCGTCGACGACGTCGACGTCGCGGTCTCGGCGCTGGCCGCCGTCACCGCGCCCGGCGGCGCGGTCTCCGTGCTGGTCGCAAACCGGTACGCGGCAGTCCTCGGATGGGCGCTGGCCGGGCGTCTCGTCGAGGCGCTGCAGTTGATCCAGGACCCGGACGGACGGCTCGACGCCGCCTCGGACACCTTGCAGCGCCGGTTCGACACCGACGGCCTGCGGCAGGCCCTGGCGGTCGCCGGGTTGACCGTGGAGCTCATCCAGGGGCAGGCAGTGCTCAGCGACCTGGTCCCCGGATCGGCGCTGGACAACAACCCCAGGGCGGCCGAGGCGATGGCCGAGCTGGAGCGGGTTGCGGCCCTCCGCTCGCCGCTGCGTGACATCGCGACCCGCCTGCACGCCATCGCCCGCCGATCCGCCTGACGCCGCCGGTTTCGGCCGGGCACGGCTCGCGGCAGGCAAGGCTCGGGACCAAACGGGCAACGACTACTGCCCCGAGGGGATGATGTCGGCAACCTCGCATTGTTCCAGTGCAGGGACCGGGTAGTCGGCGCGTCGCCGGAACCGTATCCTCAGGAGTGACGCCCCCAAGCGTTCGCCGGTCTCCAGCCTGCGTGGGCAGCCGCCCCGCGGGTCTCCGGCGCCACTGAGAGACCTGTGCCGGAGGAGGAGTCATGCCACTCTCCGAGCACGAGCAGCGACAGCTCGAACAAATCGAGCGCGCGCTCTACGCCGAGGACCCCAAGTTCGCCTCCACCGTGCGCGGAGGACGGCTGCATCGCCCATCCAGACGCCGGCGGCTGCAGGGCATCGCCGTCTTCGTCCTGGGGTTGGCCCTGCTGGTAATCGGTGCGGTGATCCCGGCCCTCAGGCCGGCCGACATCCCCGTATTGAGCGTGGTCGGCTTCCTCGTGATGTTCGGCGGAGCAGTGATCGTCCTGTCCGCGTTGCGCGGCGCCGGGGACGACATCGAATCGGGATCGGAAAACGGCGGTGGTGGCCGGCCGAAGCGGGGCGCGCCGAACCGCAGCGCTGGACGCAGTTCCTTCGCCCAGCGCATGGAGGAGCGTTTCCGCAAACGCTTCGAGCAATAGCGGCTGGATGATCCGATGATCGCCGTCAGGTCTCTCTCGACCGAGGAGACCAGGGCGGCGATCTTCGCTGTCTGTCCGGGATTTCCGTGCACACACCGTGAGCACGTCGGGTTCCCATCGTCAGTGCACGGGCGTCACGAGTTCGCTTGGCGGAGCTGCAGCACTGAGCGAGGAAACAGGCGCGAGCGGAGGTCCAGCGGCGCCGCGCGACGCAGGCTGTCCAGCACGCCGTGCAATGTCTCCGGCAGCGTCGCCTCCGGCGCCTGCCCCGGTGGTGCATACCACTCCCGTTCCACCGCCACTACCAGCGCTCGCATGGCCTTGGTGCCGGACTCGTCCAGGCCGTAGTGCTCGATGAGCCCGGTCGCGACCAGTCGTGCGGTCTCGGTCGCCGCCGGCCGGGTGCCTCGATCTTGGCACTCATCCAGCACCTCCCGCCAAGCGGTCCCGGCAGCACCCTCCGCGCCTGCCGCGACCGCGTGCAGCCGCCGCCTCCGGCGCGCCTCCCGCACCACCGCAGGCGTCGCGAGCAGCGCCAGTCCGAGCACGAGGACGCCGATGGTGATCGGCCACGGGCTGGCACCCGCCGTCTCGCCGGGTGGGTGCGCCGCCCCGGCATCGGCGCCGTCGGGGCGCTCGGCCCAGGGCACCGGACCGGCCGTGGGTGGCGCGATCGACGGGGCTTGACCGGGCATCTGTGATGGCAGCTGCCGCGCCGGGTTCAGTTCGCGGTGGAGAAACCCGGGCAGCGCGGTGCGGCCGTCGCTCAGCGGCGTCGGGTCGAAGGTCTGCCAGCCCCAGCCCGGGAAATACGCCTCGACCCAGGCGTGCGCGTCCTCGGTGGTGATCACCCGCTCGTCGCCGTCCCGATATCCGGGAGTGAAGCCGATGGCCACCCGGGACGGGATTCCGACGGCCCGCAGCAGGACCGCCATCGAGGAGGCGTATTGCTCGCAGAACCCGCGTTTGCCGCGGAACAGGAAGTCGGACAGGGCGTCGCCGCCGGTCGCCGGAGCGGTCTTCAGGTCGTAGCGGAAACCGTTGGCCGGGTCGGTGAAGTAACGGTTGAGCGCGACCGCCTTGTCGAACGGGGTGGGGGCGGTCGCGGTCAGTCGCCTGGCCAGGTCGGCCACCTGCGGCGGGGTCCCCGAGGTGTCGAGGTAGGCCGCGGTGATCGGCATCGGCCCCCGCGCGCTGCGCAGCTCCTCCGGGGTGGGGTCGGGAATCGTCGCGCGTTCGACGTAGGGGCGGCTTTCCTGGTTGATCTGGGTGAACACGATCCCGGCGGCCGGGTCGTAACGCCAGTTCGGCCCCATGCCGGTGACGGCATTGGGGGTGCCGAACACCGGCAGCCACGGGTCCCGGTAGCCGATCGGCTGGATCTCGACCCGCTCCGGGATACCGCGGCCGATGGTGGTGCCCTCCGGCAGTGGCAGGTCGACGCCGGCGTCGACGCCCTGGGTGAGGCCCTCCAGTTCCCACCCGCGCTGCGGGTCGAACTTCCGCAGCGTCATCGCCCGCAGATAGCTGTCCTGCCGCAGGCCACGAACCCGGAACAGCTCCACGACGCGATCTCGGTTGAGCTGGCCGCGCAGCGAGGTGAATGGCTGCAACCCGATGCCGTCGGTGCCGCTGAACTGCTCCGGCACCGCCCCCGGCAACCGGCCCTCGGTGCCGACGCCGGTGAACGCCGCGCCGGTCAGCAGGGCGATCACGCCGGCGGTGCCGGCGACCGCGACGGTGGTGCGACCGAACAGGGTGTGCGCCACCCGGTTGCGGTCCTCGTGCCGACGCCACTTGCGGTGCTGCCCGCCGGAGGCCAGCAGCACCGCGTAGCCGAGCGCGCCGGCGGTGAAGGTCCACCACGGCAGCATGTCGTCGGCCAGCGAGGCCGGAATGGCGAAGACGCACAGCAGCATCAGCCCGGCCACCGCCGGACTGCGCAAGGTCACCACGATGACGTCCACGACCAGCGCGACCACGCCCAGCCCGAGGCAGACCAGGGCCTGCAAGGCCGGCTCGGCGGGCACCGGCGGAACCCCGGTGCGCACCAGCTCACCGGCCCTGGCCAGCTGGTCGCCGAGCTCGCCGATGGCAGCCGGTCCGGGCAGGACACCGAGCACCGCCTGGTCGCAGAACAGTGCCGTCAAGATCAGCAGCAGGCCGATCAGCTGCGCGAGCCCGGTCAGCGCCAGCCGCCGGCGAAACCGGCGTCCCAATGCCCCCACAGCGGCGACGCCCACCACGGTGAGCACCGCCGGGAACATCCACCGGCCGTCGGCCAGCACCCCGGCGAACGCGGCCGCCGAGCACAGCACCGCCAGCGCCCCGGCCGCGGTCGCCACCAGCGACGTGTCGATGAGGGCCCGGTTCGCGGTCACGTCACAACCCCCGAGTCCGGCGAGGTGGTTTCCCGGCAGAGCCGCTGCCAGACCTCCGCGATCGAGGTCCGGGGGCCGCCCGCGATGACCACGGTCCACCCCGCCGCGCGCAGCCGCCGGGCGGTCTGCCACGGGTCGAAACCGCCTCCGTTTTCCCCGTTCCACGCGCCGACATCGAGCAGCAGCGCGAGGCTTCGAGTCTCTTGTGGACGAAGCTTGGTCAGTTCGGTGACCGCGGCGGTGGTCGTCTCGCCGAGTACCGCGATCAGCTCGTGACCGTTGCCCGGATCGCGGGTGGCCACCAAGTCGCGTTGCGGCGAGCTGCGGACCGCGGCCAGCGCGTCCAGCACCGCTTCGTCGTCGTGCCCGCCGTCGGACGGCCCGGCACCGCCTGCTAACACTTGGCCGTCCTCGGTGACCAGCCGAACCTGCTGGCCGCTTTGGTGCAGATGCAGGCAGATGCTGGCCACCGCGGAGATCGCCCATTCGACGCTGCTGCGCGCGCCGCTGCCCCGGTGCGCCGCCGATCGCCGGTCGAGCAGCACCGTGACGCCGCCGTGCCAGGGGCGTTCCTCGACGCGCACCATCAATTCGTCCCGGCGCGCGGTGGATTTCCAGTGCACGCGCCGGATGTCGTCGCCGTGCCGGTACTGGCGCACCGTCGCGTCGTCCTCGCCGTGCCCGGCCCGCAACCGGGTCGTGCCGTCCTCGCCGGTGCCCAACCCGGAGCCGGCGGGCAGTCCGGCGAGCGTGAAGACCTTCGGCAGCGCGACGAGCCGGCTGCGGTCGGCCAGCTCCCGCTCGAACTCCGAAAGCCCGAACGGATCGCCGATCCGGGTGCGCAACGGACCGATGTGATGGATGCCGCGCAGCGACGGCGTGACCGAATACTCCAGGATCGTGCCGTGCCGGGGCACCGCGTCCAGCCGGAACCGCGGTCGTCCGCCGAGGGCGTGCGGGGTGTCGTCCTCCAGCACCAGCCCGCCGACCGGGAGCCGGCCGCCGGTGACATGCAGTTCGACCGCGGCCGTGGCGCCGACCGGGACCCGCGGCGGCACCACCTGCCGCCGGGCGCCGACGCCGAACCGGACGCGGCTGGACAGCAGCAGGGCCAGCAGGGGCAGCGCGACCACGAACGCCGCCACCCGCAGCAGATCCCGTTCATCCAGCACCAGCGCGCAGATACCGGCGGCCACGCCCGCTGCCAACACGCAGCGTCCGCGGATGGTCAGCCCGGAGAGCACGGTTACCTGCGTTCGCGGTCGATGTCGCCGCGCGGCACCGGAATCCGGTTTAGCAGTTGCCGCACCAAATCCGCCGCCGAGCGGCGAGCGGCGCGGGCCTCGCTGGTCAGCACCAGCCGGTGGGCCAGCACCGGGACGACGATCGCCTGCACGTCGTCCGGGATGACGAACTCGCGGCCCGACAGCGCGGCGTGCGCGCGGGCGGCGCGGACCAGTTGCAGGGTCGACCGGGGCGAAGCACCCAGCCGTAGTTCCGGCAGCTGGCGCGTGGCGGTCACCAGGTCGATCGCGTAGCGCCGGATCTCGGTGGACAGGTGCACCTGGCGAACGGCCCGCAACAGGGCCCGCACCTCGCCGCTGTCGGCGACGGGGCGCAGGTCGTGCAGCGGATCGTGCCCGGCGTGCTCGTCCACCATCGCGAGCTCGGCCTTCGCGTCCGGGTAGCCGATCGACACGCGGGTGGTGAAGCGGTCCCGCTGTGCCTCGGGCAGGGCGTAGGTGCCCTCCATCTCGATCGGGTTCTGGGTGGCGATCACCATGAACGGCGTGCTGAGCGGGTAGGTCTCGCCGTCGACGGTGACCTGGTTCTCCTCCATGCACTCCAGCAGCGCCGACTGGGTCTTCGGCGAGGCCCGGTTGATCTCGTCGCCGACGACGATGTTGGCGAACACCGGGCCGGGCCGGAACTCGAAGGTCTCGGCCTGGCGGTTGTAGATGGAGACCCCGGTGATGTCGCTGGGCAGCAGGTCCGGGGTGAACTGGATGCGGCTGACCGTGCAGTCGATGGACCGGGCCAGCGCCTTGGCCAGCGAGGTCTTGCCGACGCCGGGCACGTCCTCGACCAGCAGGTGGCCTTCGGCCAGCATGGTGACCAGCGCGACCCGCACCACCTCCGGCTTGCCGACCAGCACCTGCTCGACGTTGGCGGCGATGCGCTGAATGGTGCTGTGCAATCGGTCGATGCTCGGCGTCGCCGGGTCGGCTGCGAGCGGATCGGTCGTCGCGCTGGCCGTCGCAGCGCCGGACAGCTGGGTTTTCGGCGTCACGCCACCTCCTGCGTGGTGCGGTGCGCGATCAGCGGGTTCGGCGGAGTCGGCTCGCCGGAACGGTCGCGCATGCAAGCCTCCAAAGTCTGCGGCCGACGGGCGGCTGCGGCGGTCCGCGCCGGCGTCCCCGGGGCAAACCAAACGATCACCTGATCGGATCCGGCGTGCACGTGCAGTGTGCCAAACCGGCGGTGCCCGGCGGGACACCATCACCGACCTTGGGCGGACCGGCGCCGCCCCACTTCGCCCCACCGCGATGCTCCGTCGGCGGGCGGATGGGGCGGGTCATGAGCATAACGGCGCAGCCCGGCGGGTTGATCAAGGTCGGGGCCCCGAATCACCCCACCTCGTCCCGACGCTGTGCTACCTGCACAAACGGCGGCAATACGGCCGGGGGAACCGGGGCAACTCGTGTTGACGGTGGAGTGAAGTGGGGTACTGTGGGGGAAGGTGGGGCAAACGGGGGTCCCGCCGCTTCCGGTGGCCCCAATGGCGACCAGCGGGAGCACCGGTTCGGGGAGCGCTCAGGGGAGTGGGCGGCGCCGAGGCGGGTCCGGGGCCGTCACGCGGGCGGCCTGGGCGGGGGAGGTGGACCGGGATGTTTCTCGGCACCCACCACCCGAAGCTCGACGACAAGGGGCGTTTGACGCTGCCGGCGAAGTTCCGGGAAGCATTGGCGGGGGGGTTGATGGTCACCAAAGGACAGGACCACTGCCTCTACGTCTTCCCGCGCGACGAGTTCGAGCAGATGGCGCGCAAGGTCGCCGAGGCACCGTTCACCAACGAGGCGGTCCGCGCCTACCAGCGGTATCTGTTCGCCGGTACCGACGAGCAGCAGCCCGATGGGCAGGGGCGGATCACGATCGCGGCGGAGCTGCGGCGTTACGCCGGGCTGACCAAGGAGTGTGTGGTCATCGGCGCGATCAGCCGCCTGGAGATCTGGCACGCGGAGAGGTGGCAGAGCTACCTCGACGAACACGAGGAGGGCTATGCGCAGGCGCGTGAGGAGGTGTTGCCAGGCGTGTTCTGAGTGTCCCGCCGACCGGCGGAACGAACGTTGACGGCACGAGATCCGGGTTTCGTGAGGCCTCGGTCCGCTCGGCTATCGCATGCCTGGTGCATCTTCCCCGGCACCAGGACGCGACGGGCGGGCGGGGACCTGACGGGATCCGGAAAACGAGGGGGCACACCGGAGATCGCCACGCGCGCAACGGCGCGTGGCGATCGGCGGTATTCAACGATGTGTTCAACGGCAATGGGGCACGCGGGAGGGAGGACCGCCGTGGCCGAACAGCGGCATGATCAGGGCGGATCCGCCCGGGACAAGCACGTGCCGGTGCTGCTCGACCGCACGCTGGAATTGCTCGCGCCCGCGCTGTCCCGCGAGGGTGCGGTGGTCGTCGACGCCACGCTCGGCATGGGCGGGCACTCCGAGGCGATGCTCGCGGCGCATCCCGGCCTGACCCTGGTCGGCCTGGACCGCGACCCGGACGCCCTGCGGCTGGCCGGTGAGCGGTTGGCGCCCTACGCCTCGCGAATCCACTTGATACATGCGGTGTACGACGAATGGGCCGCGGTGCTGGCCGATCTCGGACTGTCCGAAGTGGATGGTGTGCTGTTCGACCTCGGGGTGTCGTCGTTGCAGTTGGACGAGACCGGGCGCGGCTTCGCCTACGCCCACGATGCGCCGCTGGACATGCGGATGGATCCGGGTGCGCCGCGCACGGCCGCGGACGTGCTCAACACCTACGGCGCGGACGAACTGGCGCGGGTGTTGCGGACCTACGGCGAGGAGAAGTTCGCGGGCAAGATCGCCGCGGCGATCGTCCGGGAACGCCGCAAGGAGCCCTTCACCAACAGTGCGCGGTTGGTACAGCTGCTCTACGACACCGTGCCGGCGGCGAGCCGGCGCACCGGCGGACATCCGGCCAAGCGCACCTTCCAGGCGTTGCGTATCGAGGTCAACGCCGAGCTCGACGTGCTGGAACGGGCGCTGCCCGCGGCGCTGGACACGCTGGCGGTGGGTGGCCGGATCGTGGTGATGTCCTACCACTCGCTGGAGGACCGGATGGTCAAGCGGGCTTTCGCCGACCGGTCGAAGTCGCGCACCCCGGTCGACCTCCCGATCGAACTGCCTGGCCACGGACCGGAATTCCGGCTGCTCACCCGGGGCGCCGAGCTCGCTGGCGAGCACGAGATCGAAGCCAATCCCAGGGCGGCGTCGGTGCGGCTGCGCGCCGCGGAACGGATTGGGCAGGGGGGCGCATGAGCGGCAAGGCGAGGGAGGCGACATGACAGCACCTACGCGCGCCGGCAAAACCGCTTCGCGGGCGGGTTCCACCGAGCGGACGAAGCAGGCCGCTCAGCAGACGGCGCAGAAACGCGGCCAGAAGTCCGGGCAGAAAACGACCGAGAAGCCCCGGACGCGATCTGCTGCGGCCGAGCGCGCTTACGCCCGCCGCGAGGAGCGGCGGGACCGGTCGGCGCGGGAGTCCTCAGAGCGGCGGCCGCGCCGGGTGCGGCAGGGCGTGGAGGAGCGGCGCCCGGCCGCGGTGAAGCCGAAGACGAATGCCAAGACGAACGCCAAGACGAATGCCAAGGCGAGGGCAAAGGCGAAGCAGCTGCACGAGCGGGTTTCGCTCGCGCGGCTGCCGATGGTGATCATCGTGATGTCGGTGTTGGCCACCGGGCTGGCGGCGACATTGTGGCTGTCCATTGCGGCGGTCAGCGGCAGTTATCGGCTACGCGAGGGCGAGGAAGCGCTCAACGCATTGAGTGAGCGCAGGGAGCAGTTGCTGAGCGAGGTCAGTTCGATGAGCTCGACCCCCGAGATCCAACGGCGGGCGGCGGAGGCCGGTATGCAGCCCGCACCGCCGCCGGCGCGGCTCGTCCAGCAACCGGACGGCTCGGTGCTCGTCATCGGTGAGCCGAAGAAGGTCACCGCCGCGCCACCGCCCCCAGCTCAGCAGCCGCCGGCCCAGCAGCCCCCTGCCCAGCATGACCCGGCCCAGCAGCCCCCTGCCCAGCATGACCCGGCCCAGCAGCCCCCTGCCCAGCATGACCCGGCCCAGCAGCCGCCGGAGGCGGCCGCATTGGCGGGCCGTTGATGGCCCGCGGGGCGACCGGCATCAAGGGACGCACCGCGCGCACCAATGTGGCCGGCAGCAACCGGCGGCTGCTCGTCGGCCGGTTGCTGCTGGTTCTCGCGCTGGTGTTGACCGGCGGCAAGCTGATCCAGCTGCAGGGTTTCGAGGCCACCGCGCTGTCCGAGCAGGCGCAGAAGCAGCGGCTCACCAAGCAACCCATTCCCGCGGAGCGGGGCTCCTTTGTGGACCGCAGCGGGAACGTGCTCGCCTTCAGCGGTGAGGCCCGCCAGCTTTACGCCAATCCGAAGCTGCTGACCAAGGAATTCGACGAGGAGCACGCCAAGGACCCCTCGAAACCGACTGCGGAGCAGTACAAGCAGGAGATCGCGCGCTTCATCGCGCAGGTCCTGCGGGGCAAGATCACCGAGCAGGAAGTGCTGGACGCGCTGTTCAAGGACGTTGCGTTCACCTACTTCGGCCCGGAGATCGATCCCAGCCAGGCGCGCCTGATCACCGAGAAGTACCCGCAGATCGGCGCCGAGTACCGGGCGACCCGCGAGTACCCGGCGGGGGGCTTGGCCGCGAACATCATCGGCGCGGCGAACTGGCGGATGGACGAGAAGAAGGTTCAGGGCCAGATCGGCCTGGAGGCATCGCTGGATTCGCTGCTGGCCGGTACCGACGGAACGAAGGTCTCCGACACCGCGATGGGTTCGGACCTCGTGATTCCGGGCACCGAACGGGAACTGGAACCGGCGGTCCCGGGCTCCGATGTGGAGTTGACGATCGACTCGGATCTGCAGTTCATGTTGCAGCGAGAGCTCGCCGACTACGCCCAGCAGGCCAGGGCGAAGAGCGCCAGCGCGGTGGTGCTGGACGCCAAGACCGGCGAGGTCTACGCGCTGGCCAACGACAAGACCTTCGACCCGCGCGTGTCGTGGACCGAGAACACCGGCAACCCGGCGGTGACCACGCCCTACGAGCCCGGCTCGGTGGGCAAGGTGATCACCGCGTCCGGGGCGATCGAGAACGGCATTGTCAAGCCGGACACCGTGCTGCAGGTGCCGGGCTCCATCAAGGTCGCGGACCGGACCGTCAGCGACGCCTGGGACCACGGCACGATGCCGCTGACGTTCACCGGGGTGCTCGGCAAGTCTTCCAACGTCGGCACCCTGATGGTCGCGCAACAGCTCGGCGAGCAGCGGTTCTACGACCTGGCCCAGAAGTTCGGGATCGGCCAGCGAACCGGGATCGGGCTGCCGGGGGAGAGCGCGGGCAGCCTGCCGCCGCGCGAATCCTGGTCCGGGTCGACGTTCGCGAACCTGCCGATCGGCCAAGGCCTTTCAATGACGGTGCTGCAGATGGCGGGCATGTACCAGGCGATCGCCAACGACGGGGTGCGAGTGCCGCCGCGGATCATCGAGGCGGAGATCCGGCCGGACGGCACGCGCGTGCAACGCCCACGCCCGGAGGGGGTTCGGGTGGTCAGCCCGGAGACGGCCCACACGGTGAAGGACATGCTGCGCGCGGTGGTGCAGAACGTCCCGCAGCAGCGCGGCACCGGGCCGGACGCGGCGCTGCCGGGCTACCAGATCTCCGGCAAGACCGGGACCGCGCAGCAGATCGACCCGGCCTGCCGCTGCTACAGCCAGTCAAAGTACTGGATCACCTTCGCCGGGATCGTGCCCGCGGACAATCCGCGATTCGTGGTGGGATTGATGCTGGACCAGCCGGCGTACGGGACCCACGAGGGCTCCTCGGCGGCCCCGCTGTTCCACAACATCGCGGCGTTTCTCACCCAGCGCTACCAGATCCCGGTGTCCAAGGAGCAGGCGCCGGTCCAGATCCTCCAACCCTGAGGCGGCAACGCCCTAAGCTTGGGAAGGCCGCTGGTCCTCGGTCACACCGGCCCCCGGCATGTCTGCGGTCAGTCGACCATGTGTATCAAACGACTTTCACGTAGGGTGCCCGGCCGGTCACACATCGGGCGCTGATTTCCTTTGAAATTCAAGGCAAGCGCGCACCGCGCAGAAAAGGACGCCGGCCGGGGAAACCCGTGGTGTTGTGGCGGCGGTATGGCCGAACGAGCATGCATCGAATGGTCTAGCCAGTGGTCGGCCGAACAGCCTGCCGACCATGGGGATGCTTTCTCAGGTGATACGGGTAGCCTGTCGCGACGTGCCTTCCGCGGTTGCAACAGCTCCGCCTCGCCCGTCCTGTGTCGAGCCGGTGGAGATCGAGAAGCTCGCCGACGTCATCGGCGCGCGTGTGCTTCGCGTCCCTGGTCCCAGCGCTGCCGCAGCGCCGGTGACCGGGGCGACCCTGCGTGCTCAGCACGTGCGCCCCGGCGATCTCTTCGCCGCTTTGCCGGGAACGCGCGTGCACGGTGCCGACTTCGCCGAACACGCGCTGGAAGCCGGTGCCGTCGCGGTGCTCACGGACCAGGCCGGGATCGATCGCGCCGCGCTGACCGAGCACCCTGCCGTGCGCGAAGGCAAGGTCTCGCTGCTGGTGCACGACGATCCACGCGGCGTGCTCGGCGCGGCATCGGCCCTGATCTACGGCGACCCGTCGCGGCGGTTGAAGGTGCTCGGTGTGACCGGCACCTCCGGCAAGACCACCACCACCTACCTGCTGGAGTCGGCGCTGCAGGCGGCCGGGTTCGGCACCGGACTGGTCGGCACCGTCGAGACCCGCATCGCCGGCGAACGGCTGGACAGCGCGTTCACCACGCCCGAGGCCCCCGACCTGCAGGCGCTGCTGGCCGTGATGGTCGAGCAGCGGGTGACCTACGTGCCGATGGAGGTCTCCAGCCACGCGTTGGCCATGGGCCGGGTCTCCGGTACCCGGTTCGCCGTCGGCGCGTTCACCAACCTGTCCCAGGACCACCTGGACTTTCACCGCGATCTTGAGGACTACTTCCAGGCCAAGGCGCTGCTGTTCGACGGCCGCGCCGAGCACGAGGTCGTCTGCGTCGACGGCGAGTGGGGCCGTCGGCTGGTCAAGGAGGACACCATCACGGTGTCCACCGAGGGCGAGGCGAGTTGGTCCGCCACCGACGTGCAAGCGTTCCCCACCGGCGAGCAGACCTTCACCGCGCACGGCCCCAACGGCTTCAAGCTGCACGTCCGGCTGCGCCTGCCCGGCCCGTTCAACGTGGCTAACGCACTGCTGGCGATCGGGGTCCTGCACGCCGCCGGGGTGCCGACCTGGGCGATCGAGCGCGGGCTCGCGGAAGTCGACGTGCCGGGCCGCATGGAGCGTGTCGCGCTCGGGCAGGACTTCACCGCTGTGGTGGACTATTCGCACAAGCCCGGCGCGGTGGCCGCGGTGTTGGACGCGGCCCGCGCGCAGGTCGACGGCAAGGTGATCGTCGTGCTCGGTTGCGGCGGCGACCGGGACGTCGCGAAACGGCCATTGATGGGCGAGGCGGCAGCCCGCCGCTCTGATCTGCTGATCATCACCGACGACAACCCGCGCAGCGAAGACCCGGCCGACATCCGGGCGGCCATGCTGGCCGGGACGCGGGAGATACCCCCCGACCAGCGCGGGGACGTGATCGAGATCGGAGACCGGCGCGCGGCCATCGCCGCGGCGGTCGACCGTGCCGAACCGGGCGACATCGTCGTCGTCGCGGGCAAGGGACACGAAACGGGGCAGGAGGTGGCGGGCGTCGTGCACCCCTTCTCCGACCGGGAAGAACTCGGCGCTGCGCTGCGCCATAGGCTCGGAGAGCCAGAGGAAACCGATGTTCGTCGGGGGCAGGGCGACGAGGAGGCAAGTTGATCCGGCTCAGCCTCGCTGACATCGCGCAAGCGGTGGGTGGCAGGCTTCATCGTGCGGAAGGCTCGGAGATCGTCAGCGCGGGGGTCGAGTTCGACTCCCGCAAGATCGAACCCGGTGGGCTGTTCGTGGCCGTGCCGGGGGAACGCGTCGACGGGCACGACTTCGCCACGCAGGCCGTGGCGGACGGTGCGGCGGGTGTGCTCGCCGCGCGAAAGGTCGACGCACCGGCAGTGCTCGTCGCGCCGGTGCCTGCTGCGGATCGGTCCGGCGCCCTGGCGCTGGCCGGCGACGTGGACGGTTCCGGTGCCGCCGTGCTGGCCGGGCTGGCCAAGCTGGCCCGCCACGTGGTCGACCGGCTGCCGCGGCTCACCGTGGTCGGCGTCACCGGTTCGTCGGGCAAGACTTCCACCAAGGACCTGATCGCGCAGCTGCTGGAACCGATGGGGCCGACGGTCGCGCCGCCGGGTTCGTTCAACAACGAGCTTGGCCACCCGTGGACCGTGTTGCGCGCCGACGAGAGCACGCGGCACCTGGTGCTGGAGCTGTCCGCGCGTGGCGTCGGGCACATCGCGAATCTTTGCGCGGCGGCGCCGCCGCGCATCGGCGCGGTGCTCAACGTCGGCCATGCGCACCTCGGCGAGTTCGGCTCGCAGGAGGCGGTGGCGCAGGCCAAGGGCGAACTGGTCGAGGCGCTTCCCGCGGACGGGGTGGCGGTGCTCAACGCGGACGATCCGCTGGTCGCCGCGATGGCCGGCCGCACGCGGGCGCGCGTGGTGTTCGTCGGGGAACACCCGGACGCGCAGGTGCGCGCGGAGGGCATCGAGGTCGACGACCAGGCGCGGCCGACGTTCACGCTGGTCACCGAGCAGGGCGAGGCGGCAGTGACGCTGCCGCTGTTCGGCGAGCACCACGTAGCCAACGCGTTGACGGCGGCCGCCGTGGCGCTGGAACTCGGCGCGACGGTCGAGCAGGTGGCCAAGCGGCTGAGCTCGGTGCGCCGGGTGTCGGCGCGGCGCATGGAGGTCTCCGAGACCCCGAGCGGCGTCACGATCGTCAACGACGCATACAACGCCAACCCCGAGTCGGTCCGCGCGGCGTTGAAGACGTTGGCCGCGATGACCCGCGGGCGCCCGGCTCGGGCGTGGGCGGTGTTGGGGCCGATGGCCGAGCTCGGCGAATTGGACGCCGAAGCGCACGACGAGATCGGGCGCCTGGCCGTCCGGCTGAACATCGACCGGCTGGTGGTGGTCGGCGAACAGGCCCGGGTGATGCACCAGGCGGCATCGCTGGAAGGGTCGTGGGGAGAGGAGTCGGTTCTGGTGCCGGACATCGATGCGGCCGTCGCGCTACTGCGTGCCGAACTGCGTGCCGGTGATGTGGTGCTGACCAAAGCATCGAACTCCGCCGGGTTGTGGCGGGTCGCCGAGGTCCTGTTGACCGAGGACTCTGCGGGGTGGCGGACGCCGTGAAGCCCATTCTGGTGGCGGCCGCCGTGTCGCTCGTCGTTTCGATCCTGTTCACGCCTTACCTGATCCGGGTTTTCTCCAAGCAGGGCTTCGGCCAGGAGATCCGGGAAGAGGTGCAGAGCCAGCACGCCGCCAAGCGCGGCACGCCCACCATGGGCGGGGTGGCGATCCTGGTGGCCATGTGGGTCGGCTACCTGGTGACCCACCTGACGGTCGGGGATCCGCTGACCGCGTCCGGGCTGCTGGTGCTGGGCCTGACCACGGCGCTGGGCATCGTCGGGTTCCTGGACGACTTCATCAAGATCCGCAAGCAGCGCAACCTCGGGTTGAACAAGACCGCCAAGCTGGTCGGCCAGCTGGTCGCATCGGTGCTGTTCGCGATCCTGGCGATCCAGTTCGTCAACCGCAACGGCGTCACACCGGCGTCCACGGAGCTCTCGTTCCTGCGGGACATCACGGTGATCTCGTTCGGCGCGATCGGGTTCGTGATCTTCGCCTATGTCGCGATCAGCGGCTGGTCCAACGCGGTCAACTTCACCGACGGCATGGACGGCCTGGCGGCCGGCACCGCGGCGATGGTGCTGGCGACCTATGTGCTGATCTCGTTCTGGCAGCTGCGCAACGACTGCTTCGCGCCGACCGGCCCGACGCCCGGCTGCTACACGGTGCGCGATCCGCTGGACATCGCGGTGGTCGCCGCGGCGGCAATGGCCGCCTGCGTCGGCTTTCTGTGGTGGAACGCCGCGCCCGCGAAGATCTTCATGGGCGACACCGGTTCGCTGGCCCTGGGTGGCCTGCTGGCCGGGCTCTCGATGGTCACCCGGACCGAACTGCTGATGATCGTCATCGGCGGGGTGTTCGTGGTCGAGGCGCTGTCGGTGGTGCTGCAGATCGCGGTGTTCCGGACCACCAGGCGACGGCTGTTCCGGATGGCGCCGTTCCACCATCACTTCGAGCTCGCCGGGTGGGCGGAGACCACGGTGATCATCCGGTTCTGGGTGCTGGCCGGAATCAGTTGCATGTTCGGTGTCGGCCTTTTCTACGCGGACTGGCTGGCGTTGGCCAACCCCTGACGCTTGAGCGTGCAGGGACGAGGAGAGATTGGGGAGGCGACCCGGTGACTGGGCGGTTCGCGGGGCTGAACGTGCTGGTGGCCGGTGCCGGGGTGTCCGGGCGCTCGGCCGCGGAGGCGCTGCTGGCGGTGGGCGCGGCGGTCACCGTTTCCGACGCCTCCGCCGATCGGCTGGCCGCGCTGGCGTCGCTGCAGGCGCAGGGCGCGGAGCTGGTGGCCGGGCTGTCCGAGCCGCCGGAAGACACCGAGCTGGTCGTCACTAGCCCCGGTTGGCGGCCGGATGCGCCGCTGCTGGCGGCGGCGGCCGCGGCCGGTGTCGAGGTGATCGGCGAGGTCGAACTCGCCTGGCGGCTGGACCAGGAGAAAGCGGAATCTCCTGCCGCGTCGATGGGCCGGCGAGCAGCGCCGGCCACGTGGCTGGCGGTCACCGGCACCAACGGCAAGACCACGACGGTCAGCATGCTGGAGTCGATCCTGCGCGCCGCCGAGGTCGACGTGGTGGCCTGCGGCAACGTCGGGCTGCCGGTGGTCGACGCGGTCCGGGCCGGACACCAGGTGCTCGCCGTGGAGCTGTCCAGCTTCCAGCTGCACTGGTCGGACTCCGTCGCGGCGTACGCCGCCGTCGTCCTCAACCTCGCCGACGATCACCTTGACTGGCACGGCTCCCTCGTCGCCTACGGCGACGCCAAGGCGAGGGTGTACTCCGGCAATTCAGTTGCCGTCGCCAATGCCGACGACGCGTGGTCGACCCGGTTGTCCGCGGCTGCCGCGACGGACGCCAGGCGGGTCTCCTTCACGCTGTCGGCTCCGCAGGAGGGCCAGCTCGGCGTCGAGGACGCCTCGCTGGTGGACCGGGCCTTCGGCGATCGGGTGGTGCTCGCGTCGGTCGCGGACGTGCACCCGGCGGGGCCGCACAACGTGGCCAATGCGCTGGCTGCGGCCGCGCTGGCGCGCGCTTACGGCGTCGAGCCCGGTGCGGTGGCCGACGGGCTGCGGGCGTACCAACCGGGGGCGCACCGGTCGGTGGCGGTGGCCGAAGCCGCCGGTGTGTCCTATGTAGACGATTCGAAGGCGACGAATCCGCACGCCGCGGACGCGGCGCTGCGCGCGCACCAGCGAGTGGTGTGGATCGCGGGCGGGCTGCTCAAGGGCGCCGAGGTCGACGAACTGATCGCGGCCAACGCCGATCGGCTGGACGCCGTGGTGCTGATCGGCCGGGATCGGGACCGGTTCGCCGCCGCACTGGCCCGACACGCGCCGGATGTGCCGGTCCGCGAGGTGACCGCGGGGGACGATGCGGGCATGCTGCAAGCTGTTCGCTCGGCCAGCGAGTTCGCGCGACCGGGCTCGGTGGTCCTGCTCGCCCCGGCCGCCGCGTCGATGGACATGTTCACCGACTACGCCCATCGAGGCCGGGCCTTCGCCGACGCGGTGCGCGCGGTGGTGGCCGATTCTCCGGCGGCATCGACGCACGGCGGGTGATCCGTCGTGACCACCGCGACCAACGCCGCGCCCGCACGGGGCTCGAAGCGACGCACGAGCCTGACCGTGCTGTCGCCGCTGACCGCGTGGCTGACCCGGCCGCTGGCCTCGTTCCACCTGCTGCTCGCGGTGTTCGGCCTGTTGACGGTCTTCGGCCTGGTGATGGTGCTTTCGGCCTCCAGCGTCGACTCGTTCACCAGGGACGGCTCGTCCTACAGCGTGTTCAGCAAGCAGGTGATGTACTGCCTCGCCGGGCTGGCGCTGTTCTACCTCGCGCTGCGGGTGCCGGTGCGGCTGATGCGCCGGTTCAGCCTGATCCTGCTGACGACCTGCCTGGGCCTGCTCGTGCTGGTGCTGACGCCGCTGGGCACCAAGCTGAACGGGGCGCAGAGCTGGTTCGTGGTGGCCGGGGTGTCGTTCCAGCCGGTCGAGTTCGCCAAGGTCGCCTTCGCGTTGTGGGGCGCGCATGTGCTGGTCACCAAGCGCGGCCTGATGACGCAGTACCGGCATCTGCTGGTGCCGGTGGTGCCGGCGGCGCTGCTGATGTTCGCGCTGGTGATGATGCAGCCGGATCTGGGGTCGACGGTCACGCTGTTCGTGGTGCTGCTCGGGCTGCTGTGGTTCGCCGGTGCGCCGCTGCGGCTGTTCTTCGCGATGCTGCTGGGCGCGGTGACCGGCGGTGTGGCGCTGGCGATGGTCGCCTCCTACCGGATGGCCCGGCTCACCACGTTCCTGGATCCGCTGGCCGACCCCTCCGGCCACGGCTACCAGGCGATGCAGGCGCTGTTCGCGCTGGCCGACGGCGGGTTGTTCGGCCGCGGGCTGGGGCAGGGCTGGTCGAAGTGGCAATACCTGCCCAACGTGCACAACGACTTCATCTTCGCGGTGATCGGTGAGGAACTTGGGTTCGTCGGCTGCGCCATCGTGCTGGTGCTCTTCGGCACCACCGCCTATGTGGGCATGCGCATCGCGTTCCGCAACACCGACCCGTACATCCGGCTGGTGTCGGCGACCTTGACCACCTGGCTGGTGGGGCAGGCGATCATCAACGTCGGCTACGTGGTGGGCCTGCTGCCCACCACCGGGTTGCCGCTGCCGCTGATTTCCTCCGGCGGGTCGTCGGTGGTGACCAGCATGCTGGTGTTCGGCCTGCTGGCGAACTTCGCCCGGCACGAACCCGAGGCGATCGCCGCGCTACGGTCTTTGGGGCCGGGTCGGGTCGGCAAGCTGCTGCGCCTGCCCACCCCGGTGCCGTACCGGCCGCCGGCCAGGCGGCGTCCGGCGCGACCCACTACCCCACGAAGCCGGCCCGGCGCGAAGAGCTCCGGGACGGCGGCAACTCGCCGGGGAGGCGGGGACACGCGCGCGCGTGGTGCGCGCAGCGGTCCCGGATCCCGGGCGCAGACACGAGGAGGACACCGTTGAGCGGGGAGCAGACGGTTCGCATCGACCAGGGCGCCGTGGCCGACCCGCGGGGTGCCGCCGTGGGGCGGCGGACGCTGTCGGTGGTGGTCGCCGGTGGCGGCACCGCCGGGCACATCGAGCCCGCGCTGGCGCTGGCCGACGCGGTGCGTCGGCTGCGGCCCGACGCCCGGGTGACCGCTCTTGGCACCGAGCGGGGGCTGGAGAACCGGCTGGTGCCGGCCCGCGGCTACCCGCTGGAGCTCATCCCGCCGGTGCCGATGCCGCGCAAGGCCAGCCCGGAGCTGCTGAAGCTGCCGCTGAAGGTGCGGGAATCGGTGAAGCGGACCCGCGACGTGCTGGACCGCGTCGGCGCGAACGTGGTGGTCGGCTTCGGCGGCTACGTCTCGCTGCCCGCCTACCTGGCCGCGCGCGGCCGGGTGCCGATCGTGGTGCACGAGGCGAACGCGCGCGCCGGACTGGCGAACAAGGTGGGCGCGAAGTTCGCCGCACGCGTCTTGGCGGCCACCCCGGACAGCGGCCTGGCCGGGGCGCGGACCATCGGGATCCCGCTGCGCGAGTCGATTACCCGGTTGGACCGGTGGGCGCTGCGGGCGCAGGCCCGCCAGCACTTCGGGTTACACCCGCACGCCCCGACGATCCTGGTCGTCGGCGGTTCGCAGGGCGCGCGCACGCTGAACACCGCGTTCTCCGGTGCGGCGGAAGCGTTGGGACGCGCGGGAATCGGCGTGCTGCACGCGCACGGCCCGAAGAACACCATTGCGGTGCAACAGGTTCCCGGTGCGCCCGCCTACACGGCGGTGCCCTACCTGGAGCGGATGGACCTGGCGTACGCGGCGGCGGACCTGGTGGTGTGCCGCTCCGGCGCGATGACCGTCGCCGAGGTCTCGGCCGTCGGGCTGCCCGCGGTGTTCGTGCCGCTGCCGCACGGCAACGGCGAGCAGGCGCTCAACGCGCAGCCGGTGGTGACCGCCGGTGGTGCGCGGCTGGTGGCGGACGCGGACCTGACCGCGCAGCGGGTGATCGACGAGGTGCTGCCGCTGGCGCGCGACGCGCAACGGTTGCAAGAGATGAGCCGGGCGACGCTGGGCAGCGGCCACCGGGAGGCGGACCAGGTGCTGGCGCAGATTGTGCTGGAGGTGGCGGGTCAATGACCGGACCGTCCCCATCAAACTTTGAAACCGTGGAGCTCGAAGCCTTGTTGGCGCGGGTGCACCTGGTCGGCATCGGCGGGGCCGGGATGAGTGGCATCGCCCGCATCCTGCTGGCTCGCGGGCAGCAGGTGTCCGGTTCGGACGCCCGCGACTCGCGCACCGTGCTCGCGCTGCGCGCGCAGGGCGCGCGCATCGGCATCGGCCACCAGGCGGAGAACCTGGACCAGTTCGACGCGGACCCGACGGCGGTCGTGGTGTCCACGGCCATCAAGCTGGACAACGCGGAGCTGGTCGAGGCGCAGCGGCGCGGGATCACCGTGCTGCGCCGGGCCGAGGCACTGGCCGCGCTGATGGCCGGGCACCGGGTCGCTTGCGTGGCGGGCACCCACGGCAAGACGTCCACGACCTCGATGCTGACCGTCGCGTTGCAGCACTGCCGGTTCGACCCGTCCTTCGCTATCGGCGGTGACCTGAACGACTCGGGCGCGAACGCGCACCACGGCGACGGCAGCATCTTCGTCGCCGAGGCGGACGAGAGCGACGGATCGTTCCTGGTGTTCGCGCCGTCGGTGGCGGTGGTGACCAACGTCGAGCCCGACCACCTGGACCACCACGGCACCGCCGAGGCCTACACCGAGGTCTTCGAGGAGTTCGTCCGGCGCATCGAACCGGGCGGCGTGCTGATCGCCTGCTCCGACGACCCTGGCGCGGCCGAGCTCGCCGACCGGGCAGCGGCTGCCGGGGTCCGGGTGCGGCGCTACGGGAAGTCGGCGACCGGCGACGGCGATGCGCTGCTGGTCGGGTACCGGCCCGAGCACGCCTCCGGAGTGGCCTGTGTGGAGCTCGGCGGCGACCGCGTCGACGTGCGGGTGTCGGTGCCGGGCGAGCACATGGCGGGCAACGCGGTCGCGGCGCTGCTCGCCGGGCTGGAACTCGGTGCGCCGCTCGGTGGTCTGCTCGACGGGCTCGCCGCGTTCGGCGGGGTCCGACGGCGGTTCGAGTTCAAGGGCCGCGCCGACGGCGTGCGGGTCTACGACGACTACGCCCACCACCCGACCGAGGTGGACGCGCAGCTGCGCGCGGTCCGGCCGGTGGTCGGCGACGGTCGGCTGATCGTGGTGTTCCAGCCGCACCTGTTCTCCCGCACGGCGGCGTTCGCCGGCGAGTTCGCGACCGCGCTCGGCCTGGCCGACGAGGTCGTCGTGCTGGACGTCTACGGCGCGCGCGAGGACCCGCAGCCCGGTGTCACCGGCGAGCTGATCGCCGGCGAAGTGCCGCTGCCGGCCGAGAACGTGCACTATGAGCCGTCGTTCACGGCGGCGGCGCCGCGGGTAGCGAGCCTGGCCCGGCCGGGTGACCTGGTGCTGACGATGGGGGCCGGGGACGTGACGATGCTCGGCCCGGAGATCCTCCGCGAGATCGACCCCGACGCAGGGGAGGAGTAAGGGTGACCCCGACGCGTCGCCGCGCCCCGGCGCGCCCCGGGCTGCGCAGCACCCGAGGCCGCCCGGTGCGGGGCGGCGCGATGGCACCGCCGAGGTGGCGCCGCTGGGCGCTTCCGGCGCTGTTAACGGTGGCGACGTTGGTGGCGGTCGTGCTGTATTTCACGCCACTGCTGGGGGTCCGGTCGGTGCAGGTCGTCGGCAACTCGAGGCTCGGCCAGGACGAGGTGGTGCGGGCCGCGGGCATCGAATCCGGCACTCCGATGCTGCAGGTCGATGTCGACGAGATCCGCGCCCGGCTGCAGGCGGTGCCGAAGATCGCGGCGGCCCAGGTGTCGCTGAGCTGGCCGTCCACGGTGCGGGTCCAGGTCACGGAGCGGATTCCGGTGGCGTTCCTGGTGGCGCGTAACGGGATCCAGCTCGTCGATGCCGATGGCGTGCCGTTCGACGTGGTTCCGCAACTTCCGGCCGATTTGCCGGAGCTCCGCGTCCGGGCGGCGTCCCAGAACGATGCGACGACGCGGGCGGCGATGACGGTCCTGATGGCCCTGCCGCAGTCGGTGCGGGCCGAGGTCACGGCGGTGATCGCGGAGCGGTCGAATGCGATCCGCCTGCTGTTGACGGGTGACCGCGAGGTCGCCTGGGGAGCCCTGGAGGAAACCCCCCGGAAGGCGGCGATTCTCCCGCCGCTGCTGACCCGCCCGGGCAAGGTCTACGACGTGACCACCCCGGCACTGCCCACTGTGGCCTGATCGCTGGCCGGTGGCGGAATTGCCCAATTTTAGGCAAAATCGGGAAACCCCCGGTCCCGACCAAGATCGTCTTCCTCGACGCTACCGTAGGCAAGTGTTCAAGGTTAGCGGCGACGTGCCGGAGTCGGTGTTCGGCGGGAGCGTGACCGCATCGCAGCCGACCAAGCGGTTGCGCGTGGTGCGGCGGTCGTCCGATCGCTCCGCGCGGCCGGTGGACGTGGCGGAGGCCGAAGAGTTCTTGCGGCTGTTCCACGCGGAAAACCGCGACTGCGGGTCGTTGCAGCAGCGGCTGGACCGGATGCGCTACGAGATCGACACGGTCGGCACCTACCGGCACACGCCGGCGGAACTGACCTTCGGCGCGCAGGTGGCGTGGCGCAACAGCGCCCGCTGCATCGGCCGGTTGTACTGGCGGAGCCTGAAGGTACGCGACCTGCGGGACGTGCACACCGTCTCCGGCGTCGCGGCGCACTGCGTGCAACACCTGCGGATGGCCACCAACGACGGCAAGATCCGCCCGGTGATCAGCGTGTTCCCGCCGGAGACCCCGCAGTGCCCGGCACCGCGGATCTGGAACGAACAGCTCATCCGTTACGCCGGGTACAAGCACCGTGACGGCACGGTGCTCGGTGACCCTCGCTACGTGCGCTTCACCGAAGCGCTGACCACCTTCGGCTGGTGGCCGCCGGCCCAGCGCACCTCCTTCGACGTGCTCCCGCTGGTGGTGGAGACCGCCGAGGAGGGCCCGCACATGTTCGCCCTGCCGGCGGAGACGATCAAAGAGGTCCCGCTGAGCCACCCCGAGTTGCCCTGGTTCGCCGAGCTCGGGCTGCGCTGGCATGCGGTCCCGCTGATCAGCAACATGCGGCTTAGCATCGGCGGGGTGTCGTATCCGGCGGCGCCGTTCAACGGCTGGTACATGGGCACCGAGATCGGCGCCCGCAACTTCGGCGACTCCGAGCGCTACAACCTTGTCCCGGTGGTCGCCAAGCGGTTGGGCCTGGACATTTCGCGCGAGGACACCCTGTGGCGGGATCGCGCGCTGGTCGAGCTCAACCGGGCGGTGCTGCACTCCTACCGAGAGGCCGGGGTGACGATCACCGACCACCACACGGAGTCGCAGCGCTTCCTGACGCATCTGGCCAAGGAGGAGGCGGCGGGCCGCAAGTGCCCGGTGGACTGGTCCTGGATCGTGCCGCCGATGTCGGGCTCGCAGACCCCGGTCTTCCACCGCTACTACGACGAAGACCCGCAACGCCCGGACTTCCTCCTCGACGAGGACGCCACCCGCCGCGCCCTCGAAGGCGGCCCACCCCGTTTCGCCTAAGAGACTGTTGGGTAACCGGGTGGGCACGTAGCGCCACGTGATGTTGATCATGGTTGGCGTGTCGGGAAGACCAAAAGATCATCCCCGCCGTCATCTGGTTGTGTGTGCAACTGCGATACCGGCGGGGATGATCGCCGCTCATGTTATCCGTCCAGTCTGACCGATGAGGTGTGGGCGGTCCTGGAACCGTTGATGCCGGTACGAGACCGCCGAAAGGGCGGTGCCGCAAGGAGATACGGCGATCGTCTGGTGCTGGACGCGGTCTTCTTCGTGCTGCGCTCGGGCTGTCAGTGGCGGATGATTCCCCGCGATCTGCTGCCCTGGGACGCCGCCTACCGCTGGTTTCGGACCTGGGCGGCTGACGGCACCATCGACCGTGTTCACGACGCGCTGCGCGATCAGGTCCGTATCCAGGCCGGGCGCCAGGCGGACCCGTCGGCGGCGGTGCTCGATGCCCAGTCCATCAAAAGCAGTGAGGGCGGCCAAGCGCGCGGGTTCGATATGGGCAAGAAAACGACAGGCCGCAAACGGCACCTGATCGTGGACACCCTCGGCCTGCTGCTGGTCGTCATGGTCACCTCCGCGTCGGTCCAGGACCGCGTCGGCGGGCGGGAGATCCTGCAACGCCTGGCCGCCCGGTTCCCCTCGATCGCGCTGGTCTGGGCCGATGGCGGATACGCCAACTCCATCGTCAACGGCCTACTGGCCTGGGCGAAGGAAAAACTCGGACTGGTACTGGAAATCGTCAAACGCAGCGACGATGTCAAGGGGTTCCAGGTGCTACCGCGCAGGTGGGTGGTCGAACGAACTTTTGGGTGGCTGATCCGTCATCGCCGCCTCGCACGAGACTACGAACGCCGGACCGTCAACTCCGAAACCATGATCAAGCTCGCGATGATCCGCCTCATGGCCACCCGGCTGGCCGGCCAGACCGTCCAGTGGTCCAACACCACCGAACGCGAAGCCGCCCGCCGACTCACCGTGGAGACCCATCTCGCAGCGTAATCACTCACATACCCAACAGCCTCTAAGGATTGTCGGCGGTTCGCCGTAGGCTCGGGGCGTGCGGGCTTCGCGGTTGGTTTCGTTGTTGTGCCTGTTGCAGGTCCGGGAGGTCATGACCGGGCCGGAACTCGCCCGGGAACTGGAGGTTTCCGAGCGGACGGTGGCCCGGGACGTGCTCGCGCTGGCTGCGGCCGGGGTGCCGGTGTACGCCGAGCGCGGGAGGGCCGGTGGCTACCGGCTGCTCGGCGGCTACCGGGCGAAGCTCACCGGGCTGCACCAAGCCGAAGCCGAGGCGCTGTTCCTTGCCGGCGTGCCGGGCCCGGCGTGCGACATGGGGCTCGGGGAGGCCGTCGCTGCCGCGCGGCTCAAGGCGTCGGCCGCATTGGCCCCGCCGTTCCGCGATGCGCCGCAGCGGGTGGCGCAGCGTTTCCACCTGGATGCGCCCCGCTGGTTCCGGGAGGCCGAAACCCCTGCCGTGCTGCCGGAATTGAGCCGCGCGGTGTGGCGCGACCACAAGGTCGTCGCCCAGTACCGGCGCGGCGACCGGGAAGTGCGGCGCGAACTCCAGCCGTACGGACTGGTACTCAAGGCCGGCGTCTGGTACCTAGCCGCCCGCTACGGGCAGCGGTTCCTGACCTACCGCGTCGACCGCTTCCGCCAGGTCGAAATCAGCGACGAAGCCTTCGCCCGCGACGAGGCATTCGACCTCCCCACCTTCTGGGAGGCGAAGGCCGACGAGTTCGCCCGTTGCCTGCTGACCGAACGCGTCGGAATCCGGATCAGCCCGGCGGGCCTGCGCAAACTCCGCGCCACCACCGAGGGCACGGCAGTCCGGGAAGCCGAAGCCGCCGCGAGCGGGCCGGACGCGCAAGGCTGGGTCACCACGACCCTGCCGGTGGAATCCCTCGACGTCGCCTACGACCAGATCCTCAGGCTGGGCCCGGAAGCAGAAGTCCTCGATCCGCCCGGCCTCCGGCACCGCCTGGCCCACGCCGCCACCCGGCTAGCCGGTCTTTACAGTGATGGGTGAGGCGCACCCCGAGCGGACCTGGGTGCGCCTGATCGTCAGCGGTAGTCGGCGGGGTTTCCGCGCTTGCCACGCCACTCGACTTCTTGGATGTAGCGCCAGGCGTCGGGTTGGGAGCCGTCGACGTCGGTGAAGCCGTAGACCTTCGCCAGTTGGCCGCTGGACAGCGACTCCTCGTTCCACCGGGCCAGTTCCGGGTCCGTAGCCAGCGCGACCACCGCGCGGCCGACGAACTGCGGTGACTCCGAGATGCCGAAGCCTACCGGGGCCGTGGTGGACTCCCGCCAGTTCGCCTCGGTGACGCCGAAAAGTTCGAGCATCATCTCCGACCGCAGCCAGCCCGGCGTCAGCGATACCGCCGTGCCGCCGTGCTGCTTCAATTCCTCGCCCTGCGCCCGCGCGAGGCGGTGTGCCGCGACCTTGACGATGTCGAAGAACACACCGCCTTCGCTGCGGTAGTACCGCTCGTGCACCTCCGCCGTGCCGTCGGTGAGTTCCACGACCAGCCCGCCGGGCCGCTTGATGAGCAGCGCCAGGGCGAAATGACTGGTGATCAGGTGCGCCTCGATGCCGACCCGCAGCCGTTGCAGGCCCTTGTGCAGGTCCTGTTCCCAAATCGGCTTGTGCCAGTCCATCAGGTGCTCGCCGCCGAGGTCGTTGACCAGGATGTCCAGCCGCCCCTGTTCCGACTCGATCCGCTGAACCAGCTCGCGGACCTGGTCCGGCTCGGTGTGGTCGACCCGGACCGCGATGCCCCGGCCACCCGCCCGGGTCACCAGGTCCGCGGTGTCCTCAATGGTCTCCGGCCGGTCGTAATCCGAGCGCTGCGCGCGAGTGCTGCGCCCGGTGCCGTAGACCGTCGCCCCGGCCGCCCCCAGCTCCGTGGCGATGCCGCGACCCGCGCCGCGGGTCGCCCCGGCCACCAGCGCCACCTTGCCGTGCAGTTGTCCAGTCATGCCTTGGTTTCCTTTCCTCCCGAATAGCTCGGGGAGCGACCATGACAGCGAATCCGGACACCTCCGGTCGGGTTTTTCCGGGCGAGTCCGAAACTGCCTACCGCAACGCGTGGGCACGGCTCGGGGTACGGTGTTGGAGGTGATCACGTCCGCGACGTGGTCGCCGCCAAGGGGAGGAACAAGACTGGGCTTGCTGCGGCGAACGGATTTGCCGGGCGTCGGCGGACGCGGTCGGGACGGAAGCGACGAGGTGCGCGGCACAACACACCTGCCGGGGATCGCGGCGTGGCTGCTGGACGCGGAGGCAGTTGGATGCCTACGGTCCCGACCAGGCACGGGATCGGCAGTACCGCGCATCCCACGCCGACAGCGATCGGGGAAACCCGCGCCGACGGCGACCGGTACCGCGACCGCCCCGGCGGTCGACGCAGAGAGCACAGAGCCACGATCAGGAAGGCGGATCCGATGACGCCCCCGCACAACTATCTCGCGGTGATCAAGGTCGTCGGCATCGGTGGCGGCGGCGTCAATGCCGTGAACCGCATGATCGAGGTCGGGCTCAAAGGTGTCGAGTTCATCGCGGTGAACACCGACGCGCAGGCCCTGCTGATGTCGGATGCCGACGTCAAGCTCGACATCGGCCGCGAGCTGACCCGCGGCCTCGGGGCCGGTGCCGCGCCGGAGGTCGGCCACAAGGCCGCCGAAGACCACAAGGAAGAGATCGAAGAGGTCCTCAAGGGCGCCGACATGGTGTTCGTGACCGCCGGCGAGGGCGGCGGCACCGGCACCGGCGGCGCGCCCGTCGTCGCGTCGATCGCGCGCAAGCTAGGCGCGCTGACCATCGGCGTGGTCACCCGGCCGTTCTCCTTCGAGGGCAAGCGCCGCGCGGCCCAGGCCGAACAGGGCATCAAGGAACTCCGCGAGTGCTGCGACACCCTCATCGTCATCCCCAACGACCGGCTGCTGCAGCTCGGCGACATCGGGGTGAGCCTGATGGATGCCTTCCGGTCCGCCGATGAGGTGCTGCTCTCCGGTGTCCAGGGCATCACCGACCTGATCACCACCCCGGGGCTGATCAACCTCGACTTCGCCGACGTCAAGAGCGTCATGTCCGGCGCGGGCAGCGCGTTGATGGGCATTGGCTCGGCGCGCGGCGAGGGCCGGGCGGTGCAGGCGGCGCAGAAGGCGATCAACTCGCCGCTGCTGGAGGCGTCGATGGAGGGCGCGCACGGCGTGCTGCTGGCCATCGCCGGCGGCTCCGATCTCGGGCTGTTCGAGATCAACGAGTCGGCGTCGTTGGTGCAGGAGTCCGCGCACCCAGAGGCGAACATCATCTTCGGTACGGTCATCGACGACTCGCTGGGCGACGAGGTGCGGGTGACCGTGATCGCCGCCGGGTTCGACGCGGGCACGCCGACCCACAAGAAGCTCGACCCGACCAAGGTCGGCTCGCGGACCGAGGACGCCGAACCCGCCCCGGCCGCGGAGAAGTCCGCGCCGCAGGTGGTGGAGGGCGAAATCCGACCCGAGCCGCCGCGACCCGCCGCGGCGCCGCAGCCCGCTCCGGCACCGGCTCCTGCCCCGCAGGCGGAACAGCCGGTCGCGCCGCAGTCCGCCCAGCCGGTGGCTTCCGCGCAGCCGGAGTCCGGCCCGGAGCACGAGCCCCAGCAGCGGCCCAGCTTCGGCCAGCGGCCCGGCCTGTACGGCAGCGATGGTCCCGCGGCCGGCCAGCAGAACGTCTCGGTACCGAGCCGCCCGAGCGGCGGCTACCCGACGCACAGCGGCACTCCGACCTCCAGTCGTTCCGGGTCGCTGCCCAACCGCGCCATCCCGGTCAACGACGACACCGATGACGACGTCGACATACCACCCTTCATGCGCCGCTGAAGCGGTGTGCGGCCCCGCCCCGCGCGGCGCATGAGCGAGAATCGACACCGGAAACGGCTCGTTTCCGGTGTCGATTTGTGCGGGAGGCTGAGCAGCAGTGCGGATTCGGCGCGTGATCACCACGCGGGAGGGCGGGAGTTCCCGGCCGCCGTTCGACTCCTTCAATCTGGGCGGCCGGGTCGGCGACGACCCCGCGGCCCTGGCGGCGAACCAGCGCAAGCTCGCCGAGGGCATCGGCCTGCCCGAGAACCGTCTGGTGTGGATGGAGCAGATCCACGGACGCACCGCGACCATCGTCGACGGGCCGCAGTCCGCCGCGGTGGAGGCGGCCGATGCGCTGGTGACCGCTGAGCCGAACCTGGCGTTGATCGCGCTGAGCGCGGACTGCGTGCCGGTGTTGCTCGGCGACCCGGAAACCGGTGTGGTTTCGGCGGTTCACGCCGGTCGGGTCGGGGCGCGCGTCGGCGTCCTCGTGGCGGCGCTGAAGGCGATGCGGGACGCCGGTGCCCGGCTGGACCGAATCGAGGCGCTGATCGGCCCGGCGGCCTGCGGCGAGTGCTATGAGGTGCCCGCCGAGATGCAGGCCGACGTCGAGCGCCACCTGCCCGGCAGCGCGTGCAAGACCCGCAAGGGCACGGCCGGGCTCGACCTGCGCGCGGGGCTCTGGGAGCAGTTGGCCGCCGCTGGGATCGCCAAGATCGGCGTCGATCCGCGCTGCACCATGGAGTCCCCGGAGCTCTACAGCCACCGCCGCGACCGCGGGCGCACCGGCCGGTTCGCCGCTGTCGTCTGGGCCGAGCCGGAGGAGACCGCGTGACCGAGGAAATGCGGCGGGCCGAGCTGGCGGATTCGTTGCGCGAGGTCCGCGATCGGGTCGACCGGGCGTGCCTCGCGGCCGGGCGGCGGCCCGACGAGGTCGACCTGCTCGCGGTGACCAAGACCTTCCCAGCCTCGGACGCGGCCCTGCTGGCCGATCTCGGGATGACCGAGTTCGCCGAAAACCGGGAGCAGGAAGCGCGCGAGAAGGTCGCCGAATTCGCCGCGCTGCGGCCGGAAGCGACGGTGCGTTGGCACATGGTCGGCCAGTTGCAGCGGAACAAGGCCCGGGCGGTGGTCCGGTGGGCCGACGTGGTCGAGTCGGTGGACAGCGAGCGGCTCGTCGAGGCGCTGCGCCGGGCCACCGCCAACGCCCTCGACGCGGGTGAACGACAGCGCCCGTTGGACGTGTTGTTGCAGGTCAGCCTGGATGAGGCGACCGGTCGCGGGGGTTGTCGTCCGGACGACGTGCCGCCCCTCGCCGATATGATCATGCGTACGAGTGATCTTCGATTGCGAGGCGTGATGGCCGTCGCCCCCTTGGGTGGTGAGCCCGATGTGGCATTTGCCACACTTTCCGTGATCTCCGAGCGGCTGCGCCGAGATCACCCCGAAGCTGTCGAAGTGTCGGCGGGGATGTCCGGTGACCTGGAAAGTGCCGTTGCCCACGGCTCGACCCGGGTGCGTGTCGGAACCGCGTTGCTCGGTGGGCGGCGGTTAACCTCGCCGTAGCCGTGAACAGGGGGTCGAGGGCCGGCCGCCTCGTGCTCGGTGTTAAGGAGTCGCAGAGGAAGGGCATGCCGATGAGCGCTTTGCACAAGTTGAAGGCCTACTTCGGCATGGTCCCCGCCGACGAGGTCGACGAGTACGACGACGATTCCGAATACCGCGACCGGTACGCCGACTCCGACCGAGACCCTTACGACGGCCCAGCTGACCGGATCGGGGGACGCCGCCGGGTGGGTACCCGCGGTGGCTACCAAGCGGAAGCCGCCGCCGAGCCGGAGAGCTTCGTCGAGGACTACCGGGAACCCGCGCCACGGCCCCGTCGGCAGTGGACGCCGGACCCGCCGGCGCGCAGCACGTTGTCCGCCGACCCACCTCGGGAATCCGTCTCGCGGCTGCGGGCGGTCACCGACACCGGCACCCAGTTCAACCTGAGCAAGATCACCACGTTGCACCCGCGCAGTTACAGTGAGGCCCGGACGATCGGCGAGCAGTACCGCGACGGTACGCCGGTGATCATGAACCTGACCGAGATGGAGGAGGCCGATGCCAAGCGGCTGGTCGACTTCGCCGCCGGTCTGGCGTTCGCGCTGCGAGGGTCGATCGAGAAGGTCACCAACCGCGTGTTCTTGCTCTCACCGCCGAACGTGGACGTGGCGGCGGAGGACAAGCGGCGGCTCGCCGAGGGTGCCTTTTTCAACTACGGGTGAGTGGTGGCACAGTTGAAGCGTGAACCCGGTGCAGATCGTCCTGTTTTACGTTCTGTTCTTCTTCTGGTTGCTGCTCACGGGCCGTATTGTGATCGAACTCGTTCGTGTGTTCGCTCGCGATTGGCGGCCGGTCGGGGGGGTTGCAATCGCGTTGGAGAGCATCTACACAGTGACCGACCCAGCCGTAAAGTTGGTGCGTCGGGTGATTCCGACGGTCCGGATCGGCGGCGTCGGACTGGACCTATCGATTATGGTGCTGCTGCTGGTCGTGTTCATACTGATGCGACTGGTGCAGCCCGGGTGACGGGGAACCCGGGCTACCCGCAGCCGAGGAGTGCGTGAGGTGATCTTGTGGGCTTGACCCCAGCCGACGTGCATAACGTCGCGTTCAGCAAACCTCCGATCGGTAAGCGGGGCTACAACGAGGACGAGGTAGACGCATTCCTCGACCTGGTTGAAGCCGAGCTTGCCCGGCTGGTGGAGGAGAACAACGACCTGCGTAGCCAGGTGGAGCAGCTCGAGTCCCAGCTGCAGACCGCCCAGGTCGACTTGGACGATGCCCGCAGCCAGGCGGCGTCGGTTTCCTCGACCCCCGCCGCCCCACCGGAGGAACCCCGCCGGCTTACCCCGGTCCCGGCGCCGACCGCCACTGAGCAGACGTCCCCGGGCGGTGATCACCACGTGCAGGCCGCCAAGGTGCTGGGCCTCGCGCAGGAGATGGCCGACCGGCTGACGGGTGAGGCCAAGGCCGAGGCGGACGGCATGTTGTCCGAGGCGCGGACGAAGTCCGAGCAGCTGCTTTCCGAAGCGCGCTCGAAGTCCGACAGCATGGTCAACGAGTCTCGGACCCGGGCCGAGACGATGCTCAACGACGCCCGCACCCGGGCGGAGACCCTGGAGCGGCAGGCCCGCGAGAAGGCCGCTGGCCTGGAGCGCGACGCGCAGCGCAAGCATGCCGAGGTGATGGGAAACATCACCCAGGAGAAGAACGCTCTCGAAAAGAAGATCGAGACCCTTCGCACGTTCGAGCGCGAGTACCGCACTCGACTGCAGACCTACCTGGAGTCGCAGTTGCGCGAACTGCAGGACCGGGGCTCGGCCGCGCCCGCCGACAGCAGCGGCAGCCGATCGTCAGGTCAGCAGGCCAGCTACAGCTTCGGGGCGCGCGCGGCCGAAGCCGGCTGACCAAGTTCGTTCGCATCGGCGGCGACGGGCCGGAGAGCCCGTTGCCGCCGACGTGTATCCGGACCGTTCGGCGAGGGGCGTGAGATCGCGTGCTGTTGGTCGTGCTGCTGCTGGTCTTGGCGGCCGGTGGTGTTCTGGCCGTCGCGGTCCTCGTCGGCGAACCGGACCTGGCGTGGTTGTCGGTGCTGGCCAGTGCCCTCGGCGTGGCGTTGCTGGTCGCCGATCGGCGGCGACTTCGGGCTGGCCCGGCGCGCGGGCGGCGGACGGCCGAGCCGGGGGCCGGTGGCAGGGACCCCGGCGAGGAACGCAGCAATGCGGCTGCGGCGGCAGATCCGGATGCCGAGGTGTTGGTGCTCGACGAGCTGCCGCGCTACCACGTGCGGACCTGCGAGTGGCTCGGTGCTCGGAAGACGATCGCGTTGCGGCTACGTGAGGCGCGGGAACTCGGCTTCACGCCGTGCGCCTACTGCGCACCGAACGCCACGCTGGCCGCCGAGGTCCGCAGATCTGACCACCGGCGGGACTCCGCGCTCCGGTGAATTCCGGTGGCGGGCACCCGGTAAGCTGGAACAACCAGGCGTTGATCCGGCCATCACCGGGGAGCCTCCGGAAGAACGGGCGCACTGCCGGGCTCGGTAGCAGCGGCAGGGCACCTCAGTAGAACCGGACGGGTCCGGCCCGTCACAGCCGGCAACGAGAGGTCGCCGACCCCGGTCGGCGGCAATCGGGGTGGTACCGCGGAACACGCGCGAGCAGGCGCGCGATGTGTCGTCCCCGGATTGTGCGGCGGAAACGACACACCGCGAGGAGCGCATCCGCGATGGCTTATCCCAAGGTTCAGTTCGGCGACGCCGGTGAGCGCGGCGTGGCGGCCCAGCCGGCGTTCCCCGAGATCGAGCGCCAGGTGCTGGATTTCTGGGCCGATGACAAGACATTCCGGGCCTCGGTGCAGGCCCGGGAGCCCGGGGTCAACGGTTCTAACGAGTTCGTCTTCTACGACGGCCCGCCGTTCGCCAACGGCCTGCCGCACTACGGGCACCTGCTGACGGGCTATGTCAAGGACGCGGTGCCGCGCTACCAGACGATGCGCGGTCGCCGGGTGGAGCGCCGTTTCGGCTGGGACTGTCACGGGCTGCCCGCCGAGGTGGAGGCGGAAAAGCAGCTCGGCATCACGTCCAAGTCCGAGATCGAGAAGATGGGGGTCGCCGGGTTCAACGAGGCGTGCCGGACCTCGGTGCTGCGCTACACCGCCGAGTGGGAGGACTACGTCACGCGGCAGGCCCGGTGGGTCGACTTCGAGAACGACTACAAGACGCTCGACCTGGATTACATGGAAAGCGTCATGTGGGCGTTCAAGACCCTCTGGGACAAGGGTCTGGTCTACGAGGGCTTCCGCGTGCTCTGGTACTGCTGGCGATGCGAGACGCCGCTGTCCAACACCGAAACCCGGATGGACGATGTCTACCGCCAGCGGCAGGACCCGGCGGTGACCGTGGGCCTGCGGCTCGACGCACCCGGCAAAGCCTTCGATGGCGCGCTGGCCCTGGTGTGGACGACCACGCCGTGGACGCTGCCGTCGAACCTGGCCGCCGCCGTGCATCCCGACGTCGACTATGTGCTCGTCGCGCCGGGCAACAGTGCCGAGCGCTACGTGCTGGCCGAAGCCAGGCTCGGCGCGTACGCGCGGGAACTCGGCGACGACATCGCCGAGCACGTCGTCGCCCGCTTCAAGGGGACGGAACTGCTCGGCACCAAGTACGCGCCGCCGTTCGACTTCTTCGTGGGCCGGGAAAACGCGCACCAGGTGCTGCCGGCCGACTACGTCACGACCGACGACGGCACCGGCCTGGTGCACATCGCCCCGGCCTTCGGTGAGGAGGACAAGGTCGTCACCGACGCCGCGAACATCGAACCGGTGGTCCCGGTCGACGCGCACGGCAAGTTCACCGGCGAGGTCCCGCCGTACGAGGGGCTGCAGGTCTTCGAGGCCAACAAGCAGATCCCCCGTGACCTCAAGGAAAAGGGCCTGCTGCTGCGGCACGAGACCTACGACCACCCGTACCCGCACTGCTGGCGCTGCGACAATGCGTTGATCCAGCGTGCGGTGTCGTCTTGGTTCGTGGCGGTCAGCCAGTTCAAGAACCGGATGGTCGAGCTGAACCAGCAGATCAACTGGACGCCCGGGCACATCCGGGACGGCCAGTTCGGCAAGTGGCTGGAGAACGCCCGCGACTGGAACATCTCCCGCAACCGCTACTGGGGGTCGCCGATCCCGGTGTGGGTCTCCGACGATCCGAACTACCCGCGCACCGACGTCTACGGTTCGCTGGACGAGCTGGAGCGGGACTTCGGCGTGCGGCCGAAGGACCTGCACCGCCCGGAGATCGACGGCCTGACCCGGCCGAACCCGGACGACCCGACCGGCAAGTCCACCATGCGCCGGGTGCCGGAGGTGCTGGACTGCTGGTTCGACTCGGGTTCGATGCCGTTCGCCCAGGTGCACTATCCGTTCGAGAACGCGCACTGGTTCGAGTACCACTACCCGGGCGACTTCATCGTCGAGTACAACGGCCAGACCCGAGGCTGGTTCTACCTGCTGCACGTGCTGGCGACGGCGCTGTTTGACCGGCCGGCGTTCACCAACGTGGTGGCGCACGGCATCGTGCTGGGCGACGACGGGCTGAAGATGTCGAAGTCCAAGCGCAACTACCCGGACGTCAACGAGGTCTTCGACCGCGACGGCTCGGACGCGATGCGCTGGTTCCTGATGGCCAGCCCGATCCTGCGCGGCGGGGACCTGGTGGTCACCGAGCGCGGTATCCGGGACGCGGTGCGGCAGGCGGTGCTGCCGCTGTGGAACTCCTGGTATTTCCTGGCCCTCTACGCCAACGCCGAGGGCGTCGCCGGGGAATCCAAAGTGGACAGTAAGCATGTGCTGGACCGCTACATCCTGGCCAAGACCCACGAGCTCGTCGGCGATGTCCAGTCCGCAATGGACTACTTCGACCTGGCCGGGGCCTGTGGATGCGTGCGCGAGTTCCTTGAGGTGCTGACGAACTGGTACGTGCGCCGGTCCCGCGACCGGTTCTGGGCCGGTGACCGGGATGCCATCAACACGCTGCACACCGTGCTGGAAGTGACCTGCCGGGTGGTGGCACCGCTGCTGCCGCTGACCGCCGAGGCGGTCTGGCGCGGGCTGACCGGCGGCCGCTCGGTGCACTTGGCGGACTGGCCGCTGGTCGACGAGTTGCCCGCGGACGCGGCTCTGGTGACCGCGATGGACGAGGTGCGCCAGGTGTGCTCGGCCGCGTCGGCGCTGCGCAAGGCCAACAAGCTGCGGGTGCGGTTGCCGCTGGCCAAGCTCGTGGTCGCCACCCCGGATGCGGAGGCGTTGCGCCCGTTCGCGGACCTGATCCGCGACGAGGTCAACGTCAAGGAACTGGAGCTGAGCACCGATGTCGCCGCGCACGGCCACTTCGAGATCGCGGTGAACGCGCGGGCCGCGGGCCCGCGCCTGGGCCGCGACGTGCAGAAGGTGATCAAGGCGGTGAAGTCCGGCGAGTGGCAGCGCACCGGCGGCACCGTGGTCGCGGCGGGCATCGAGCTCCAGGACGGCGAGTTCACCGAGCGCTTGGTCTCGACCGACCCCGGGGCTGCCTCGGCCCTGCCCGGTGGCATGGGCCTGGTCGTGCTGGACACCGACGTGACCCCGGAGCTGGCGGCCGAGGGCCTGGCTCGCGACGTCGTGCGTGTCGTGCAGCAGGCCCGCAAGGAAGCGGGCTTCGAGGTCTCCGACCGGATCACGGTGACGGTGTCGGCGCCGGCCGAGGTTCAGGAAGCGATCGCCGCGCACCGCGACTTCATCGCGGGCGAAACCCTGGCGAACGCGGTCGAGCCCGGCGACGTGGCCGACGGCTTCACCGGCGCCGTCGGCGAAGGCACCGAAATCAAGGTCACTGTCACCAAGGCCTAGCGAGTGCATCATAAAGTGGTTTGCGTGGCGGTGTGGGTGGCGGAACCTCAGACGCCGCCTGGGCTCCGGGATCCCCGACTGATGTATGCCCAATACACGGCGCTGGGGCTGTCCTCGCCAGGCGACGTCTGAGCCGTTTGGGATCCCTTGGGCAGGCGGTGCGAGCTGAGTCCCACACGGCAAGCGGCTTACGCCGCTTATAAACAGGGCCTGAGCGCCCTCTCGTCATTTGTCGGTGTGACCAACGCCGCTCCCACGTTTCGGGAATCTTGTTGCCCGGCGTGGGGGCGGTTTTCTACTGTGTTCAGTCGAAGGTCATGAGCGCCAGCATCAAGCCCCGGCTTGCTGGCCGGCAACCCTCCAACCGCGGTGGGGTGCCCCGGGTGAGGACCTGGCCGGTCGTGCAGGGCGATCCGGCAAGCGCGGACCCCCTGGGCGGGTCCGATGAGGCCCCCGAGGAGGGCGTCGTGTCTTCTGCCGTCATCGAAATCCCCTCGCAGTCCAATGTGGAGTGCCGGATTCCCGCCGTGGTCGGCGGCGCGCTGGAGGTTCCGCTGGTCACCGGCGGGCGCATCGGTTACGCGAATCTCGATCATGCGGCCAGCGCGCCCTGCCTGGAGTCCGTGCAGACGGCGGTCAACGAGTTGCTGCCCTGGTACGCGAGCGTGCATCGCGGCGCCGGGTTCGCCTCCCAGGTGTGCACCCGGGTCTACGAGGAGGCGCGGGGCAAGCTGCTGGACTTCGTCGGTGCTCGCCGCACCGATTCGGTGATCTTCACCCGCAACACCACCGATTCCCTGAACCTGCTGGGCCGGGCGCTGCCGCGCGGCACGTCTGTCGTGGTCTTCGACACCGAACACCACGCGGCGCTGCTGCCCTGGACCGGCCCGCGGGTGCGCCGCCTCCCCGCGCCGGAGACACCGGCGGGCGCGGTCGCCGCACTGGACGCCGCGCTGGCCGACTGCCCGGAAGGGCCACGGCTCGCGGTGATCACGGGCGCCTCCAACGTCACTGGGGAACTGTGGCCGGTGGCCGACCTGGCGCGGGTGGCGCGCCGCCGCGGGGCTCGCACCGTGCTCGACGCCGCGCAGCTCGCGCCGCACCGGCCGGTGCGGATCACCGAGCTTGACGTGGACTACGTGGCGATCTCGGGGCACAAGCTGTACGCGCCCTTCGGGGCCGGCGCGCTGGTCGGCCGTGCGGACTGGCTCAACGCCGCCGAGCCGTACCTGGCGGGCGGTGGCGCGACCCGGTTGGTGCAGGAAGCGTCGGTCAGCTGGACCACCGGGCCGGAGCGGCACGAGGCCGGTTCGCCGAACACCGTCGGCGTGCACGCGCTGGCCAGGGCCTGCGAGACGCTCGCGGCGAACTGGACGCATGTCGTCGAGCATGAGGAGTCGCTGCTGCATCGGCTGCGGGCCGGTCTGCGCGACGTGCCAGGGCTGCGCGAGCTTTGCTTGTTCGACGCCGATCACGACCGGGTCGGCGTGGTGAGCTTCACCGTTGACGGTCGGGACCCCGGCCTGCTGGCCGCTGCGCTTTCCGCGGAGCACGGCATCGGCGTTCGCGACGGGTTGTTCTGCGCGCACGTGGCCACGCGACGGTTGCTCTCGCGTGCGGGATCGGACTCCGATCGGGCGGTGCGGGTCAGCGTCGGGCTGGGCACGACCAACGAGCAAGTCGACCGGTTCGTCAACGCCCTGCGGTGGCTGGTGACCCAGGGCCCGAGCTGGAATTACGAGCAGGTCGACGGCCGCTGGACCCCGGTCGGCGACCCGCGGCCCGCCCCGGACTTCCTGTCCTGACCCCGAGCGGGTACTGGTGCGATGCTTTGGTTCCGGTTCAGGGACAATGACTCTCGTGAGCACCGAGCAGTCCCCCCAAGAACAGTCCTCAGCGGAGCAGGCGGACGCTGGGTCGACCGCCGCGGAACGAGCCCCTGAGACGCAGCCCGAGGCGGCCGACGAGTCGCCGCGGGATGGGTCCCGGAAGCTGCTCGCCCTGCTGGGTGGGGTGGCCGTCGTCGCCCTAGGCATCGACATCGTCACCAAGATCGCCGTGGTGGCCAACCTGGAGGGCCACGCGCCGGTCAGGCTGCTCGGGGGCGTGCTCTATCTCGACGTGCTGCGCAACCCGGGCGCCGCGTTCTCCCTGGCCACCGGCATGACCTGGCTGCTGGCGCTGCTCGCGATCGCGGTGGTCGGGGTGATCATCTGGCTGGCGCCGAAGCTGCGTTCGCCGGGCTGGGCGGTCGGCCTCGGCCTGGTGCTCGGCGGGGCCTGCGGCAACCTGGTCGACCGGATCTTCCGCGCTCCCGGCCCCCTGCAGGGGCATGTGGTCGACTTCCTATCGGTGTTCGCTCCGGGCGGCGCGATATGGCCGGTGTTCAACGTCGCCGACTCGTGCATCGTCTGCGGCGGCATCCTGGTCGTGCTGCTGTCGCTGATGGGCCGGGACTACGACGGCACGGTCCACCGCAAGAAGAAGGCCGTGGCGTCGTGAGCGGCCTTCGAACGCTGCCGGTCCCCGAAGGGCTGGACGGCATGCGGGTGGATGCGGGCCTGTCGAAACTGCTCGGCCTGTCCCGCAGCGCCGTCGCCTCGCTGGCGGAGTCCGGTGACGTGCTGGTCGACGGCAATCCCGCAGGCAAGTCCGACCGGTTGGTCGCCGGGGCCTGGCTGGAGGTGATGCTGCCCGTCGTGGGGCAACCGCGCCAGGTCGTCGCGGTGCCCGTGGAAGGGCTCAAGATCCTGCACCAGGACGACGACATCGTCGTCGTCGACAAGCCGATCGGCGTCGCGGTGCACCCGAGCCCGGGCTGGGAAGGGCCGACCGTGGTCGGCGGGCTCGCCGCCGCGGGTGTGCGCATCGCGACCTCCGGTGCCTCCGAACGGCAGGGCGTCGTGCACCGGCTGGACGCGGGCACCACGGGAGTCATGGTCGTCGCCAAGAGCGAACACGCGTATTCGGTGCTCAAGCGCGCGTTCAAGGAACGCACCGTGGACAAGCGGTACCACGCCGTGGTGCAGGGGCACCCGGACCCGAGTCGCGGCACCATCGACGCGCCGATCGACCGGCATCCGCGCCACGACTACAAGTTCGCGGTCGTCACCGGCGGCAAGCCGAGCATCACGCATTACGAGACGATGGAAGCATTCCGCGCGGCGTCGCTGGTGGACGTGAAGCTGGAAACCGGTCGCACGCACCAAATCCGGGTGCATTTCGCGGCGATCAAGCACCCCTGCGTGGGCGACCTGACCTACGGCGCGGACCCGGTGCTGGCCCGGCGGCTGGCCATTACCAGGCAGTGGCTGCACGCGCGCGGCCTCTCCTTCGAGCATCCCTCCGGAGGCTGGGTCAGCTTCGAAAGCGAATACCCGCACGACCTTCAGCACGCGCTGGATGAGCTGCGCGGGCAGGACGGCTGAGCCCGGTACGGTGGCAGGCAAGCCTGCGACGACCAAGGGGGTTCGATGGCAGAGTCGAGATCGTTCGACGGTTCGGACGCGCCGACGCCGCCCAGCGGCATGCCGGCGCTCGACCCCGGCGCCGATGCGGAAACCACGCCCGCCGGCTTCACCAGCCTCCGCGACTTGATCAGCGCCGAGGACGTCGGCGCGACACCGCCCTCGGTGTTCGGCGCCCCGGAGCCGGAGCGGGCGCAGCGCGATGCGGGCGACTGGCCGAAGCTGGAATACCGCAGCCGCAACAAGCCCGAACGCCCCAAGCGCGCCAACCCGCTGGACCTCTTCCGCCGCGACAAGAAATCCTAAGACTAGAGCGCCTTGAGTTCTTCGATCACTTCGCGGACCGTGTCCTTGGCGTCGCCGAAGAGCATCGCGGTCCTGGGGTCGGTGTAAAGCGGGTTGTCCACTCCCGCGAAGCCCGCTCGCATCGAGCGCTTCAGGACGATGACGGCCTTGGCCTGATCGACGTTGAGGATCGGCATGCCGTAGATCGGCGAGCCCGGGTCCGTGCGGGCCGCTGGGTTGGTGACATCGTTCGCGCCGATCACCAGCGCGACATCGGTGCGGGCGAACTCGTCGTTGATCTCGTCCATCTCCTTGAGCTGCTCGTAGGGCACGTCCGCCTCCGCGAGCAGCACGTTCATGTGGCCAGGCATCCGGCCCGCCACGGGGTGAATCGCATAGTTGACGCCGACGCCCTTGTCCGCCAACAACTTCGCCATGTCCTGCACCGCGTGCTGGGCTTGCGCGACCGCCATGCCGTAGCCGGGCACCACGATCACCTGTCCGGCGTAGGCCAGCTGGATCGCCACGTCCGCCGAGCTGATGGCGCGCACCGAGCCGCCGGTCACCGCGGCTGCCGCGGTTTCGCCGCCGCCGAACCCGCCGGCGACGATCGACGGGATCGACCGGTTCATCGCCTTGGCCATCTGGTCGGTCAGGATCGAACCGGAGGCGCCCACCAGCATGCCCGCCACGATCATCGCGGTGTTGCCCAACGCCAGCCCGGCCGCCGCCGCGGATAGCCCGGTGCACGCGTTGAGCAGCGAGACCACCACCGGCATATCGGCGCCGCCGATCGGCAGCACCACCGCGATCCCCGCCAGCCCGGCCAGCACCAGCACCGCGACGAGCAGCAATTCGGCGCTGCCGCCCAGCCCGATCGCCACGGCGCACGCGACTGCCCCGCCCAGCAGCAGCACGTTCAGCGGCATCTGCAGCCGACCGGCGGTGACCGGGCGGCCGGGCAAGATCTCCTGCAGCTTGCCGAAGGCGACCAGCGAGCCCCAGAACGAGATTGACCCTATGATCGCGGCGAACAGCGTCGAGATCGTGGTGACGGCGGGTTCCGCCCGGAAGCCGGTGGTCTCCCGGAACTCCACCCACGCGGTGAGCGCCACCGCACCGCCGCCCACGCCGTTGAACAGCGCGACCATCTGCGGCATCGCGGTCATCTTCACCCGCCGTGCGGCCGGCACCCCGATGACCGTGCCGATCACCAGGCCCAGCGCGATCAGCCCCCAGTTGCCCAGGCCCGGGGTGAGCAGCGTGGCGACGATGGCGACCACCATGCCCGCCGCCGCGATGGCGTTGCCCCGCACCGCCGTGCGCGGGCCGGTGAGTCCCATCAGGCCGTAGATGAACAGCGCGAACGCCAGGATGTAGAGCACGGTCCGCAGCGTGATCACTTGTCGGCACCCTTCCGCGCCGCGCCCGGCTTGCGCTTGAACATGCCCAGCATCCGGTCGGTGACCAGGAAACCGCCGACGACGTTGATGGTCCCGAACACGATGGCCACCAGCGCCAGCAGCTGCGATCCGACAGTGGACACGCCGGACCCCAGCACCAGAACCCCGCCGAGCAGCACGATGCCGTGGATCGCGTTGGTGCCGGACATCAGCGGCGTGTGTAGCGTGTTCGGCACCTTCGAGATCACCGCGAAGCCGACGAATCCCGCCAGCACCAGGATCGCCAGATTGGCCAGGAACATCGCTCCTCCTCTCTGCGTGTGCTAGATCAATCCGGTCGGGTGATGCACGTGGCGGCCAGGACCTCGTCGGTGAAGTCGGGGGCGAGGCGGCCGTCGACGAGCATCAGCTCCAGGAGCGCTTGGACGTTGCGGGCGTAAAGCTCGCTGGCGTGTTCCGGCATGGTCGCCGGGAGGTTCAGCGGGGCGGCGATGGTGATCTCGTGGCTGACTACGGTGCGCCCCGGCTCGCTGAGCTCGCAGTTTCCGCCCGCCGGGCCGGCCAGGTCGACGATTACGCTGCCGGGCCGCATGTGGTGCACCGCCTCGGCGGGAACCAGCTTCGGGGCCGGTCGTCCGGGTACCAGCGCGGTGGTGATCACGATGTCGAAACCGGCGATGGCCGAGTTGAGCCGTTGGGTCTGCGCGGCTTGCTCCTCGGCCGTCAGCTCCCGGGCGTAGCCGCCTTCGCCGACCGCCGAAATGCCCAGGTCCAGCCACTTCGCCCCCACCGAACTCACCTGATCGGCGACCTCGGGTCGCACGTCGTAGCCGGTGGTGCGGGCACCGAGCCGCTTCGCGGTCGCCAGCGCCTGCAGCCCGGCGACCCCGACGCCGAGCACCAGCACCGACGCGGGCTTCACGGTGCCTGCCGCCGTGGTCAGCATCGGAAAGAACCGGGTGCATTCGGTCGCCGCCAGCAGCACCGCCCGGTATCCCGCGACGTTGGCCTGGGAGGACAGCGCGTCCATCGACTGGGCCCGGGAGATCCGCGGCACCGACTCCATCGCGAAGCCCAGCACCCCGGCGGCGCGCAGCCGCCCGGCGAGCTCCGGGTCGGTCAACGGCGCCAGGAACCCGATCAGCGACGACCCGGCCGCCAACCGGCCGATCTCCGCTTCGGTCGGCGGGACCACCTTCACCACGACATCGGCCGGCCACGGATCGCCGATGCGCGCGCCCGCCTTGGTGAACGCGTCGTCCGGGATCAGCGCGGCCTGCCCGGCACCGGACTCGACGACCACGTCGAGCCCCTGCGCGCACAACCGCTCGACGACGCCGGGCACGAGCGCGACCCGGCGCTCGCCGGGCTCCGTTTCGCGCGGGACGCCGACGCTGGTGCGACCACCCTCATGCGAGGTCATGTGTCCAGGTGTCCACAGCAGCGCGCAAACCGCAACAGCACACGCCCGTTGGAACGACCGGCCGCGAAGGTCAGAGGTCGGTGATGTCCCAGGTAAGGGTGCGCTGCTCGTCGCCGGGCCGGGGCGTCCAGCGCACCGTGGTGAGCTCCGTGGACTCCGGCAGCACGTACACGGTGTGGCCGCCCGCTGTTTCGCCGGGCTGCACGCCGATGCGGTGCGGGGGACGCGAGGACAGCGACACCGGCGCCTTCGACACCGCGGAGCCGTCCTTGGCGATCAACTCCAGGTACAGGTCGGGCAGCGAGGCGAACGGCGTGGTCCCGCGATTGGTCAGCTCGGTGTGCACGACGACCGCGCGCTCGCCCTCCCGCAGCTCGTAACCCGCCGCGGTGAACAGGAAGTCGGCCGGGTCCACGACCTCGACGAGCAGGATGGTGATCCGCTCACCCTCCAGGCCCTCGACGTCGAGCTTGCTGCCGACCTTGCCGGTGCGCACCGGCTGCGGCGCGCGCTGGGTGCCCGGCCGCTGCTGGTCGCCGCGGGCCCAGGCCGCCGACCCCGGCGGGCCCCAGACGTTCATCGGGTTCTGCGGTCCCGGCTTGGCGGGTTGCTGCTGGAAGGACGTCGGCGGCGGGCCGGACGGGACGAACGGCTGCGGGCCGCTCGGCCCCCCGTAGCCGGGCGCCGGGTAGCCACCGCTGGGCATCGGGTAAGCGCCGGACGGCTGCGGGTAGGAGCCGGAGTGCTGCACCGGGTAGCCACCGCTGACCGGACCGGACACCTGGTAGGCACCGCTTGCCGTGTTCTGCGCGGCCCATTGCTGCGCCGCGGCGACCGCATTGCGGATGCCTTGCGCATCGCACTCGACGCCGACGATCAGCGGCAGCCCGGTCGTGGACAGGGCAGCAAGACGCGCTGCGACGTCGCGCACATCCATGCCGAGCCGGCCGGCGATCTCGGGAACCGCCGCACGGCCCATCTCGGCGACGACGCTCAACAGCCGCACGTCCACGGGATCAGGGCCAGCCACGTCGTGCCACGCTACCCGCTCCGCCCCGCTGTCGCGTCAAGGGCACGCGCTTTTGCTCGCCGAGCCACGTGTTCACCAGGAAACCTCGCGCAACGCCGGGGGAATCTCCGATCACGTCGGAGGCGCGAGTTAGGCTGACACCTCTCCCCACAGCCGCCGAAGGAGGACTTCCCCGTGCCTGTCGTCCCCTTCGTCCACCTGCACGTGCACACCGAGTACTCGATGCTCGACGGTGCGGCGAAGGTCGGGGCGCTATTCGCCGAAGCGGAGCGGCTCGGCATGCCCGCGGTGGGCATGACCGACCACGGCAACATGTTCGGTGCGGACGAGTTTTACCAGCAGGCGAAGAAAACCGGCATCAAACCGATCATCGGCATCGAGGCGTATCTCGCGCCGGCCAGCCGGTTCCACGCATCAACGAGCGGGAGGGCACGATCAGCGTGTTCGCCTCGGATGCGGTGCCGGTGGACATTTCGGCGGCGGAGACCGACCCGGGCACCGATCCGGCGTTCGTGATCAAGGTGCCGGTGGGCCGGGTCGACCAAACCCTGGTGGCGGAGCTCAAGCGGACGCTGCGGGCGCACTCGGGCACCACGCCGGTGCACCTGAAGCTGCAGAGCCCCCGCGGCATTACCCGCCTCGCCCTGTCCAGCGACTACTTCGTGTCCACGGAGAACGGCCTGCGGGGCGAACTCAAGGGCCTCCTCGGCGCGGGCTGCTTCGAGGCCCACTGACGTAGCGATTTCGATGGAAATCGCCACCGGTGCCGGGTCGCGACGTGACAGCAGGACGTGAAAAGTGTTCACTAGGGTTCTCGTCATCGCTGCTGAGCGCGAAGGAAACCGATGTCGTCCAACATCCAGGCCCAGGCCGGTCTTCCCGTCTTCGACCACGATTTCGTCCAGCACCTGCACACCCGGAACGCGCAACTCCGGAGCACCACGCCGGTCCAGCGGATGGTCACCCACCAGGGCATGGAGGTCTGGGTAATCACCCGGTACGACGACGCCCGCGCCGCGCTGGCCGACCACCGGTTGGGCAAGAACGCCATCCGGACCCAGGAAGTGGTCAACGCGAAGCTGCCGCCGGACGCGGACCACGGGGAGTTCGCTACCGAGTTGGCCGTCCACATGCTGAACATGGACATCCCGGACCACACCCGGCTGCGCAAACTCGTGGTCAAGGCATTCACCGCGCGCCGGGTGGAGAGCATGCGCCCGCACATCGAGCAGATCAGCGCGGCACTGCTCGACGCGATCCCCGACAAGTCCGACGTCAACCTGCTGGACGCCTTTGCGTTCCCGTTGCCTACCCAGGTGATCTCCGAGATGCTCGGCGTGGACGAGAGCCGTCGGGACGACTTCCGGGCCTGGACCAACACCATCCTGGACGCCTCCGACGAGCAAGCGTTGCAACACGCCGTGCAGTCGGCGTCCGCGTACATGGTCGAGCTCATCGCGACCAAGCGACGCGAACCGGCCGACGACCTGATCACCGCGCTGATCGAGGCCAGGGATGACGAGGACCGGCTCAGCGAGCAGGAGCTGATCGCGACGGTGTTCCTGCTGCTGGTCGCCGGGCACGAGACGACCGTGAACCTGATCGGGAACGGGGTGCTGGCGCTGTTGCGCAACCCCGAGCAGTGGGCGGCGCTGGTGGCCGACCCGGGCTTGGTGCCCGACGCGGTCGAGGAGATGCTGCGCTTCGACGGTCCGGTAATCCACGGGACGTTGCGGCACACCATCGAGCCCGTCGAGTACGGCGGCGTGGAGATCCCGGCCGGCGAAATCGTCTGGGTTGGACTGTCCGCGGGCAGCAACGACCCGGAGCGCTTCGCCGAACCGGACCGCTTCGACATCACCCGCGACGCTCGCGGGCACCTGGCGTTCGGTCACGGCATCCACTTCTGCCTGGGCGCGCAACTGGCCCGCCTGGAGGCGCAGATCGCGCTGCGGCAGCTCGTCGAGCGCTTCCCGAACCTCCGTGCCGTCGGCTCGCTGGACGACGTGCAGTGGCGCTTCAGCTCGCTCATCCACGGACTGCAGGAACTCCGGGTCTGCCTAGCGGAGGGCTGACCTCCGATCGACGCGGTGGAGCCCGTCAGCGCCGCGCGATGATGGTGTACGGGCCCACTTCGCGCTTGACGAAGGCGGGGGAGTCGAACACCGCGGGGTCGAAGTAGACGTCGTAGTCCCGGACGTTCGGCTGCTGGGGGAAGGCGTCGGCCTTCAGCCGCAGGACGAGCTTGCCCGCCTCGTCCGCCGGCGCCTCCACAGTGGACCCCCGGCTTGGTGCGGGGGAATTCTGGCTTGCTGTAGGTGAATTCGGGCTCGCCGGATTGCTCAGGACGAACACGTTGGGGGGCAGGAACGGGCTCGTGCGCAGCATGCGCAGGAGGTCGTCCGGGGTCTTCGCCGTGCTCCACCGCTGGATCAGGGCGGCCCGGTCGGCGTAGTCCGCCAGCGGGTTGGCATAGTGCGGCGTTTCCTGCTGGAAACCCCAGTACGGCTGGAAGGACATCAGCTGGTAGTCGGTGCCGAGCAGCACGTTCTGGTCCGGTTTGCGGCCGGTCAGCTCGGCGATCGCGCGGATCTCGTCGTCGATCCAGGAGCCGGGCTCGGCCGGATCCCGCTGTCCCATCGCGTTGTCGCCGGTCGGGTAGTAGTCCTGGTACGCGCGTTCGGCGGAGTCGCGCAACGCCAGCCCGAGCGCGCCCTGGTTGATCGTGATGGCACCGAGCAGCCCCAGCGCGGCGGCGACCATGCTAATGCGCAATGCGTACTTGGTGTCGAGCTTGCGCCGCAGGTAGCCGATGAGCTCCAGCAGGCCGAAGACACCGCCGACGGTCAGCGTCACGTCGAGGATCACGTTGAGACGGAACGCCAGCAGCGTCGTCTTGGCGATCAGTGCCAGCGTCGAGAGCACGAACCAGCCGTAGACCGCGATCACGATGGTGAGCATCGACGCGGCCACTTCGCTGCGTCGGCACCGCATCAGCAGCCACACCAGGCCCACCAGGCACAGGCCGCCGAACGCGGTGGCCTCCATCATCGGCACCGGCAGGAACGCGCTGTCTTCGGGCAGGTAGTGCTGGGCCGCGCTACGCGGGTTGTCGAGCAGGAAATGCGTTTCCAGCAGGTACGGCCACCACACCAGCAAAGCGATGAGGAGACTGACGATGCCGATCGGCAGCAGCCGCAGGAACAACTGCCGTACCGTCGGCCACGGCGCTTGTCCCTGGTGCACCCGGAACGTCCCGATGACGACCGCCATCAGCACGACCATCAGCACCGCGAACACGAAGTGCAGGGTGTAGGTGATCGCGGCAAAACCGACGAAGGCGCCGATGCAGACCAATGTCCATCGTGGAGCGCGCTCCCGGCGGCGCAGCGCGTGCCAGGCCAGCACGGCCACCGGCGCCAGCCACGCCGCCGACGGCCACGCGTAGGGCTCCTCGATGCCGTGCAACATGCCGGCGAGCGCCGTGGCCAGCGCGGCGAGCAGCGCGAGCCGACGCCGCACCACGACGCTCCAGAGCGTGAACGCGACGACGGTAGTCACCGCGACCCAGGCCAGCGCGTACGGCTTGTACGCCGCCCAGCCCTCCCACCCGATGAGGTTCGCGAAGCGACCGCCCAGCCAGAACCAGCCGCCCGGGTAGTAGGGCCCGACGCCGGCGTAGTTCATGTCCAGCAAGGCGGGCGAGGACGCCATCCGCGTCATGTACTGGAGGCGGAACCCGTTGTCCACAGTGGATCCACCGTAGTAGAACCGGGTGGACTCCAACGGAATCGCCAAGGCGAACGTGCTGAACGAGCTCAGTGCCACCCAGGTGCCCAGCAGTCGCGCCCAGCGCGGCGAACGCCGATATCCGAACATCAGCAACAGGAACACCACGGCCAACACCAGCGCGCTGCCGACGGCCGCGAGTGCTTCCGGCGCGTAGCTGGGTTCGCTGATGCTCAGCCGCGCGATGGCGAACTGCAACAGCAGGCTGACCAGCGCGGCCACCGCCGCGCCTAGGAAGAGCTCGGCGACGGTACTGCGCAGCGGCAGGCGAACGGCCGAATCTCGGCGCGGTTCGTCGATCGGGCTAGGTCCGGTCAACAGGGGACTCGGCAAGATTCCCGCCACTTCACGCGTCCTTAGGCGTAGCTGACATGGGGGCTCGCGCAGAATAGTTGACGTGCGCTGACCGCCCGGGCATCGGGTGATGCGGCCGCGACGTCGCGGAGCGCTAGGGTGACGCAGCAGGAGAGTGTGTGGCAGCCGGTAGGAGGAGGTCGGCGAGTGGCTGACAGCCCGGTGGAGTCCGGCGGTACGCCGCAGCAGGTCGGGCCCGCCTCCGGACCCGAGGAGGAGCTGCTGGTTCCGCAGCTCATCGCGCCGCCGCCCCGAGTGGTGGTCAAGGCCGACGTGCTGCCCGCGGTGAGCGCGGTGTCGTTGATCGCGCTGCTGGGTTTGCCGATCGGGTGGGTGTGGTCGCGGCTGGCTCCGCCGCAGGAGAACGTCCTCGGCCCGCACGGGTCGCTGACCCCGATGCTGGTGGAGGGCTACCACGGGTTCGACGCGATCGCGATCTTCGCACTGATCGCCTTCGCCGCGGGGTTGCTGACCGCCGCCGTGCTGTGGCTGGCGCGCGGCCGTCGAGGCCCGGTGCTGCTCATCGCCGGCGCGCTCGGTTCGGTGGTCGCATCGTGGCTGGGCATGCAGATGGGTGCGTTGTTCGCCCAGGGCCTGTACACGATGCCCGCGAACCCGCAGTTGGGCGACCTGATCACGGTCGCTCCGGAGGTCGGCAGCTACTGGGTGGTGCTGGTGCAGCCGTTTGGGCTTGCGCTCGGTTATGGCCTCGCGGCCTCCTGGAACGGCCTCGACGACCTCGGCCGCCGCCTGGGCTGACCCACCCAAGCCCCTGCAGGCGGTGGAACCGTGCCCCGCGGACCCGGCGATCAGGCCGAAGCGCCGCGGAAGGACTGGGTGATCTGATTGAGCGTGTCGACGGAAACCGCGTCGGGCACGTTCTGATCGGCGGCAGTGATGAACACCACCGAGCTCTGCCCGTCGTTGTTGGTGGCGAGCACGCTGACCGCCACCGCTGCGGAGTCGCAGGGACCGGGTGCCGTCAGCGTGACCTGCGCGGTGACCCGGATGGCCGGGACGGTGCCGCCGGCGATCTGGAGCTGCTCCGGCGGGCCCGGCACGACCACGGGCGCGTGGCCGTCCCGCGTGTAGGCGAGTGCGGCGAACTTCTGCAGGGTCTCGTTGGCCACCGTGGTGTCGTTCGAGCCCCTGCGCGCCGTCGCGCCAGCCGTCGCTCGGTAGCTGTTTACGTCGCCGGGGCAGAAGCCCTTCTGGTAGTCGGCCACGCCGGTCATCGTCACCGGGTCGTCGGGCGGGCCGATGCCGTGGACGTTGTCCGAATTGGGGTCCAGTTCCCAGTTCGGCGGCACGTCGTAGATCGCGCCCCGCCTGGGCACCGATGCCACCTGCCAGCCCGGCACCACCGGCTTCAGGTTCGGGTTGGCCGCGGCCGCCGACGTGGTGGGCGCGCTGCTGGTCGTCCGGGACGGCGCGGTGGTACGCGTGGTTGCCGGGGGCGATGCCGCCTGGCTGCCGCCGTCCGTGCTGAGCACGACGATCGTGGTGACGACGGCGATCACCGCCACGGCGGCGAGCGCGATCGCGGCGACCAGCGGACCTCGGCTCTTGCGGGGTGGCGGCGGTGCCGGAAAGCCGCCGACCATTCCGGGGTAAACGGGCGGCTGTGGCTGCGGCGGATGGGGCTGCGCCGGATGGGGTTGCGAGAACGCGCCGAAACCCTGGTACTGCATGCCGGGCTGCCCCGACGCTCCAGGATTACCGGCTACGGGCTGCCCGGTGTTCGGATCATACTGCCCGTACTCGTGGGAACCCCAATTGCCCGGTGACGACATGCGAAGATCCTAGCGATGCCGCCGACTGGGTCAGTTGACGCTGGTGTGCTGGGCGAATTCGGTCAGCGGGGCCGGAACCGCGCGCAGCTCGCGGAGGAACTGGGCCTCTCGCAGCAGTAGCCGCCGGATGCTTCGCAACCGCGCCAGCGGGTCGGTCTCGGCGAGCAACTCCTGCCGGTCTTCCACGGTCAGCACGCAATCGTCGGCCAGCAGGTAGGAAAGCGCCGCGGCGTCGGCGTCTTCGCCGGGGACCTCGCGCCGCCCGCCGCGCAACCCGGTCTCGTGGTAGCGCTGGTAAGCCGAGCGCGCGGCGGTGGTCAGGTGTTCCCGGCGCGCTGCCGAATCGTTCTCCGCGGCACTGTCCGGCAGCCATTCGACCTCGGCCATCAGGTACGGCGCGGCGCTCCCGTCGATCTGTAGCAGGCGGAACCGCCGGTCGCCGTTGGCGCTGACGTCATAACGCCCGCCGGGCAATTGCCGCACCTGATCCAGCACCGCCGAGCACCCGACGTCGTACATCGAGTCCACGTTGTCCTCGCCGGTCTCCCAGCCTTGCTTGATGGCCACCACGCCGAACCGGCGGTCCGGCAGGTCCTCGCCCACCAGGTCGGTGACCAGCTGCCGGTAGCGCGGTTCGAAGATGTGCAGCGGCAGGTGACCGCCCGGTAGCAGCACGGATCCGAGCGGGAACAGCGGGAGCACCTCAGTCACGCTTCCAACCTACGTGCCTGGCGCCGGTGAGGCAGCATGTTGACCTCTAGGGTCTGTCTTATAAGCGGCGTAAGCCGCTTGTGGTGTGGGACTCAGCTTGCACCGCCTGCCCAAGGGATCCCAAACGGCTCAGACGTCGCCTGGCGAGGACAGCCCCAGCGCCGTGTATTGGGCTATACATCAGTCGGGGATCCCGGAGCCCAGGCGGCGTGTGAGGTTCCGCTACCCGCACCGCTACGCAAACCACGTTTGAAACACTCTCTAGCTAGGTCGGCGGGCGGAACACCGCGAACGGGTCGGTGACCTGTAGATCCCGCGAGGTGAACTGGAAGAGCGCGGGCGGGCGGCCACCGGCCGGGCCGGCGGGCAGCGTGCGACCGGTGGGTTCCAGCACCCCCCGCCGGGACAGCACGCGTTGCAGGTTCGTCGCCGCGACCTGGTAGCCGAGCGCGGCGGAGTAGATCCGGCGCAGCTCCGAGACGGTGAACTCGACGGGCGCCAGCGCGAAGCCGATGTTGGTGTAGGACAGCTTCGCGCGCAGCCGGTCGCGCGCGGCCAGCACGATCAGCTCGTGGTCGAAGGCGGTCGGCGGCAGCGCGTCCACCGGGTGCCACGCCGTGTCGGCGGGCATCGCGGGGTCGGTGTCGGAGGGCACGAGCCCGAGGAAGGCGGTGGCGACCACCCGGCGGCCGGGCAGCCGGTCCGGCTTGCTGAACACCGAGAGCTGCTCCACGTGGGAAAGCTTGTGCACGTCGACCTTCTCGGCCAGCTGTCGCCGGATCGAGCTCTCGACGTCTTCGGTGTCGGCCAGCCTCCCGCCGGGCAGCGACCACCGGTGGACGTCCGGTTCCTGGGCGCGTTGCCAGAGCATCACCTGCAACCGGTCGTCGCGGATCTGAAGGACCCCGGCGAGCACTTCGTGACCAACATAGCCCTTGTCCGCGCGACTTGAGGTGTTAGTATGTGGCACGTTTTCGATTATAAGGCGAAAACCTCGGGGCGCTTGGTCCGGGGGATAAGCGGAGCTTCCGGGCGGGTTCTCCCGGGGGATCCGGCGAGGAGGACGACATGGCCGCGACTGCAACCTGGGAGCGGACCGATGCCGGTTACATCGGTGTGGAGCCCACCGACGACTGGGCTCGCGAGGTGCGAAAGCTGGCCGACGAGCGGGACGCCGTGCTGCTGGCGCACAACTACCAGCTCCCGGAGATCCAGGACGTCGCCGACCACACGGGCGACTCGCTCGCGCTGAGCCGCATCGCGGCGAACAGCGCGGCGAGCACGATCGTCTTCTGCGGCGTGCACTTCATGGCCGAGACCGCGAAGATTCTCGGCCCGGACAAGACGGTGCTGATCCCGGATGCCCGAGCGGGCTGTTCGCTGGCCGACTCGATCACCGCCGATCAGCTGCGCGACTGGAAGGCCGAACATCCGGGCGCCGTCGTGGTGTCCTACGTCAACACCACGGCCGACGTGAAGGCGGAGACCGACATCTGCTGCACCTCGTCGAACGCGGTGGACGTGGTGCGCTCCATCCCGGCCGACCGTGAGGTGCTGTTCTGCCCGGACCAGTTCCTGGGCGCGCACGTCAAGCGCGAGACCGGCCGCGACAACCTGCACATCTGGGCCGGTGAGTGCCACGTGCACGCCGGGATCAACGGGCCGGAGCTCGCCGAGCGGGCGGCGGCCAATCCGGACGCCGACCTGTTCATCCACCCCGAGTGCGGGTGCGCGACCTCGGCGCTGTACCTGGCCGGCGAGGGCACCGTGGCCAAGGAGCGGGTGAAGATCCTTTCCACCGGCGACATGCTGAGCGCGGCGAAGGAGACCGGCGCGCGTTCGGTGCTGGTGGCCACCGAGGTCGGCATGCTGCACCAGCTGCGCCGTGCCGCACCCGAGATCGACTTCCGGGCGGTCAACGACCGCGCGTCCTGCCGCTACATGAAGATGATCACCCCGGCCGCACTGCTGCGCTGCCTGCGCGAGGGCGCCGACGAGGTGCATGTGCCGACTGAAATCGCCGACCGCGCACGGGCCTCGGTCGAGCGGATGATCGCCATCGGCAAGCCCGGAGGTGGCGAATGAGCTGGGAAGCGGGCGCGGACTTACTCGTCGTCGGCACCGGTGTCGCGGGCCTGACGGCGGCGTTGCGGGCCCGGGAGCTGGGCCTGCGGGTCTTGGTGGTCAGCAAGGACGCCGTTTCGGCGGGCAACACCGGCTGGGCGCAGGGCGGTATCGCAGTGGTCCGGCCCGACGAGCTCGATCCGGGCGACAGCCTGCGCAAGCACGTCGAGGACACGCTGACGGCAGGCGTCGGCTTGTGCTCGCGCACAGCCGTGCGGGACATCCTCGCGGACGGTGCCGCGGCGATCGCGCGGTTGCGCGCGGCCGGTGCCCAGTTCGACGCGGGTTCCGACGGCGCGCTGGCGCGGACCCGCGAGGGCGGGCACAGCGCGTTCCGGGTGATCCATTCGGGCGGCGACGCCACCGGCGCGGAGGTCCAGCGCGCGCTGTCCGAAGCCGTACGCGGCGGCGGGATCCCGGTGCTGGAACAGCATTGCGTGGTCGAGGTGCTGCGCGGCGACAACGGAGCCGTCGCGGGGGCGCTCGCGACGGATGCCGAGAGCAGGCCGGGCGTGCTGCACGCCCCGGCCGTGCTGCTGGCGACCGGTGGGCTCGGCCAGCTCTACGCGGCCACGACGAATCCCGAGGTGTCCACTGCGGACGGTATCGCGCTCGCGTTGCGGGCCGGTGCGTCGGTTGCCGACCTGGAGTTCGTGCAGTTCCATCCGACGGTGCTCTACATGCCGGGTGGGCCGCGAGGCCGGCGCCCGCTGATCACCGAGGCCGTCCGCGGCGAAGGTGCGGTGCTCGTCGACGTGCGCGGGCAGCGCGTGATGCGGGGCGAGCACCCGCTGGCCGACCTCGCGCCGCGCGATGTCGTGTCGGCGGCGATCAACCGGCGCGCCGCCGAAACCGGCGCGGAGCACGTGTTCCTTGACGCGACCGTCATCGGTGCTGGGTTCCCCAAGCGGTTCCCGACCGTCTACGCCGCCTGCCGGGCGGCCGGGATCGACCCGCTCCACGAGCCGATCCCGGTGGCCAGCGCGGCGCACTATTCCTGCGGCGGCGTGGTGTCCGATGTGGATGGTCGTACCTCGGTCAACGGGCTCTATGCCGCCGGTGAGGTCGCGTGCACTGGGTTGCACGGCGCGAACCGGCTGGCGTCCAACAGCCTGCTGGAGGGGCTCGTGGTCGGTGGGCGCGCGGCCGAGGCGGTGGCCAGGGACCTGGGCTGCGGCCTGCTGAGCCGCACGACCATCGGCGAGGTCATGCAGCCCGCGATGGCCGTGGTCGACCGGGACCTGTTGCAGCGCACCATGAGCCGGCACGCCGGCATCGGGCGGGATGACGAGGGAATGTCGTCCGCAACGGCGACGCTGGACCGGGCCGCCATCGTCCGTCCACTGCGGACCCGGCAGACGGTGGAAGACTCGTCGCTGACGCTGACCGCGCAGGCGTTGCTCGCGGCGGCCCGGCAACGAGCCGAGTCGCGCGGCTGCCACCGCCGGACGGATTTCACGGAGACCGACGACCTGCGCTGGCGGCGCAGCACCGTGCTCCGGCTGGACGCCTCGGGGTGGCTCATCCACACCGGGGTCGGGATTGCGAGGACAGCGGCATGACTATCGACCTGGACAGCGACCTGGACGGGGCCCGCGAGGTCGTGCGCACGGCGCTGGCAGAGGACCTGCGCTACGGGCCGGACGCGACCACCGAGGCGACGGTGCCCGCCGACGCCATCGCCGAGGCCGGGTTCAACACCCGCCGCGCCGGGGTGGTCGCCGGCCTGCCGCTGGCGCGCCTAGTGCTCGACGAGGTGCTCGGCGCGGATTCCTACACCGTGCTGTCCGAGCGCTCCGATGGCGACGTGCTGGCGCCCGGCGACTGCGTGCTGCGGGTGAAAGCTCCGGTCCGTGGCCTGCTCACGGCCGAACGCACGGCGCTGAACCTGCTGTGCCACCTGTCCGGCATCGCTACCGCGACCGCGGCGTGGGTCGATGCGGTGGCGGGCACCGGCTGCCGCATCCGGGACAGCCGGAAGACGCTGCCGGGCCTGCGGGTGCTGCAAAAGTACGCGGTGCGCTGCGGCGGCGGCGTCAACCACCGGATGGGCCTCGGCGATGCGGTGCTGATCAAGGACAACCACGTGGTCGCGGCGGGCTCTGCGGTCGCGGCGGTGCGGGCGTGCCGAGCGCACGCGCCCGAACTGCCCATGGAAGTCGAGGTGTCCACACTGGACGAACTCGACGCGGTGCTGGCGGAGGACGTGGCACTGGTCCTGCTGGACAACTTCACGCCGGAGCAATGCGCGCAAGCGGTCCAGCGAGTGCAAGCGGCTTCGCCGCGCACGGAACTCGAGGCATCGGGGGGCCTGACCCTCGACGTCGCCCGGGCCTACGCGGAAACGGGCGTCCAGTACCTGGCGGTAGGGGGCCTGACCCACTCGTCCCCGGCCCTCGACCTCGGCCTCGACATGTAGTCACGCCCGGGTAATCGGGTCTGCGCCGTACTCGGTCACAGCAGGGATTCGAAGTCGATTCGCAGCTCCACGGGGTCGGACACCGACAACTTGCCGGTGTCCGCTCCGGCGGGCGCATAGGTGCGGGTCGTGGGGTCGAGGCGGTAGCGGAACGCGGTCAGGCGCCGTTCGTCCAGCGAATTGCTCTCGAATCGCCAGAAGTGTTCGATGCCCGCTGCGGCGTACTCGGCGGGTTTGTCAGTCTGATCGGCAGTCACCGACCCCGGCGACATCACCTCGACCACCAGCAGACAGTGCTGCGGCCGCAGGACCGCATCATCCGGCAAGGTGGAGTCGTACACCACGACGTCCGGCCTGCGGTTGAGCAGCGGTACGTCCCGCAACCGGAGGTCGACGTCCGTGGCCACGGTGAGCTCGGCTCCAGCGGCGAGTTCAAGTTCGTTCGCGAGACGCCGTGCGATGATCTTGTGCAGGCGACGCGGGGCGGGCGTCACGACGATGGCTCCATCGACAATCTCGATGCGGCGGCATACTTCTTCGGGCAGCGCCTCATACTCCGCAGCGCTGAGCCCCCCCCGGGCGGTAGCACCATCCAGTCGGGCGGCGCAGTCATCGTCGAACCCCTCTCCCCGCGCGTACCGGACCAGCGGAGCCAGAACGCCCCGTCGGCGGGGATCTTGCGCGATGATTCCGTAACCTAGAGCAACTAGATGCTACCCGTTGTGTTCGGGCGGGTTGCTCTTGAGATGATTTCGCCGGGGTTCGACTGATCGGGGTGAGGACTGGTGAGCATTGCGCGGCGCGACCGGGTGTTGCCTTCGCCGTTGCTGGGTGGGGTCTACCGGGCTCGTCGGCCCACCGGGCCGGTGGTCGGGTTGCTCGTGGTGGTGGCTTGCTTCGTCGTGGGGCAGGCGGCGGCCGCGCTGGTGCTGCTCCCGGTGCTCGGGGCTTCGCCGAACGCTCTGCTGGGCAGCGGCATGAGCCTGCGCGACCAGTTGGCGCTGCTGCTCTGTTTCCTCGGTGCGACCGGCCTGCTGGCGTTGTGGGTCTGGGGCAAGGAACGCCGTTCATTCGGCAGCGTGGGCTTCTTCCCGGCCTCGCGGATCGGCGCGAAGCTGGCGCTGGGCGCCGCCGTCGCGGTGGCGCTGCTGTCCGTGCCGGTGGGCGTTAACGTCCTCAGTGGACAGTTCGATGCCGGTGCCGTCCACGCCGCGCAGGTCGGCGGCGCGTTCGTCGCGCTGCTCGGGTTCGTCGTGCAGGCCAGCACCGAAGAGGCCCTCACCCGCGGGTATCTGATGCAGGTCACCTACCGGAAGTGGGGCCTGACCGCCGCGATCGCCTTCCAAGCGGTCGTGTTCGCCGCGTCGCACGGCGTCAACCACAACGTCAGCGTGATCGCCCTGGTCAACATCCTGCTGATCGGGCTGCTGCTGGGCTTCTGGGCATTGGCGGAGGGGAGCCTGTGGGGCGTGTGCGCCTTCCACGTGGTGTGGAACTGGTGCCAGGGCAACGTGTACGGCATCGAGGTGTCCGGAATGGACATCCGGACCACCATGCTGGACATCAGGGGCGCGCCGGGCAGCACGCCCCTGCTCACCGGAGCCGGTTTCGGCATCGAAGGAAGCCTGTTCGCCACCGTGGTGCTTGCCATCGCCGCGGTCGCCGCCGCGCTCGCGTTCCGCCGTCGGCTCTCAGCCGCCCGTTCGAGTGCCGCGTGATCGGGCGTCAGAATCGGCGGTTGGCGAGGACCGGGACGGCCCGGCGGGCCTGATCGACCGCGGCCGGGTCCAGGTCGACGACCAGGACTTCCGGGGCGTCGGCGAGTTGCGCGTGCACCTGGCCCAGCGGGGTGGCCACCAGGCTGTAGCCGATGCCGGTCGGCGCCGTGCCGCTCGGCTCGCGGCCGACGCTGCGCGGATCGGCCTGGCCGCAGGCCACCACCCACGACGTCGAGTCCAGCGCCCGCGCGCGCACCAGCAGTTCCCACTGCTCCCGCTTGCCCTCGCCGGCCCCCCAGGACGCCGCGGTGACGATCACCGAGGCGCCTTGGTCGGCCAACGTCGTGTACAGGCCGGGGAAGCGCACGTCGTAGCAGGTCGTCACGCCGATCTTGGTGCCGTCAAGGTCCACCACCACGGGCTGCGAACCCGGCGCGACGGTGCGCGACTCGGCGAAGCCGAACGCGTCGAACAGGTGGATCTTGTCGTAGCTGGTGTCCAGGCCGCGGCCGGTGATCAGCAACGTGTTGGTGACCCGGCCGTCCTCGGTGGGCGTGAACATGCCCGCCACGACGGCGATGCCGGCCTCGTCGGCCAGTCGTCGCACCTCGCTGGCCCACGGCCCGTCCAGCGGCTCGGCCAGCGGCCCGAGCTTGATTCCGAAGCAGGCCATCGTCGCCTCCGGGAACACCGCCAGGTCGGCGCCCGCCTCGGCGGCCCGCCGCACGCCGTCGGCCACCAGTTCCAGGTTGGCCTTCGGGTCCGGACCGGACACGATCTGGCACGACGCAATCCGCATAACCACAACCATCCCTCGCTCACCCGTTACGATTTTTGTATACCAGCGATATGCAAACAGGGGGTTTCGTTGCGGTCGGGACGCGCTCGCCGCCCGCGATCCGTAGGCCGCCACCGCGGCGATCAACGAACACCTGTCCGCGACGCAGCAGGTCTTGCTGGCGGGATGATGCGTCTCGGCGAGGCGGTATGACATGGTGGGGCGAACGCGGTTGCGGGGGACCGCTCGGCACTAACGACGGACCCGAGGAGTCGAGGTTGAGCGAGGGCGAAGGCACCACCTTCATGCAGTGGCGCGAGCGGGCCCAGTCCGAGATCAGGGACGACCGCCCCAAGATGCGCGCAGTCTTTATCACCGCGGCGGCCGTGGTGGTCATCGGAATCGTGGTGGGATCCCTGGTCCTGCTGCTGTCCTGACCCAGGGAGAGGCGATTTCAATGGAAATCAGCGCGTCGATTTCCGTTGAAATCGCCCACAATCACTGCTGGCCATCGAGTTTGGTGACCAGCAGGCGAGACACCCGGTGACCGTCCATCTTGCGAACCGTGAAGCGGTGGCCGAGAGCTTCTAGGGAGTCGCCCTCGGTCGGCACCCTTCCGAGGCGGCTGACGACGAAGCCCGCCACGGTGTCGTACGGTCCTTCCGGCAGCGCGATGCCGGTCCGCTGCTCGAAATCGGCGTGGTGCAGCAGGCCGTCGACCTCGAAGTTACCGTCCGCCCCCGACCGCACCGGGGCGGCGCTGGGGTCGTACTCGTCCCAGATCTCGCCGACGACCTCTTCCACGAGGTCCTCGACGGTGACGATGCCCGCGGTGCCGCCATACTCGTCGACCACCACCGCCAGGTGCCCGCCGCGCCGCCGCATCAGCGTCAGCGCCGCCAGCACCGGCTTGCTCGCCGGCAGCGCGGTCACCGGACGGGTCAGGTCGCCGACCGTGCGCACCCCCTCGCGGTTGGCGTAGGTGATGGTGAGCAGGTCGCGGACGTGGATGAACCCGACGACGTCGTCGGCTGTTTCCCGGATGACCGGGTAGCGCGAATGCGGCTTGTTGGCGACCTCGGCGATCGCCTCGGCCAACGGCAGGGTGTAGTGGAGGAAGGCGACCTCGGTGCGCGGCACCATGACCTCCGCGAGCACCCGGTCGGTGGCCCGGAACGCGTCGCTGAGCAGCCGCCGCTCTTCGACGGTCAACTGCTCGTTGGTGCGCACCATGTCCCGCAGTTCTTCCTCGCTGACCTTGTCTTCCTCGGCGCGCGGATCGATGCCCAGCAACCGGACCACGGCGTTGGTGGACTTCGACAGCAGCCAGATCAACGGCCGCGACAGCGCCGCCACCCGGTCCAGCACCCCGGCGGTCACCAAAGCGACGGCCTCGGTCTTCTGCAGCGCCAGCCGCTTGGGAGCGAGCTCACCGAGCACCAGCGACAGGTAGGACACGAACAGGGTCACCAGCACCAGCGCCAGTGACGCGGCCAAGCCGATCGGCAGTCCCCAGCCCGCCAGCACGGGCTCTAAACGCACCGCGATCGTCGCGCCGCCGTAGCTGGAGGCGAAGAACCCGGCGAACGTGACACCGATCTGCACCGCCGACAGGAAGCGGTTGGAGTCGGCGCGCAGCTTGGCCACCCGCGCGCCGCGCCGGTCGCGCCCGGCGAGCTTGCGGACCTGGCTCTCGCGCAGCGACACCAACGCGATCTCGGCAGCCGCGAAGTAGCCGCCGAACAGCACGAACAGCAGCACCAAGCCCAGGTTCCAAGCGACGCCGTCCATGGTCCGATTGTTCCATTCCAGGGCGTTTTGGGCCTTCGGTCACCGGCCGGACCGGGCGGGCAGAGGTGATCGTCAGCTCGTCGCCCGCCAGTACTGGCGCTTCTTCTCGTCGCGCACCAGGATCCCGCGCTCAGCGAGTTCGGTGCGCAGCAGCGCCGCTTCCTTCCCGTCGCGTTTGCGCAGCGCACGGTCGCGGGCCGACATCAGCGCGTTGAGCCGCAGCGATAACTCCGGTGTGTCCTCGACCCATAAGCTGTAGCGGGCCGCGAACGGATCTTTGTCCCGCCACGGGTAGCCGTGGTCGGCGAAGGCCCGCCGCAGCGCGGCCTTATCCAAATCGGACGGCTGCCGGGCCAGTTCGCCGCCGGTTTCATCCAGGACCACGAAATGCTTTCCGTCGACGAAGACCGAGCCGATCTCGGCGCGCTCGACGTGCCGCGCCGACCGCCCGACGGTCAGCGTCAGCCGCTCCGGCGCGACGCTGACGGTCAACCGCTCCTGCGCCATCAATCCGGCGAAACCGAGCCCGATGATCGCGCCGATGGCGATGGCGCCCACCGTGCCCCACGGGTCGGGCACCGACGCGGCCAACTCGAACACGCCCTGGAACGGTGCCCACGGCAGCCCGGAGACCCAGGCTGCCACCAGCCGCAACAGCCAGAGGAGCAACGCCCCCAGCAGCGGGCAGATGAGCCACGAACCATGCCGGACCAGGCGGTGCTCGGCGACGGTGGTCGTGGCGGGGTCTGCTGCCATGCCGCCATTATCGCGGCGGCCCGCAGCGTCAGGCCCCGGCCTCCCGGAGCAGGATGTCCACCGCGCCGTCGTTGCGCGCGGTCTCCTTCTCGATGACCTCGTCCGGCGGGTAGAACCCGTCGACGCCGCTACCGCTGGCCGGGTACATCTCGAACGTGAACGCCAGGATCTTGTGCCGGCCCCACATCCAGTCCAGGATGTCGCCGTCGGTGACGTAGAGCTCGCTGGACTGCTGCGGCGTGTAGCCGTTGGACTTGGCCATCTCGCCGCCGACCCGCGCGAACCGGTCGTGCTCCTGCTGCGTCATGCCCTCGGTGACGTGGTCGGTGGTGTGTCCGAAGGGCCAGAGCACCAGCTCGGAATAGGTGTGGAAATCGACCGCCGCCTTGATCTGCTGCGCGCCGCCGACCACCCGCGAGTCGATGAAGTCCCGCATCGCCGCGGTCTCCGGGGCCGACCACGCGGCGCTGCCTCGGTAGGTTTCGCCGTTGGGGTTGTCGTCGGAGCCGCCGCAGCAGCCCCACTTGTAACCCCAGTTGCGGTTCAGGTCGGTGCCGGGACCCTGCCGGTTCTTGCGCCAACCCCGGTATTTGCCGGACTCCACGTCGTAGACCGAACCGTCCGGGTTGACCACTGGGATCACCCAGATCTCCCGGTTGTCGACCACGGCCTTGATCGCCGGGTCGGCATAGTTGTCGGTCAACCGCTTGGCGATGTGCAAGCACATCTCGGTGGTCAGGTGCTCGCGGGCGTGCTGGTTGCAGTCGAAGAGGATCTCGGGCTCGGCCTCGTCCCGCCCGACGTTGTCGCTGATCTTCAGCACCGGGATGTCGCGGCCCTGGAAGGACTTGCCGATGCTGGACTTCGCCGCGATGTCCGGGTGGTCCTTCACCGTCGCGTCGAGCTCGGCGACCATCTCGTCGTAGTTGTGGTAGCCCCGGTCCTCGGGCGGGAAGTCGCCCGGTGTCGGCTGCCCGCGGTTGACCCGCTGGAGCGCGTCGGCGACCTTGCCTTCCTCCCGCAGCACGAACCCCTTGGCTCGCAGCTGCTCGGCCTGCGCCGGCGTGGCCTCCACGGTGGCCACCCCGCCGGACACCGAGAGGACCTGGGCGCCGGTGTGGTTGATCTCCGTTCGACCCTGGCTGTCGGTGTTGGGGACGGTGTAGATGGCCAATTCCTGAGCGGCGGCCGGGGCAATCGGCTCCGCGGACACGCTCGCCTGGATCGGTGCCAACAAGGCCAGGCACGCGGCGGCCGTCACCGCCGTCGCCTTGCGCCGTGAGCTGAACATCGGGTCTCCGATCGATCACTGATGGTGATGTTGGAAGGTTGTAACAGTGATCCGGTGTTGGCAAGGCACTGGCGAACAATGGACTGGAGTTAACAGTTTCCCGTTTTCGCCGAGTCGCCGGGTGTGCGCGGGGACCGGGTTCGCGGACAGCCGTGACCCGCGACGATTACCCTGGTCGACGTAGCCCCCGGGATTGGAAGGACGCACATGCTCACCCGTACCGACCTGCGCGGTCGCGTTCCGTCCACCGTCGAGCTGCGCGCGACGCTGCCGCGCGCCGAGATGGATGTTGAGCACGTGCTGCATCGGGTCCGGCCGGTGATCGAGGCGGTCCGTGATCGTCGGGTGGAAGCGGTCCTGGAATTCACCGAAAAGTTCGACGCCGTTCGACCTGAACGGGTGAGGGTGGCGGCCGCCGAGCTGCGCCGGGCCCTCGACGAGCTGGACCCCGCGGTACGCGCGGCTTTGGAGGAGTCGATCGCCCGTGCCCGGAAGGTGCACGACGACCAGCGACGCACCGACGCCACGACCCAGGTGGTGCCCGGCGGCACGGTCACCGAGCGCTGGGTGCCGGTCGCCCGCGTCGGCCTGTACGCGCCGGGCGGCCTGGCGGTTTACCCGTCCAGCGTGGTGATGAACGTGGTCCCGGCGCAGGCCGCCGGGGTGGAGTCGCTGGTGGTGTGCAGCCCCCCGCAGGCCGAGTTCGGCGGCCTGCCGCATCCGACGATCCTGGCCGCCGCGCAGCTGCTCGGCGTTGAGGAGGTCTGGGCGGTCGGCGGCGCGCAGGCGGTGGCGCTGCTGGCCTACGGCGGGCTCGACACCGACGGCACCGAGCTGGCGCCGGTGGACATGGTGACCGGGCCGGGCAACGTCTACGTGACGGCCGCCAAGCGGCACCTGCGCAGCCTGATCGGCATCGACTCGGAGGCCGGGCCGACCGAGATCGCGGTGCTGGCCGACGAGACCGCCGACCCGGTGCACGTGGCCGCCGATCTGATCAGCCAGGCCGAGCACGACACGCTCGCCGCGAGCGTGCTGGTGACCACCTCGGTGGAACTGGCCGATGCGGTGGACGCCGAGCTGGAGCGCCAGGTGGCGCAGACCAAACACGTCGAGCGGATCAGCACCGCGCTGGCCGGTGACCAGTCCGGCTGCATCCTGGTGTCCACTGTGGAGGACGGGATCCGGGTGGTGGACGCCTATGCCGCCGAGCACCTGGAGATCCAGACCGCCGACGCCGATGCGGTGGCCGCGCGGGTGCGCAACGCGGGCGCGATCTTCGTCGGCCCGTACGCGCCGGTGTCGCTGGGCGACTACTGCGCGGGCTCCAACCACGTGCTGCCCACCGGAGGTTGCGCGCGGCACTCGTCCGGCCTGAGCGTGCAGAGCTTCCTGCGCGGCATCCACGTGATCTCATACAGCGAGCAGGCGCTGCGCGACGTTGCGGACAAGGTGGTGGCGCTGGCCAACGCCGAGGACCTGCCCGCGCACGGTCAGGCGATCACTGCCCGCTTTCCCCGCTGAGCACCCGGAAACAACCGAAGGTAGAACTCATGAGTGACGTGCCCGGCGCCGACACGACGCTGGCCGACCTGCCGTTGCGGGACGATCTGCGCGGCCGTAGTCCCTACGGCGCGCCGCAGCTGGACGTCTCGGTTCGGTTGAACACCAACGAAAATCCGTATCCGCCGCCGCAGGAGCTCGTCGACGACGTGACCGCCGCGGTGCAGGAAGCCGCCACGGCGCTGCACCGCTACCCGGACCGCGACGCCACGGCGCTGCGAGCCGATCTCGCCGCCTACCTGACCAAGGCGACCGGAGTGCCGCTGGCGACGGAGAACTTGTGGGCCGCCAACGGCTCCAACGAGGTGCTGCAGCAGATCTTGCAGGCATTCGGCGGGCCGGGCCGCACCGCTCTCGGCTTCGAACCGTCGTACTCGATGCACCCGATCCTGTCGGCTGGAACCCGCACCGAGTGGTTGCCCGCGCCGCGCCGCGACGACTTCAGCCTGGATGGCGCGCAAGCCGCCCGGATCATCGCGGAGAAGCAGCCCAGCGTGGTGTTCGTGACGAGCCCGAACAACCCCACCGGGCAGTCGGTGTCGCAGGACGACCTGCGGGCCGTCCTGGACGCCGCGCCCGGTGTCGTCGTGGTCGACGAGGCTTACGCCGAGTTCTCCGCGCGACCCAGCGCGATCGGGCTGATCGAGCAGTATCCCGCGAAGGTGATCGTCAGCCGCACGATGAGCAAGGCGTTCGCGTTCGCCGGCGGTCGGCTCGGCTACCTGGCCGCCGCCCCGGCGGTGATCGACGCCCTGCTGCTGGTGCGCCTGCCGTACCACCTGTCGGTGGTCACCCAGGCCGCCGCGCGCGCCGCCCTGCGGCACGCCAAGGCCACCCTCGGCTCGGTGCAGGCGCTGATCGACGAGCGGGAGCGAGTCGTGCAAGCGTTGCGGGAGCAGGGTTTCTCGCCGGTGCCCAGCGACGCCAACTTCGTCCTGTTCGGACGGTTCGCGGACGCGCACCGCGCGTGGCAGCGCTACCTGGACACCGACGTGCTGATCCGCGATGTCGGCATTCCCGGCCACCTGCGGGTGACCATCGGCACGCCGGAGGAGAACGACGCCTTCCTGGCGGCGAGCAAGGTCGTGAGCGAGGAGATCAGCCAGTGACATTCCAGCCGGGGACCCGCATCGGCCGGGTCGAACGCACCACCAGGGAATCCTCGGTGCTGGTCGAGCTCGACCTCGACGGCACCGGCCAGGTGAACATCGACACCACGGTGCCGTTCTACGACCACATGCTCACCGCGCTGGGCACCCACGCGGCCTTCGACCTGAGGGTGAAGTCGACGGGCGACACCCACATCGACGCGCACCACACGGTCGAGGACACCGCGATCGTGCTCGGCCAGGCCCTGCGCCAAGCGCTCGGCGACAAGAAGGGCATCCGCCGCTTCGGCGACGCCTGGATCCCGATGGACGAAACCCTCGCGCACGCGGCGGTGGACGTCTCGGGCCGGTCGTACTGCGTGATGACAGGTGAACCGGAGCAGTACAACAGCTTCACGATCGGCGGGAACTACCCGTTCGTGCTCAACCGCCACGTGTTCGAGTCGCTGGCCTTCCACTCCCAGATCAACCTGCACACCCGGGTGATCCACGGCCGCGACCCGCACCACATCGCGGAAGCCCAGTACAAGGCGATCGCCCGAGCCCTCCGCGCGGCGGTCGAACCCGACCCCCGCTTCACCGGCGTAGTCCCATCGACAAAGGGCGCCCTGTAAGGGTTCGCGCGAGGCTTCGCAGTGCTGATGGGGAGGTTTGGAGTCGGCCGTGGCGATGCGTCGGGGGCCACGCACCGCCACGGCCGTGCGGCCCGGTGTCGGCCGGGGGAATCACGACACCGAGCCGGGTCTGTCAGCTGTCGAGCGGGTCGAGTTTGCGAAAAATGCGCTGGGGTGACGAGTCAAACTCCCTGGGCACGCCGATTCACCCTGCACCGAGCCCTTGGTGCGACATGACAGCCTTCCAGTTCTTTCAGATGAGAAGCCGAGCGATCATGGAGGACTGTCAAGGAATGTAAAGTCGGGTCGACGAGGTCGGCGGCGAGATCACCAGACCAGCTCACGCTGTACCCGGCCGCGACGATGCCCGTGCGGCGGTGTTTCACCGTTGCCATGACTAGGGATTCCCCTTGCTCGCAATCTCGATGCAGTCCGGGCACATCGGCCAGTCCTCCGGCGGATGCTCGTTCGGCCCCCACCCGATCTTTCCGCAGACCCCCACCGTGACGGTTGAGCTCTCGTACTTCCGTTTCCGTGCATCGGGTCTCGCGTAGTGGACGACGCGCTCGCGCCATGAAGGCGCATAAAGCAGCATCACGCCCGGCGAATCGGCAACGACGTCCGTGGGGGGCACCTCCGGAGGCCCACTATGAGGCGGCGGCGCGTCTTCGGCTTCTGCGCGAGTGACCGGAGGCGCGTCGCTGGCGAGCACGGCGAGCATGAGGCACTTAGGACACGGGTTGCCCGTGAACGGATCGACGATCTCGGCTTCGCCAGGCTTGATCCGGTCACCGCACGGCGACACCCACACGACCGGATCGCCGTCGGCGCGGTAGGCGTGCACTTCCGGCGGCCGATCCGGTGGCGCGAACTCCGACCGTAGCCGCGCCAGGATCATCGATCCTGAGCGCTGGCCGTTCACGCTGCACGCCCCGGAGCGCGACGGCGGAGCCGTTCCGCTCGACATCGGGCCGCTGCCTTGAAAGCTTGTCTCTTTCGGTGTTCCGGCAGCCACCACATGATGAACAGCGGAACAAAGATCACCGACCAGGCCAGTAGGCCGAGAAGCATCCCCAGCGCGTCATGCATGAGTCCAAGATCGCCCGGTCCGACACGGGCAATAGGTACGTTTTTTACCCCTACCCGATCAGCGGACCCCGATGCGCTGCGCTAGCGACCGCACCGCCGCCGACTCGCCAGCCGGCGGACGGTCGAGAAGCGAATGCGCCAACTCGCGTGCCCAGCCGTTGAACCGGGCGGTTTCCGGCGCGGTCCGCTCCGCCCTGTCGAGCATTGCCAACACTGCAGTCTGATTGCCTTGCAAGGCGGAACCGCGAGCGACCTCGATCATGTGCCGTGCCCGGCGCGGCACCGAAGCGATCTCGGCCGGATCGAAGTTCGCCGCCTGCATAGCCTCTCCGCCGCGCCGCAGCTCCACGCCCAGCGTGACCGCGTTGGCCTTCATCACCGGCAGACCGAAACTCGTTTGCACGTGCCGGTATCCGGGGCCGAGCTTCCGGGCGATGCCGTGGGCCGACTCCCAGTAGCGCCAGGCTTCGCCATGCCGGCCTCGGCGCGCGTAGGTGATCGCGTTCTCGGCGCGCAAGGCGCCGACCATGCCGTGCCAGTCATCCGGTGCTGATTCCAGGTAAGGCTCCAACTGTGCCGCGCCGTCGTGGGCGACGCTGATCGCTTCCTCCCAGCGCCCGGACTCCCGGAGCGCCTGGACCAGCGCCCACGCCCCGGCCGCCATCGCGTACGGATCGTCGGCCTCTTGGCCTTCGGTGACGGCCCGGTCGGCGACCAGCCACACCAGCTCCGGCGCGGGTTGGAACGCGACGTAGAAGTCGGCGAGCTGGTAGACGCCTGCCAGGATGCGCCGTGCCTGCCGACGCTCGGCGCCCTGGTGTACTCGCACAGCTCGCTGCGCATCCCGGATGAGGCCGGGCAGCAGTGCGCCGAGCTGGGTGCGATGGTCCGGCGAGCTGTGCCGCACCTTCCACGCCACCGCCAATCGTTCCGTCAGGTGCGCAAGGTCGACCGGCCGTGTGTCGGGCGTGAGCCGGTATTCGGTCAACGCGGCTTGCACGTCGTAGAGCGCCTGATGCGCAGCGCCGAAAGCAAACCGGGACACCGATACCGCTTCGTCATTGCCGGTGAGCTCGGCGAGGTCTCGGACGTCGAGCACGTGGGCAAGCTTGGTGAGCATCTGGAGCTTCGGCGTCTGCAAGCGGCCGGTTTCGACCGCTTTGACCCACTCGCCGGAGCGGTTAACGAGGCCGCCCAGCACGCGGCGGCTCATCCCGGCGCGTTCCCGCGCTTTCCGGATGCGGGCACCAACAGAGGGACCGTTCGAGGACACGATCACATCACCTCTTCGCGGATGACCTCTTCGCGAAACCTCCGGCCCGTCGACCGGCGGCATACCTCCGCGAGGAGGTACCGCCGAGCGTAGCGATCTCCCGATCAGGTGACGAAGAGTCGGGCGGCGCTGTGCGGGCTCGGTGCACCCGTTCGGCGTAGTGGCGTCCCGCTGGTTTCGGTGTAGCCGGGCCGGACGCCCGCCCCGTTCTTCGTTCGCCTCCGCACGAGCACTTGACCACGCCATCGCACTGCAATCCCTGTCCGCCAAGGGCGAGCTCCGCAGTACGGTAACGGTTCTACGCCGCTGGAGCGCGCGTGACGAGGTTGCTCTAGCGCTGCGCCGCCTGCACAACAACACTACGAACGCTTGAGCCGACGAACGTCGAGCGCGGTTTCCACCGCAGTGCCGTTGCTGCTGCGTTCGACGCGGTACGCTCCCGCATTCTTGCGGTCGCTGATCGCTGCGACCAGCTTCGTGCCCTCAAAATGCAGCCCAGCGCCGATATCAGTGGCGAAACCCGAAGGCAACACGCCGTTGCCAATCAACGCTTGGAACTGCTGGCGTCTGGTCTGGTAATGGACAGCATTGGAATACGGCAGAAAACCCAGCCCGTCAGGGAAGGCATGCACCTCGCCGAACGAGTCGGTCGTGCCGCCCGCAAACCAGCACAGCGAGCCAGCTGACTCGCCACCGAGTACGACACCCGCCTGCCAGCACTCGCGCAGCACGATGTCCAGTCGGTGAACCCGCCACACCGCCAGCAAGTTGGCGACACTGCCCCGATCGACCCAAATCACGTCCTGGCTGCGGAGATGCGCCGCCACATTCGGCACGTTGGGCTTGTCGAACAAGGTCAAGGCTGAAAACGTCACGTCACCGGAAAACGACACCGCAAACCGTTCCAACGTCTCCTGTTGATCCCCACCAGCGGTCGCCAGAAGGCACAACCGCGGTATCCCAGATGGCCGCGCCAGCTCGAAGGCATACGAAAAGATCGGCCCCGGCCGCCACGGCTCGCGAGCACGGTTCAAGCCCATCGACGTAGCAATGATCGTCGGCGCCACAGCTGTCACAATTTCAAGATTGTATGCGAGTGAACGAATTACCTGCTGCGCGCCGACCGCGACGACTTCAGTCTGGATGGCCCGCAAGCGGCCCGGTGCCGTCGTGGTGGACGAGGCTTAGGCGATCGCCCGAGCCGCCTTGCCCGTTGGACTACCGGAGTCCGAGATCGTCACCTGGCGACCTTTCGAGCGGGAACGCTTCGACTCCGTAAGGACGCCACTGGACACCGGTCGGCCGCGTGCCCGTCTTCGCGAACTCCTCGGCCGCCTCGATCACGGTTTCCGCGTCGAGTTCCGCGCCCGCCGGGACCGGAATCTCAGACCATCCGTAGACGATCACGTCGTCGTTCGTTCCACCGGTCGTCACCGCAGGGTCGTCGCCGCAGATCTGCCACAGACAAACGCCCCGACCGTCGCGGAAGCCGATTGCGAGCTCCGTGCCGTTGTCGTGGACGAGGTACACGATCACGTGCTCGTCTGACATCTGGGAGGTCAGCGTGGCCCGCACATCGGCCGCGTCAAGCGGCGTTTGGTCGTCAAGTTCCATCTTGATCATCATCGCTTCGCCTTCCCCTGGTAGGTGCGCCGGTAGGGGCGCCCCTTGTTGTCCGTACCCGACACGGTCACCTGCGAACCCTCCGGCAGGAACGGCTCTAGCACCTGGTGACAGCCTGGCGGGCGCGTCTGGTAGCCGCATGGGACGTTGTTGATCACAACTTCCGCAGCGGTTACGCCTCTGCGGATCGTCATCGCAGCGGCCCGCAGCTCGACATGAAAGGGCAGGAACCACGGAGCCCGGATACCGAGCGCCTTGATCCGTTGGTCTGCCTCGTCGACCCAGATGTCTCGTTGGTTGGACCGGAACTGTCCAGGGATTGGCCGGTCGCCAACCAGCTGCTGCTGGACGTCTTCGAGTGCAGACATGCGCCCCAGATCCTGTCGACATTCGAGTTGGTGCCGACGATCCTGCCGACCCCCACCGACAGCTTGGCGAACCCTGAACCGCGCTACGCCGGATGGGTCTGCATGAGCCAGCGCCTAGGCCATGGAGAAAGGGGCACCCTTGGCCGACTTGGTCGGTGGAAAGGGTGCCCCTTGCAAGGGAAAGCGCGGTGTCAGCTGGCCGTGGTGGCGGGCGTCTTTTCGGTTTTTTCTTCGGGGCTGCCGCCGTGGCCTTCGTCTACAAAGGACCGCTCGTTGAACGGGCTGTCGCCCGCGAACACCTGCTTCATCTGGTCGCGGTCGAGCTCCTTGGTCCACGCTCCGATGAGGACGGTGGCCACCGCGTTGCCCGCGAAGTTGGTCAGCGCCCGTGCCTCGGACATGAACCGGTCGATGCCCACGATCAAGCCGACGCCGTCCAGCAATTCCGGCCGGTGCGACTGCAGCCCGCCCGCAAGCGTGGCCAGCCCGGCGCCGCTGACGCCGGCCGCGCCCTTCGAGGCGACCATCATGAACAGCAGCAGCCCGACCTGCTCGGCGATCGACAGCGGGTCGCCCAGCGCGCTCGCGATGAACAGCGACGCCATGGTCAGGTAGATCATGGTGCCGTCCAGGTTGAACGAGTAACCGGTCGGCACCGTGATGCCCACCACCGGCTTGCTCACCCCGAGGTGCTCCATCTTCGCGATCAGCCGCGGCAGCGCGGCCTCCGACGACGAGGTGGACAGGATCAGCAGGAACTCGCGGCCCAGGTACCGCAGCAGCGAGAAGATGTTGACCCGGGCGAACATCCACAGCACCGGGCCGAGCACCAGGAACACGAACAGCAGGCACGTGGTGTAGAAGCCGAGCATGATCACGGCCAGGCCCTTGAGCGCCTGTACACCGGTCGCGCCGACGACCGCGGCGATCGCGCCGAACGCGCCGACCGGCGCGGCCCACATGACCATCGCCAGCATCTTGAACACCAGCCGCTGGAGGTGCTCGATGCCGCGCAGGATCGGGGCGCCCTTGTCGCCCATGGCCTGCAACGCGAAGCCGGCCAGCAGCGCGACCAGCAGGGTCTGCAGGACCTGTCCCTCGGTCAGCGACGACACCAGGGTGTGCGGAATGATCCCGAGCAGGAAGTCCGTGGTGCTCTCGGCGCCCTCGCCGGCCTGCTGAGCACCCTGGCCGCGCAGCGAGTCGGTGATGTGCAGGCCCTCGCCGGGGTGCAGCACGTTGCCCACCAGCAGCCCGATGATCAGCGCCACCACGGACATGACCATGAAGTAGACCAGCGCGAGGCCGCCGACCTTGCCGACCTTGGCGGCCTTCCGGACGCCGCCCACGCCGAGCACGATGGTGCAGAAGATGACCGGCGAGATCATCATCTTGATCAGGTTCACGAAGCCGGTGCCCAGTGGTTTGAGGGCTTTGCCGAGGTCGGGGGCCAGGAAGCCGACCGCGATCCCGGCCAGGACCGCGATGATCACCGCTATGTAGAGGTAATGCGTGCGATCCCGACGGTGTGTCTGCGCAGCGTCTTTGCTTGCCACTGTTGCACTCCTACTGGGCTACCGGGTAACACTCGAACCACCCGTGTCCCAGGTCACGGTATGGCCGGGAAGTGACTATCGACGCCCGGTATCGTCAGCGTCATCCTTCTGTTCATTGTGTTCACGTATTTGACACGGATTCGTCATGCCTGCAGCCGGTGACCGCAACTGGTTCGGCCGCGTCCGGCCCAGCTGGAGCCTGGCCCGCCAGCTGTTCGTGCTGCAGGTGGTCGTGGTGGCCGTCGTGGTGCTCGCGGGCGCCGCGCTGGCCTGGTACGACGCGCAGCAGCGCAACGAGGACGCGGCCCGGGACAAGGTCGTCGCGGTGTCGCGCACCCTCGCCGCGCAACCCGCCGTCCGCGACGGGTTGACGGCGCCGAATCCGACCGCCACGTTGCAGCCGCTGGCCGAACGGGTCCGGGCCGACACCGGGGTCGATTTCATCACGATCATGTCCCCGGCCGGGATCCGCTACACGCACCCCGACCCGACGCGCATCGGGCAGCGGTTCCTCGGGCACATCGAGCAGGCCGTGGCCGGGCAGGTGTTCACCGAGACCTACACCGGCACGCTCGGCCCGTCGGTGCGCGCGGTGGTGCCCGTCTACGACGACGCGCATCGGCTGGTGGGCCTGGTGTCGGTCGGCATCACGGTGCAGGTGCTCACCGCCGCGCTGCGCGAGCAGGTGATCGCGATGGTCGCGGTCGCGGCGGGGGCGCTGCTGGTCGGCGGACTGCTGACGTACCTGGTCAGCGCGCGGATCCGCCGCCACACCCACGGGCTGCGGCCCGCCGAGCTGAGCCGCATGTACGAGTACCACGACGCGATCCTGCATGCGGTGCGCGAAGGGCTGCTGCTGGTGGCACCGTCCGGGCAGGTCACGTTGTGCAACGATGGGGCCGCTGTGTTGCTGTCGCTGGATCCCGCCGAAACCGAAGGCGAACACGTGTCCGAGCTCGGGCTGCCGAAGTCTCTCGTCGACACCCTCGGGTCCGGGCGCACGGTGCGCGACGAGGTCCACCTGACCGATGAGCGCGTGCTGCTGGTCAACGTCTCGCAGATCCGCAGCGGCGATCGCGACCTGGGTGCCGTGGTCACGCTGCGGGACCACACCGAATTGCAGGCGTTGAGCGGCGAACTCGACTCGATGCGCGGCTTCGCCGAGTCGCTGCGTTCCCAGGCCCACGAGTCGGCGAACCGGCTGCACACGGTGGTTTCGTTGATCGAACTGGGCCGCGCCGAGGAAGCCGTCGCGTTCGCCACGGCGGAACTGCGGCTCGCCCAGCAGCTCACCGATCGCGTCGTCGGTGCCGTCGGCGAGCCGGTGATCGCCGCTGTGCTGCTGGGCAAGAGCGCCGAGGCGGGGGAGCGCGGCGCGGAGGTCGTCCTCGGTGCCGGCACCGAGATCGACGACGTCGATGTCGAGCACATCGACTCCCGGGATCTGGTGACCATCCTCGGTAACCTGATCGACAATGCCGTCGAGGCGGCGCTGGAAGGCCCGCGTCCGCGCGTCGAGGTGACCATTCGGTCCACTGCGGACGGCGTGCTGATCCGGGTCGCCGACAGCGGGCCGGGCGTCGATCCGGACAGCGCCCAGCAGGTCTTCCAGCGCGGCTGGTCGACCAAGGACGACGGCCGCGGGCTCGGGCTCACGCTGGTCGGGCAGAGCGTGCGCCGCCATCGCGGCAGCATCGAGGTGCACAACGACGGTGGCGCGGTGTTCACCGTCCGGCTGCCGCCCGGATCGGATGGGGCGCGGTGATCTCGGTTCTGGTCGTCGAAGACGATCCGCTGGTCGGCGAGGCGCACGAGACCTACGTCAACCGGCTCGACGGGTTCACGGTGGCCGGCCGGGTGCGGACCGGGCAGGATGCGCTGCGGTTCGTCGAGCGCACCCCGGTCGACCTAGTGCTGCTGGATCTGCGGCTGCCCGACATGGACGGCCTGCAGGTCGCTCGGGCGCTGCGCACCGCGGGCAGCGATGCCGACGTGATCGCGGTGACCTCGGCCCGCGACCTCAAGGTGGTGCGGGCCGCGGTCTCCAGCGGCGTGGTGCAGTACCTGTTGAAGCCGTTCACGTTCGCGGCGATGCGGGAGAAACTGGAGCACTACGCGCGATTCCGGACCAGCCTCGGACACGACCGGGAGGTCAGCAGCCAGGCCGAGATCGACCGGGCGTTCTCCGCGCTGCGGGGCGTCGACCGCGCGGCGCTGCCGAAGGGCATGGGCGAGGAGACTCTCGCGGCGGTCGTCTCGGCGCTGCGCGCCAACCCCGACGGTGGCTCGGCAGGCCCGGTCGGCGAAGCGGCCGGAGTGTCCCGCGTGACCGCCCGTCGTTACCTGGAATACCTGGTCAACAACGGCATGGCCGAGCGGCGCCCGCTGTACGGCGCGGTCGGCCGCCCGGAGATGGCCTACCGATGGATCGGCGAGTCCTGAGCGCGCAATGCTCAGGACCGCAAGGGGGAATTCTCGTTGCGTCGCATGCCCATCCGGCTTGCCAGGGCCGCGTCCAGCGACCAGCCGCCGGCACCCACGATGAGGAGGAACACCAAACCGAGCAACTGGCCGTGTTCGACGCGGGATTCGTGGAGGTAGACCCACGCCCCCTGGTGGGCCGCCATCGTGAACTTGGTGAGGACCTGCGCCCCCACCATGTCGACGATCATCGGGATGGTCGCCAGGCGGGTCACCAACCCCAGGATGATCAGGACGCCGCAGATGATTTCGAAAATTCCGTCGGCGTTGGCCCACACCGCGGGCTGCGGCAGGAGAGCGATCTTGGCGAACCGGCCCGTGCCGAGTTCACCTGGGAACAGGAATTTCTGGATGCCTTCCGAGAGGAAGATCCCACCGACCGCGATGCGGATGAGCACGGTCGCCCTCGGCGCGGTCGTGTGGAACAACCACATCTGCCAGGCGGGGCGAGAAGCTGCAGTGGTCATGATCTCGCTCCTTACGACGGCGGTGCCACAGACCAGCATCACGCCAGCGCTCCACCTGCGCAGAGCGAGTGCGCCTCAGCGGCGGTCTCCTGTCGGGCGCAGCAGCGGGGCGCCGGGACCGAACTCCGCCAGCTTGTCGTCGGCGTTGTGCAGCGCGCAGGTGCGCAGCGACAGGCAACCGCAGCCGATGCAGCCGGTGAGGCGGTCGCGCAGCCGTTGCAGGCCGTCGATGCGCGCGTCCAGCTCATCGCGCCAGCGGCGGGACAACCGGGCCCAGTCCGATTTGGTCGGAGCGTGGTCGGCCGGCAGCGTCGCCAGCGCCTCGGAGATCTGCTCCAAGCTCAGGCCGACCCGCTGCGCGGAGCGGATGAACGCGAGTCGGCGCAGCACCGAGCGGTCGTAGCGGCGCTGGTTGCCGGAGGTGCGGGTGGTGGCGATCAGCCCGCGCTGCTCGTAGAAGCGCAGCGCAGTCTGGGCGACCCCGCTGCGGTGGGCGACCTCTCCGATCGTCAGCAGGCTCGGTAGCTTCGACACGTCCGCCAGGCTATCCGAAAACTTCGAGCATGGTCTAAGTATTCCCGGTGCTACGGCCTTGACTTCCAGCGCCAGCGAGGCCGAACTCGACGAGGGCAGCAACCCTCGACGTCGGCATCCGGGAGCAGGCGAAGGTCAGCGTTGCCGGTGCCCTGGCGCTGACCGGTGCACATCCGCCGGTAGCCTGGAGCCGTGGCACGAGTCGTCATCTTGGACTACGGATCAGGCAATCTCCGCTCCGCCGAGCGCGCGCTTCAGCGTGTCGGGGCCGACGTCGAGGTGACCGCCGATCATCGTGCCGCGGTGGAGGCCGACGGTCTGGTCGTGCCGGGGGTCGGGGCGTTCGCGGCCTGCATGGAAGGTCTGCTCAAGGTCGGCGGCGACAAGATCATCGACCACCGGCTGGCCGGCGACCGCCCGGTCCTCGGGATCTGCGTGGGCATGCAGGTGCTCTTCGACGAAGGCGTCGAGCACGGCATGCAGGCCAACGGCTGCGGCCAGTGGCCGGGCACGGTCGAGCGGCTGCACGCCGAGATCCTGCCGCACATGGGCTGGAACGAGGTGCGGCCACCCGCGGACAGCACCCTGTTCGCCGGGATGGAGCCGGGCACCCGGTTCTACTTCGTGCACTCCTTCGGCGTCCGCAAGTGGCAGCTGCCGCCGTCGGAGCGGATCGCGCCGCCGCTGGTGACCTGGGCCGAGCACGGCGAACCGTTCGTGGCGGCGGTGGAGAATGGGCCGCTGTCGGCGACTCAGTTCCACCCGGAGAAGTCCGGCGAGGCGGGCGCCCGGCTGCTGCGGAACTGGCTGGACAGCCTGTAAACCGTCGAGCGGCTGACAGTAGGGTTGGGGCGTGACTTTCACCTTGCTTCCCGCTGTTGACGTCGCCGACGGTCAGGCCGTCCGCCTGGTGCAAGGCGCCGCCGGTACCGAAACCTCCTACGGTGACCCGTTGGAGGCCGCGTTGGCCTGGCAGCGTGCGGGGGCCGAGTGGATCCATCTGGTCGACCTGGACGCCGCTTTCGGCCGCGGCTCGAACCGGGAACTGCTGGCCGAGGTGACCGGCAAGCTCGACGTGCAGGTGGAGCTTTCCGGCGGTATCCGCGACGATGCCTCACTGGAGGCCGCGCTGGCCACCGGCTGCGTCCGGGTCAACCTGGGAACGGCCGCGCTGGAGAACCCCGACTGGGCGGACCGGGTGGTCGCCGAGTACGGCGACCGGGTCGCGGTCGGGCTGGACGTGCGGATCACCGAGCAAGGGCACCGGCTGGCCGCGCGCGGCTGGACCAAGGACGGCGGCGACCTGTGGGAGGTGCTGGCCCGGCTGGACGCCGCCGGCTGCCGCCGCTACGTGGTCACCGACGTCAGCAAGGACGGCACCCTGCAGGGGCCGAATATCGAGCTGCTGCGCGAGGTCTGCTCGCGCACCGACGCGCCCGTGATCGCCTCCGGCGGTGTGTCCAGTGTGGACGATCTGGTGGAACTGTCGAAGCTCGCGCCGGTCGGCCTGGAGGGCTCGATCGTTGGTAAGGCCCTCTACGCCCAGAACTTCACCCTCGAAGAGGCCCTCGCCGCGGTGCGCTGAAGGTCACCCCCCGCGCCCCCTCCGCCGCACCGCACGGCCATGTCTCTACCCTGGAGGCATGGCCGTTGCGGTGCGTGTGATCCCCTGCCTGGACGTTGATCAGGGGCGGGTCGTCAAGGGTGTCAATTTCACCAACCTCCGGGACGCCGGCGACCCCGTGGAGCTCGCCCGGGCCTACGACGCCGAAGGCGCCGACGAGCTGACTTTCTTGGACGTCACGGCGTCCTCGGCCGACCGGGAGACCACCTTCGACGTGGTCCGTCGCACCGCCGAGCAGGTGTTCATTCCGTTGACCGTCGGCGGTGGTGTGCGCAGCACCGACGACATCAACCGCCTGCTGCGCGCCGGGGCCGACAAGGTCAGCCTGAACACCGCGGCGATCGCCCGGCCGGAGCTGCTCAGCGAGGCTTCGCAGCGCTTCGGCGCCCAGTGCGTCGTGCTGTCGGTGGACGCGCGGCGCGTGCCCGAAGGCGGACAGCAGACGCCATCCGGCTACGAGGTCACCACCCACGGTGGCCGGCGCGGCACCGGGATCTGCGCCGTGGAGTGGGCGGCGAAGGGCCAGCAGCTCGGCGTCGGCGAGATCCTGCTGAACTCGATGGACGCCGACGGCACCAAGGCCGGCTTCGACCTGGAGATGATCCGCGCGGTGCGCGAGGTCGTCGACGTGCCGCTGATCGCCAGCGGCGGTGCCGGTGCGGTCGAGCACTTCGCGCCCGCCGTGCACGCCGGGGCGGACGCGGTGCTGGCCGCCAGCGTGTTCCACTTCGGACAGCTGCGGATCGGCGAGGTCAAGGAGGCCATGCGGGCGGAAGGGATCACGGTGCGATGAGCGGTCTGGACCCGGCGATCGCCGCCCGGCTCAAGCGCAACTCCGAGGGGCTCGTCGCGGCGGTCACCCAGCAACGCGGCACCGGCGAGGTGCTGATGATGGCGTGGATGGACGACGAGGCGCTGCACCGCACCCTCACCACCCGGCGCGGCACCTACTACTCCCGCAGCCGCCGGCGGTACTGGGTGAAGGGCGAGACGTCCGGCCACACGCAGTACGTGCACGAGGTCCGGCTGGACTGCGACGGCGATACGGTCCTGCTGATCGTGGATCAGGAAGGCGCGGCCTGCCACACCGGCGACCACACCTGCTTCGACGCCGACCTGCTCCTCGGCTGACCGCGCTTTCAGCCGAAACCGGGCTTGGCGGTCAGGGGCCGGTGGCGCCGGAGATGTCGCCGGTGAGGTAGCGCTGGAGGTTGGGGCCGATGGTCGCCACCACGACATCGTGGTCGGCCGAGGCGAGCGGTTCGAGCCGGACCACGTAGCGGGCCATGCCGAGGCCGACGATCTGCGCCCCGCACAGCGCCGCGCGCAGTTCCGGCTGGTCCGTGCCGAGCGTCTTGATCAGCCGCATGAACACCACGCTCTGGATGAACTCCCGCAGCATCGTCACCGCGTTGTCGTGGGTGGCGATGCTGCGCATCAGCGCCACGAACTGGCCGCCGCCCGCGTTGTCCCAGGCGCTCAGAAACCGTCGCAGCATCCGCTCGGCCAGCTGTTCCGGACCACCCGCCAACAACTGCGGCACGTCATCGTCCGGGTTGATCGGGATGCGCACGGCCGCGGTGAACAGGCCGGCCTTGCCGCCGAACCAGTGGTTGACCATCGCCGGATCGACCCCGGCCCGGCCCGCGATGGCGCGTACCGTGGCCGCGTCGTAACCCTGCTCGGTGAAAATCTCGCGCGCCGCGGTCAGCAGCGCCGCCTTGGTGTCAGCTCCGCTGCGCCGCCGCCCCCGGCGCTTCGGTTCGGTGCCGCCCTGGTCGATTCCACTGCTCACTTGCCCATCCTCGCCGCCGCAGCGGCTGGAGGGCAAAGTGCGTAGGCCGCGCGTGGGCCGGAAACGGGTGCGCGGCACAATGACGACATGGTCGGCGACGGTGACATCGGCACTATCAGCCCTGGACGCGGCGAGTTCCGCACCCTGGCGGCGGGCCGCCGGGTGATCCCGGTGGTGCGGCGATTGCTCGCGGACGACGAAACCCCGCTCGGGGTTTACCGCAAGCTCGCCGGGGACCGTCCGGGAACGTTCCTATTCGAGTCCGCCGAGAACGGTCGCTCCTGGTCGCGATGGTCCTTCGTGGGGGCCCGCAGCGCGGCCGCGCTGACCGTTCGCGACGGCCAGGTGCACTGGATCGGCACGCCGCCGGTAGGGCTGCCCGACACCGGCGACCCGCTGGAGGCGCTGCGCGAGACGATCCAGTTGCTGCACACCGACCCGCTGCCCGGCTTGCCGCCGCTGACCGGCGGCATGGTCGGCTACCTCGGCTATGACGCGGTGCGCCGGCTGGAGCGGCTGCCCGACCTGACCGAGGACGATCTGCGGATCCCCGAGATGGTCATGCTGCTGGCCACCGACCTGGCCGCGCTGGACCACCACGAGGGCACCATCACGCTGATCGCCAACGCGGTGAACTGGGATGACAGCCCGGAGCGGGTGGACGCGGCCTACGACGACGCGGTGCGCAGGCTGGACGAGATGACCGAACGGCTGTGCACCCCGGCGGCCCCCACGGTCGCCGCGTTCTCCCGGCCGGCCCCGAACTTCGTCCGGCGACGCCAGCCCGACGAGCACTACGCCGCGGTCGAGAAGGCCAAGGAGGCGATCCGGGACGGCGAGGCGTTCCAGGTCGTGGTATCGCAGCGGTTCGAGATGGCGACCGATGCCGATTCCCTGGACATCTACCGGGTCCTGCGCACCACCAACCCGAGCCCCTACATGTACTTGCTGCGGCTGGATGCGCCGGATGGCGGCACACCGTTCGACATCGTCGGCTCCAGCCCCGAATCGCTGGTCACGGTCCGCGACGGGCAGGCCACCACGCACCCGATCGCCGGGACCCGCTGGCGGGGCGCCGACGAGGACGAAGACGCGCTGCTGGAGAAGGAACTCATCAACGACGACAAGGAGCGCGCCGAGCACCTGATGCTCGTCGACCTCGGCCGCAACGACCTGGGCCGCGTCTGCAAGCCGGGGTCGGTGCACGTCGTCGACTTCTTCCGCATCGAGCGCTACAGCCACGTGATGCACATCGTGTCCACCGTGACCGGTCAGCTCGCCGAAGGGCAGACGGCCTTCGACGCGATCGCCGCCTGCTTCCCGGCGGGAACGCTCTCCGGCGCGCCGAAGCCGCGCGCGCTGGAGCTGATCGAGGAACTGGAGCCCACGCGCCGAGCCCAGTACGGCGGCGTGGTGGGCTACCTGGACTTCGCCGGGGACGCCGACACGGCGATCGCGATCCGCACCGCACTGGTGCGCGACGGCACCGCGTACGTGCAGGCCGGCGGCGGCATCGTGGCCGATTCCGACCCGGTCGCCGAAGATCAGGAGTGCCTGAACAAGGCCCGCGCGGTGCTCAATGCGGTGGCGACCGCCGAGACGCTGTCGCAGCCCACGAGCGAGCAGGTGGCGGAGGAGCGCGTTGACCACCGAGCCGAGCTCTGAGCCGACTCCGCGGCCCGCGCGGTCGAAGGGACTGCTGTGGGCGGTGGTCTTGCTGGTGCTGGCGGCCGCCGGGTTGCTCTGGGGCGCCAGCGCGCTCAGCTGGGTCGGGCAGCAGTACCGAACGCCGTTCGGCACCCAGGTCGCGGCCGGAATCACCGGAGAGGACCTGCGTCCGGAACTGGTGCCGATGGCGCTCGCGTCGCTGGCCGCCGTCGCCGCGGTACTGGCCACTGGCGGGTGGCTTCGGCGCGTGATCGGTGCCCTCATCGCGCTCGCGGGCGTCCTGCTGGCGTGGCGGGTGTACCAGCAGTTCAGCTCCGGCTGGTTTGCGCACGGGACGGCCGGTGGGGTGCCGCCGGGCAGCACGCCGATCGGCGCGGCGTCCAGCCAGCCATTCGGGCCCTTGCTGATGGCTGCGGGTGCACTGCTGCTGTTCGCCGCCGGGGTGGTGGTGGCGTTTCGAGCGGGCCGCATGCCGGCCATGGGCGCAAAATATTCGGCACCGGGAGTCGCGAAGCAGAAATCCCACGATCCGGACCGGCAGATGTGGAACGACTTGGACGCCGGACGCGATCCCACTGACGACCAGGATCGTTGAAAAGATTTCAAATCGGCCGAGGGGTGGAAAGCCCAGTTCGGCACGGCTGGCGAATGGGTGCCCAACATCGTTACCAGGGCCGAAGGTCCTTGCTGCGCTGGGACGTTGGGCCACCCCTTGGTGGGGTCGGTGGTCGGTGAGGTTTAGCATCGGCCATGCGACGGCACGGCGGGAAGGGGAGTGTCGTGATCGAGCGCAATGAGTTCATCTGCGCATCCAGCTACTTGCGAACCCATGTGAAGACGAGTGTGCGGGGCACGGTCGGCGAGGTGTTCGCGTGACCGTTCTGGAATCCATCATCGAAGGTGTTCGGGAAGATCTCGCGGTTCGCGAATCCGTGATCTCCTTCGACGAGATCAAGCGAATGTCGGCTGCGGCAGCACCGCCGCACGATGTCCTCGCCGCGCTGCGGGCCCCCGGCGTCGGCGTGATCGCGGAGGTCAAGCGGCGCAGCCCGTCCAAGGGCGAGCTGGCCGAGATCGGCGAGCCGGCCGATCTGGCCGCCGACTACGCGGCCGCCGGGGCGCGGGTGATCAGCGTGCTCACCGAGCAGCGCCGCTTCGGCGGCTCGCTGGCCGACTTCGACGCGGTCCGCGCCCGGGTCAGCACGCCCTTGCTGCGCAAGGATTTCATCATTAGCCCGTACCAGGTGCACGAGGCGCGGGCGCACGGCGCGGACATGGTGCTGCTGATCGTGGCGGCGCTGGAGCAGAACGCGCTGGAAGCGCTGCTCGACCGGGTCGAGTCGCTGGGCATGACCGCGCTCGTCGAGGTGCACACCGCCGAGGAGGCCGACCGCGCGCTGGAGGCAGGTGCGAAAGTCATTGGCGTCAACGCGCGCAACCTGCATACGCTCAAGGTGGACCGTGACGTGTTCGGCAGAATCGCGCCGGGGCTGCCGCAGGAGATCCTCAAGATCGCCGAGTCGGGGGTTCGCGGACCGAGCGACCTGATGGCCTACGCGGGTTCCGGTGCGGACGCAGTGCTGGTCGGTGAGGGGCTAGTGACCAGCGATAATCCCAAGACGGCCGTCACCCAGCTGGTGACCGCCGGGTCGCATCCCGCCTGCCCGCGGCCGAGCCGGTAGCGGACCGGTGTTCGCGGAACTCAGGGGTCGGCGCAAGTCACAGGAGGTAAGGCAATGACCGTCGGCGCAGAGACTGCGCGCGCCCACCGGCCGGGCAAGCCCGTGCCGGAGGGGCACGACCCGGACGAACGCGGGCACTTCGGGGCCTACGGCGGCCGGTTCATGCCGGAGGCGTTGATCGCCGCTCAGGACGAGCTCGCCGCCGAGTACGCCAAGGCGCAGAACGATCCGCAGTATCTCGCCGAGCTCGACGACCTGCTGCGCAACTACGCCGGACGCCCCTCGCTGCTGACCGAGGCCGCCCGGTTCGCCGAGCACGCCGGCGGCGCGCGGATCCTGCTCAAGCGGGAAGACCTCAACCACACCGGCTCGCACAAGATCAACAACGTGCTCGGGCAGGCGCTGCTGGTCAAACGGATGGGCAAGCGCCGGGTCATCGCCGAGACCGGGGCCGGACAGCACGGTGTGGCGACCGCGACCGCCTGCGCGCTGCTCGGCCTCGAATGCGTCGTCTACATGGGCAAGGTGGACACCGAGCGGCAGGCCCTCAACGTCGCCCGGATGCAGCTGCTCGGTGCCGAGGTCATCCCGGTCAGGTCCGGCTCGGCGACCCTCAAGGACGCCATCAACGAGGCGCTGCGCGACTGGGTCACCAACGTCGAACACACCCACTACCTGTTGGGCACCGCCGCCGGGGCGCACCCGTTCCCGATGATGGTGCGCAACTTCCACCGGGTCATCGGCGACGAGGCGCGCGAACAGGTGCTGGCGCTGACCGGTCGGCTGCCCGACGTCGTCGCCGCCTGCGTCGGTGGCGGCTCCAACGCCATCGGCATCTTCCACGGCTTCATCGACGACCCGGGCGTGCGGCTGGTCGGATTCGAACCCGGCGGGCACGGCATCTCCTCCGGCGAGCACGGCGCCACCCTCGGCGAGGGCACCCCCGGCACACTGCACGGGGCGCGGTCCTACCTGCTGCAGGACGACGACGGGCAGGTCGTCGAGGCCTACTCGATCTCCGCCGGGCTCGACTACCCCGGCGTGGGACCCGAGCACTCCTACCTCAAGGACACCGGGCGCGCCGAATACCGGTCGGTCACCGACGACGAAGCCATGCAGGCATTCCGGCTGCTGTCGCGCACCGAGGGCATCATCCCGGCCATCGAGTCCGCGCACGCGCTGGCCGGCGCGCTCAAGCTCGGCCACGAACTCGGTCCGGAGACGATCATTCTGGTCAACCTCTCCGGGCGCGGGGACAAGGACATGGACACCGCGGCGAAGTACTTCGGTCTCGTCGACAGCGGGGATGAGGCGTCATGAGCGGCACCGCCAACCTTTCCGCTCATGTAAGCCGATCCGGTGCGGGTGTCCCGCAAGATACAGAGGAGACGCGGTGAACCTGCGCGATGTTTTCCAGGCTTGCCGGGACGAACAGCGGGCGGCCCTGATCGGTTACCTCCCGGCCGGGTTCCCGACCGTCGAGGCATCCAAGGAGCTGTTCGCCGCCATGCTGACCGGCGCTGACGGCTCCGCCGGCTGCGACATCGTCGAGGTCGGCCTCCCGTTCTCCGACCCGGTGCTCGATGGCCCCACCATCCAGGCCGCCAGCGACAAGGCACTGCGCGCCGGATTCCGGCTGCGGGACGTTTTCGACGTGGTGTCCTCGGTGGCCGAGGCCGGCGGCAACGCCGTGGTGATGACCTACTGGAACCCCGTGCACCACTACGGCCTGGACGCGTTCGCCCGCGACCTCAAGGCGGCCGGCGGCCTCGGCGTGATCACCCCGGACCTGATCCCGGACGAGGGCGAGGACTGGATCGCCGCGACCGATGCGCACGGCCTGGACCGGATCTTCCTGGTCGCGCCGTCGTCGACGGAGGAGCGGCTGGCCCTGACGGCCAAGGCCACCAGCGGTTTCGTCTATGCCACGTCGGTGATGGGCGTCACCGGGGCCCGCGAGCGCGTCGGCGCGGCCGCGGCCGGGCTGGTGCAGCGCACCCGTGCCCACACCGACCTGCCGATCGGCGTCGGTCTTGGTGTGCGCTCCGGTGAGCAAGCCGCAGAGGTGGCGGGCTTCGCCGACGGCGTCATCGTCGGCTCGGCCTTCGTCACCCGCGCCGAGGAGGACGGTGCCGCCGGCGTCCGCGAGCTCACCGCGGAACTCGCCCGGGGCGTGCGGTCCCGCTGAGCGGAACGAACGAACCGTTCGCTGCGCCTTCGGGCCGGGTGGTGCTCGCCTTTCGTAGCAGGACCGATACGGTATCGGCGTGAGTGCCCTGGTTGCCGCCTCCGCGAGTCCGTTCCTCGCCAACATCCCCAGCCCGCCGCAAGGCGTCTGGCACATCGGCCCGATCCCGCTGCGCGCCTACGCGATGTGCATCATCGCGGGCATCATCGCGGCCGTCTGGGTCGGCAGCCGCCGCTGGGTGGCGCGGGGTGGCCGCGAGGGCACGGTCATCGACATCGCCGTGTTCGCGGTGCCGTTCGGGCTGGTCGGCGGCAGGCTCTACCACGTTGCCACCGACTGGCAAAAATACTTCGGGCCGGACCGCAACCCGCTGGACGCCTTCAAGGTGTGGGAAGGCGGCCTGGGCATCTGGGGCGCGGTGGCGCTCGGCGCGCTCGGCGCCTGGATCGGCTGCCGCCGCCGGGGCGTGCCGCTGTCGGCGTTCGCCGACGCCGTTGCCCCCGGCATCATCCTGGCGCAGGCCATCGGCCGCCTCGGCAACTGGTTCAACCAGGAGCTCTACGGCGGCCCGACGAATCTGCCCTGGGGCCTGGAGATCTACCGGCGCATCGACCCGGAGACCGGGCTCGCCGACCCCATCAACGGTGTGGCGATGGACCACACGCCGATCACCGTCGTGCACCCGACCTTCCTGTACGAGCTGCTGTGGAACGTCGGCGTCTTCTTTCTGCTCATCTGGGCGGACCGCAAGTTCCGGATGGGCCACGGCCGGGTGTTCGCGCTCTACGTCGCCGGCTACACCATCGGCCGGTTCTGGATCGAGCTGATGCGCGCCGACGACGCCACGCACATCTTCGGCGTCCGCATCAACGTCTTCACCTCCCTGATCGTCTTCGCAGGCGCTGTGCTGTACCTGGTGCTGGTGCGCGGCAAGCGCGAGGACCCCGAGCTGCTGCGCGGCAATCCGATGCCGGGCGACGACGACACCGCGGCTACGCCCGCGCGGGAGCAGTCCTCGGCCTCTGCGGAGCCGAAGGCGACGGCCGAGGACGGCGAGCGTGCGCAGGCGCATAACGCCGACGGCGGCAACGGCGCGAAGGACGACCGACCCTAAAAGGCCGCCGAGGGCGCGGGCGGCTTCGCCACGGCCCGACGCCTACCGAGCCCCGAAGGACACCGCGCAGCTCGGCGAATCCTCGGATTCGGTGGCGTCCCGATGGGATGCCACCAACTCCAACCGGAGGTCGACCGCCCGCCCGAGCCGGTCCAGCAGATCGATGGTCGGCAGGCTGCCGCCGCTCTCCCAACGAGCCACCGAGGACTGCGTGGTGCCCATCCGCTTCGGACAGCGCCCGGTTCGTGTGATGCCGGGGGAGGAGGTCGAAGTCGCCCGTCAGTCCCGTACCGGGGCGATGACCGGTGAACCGTCGGGGGTGTGCAGGACCGCGACGCGGGCCGCGTAGCGCTCGGCCAGGGCCGCCGGGGTGAGCACCGCCGCCGGGGTGCCTTCGGCGGCGACTCGGCCCGTATCCAGCAGGAGCAGACGCTCGGCGTACTGGGCGGCGAAAGTGAGGTCGTGCAGCGTCATGACGACCGTGGTGCCCGATTCCCGGCGCAGTTCGTCGACCAGATCGAGCAGTGCTTGGGCGTGTCCGACGTCCAGTCCGGTGGTCGGCTCGTCGAGCAGCAGTACCCCGGCCCGCTGGGCCAGGGCGCGGGCCAGCACCGCGCGCTGGCGTTCGCCGCCGGAAAGCGTTGCCAGGGCGCGGTCCGCGAGTCGCGTGAGGTCGAGCCGCTCCAGCAGGGCGCGGACGACGTCCAGATCGGCCGCCCCCTCCCGCCCGAGCACGCCAAGATGTGGAGTGCGGCCGAGCAGCACGTAATCGGTGACGGTCAGGCCGATCGGCAACTGCGGGATCTGCGGCGCGTAGCCGACCGCTTGGGCGCGTTCGCGGCGGCGCAGGGCCGCCAGTGGCCGACCGTCGACCAGCACCCGGCCCCGGTGCCGCACCACCCCGGCGATCGCCTTCAGCAGCGTCGACTTGCCCGACCCGTTCGGCCCGATGACGCCGAGCCAACCGCCAGTGTCCACAGTGGTCGAAACGCCGGAAATCACTGTGCTGCGGCGATATCCGGCCGACAGCTCGTGCACCTCAAGAGTGCTCACGCGCGCCTCCGGTGCAGCAGGATCGCGAAGAACGGTGCCCCGGTGAACGAGGTGATCACGCCGATCGGAATTTCGGCCGGTGCCAGCAGGGTTCGGGCCAGCATGTCCGCGGTGACCAGGAAAGCCCCGCCGAACAACAGGGAAAGCGGCACGATGATCCGGAAGCTGCCGCCGAGCGCCAGCCGCACCAGGTGCGGCACCACCAGGCCGACGAACCCGATCAGCCCGGCCACCGACACCGCCGCGGCGGTGGCCAGCGACGCGGCGATCAGCACCAGCGCGCGCACCCGCCCCGGGTGCACGCCGAGCGCGGCCGCCTCCTCGTCGCCGGTGCCCAGCAAGTCCAGCAGCCGCGCGCAGGTCCACAGCACGAACGCCGAGATCGTCAGGTACGGCAGCACGATCAGGACTTCCCGCCAGCCCGTGGTAATCAGCCGGCCCAGGATCCACATGTAGACCTGCTCCAGCGTCTCCACCCGCAGCTGCTGCACGAACGTCTGCCCGGCGGTGAGGAACGACCCGACCGCGACCCCGGCCAGCACCAGCGTCGCGGTATCCCGGCCGGCAGAGCGGCCGACCACCCAGGTTAGGCCCACCCCGCCGAGCGCCCCGACGAACGCCGCGAGCTGCATCGGGATGGAGCCCCCGGCCTGCGGCGCCGTGGTGAGCACCAGGGTTGCGGCCAGCCCGGCACCCGCCGCCGACCCCAGCAGGTAGGGGTCGGCCAGCGGGTTGCGGAACACGCCCTGGAACGCCGCGCCGGACACCGCCAGCGCCGCGCCGACCAGCACGCCGAGCACGACCCGGGGCACCCGCAGCTGCCACAGGATCGCCGCTTCCCGCTCCGACAGCGGCGAGACGCCGCCGGTCAGCTGCGCGACGATCTCACCGAGCACGCGCTGCCAGCCGAGTTCGGCGGCCCCGAGCAGCACCGACAGCAAGGTGCTCACCAGCAGCACCGCCACGCCGACGAGCAGGTGCCGGGGGCGCAGCTTGGTCTGCTTCAGGGCGGCACGAGCCGGGCCGAGCGGTTCGGTCACCCGTGCTGCGCCTTGGCGACGCCCTCGCCGATCGCCCGCACCAGGTCGACCACCCGTGGCCCCCACCGGCCGGCGATGTCGTCGTCGAGCTCGATCACCTGGCCGCGGTGCACCGCGTCGAGGGTGTTCCAGCCCGGCCGGGCGGCCACCGCCGCGGCGTTGACGTGGCAGCACTTGGTGTCCGCGATGAAGATCAGGTTCGGGTTGGCGTGCACGATGTGCTCTTCGGAGAGCTGCGGGAACTTCCCGCCGGCCGAGTCGGCGATGTTGGCCAGCCCGAACAGGCCGTAGATGCTGCCGACGAAGCTCTGCGAGCTCGCGGTGTAGAAGTCCGGGCTCACCTCGTGGTAGTAGCTCAGCGGCACTGGCGGCCGGGGGGTGTTGCGGACGATTTCGGCGATCTCCGAGCGCATTCGCTCGACCAGTTGGGCGGCCTGCTTGGTGTGCCCGGTGGCCTGCCCGAGCACCTCGATCTGCCGGTAGGCGTCGTCCAGCGTCGCCGCCGCCGGGGTGAGCAGCGTCGGCACGTTGACGACCTTCAGCCCCTCGGCCAGCTGACCGGCATTGTCCGGAGCGATAACCAGGTCCGGCGTGCGCGCGCCGACCCCGGCCGCGTCCGCGGTGAAGCCGGTGAGGTCGGTGCGCGGGGCCTGCGCCGGGAAGTTGGAGTACTGGTCGACCGCGACGACCTGGTCACCGGCCCCGATCGCATACAGCGTCTCGGTGGCGGTCGGGGACAGTGAGACGATTCGCTTCGGCTGTTGCGCGAGTGTCACCGGAGGTTGGCCGGGCAGTTCGACCTTGACCGGAAACGCGGAGGCCGGATCGTCGGCCGGCGCAGGGGTCTCAGATTGGGGACGGGTGGCGCACGCGGTGACCCCGGCGAGCAGGGCCAGCGTCGCGAGCAGCAGGGCGGCGAGTCGGCGGAACCCGGTCATGAGCTGGAAAGATATCAGGAGGAGATCGGCCGTCAGAGATGCCGCGGAGTGTCTTCCGGCACGCAGGGGTACCCCCGGCGCGAACGAACGGTTAAATTTGACGACAGACCGTGTCCAGCGGCGTGCGGTCGCGGTCGCGCTAACCCAAGCGAGGGCGTAACTACAAGATGGTCAGCATCACTCCCGCAGTGCTGCTTCTGCGTATCGCGACTGTTAAAGTTCTCTGAACACTCCGGTCGCAGCGAGCGGGCTTTTGCGCCCGAAAACTTCTGTCGAGAAACCGGAAGTCATCTGCGGGCCAGCGTCGTCCCGTGCCCAGGAGTCATGAAGTCAGGTCAGGAATCGACCGTCGACTTCCAGCACGAGAAATGACGAGGGAGGTCTGCGCAGTGGTCTTCTCCGCCGTCCCCGCAGCCCAGGGGTTGTACGACCCGGCTGCGGAACAGGATTCCTGCGGTGTCGCCATGGTCGCCGACATCCGCGGCCGTCGCTCCCACGGCATCGTCGCCGACGCGCTGACCGCGCTCGCGAACCTGGAGCACCGCGGTGCCGCCGGTGCCGAGCCCACCAGCGGCGACGGCGCGGGCATCCTGCTCCAACTGCCGGACGAGCTGCTGCGCGCCGAGGCCGACGTCGAACTGCCGGAGCCGGACGCGGCCGGGCAGAACCGTTATGCCGCCGGGATAGCCTTCCTGCCCACCGACGCCGAGCAGCGGCGCCGGGTGGTGGAGCTGGTGGGACAGGTCGCCACCGAGGAGAACCTTCGGGTGCTGGGCTGGCGCGACGTGCCGGTCACGCCGGAACGCGCGGGTGTCGGCCCGACCGCCCTGAAGTGCATGCCGCACTTCAGTGTCCTGCTGGTCGCCGGTCACCACGCCGAGGCCGGCATCGAGCTGGACCGGCTGGCTTTCTGCTTGCGCAAGCGTGCCGAGCGGGCGGCCGCGCGGGAGGGGCTGGAGCTCTACTTCCCGTCGTTGTCCAGCCGGACGCTGGTTTACAAGGGCATGCTGACCACCGAGCAGCTGCCGGCGTTCTTCCCGGACCTCACCGATGACCGGTTGATCAGCGCGATCGGGCTGGTGCACAGCCGGTTTTCCACGAACACCTTCCCGTCGTGGCCGCTGGCGCACCCATTCCGCTACGTGGCGCACAACGGTGAGATCAACACGATCCGCGGCAACCGCAACCGGATGCGGGCCCGCGAGGCGCTGCTGGCCTCCGACCTGATTCCCGGCGAACTGTCGCGGCTGTACCCGATCTGCACCGAGGACGGCTCGGACTCGGCCTCCTTCGACGAGGTGCTTGAGCTGCTGCACCTGGGCGGCCGGAGCCTGCCGCACGCGGTGCTGATGATGGTGCCCGAGGCGTGGGAGAACCACGCCGAGATGGACCCCAAGCGCAAGGCCTTCTACCAGTTCCACGCGAGCCTGATAGAGCCGTGGGACGGCCCGGCCTGCGTCACCTTCACCGACGGCACGCTGGTCGGCGCGGTGCTGGACCGCAACGGCCTGCGCCCGGCCCGCTGGTGGCAGACCGCCGACGACCGAGTGGTGCTGGCCAGCGAGACCGGCGTGCTCAACCTCAAGCCGGAAGAAGTGGTGGCCAAGGGCCGTCTGCAGCCGGGCCGGATGTTCCTGATCGACACCGCGCAGGGCCGCATCGTCGACGACGAGGAGGTCAAGACCGGCCTCGCCGAAGAGCACGCCTACGACGAGTGGCTGCACGCCGGGCTGCTCAACGTCGACGAGCTGCCGGACCGCGAGCACGTGGTGCACACCCACGAGTCGGTCGTCCGCCGCCAATTGGCCTTCGGCTACACCGAGGAAGAGCTCAGCCTGCTGCTGGCGCCGATGGCCACCGGCGGCGGCGAGCCGCTCGGATCGATGGGCTCGGACACCCCGCCGGCCCCGCTGTCGCAGCGCTCCCGGATGCTCTACGAGTACTTCGTGCAGCAGTTCGCTCAGGTCACGAATCCGCCGCTGGACGCGATCCGGGAAGAGATCGTCACCTCGGTGGCGCGCATCATGGGCCCCGAGCAGAACCTGCTGGATCCCTCCGCGGCGTCGTGCCGGCACATCGTGTTGCCCAACCCGGTGATCGACAACGACGAGCTGGCCAAGCTCATCCACGTCAACGACGACGGCGACCTGCCCGGCTTCGCCTCCGCGGTGCTGTCCGGTCTGTACGAAGTGGACGGTGGCGGCGAGGCGCTGAGCGCGGCCATCGAGCGGGTGCGCCAGGAGGCGTCCGAGGCGATCGCCGCCGGGGCGCGCGTGCTGGTGCTCTCCGACCGCGACTCCGACCACAAGATGGCGCCGATCCCGTCGCTGCTGCTGGTCTCGGCGGTCCACCAGCACCTGGTGCGGACCAAGGAACGGCTGCGAGTCGCGCTGGTGGTGGAGAGCGGAGACGCCCGCGAGGTGCACCACGTCGCCACGCTGCTCGGCTACGGCGCCGCGGCGGTCAACCCGTACCTGGCGTTCGAGACCATCGAGGACATGATCGCCACCGGCCAGATCACCGGCACGCGGGCCAAGGTCGCGATCCGAAACTACGTGCAGGCGCTGGTCAAGGGCGTGCTGAAGGTGATGTCCAAGATGGGCATCTCGACCGTCGGCGCCTACACCGCCGCGCAGGTCTTCGAGGCCGTCGGCCTGTCCGCGGCGGTCGTGGACGAATACTTCCAGGGCACCACCTCCAAGCTCGGCGGGGTCGGGCTGGACGTGCTGGCCGAGGAGGTCGCGCAGCGGCACCGCCGCGCCTACCCGGACAACCCGACCGAGCGGGTGCACCGCAGGCTGGAGACCGGCGGCGACTACTCCTACCGCCGCGAGGGCGAGTTGCACCTGTTCACCCCGGAAACGGTGTTCCTGCTGCAACATTCCACCAAGACCGGCAGGTACGACGTGTTCCGCAAGTACACGGCGGAGTGCGACCGGCTGTCGACCGAGGGCGGCACGTTGCGTGGGCTGTTCAAACTGGACAGCGGCCGGGCGCCGATCGACATCGACGAGGTCGAACCGATCTCGGAGATCATGAAGCGGTTCTCCACCGGCGCCATGAGCTACGGCGCGATCTCCGCGGAGGCGCACGAGACGCTGGCGATCGCGATGAACCGGATCGGCGGCAAGTCCAACTCCGGCGAGGGCGGCGAGGACGTGGACCGGCTCTACGACCCGCAGCGGCGTTCGGCGGTCAAGCAGGTCGCCAGCGGCCGGTTCGGGGTGACCAGCGAATACCTGGTCAACGCCACCGACATCCAGATCAAGATGGCGCAGGGCGCCAAGCCCGGCGAGGGCGGCCAGCTGCCCGGCCACAAGGTGTATCCGTGGATCGCCAAGACCCGGCACTCCACGCCGGGCGTGGGGCTGATTTCCCCGCCGCCGCACCACGACATCTACTCGATCGAGGACCTGGCGCAGCTGATCCACGACCTGAAGAACGCCAATGAGCACGCCCGCGTGCACGTCAAGCTGGTATCCGAGATCGGCGTCGGCACCGTCGCCGCGGGTGTGTCCAAGGCGCATGCGGACGTGGTGCTGATCTCCGGCCACGACGGTGGCACCGGTGCCGCGCCGCTGACGTCGCTGAAGCACGCCGGCACGCCGTGGGAGGTCGGGCTCGCCGAGACGCAGCAGACGCTGCTGCTCAACGGCCTGCGCGACCGGATCACGGTGCAGGTCGACGGCGGCTTCAAGACCGGCCGGGACGTGATCGTCGCCGCGCTGCTAGGCGCCGAGGAGTACGGCTTTGCCACCGCGCCGCTGGTGGTCGAGGGCTGCGTGATGATGCGCGTGTGCCACCTCGACACCTGCCCGGTCGGCGTCGCCACCCAGAACCCGGAGCTGCGCAAGCGCTACACCGGCCAGGTCGACCACGTGGTGAACTTCTTCGAGTTCATCGCCCAAGAGGTGCGCGAATACCTGGCGCAGCTCGGTTTCCGCACCCTGGACGAGGCCATCGGCCAGGTCTCCGCGCTCGGCAAGGCCGAGGCGATGCGGCACTGGAAGGCGCGCGGCCTGGACTTGACCCCGGTGTTCGCGGAGCCGCAGACCCCGTACTCGCCGGTGCGGCGCCGGGTCCGCGAGCAGGACCACGGCTTGGACCACGCGCTGGACCGCACGCTCATCCAGCTCGCCGAGGCGGCGCTGGAGGACGCGCGACCGGTCCGGTTGCAGCTGCCGGTGCGCAACGTCAACCGCACCGTCGGCACGCTGCTGGGCGCCGAGGTGAGCCGCCGCTACGGCGGCGACGGCCTGCCGCCGGACACCATCCACGTCGAGCTGGACGGCTCGGCCGGGCAGTCGCTGGGCGCGTTCCTGCCGGCCGGAGTCACGCTGGACATGGTCGGCGACGCCAACGACTACGTCGGCAAGGGGCTTTCCGGCGGCCGGATCATCGTTCGCCCGCACCCGGATTCGGCGTTCGCCGCCGAGGACCAAGTGATCGCCGGCAACGTGATCGGCTACGGCGCGACCAGCGGCGAGATCTTCTTGCGGGGCAAGGTCGGCGAGCGGTTCTGTGTGCGCAACTCCGGGGTGATCGCGGTCGCCGAGGGAGCCGGTGACCACGCCTTCGAGTACATGACCGGCGGTCGCGCGGTGGTGCTCGGCGGCACCGGCCGCAACGTGGGTGCCGGAATGTCCGGCGGCATCGCCTACGTGCTGGACCTGGACCCGGTGCGGGTGAACACCGCGATGGTGGACCTGCAGCGGCCCAGCGCGAAGGAACTGAAGTGGCTGCACGAGATCGTGCAGCGGCACCACCAACTGACGGGTTCGGCGGTGGCGGCCTCGTTGCTCGGCGACTGGCCACGGCGGTCGGCGGCGTTCACCAAGGTGATGCCGCGCGACTACCAGCGTGTCCTGGATGCCATGCGGATGGCCAAGATCGAAGGCCGGGACGTGGACGAGGCGATCATGGAGGCTTCCCGTGGCTGACCCGAGGGGTTTTCTGAAGTACGGGCGGGCCGACGCCCCCAAGCGCCCCATCGACGACCGGCTGGGCGACTGGCACGAGGTCTACGCGGCGCTGTCCACTGAGGACTGCAAGGCGGAGACGGGGAAGCAAGCCGCGCGGTGCATGGACTGCGGTATCCCGTTCTGCCACTCCGGTTCGGCAGGTTGTCCGCTGGGCAACCTGATTCCGGAGTGGAACAACATGGTGCGCCGTGGCCAGTGGCAGGAGGCCAGCGAACGACTGCACGCCACCAACAACTTCCCGGAGTTCACCGGCAAGTTGTGCCCCGCGCCGTGCGAGGCGGGCTGCGTGCTCGCGATCTCGCCGGAGGCCGGCGGCGCGGTGGCCATCAAACGGGTCGAGGAGACCATCGCCGAAGTCAGCTGGGCAAACGACTACGTCACCGCCCAGGTGACCGATGCGCACACCGGAAAGCGCGTGGCCGTGGTCGGCTCCGGGCCGGGTGGGCTGGCGGCGGCGCAGCAGCTGACCCGGGCGGGGCACGAGGTGACCGTGTTCGAGCGCGACGACCGTATCGGCGGGCTGCTGCGCTACGGCATCCCCGAGTTCAAGATGGAAAAGTCCGTCCTCGACCGGCGGTTGGCGCAGATGCGCGCCGAGGGCACGAAGTTCATCACCGGCTGCGAGGTCGGCGTCGACCTCACCGTCGAGGAACTGCGTGCCGGTTATGACGCCGTGGTGCTCGCGGTGGGCGCGCTGCGCGGCCGCGACGACACCACGGTGCCGGGCCGCGAGCTCAAGGGCGTGCACCTGGCCATGGAGCACCTGGTGCCGGCGAACAAGGAGTGCGAGGGCGACGGTCCGACGCCGATTTCGGCCAAGGGCAAGCACGTCATCATCCTCGGCGGCGGCGACACGGGCGCGGACTGCTATGGCACCGCGACCCGGCAGGGCGCGCTTTCGGTGACGCAGCTGGACAACTATCCGCAGCCGCCGACGACCCGCGACGACGATCGGTCGCCGTGGCCGACTTGGCCGTACATCCTGCGCACCTATCCGGCGCACGAGGAGGCCGGAAAGCGCAAGTTCGCCGTGGCGATCGAGTCCTTCGTCGGTGATGACGAAGGCAACGTCCGCGCGGTGCGGCTGCGCGAGGTGAGGGTGCAGCGCGACGCCGAGGGCAGCCGGCAGATCGTGCCGGTGTCCGACGAGGTCCAGGAATTGCCCTGCGATCTGGCGCTGCTGGCCATCGGTTTCGACGGTGTCGAGCACATGGCGTTGCTGGACGGCCTCGGCATCGAGCTGACCAAGCGCGGCACCATCGGCTGCGGCTCGAACTGGGAGACCACCGCGCCCGGCGTGTTCGTCTGCGGCGACGCCCACCGCGGCGCGTCGCTGGTGGTGTGGGCGATCGCGGAGGGCCGCTCGGTGGCCAACGCGGTCGACGCCTACCTCACCGGCGACTCCCAGCTCCCGTCCCCGGTCAACCCCACGGCACTACCCCTCGCGGTGGCCTGATCCGCGACACTGCTGGTTGGAAGGCCGGTTGGTGCGAGCGTGAAACTGGCACCAACCGGCCGGAAAACGGACCCAATGCCGGTCGGGGGCATGACAACGACACCGGTCCGCGTCTAGCGCCCGCTCAGTCCGCTGAGGACTCCGCGAACCAAACTGAAGTCGCTTCGTGGTAAAGGGCGCTGGGGTGGGTTGCGCGGGCGTGATTGAGTCGTTCGGCAATGTCGCGGTGCAGGAGGATGGTGGCGTGGTCGGGTTGGGACCATTGCCAGTCTGCTAATTCGCTTTGTTGCAGGTGGATTTGCTGCGCGAGTTCATCCGCGCGTAGAACGTCGTGCACGTCGCCGCGCGGCAGATTTGCGCCGAACTCGGTCCCTTTCGGTAGCGGGACGTCTCCGGGCACGTCCTTCATAGAGTGCACAGCGATATCGATCTTGCCGCAGATCAACGCCCGATCGATCTCCTTCGTGAAGTTCCCCTTCCCGCCCAGCAAGGAAAGGTCACCTGTCCAGAGATCGGCAGAGGTTTCAATTCCAACCGTTTCGATCGCTAGGCCCGGCACGCGTTGTTCGATGCTGCTCACCACGCGCTGAGTCTGGGCTTTCGCCAAGGGAGTGGTGCGGGTGCCGATGCGAAGAGGCGCATCCGCGAACCGTTCCCGGAGATCGTCAGTCATGATGTCGGAAGGAGCGGTCATGTTCAGCAGTACTCCGATCATTCCTTGGGTTTTGCATCGTCCCGCAATGCCCCAGGAGACGATCAGCCGGTTTGGCGCGCTGTAGACCCTCCAGGGCGCGGATGCGGGCATTAGCGCAGGCGCGGCAGCCCACCACGCTGATCCGCGCGTGCGCCGGTGCATCGCTGCCGATGATTCGGGAACCGCACCACGTCCGGCCGTCGCGGCGGGGATTGCATTCGTGCGCAACACGGTGATGATCAAGCCAGGTCTCGGCGTGTTCGCCGGAGGCGGTAGCGGTGTCGGCGAACCACGGCGCTGCGGTGATGGTCATCCGGCGGACACCGCCTTTTTCCGCAGTCGGACAAGCTTGGCCGGGCATCGGTTGCACAGCGCGAGCAGGACAAGCACGTGTTCGGGCATGATTAGACAATCGTCTGTAATCAACTAATTACATAAGGTCACCAGGCGGTTGTCTTTGGTCTTCTGGGAGATGTCCGGGCGATGTCCGGTGGCAGCGGGGTGACAGAACCGGTGCGCATGGACAGACTGGGCTCGTGGGAAACAAGCTCCGTGCGTTCCGCCACGCCCGACGCTGGCGTCAGCGTGACCTTGCCGACCAGGTGGAGGTGATGTCCCGGCGCGTGCTGAACGAGACGCTGAGTGTCACGGAGCGCACGATTAGTCGGTGGGAAGGCGGCGACACTCCTTCTCTGCCCGCGCAACGAGTCATTGCGGCAGTATTCGAGACTACTCCGGAAGAATTGGGATTTCCCGCCCCGGCGCCGGAAGTGGCCGTTGCCAGCGGGCTCGGCCTCGGTGACGGTTTCGCTGCTCCCGAACCGGACGCGGTTGATGCGTTCGAACTGGTCGCTCGTCTGACTCGTTCTGATGCCTCGGACGCGACGCTGGCGATGCTTGCCCGGCGGGTGGATCTGCTCTGTCGCGAATACCCGGTGCGCAGGGCTGACGAACTGCTCGCCGAGTCGCGCCGCTGGCTGGACCGGACGCTGGCCATGACCGACCGGCGCCTTACGTTGACGCAGCATCGCGAAACGCTCGTGCAAGCCGGATGGTTGTCGGCGTTGGTCGCGTGCCTCACCTACGACCTGGGCGACGCGTCCGGCGCTGAAACGTGGCGCGAGGCTACCGCCCAGCTCGGGAACGAAACGGGGCACTCCGAACTGATCGGCTGGTCCTACGAAATCGCCGCATGGATGGCGCTCACCTCTGGTCGCCCCGCCGATGCCGCCGAATACGCCACCGTTGGCGAAGAAATCGACGGAACCTCGTGCGTCAGCGTGCAACTCGCCGCCCAACGGGCGCGCGCTCTCGCGTTGGCCGGGGACCGTGTCGGTGCCGAAGCCGCGATGGCACGGGGCCGCGCAACTCTGGCTCATCTACCCGCACCGGCAGACCCCGATCACCACTTCGTGATCGACCCCGCCAAAGCAGACTTCTATGCAGTCGATGTGTACCGCATGCTGGACATGCGGGAGGCGGCTAGCGAGTATGCCCACCGCGTTCTCGATTACTGCGAACGCCCCGATGGCTCGATTCGCTCGCCCATGCGCCGAAGCGAAGCGCTGATGACCCTTGGCACGGTCGCCGCCCGAAACGGAGAACTCGACGCCGCAGTGGCCCACGGTCTGAATGCGCTTGGCGACTCCCGCAAGTGCCTGCCGTCACTGCTTGCCGTGGCCGCTGATCTGAACACCGAGCTACGGCAACACAACCACGAACCCGTCGTGGGGCAGTGGCGCGAAGCACTCGATGCTATACGGGCACCGCTCACCCTGGAGTCCTGACCAGGAGTCCCTACAGGGGCCAGCGGTGTTCGCTGTCCGGTGCGTCGATCCACACAGTGTGCGTGCCGTCTGGTGTCACGGTCAGCCCATAACGGTCCGGGGTCGGCTTGCCCGCGTCACGCCACCAGATGTAGGCCGCGTCGACCTCGTCCCATAGACGACGGGGGCCGTATTGGTGAACAGTCCACGGGTCTTGTCCTCGCACGAGGGTGACCCGGGACCACGAGTGTGAACGCACATCGTGTAGTTCGATCCTGCGGTGATCGTGGTCGAGGTCTTCCACGGTGAAGTAGCACGACGGCACCCGGAGGCCGATCGTGAAGGCCGCACGAGTGAAGGTGACCATCTCGAACAGTTCGTGTCCGTCGCGCGTGGTTTGCGTCGTTTCGGCTATGTCCAGTTCGTCCGCGGCCGGTTCGAGGAAGTCCCGGCGTTGGTGGCGCACGCGCATGAACGCCACGTTGATTCCGCACCGGCCCGACGCCGAGCGGTCCTCGTGGACTTCCAACCGGGTCAGCGCGTCGTCCCCGTAGTCGGTGCCCCACGGCGTGAGTATCACGCCACCGGGCCGTGTCTGGTCGATCCACGGCCGGGGGATCGCGCGGACGGACGCGGTGCACGTGATCCGGTCGTACGGGGCTTCTGGTGCGTATCCCTCGGCGCCATCTCCGGTCACCACCAACGGCGCGTAGCCGGCATCGGCAAGGCAACGGCGGGCGTCCTCGGCCAGGGCCGGGTCCACCTCGACCGAGACGACGTGCCCTCGCTTGCCAACCCGCGCGGAGAGCAGAGCGGCGTTCCACCCGGTCCCGGTTCCGATCTCCAAGACGCGGTATCCGTCGTGTACCTCAAGTGCGGTGAGCATGGCCGCGACCAAGGACGGCTGACTGCACGAGCTGGACGGCCGCAAGCCCAGGTTCCCCGGCGTGGTCGTGCCGTCGTCCACCTGCGTGATGATCGGCTCGTCGGCTGCTACCAGCTCACGCCAGCGTGTTTCGTCATCATCCCGCGAGACCGAGACGAACCCGTCCGTGGCGGGGTCGTCAACCCACACTACGGACGGGATGAACGGCGCACGCGGCACGGCGAGTCGTTCGTGCCAGCCAGTCACGATGTTGTGCCGCCCTACTTCTCGTCGTCGTCCTCATGCTTGTTCGGGTCGCCCTTGCTGCCCCAGTTCTCCCACTTTTCCGGCTGGGGCTCTCCCCGACCGTCGCGATCGGCGTCCCTTTTGCCCACCTTCCTACCTCCTGTTGTTTCCTGTGCTGTGCCGCGCTTTTGGCGCGGAAATATCAGCACTGGTCGTCAATACGGTGACAGTGGCCGAGCGCCGTCGTCAGCGCCCCCGGGGTTCTACACACCCTGCACTGATCGTCCAGGTAGACACAGAAAATGTCATCACCAATCCGAGCGAACATCCATACAATCGTCGTGATGCCATCGCACCGCGGATTATTCACATTGTCCGCACGCGGTTATGGATTATTCCGCGTCTACCGCGTCGGCACAACACGAACCTTCCTCGTATTTCGGGGCACGCATCCCCCATTTCAGGCTCGATGCCGTTTGCGATCATGTTGGCCACTTCGCGTTCAATTCGTTCTGCGGATTCTTCGGAAGTGGTATCCGGCTTTCCGCAACAACGCCAGGGCCTTTCCCCGCGCTTCGGGTGCCAGAACATGCGCCGAAGCGAAGCGCTGATGACCCTTGGCACGGTCGCCGCCCGAAACGGAGAACTCGACGCCGCAGTGGCCCACGGTCTGAATGCGCTTGGCGACCCCCGCAAGTGCCTGCCGTCACTGCTTGCCGTGGCCGGCCGCAAGCCCAGGTTCCGTCGTCCACCTGCGTGATGATCGGCTCGTCGGCTGCTACCAGCTCACGCCAGCGTGTTTCGTCATCATCCCGCGCGCCGAGACGAACCCGTCCGTGGCGGGGTCGTCAACCCACACTACGGACGGGATGAACGGCGCACGCGGCACGGCGAGTCGTTCGTGCCAGCCAGTCACGATGCCGTGCCGTTGGGCAAGTTGGCTGGGGAGACGGCGCGGATTCGTTCCAGGCGGAAGTTGCGGTTGTCCTCGCGCAGGTGGCAGTAGGCCTCCAGCGCATTCAGGTTCACGTCGAATGGTGTGACGATCCGCGACGACGATCGGCCGTTCTGGTCCAGGTACTCGATGTGCACCGGTGTCTCGTTGTCCACCGCATCCACGAGAAGCCGGATTTCGTGGTCCGCCAGCCGCACAGCGTGTTCGGTGATGAGTAACTCGGCGCTGATCATGCCCGCTGACAGGAGCTCGATCTGGATGCCGTCATCATGGGTCCGTTGCTGCTGAACCTCGTCGGGCTGGGCCAGCAGCCGCTCGGCGATTTCCCGGATTTCGTCGGCGTCCGGCGCTTCGGGCACCGACCAGTAGGGCTCGTCGCGCAGCTGGATCGGGGCGCGGTCGTTGCTTTTCTTGACACGTTCGACGGCGACCGTCCCGTCGGCGGTCTGCTGGATCGGGGAGTATCCGGCTTTCCGCAACGCCGCCAGGGTTTCCTTCGCCGATTTTCGCGATGCGAGCACGGTGGGCGCGAGCTCGCGCAGCGCGAGGTCGCGCAGGGATCGGTTCCGGCTTACCTCCAACAGGAGTGCTTCGTCGCCGAGCACGCAGCACTGCACCGGACGCACCTTCAGCTCGCCGAACCGCCGGCCGACATCGTTGATCAGGTATTCCAGCGTTTGCGGAATCCCGGAGTCGGAGATCTCGGCGAGGCTGCGCAGCAGGTCTTCGGTCGAGTGCCCCTGATCCATCGCCCGGCGGACCGACGCGGGGCTGAACCGCCAGGTGGACGCGGTATCCCGGTTTTCCGGATCTGCCATCAGGTTGAGCATGGCGCTGAGCGCACCGCTTGGCGTACCGGCTACCACGGCGGTGAGATCCGCTTGCAGCAGTGCGGTTTTCCGCGCACCGGGCATGAGCTTCTCGGCCGCCGAACGGAGCGCTTCATCGTCGCCTTTGCAGCAGTGCAGGCCGAATGCCGACAGCGCGCCCCGCGCGGTTGCGCCGACGGCGTCGGATTCGGCCCAGGTGAACAGCAGCGGATCGGCGATGTCGGTGACAGAGCCGTGGATCGTAGGCCGTTTCCAGGCCAGCACCGCGCCGATCTGAGCCTGCTCGGTGAGGGCCTGCCCGCGGTCCCACTCCGCCAGCTCGCCGAGCAGATCTTGGCGCAACTCGCGGTCGATCCCATCGGAGGCACCGAGAAGCGCCGGGCCGGGCTTTTCCGCCATCCGGTCGGCCGTGGGTGCGTAGGGTAGCTCCCACCACCCGCGCAGCAACGAAACGTATTGCTGCGCGGGCGGTTCTTCCCGCCACTGCTCGGCTCCATCGGCCGGCACGATGTTGCCCGCGTCGTCGCAACTCAACAGCCCGGCCGCGGCGGCGGTTTCCAACCAGAGCCGGACGTCGTGCTGGTCGGCCTTGAACGCCTTGGCGACCTGCTTGAGCACCCGGACCCCGATACCGCCGTTTTGCAGCTGCGCCATGGGATTCGTCGCGCAGCGTTCGAGCAACCGCGCCACGCCGTCGACGAGTCTGGTCGCCGCCAGCGCCGCTGCCTGGTCGACCTCGGCGCTGTCCAGCGCGGTGGTCGGCGGTGCCGGCGGGCGGGCAGTCAGCGGCGGGTGGTAGTCGGGTCCGCGCAGCGCCAGTCCGACCTCGACCGGCATTTCCAGCAGACCGTAAACGGGAGGTTTCTCTTCCACGAAAAAGCCCCGGTCGGTCAGCCAGCGCATCTCCGGGCTCTTCGCCGCCGGGGTGGGGCCCCAGGACGGTCTGATCTTCGGGCCGTGCCAGGCCACTTCGGTCGCGACTTCCTGCGCCTTCGCCGGTGCCTTCGCCAGCTCCGCGCGCACCTTCTCGGGGTCGCTCAGGAAATCCTTGATCAACCGCAGTGAGTCTGCCTTGCGTTTGGTCGGTGGCAGGTCGAGGGCATCGGCGATCGCACGGAGCGTGGTGGCGGTGTGCGGTTGGAGTAGCTTCTCGGCTGGATCACCCAACTCCATCGGGTTGGCGTTGCGCAACGGCCCGACCAACCGGTACGTGTTGTCCTTCGCCGTCGGCCAGATCATGGCGTTGTCCTGGAGCACGCGAAGCACTCGGTCCAGTTCGGTGCCGCTCTGCTCTTCGGCGACACCCAGGAAACGTTCGATCGCGTCACGGGTGCAACCGTCACCGAGCGTGCAGATCACCGCGAGCGCGTCGTGACATCCGGTGTCCAGCCGGTGCAGTGCGGCGCCTACCGATAAGGGCGAACTGAGCATGTTCGCCAGCTCGGAAAGCGATCGCGGACCCGGCACCAGGATTTCGGAGCGCACTCGCAGGAGCTCGGCAAGCCTGTCGGGACCGAGCGAGCGAAGCCACTGGACAAGAGTGAACGCCATTCGTGCAGTGTTGCATTCCAGCGGATTCGTGTTTGCGGCGCCTTGGGCTCACATCCCGCGTAGCACCGGGGGGAGCTCGCCGGGGTGGACGACGCCGAGCCGCTGCGTCGCGCGGGTCAGGGCCACGTAGAGGTCGTTGAGACCGCGCTCGGAGCCGGCCACGATCGTTGCCGGATCCACCACCAGGACCGAGTCGAACTCCAGGCCCTTGGCCTGGTCGACCGTCAGCAGCACGGCCGGGGATTCCAGGTCGTCGGGCTGCGTGCCGATCACCGCGTCCGGCAGGGATTCCGCCAGCCGCGGTCCGAGTTCGGCCAGCGACCGCGGCGGCATCAGCACCGCGAGGCGGCCTTCGTCGACCTCGCGCAACTCGTCGGTGATCGCGGCCGGCAGCTCGGCGGCCAGGTCCGCGGCCGGGATCCGGCGGGTCCACGGCTGGTGCCCGCTGGTGCGCACCGATCGCGGTGCCGCCAGTTCGGTGTCCATTTCGGACAGTACGTCGGTCGCGATGGTCATGATCTCCGCCGGGGTGCGGTAGTTGACGGTCAGCTCGGCCAGTTTCCAGCGGTCCTGGACGTACGGGTGTAGCACGTCGTGCCAGGAGCGGGCCCCGGCCAGCGCGCCGGTCTGGGCGATGTCGCCGACCAGCGTCATCGACCGGCTGGGGCAGCGCCGCATCAGCACCCGCCACGCCATCGCGGACAGCTCTTGTGCTTCGTCGACGATGACGTGCCCGAAGGTCCAGGTGCGGTCTTCGGCCGCGCGTTCGGCGGCGGTCAGGTCGCTGCTGGCGCGGAACCGCTCGGCCAGCAGTTCGGCGTCGAGCACGTCGGAGACGCGCAGCCGCTCCTCGTCGGCGAGCTCCTCGTCCTGCTCCATGATGTGCAGAACGCCTTGTGCGTAGGCGAGTTCCTCGCGTTCCTGGCGTTCGCGCTCGGCTCGTGCCTGGGCGTCGTCCTTGCCGAGCAGCTCGGCGAGTTCGTCCAGCAGCGGCACGTCGCCGGGCGTCCAAGGCGTGCCCGGCAGGCGCAGCAGTTCGTCGCGTTCGGCGTCGTCGAGGTGCTTGCGGGTCGCGGTAGCCAACCGCTCCGGTGTGCCCAGCAGGTCGTCCAGGAGTTCCTGCGGGGTGAGCTCCGGCCACAGCTGGTCCAGCGTCCTGCCCACCACCGCGTCGGCGCGCAGCTCGCGGTTGATGTCGTCGAGGTCGCGGCGGTCCAGCAGGTCGCGGCCGAGCCGGTCGGCGACCTGGAGGGTCAGCGCCGAGAACATCTCGTTGCGGAAGATCCGCCGCGCCAGGTTGTGCGGCTTGCGGGACCGGCGGGCGCGGGTACGTGCCTGGGTCGCGGTGCGCCGGTCGATGCGCAGCGCCTCGCGATCGAAGGTGATCTCGGTGTAGTCCTTGGGCACCTGCTGCCGGTCGCGGACCGCGGCGGCGAGCACGGCGACCATGCTCGCGCGGCCCTTGATCTCCGCCGCCCGCGCGGATTCCTCGCCGGTGGCCGTGATCCCCGGGTACAGTCCGCCCACAGTGGACAGCAGCACGCCGGTCTCGCCGAGCGACGGCAGCACCTGTCCGATGTAGCGCAGAAACGTCGGGTTCGGGCCGACGACCAGCACGCCGCGCTTGGACAGCTGATCGCGGAATGTGTACAGCAGGTAGGCCGCGCGGTGCAGCGCCACGGCGGTCTTGCCGGTGCCTGGGCCGCCCTGCACCACCAGCACGCCGTTCATCCCGGCGCGGATGATGCGGTCCTGCTCGCCCTGGATGGTGGCGACGATGTCCTGCATCTGCCCGGTGCGGCGGGCGTCGAGCCGGGCCAGCAGCGTGGCCTCCCCGGCCAGCCCGAGGTTGCTGCCCTGTTCGGCGGCGTCGAGGTCGAGCACCTCGTCTTCGTAGTCCAGCACCTTGCGCCAGCTGGTGCGCAGGTGGCGTCGGCGCCATACGCCGTCCCGCGCGGCGGCGGTGGCCAGGTAGAACGGCCGGGCCGCGGGGGCCCGCCAGTCCAGCAGCAGCGGTTCGTACTCGTTGTCTTCGTCGAACAACCCGAGCCGCCCCACGCGGAACGTCTCGTCGCTGTCGAGGTCCAGCCGCCCGAAGCACATCCCGTGCTCCACCGCGCTCAGCTGGGTGAGCTTGTCGGTGTACATCCGGGTGGAGATGTCGCGCTCGGTGCGGGCCTGCGGCGGACCGCCGCTGTTGCGCAGCGTCTCCTTCAGCCGCTGCGTCGTTTCCTGCCGCAGTGCGTCCAGCTTCGCGTACAGCATCGAGAGGTACTGCTGCTCGGCTGCGATTTCTTGGTCGCGGACGGTTTCCCGATCAACTCGGGCGTTGGACAATTCGCCACCTCGTGCCTGGGCGGGGTCGGAACGGCCCGCGGTCGACGCGCGGACCCGACCTGCCAATATACCGCGCCCAGTGCGTGGTCCGGGAACGCGAAGGGGAGCCCGAACCCTCGCCGCCTAAGCGTTGGACGCCAACCCTGTCGGGGTTGGCGGCCGTCCAGTAGGCGCGCGGCTCAGTAGCCCTGGTAGCCGCCGCCCGAGCGCATGCCGGCAACGCCGGGCACGTCGCTGACCGAACCGTAGGTCGAGATCGCGTACCTGGAGGCCGCGATGATGTTGTCCACCGGGTTGTAGATGTCCCCGTGCCCAGGCAGCGCGAAGGACTCGAAGGTCGGCTGGATGGTCTGCATCAGGCCGATCGACGGAGTACCCGCCGCGGCGTTGGAGTCCCAGTTGTTGGTGGCATTCGGATCGCCGTTGGACTCGTGCATGATGATCATGCGGATGGCCTCGGGGTCGACCTGGTCGCGCGAGATGCCGTTCTTCTGCAGAACGTCGATCGCCTGGTCGATCCAGGTGCCGATCTGGTCCTTCGGCTTCTCGATCACCTGCGGAGCGGGCTGCTCCTGTTTCTCCGGCGCGGCCTCGGGGGCGGGGGCGGCCTCGGGGGCGGGCGGCTGGGCCGGGGCGGGGGCGGCGGCCGGAGCCGGTGCGGGAACGTCGGCGGGTGCGGGGGCTTGCGGAACGGCCGCCGCAAGCGCGGGCGGTGGTTCGGCCTTGGCCAGCGGAGCGACGTGCGCGGCGTCCTGCACCGCTGGCTGTTCGGTTTTCGCGCTGGCCGCGCCGGTGACGATGCCGATCACGCCAAACGCGGCCACGGCGGCACCGAGCTGGACGGACCGCATCTTCGGGGGGACGCGGTGCTGCCGGTTGGCCGAGTCGCCGAGGAACGCGGCGCGGAGCCAGCGTGCCGTCTGCGGCACCGCCCGCTCCCAGCGGCGCCACCCGGACGGCCGGGGACTTCGGTCGGGGATATTTCGGTCGGGGGAATGAAGTTTGTCGGGGGTCACGACAACCTAGGCTCCGGCACGGAGCGTGCGCATGCACCGAGGTTTGTACCTAGATGCGTACCTAGATTACGCCAAATGGATGACGAAAAAGGAGGTGCTTAACTACGGAAAGTGAGGTTCGTTGGGGCTGGTGTCGTTCTCGTCACCGGACTTCAGCGCCGCCACCCAACCGCCGATCTGCGCGCGGGACGTAAAGTCCAGCTTGGTCAGGATGTTCTGCACGTGCCCCTCGACGGTGCGCTGCGCGATCACCAGGTTCTCGGCGATCTCCTTGTTGGTGTGTCCCTGCGCGACCAGCTCAGCGATCTGCCGCTCCCGCCGCGTCAACGGCATCGGATGCACGTTGTCCTCGGTGCGCGCCCGCGTGTTTCGCTTGACCTCCAGCGCGAAGTCGATGGTGTGCGTCAACGACAGCTGGCGGCCCCGGTCGAACGCCTCCTGGAACGCCTCGTCCCCGAGCGCGGCCCGGGTCTGCGCCTCGTGCTCGTCGTGGGCGGCGGCGAACCTCGCCCAGAATCCAGGCGCCGCACGCACGGCCTCCCACAGAGCCGAGGCCGCGCCGAACAGCCGGGCCGCGCGGTCGTTCCTGCCCTGGCGCTGCGCGATCCAGGCGAGTGTGTCGAGGTTGAAGGCGATGCCCAGCCGGTTGTCCAGCTGGCGCTGCAGGCGGAGCGCTTCCTTCGCCGCGGCCTCGGCCCGCTCCGGCTCGCCCCGCCGCACCTCCACCTGCGCCGACGCCCACAACTCGTAGGAGCGCCAGTACAGCTCGCCGCGTTCGGCCGTCAGCCGGATGCCCTCCGACAGCAGGCTCAATCCGGTCTCGTGATCCCCGCTCAGGCCCTTGATGAGGCCGAGCCCGTACAGGGCGAACAGCTCGCCGACGAGCACTTCGCGCTTGCGGAAATAGCTCAGCGCTTCCTCCACCAGCCCGGCCGCGCGCGGCGAGTCGTTCAGGAAGAACGCCGCCAGCCCGCGCACCAGTGCCAGGTATGCCTTCTCGGTCTCCTCGCCGCGCTGAGTGGCCAGCACCGTGGCCTGCTCCAGCATCGGCGTCACGGTGTCGAGATCGCCCTGCAGCAGAGCGAACCAGGCGCTAACCCGCAGCGCGCGCACCCGCTCGGGCATCTCGGGCGGCGTGCTGGCCAGCACCTCGTCGAGCCAGTGCCGGGCTTCACCGTTGAGACCGCGGATGCCCCAGTACTGCCAGAGGTCGGTGGAAATCCGCAGCGCCATCCCGGCCGTTCTGGGGCTCGCCGCGGCCGTGCCCAACGCGACCCGCAGATTGCCCTGGTCGCTGCGCAGCCGGCCGACCCAGGCGATCTGGTCCGGGCCGATCCATTCCGCGGCGAACCGGGCGGCCAGGTCGGCGTACCAGGCGCAGTGCCGCTGCAGCATGGTCTCCAGCTCGCCGAACTCGACGAGCTTGTCCTGGCCGTATTCGCGCAGGATGTGCGGTAGCCGGAAGCGGACCTCCCCGCCTTCTTCCTCGCGCATCAGCACCGACTTGTCCACCAGCGAGTGCATCGCGCCCAGCACGTCGGCATCGGAGAGTTCGGTTCCGATCACGTGCTCGGCCGCCGCCAAGTCGAAGGAGCCGGAGAACACCGACACGCGCGCCCACGTCAGGCGGTCCTGGTCGGAAACGAGCTCGTAGCTCCAGTCGATCAGCGCGCGCAGCGTCTGCTGCCGGGGCGGGGCGCCGCGGCGGCCCTCGGTGAGCAGGTCGTAGCGCTCGGAGATGCGCTGCTCCAGCTGCTGCAGCGACAGCGAACGCAGCCGGACCGCCGCCAGCTCTATCGCGAGCGGGTTGCCGTCCAGGCGATAGCACAGCCGCATGAGCGCGGTGGCGTTGTCGCTGGTGATTTCGAATTCGGGTACCGCGGCCTTGGCCCGTTCGACGAACAGCCGGACCGAGGCGAACTGCTCGTAGGCCTCCGGCGGCGGCAGGTGCTCGATGTCGGGAACCTGGAGCGGCGGGACGACCATGGTGGCCTCGCCGGCGGCCCCGAGGGACTGCCGACTGGTGGCCAGCACCCGCACCCCGGGGCACCAGCGCACCACGGAGTCCACCAGCAGCGCGACGTCCTCGACCACGTGCTCGCAGTTGTCCAGCACGAGCAGCATCTCGCGGGACCTGAGCTGTTCGATGACGGTGTCGACGTCCTGACCGGTCGACGGGCCGCCGATGCCCAGCTGTTCGATGACCGCGTCGACCACGAGCGACCCGTCCCGGACGTCCTCCAGTTCGACGCACCAGGCCTTGTCCCGGAACGAGCGGCGCATGTTGCCGGCGACCCGCATCGCCAGCCGCGTCTTGCCGACACCACCGGGGCCCGTGAGGGTGACCACCCGGGATTCCGCGAGCAGGCGCTTGGTAAGGGTGATCTCGCGGCGTCGACCGACGAAGCTCGTGACGTCGGCCGGGAGGTTGCCCGTTGACTCTCGCACACGGGCCCGAACAGTGGAGACCACGCCCCGAGCTTAACCCGCTCCGCGGGCCGCTGACCTGGGATCTTGTTCCGGACCCCGGGCCCCGGGCACCGGGCACCGCCGGCTGGCGCGGCCTGCTAGGAACATGCGGATGTTGGGAGGAGCAGTGCGCGACACCGTGGAGCCGAGGTTTGCGGGCTTCGGCAGGGGAGCGGTCGAGTTCTATGCAGGACTCGAACGAGTCCAGGCGGGCCTGCTGGATTCGCGCCAAGAGGTGGGCAGCGCCAAGGCGTATTGGAGCGAGAACCTCGTGTTCTACCGGGAGCACGTCCGCGGGCCGATGGAGGCTTTGCTCGCCGAGCTGGAGCCCGAGTTCGCCCCGGGATTCGGGACCGGCAAGGTTTTCCGTCCGCATCGGGATGTGCGGTTCAGCGCCGACAAGTCGCCCTACAAGACGCACTGCGGCGCCGTGATCGAGCAGGGGCGCGGTGGCGGCGCCTACTACGTCGAGATCAGCGCGGACGGGATGCTCGTCGCCGGCGGCTGCTTCCACACCGAATCCGACCAACTCGCGCGATTGCGCGCCGCGGTGGACACCGACATCCACGGCGAACGGCTTCGGGCGCTGCTGGATGAGCTCGTCGGCCAGGAGTGGGAGATCGCGGGGGAGACGCTCAAGAGCCGACCGCGCGGTTTCGCCGCCGAGCATCCCAGGCTGGATCTGTTGCGGCACCGCACGCTGTACGTGTCCCGCAGTTGGGAGGCCGACGACACCCTGTACGAACGCGCTTGCCTGGAGCGGGTTCGGCAATCCTGGGTCGCGGTGCGCGAACTCAACCAATGGTGCGCCGATCACATCGGCGTCACCGAGAAGAAGCGCCGCTGAACCGCCGCACGGCGGCGATGATCGCCCAGCCAACCGCTGCGCCCGCCATGTCGACCAGCCCGTCGGTCAATTCGCAGCTGCGGCCCAGCGGCAGCAGCCCCTGCAGCACCTCCGACGCCGCCGCGTAGCCGACCAGGCCGGGCAGCAGCCTCGACGTCGGGAACCCGGCGATCCGGCCGGTGCCGGCCAACGTCGCAAACAGCACGAAATGCACCACTTTGTCGGTGCCGGGCGGCGCGGTCGGCACCCCCGATTCCGGCATGAACAGAATGACCAGACTGGCCAGCGCCGCGATCCCGAACGGTATCCGGGTGCGCCGTGTTCTGTAATGATCCAGCAACGATTTCCCCGATCGGCGTCGACAGGCATGGCTGATTGCTGCGTGCGCCGGTCAACAGACTACGCTGGCATAACGTGAGTCGACGAGCCAAGATCGTTTGTACCATGGGCCCCGCCACCGCGAACCCAGACAAGGTGGCCGAGCTCGTCAGCAGCGGAATGGACGTCGCCCGGCTGAACTTCAGCCACGGCAGCCACGCCGATCACCAGCAGGTTTACGAGATGGTCCGGGCCGCGGCCAAGGAATCCGGTCGCGCCGTCGGCATCCTCGGTGATCTGCAGGGACCGAAGATCCGCCTCGGCAAGTTCGCCGCCGGGCCGGTCGAGTGGCGAACCGGCGACACCGTGCGCATCACGGTCGACGACGTCCAAGGCACCCACGACCGGGTGTCCACCACCTACGAGGGCCTCGCCACCGATGCCAAGATCGGCGACCGATTGCTGGTCGACGACGGCAAGGTGGGGCTGACCGTCATCGGCGTCGAGGACAACGACGTCGTGTGCGAGGTGACGGAGGGTGGTCCGGTCTCGGACAACAAGGGGCTTTCCCTGCCGGGCATGGATGTTTCGGTGCCCGCACTGTCCGAAAAGGACATTGAGGACCTGGAGTTCGCGCTCGAACTGGGCGTGGACTTCATCGCGCTGTCCTTCGTCCGCAGTCCGGCCGACATCGACCTGGTGCACCAGGTGATGGACCGCGTCGGCCGCCGCATCCCGGTGATCGCCAAGCTGGAAAAGCCGGAGGCGGTCGACAACCTGGAGGCCATCGTGCTGGCCTTCGACGGCGTCATGGTCGCCCGGGGTGACCTCGGCGTCGAGCTGCCGTTGGAGCACGTGCCGCTGGTGCAGAAGAAGGCGATCCGGATCGCGCGGGAGAACGCGAAGCCGGTCATCGTCGCCACCCAGATGCTCGATTCCATGATCAACAATTCGCGTCCGACGCGGGCGGAGACCTCCGATGTCGCCAACGCGGTGCTGGACGGCACCGACGCGGTGATGCTCTCCGGCGAGACCAGCGTCGGCCGCTACCCGATCGAGACCGTGCAGACGATGTCACGCATCGTCGAAGCGGTCGAGGCGGGCTCGACGGAACCGCCGCCGCTGAGCCACGTCCCGCGCACCAAGCGCGGCGTCATTTCCTATGCGGCGCGCGACATCGGCGAACGCCTCAACGCCAAGGCACTGGTCGCCTTCACGCAATCCGGCGACACCGTGCGCCGGCTGGCCCGGCTGCACACCAGGCTGCCGCTGCTGGCGTTCACCCCCGAGGAATCCGTGCGGAGTCAGTTGGCTCTCACTTGGGGGACGGAGACGTTCTTGGTGCCTAAGGTGGACACGACCGACCAGATGGTGCGACAGGTCGACCAGGCGATGTTGTCCCTGGGCCGGTCGCAGCGCGGCGACATGGTGGTCGTGGTCGCCGGCTCGCCGCCCGGCACGGTCGGTTCGACCAACCTCATCCGTGTGCATCGGCTGGGCGAGGAAGATCACGTCTGATCCGCGTACTCGGACGGGAGCCAGTCGCGCTCCCGTCCGGTCACCGGACGGGAGCCAGAGCACTAGGAGCGCGCAGTGACCGAAGCCGCCCGAGCCGCAGCCGCCGATCCGGCCGGAACCCGTCTGGAAAGCGCGGTGCCGCTCGACGTGAACGGCACGCCGCACGGCCAACCGGTGCTGGACAGCCTGGTGGCCCTGCTGGACCTGGAGCGCATCGAAGAGAACATCTTCCGCGGCGTCAGCCCGGCCTCCTCGACGGTCCGGGTTTTCGGCGGGCAGGTCGCCGGCCAGGCGCTGGTGGCCGCGGGTCGCACCGTGCCGCCGGAGCGGAAGGTGCACTCGCTGCACGCCTACTTCATCCGGAGCGGCGACCCGAGCATCCCGATCGTCTACGAGGTCGACCGCACCCGCGATGGTCGATCGTTCACGACCCGCCGCGTCGTCGCGGTGCAGCACGGCAAGGCGATCTTCTCGCTGTCGGCGTCCTTCCAGGTTGAGGAGGAGGGCATCGACCATGCCGAGGCGATGCCCGATGTGCCGGATCCCGAGACGCTGCCGACCTTCGGCGAGCAGATCGGTCCGCTGTTCGAAAAGCTGGGGCCCGTCCAGCCACGGCCGATCGACGTGCGCTACGTGACCGAGCCGCCGTGGGTGAGCCGCGAACACGGTCCGCGCGAGGCTCGCAGCCAGGTGTGGATGCGCGCCGACGGCGTGCTGCCCGACAACGACCTGCTGCACGTGTGCACCGCGGCCTTCGCCTCGGACATGACGCTGCTCGACGCGGTGCTGGCCCGGCACGGCATCTACTGGGGCCTGGACAAGATCAAGGGTGTGAGCCTGGACCACGCGATGTGGTTCCACCGCCGCTTCCGCGCCGACGAGTGGCTGCTCTACGACTGCGCCTCGCCCAGCGCCTCCGGCGGTCGCGGCCTGGGCACCGGCAGGTTCTTCTCCCGGGACGGGCGCCTCGTCGCTACCGTCGTCCAAGAGGGCGTGCTGCGCCTCCGCGACTGATCTTCGGCGATTGCAATCGAAATCGCGGTCATCACGCCTCGCCCGATCGGCGGCGGCGCTTCGGGCGCAGGTGCCGCGGCGGGGTCAGGGCCCTGGTGTGCAGCTGTTCCAGCACGATCGAGCTGGTGAAGTGGCGGACCTCGGTGCGGGACGCGAGCTTGTCCACCAGGAATTCCTGCAGGTGTTTGGTGTCGGCGACCGCCACGTGCAACAGGAAATCGGCCTGACCGCTGACGTGTAGCAGCGAGCGGGTTTCCGGCTGCGCCATGACGAATTCCCGGAACCGGTCGACGACCTCGCGGGTGTGCGGGCGGACGTTGATCGCCACCACTGCTTCCAGCGCCAGCCCCATCGCCGCCGGGTTGACGTCGATGTGTGATCCGGTGATCACCCCTTGTTCCCGCAGCCGCCGAACCCGTTGCAGGCAGCTGGAGGCCGCCAGCCCCACTCGCTCGGCGAGCACCCGGTTCGGCAGGGTCGCGTCGTTCTGCAACTCCTCCAGAATCCGCCAGTCGACCGAATCAAGTTCTACAGATTCCTGCATAACCGAACATTCTATGGCGCTGGTGGCGTGATGGCGAACGAACATCGGAGAATCTGGGTATTCCACCGTTTCGATTCGAAGGAGCCGTCGTGCACATCGCCTGGGGGTCTTTCCTGCTGGCGCTGCTGGTGATCGTCCTGGTACCAGGACCGGATTTCGTGCTGGTGACCCGCAACGCCGCCAACGGCGCGCGCTGGGGCTGGCTCGCGGCAGCGGGCGTGACCTGCGGACTGCTGCTGCACGCGACGGCGGCCACCCTGGGGTTGTCCGCATTGGTGATGACGGTGCCCGCAGCCCTGTTGGTGGTCAAGGCGATCGGCGTCGCCTACCTGGCCTGGATGGGGTTGCAGATCCTGCGCAAATCCGGGTCGCCGTCGGAGGCACCCACCGTGGACGCGCCACGCTCCGGCGGCGCGATCTTCCTGCGCGGGCTGCTGACCGACGTGCTCAACCCCAAGGTGATGTTGACCTTCCTGACGCTGTTGCCGCAGGCCATGGACCCGGCGGCGGAGCCGATGACGCAGGCCGCGCTGCTCAGCGGCGTGGCTGTGGCCGCGTTCGCGATCTGGTGGCTGATCGTGGTGCCGTCGGTGCGGTGGCTGTCCGCGCTGCTGGCGGCCCCGCGTCGGCGCAAGGTCTTCGAACGGTGCTGCGGCGGCGCTTTGCTGGCGATGGCGACCTCGATCGCCGTTGGCTGAGCAGTACCGTTGACCGTCCGTGATGACGTGTTTACGCTGCACGGTCAGTCCGGGCGAGTCGAGGGAGCTGTGCCATGCACCGACGATGGGCATTGGCGTTCGGGTTGGTCGTGGCGCTGGGTGCGCCATTCGCCCTCGTCGCACCGTCCGGTGCCGCGCCCAGCGGGCCGGACGCCCTGCGCGTCGACCTCGACGACATCCTTGCCGACCAGCGGTTGAACGGTTCCCACGCCGGCGTCGTGGTGCGCGACCCGGCCACCGACCAGGTGCTCTACAGCAGGCAGGCCGCCGATCGTGCGATTCCGGCGTCGAACGCGAAACTGTTCACCTCCGCCGCGGCGCTGGAGGCGCTGGGGCCGGACTACCGGTTCCGCACCGACGTCGTGGCCGGTGCGCGGCAACAGGGTTCGGCGTTGCTCGGCGACCTCTACCTGCGTGGCACCGGCGACCCGACCATGCTCGCGGCCGACTACGACCGATTCGCGGAGCAGGTCGCGGCGTCCGGTATCCGGGAGGTGCGCGGCCGGTTGCTCGCCGACGCCACCTGGTTCGACGACGTGCCGCTGGGCACCGGTTGGGCGTGGGATGACGAGCCGTACTACTTCGCCGCCCCGGTGTCGGCGCTGACGGTCGCGCCGAACACCGATTTCGACGCCGGAACCGCGATCGTGCGGGTCACCCCGACCGCCGAAGGCCGACCGGCAGCGGCGCAGCTGGAACCCGCGACCGGCGTCGTGCAGATCGACAACCGGACGACCACCTCCGCGGCCGGCGGCCAGCCCGACGTGACCGTGCGGCGCGACCACGGCGGTTCGCGAGTGGTCGTGAGCGGGACCGTGCCGGTCGGCTCACAGCCGTTCGAGGACTTCGCCACGGTGCCGGACCCGGCCGAGTACGCCGCCGACGTCTTCGCCCGTGCGCTCGCCGCGCACGGCGTGACGATCCAGGGAACCGGGAAGGGCGCGGCCCCGGCAGGCGCGCGGGCGCTGGCCTCACGGCAGTCAATGCCGCTGCGGGAACTGCTCGTTCCGTTCCTGAAACTCAGCAACAACGGGCATGCCGAAGCCCTGGTCAAGGCGATGGGGCGGGAGGTCCGCGGCGACGGCAGCTGGCCGGCCGGGCTCGAAGTGCTGTCCGCGAAACTGAGCGGCCTGGGGGTGGACCCGAAGGTACTGCGCATGGTTGACGGCTCGGGAATGTCCACGATGGACAATGTGACGCCGGAACAACTCGCGGTGCTGCTCGACAACGCGCGCCAGCGGCCCTGGTTCCGCTCCTGGTACGACTCGCTGCCGGTGGCCGGGGCCGCGGACCGCATGGTCGGCGGCACGCTCCGCAACCGGATGGCCGGAACCCAAGCGGCGAACAACGTGCACGCCAAGACCGGGTCGATGACCGGTGTCGCGTCGTTGTCCGGTTACGTCACCGCGGCAGACGGCCGCCAACTGGTCTTCTCGGTGGTGTTCAACGATTTCCTCGCGAACTCGGCGGATGACCTGGAAGACGCGATCGCGATCCGGCTGGCCGAGTACAAGGGCGCCGAAGACCAGACGCGCGGCCGGGCGCAGACGCCGCAATCGCGCACGCCGGTCGACGACCCGGCCACGCGGGAAAACGAAAGCACGCTGGAGTGCTCGTGGGTGAAGGCATGCTGACCCCTACGGGTTCGTATTCTCCCGGTCTCTGGGAGGCATAGGGGGCCTTCCGGGGACCGGCGCGCGGTTACGCCGGTAGCGTGACGGTGTCCAGCCAGCATGAATGCCGAGGAGCCCGTCCCGTGACCTTCATCAGCGACATTCTGGCAGTCGTCGCAGGCTTGCCGAAGCCGCTCCTGGTACTGGTGACCGGCGCATTGGTGCTCGGTGAATGCACGATCGGCCTCGGCTTTCTGGTGCCCGGCGAAAGCGGACTGCTCGTCGCGTCGGCGGCGGTGACCGACGTCGGGTTTTTCTTCGTGCTGGCAAGCGTGGTCGCGTTGTGCGCGGCCATCGGCGACAACATCGGGTTCTGGTTGGGACGCCGGTACCGGCTGAAGATGCGCGAGACCAAGGTGGTGCGGAAACTCGGCCAGCAGCACTGGGATCGGGCGGGTCGGCTGCTGTGCCGGTGGGGCGTCGGAGCGGTGCTGGTGGCGCGGTTCCTGCCGGTGGTGCGGACGCTGATGCCCGCTGCGGCCGGAGCGAGCGGGATGTCGTACGTGCGGTTCTTCGTGTCGTCGCTGGCGGGGGCGGTCGGGTGGTCGGCGACGCACGTGAGCATCGGCTGGGCGGCCGGGGCGTCGGCGAAGTACATCGAGGAGACGTTGGGGCGGGCCAGTTGGATCCTGGCCGTGGTTTTGGTGGTTGCCGGGGTGGGGGTTTGGTTGCTGCGGCGGAGCCGTGGGCGGCAGGCGGTTGTTGGGGAGAGCGCAGGAGGCGCTGAGTCGGAGGATGTGGAGTCGGCGGCCTGAGGGGCTTTTCGCGCGCGTTTCGAGGGGGTTGGGGCTGTGGGAGGTTCCGTGTTGACTGGTTCGCGGGCGCGTTTTCGGGGAATGGGCGCTTTTCGAGGGGTTGGGGCCGTTGGAGGTTCGGTGTTGGCATGGTTTGGGGGGCGCGTTTTCGGGGGAATTGGCGCCTTTTCGAGGGGGTTGGGGCTGTGGGAGGTTCCGTGTTGGATGGGCCATCCCCGCGATCGGTGGAGTGTGGGGGCTGTGTTCCGGAGGTCAAGCCCGGCCTGGCGGCCGCCTCTTCGAGGTTTCAGGCTTGACATCCGGCCCACAGCCCCGGTTTGGCTTTGTATCGCGGGGATGGCCCCGGACTGGGCTGGCGCATCAGGCGGGTTGCGTCGCGGGGTGGGTTGCGTTGCGGGGCGGGTTGCGTTGCGGGGTGGCGGATTCGGTCGTGGCTGGGGCTGGTGCCGGTCGGCTTGGGGTTGTTTCGTAAGGGGTTTGATCGGTCGTGGTGAGGGGCGCCTTCGGCGTGTGGTGGAGGGTTTTTGTTGCTGGGTGGGGGTTTTCGTGGTTTTGGTGGGGTTTTCACCTGATCAAGCGATGCCGAAAAGCGTGCGAATGGGTGTTCGAATCTGGGAGAATGGAGGCATGGCACCGTTGACGGACACCCGGGACGCGAGCGTGGAGATGATGTCTTCACGGTCGTCTGTGGTGTCGTGCTCGGATGCCGAACTCATCGCCCGGATTCAGCGCTGTGAGCAGGCCATGCGGGTGGTGATGATGGAGCAGTTGCAGGTTATCGCCGAGGCCGACCGGCGGGGGCTGCATGCCGAGCGTGGCGCGAGGTCGATGCAGGTGTGGTTGCGGGAACTGCTCAACATCGACCAGAGAGACGCCAAGACTCGGGTGACGGTCGCCCGCAACGTCGAGGACCGGGCCTCGTTGTATGGCGAGACGATGCCCGCCGAGCTTCCCCAGACCGCTGCCGCCTTGTCGCAAGGCGCGATCAGTGTTGAGCATGCGCGGGTGATCGTGGCGGGCATTCGCCGGCTGCCGGAGTACGCCCGTTGTCACCGGGTGGGGGAGGTCGAGGCGACCCTGGTCGGCTACGCCCGCCAGGTGCCGCCGCGTGAGCTGGAGAAAATCGCCGAACGGATCAGGTATCTGCTGGATCAGGACGGGGCCTACCAGGACGAAGCCGACCAGCACGAGGCTCGGGAGCTGCATTACGGGACCGGCCGGGACGGGATGACGGTCATCAAGGCCCGGCTGGACCGCGAGACCGGAGCGAAATTCGTTGCCCTCATCGAGCCGCTGGCCGCGCCCTGCCCGCAAACCGCCGGCGGGGAGAAGGACCCTCGCAGTGCCGGGCAGCGCAATGCCGACGGCTTCGCCGCGCTGCTCGATCTGGCCACCGACTCCGACGGGATGCCGCGCGCCGGTGGGCAACGGCCGCACCTGACGATCACCATCGACTTCGAAGACCTCAAACGCGGGCTGGGTTTCCCCGATGAGCAGGGCATGCCCGGCACGCTGAACACCGGGCGTGCCATCACCGCCGAGAACGCGCGGCGCATCGCCTGCGACAGCGAAGTACTGCCCATGGTCCTCGACGGAGCTGGCCTGCCCCTGGACCTCGGCCGGGCCAGGCGAACCGCACCCGCACACCTGCGCGCCGCGCTACTCCAACGCGACGGCGTCTGTTCGTTTCCCGGCTGCGACCGGCCGCCGGGGACCCCCGACGCGCATCACGTCGTGAGCTGGATCGATGGTGGCCCCACCGAACTGGCCAACATGACAATGCTGTGCGGCTCCCATCACCGGACCGTGCACAGTCAGCGGTGGGAGATCCAGATGCGCGAGGGCAGACCCGTCTTCATCCCACCGTCCACCGTGGACATCGACCGAAGACCGCGACCAGGTGGCAAGGCGCTGCCCGCCCAGCATCGCGAACACCTCCGGGACCTTATCCCCTCCCAGCGGGACCCGGCGGGCGAAACGCGCCGCTCGCGTCCCGAGGCGGCGGTCAGCTGACCGGTGCCGTGGGCTTTGCGATCAGTTGTCTGCGATGCTTGGTGAACAGCTTGGGGTTGTTCATCGCCAGGACACCGGTGGTCTCGTCCTCGCGGTGGAACGTCGCTACGAAGCGGCGATCGTCCGGGGCTCCGTCGACGATCGCGATCCGGTCGGTCGGGCGCGCGTGTCCGGCGAACTGAATTCGGACTCCGTACTGCTCCGACCAGAAGTACGGCACCGACGTGAAGTTCGCCGTTGTGCGTCCGGCGAGGAGGTTGCGGACCGCCGTCGCCGGTTGTTCCATCGCCGTCGTCCAGTGCTCGAACCGCTGAGCTCCGTTAGGGGTGCGGTAGCTGGCCACGTCCCCCACGGCTACCACGTTCGGCAGGTCGGTGACGCCCCCGGCGTCGCACTGCACGCCGTTCGACACCGTCAGGCCCGAGCCGTGCAGCCAGTCGGTGTTCGGGCGCGCGCCGATGCCGACCACCACCACGTCGGCCGGCAGGACGGTGCCGTCGGTCAGCTCCACCGCCGTGACCCGCTGTTCTCCGTGCAGTCGCTCAACCCCCGTTCCGCAGAGCAGCCGCACGCCGTGGTCCGCGTGCAGGGCCGCGCACACCGCGCCGAGCTTGGGGCCGACGACGGGCGCGAGCGGCACTTCCAGCGCCTCCACCACGGTGACGTCGAGGCCGAGGTTCCGGCACGTCGATGCGACCTCGGCGCCGACGAAACCGGCGCCGACGATCACCGCCTTCGCTCCCGGGCGCAGATCGTCGCGCAACGCCAGCGCGTCGTCGAGCGTGCGCAGGGTGTGTACCCCCGGCGGGATGGCTGGCAGCGTCTTCGGGGTCGCGCCGGTCGCGATCACCACGCCGTCGGCCTGGCAACGCGTGCTGTCGTCAAGTTCGATCACACCGTCGCTTGGCGCCAGTGCGACCGCTCGTCGGCCCAGGCGCCAAGTCGCGGCTACCTCCGCGAGATCGGTTTCCTCAGCCAGTGCAAGGTCTTTCGCGCCGAGGCCGCCGGACAAGAAATCCTTCGACAGCGGCGGTCGGTCGTAAGGGCGGTGGGTTTCTTCGCCGATCAGCTCGATCCGGCCTTCGAAACCCTGCGCGCGCAGCTCTTGCGCCGCTCGCCAGCCGGCCAGCGACGCGCCGACGATCGCGACCGCCCTCATGCGACTTCCTGCGCTTCGGTCTCGACGTAGATCATCCCGTCCGCGACCGCGACCGGGTAGGTCTGCACCGGACGCTTCGCCGGCAGCCCGCACGGTAGGCCCGTGCGCAGGTCGAATGCCGCCGCGTGCAGCGGGCACTCCACCCGGCAGTCCTCCACCCAGCCCTCGGACAGCGAAGCGTCCTGATGGCTGCAGGTGTCGTCGATGGCGTAGAGATCGCCATCCACGTTGAACACCGCTATGGGGACATGCGCCTCGATGCGAACGGACTCGCCGGGCGGCAATTCGGACAGGGGGCAGGCTTGAAACATCAAGGACCTCCGTTGCGCTATCCAGAACACGGAGTGCAATGCGCAACAATGTGCGGCTCGGGTCCCGGGCGCGTCAAGAGGATCGCGGTACTTTTTTGATGTTTCGCGCGACACACCCTTCAGCGTTAGCCGCGTGTTGGCACGGACACGCCGCCGAGGCGTCCATCCGTGTTACACGGCCAAAAATCCGGCCGCGCGCTCTTGACGGGCCCGGGGGCTTCCGGCGACCGTGTTGCTCGTAACGAAACTTGGCGCGCATCGCGCAACATCCCCCTGCTGCTTCTGGAGCCGGTGTCCTCGTGCTGCCGGCGTCGACGCACCCACCCAGGAGGCCTCATGGGCAACCAACCCCGCGTGGTCGTCATCGGAGCCGGAATCGTCGGCTGTGCTCTCGCCGACGAGCTCACCGAACGCGGCTGGACCGACGTCACCGTCCTCGAACAGGGGCCGCTGTTCGCCACCGGCGGCTCCACCTCCCACGCGCCGGGCCTGGTTTTCCAGGCCAACCCGTGCAAGACCATGACCCGGTTCGCGGCTTACACCGCGGCCAAGTACCGCAACCTCGACCTCGACGGCGAGTGGTGTTTCCGCCAGCTTGGCGGGCTTGAGGTGGCCGGTTCGGCGGCGCGGTGGGACGAGGTCAAGCGGCGGCACGGTTGGCTCACCTCGTGGGGCGTCGAAAGCCACCTGCTCGGCCCCGCCGAGTGCGTCGAAATGCACCCGCTGGTGGATGTCGCGCGAATCCACGGGGGGCTGCACATTCCTACCGATGGGCTGGCCAAGCCGGTGCGCGCCGCCGAGGCGCAGGCGCGGCGCGCGATGGCGCGGGGCGCGCGGTTCCTGCCCGGGCAGCGCGTTGTCTCCATCGCGCGCGGCGACGGGCGAGTGTCCGCGGTCGTGACCGAGCAGGACCGGTTCCCCGCCGACATCGTCATCTCCTGCGTCGGCATGTGGGGGCCGCGCATCGGTGCGCTGGTGGACCTGGACATACCGCTGGTGCCGATGGCGCACCAGTACGCCAAGACCGGGACGCTGGCCGACATCGCCGGGCGCAACGATGAGCGCGCCGAGGCCGGACTGCCGATCCTGCGACACCAGGACGGCGACCTGTACTTCCGGGAACACGTCGACCGCATCGGCATCGGTTACTACGGGCACCGACCAATGACGGTGGACCCCGCCGAGATCCGCGCCCCGGGACAGACCTCGGTGATGCCGTCGATCGAGCCGTTCACCGCCGAAGACTTCCGGCCGGGGTGGGAGGAAGCCGTTTCGCTGCTGCCGGCACTCGCCCAAACCGAGGTCGTCGAAGGAATCAACGGGCTGTTCTCCTTCACCTCGGACGGGATGCCGCTGCTCGGCGAACATCCCGACCTGCGCGGATTCTGGGTTGCCGAGGCCGTGTGGATCACGCACTCGGCCGGGGTGGCTCGGGCGATGGCGCAGTGGCTCGTCGACGGGCAGCCGGAAGAGTCCCTGCATTCGTGCGATCTCAACCGGTTCGAGTCCGCCCAGCGCAGCCCCGAGTACGTGCATGCGCGCAGCAGCCGAAGCTTCATCGAGGTCTACGACATCCTGCACCCGCTCGAACCCGGGCAGGAGCCGCGGCCGATGCGGACGAGCCCGTTCTACGAGCAGCAGCAAGAACTCGGCGCGGAATTCCTCGAAGCCGCGGGTTGGGAGCGCCCGCACTGGTACGCGGCCAACGCCGGGCTGCCGGAGGTCGAGGAAGTGCCCGCCCGCGGTGCCTGGGCCTCGCGGTTCTGGTCGCCGATCGCCGGGGCCGAAGCGCTGGTCACCCGCAAGCGGGTCGCGCTGTTCGACATGACCCCGCTCAAACGGCTGGAAGTCACCGGGCCCGGCGCGCTGGAATTCCTGCAGTGGCTGACCACCAACCAGCTCGCGAAGAAACCCGGTTCGGTCACCTACACGCTGTCGCTGAACGCCGCCGGTGGCGTGCGCAGCGATCTGACCGTGGCGCGATTGTCCGAGCAGCGCTTCCAGGTCGGCGCCAACGGGAACCTCGACCTGGACTGGATGCGGCGGCAGCTGCCCGAAGACGGCCGCGTCCAGGTCCGGGACATCACCGGCGCAACCTGCTGCGTCGGTGTCTGGGGCCCGCTGGCGCGTGCGCTCGTGCAGTCCCTGACCAGCACCGACTTCTCCCACGAAGGCTTCCGCTTCTTCCGGAACAAGGCCGCGTTCATCGGCGGCGTCCCGGTGACCGCGATGCGACTGTCCTATGTGGGCGAACTTGGCTGGGAGCTCTACGCCGAGGCAGACCAGGGGCGCAAGCTGTGGGACGTGCTGTGGGACGCCGGGCAGGAGCACGGCGTCATCGCCGCCGGTCGGAGCGCCTTCAACAGCCTGCGGCTGGAGAAAGGCTATCGGTCGTGGGGCGCGGACATGACCACCGAGCACGATCCGTTCGAGGCCGGTGTCGGCTTCGCGGTCCGGATGGACAAGGACTTCCTGGGCCGGGCGGCGCTGGAGGGGCGGGAGGCCCGGCGCAAGCTGAGCCCACTGTTGATCAAGGACCGGACGTCCGTGGTCATGGGATCCGAACCCGTGCACGCGGGCGGGGCACCGGTCGGTTACGTCACCAGCGCGGCATACGGCTACAGCATCGGCGAAAGCATCGCGTACGCCTGGTTGCCCTCTTCGCACGCAGTGCCCGGCACCCCCGTGGAGATCGAGTACTTCGGCGAGAAGGTGCCCGCGGTGGTCGCCGAGGAGCCGCTGTTCGACCCCGAGATGAAGCGTTTGCGCAGTTGAAAGGGACACCATGACGACCACGGACCAGGCGTCCAGCCTGATCTCGACGTTGCCCGGTCATTACTACACCGATCCCGAGCTGTTCTCCCTGGAACAGGACCGGATCTTCGGCGCGATGTGGTTCTGCGCCGTGCGCACCGCCGACCTGGCCGAGGCCGGGCAGTTCCGGACCGTCCAGGTGGGGCGGGAGAGCGTGCTGATCGCCAGGGGACGCGACGGCGGCCTGCGAGCGTTCCTGAACATCTGCCGGCACCGCGGCGCGCGGCTGTGCGTAGCGGACACCGGGCAGGTCAAGCGCGCGTTCCAATGCCCTTACCACGCCTGGACTTACGGTACCGACGGCAAGCTGATCGCGGCACCGAACCTCACTTCGATGCCGGACGTCGACCGGACGAAATACGGGCTGATCCCCGTCGCCCTACGGGAATGGCTCGGCTACGCGTGGGTGTGCCTGGCCGACGAGCCGCCGTCCTTCGACGACACCGTGATCGCGGCCGTCTCCGGACGGCTCGGCGGCGACGACGTGATCGGCGGCTACGGCGTGGACGGGCTCGCCCTGGGCCGCCGGATCAGCTATGACGTGCGGGCCAACTGGAAGCTGATCATCGAGAACTTCATGGAGTGCTACCACTGCGCCACGATCCATCCGGAACTCACCGAGGTCCTGCCGGAATTCGCCGACGGCTACGCCGCCCAGTACTACGTCGGCCACGGCGCCGAGTTCGGCGAGGACGTCGACGGGTTCACGGTGGACGGCAGCGGCGGGTTCGGGCGGCTGGAAGGCGTTGGCGACGAGCACGACCGCCGGTACTACGCGATCACTGTCCGGCCCCAGGTGTTCCTGAACCTGGTGCCGGACCACGTGATCGTGCACCGGATGTTCCCGCTGGCCGCCGACCGCACGATCGTCGAGTGCGACTGGCTCTACGCGCCAGAGGTCGTGGAAGCGGGGCACGACGTGTCGCATTCGGTCGAGCTGTTCCACCGGGTCAACCAGCAGGACTTCGACGCCTGCGAACGCTGTCAACCGGCGATGAGTTCCCGCGCCTACGCCGACGGCGGCGTGCTGGTGCCCTCCGAACACCACATCGGCGAGTTCCACGACTGGCTGCGTGCCCAGTTGGAGCCCTGAGTCAAGCGTTGGCCGGTTGGTCGGTGCCGACGCCGCGGCGGCGGATCGCGACTAGGTCGTGGCGGGCCGCCGGAAGGGTCTGCTCGTCGGTGCCTTCGACGATGAACCCCGCGTCGGCGATCATGTCCCGATCGTCCACACCGGACTGTCCCTCGCTGGTCAGGTAGTCGCCCAGGAAGATCGAGTTCGCGACTTGCAGCGCCAGGGGTTGCATGCCGCGCAGGTGGATCTCGCGGCCACCGGCCAGGCGGACCTCGACGTCCGGGAAGAAGAACCGGAACAGCGCCAGGATCCGCAGGCAGCGGATCGGGGTGAGGTGCCAGTCGGTGCCCAACGGGGTGCCCTCCATCGGGATGAGGAAGTTGATCGGCACCGAGTCCGGGTCTAGTTGGCGCAGCTCGAAGGCCATGTCCACGATGTCCGCATCGGACTCGCCCATGCCGAAGATCGCCCCGGAGCAGGGGGAGAGGCCCGCGCCGGTCGCCTGCCGCACGGTGTCGACCCGGTCGGCGAAGGTGTGCGTCGAGCAGATGTCGGCGTAGCGGGCCTCATTGGTGTTGAGGTTGTGGCTGTAGGCGTGCACCCCGGCCTGGCGCAGCCGGTCGGCCTGGCCTTCCCCGAGCAGACCCAGGCAGGCGCAGATCTCCACGTCCGGTTGCCGAGTCTTGATCGCCTCGATCATCTCGGCGACCCGGCCGATGTCGCGCTGCCCGGGTCCGCGACCGCTGGCCACCAGGCAGATCCGCTTCGCACCGGCCTGCGCCGCCCGGTCGGCGGCCTCGGCGGCCTCATCGGGCTTGATCCACGAATATTTCAAGATGTCCGAGGAAGACCCCAGCCGCTGCGAGCAGTAGTTGCAGTCCTCGGGGCACAGCCCGCTTTTCAGGTTGATGATCGTGTTGAGCTTCACGCGACGGCCGAAGAAGTGCCGACGCACTCGCCCGGCGGCGGCCACCACGTCCAGCACGTCGAGGTCTTCGGTGAGCAGGGCGAGTGCCTCATCGCGGGTCGGCGCACTCCGGTCGAGTGCCTTCGCGACCAGCTCGTCCAGCGAGATCGTCATGCCAAGAGCCTCGCCGACCCGCGATGGGGCGACAACGCCCCCGCCCTACAAGATCCACATCCGTGCTTTGTCGGGACAAGTCCTCACTTCAGAGGTTGGGGTACAGCGGGTGTTTCGCGGCGAGTGCTTCGACGCGGGCACGCAGCTTGGCGCTGGTGGTCTCGTCGAAGCCGGGCTTGAGCGCCTCGGCGATGATGTCGGCGACGTCGGTGAAGTCCTCCTTGCCGAAGCCGCGGGTGGCCAGCGCCGGGGTGCCGATCCGCAGCCCGGAGGTCACCATCGGCGGCCTGGGGTCGTTGGGCACCGCGTTGCGGTTGACCGTGATGCCGATCTCGTGCAACCGGTCCTCGGCCTGCTTGCCGTCCAGTTCGGAGTCGCGCAGGTCCACCAGCACCAGGTGCACATCGGTGCCGCCGGAGACCAGCTGCACCCCGGCCTTGCTGGCGTCGGCGGCCAGCAGCCGTTCGGCCAGGATCTGAGCGCCCTCCACGGTGCGGCGCTGCCGGTCGGCGAACTCCGGCGAGGCGGCGACCTTGAACGACACCGCCTTGCCGGCGATCACGTGCTCCAGCGGCCCGCCCTGCTGCCCCGGGAACACCGCGGAATTGAACTTCTTGGCGAACTCCTTGTCCGAGGACAGGATCACGCCACCGCGCGGGCCGCCGAGGGTCTTGTGGGTGGTGGTGGTGACGACGTGGGCGTGCGGCACCGGGTTGGGGTGCAGCCCGGCGGCGACCAGCCCGGCGAAGTGCGCCATGTCGACCATCAGGTAGGCGCCCACCTCGTCGGCGATCTCCCGGAACCGCTTGAAGTCCAGTTGCCGCGGGTACGCCGACCACCCCGCGATGATCAGCTGCGGCTTGGTCTCCCGCGCCAGCCGGGCGACCTCCTCCATGTCGACGCGGTGGTCGTCCGCCCGCACGTGGTAGGGCACCACGTTGTAGAGCTTGCCGGAGAAGTTGATCCGCATGCCGTGGGTGAGGTGGCCGCCGTGCGCCAGGTCCAGGCCCATGATGGTGTCGCCGGGCTTGAGCAGCGCGAACATCGCCGCCGCGTTGGCCTGTGCGCCGGAGTGCGGCTGGACGTTGGCGAAGGAGGCGCCGAAGAGCTCCTTGACCCGGTCGATGGCCAGCTGCTCGACGACATCGACGTGCTCGCAGCCGCCGTAGTAGCGGCGGCCCGGGTAGCCCTCGGCGTACTTGTTGGTCAGCACCGAGCCCTGCGCCTCCAGGACGGCCTGCGGTGCGAAGTTCTCCGACGCGATCATCTCCAGCGTGGTCTGCTGGCGGTTGAGTTCGGCGCCGACCGCCGCCGCCACCTCGGGATCCACCGCGGCCAGCTGGTCGTTGAACAGGTCCGGTGTCGACATGGTGTTGCCTCCTGGTTCGATCTCGTCAGGCATTGCGGCGGTAGAACGGCAGCTCGACGACCCGCACCGCGACGTTCGTGCCGCGGATGTCGACCTGCAATTGGGTGCCGGGTTCGCTGTGGTCTCGGTCGACGTAGGCCATCCCGATCGGATGGCCGAGGGTCGGGGACGGGGCGCCGCTGGTCACGACGCCGATCTCGGCGCCCTCGGCGTCCAGCACGCGGTAACCGTGCCGGGGCGCTCGGCGCTGCTGAGTGCTCAGCCCGACCAGCGTGCGTTCGGTGGGCTTCTCGGCGGCGCCGGCCAGCGCGGCCTTGCCGACGAAGTCGCCGGGCTTGTCGAGTTTGACTACCCGGCCGAGGTTGGCGTGGAACGGCGTCAGGTCGGCGGAGAGCTCGTTGCCGTACAGCGGCATGCCCGCCTCCAGCCGCAGCGTGTCGCGGCAGGACAACCCGGCGGGCCGCAGGCCGTGCGGCGCGCCGGACTCGGTCAGGGCCTGCCAGACCGCCTCGGCGTCGCCGGGCGCGGTGAACAGCTCGAAGCCGTCCTCGCCGGTGTAACCGGTGCGCGCCAGCAGCACGTCCTTGCCCGCGACCTGGCTGCGGTAGCCCGCGTAGTACTTGACCTCGGCGAGGTCGGTGTCAGTCAGCGGCGCGAGGATGGCGACCGCGTTGGGGCCCTGCACCGCGATCAGCGCGTAGTCGGCGGAGACGTCGTGGTGCTCGGCGTCGAAGCCGCTGACCCGCTCGGCCAGTTCGGCGGAGACCACGGCGGCGTTCGCCGCGTTGGCCACCACCAGGAACTCCTGCTCGCCGAGCCGGTAGACGATCAGGTCGTCGAGCACGCCCCCGGCGGCGTTGCACATCATCGTGTAGCGGGCGCGGCCGGGCTTGATCGCGGACGCGTTCGCGACCAGTGCGTAATCCATCGCCTCGGCGGCCTGCGGCCCGCTGATCCGGATCTCACCCATGTGGGTCAGGTCGAACAGGCCGGCGCCGTTGCGCACCGCGTTGTGCTCGGCGGTGTCACCGGAGTAGCGCAAGGGCATCCGCCAGCCGGCGAATTCGGTGAACGTCGCCCCGAGGGCTTCGTGCACGTGGTGCAAGGGCGTCTGTCGTGGCGACGACATGGGTGAGACTCCTCCTGGTGGGCGCCGGTCGGCAGTCGAGGGCCGGTCAGCTCACTGCGCCCAACCTTATCGGGGGCGCCTCGACCCCGGCCTGCGCGGGCTTGCGCTGGTCGGGCGGTCTCCCCGGAGTCATTGGCCTGAGAGTTTCACCACCCTCCAGGGGGTGGTTTGCACCGTGGGCGAGAAGCGTGCGCTTCTGCTTTTCTCCGTGTCGCCTGGTGCCGTGCGGTGCCGGTGCCTGAGAGTTTGCTGGGGAGTATTGCTCCTTCGGCGCTCCGCCCCCGGAGGAGTCGGAGTCTCTCCCGCACGACGTCATCGGCGCGGTATTCGATTGTGCGAACAGGACGCTACGAACCGAACGTGACCCAGTCAACCGGACGGGCGAGTGATCTCGAACCGACTTGCGGCGAAGTTCTGAAAAAGTTCAGAATGGGGTCATGCGTGAGGTGCAGTGGAGCGAAGTGCAGCGCGACCCTAAGGGAGTCGCCGAATTAGTCGATCAAGGCGATGTGCGGATCCGCCGTCGGGACGGTGCGCCGCTCATCCTCACCCGCGAGGACCGGACCGTCGGCGCTTCGGAAGGTGCCGCGACGGCGGCGCGCGCGGTTCGCGCCGCGTTCAAACACTTGTCGCCGGACGAGCTGATCGACATGCTCTCCGAGGAGTTCCCCTGGGTGGCCCTGCTGCCATCCGGTGAACGCTCCGAATTCGCCCTGGATTTCGCGCAAACCTTCCGCGCGTCCGCGGAACTCGGAAGCTGGGCTCCGCTCAGCCAGACCGTGCATGAATGGAAGGCGACAGCACTCGTCTACACCGATCCCGAACTGGTCAAGCGCCTAAGTGGGCCGATAGAGGGTGACTATGGCCCGGTGCCTCCGCCGGAAGGGGTCGACGAGTGACGCCGAAGCGCGGAGACCGAAGCGGACGGAGTGAGCTTGCGGAGTGCTCGGCTGATTCGTGCCCGTTTTGTCGGTAGCCTGGTGACAGCCGTGACTCCGATCCGCCGGGAGCGACGATGTCTCTGTTCAAGAAGGTCGCCGACTTCGCCAACAGCCCGCAGGGCCGCAAGGTGATCGACCAGGCCAAGAAGTACGCCTCCGGCCCGAAGAACAAGGAGAAGATCGACCAGGTCAAGAACAAGTTCTTCGGCAAGGGCGGCAAGAGCCACTGATCGACCCCCAGCAACGGCCCCCGGCGAAAGAAGTTGGGGGCCGTTGTCGACACCTCGGGGGCGGTGGTATCGCTTGCTACCAAGCGATACCATCGTCGCATGGCTATGACTCTGCGGCTCAATGACGACGACAACGCGAAGCTCCGCGAAGTGGCCCAACGCGAAGGTCGTTCGATGCATGAGATCGCTGTGGCGGCGCTGCGCCAGTACTTCGCACGGCAGGAAGAGTTCCGGGCCGACCAGGTGCGCCGGTTCCTCGCGGAAGATGCCGAGTTGCTGGAGCTACTGTCCCGGTGACCCAGTACCTGGAACTGGACGATCTCCTCTACCTGATCTCGGCAGCCTTGCGGCAGGAACCCAAGTCGATCGTGCGCGACTGGGGCGCGTTGGAATCGGCGCTTCATCGACCGCGCTCCACGGTATTCGGCGTGGATGCATATGTGACGCTGGATGAGAAGGCCGCGTCGTTGCTGCACGCTCTAGCGCGCAACCATCCGCTGCTCGACGGAAACAAACGGCTTGCGTGGCTGGCGGCGAGGATGTTCTACGTCTACAACGATCATGACCTCCGTGCCTCGGATGCGCGAACCGCCGACACGCTGGTTCGTGAAGTCGCGGAGGGAAAGCACGATGCGGATCGCCTCGCGGAGGTTCTCCGGTTCTGGGTCGTCGAGCTTCAATAGCGCAGGGCCGAAATACGGGGAGGGCGGCATGGCGGCGATGGGCAGTGCGTACGTCGTCGGAACGTTCGACACCAAGGGTGCGGAACTGCGTTACGTCGCCGGGCTGATCGCCCGCGGGCACTCCGTTGTCACCGTGGATCTGTCCACCACGGGCGAGGTTTCCGACGCCGACGTGTCGGCCGCCGCCGTTGCCGCGCATCATCCGGACGGGCCCGATGCGGTGTTCACCGGCGACCGGGGCTCGGCCGTCACTGCGATGGCCCTGGCGTTCGAGCGTTTCCTGACCGCGCGGGACGTCGACGGGATCATCGGGCTCGGCGGTTCGGGTGGCACCGCGCTGATCACGCCCGGGATGCGCGTGCTGCCGGTCGGCGTGCCGAAGGTGATGGTGTCGACGGTGGCCTCCGGCGACGTTTCGTCCTATGTGGATGCCACGGACATCGCCATGTTCCCGTCGGTGACCGATGTCGCCGGGCTGAACCGGATTTCCCGGCGGGTGCTCGCCAATGCCGCGCACGCGCTGCTCGGTGCCGTGACCTGCCCGGTGCCGGCGACCGAGGACAAGCCCGCGGTCGCGCTGTCCATGTTCGGCGTCACCACGCCGTGCGTGACGGAGGTCGCCCGGCAGCTGTCCGCCGGCTACGACCCGCTGGTGTTCCACGCGACCGGAACCGGCGGCCGTGCCATGGAAAAACTCGTCGACGACGGCCTGGTCCGCGCCGTCCTGGACATCACCACCACCGAGGTCTGCGACCTGATCGCCGGTGGTGTGATGAGCGCGGGGGAGCAGCGGCTGGACGCCATCGCCCGGACCGGGGTGCCATACGTCGGCTCGTGCGGTGCCCTGGACATGGTGAACTTTGGCGCGCTCGACACGGTTCCGCCGCAGTACCGGGACCGAAACTTGTATGTGCACAACCCACAGGTCACGCTGATGCGCACGTCCGTTGGAGAGTGCCGGCGGATCGCCGAGTTCATCGCCGCCAAGCTCAATGCCTGCTCCGGTCCGGTGCGGTTTCTGCTCCCGATCGGTGGAGTGTCCATGCTGGACGCACCGGGGCAGCCCTTCTACGATCCCGAGGCGGACGCGGTGCTCTTCGACGTGGTGGAAAGCCGGGTACGGCAGACCGCGGACCGACGGGTCGAACGGGTGCCGCACAACGTCAACGATCCGGAGTTCGCCGCCGCGCTGGTCGCGGCGTTCCGGGAAGTCGCCGGATCTGGGGAGAAAACCGGGCAGGAGGCACGATGAGCCGATTCGACCGCGCGGAACTGATGGCGCGGTTGCGCGCCAAGGCCGAGCGGGGCGAACCGATCGTCGGCGGCGGCGCGGGCACCGGGCTTTCCGCCAAGTGCGAGGAGGCCGGTGGGATCGACCTGATCGTCATCTACAACTCGGGCCGCTACCGGATGGCCGGGCGCGGTTCGCTGGCCGGGCTGCTGGCCTACGGCAACGCCAACGACATCGTGGTGGAAATGGCCCGCGAGGTGCTGCCGGTGGTGCGCCACACCCCGGTGCTGGCGGGCGTCAACGGCACCGACCCGTTCCTGCTGCGCGACCGGTTCCTCGGCGAACTGCGCGACCTCGGGTTCGCCGGGATCCAGAACTTCCCGACAGTCGGGCTCATCGACGGCACCTTCCGGGCAAACCTGGAGGAGACCGGCATGGGCTACGGCCTGGAGGTCGAACTCGTCGCCGCCGCGCGCGAAGCCGACCTGCTGACCACGCCGTACGTGTTCTCCAGCGCCGATGCGCGGGCGATGACCGAGGCGGGTGCGGACATCATCGTGTGCCACCTGGGCCTTACCGCCGGTGGCGCCATCGGTGCCGAGACCGCGAAGTCGCTGGACGACTGCGTGGCGCTGATCGACGAGTGGGCGCAGGCCGCGACCGAGGTGCGCGATGATGTCCTGGTGCTCTGCCACGGCGGGCCGATCTCGATGCCCGAAGACGCCGCGTACGTGCTTTCCCGGACCAAGCGCTGCCACGGTTTCTACGGCGCGAGCAGCATGGAGCGGTTGCCGACCGAGCGGGCACTGACCGAACAGACCAGAGCGTTCACGAGACTGAAGTTCTGAGGAGGCCGACCTTGGCGAAGTCCTATCTGAGTGCGGTGATCGAAGCGCCGGCCGAGCAGGTGTGGCGGGTGGTGCGCGACTTCAACGGATTGCCGACGTGGCATCCGGCGATCGAGACCAGCGAGATCGAGGGCGGCGGGGTCGCCGACGCGGTGGGCTGCGTCCGGCGCCTGACCCTGGCCGACGGTGGCGTGGTCCGGGAACGGCTGATGGTGCTGGACGACATCGAGCGCAGCTATACCTACGACTTCCTGGAAAGCCCGTTCCCGGTCCGCAGCTACCGCTCCACAATCAGGATCGCGTCGATCACCGGCACCGAGCACAGCTTCGTCGAGTGGTACTCGCACTACGACGCCGAAGCGGCCGACGAGGAAAGCCTGGACGAGACCTTCGCCCACGGGGTCTATCGAACTGGGCTGAACGGACTTAGCGAATATCTCGGCAGGTAATGCCCGTCGGCAATTCGGGATAGGCGTGAACCGGAGCGAATTCGGCGGCGGTTAGAGTCTGGCGCGTGCCAAGCAGCGTTAATCGTGTCATCGTCACCGGCGGCTCCGGTTTCGTCGGTAGCGCCGTGGTGCGTGCCTTCGTGGCACGCGGCACCCCGGTCACCATCGTCGACTTGCAGGCCCCACCCGCCGAGTTGCGCAACGACCTGGTGACCTACCTGGCAGGCGACCTGCGGGACGCCGCGGTGCGGGAGGCCGCCGTCTCGTCGGGCGCGGCCGGGATCATTCACTTGGCCGCGATCACCTCGGTGCTGCGCTCGGTGGGCCAGCCCGCCGAGACCTACGCCAACAACGTGGCGGTCACCCAGGAACTCCTGGAGCTGGCCCGCACCCGCGAGATCGACCGATTCCTGCTGGCCTCCACCAACGCGGTGGTCGGTGACATCGGCCACGGCACGATCTCCGAGTCGTTATCCCTGCGCCCGCTCACCCCGTACGGGGCCACCAAGGCGGCGTGCGAGATGCTGCTCTCCGGCTACGCCGGGGCGTACGGCTTGACCACCTGCGCGTTGCGCTTCACCAACATTTACGGGCCCGGCATGGGCCACAAGGACAGCTTCATCCCCCGGCTGATGCGCGCGGCGCTGGCCGGCAGCGGTGTCGAGGTTTACGGCGACGGCGCGCAGTGCCGCGACTTCGTGCACGTCGACGACGTCGTGCAGGGTGTGCTCGCCGCGTGGGACAAGCAATACACCGGCACCGCGGTGATCGGCTCCGGTCGCTCGATCTCGGTTCTGGAGCTCATCGACGCCGTCCGCGCGGCCACCGGCGAAGAGGTGCCCGTCACCCACGTGCCGGCCAAGAACGGCGAGATGCCCGCCGTGATCGTGGACGTGGCCAAGGCCCAGCAGGAACTCGGCTACACCCCGAACGTCGAGCTCACCGAGGGACTTCGGACCGTTTGGGCGGACTTCCGCCACGGCGTGCGATGATCGCCGCGCTCGGGCGCGTCCTCCGCCGGCACTGGTTGCTGGCGCTGTTTCTGCTCGTCGGACTGGCACTGCGGATCGTCGTGCAGCTGGCCTACCGGCCCGCGCTGCTCTACATCGACTCCTTCCGCTACCTCGACGACGTCGGTGCGTTCTTCCCCGGCGGCATCAACCCGATCGGCTACGAGCTGTTCCTGTGGCCGCTGCTCGCGGTCGGCAGCCTGACCTTCGTGGCGGCGGTGCAGCACCTGCTCGGCCTCGCCCTCGGCCTCGGGATCTACGCATTGCTGCGGCGTTTCGGCGTCCGGACCTGGATCGCGGCGCTGGCCAGCGCACCGGTTATGCTGGACGCCTATCAAGTGCAGATCGAGCACCACATCATGTCCGATCTGCTGTTCCAGGTGCTGCTGCTGGCCGCGATCTACGTGCTGACCTGGCGGGGCGCGCCGGGCCCGAAGCTCGCCGCGCTGGCCGGGATCGTGCTGGCCGCGGCGGTAATGGTGCGCATCGTCGGCGTGACGCTGGTCATTCCGGCTGCGGCGTTCGTGCTGCTGGCAACGGGTTGGCGGCCGCGCGCCGGCTGGCGGCGCCGGCTGATCGCCACCGGCGCGCTGGTCGGCGGGTTCGCCTTCGGCCTGTTCGGCTACTCGCTGTACCACCTGCACTGGACCGGCTCGCTGGGCATCGGCGGTTCCAACGGCGGTGCCCTCTACGGGCGCGCGGCCGTCGTCGCCGACTGTGCGCAGCTGGACCTGACGCCGCAGGAGAAGCTGGTCTGCCCGGCGGAACCACGCGAGCGCCGCGCCGCCAACGGCATCGACTTCTACATCCACTTCTGGCATGTCCAGGACAACGTCGAGAAGTTCCTGCCGAAGGGCATGGACGTCGACGCCGCGCAGGGCTCCTTCACCCGCAAGGTGCTGTTGCACCAGCCGCTGGACGTGGTCGGGGGGATGGTCGAGGACTTCCTCAAGGGCTTCGCCCCGACGCGCACCCAAACCCCCGGTGACGTGCCGTTGGACCGCTGGCAGTTCCAGACGACCTACCCGATGTACGCGGTCGATTGGTACGTCGCGGAGTGGACCGAGGTATACGACGACGGCACGTTCTCCGTCGATCCGGCGCTCGCCGGGTTCCTGCGCGCCTACCAACTCGGCGGCGGCTACACACCGGGCATCGCTCTCGGCGGCGCGCTGGTGGTCGCCGCGCTGGCGGTGTTCGGCGTCGGCCGGGCCCGCGGCTCCGGGCTGCGCGCGGTGTGCCTGCTGCCGACCGGGCTGGCGACCACCGTCCTGGGCACCGCCGCGGCGATGGAGTTCTCGTGGCGCTACCAGTTGCCCGGCCTGGTCCTGATCCCGATCGCGGGCGCCCTCGGCGTGACCGCGTTGATTGATCGCCGCACCCCCGTGAGCGGCGTTCGCCCGAACCGCCCCCGACCAACACCCCCGAAGGAGAGCGACATGCCCACGACCTTCCCGAACGAGGTGGACCGGGCCGCGTTACAGGACTACAGCGCCCGCTACGGCGATCAGCGGTTCGCCCCGGTGGTCGTCCTGATCGCCGCCTACAACGAGGAAGAGTCGCTCGGCAACGTGCTCGATGCGATCCCGGCCCGCAGCTGCGACCTGGAAGTCGACAAGCTGGTGGTGGTCGACGGCGCGACCGACGACACCGCCGAGGTCGCGTTAAAGCACGGCGCGCAGACCTGCATCGTCCCCACCAACCGGGGCCAAGGCGCTGCGCTGCGGCTCGGTTACCGGCTGGCGGCCGAGCGCGGGGCGCGCTACATCGTCACCACCGACGCCGACGGCCAGTACGACATCGACGAGCTGCCCAAACTGCTCACCCCGCTGGTCGATGGCCGCGCCGACTTCGTCACCGGGTCTCGCCGCCTCGGCAGCAGCGAGCGCCCGGCGCTGATTCGCCGCGCCGGCACCTACGTGTTCGCCTGGCTGGTCAGCGCGTTGACCGGGCAGCGCATCACGGACACTTCGTTCGGATTCCGCGGCATGCGAGCCGAGGTGCCGAACTCGGTGACCCTGGAGCAACCGCAGTACCAGTCCTCGGAGCTGCTGGTCGGCGTGCTCAGCCACGGCTACCGGGTGTGCGAGCAGCCGATGCGGATGCTGGCGCGAACCGCCGGGGTCAGCAAGAAGGGCAACAACTTCGCCTACGGCTACCGGTATGCCCGGGTCGTGCTGGGCACCTGGTGGCGGGAGCGCCGGGCGAGCCCGCCGCACTGGGCGCAGGAGCCGATCAACGAGCCTGTTGCCGTGGGCGAGCGGTGAACACCAGCCGGTCGATCAGGAAGAACTTGACCACGAACATCACCGCGTAGGTGCCGACGAAAGCGCCCCAGACCACAGCGACCTGCGCCGTCCGGGTGCCCGGGAACAGTGCCTGCGCCAGGGTTTCGGCGTTGTGCGTGGCCAGTGCGGCCAGCAGCGCGGTGCCGACCGAGATCGCGCCGTAGCGCAGGATCTCGCCGCGCAGCGCGGTCCGGCCGCCACCGCCCCAGCTGCGCCGGTTGAGCACGAAGTTCGGAATCGCGCCGGCCAGCCATGCCGACACGGTGGCCACCACGGGAGTCGCGCCGAGTGAGTAAGACAACAGAAAAACCACTTGGCTGATTCCGGTCGCCACCACCGAAGCGGCGGCAAAACGGCCGAGCAACAGCCAATACCGGCCCCGCCGGGTGCTCGCGCGCCGGGCCTCGGTGGCTTGCTGCGTCATGTCGCCTCCGTGGAAAATCCGCCACTGCTCGTCCGGCGACCATACCCAGGCGTCCGGACCCGTGTATTCAGTGGGAAAGGAGCACTTCGCCGGTCGGTGGCGAGTAATGAGAGCATGCCTCATGTTGCATGCGCACGGTTAAGGGCCGTTATCAGCTGAAAAAGAGGAGATTTAGGCGTGCGAATCCTCGTCCTCGGAGGGGACGGCTACCTCGGTTGGCCGACCGCCCTGCACCTGTCCGACTGTGGCCACGAGGTCGCGGTCGCCGACAACTACGCCCGCCGGGGCTACGACCACGAGATGGGGGTGGAGAGCCTGGTGCCGATCGAGCCCATGCAGGTCCGCCTCGACGCCTGGCGAGAGGTTTCGGGCAAATCGATCAAGTCGTACTACGGCGACCTAGTCGACGGCGAGTTCACCATGGCGATGGTGGCCGACTACCGCCCGGACGCGATCGTCCACTTCGCCGAGCAGCGCGCCGCACCGTACTCGATGATCGACCGCCAGCATGCGGTGTACACCCAGCAGAACAACGTGATCGGCAACCTCAACGTGCTGTTCGCGATCCAGCAGGTGGACCCGGAGATCCACCTGGTCAAGCTCGGCACGATGGGCGAGTACGGCACGCCTAACATCGACATCGAGGAAGGCTGGCTGGAGGTCACCCACAACGGGCGGACCGACCGGATGCTGTACCCGAAGAAGCCCGGCTCCTTCTACCACCTGAGCAAGGTGCACGACAGCCACAACATCGAGTTCGCCTGCCGGATCTGGGGACTGCGGGCCACCGACCTCAACCAGGGCGTCGTCTACGGCCAGGAAACCCCGCAGACCTCGCTCGACACCCGGTTAGCGACCCGGTTCGACTACGACGCGATCTTCGGCACCGTGCTCAACCGGTTCGTCATCCAGGCCGTGCTCGGTCACCCGCTGACGGTCTACGGCACCGGCGGGCAGACCCGCGGCGTGATCGACATCCGGGACACCGTGGAGTGCATCAGGCTGGCCGCGGAGAACCCGGCCGACCGCGGCGAGTTCCGGGTGTTCAACCAGATGACCGAGCGATACTCGGTGGGCGAGATCGCCAAGATCGTGGCCAACAACTACGAGGGCCCGGTCGAGATCGAGTACCTGGACAACCCGCGGGTCGAGCAGGGCGAGCACTACTACAACGTCAAGCACACGGGGCTGCTCGAACTCGGGCTGCAGCCGCACCTGCTGTCGAACACGCTCATCGAGTCGCTGTTCCGGGTGGCGGACAAGCACAAGGACCGGGTCGACGTCGCCGCGATGCGGCCCACCGTCAACTGGCGTGAAGCAGCCAGCCCGCTGCGCTGAACCGACGGTCGAATGTGCTGCAACTGTGCCCATGGCTTCAGCCGCGTGGCGGCTGGAATATTCCAACGAGGCGGGGCACACTTGGTCACGAACGGCGCGGTCGGTCCGATCAGCCGTGGTACGGGGAGCGGTGCCCCGGGCGCGGAGTTCGCACTCCGCTCCCGGGGCGCCTACGCCGTGTGTCGGGGGGCTTCCACACGGTATACCGAACAGTAACTCCTTCGGTTGATCTCGGCGATACGGCACGTGGGTAAATCTTTCCGATGCCTCAGTGCCGGACCGGCTCGGTGGCGTTTTGGTCCACCTCGTCCAGTTCCCGGCGTTCCGCCAAGATCACTCGGATCGTGTAGGCGAGCGCGACCGCCCAGGCCACGACGATCGCCGCGTAGATGATGGCCGGCGACGGGCCGGGCACGTCGAAGTTCTTGATCAGCGTCCGGGCGTTGGTCAGCACGATCAACCCGCCGGCGCCGACCCCGATCAGCCGCATCGGCACGACGCGCACCAGGTAGGCCGCCAGCGGCGCGGCGACCACGCCGCCCAGCAGCAACGCGCCGACGGTGGCCCAGGACAGTTGCTGGTGCGACAGCGAGGCCAGGAAACCCAGGCTCGCCGCGGCGGCGATCAGGAACTCGCTGGTGTCCACCGAGCCGATCACCTTGCGCGGCTCTACCTTGCCGGTGCTCAGCAGCGTCGGCGTCGCCACCGGACCCCAGCCGCCGCCTCCGGTGGCGTCCACGAACCCGGCCACCAGGCCGAGAGGCGCGAGCAGCTTCGGGCTGACGCCACTGAGCTGGCGGCGGCGCAGCGGGCGGATGGCGAACCGCAGCAGCACGTAGCCGCCGAGGGCGAGCAGGACCGCGGACATCCACGGCTCGGCGGCCTCGGTGGAGATGTTGCTCAGCGCGGTGGCGCCCAGGAACGCGCCGGTGGCGCCCGGTACGCCCAGGGTGAGCACCATCTTCCAGTCCACGTTGCCGAACTTCCAGTGCGACAGCCCGGAAGCCAGCGACGTGCCGAGCTCGGCGAGGTGCACCGAGGCCGAGGCCAGGGCCGGGGTCAGTCCCGCGGTGAGCAGGATCGTCGTCGAGGTCACCCCGTAAGCCATGCCCAATGAGCCGTCGACCAACTGCGCGACGAAACCACCGATCGCGAAGATCAGGAAAGCTTGCACGATGTCTCCGGAGGTGTGCGGAGGCAGAAGAGGTCAGGCAGCGGTAAAAGCGGGCCTACCGCGTGAGCCGACACCCTGCGGAGGTGACGCGGCGCAAGTCGACGTGGAGGCGCTGCACCAGCAGCCGCCACTGATCACCAGGCGTCATACGGAATAGTCAAACAGATCACCCGAATGAGCGGCACGTGTTCTCATAGAGCGGGACGGCTCAGCGCGGACGCGAACACCTAGAGTGATCAATAGGGTGTGAACTGTGCCCTTTTTACCAGTCAATCGGGTTAACCCTTGCAGGTGCCGATAACCCTCAGCTACCTTCGCTCCTCGTACGTCACGGTTCGGTCTCGGTAATGCCTCGCTCCCCCGAGAGGTGTTCCCCGCGCTCCCCCGGCGGGCGACGACCGGATCTCCCCGAGACGGAAGGTGGAGATGGGCAAGCACCGCAAGGAGGGCGGCCATACCCCGAAGGCCGCCCTCCCGCTCCGGAACAAGGTCGTCGCGGCGGTCGTCGCCGGTGGTGCCTTCGCCGCAGTCGGACAGCCGCTGGCCGCCAACGCCGAACCCCAGTCCGGGCGCGCCGTGCAGCCGGTGGCCGGAAACGAGGACCTGAGCCTGGCCGTGACCGGCACGGCCAAGAGCCCGGCGGCGGTTCGGCTGCTCGCGGCCGAGGTCGAGACCAACTCGCTGGCCGAGTCGCAGAAGCTTGACAAGAGCAAGGCGATCGAGCAGGCCCGCGAAGCGGCCGAGGCCCAGGCTCGCGCGGAGGCCGAGCGGGCCGCCGAGGCCAAGCGCGCGGCGGAGGAGCAGGAGAAGCGGGCGAACGGCTTCGTCAAGCCCGCCGAGGGCACCTTCACCTCGGGCTTCGGTGCCCGCTGGGGCACCAGCCACCTCGGCATCGACATCGCCAACAACATCGGTACCCCGATCCGCGCCGTGGCCGCAGGCACGATCATCGACGCCGGACCGGCCAGCGGCTTCGGCCTGTGGATCCGGGTACAGCACAACGACGGCACGATCACCGTCTACGGCCACATCAACACGATCGACGTCAGCGTCGGCGAGCAGGTCGGGGCTGGCGACAAGATCGCGACGATGGGCAACCGCGGCCAGTCCACCGGACCGCACCTGCACTTCGAGGTGATCCAGGACGGCGTCAAGATCAACCCGTTGCCGTGGCTACAGGCGCGCGGCATCTCGGTGTAGTAAGCGCGCCAACCCCCGAAGCTGCCGCCCGGGACCTGCAACCCCCGACAGGTCCCGGGCGGCTCTCTCCGCTACTGCTCGCTCATCGTCTGCGCGGGTCGGTCTTCCTCCAGGCGCTGGCGCAGCCAGCCGAGGGTGCGGGCGAGCAGCCGGGACACGTGCATCTGGGAGATGCCGATCTGCTCGGCGATCTGGGTCTGGGTCATGCCGCGGAAAAACCGCATCACCAGGATGCGGCGCTCCCGGTCCGGCAACTCATCGAGCAGCGGCCGCACCATCTCCCGGTTCTCGACCTCGACCAGCTCGGCGTCATCGGAGCCGATGGCATCGCCGAGCGGGATCTCGTCGGTGTCGGTGAGCAGTTCGTCGAGCGAGGCACTGCGATAGGCGTTGCCCGCCTCCAGGCCGCGGTAGACATCATCGGTGCTGATCCCCAGATGCTTGGCCAGCTCGCTCGGCGTCGGCGCCCGACCCAATTCCTGCGACAGCCGGGCGATCGCCGCCGATACCGACAGGTGCAGTTCTTGCAGGCGGCGCGGCATCCGCACCGCCCAACCGGTGTCCCGGAAGTGCCTGCGCACCTCGCCCATGATCGTCGGCACCGCGTAGGACAGAAAATCCACGCCGCGCTCCGGGTCGAACCGGTCCACCGCGTTGATCAGCCCCAGCGTCGCGACCTGGGTCAGGTCTTCCTGCGATTCGCCGCGGTGGCTGAAGCGGCGGGCGATGTGCTCGGCCACCGGCAGGTGCTCGGTGACCAGGGTCTCGCGGAGTTCGGAATGGCGCGGATCCTGCTTGTTCAACTTCGCAAGCTCACCGAACAGCGGCGCCAGCCGGTCGTAGCGCTCGTTGCGCGAATGCGTCGTCGGCTTGGAATCCGCTCGTTTCACACGTGGGCCGTCCGTCCCTTGGTCAACTCGATCCGCACCAGGTGGCTGCCGTTAGTAGCAGCATCCGACTCGACCGAGGTTGACACAACGTCGGCCAATGCGCTGAGCACACGCCAGCTGAAGGTGTCCTTGCGCGGGCCGAACGCATCGTCGCTGAGCACCTCCGCGGTGACCGACAGCCGGTCGTCGCCGGTGCGGAACCGGCAGACCAGGGTCGCCTCCGGCGCGGCCAGCCGGACCAGCGACGAGCACGCCTCGTCGACGGCCAGTCGCAGGTCGGCGATCGAGTCGACGTCGTAATCGGCGCGCATCGCGAGGTCGCCGACCACCGCCCGCATCACAGCCAGCTGGGCTGGTTCGGCCGCGATGCGGACCTCGACCAGATTCGCCGCGGCTGTCTCCGGCTCGACGTGCGCGAGCTCGCGTTCCACGCTCATCCCGGGCCGCCTCCTCTCGGTCGGTGCGGCGCACACCTTACTCACAGTCACCTGATACCCGAGGCCCGCACCGAACAAACGGACGCCCGGCAGCTACACCAGACTGGTCCAGTAGTCCCAGAACGCCTGCAGGATCAGGGCCACGATCACCAGATACCACACCGCGAGCACGAGGCTGTGGAACCGGCCCAGCGCCACGCCGACGGATCGCCCGCCGCCGAAGCGGCCCATCGTGAGGTTGTGCAGGGTCGTGTACCAAAACAGCGAGATCGTCACGACCCACACGATCATGCAGTACGGGCACAGCGCGCCGATCTCGTAGAGGCTCTGCACGATCAGCCAGTGGATGAAGGCGACGGCGAGGGTGGTCCCGGCCTGCATCCCCAGCCAGAACCAGCGCGGCGGCCGGAACCCGGCCAGCACCGCCGCGCCGACGGTGACCACCACCGGGAACGCCGCCACCCCGATCAGCGGATTCGGGAAGCCGAACACCGCGGCCTGGGCGCTGTCCATGACCGAACCACACGAGATGATCGGGTTGATGCTGCAGGTCGGCACGTAGCCGGGATTGGCCAGCTTCAGCAGTTTCTCCATGGTCAGCGCGAATGAGCTGGCCAACCCGATCGCGCCGCCCACGACGCACAGCCAGCCCAGGCCGCGCGGCGCGGCGGTCGGGGCCGGTACGTCGACCGGGGCCGGATCTGCCTCCTGGACGGCCGTCACTTCGCCTGCTCCTCGTCGACCCTGGCGCGGAAGGCGTCGTTGAGCTGCTGGACGGTCTGCACGTTGCCCGGGTTGAACTGCTTGCCGTTGATGAAGATCGTCGGCGTGCCCTCCGCGCCAGCCCGCTGCGCGTCCGCGCTGTCGCCGTCGATCTTGGCGTTGACCTGCGGCGAGTTCATGTCCTGGTGGAACTTCGCGACGTCCAGGCCGAGCTGCCGGGCGTACTGGTCGAACGCCCCGCGCGCCCTGGCTTCGTCGCTGCTGGTGCTCTGCCCGTCGGGCGTCAGTGCCCAGGCCGCGTAGTTGTCGTACAGGGCGTGATACATCTCCTTGAACTTGCCCTGCACCCCGGCGGCTTCGGCGGCCTGCGCGGCGGGCCGGGCCAGCGGGTGAATGCTCAGCGGGAAGTTGCGGGTGATGAACGTGATCTTGCCCGCGTAGTCCTTCTCGACCTGCTTGGTCAACGCCTCGTAGTACTGGTGGCAGGCCGGGCACTGGTAGTCGAGGAATTCCACCACCGTGACCTTGTTGCCGGGCGACTCGAGCAGCACGTGGCTGTCCGGCTTGCGTAGCACCTCGGCCGCCACCGTCTGGCCTCCCGAACTGGTGTTGTTGTTGCCGCTCCGGCTGAACAACAGCACGCCGCCGAACACCAGGACGGCGACGATGATCACCGTGATGGTGAGAATGAGGTTCGTGGACAGCCAGCTTTTCCTGGTCAGCGGATTATTGTTCTTCGGCATGGCGTGCTTTCACCTTCGGCGGTCGGGTCCGCTCGTGCGGCGGGAGGACGACGGGTCTATTTTCTCGCATTAACCCGATAGGGATTTCTCCCGGGGTCGAACTCACAGCCCGTTCACAGCCGGCTCTCAGCTGGGCTGGTTTGCCGCGCCGAATTCGCCGGGTATTCAACGATCGATGAACGATCCGTTGCGCCTGCTCGACGATGCCGAACGCGGCCGGCTGCGATCCTGGCCCGGCGGGACCTGGCAGGAGCCCGCCCTGGCGACGCTGACGCACCGCCGGTTCTCCGACCCGGACTGGGTCTTCGAGCGCAAGCTGGACGGGGCGCGGGTGATCGCCGGTTGCGATGGGGACCGGCCGGTGCTGTGGTCACGCAACCACAAGCGGGTCGACGCGGCCTACCCGGAGATCATCGACGCGCTCGCCGCCCAGGGCACCGACCGGTTCGTGCTGGACGGCGAGATGGTCGCCTTCGAAGGCGACCAGACGAGTTTCGCGCGGCTGCAAAAGCGCATCCACCTGACCGATCCGCGGGCGGCCCGGCGGACCGGGGTGCCGGTCTACTACTACGTGTTCGACCTGATCGCCTTCGGCGGCGTGGACCTGACGAGGCTGTCGCTGCGAACCCGCAAACGCCTGCTGCGCGATTGCTTTGACTTCACCGATCCGCTGCGGTTCAGCGCGCACCGTACCGGAAACGGCGAAGAGTTCTACCGCGAAGCCTGCCGGCGCGGTTGGGAAGGGCTGATCGCCAAGCGCGCCGACCAGCCCTACCGCAGCGGGCGCACCCGCGATTGGCTTAAGTTCAAATGCGTCGCCGACCAGGAATTCGTCATCGGCGGCTACACCGACCCCAAGGGATCGCGGTTCGGTTTCGGCGCGTTGCTGGTGGGCTACTACCGGGAATCGAAGCTGCGCTACGCCGGCAAGGTCGGCACCGGGTACGACGAGCGGACGCTGCGAGAGCTGCGCGATCGGCTGGACGAGCTGAGCCGCCACGGCTCGCCGTTCGCCGACCCGGTGCCCGAACGCGGCGCGCACTGGGTGGAGCCGGAGCTGGTCGCGGAGATCGGATTCACCGAATGGACCGACGACGGCAAGCTGCGCCACCCGAGGTTCTCGGGACTGCGCAACGACAAACGCCCACAGGACGTGGTCCGGGAGGCCTAGCGGTCGAGGAGGACCGGCACCTCGTTGGCGGCCGGTAGCACCGATGTCTCCGTCTGCGGGGGGTTCCACGTCGCGAGCAGAACGGTCGTCATGACCATCAGTACCGTTCCGACAACCGACACGATGGTGCGGCTGTTGCTCTGCATGGCTGTTGCCCCCGAATTTCCTGCGTAGGGATAAGACGATTTCGGCGAACGCCGAGCTTGGCGTCCCGCATGGGGTGTCGCCACGGGGAGCAACAACGTTAGCCGACCGGGCCGTGTTCCCGGTGTGACGCGGAACTCCCAGGTGAGCAAGGGCGCTTGGGGTCGAGCGGTATCGTTTCAGGTTGTGGTAGCTGATCCTGCCGATTCCGCCGCCGCGCTGGCCAGGGCGCGGCTCGATGACGTTCCCGCCCTCACCGAGCGGCTGATGGCGGCCATCTTCACCGACAACCCGGAATGGACCGACTACAGCCCGGTCCAGAAGGAAGACCTCTGGGAGGGCTGCCGGCAGTACCTCGAACGCATCCTGCAGATCCTCAGCGGCGCGGTGGCCGGGCCGGACGGCGACGACGTGGCGGCCGCGATCGGCCGCCGCCGCGCCGAGCAGGGCGTGCCGCTGGAGGTGATGCTGCGGACGTTCCGGCTGGGCGGCCGGATTGCCTGGGAGGCGCTGGTCGATCAGGCCCACCAGGACGGTGCCGACCCCGACTCGGTGCTGGGCGTTGCGACGTCGATCTGGACGGTCATCGACGGGTTGTCCTCGACGCTGTCGACGTCCTATCGCAACACCGAGTTGGAGCGACTGCGCCGCGACGACCAGCGGCGCCACGCACTGGTGGAGGACCTGCTCTCGGGTCGCGCGCGGGACATCGCGTTCGCGCAGCGCACCGCGAAGGAACTCGACCTGCCCACCGGCGGGCTGTACCTGGTGATCGTCGCCGACACGACCAGCGACGGCGGTTTCGCGCTGCGCGGGCAGCAGGATGCCTTGAGCGCCTTGCACTTCCGCTCGGTCTGGCAGGTGCGCGCTGACTCGCTGGTGGGACTAGTGGCGCTGGAGCAGCGGAACAAGAACGTCGCGTTGGACGCGCTGCGACCGCTGGCGCGGGGCCGCGTCGCCGTGTCGCCGTCGGTCCGCGGCCTCGCGGAGGTGGGGTTGGCCCACCAACTCGCCCTCACCACGATGGGCACTTCGTCGTACGGGGCGGCGGAACTGGTGACCTTGGAGGAACGCTTCCCCGAGGCATTGTTGGTGCAGTCCCCGGATCTGGCGCAGCGAATGCTGGAGTCGCAGTTGGGCCCGGTGCTGGAGTTACCGGTCAAGGAGCGCGAAATGCTGCTCGACACCCTGACGGCCTGGCTGGAGGAGAACTGCTCGACGGCCAACGCCGCGGTCCGCCTGCACTGCCACCGGAACACGGTCCTCAACCGCCTGCACCGGATCACGTCCCTGATCGGCCAGCCGCTCTACGGCCGCACGGCCTACGTGTCGCTTTCGCTGGCCTTGTCGGCGCTGCGCCTTCGCGACGGCCTCCGCGACTAGAACCGCGCTTGAGGTGTCGGGCACCGGTGTCGACTGTGCAACGACAGCAGTCGGACAACTCAGTCTTTTCGGATTCCCGGGGCTGGTCACGGTGTGCGATCGGCCCCGCCTCTTGCCCTTTTGTGCCCGGCCGGATCTTCGGGCGTGATCGCCGTCTCCGACACATTCGGTGATGATCTTGTTACGCGCGGTACTAGCCACGTTGGGAAATGTGCGCTCTGCACATTTGCGCTGACCCAAGTCTGGGCGAGCGGGCATAGCGCGGAAGTGGTCGCGCTCACGACACTCACTGTGAGAATCGCCCGCTCATTCCGGGCCTTGTCGTAACCGGCGCGTGCAGTCAAAGGAGCACAGCGAAGTGCAGGAGTTCGACCTTCTCGTGGTGGGCGGCGGTCCCGGCGGATACGTCGCCGCGATCCGGGCCGCACAGCGTGGCCTTTCGGTCGGCGTGGTGGAAAAGGAGCGGCCCGGCGGGGTCTGCCTGAACTGGGGCTGCATCCCGACCAAGGCGATGCTGCGCTCGGCCCACGTGTACGAAACCGTGCTGCACGCGGCCGATTTCGGGGTGAACGTGGAGAACGTCAGCCTCGACTACGACGCGATCACGCGCCGGAAGAACAGCGTCGTCAAGGGCCTGACCGACGGGGTCGCGGGCCTGCTGAAGACCAACGGCGTCACCGTGCTCAACGGCCACGCCCGGTTCACCGGCCCGACCACGGTGGACGTGTACGCCACCGGCGAGTCGCCGCTGGGCGCCGACGGCCCGCGCTACGCCGCCGAACCGGCCGGCGCGCAGCCGATCGAGCAGGCCAAGGCTCGCGACGTCATCATCGCCACCGGCTCGGTCCCCGTGCAGCTGCCGCTGCCCGGCGCGGACCTGCCCGGCGTGATCACCTCCGACGGCGCCTTCGGGCTTACCGAGGTGCCCAAGCGCATCGCGATCATCGGGGGCAGCGCGGTCGGCGCGGAGTGGGCGACCCTGTTCGCCACCCTCGGCAGCGAGGTCAGCATCATCGAGATGCAGAAGACCCTGGTGCCCGCCGAGGACGTCGAGGTCGGCAAGGCGCTGGGCCGCTCGTTCGGCAAGCGCGGCATCAAGGTGCTCACCGACGCGACCGTGTCCCGGATCGACCAGGGTGCCGACGGCCTGCAGGTCACCGTGGACGGTGCCAAGCCGCAGCGGATCGACGCGGACGTGGTCCTGGTCGGCGTCGGCCGCAAGCCGAACACCGCGAACCTGGACCTGGACAAGGCCGGCGTCGCCACCAGCGAGCGTGGCTTCATCGCCGTGGACGACAAGCTGCGCACCAACGTCGAGCACGTCTACGCGATCGGCGACGTCACCGGCAAGGCGCTGCTCGCGCACGTCGCATCGCACCAGGGCGTGGTCGCCGCCGAGACCATCGCCGGGCACCACGCCGCGATCGACTACAACGTCATCCCGGCCGCCACCTTCACCCACCCGGAGATCGCCAGCGTCGGCCTCACCGAGGCCCAGGCGGTCGAGGCGGGCCACGAGGTGGTCGCCGCCAAGTTCCCGTTCGCCGCGCTCGGCCGGGCGCAGAGCTACGGCGACACCGAGGGCTTCCTGAAGATCGTCGCCGGCAAGAAGTACGGCGAGGTGCTGGGCGTGCACATCATCGGCCCGTCGGCCAGCGACCTGATCACCGAGGGCGCCCTCGCCATGGCTCTGGAAGCCACCCTCGACGAACTCGCCGAGACCATCCACGCGCACCCGACCCTGGGTGAGATCGGCATGGAGGCGGCGATGGCCGCGCTGGGCCTGCCGATCCACGTCGCGCCGCCGAAGAAGCGCTGAGCGAACGAGAAGGGGATCTGTGATGGCACAGACTGCCACCCGCACCAAACCGGCCACCCGCGGCACCACCAAGCCGCGCCGCGGCTCGGTACGCCGCGGCGGCCGGTTCGCCGGCGAATCGCCCGAGCTCCTGCAGGACTATTTCTACGAGATGACCCTGATCCGCCGCTTCGAGGAGCGCGCGGCCCAGGGCTACACGCAGGCCAAGATCGGCGGCTACTGCCACCTCAACCTCGGTGAGGAGGCCACCGTCGTCGGCCTGATGCGCGCGCTGCGCAAGACCGACCTGCTGTTCACCAACTACCGCGAGCACGGCTACGCGATCGCCAAGGGCATCGAGCCCGGCCGGGTGATGGCCGAGCTGTACGGCCGCACCACCGGCACCTCCAAGGGCTGGGGCGGCTCGATGCACATGTTCGACGTGGAGGCGGGGCTGCTCGGCGGCTACGGCATCGTCGGCGGCCAGATCCCGCTGGCCACCGGCGCCGCGCTGGCCATCGACTACCGCGGCGGCGACCAGGTCGTGATGTGCCAGATGGGCGACGGCACCACCAACATCGGGGCCTTCCACGAGGCGCTGAACATCGCCGCGCTGTGGAACCTGCCGGTGGTGTTCGTGGTGATCAACAACAAGCTCGGGATGGGCACCACGGTCGACAAGTCCTCCGCCGAGTCGGAGCTGTACAAGCGCGCCTCGGCTTACCGGATGCACGGCGAGCGGGTGGACGGCAACGACGTGCTGGCCGTCCGCGACGCGGCGAGCCGACTCGTCGAGCAGGCCCGCGAGACCGGCCGTCCGGCGTTGCTCGAAGCGGTCAGCGAGCGGCTGAAGGGCCACTCGGTGGTCGACCCGGCGAAGTACCGCAGCGAGGAATCGGTGGAGCAGGCCAAGCAGGCCGATCCGGTGGCGAACTTCCGGGCCGAGCTGATCGAGGCGGGCATCCTGGACGAGGACGCCGCGGTGGAGATCGAGCGCAAGGCCCAGGCCGAGGCCGACGCGGCGGTCGCCTTCGCCGACGACAGCCCGCACCCGGACCCCTCGACGCTGTTCGACTACACCTACGCCACCCCGGTGGCCAACGACTCGCGGCGCCTGCCGGCCGACCCGGTTTTCTGAGGTACCCGCCGCGCTTTTCGCGACACCCCGCCACACCGAGCCGTGGATCTTTCCCGACGCCAATGGACGGATCCACGGGCTCCCCGATGCCTTTGTGCAGGAGAAACACTCTTGGCCGTCATCACCTATCGCCAAGCGTTGCACGACACGCTTCGCGAGGAAATGCTCCGCGATGAGGACGTGTTCCTCATCGGCGAGGAAATCGGGGTCTTCGAAGGCTCCTACAAGATCACCGCCGGGTTGCTCAAGGAATTCGGCGAGAAGCGGGTGCGCGACACCCCGATCGCCGAGGAGGGCTTCGTCGGCGCCGCGGTCGGCGCGGCCATGCTCGGCCTGCGACCGGTCGTGGAGCTGATGACGATCAACTTCTCGTTGATCGCGCTGGATCAGATCGTCAACCACGCCGCCAAGATCTACGGCATGTTCGGCGGGCAGACCAGCGTGCCGATGGTGCTGCGCACCCCGGGCGGCGGTGGCCAGCAGCTGGGTGCCACGCACTCGCAGAACATCGAGCTGTACTACGCGTTCGTGCCGGGTCTGAAGGTCGTCGCGCCGAGCACCCCGGCCGACGCCAAGGCCCTGCTGCTGGCGTCCATCCGGGACAACGACCCGGTGCTGTTCCTGGAGAATCTCGCGCTGTACAACACCAAGGGCGAGGTTCCGGACGTCGTCGAGCCCGCCGAGATCGGCAAGGCGAAGGTGTCCAAGCCGGGCACCGACATCACCATCATCGGCTACTCGCGGATGGCGATGGTCGCCCAGCAGGTCGCCGAGCAGTTGCAGGCCGACGAGGGCATCAACGCCGAGGTCGTGGACCTGCGCAGCCTGCGGCCACTGGACCGCGAGACCGTGGTTGAATCCGTGCGCAAGACCGGCTGTGCCGTGATCGCCGAGGACGACTGGCTGACCTACGGCATCGGCGCGGAGATCGCGGCGTCGATCTCCGACGGCGCATTCGACTACCTGGACGCCCCGGTGCGCCGGGTCGCGGCGGCCGAGGTGCCGTTGCCCTACGCAAAACCGCTGGAGCGCGCCGCGTTGCCCTCCGCCGAATCCCTGACCACTGCCGTCCACCAGACGCTGGAGGCGGTCGGCCGCCGCCGCTGAGGCCTGCGCTCACCCGAGGAAGACCATGACTGAGATTCAGATGCCGAGGCTCTCCGACACGATGGAGGAGGGCGTCATCTCGACCTGGCGTAAGAACGTCGGCGATCAGGTCAGTCGCGGCGAAGTGATGGCCGAGATCGAGACCGACAAGGCCATCATGGAGCTGGAGGCATACGACGACGGGGTGCTGGAGAAGATCCTCGTCGAGGCCGGCGCGACGGTGCCGATCGGCACCCCGATCGCGGTCCTCGGCGATGGCTCCGGTGCCGCGGCGCAAGCCGCTCCGGCTCCGGCCGCTCCGGCCGCGCCCGCTGAGCCCGCCGCTTCGACTCCCGCGCCGTCCGCGCCGGTTGCTCCTGCCGAGCAGGGCGCGAAGCCGAAGGCGTCGCCGCTGGCCAAGGCGGTCGCCCGGGAGAAGGGCGTGGACCTGGCGACGGTGCAGGGCACCGGCCCCGGTGGCCGGATCATCCGCGCCGACATCGAGGCCGCCGCTGCGGCCGCCCCCAGCGCTCCGGCGGCTCCGGCGGCCCCCGCCGCCGCCCCGGTGGTGTCCAATGAGGACGTCGAAGAGGTCCCGCTCAGCAACATCCGCAAGGTGACCGCCAAGCGCCTGACGGAGAGCAAGCAGCAGGCCCCGCACTTCTACCTGACCAGCGCCATCGACGTCACCGAGCTGGTGGCGTTCCGGGCGAACCTCAACGAGCGGCTGCAGGCCGCGGGCGGTCCGAAGGTCAGCATCAACGACCTGATCGTCAAGGCGGTGGCCACCGCGCTGCGCGCGAACCCGGCGGTGAACGTCTCGTTCGCCGGCGACAAGATGCTCCAGCACAAGCGCATTCACCTCGGGGTCGCGGTGGCGATCGAGAACGGCCTGGTGGTGCCGGTGATCCGCGACGCCGACCGCAAGAGCGTCTCGGAGATCGCGGCCGAGAGCCGGGAGAAGGCCGGGCGGGCCCGCGAGGGCAAGCTGAAGCTGGACGAGATGTCCGGCGGCACCTTCTCGATCTCCAACCTGGGCATGTTCGGCATCGAGCAGTTCAGTGCGGTGATCAACCCGCCGGAGGCGGCGATCCTGGCGGTCGGCGCGGCCCGCGACGAGGTGCAGGTGCGCGATGGCGAGTTCGTGGCGCGCAAGATCCTGCGCGTGACGCTGTCGGCGGATCACCGGGCGGTGGACGGCGCGGTCGGCGCGGCGTTCCTCCAGCAGCTGACCGGCCTGCTGGAGGACCCGATCCGCATCATCGCCTGACGATCGGTGACCAGGCCCCTTCCGCGACGACCCCGACTCTCGCGGAAGGGGCCTTTTTCATGCGCCCGAATGGGTGCGGCCGCCGGGCCCGAATGGGTGCGGCCGCGAAAAGATTCAGGAAACGGGAGCGAAACCGTCCCGCACTGCGTCCCAGCGATGCGGTGGAAGCCCGGAGTTCCGAACTGGCTCGGCCGCAGTTATCCGCGCCGGTTCGGGCCCGGGCGACCACCGCGCCTCGGTGCTGTGGCTGACCTTCTGGGGGTGGTCAGCCACAGCCCCGGAAGTTTCCGCCGGCGCGGGCCGGGTCCGGGGTATGGTGTACAGGGGGAGAACACACATGCACGCTGCGTAATCAAACGCGGGGATGCTGGAGTCGCGATGAGTGACGATGACGTGTTCGGCCGTCGCTGGGCGCTCGCCGAGGACGAGCTGTTGCGGATGCTGTGGCGCAGCCACGCTGGGGAGAACCCGGACGTCCTACTGCTGGAACTGCACGCGAACCACCATCAGGACCGGCGCAATCCGGGGCCGTTCGGTGGGCGAACTCCCCGGTCTACCCGGTATCCGCGGGACCCGCGACGCAACCGCCATCGCGTGGTGCGCTGATCTCCCGGTTCGCCGCCCGGCGGGGCCGGTGGTCGATACGGTGGGGGTGTTGATCGCCACCGCATGGGAGACCGACCCCGATGAGTTCGTTCTTAGCCGGAACCCGCACGCTCGGCACCGGTTTCGGCATTATCCTGCGCAATCCGAGGCTGCTGTTGCTCGGCGCGCTACCGGCGCTGATCAGTGCCGTGCTCCTGCTGGGCGGGCTTGCGGCCCTGATCTACTACAGCGCCGATCTGGTCACCTGGCTGACGCCGTTCGCGGCAAACTGGGGTGACTTCGCCCGCCGGGCCTTGCGCATCCTGCTGGGCGTCGCGCTGATCGGCGCCGCCACGCTGCTGGGGTCGGTGTCGTTTATCGCCGTCACGCTGCTGATCGGCGGACCGTTCTACGAGCACATCGCCGAGCAGGCCGAGAAGCAGCTGGGCCTGGACACCTCCGACGATGGCGCCGGTCTCGTGCGCCAGTTCGGGCGGGGCGTGCGAGATTCGCTGAAGCTGGCGGGCATCACGCTGATCGGGGCGATCTTGGTGTTCGGCATCGGGTTCATCCCGGTTGCCGGGCAGCTCGCGGCCCCGGTGCTGGGCGCGTTGTTGGGCGCGTGGGTGATCGGCCTGGAGATGGTCGGGTTGGTGTTCCAGCGGCGCGGGCTGCGACTCGGCGACCGGCACCGGGCGCTGTGGCAGCGGCGGGCGATGGCGCTCGGCTTCGGGCTGCCGACCTACCTGTTGTGCCTGGTCCCGGTCGCTCAGCTCGTGGTGATCCCGTCGGCGGTCGTCGGCGGCACGTTGCTGGCGCACCGGGCGCTGGGGCCGGTTGCCCATTCGGCCTAGAGTCGGGCATGTGAACCAGCCAGCAAAGCCGGACGACTCCTACCTCCGCGCCGTCTCCGCGGCGACCGAGCGGGCGGTGGGCGCGGCCGAGCCGATCCGCTCCGAGTTCGCGGGCGCCGACGAGTCGTTGCGCGCCGACGTCGAGCGGTGGCTGGATGGGCACACCGAGGATCTCGTTGCGCTGAGCCGGGATCTGCACGCGCACCCGGAGGAGGCGTTCGCCGAGCACCGGTCCGTCGCGCGGGCCGCCGAGCTGCTGCGGCGGTACGGGCATGACGCCGAGGTGGGTGTCGGCGGGTTGGACACCGCGCTGCGCGCCGGGGTCGGTGGCGGGCGCCCGCACGTCGCGGTGCTGGCGGAATACGACGCGCTGCCCGGGATCGGGCACGGCTGCGGGCACAACATCATTTGTTCGGCGGCGGTCGGCGGATTCCTGGGCGCGGCCATCGCGGTGCCCGCCACCGGCGGTCGGGTGAGCTTGTTCGGCACCCCGGCCGAGGAGGGCGGCGGGGGCAAGGAACACCTCGCCAGGGCGGGGCTTTTCGATGACGTCGACGCGGTTGTGATGCTGCACCCGTTCTCCCATGACATCGCCGCCCATCCGTTCCTGGGACGGCGCCAGGTCGAGGTGGTGTTCCACGGTGTGGCCGCGCACGCCGCCGCGCAGCCGTTCATGGGCCGCAACGCCCTCGACGCGGTCGTAGCGACATACCAGGGTGTTTCGGCGATGCGGCAGCACATGCCGTCGACCGACCGGGTGCATGGGATCATCACCGACGGCGGCAAGCGCCCCAACGTCGTGCCGGATCGCGCGGCGGCGCTGTTCTACGTGCGCTCCGCCGAACCGGGCTCGTTGCGGGACCTGGCGACCCGGATCGAAGCGATCGCGCACGGCGCCGCATCGATGACGGGCTGCGGGGTGGAGCTGCGCTGGGACAACAACCCCGCCTACCTGCCGATCCGGCACAACGACGCGCTCGGGGCCCGCTGGGCCCGGCACCAGGCCCGCCGGGGCCGGAAAGCCCTGCCGCGCGGTGTGGTGCCGGAGCACCTCACCGGCTCGACGGACCTCGGCAACCTCAGCTACCGGCTCCCGGCCATCCACCCGATGATCGGCCTGGGCGATTCGAACCTCTCCCTGCATACCGCGGAGTTCGCCGCCGCGGCAGGCTCGCCGGCAGGTGATCTGGCGGTCCTCGACGGCGCGATCGGCCTCGCCCTGACCGCGGTGGACTACCTGGCCGACGCCGATCTCCGCGACGCGGCACGCGCGGAGTTCGAAGCCGCGGGTGGCGCCCTGGACATCGCCACCTACTTGGGCTGAGCGCAGCGAACGGACCGGTTGGCTAGGCTGGGCCACGGCCTGTCCCCGACGATCCGGATGTCTACTGTGGACGATTTAGTGCGGGAGTGGACCGCGCAGCTGCTGGATTCGGGCAACATCGCCGCGTTGATCGCCGGCCTGGTCGCACTGTTCCTGGTGCTCAGCCGCAACACCTGGCCGCTGCTACGCAACGTCGTGACGATCGCCCACGAGGGCGGGCACGCGGTGATCGCGCTGCTCAGCGGGCGGAAACTGAACGGCATCAGGCTGCACTCCGACACCTCGGGGCTGACCTTGTCGACCGGGAAGCCGACCGGGCCGGGCATGGTGTTCACCCTGCTGGCCGGATATCCGGCGGTGTCGCTGCTCGGGCTCGGTGGGGCGTGGCTGGTCACCGCGGACCTCGCGCGCATGATGCTGTGGGCGTGCATCGCGCTGCTCGTCGCGATGCTGCTGGCGATCCGCAACGCCTACGGCGTGCTGTCGATCGTGGTCACCGGCGGCGTGATCTTCGCGGTGTCCTGGTTCGCGACCCCGGCTTGGCAGGCGCTGTGCTGTGCGCTGTTCAGCTGGTTCCTGCTGTTCGGCGGACTGCGGCCGATCGCCGAGCTGCGCCGCAAGCGGTCCGCGGGGCGCGCGTCGCAATCCGATGCCGACCAGCTCGCAAGGCTCACCGGCCTGCCCGCCGGGGCGTGGCTGGCGATCTGGTTCCTGGTCGGGCTGGCCACCCTCGCGGTCGGGGCGCGCTGGCTGCTCCTGATGCCGCAGGTATGACTCACGCTTTGTGAGTCGGCGCTCGTTGCCGTAGCGGCGATTTTCTAGCAGCATCGCAGCGTGACGAGTGCTTCCAACGCCCTGGGTGGCGAGTTCCAGCTGGCCGCCGGGCCGACGATCAACCGGCTCGGTTTCGGTGCGATGCAGTTGGCCGGGCCCGGCGTGTTCGGCCCGCCCGCCGATCGCGAACAGTCGGTCCGGGTGCTGCGGCGCGCCGTGGAACTGGGCATCGACCACATCGACACCAGCGACTTCTACGGGCCGTGGGTGGTCAACGAGCTGATCGCGGAGGCGCTGCGGCCCTACGGCGACGACCTCGTGCTGGCCACCAAGATCGGCGCCTACCGTGACCACCAGGGTGCATGGCTGCCGCTGAACCACCCCGACGCGCTGCGCGCCCAGGTGCACGACAACCTGCGCCGCCTGCGGCTGGAAGCGCTGGACCTGGTCTACCTGCGGCACACCGTAGACCGGGGGATCCCGCTGGCCGACCAGCTCGGCGCGCTGGTCGAGCTGCGCGAGCAGGGGCTGCTGCGCGGCATCGGGCTGTCCAATGTGTCCACCGAGCAGTACGAGCAGGCGCACCAGCAGACCGAGATCGCGGCGGTGCAGAACCTCTACAACCTGGCGAACCGCACGTCAGCGGAACTGGTCCGCAAGACCGCGGCCGCCGGTGTCGCATTCGTCCCGTTCTTCCCGCTGGGTTCCGGATTCGCCGACAGCCGCGCCCGCGAGGACAGTGTGCTCCGGGCGGTGGCCGAGCGGCGCGGCGCGACCCAGGCCCAGGTGTCGCTGGCCTGGCTCCTGCAGCGCTCGCCGAACATCCTGCTGATTCCTGGCACGTCTTCCCTGGAGCACCTCCGTGAGAACACCGCGGCCGGTGGCCTGGAACTCACCGCGGCGGACATCGCCGAGCTGGACGGGCTGGTCGCCGAAGGCGAAACCCTCGAAGGGGAAATCCACGAGGAGACGGACTGAGCCTGCGAACTGTCCCTAGTGTCACCCAGTAACCTGGCCAACACGCAACGGTGCGAAAGAGCGAGGCGAACTGTGACCGAAAATGCGACTTGGGTGCCCGAAAGCGTCGACCAGGAGATCCCCAGCGCGGCACGGCTCTACGACTATTTGCTCGGCGGTGCACACAACTTCGCCGCCGACCGCGCGCTGGGCGAGAAGTTCGTGGCCGCGCTGCCCAGCGGCCGCGATGTCGCCCGGCTCAACCGGGCTTTCCTGCGCCGCGCCGTGGCCTTCATGGCGCAGCAGGGCATCCGCCAGTTTCTCGACATCGGCTCGGGCATCCCGACGGTCGGCAACGTGCACGAAATTGCCCAGGCCGCCGATCCGCGTGCGCGCGTGGTGTATGTGGACTACGAGTCGGTCGCCGTCGCGCACAGCCAAATGCTGTTGGAGGACAACGACAACGCCACCATCATCCAAGCCAACCTGGTCGAGCCGGGCGTGATCCTGGGGCACCCGGAAGCCCGGCGGCTGCTGGATTTCGACGAGCCCGTCGGCCTGATCATGGCCGGGGTGTTCCACTTCGTGTCGCACGACCACGACGCACCGGCCATCGTCGCCCAGTACCGGGATGCGCTGGTGTCCGGCAGCTACCTGGCGTTGTCGCACTTCACCGCGGACATCAGCCCGGCCGAGATGGCCGGTGTTGTCGAGGTCATGCGGCGCAGCGCGGACCCGATCCACACCCGCACGCGCGCCGAGATCACCGAGCTGTTCACCGGGTTCGAGCTGGTGGAGCCGGGGCTCGTCGGCACGGCGAGGTGGCGGCCGGACCGGCCCGAACAGGCCGCCGATCAGCCCGGCGGCTCGCAGATCTATGCGGGGGTGGGGCGCAAATTGTGAGGGGAGTAGGGCCCACGCTCACCACGTGACCGGAAGTTCGTGCAGGCCGCGGATGAACACATCCGACTTCCACTGTAGGTCGTCGGTCGCGAGCCTGAGTTGCGGGAACCGCCTGATGAGGCAGCCGAGGCCGACTTCGAGCTCGATCTTCGCCAGATGCGCGCCCAGGCAGCGGTGGATGCCGCTGCCGAAGGCCACGTGGCGGTTGTCGGTGCGCTCGGGGTTGAAGGCGTCCGGCGCGTCGAAGGCCGCCGCGTCGCGGTTGGCCGAGGAGAGCGAGACGATGACGGTGTCGCCCTCCTCGATGGTCTGGCCACCCAGCTCCACGTTCGCCGTGGCGACGCGGGGGAAGGTCACGTCGTAGCCGAACATCGGCACGTAGCGCAGCAGCTCGTCGACCGCCGACGGCACCAGATCGGGCCGTTCGACCAGCCGCCGCCATTGGTCGGGGTGCTCGGCGAGAAGCGCGACGACCGAGTTGGCCAGCTGATTTTTGGTGGTGTCGTGGCCGGCGACCAGCAGCGCGAGTCCGAAGAGGACGAGCTCTTCCTCGTTGAGCTGGTCGCCCTCGTCGCGCGCCGCGGCGAGGAGGCTGAGCAGGTCGTCGGTCGGGTCGCGCCGCTTCTCGACGACCAGACCGCCGATGTATTCGGCCGTCCGCGTCCACCCTGCCTGGACCTCATCGCGGGACCGGCCGGCGATGGTCATGAGCCGCTCGGTCCAATCCTGGAAGCGGGACCGGTCGGCGGCGGGCACCCCGAGCATTTCGCAGATGATTTCGAGCGGAAGCGGGGCGGCGAAGTGCTCGATCAGATCGACGGGTGGTGAGATGGTCGCCAAGCGGTCGAGCAGCCCGTCCACCACTTCCTGCACGCGCGGACGTAACTGTTCCAGGCGCCGCAGGGTGAACACTTTCGTCACCAGCTTGCGCAGCCGGGTGTGCTGCGGCGGGTCGGTGATGGTGATCATGCCGGCAGGCGGCTCGAAGGTGCCTAGGCGCGGGATGTGCGGCTCGGTGGAGCGGGCGAGGCTGAACCGCGTATCGACGAGCACGGACTGCACCTCGGCGTAGCCGGTGACGAGCCAAACGGGTTGGCCGGACAGTTCAACGCGGGAGACGGGCCCCGCCGCCCGCAACGGCGCGATCCGCTCGTCATAACCATTGCCGGAACCGCTGAACGGGTAAGCAGGAAGATCGTTCTCGACCGCGCGCACAGCGCCCTCCTCGGAGGGAATTCCTGAAATTCTCAGCGATTTCTTGCCGACCCTGCGGCTTGGCAGAAGCCTACCTATGCCGCGTGCTATTCAGCGACGGCAAGGAATCCGAAATTCGGGTGACGAATTCCCGCTGCCTGAAAAGACGAATCCATCACCCGATCGGCCGCGGCCGATCGGGTCGCTACGCGTTCAGGGCGGCTCGGACGATGGACAGGGCTTCTTCCTTGGGAATTCCCAGGGCGCGGGTGATCTGGGCATAGGTCGCCGCGGCTTCGGCCGCTCGGGCCGCCGCTTGGTCGCCCGCGTCGCTCACGAAGGTTCCCGCCCGGCCCCGGGTTTCGAGTAGGCCCGCTTGCTCCAGTTCTCGGTATGCCTTGGCCACCGTGTTCGCCGCGATGCCCAGGTCCGCCGCCAGGGCCCGGACGGTGGGGAGCTTGGTGCCCACCGGCAGTCCGCCGCTGTTGACCTGTTCCGCGATCGCCGAGCGCACTTGCTCGAAGGGCGGTACGCCCGAGGTGTTGTCAACGCTGATCCGCATGGCTCTCCGGTTCCGGGCGGAAGGCGTCGAGCAGCCGTTCGGCGGCGAGGCTGGCGGTGAGTTCTCCCGCCCGGACCTGGGTTTCCACCTCGTCGAGGATGGCGCGGACGCCGGGGTGGCGGGTGAGTTCGGACATGAGTTGGTCGCGCACCAGGGCCCAGGTCCAGTCGACCTGCTGGCGGCTGCGTTTGTCGGCCAGTTCGCCGGTGGCGGTCAGTGCCTGTCGGTGTTGTTCGATCTGTTCCCACACGGTGTCCAGGCCGTGTGCTTTCAGGCCGCTGCAGGTCAGTACCGGCGGGGTCCAGGTGGCGCTGACCGGGGTGAGCAGGCGCAGGGCGCCGCGGAGTTCGCGGGCGGCCTTGCGGGCTTCGGCCGCGTGGTCGCCGTCGGCCTTGTTGACCGCGATGACGTCGGCCAGTTCCAGCACGCCTTTTTTGATGCCTTGCAGTTGGTCGCCGGTGCGGGCCAGGGTGAGCAGCAGGAAGCAGTCCACCATGGCGGCCACCGTCACTTCGGACTGGCCGACGCCGACGGTTTCCACCAGCACGACGTCGAATCCGGCGGCTTCCATCAGCACGATGGTTTCCCGGGTGGCGCGGGCGACGCCGCCGAGCGTGCCCGCTGAGGGCGAGGGCCGCACGAACGCCGCCGGGTCGCAGGCCAGCCGGCCCATGCGGGTTTTGTCGCCGAGGATGCTGCCGCCGCTGCGGGTCGAGGACGGGTCGACCGCGAGGACCGCGACGCGGTGGCCGGCCTCGGTCAGCATCGAGCCCAGCGATTCGATGAACGTCGACTTGCCCACGCCGGGCACTCCGGTGATGCCGACCCGGTGCGCGCCGCCGCTGTGCGGCAGGAGCTCGACGAGCAGTTCCTGGGCCAGCGCGCGGTGATCTGTGCGGGTGGATTCCACCAGCGTGATCGCTTGGGCCAGCTTGGTGCGGGATCCGGCGAGCACGCCCTTGGCGTAGTCCTGGACATCGATCGGTCGCGGCATGATCAGTGGTCGAGTCGGGTGCGGAGTTCGTCGAGCAGGCCGAGTGCGGCATCGGCGATGACGGTGCCGGGCGGGAAGATCGCGCTGGCCCCGGCCTGGCGCAGCGCGTCGAAGTCGGCCGGCGGGATGACACCGCCGACGACGATCATGATGTCGGTGCGGCCGAGTTCGGCCAGCTCGTCGCGCAGCGCGGGCACCAGGGTGAGGTGGCCGGCGGCGAGGCTGGAGACGCCGACGATGTGCACGTCGGACTCGGCGGCCTGGCGGGCCACCTCGGTCGGGGTCTGGAACAGCGGGCCGACGTCCACGTCGAAGCCGAGGTCGGCGAAGGCGGTCGCGATCACCTTCTGCCCGCGGTCGTGGCCGTCCTGGCCCATCTTGGCGACCAGGATCCGCGGCCGGCGGCCTTCGGCCTCGGCGAAGTCGGCCACCTGCTGGCGGGCCGCTTCCAGCGCTGCGGAGGGCCCGGATTCGTCCCGGTACACGCCGGTGATCGTACGGATCTGCCCGGAGTGGCGGCCGAAGACCTTCTCCAAAGCCTCGGAGATCTCCCCGACGGTGGCCTTGGCCCGTGCGGCGTCGACGGCCAGCGTGAGCAGGTTGTGCGCCAGGTCGTCCGGGCGCTGTTCGGACATCGACGCCTCGGCGGCGGCGGTGAGCCGGTGCAGCGCATCCGCGCATGCCTGGCTGTCGCGTTCCTCCCGCAGCCGCCGCAGTTTCTCCAACTGCTGCGCGCGAACCCCGGCATTGTCCACTTTGAGCACATCGATCTGCTCGTCGCCGTCGTAGCGGTACTTGTTGACGCCGATCAGCGGTTGGCGCCCGGAGTCGATGCGGGCCTGGGTGCGGGCCGCGGCTTCCTCGATGCGCAGTTTGGGGATCCCGGCGTCGATGGCCTGGGCCATGCCCCCGGCGTCCTCGACCTCGGTGACGTGCGCCCAGGCGCGCCCGGCGAGGTCGGCGGTGAGCCGCTCCAGGTAGTAGCTGCCGCCCCACGGGTCGATGACGCGGGTGGTGCCGGACTCCTGCTGCAACACGAGTTGGGTGTTGCGCGCGATGCGGGCCGAGAAATCCGTTGGGAGAGCGAGAGCTTCGTCGAGGGCGTTGGTGTGCAGCGACTGGGTGTGGCCCTGGGTGGCGGCCATCGCCTCCACGCAGGTGCGCACCACGTTGTTGTAGACGTCTTGGGCGGTCAGCGACCAGCCGGAGGTCTGCGAATGGGTGCGCAGCGACAGCGATTTCGGGTTGGCCGGCCCGAAGGTCTTCACCAGCTTGGCCCACAGCAGACGGGCCGCGCGCAGCTTGGCGACCTCCATCGCGAAGTTCATCCCGATGCCCCAGAAAAACGACAGCCGGGGCGCGAAGGCGTCGATGTCCAGCCCGGCCTGCCGCCCGGCGCGCAGGTACTCCACCCCGTCGGCCAGGGTGTAGGCCAGCTCCAGGTCGGCGGTCGCCCCGGCCTCCTGGATGTGGTAGCCCGAGATCGAGATCGAGTTGAACTTCGGCATCCGCTGCGAGGCGTAGCCGAAGATGTCGGAGATGATCCGCATCGACGGCTGCGGCGGGTAGATGTAGGTGTTGCGGACCATGAACTCCTTGAGGATGTCGTTCTGGATGGTCCCGGCCAGCTGCTCCGGCGCGACCCCCTGCTCCTCGGCGGCGACGATGTAGAGCGCCAGCACCGGCAGCACCGCGCCGTTCATGGTCATCGACACACTCATCTTCTCCAGCGGGATGCCCTCGAAGAGCTGCCGCATGTCCAAGATCGAGTCGATCGCCACCCCCGCCATGCCGACATCCCCGGCCACCCGCGGATGATCGGAGTCATAGCCGCGGTGGGTGGCCAGGTCGAAGGCCACCGACAGGCCCTTCTGGCCCGCGGCCAGGTTGCGGCGGTAGAAAGCGTTGGACTCCTCGGCGGTGGAAAACCCGGCGTACTGCCGCACCGTCCACGGCTGGTTGACATACATCGTCGGGTAGGGCCCCCGCAGGAACGGCGCCAACCCCGGGTAGGTGTGCAGGAAGTCCAGGCCCTCGACATCGGCCGAGGTGTAGAGCGGCTTGACCCCGATCCCCTCCGGCGCCTCCCACACCAGCGCATCAGCGTCCTTGCCGGTGGCGTTCACCAGCTCCCGCCGCCATCGCGCAGGGTCGGCAGGGGCCGCCATCGGGTCCAACGGGATCTCGGCGAAGTTCGGGATCTGCGTCATCGTCCCACTCCCAATTCGGCGTGGACGTCGCCCAGGACGGCCAGCGCATCGCATCCGGCGAAGACGAATCCGTCGATGCCTTCCGGCGCCGGATCGCTCGGTTTCCCGGCCAACAGCACCCGCTTGGCCCCAGCTTCGCGCAGCGCACGCGCGGTGTCGGCGGCCCGTTCTGCGTAGAGCGTGTCCCTGGAGCACAGGCACACCACGGGCGTGCCGGTGTAGGCCGCCACAACATCCCGCGCGGACTCCGTCGCCCCGGCATCAGCGCTGGCAATGCCGCCCGCGGCGAAGAGGTTCCGCGCGAACGACGCACGCGCGTTGTACGCCGCCAGCGAGCCCAGCGTCGCCAGGAACACCGCGGGCCTGCTGCCGGTGGCGGCCAGCTGCGCATCGGCGGCCTCGCGCAGCCGTTCGAAGTCCTCCGCATAGCGGTGCACCGGCAGGCCGCCCGAAGGCCGTTCAGGCGCCGGCGCCCGCTCCAGCGGCGGCTCGTCGAGATCCGGGAACTCGCTGACGCCGGTGATCGCGTCCTTGCGGTGCGCGATCGCGTTGCGGCGTGCTTCCCAGGTCGCGGCCAGCCGGTCGGCGACCAGGCCGGACTCCAGCGCGGCGGGCAGCCCGCCGGCCGCCTCGATCTCCTGGAACCACCGCCAACCGGCCTGCGCCAACTCCTCGGTCAGGGACTCGACGTAGTAGGACCCACCCGCCGGGTCGATCACCTGCGCCAGGTGCGATTCCTCCAGCAGCAGCGCCTGGGTGTTGCGTGCGATGCGGCGGGCGAAGCCATCCGGCAGGCCGACCGCGGCGTCGAAGGGCAGCGCGGTCACCGCCTGCGCCCCGCCCATCCCGGCGGCGAAGGTAGCGATCGTGGTGCGCAACATGTTCACCCACGGGTCCCGGCGGGTCAGCATCGCCGCCGACGTCACCGCGTGCTGCACTTGCCCCCGCGCCGATTCCGATACACCACAAGCCCGGGTGACCTGCTCCCACAGCCGACGCCCCGCGCGCAGCTTGGCGATACCCAGGAACTGATCGGCCGTGGTGGCCACGCGGAACTCCAGCAGCCCGGCGGCCTTGTCGACCTCCAGCCCGGCCTCGGTCAGCCACCGCAGGTACGTCGTGGCCACCGCCAGCGAGCAGCCCAGCTCCTGCGCATCCGACCCACCTGCCTCGTGATAGGGCAACCCGTCCACGACCAGCGCTTTCAGCTCCGGGAACTCCGCGGCGCAGCGGCCGGCCAACCGCACGGCACCGTCGCGGTCGCCGGGCCGGCCGGTGCGGGCCTGCACCCCCAGCGGGTCGGCGCCGAGGTTTCCGCGCAACGCGCTGCCGCGCACGTCCTGACCGGCGGCCAGCGCCAGGAAAGCCTCGGCCGCCGCGACGAAGTCGGCACCCGCATCCAGGACCACGCAGATCATGTCCAGATGGACGCCTTCGAGCGCGTCCGCGAGGTCGGCCACGGCCAGTCCGCCCGGCCCCAGCCGCAGCCACAGCGACGACACCCCGTTGTAGAGATCCGCCAAGATCTCCCGGTTGGTCTCGGCCGCATCCGGGTTCTCGTGCCGCTGCCGCACATCCCAGCCCTCGGCGACGCTGCCCTGCGGGCGGCTACCGCGCACGAACGGCACCAGCCCCGGCACACCGACCTCGCCCGGGCCCGCCGCGTACAACGGATGCACCGTGATCCCGTCATAAGTCGAGGAAGCCAGCACATCCTCGGGAGCCTCCGGTGCCGCGCCCTCGCCGAGCAGCCCCGATCGTTGCAGCACCTTCTGCACCTGCGCCCGCCACTGCTCGCGGGTCGGCTCGGGAAACTCCGCGGCAAGGACGAGTTCCGGCCTGCCGCCGCTCGACGTCGAGTGCGCCACCATGGGCACGATGGTAGGCCGGTGCCCGCGAACCCAACCTGATCAAAGCTGTGACGCACGTCGCAAGCCGGACTTGCGGGTTACCCGGTTGTCGGCGTCAGCGATGTCAAGCCCTCGAATTTGGTGGGTTGCGACAATCCCCTCACGCGGCGCGTGGGACTAGGGGGCGGGGCCTCGGCCGCATAGGTGGTATACCCAACCGTGTTCCGGGGTGTAATGCAGTTCGTAATGCGTTTCGATCTTCGGGCCGTCGTGCAGGTGGATGTGCCGCAACAGCCGTCCCGCGACCGCCTCCGAATCGCGGAGATCCTGGACCCGGCCGTCCAGCGGCCCGCCGACGAAACGCACGTTCCGGCTCGCCATGACAACCCGCCTCCCGCACTTCACCGGTGTGTTCGGTCAATGGTCCCCGATCGCAGGGGCCCGGCACCAGCGTGCGGACCGGCGTGCCCCCCGCTCGCACCGGCGGGAATTGACCAGGGACGATGGGGGCACGATGAAGCTCACCGACCAGCTCCCAGCCCGCTCGACCGACACCCCGGACCCCGACGCGCTGCTCGATGCGTTCGTGTCCTGGACCGCCGACCAGGGCATCGAGCTCTACCCGGCGCAGGAAGAAGCGCTGATGGAGGTCGTGACCGGGGCGAACCTGATCCTGAGCACGCCGACCGGTTCCGGCAAGAGCCTGGTGGCCACCGGTGCGCACTTCACCGCGCTGGCCGCCGGCAAGCGCAGCTTCTACACCGCGCCGATCAAGGCGCTGGTGTCGGAGAAGTTCTTCTCGCTGGTGGACGTCTTCGGCGCGGACAACGTCGGCATGATGACCGGCGACAGCAGCGTCAACGCCGATGCCCCGATCATCTGCTGCACCGCGGAGATCCTGGCCAACATCGCGCTGCGCGACGGCGACCGGGCCGATGTGGACCAGGTCGTGATGGACGAGTTTCACTTCTACTCCGAGCCCGACCGGGGCTGGGCGTGGCAGGTACCGCTGCTGGAGCTGCCGCGCACCCAGTTCGTGCTGATGTCGGCGACGCTGGGCGATGTCGGCTTCTTCCAGCAGGATCTGACCCGCCGCACCGGCCGGGAGACCGCGGTGGTCACCTCGGCGGAGCGGCCGATCCCGCTGACCTTCCGCTACGCCAAGACGTCGCTGCACGAGACCATCGAGGAACTGCTGACCGGGCAGCAGGCCCCGGTGTACGTCGTCTACTTCAACCAGGCGTCCGCGCTGGAGCAGGCGCAGGCGTTGATGAGCGTCAAGGTCGCCAGCCGCGAGCAGCGCGACCAGATCGCCGAGGCGATCGGCGACTTCCGGTTCACCGCCGGGTTCGGCAAGACCCTGTCCCGGCTGGTCCGGCACGGGATCGGGGTGCACCACGCCGGGATGCTGCCGAAGTACCGGCGGCTGGTCGAACAGCTCGCGCAGGCCGGGCTGCTCAAGGTCATCTGCGGCACCGACACCCTCGGGGTGGGCATTAACGTGCCGATCCGCACCGTGCTGATCACCGGGCTGACCAAGTACGACGGGGTGCGCACCCGGCATCTGAAGGCGCGGGAGTTCCACCAGATCGCCGGTCGTGCCGGGCGAGCCGGCTACGACACCGCCGGGTACGTGGTGGTGCAGGCGCCCGAGCATGAGATCGAGAATGAGAAGGCGCTGGCCAAGGTCGGCGACGACCCGAAGAAGAAGCGCAAGCTGGTGCGCAAGAAGGCGCCCGAGGGCTTCGTGTCCTGGAGCGAGAAGACCTTCGAGAAGCTGGAGAGCGCCGAGCCGGAACCGCTGCGGTCCAGCTTCACCGTCAACCACGCGATGCTGCTCAACGTCATCAACCGGCCGGGCGACGCGTTCGCCGCGATGAAACACCTGCTCACCGACAATCACGAGGATCGGCCAACACAGCGGCGCCACATCCTGCGCGCCATCGCGATCTACCGCGCGCTGCTGGCCGCGGGGGTCGTGGAGCGCCTCGACGAGCCCGACCAGCAGGGCCGCCGGGTGCGGTTGACCGTGGACCTGCAGTTCGACTTCGCGCTCAACCAGCCGCTGTCGCCGTTCGCGCTGGCCGCGATCGAGCTGCTCGACGCCGAGTCGCCGACCTACCCGATGGACGTGCTGTCGGTAATCGAGTCCACTTTGGACGATCCTCGGCAGGTGCTGTCGCAGCAGCAGTTCAAGGCCCGCGGCGAGGCCGTCTCGCAGATGAAGGCGGACGGCATCGAGTACGACGAGCGGATGGAGCTGCTGGAGGAGATCACCCACCCCAAGCCGCTGGCCGAGCTGCTGGAGGCCGCCTACGAGACCTACCGCAAGGGGCACCCGTGGGTCGGCGAGCACGAGCTGTCGCCGAAGTCGGTGGCGCGGGACATGTTCGAGAGGGCGATGAACTTCGTCGAGTTCGTCAACCACTACGGGCTGGCCCGCTCCGAGGGGCTGGTGCTGCGCTACCTGGCCGACGTCTACAAGGCGCTGCGGCACACGGTGCCCGACGATGCCAAGACCGAGGAGCTCACCGACATCATCGAGTGGCTTGGCGAGCTGGTGCGTCAGGTCGACTCCAGTCTGCTCGACGAGTGGGAGAAGCTGCGCCACCCGGGCGCGGAGCCGACGGCCGTGGCGGTGCCGGAGGCCCCGGAGCGGATCACCCTGAACAAGCGAGCTTTCCGGGTGCAGGTGCGCAACGCGATGTTCCGCCGCGTGGAGCTCGCGGCCCGGCGACGCTCCGACGAGCTGGGCGCGCTGGACGCGGAAAGCGGCTGGGACGCCGATGCGTGGGCCGACGCGCTGGACGACTACTTCGAGCAGCACGACGAGATCGGCACCGGCCCGGACGCGCGCGGCCCGGCGCTGCTGATGGTGACCGAGGAGCCGGATCGCTGGCTGGTCCGGCAGATCTTCGCCGACCCCGCCGAGGACCACGACTGGGGCATCAGCGCCGAGGTCGACCTCGCCGCCTCCGACGAAACCGGCGTCGCGGTCCTGCGCGTCACCGGCGTGAACCAGCTCTGAGGCGGTTGTTCCTCCTTGCTGGCAGCGAGTGCCGAAGCCGTCACGCTCCGGGTCGCTGCCCGGTATCGTCGCGCGGAGGAGATCACAGCGCTGGTGGGGGTCTGGAATGGACGGGTGGCACAACGCCAACAACGCTGCGGTGGACGGCAACGTGATCCAGGCCGGCCGCATCGAACGGCTGGTGATGAACGTTGGAGGCCAGGCGGAGCCACCGAAGCCGGACATGTTGCGGATCAACCCCGAACACCTCGGTTTCGCCAACCGGACCGCGGAACTCGCCGAGCTGGACCGGCTGTGGCGGGACGCGGAGCGCGCCGGAAAGCCCCTGGTCGTGGCGCTCAGCGGGATGATGGGCATCGGCAAGTCGCTGACCGCGCTGCGCTGGGCACACCGGGTGCGGGAGCAGTTCCCGGGCGGGATCTTCGTCGGTGACCTGCGCGGTTCCGATCCGGACGGGGCCCGGACGCCAGGCGAGGTGCTGGGCACCTTCCTCGGGCGCCTCGGGCTGGCCGGGGCGGCGCTGCCGCCGACCGAGGAAGAACGCAGCGCGGCGTTCCGTGAGATCACCGCGCACCGGCGGATTCTGTTGATCCTCGACGACGCCGCGACGGCCGCGCAGGTGCTGGCGTTGCTGCCGTCGTCGCCGACCAGCGCGGTGCTGGTGACCAGCCGCCGCGAGCTCACCTTCCTGGGCGGCGGTGTCCGGCCGATGCGGGTGGAGCCGTTCGAGGAGGAGGCGGCGATCGCGCTCCTGGCGGATTCACTCGGGGACAGCGATTCGATGGGGGAGGGCGCCGATTCAATGGGGGAGGGCGCCGAGGCCGAAGAAGCCGCACTGCGGAAGCTGAGCGAGGCGTGCGGGCGGCATCCGATGGCGTTGCAGGTGGCCGCCGCGCAGCTGTCCGGCCGGGTCTCGATATCGTCCTATGTGGACCGGATAGCACCGGATCTGCTGCGCCGCCTGGAAGTCGACGGGGAACGTCCCTTCGAAGGGGCCTTCGAGCTCGCCTATCTGGCGCTGCCGCCGGACCAGCGGCACGCCTACCGGCTGCTGGGTTGCCATCCGGGGGCGGAGTTTTCCCTACCGGCCGCTGCGGCACTGCTCGACCAGCCGGTCCCGGACGCAGAGGAGCTGCTCAGGGCGCTGTCCCGGGCGCACCTCGTGGCTCCGGTCGTACGCGCGCGGTACAGCATCCACGCGCTGTTGCGGCAGCACGCGAAGGCCAAGGTGTCCGCGGGCGACGATTCGCGGGCCGCGCTGCGCCGGATCGTCGAGCACTACCACGACTTCGTGATGGCGCGGGACGTCGTTCTCTCGAAGCGCTGGCGGCTCAGCACGCGCTACGAAGCGGTGATCCCGGCGCACGATGGCGAACGCGCGGAGGACCGGGCGCTGGCCGAGCTGGAAGAGGAGCGGGAGACCCTGTCGGCGCTGGTGGGCATCGCGGTCGAGGTCGGGCTGGACGACCGCGCCTGGCAGCTGTGCGAGAGTCTGTTCACCTACTACACCGATCGCAACTACTTCGTGGACCTGATCGAGATCCTGCCGGTCGGGATCGCGGCCGCCGAGCGGCTGGGTGACCACCGGGCTCTGGTGCGGATGCACTCGCACCTCGGTTCGGCGTGCTACGCGGTGGCGGAGTACCACGCCGCGCGCGAGCATTTCGCGCTTTCCTATGAGATCGCCGAGGTAAACGGCGACGATTGGGGGCGGCAGAGCGCCATCGAATGGATCGGTCTCATCCACGAGCGGAACGCGGAGTACGACGCGGCGTTGGACTGCTTCGAGCGGTCGCGCGCCATCGTGGAACGGCATTTCCAGCCCGGTCGGCGGCGTCGGCCGCTGGCGCTCTACCGCATGCACTCGGGTCGGGTGCTGACCCGTGCCGGGCGGGCAGCGGAGGCCATGCCGCGGTTGATCGAGGCGTACGAGACGTTCGTCGAGCTGGGGGAGGTGGCCAACAGTGCGAAACTGGCGCTTTCGCTGGCCGAAGCCCAGTTGCGGGGCAACGACCTGGCGGCGGCTTCGAGTTGGGGCCGCACGGCCCTGGAACTGTGCCGGGCCGCGCGGATGCCGGCCGACGAAGCAGCGGCGCTGGAGCTGCTGGCCGAGCTCAGCGCCCGCAACGGCGACGAGCCGACGGCTGCGCAGCGGCGCCGGGAGGCGGCGGAAATCCTCACAGTGCTGGGGAACAGGCGGGCGCAGGCGCTGTTGGCGCGCGGGTCATGACGCCGCGACGGGCCGGCCGTTGACGTTCACGTCGGGGGAGAGTTCGGCGAGCTCGCGCCCCGCAGCCAACCACTCGAACACGGCGGAGGCGTAGAGCACCGGGTCGCCGGTTCCGGCGAGGCGTACCTGGTCGCCGCCCCGGGTTCGGACGACGCACGCACCATCGTGCACCGCGGCGGCGAGTTGCAGGCCCGGGTGAGCGGAAATGGTTTCCCGGAGCCATGTTTCGGCGTGTTGACCCCAGGATTCGCCGTCTGTCAGCACGAGCACGTCGGCGATGGCGCGGAGTCGTGGCCCGGGGTGGTGGGCTGCCACCACGAGGTGACTTCGTCGCGGAATCCTCGCCTGGGGAAGCATTTCCGCCGCATAGCGGTCCAAGGAGATCGACCGTCCGTTGTGGACCACGCCGGTGACGTGCATCGCGGTCGGTCGCCAGGACCAGTCCTCCGCCGGGAGCCCGGCCGTGGTGTCGGGCGGGACGCCGGGCTCGGTTCGGGGTTCGGTCAGGCCGAGCATCGAGTAGCACAGCGCCCGCAGGCGCCCTGCGGCTTCGTCCGGGTACGAGGTGATCGCCCGGTGCAGGGCGGCGGATTTTTCCGTTGTGTGCTCGGCCGCGACCTTCCGCAGCTGTGGAAGGAGCGACTGCCCCAGATCGAGCCGACCTGCTTGCGATGCGAGCAGCGCCACCGCCGAGTCCGGTGCAACCGAGGATTCCGGGAACGCCGCCAGCGACGTGGGTAACCCCAGCGCCGCGCCATAGGCTGTCACCGAGCCGTGATCGCCGATCAGCAGGTCGGCGGCCACCAGGGTGGCGCGCCAGCCCTGCTCCGGCGGCACCACCACCAGGCCCGAACGCCGGTGCGGTGCGAGCCAGCGGTGCATCTGGTGCGGGCCGTGCTCGTACCAGATGTGCGGATGCAGGATCGCCGCCACCCTGAAGTCGTCGACCGGCAGTTCGGCCAGCAGCCGCTCGTACAGCTCGCAGACCTCGCCTAGCAGCGAGTCATTGCGGTGCGTCGAGCTGACGGCGATGACGGTCTGGTCGTCGTCGGCACCGAGCGCCCGGCGATAGCGCGGCCGCCACGGCACGCTGGCACGGAGCCGGTCGTAGCAGGGATCGCCGGTGACGACGGCCACCTTGGCCGCCGCCGGGGCCACAGCGCGCAGCCGCGCGAGTTGCTCGTCGTGCGACAGCACGATCGCCGAGGAGATCGGGCGACCGTCGGCCAGCAGCAGATCAGACGACAGGCCAAAGGCTTCCGGGCTTCCGGGCTTCCGGGCTTCCGGGCTTCCGGGCTTCCGGGCTTCCGGGACGATCTTAGTGTACCGAATTCCGTGCGGTACCGAAAGGATCGGTGCAGTGATGCCGTGCAGTCCACTGTGTCCGGCGGTGATGGCGAGCTGATATTCCCGCGGCGATTCCGGCTGGACCGGGAATACGCCCTTGGCGGCGAACAGTTCGGCCAGGCCGTTGGGCTGCGGATCGGCTCGGTTCCAGACGAAATCGAGCGAGACCCGGAAGTCGCCTTCGAACAGGTCCACGACGTCGAGTAGTCGCGTCATCGCCGTGACGTTGTCCACGACGACCAGGACGCGCCGCCGGGGCCGAATGGTTTCGAACCGCGAGCGGTCGTCCCAGGAGGTCGCCATGCCGCAACCATAACGGCGGACAGATCAGCCGCGGCGCTGCCGCCAGGCGTGCTCGCCGAGCAGGCGCAGACCGTTGAGGCCCACGATGATCGTCGAACCCTCGTGCCCGGCCACACCCAGCGGAAGCGGCAGGTACCCGAGCAGGTCCCACACCACTAGCACGGTGATGAAAGTGCCCGCGATGACCAGATTCTGCTTGACCAGGCGCCGGGCCCGGCGGGACAGGTCCACGACCTTCGGCACCGCCGAAAGTTCGTCGCGGACGACCACCACGTCCGCCGTTTGCAGCGTGAGGTCGGAGCCGGTGTGCCCCATCGCCACCCCGCAGTGCGCGGCGGCCAACGCGGGGGCGTCGTTGACGCCGTCGCCCAGCACCAATGTCGGCTGTCCGGATTCCCGCACGGCCGCGACCTTGTCCGCTGGTAGCAGACCGGCGCGGACGTCGCTGATGCCGACCTCGGCGGCGACCTGCGCGGCTGCGCGCTTGTTGTCTCCGGTGAGCAGCACCGGTTCCGCGCCGGTGAGTGCCCGCAGGTCGCGCACCGCGTCAGCGGCGTCCGGGCGTAGCCGGTCGGCGATACCGAGCACGCCGGCCGCTGCGCCGTCGGCGGTCACGAGCACCGCAGTGTGGCCCGCGGCCTCCGCCTCGGTGGCCAGGTCCGCGCCGCGCGGGCTGGTGACCGCGACCGCCTTTCCGGCCACCGTCGCCGAAACGCCGTGGCCCGGTGTCGCGTGGAAATCCTCGGCGGCCGGGATCGCAAGGCCCTTTTCGCGCGCTGCCAGCACGATTGCGCGCGCCAGCGGATGCTCGCTGAGGTGTTCGGCGCCTGCGGCCAGCGCGAGAAGTTCGTCGGCGTCGTAACCGTTGGCCGGGTCGATCCGCACCACGCGCGGCGCGCCTTCGGTGAGGGTTCCCGTCTTGTCCAGCGCGACCCGCTCGGTCTCGCCGAGCCGTTCCATCGCCACCGCGGACTTGACCAGCACGCCGTGCCGCCCGGCGTTGGCGATCGCGGACAGCAACGGCGGCATCGTGGCCAGCACCACGGCGCAGGGCGATGCGACGATCATGAACGTCATCGCGCGCAGCAGGGCGCTCTCCAGATCGTCGCCGAACAGCAGCGGAATCGCGAAGACCGCGAGCGTCGCCACCACGACGCCGATCGAGTACCGCTGCTCGACCTTCTCGATGAACAGCTGCGTCGGTGCTTTGGTCTCGCTGGCCTCGGCGACCAGCGTCACGATGCGCGCGATCACCGATTCCGACGCGTCCTTCGCGACGCGCACCCGCAGCGCGCCGGTGCCGTTGAGGGTGCCCGCGAACACCTCGTCGCCGGGCTGCTTCGCCACCGGCAGCGGCTCCCCGGTGATCGTCGCCTGGTCGACGTCGCTGCGGCCGTCGAGCACCTCGCCGTCGGCGCCGATCCGCTCCCCGGGACGCACCACGATCACGTCGCCGACCTGCAAACTCGCCGTGTCGATGGTTTCCTCGGCACCGTCGCGCACCCGGATCGCGGTCTCCGGTGCGAGGTCGAGCAGGCCGCGAACCGAGTCCTCGGTGCGGGCGGTGGCGTATGCCTCCAGGGCCCCCGAGGTCGCGAAGATGACGATCAGCAGCGCGCCGTCGGTGATCTGGCCGATCGCGGCGGCGCCGAGCGCGGCGACGATCATCAACAGGTCCACGTCCAGGGTTTTCTCGCGTAGCGCCCGCAATCCGGCCAGGCTCGGCTCCCAGCCGCCGGTGGCGTAGCAGACCAGGTAGAGGGCCCAGTAGAGCCCGGCAGGGCCGCCGGCGAGCTGCACGCCGAGGCCGAGCAGGAAGGCCACCAGCGCCGCAGCGGCCCAGCGCGCCTCCGCCAGCGCGAACAGACCACGCCCCGTGCTGGGCAGTGCGGGAGTTCGGGTCCTCGTGCGGTCGGTGACGGTGGTCATCGCGAGCAGCCTTCCGGAGTCGGGTGTGCGGTCCGGACGAGACGATACATGAATGTCTGATCAGGTGTTCATGTATCCCTGTTGGCTAGACTGCCGGGCATGGGACACGGGGTCAAGCGCGAGGTCACGCCGACTGCGCGGCTGGACGCGGTCTCCGCCGCCTCAGTCGCCGAGACCCTGCAGGCCCTGGCCACCCCTTCGCGGCTGCTGATCCTCAGCGAATTGCGGCAGCGCGCGATGGCGGTGGGGGAACTCGCCGAGGCCGTTGGGATGGAGCAGTCCGCGGTCTCGCACCAACTCCGCCTGCTGCGCTCGCTCGGCCTGGTCATCGGCAAACGCTCCGGCCGCAGCGTGGTCTATTCCCTGTACGACAACCACGTCGCCCAACTACTCGACGAGGCCGTCTACCACATCGAGCACCTACGACTCGGGCTGTCCGACTGAGCAGTCACACGGAGCGGGGCGCGTACATGATCACGGCGACCCCGACCAGGCAGACCAGCGCGCCGATGATGTCCCAGCGGTCCGGCCGGAAGCCGTCGACGAACACGCCCCACAGCAGTGACCCGGCGACGAACACGCCGCCGTAGGCGGCGAGGATCCGCCCGAAGTTGGCGTCAGGCTGGAAGGTGGCGACGAACCCGTAGATGCCGAGCGCGATCACCCCGGCCCCGATCCACAGGAGCCCGCGCTGCTCCCGAACCCCCTGCCAAACCAGCCAAGCACCACCGATCTCGGCAACGGCGGCCAACACGAACAACACAATGGAACGCAACACGGACATACCCGAACGCTAACGCGCCAATTGAGCCTGGCGAGAATCCATTCAGTGGCGGGTGGCGTTGGTGACGCATTGCGCGGCGTAGTCGCGGGCTAGGCGGGCGCGTCGGTGGGGTTGGGAATTTGGCCGCTGGCAGCCCGGTATGTCCATAGGCCGGCGACGTAGGAGGTGAGCGCTGCGAGGTGATCAGGGGATGCGGCGGAGAAGCATGGGACGGTGCGTGCCCACGCATCCGCCTCGGCCGGTGCGTGCCCGGCAAGCATGAGGCGGATCGCCAGCAACGCGGTGTCTACCCACCCGGCTCCGGCGGAAGGCCCACCCCAGTCGATTACCCGCATCCTGCCGTCACTGATCAGGAATTGATCCGCGTGCAGGTCGGTGTGCACTAGGCGGTCACCGTCCACGTAGTCCGAGCACCGTGCAGCCCAGTCGGCAAGGGCCGCCACGTCGAGCCCGTTTACCGGGAGCAAACCGTTGCGCTGCCTACGGAAACGATCACAGCGCCGCTGATCGCCCGGCTGGCCCGCCAACTGCTGGAGCTGGATCGGGAGATCAAAGACCTCGGCAAGCAACTCACCGGACGCTTCGAAGACCACCCCGACGCCGGACGGATCACCAGCATCGACGGCTTCGGCCCGATCCTGGGCGCGCAGCTGTTTGCCGACACCGGAGGCGACCTGCTCGCCGCCTTCGGCAATCCCGGCCGCCTGGCCGCCTACGCCGGGCTCGCTCCGGTACCCGAATTCGCGAGCCGCACCACACCCGGCCGCCGCGGTGCGGGCGGCGTTCGTGCGCAACGCGGTGATGATCAATCCAGATCTCGGTGTATTCGCCGGACTCGGCCGAGGCGTCGACGAACCACGGTGCTGCAGTGGCGATCATTTGGTTGGCACCACCCCTCGCCGTCGCGGAGCAAGCTCGGCCCGGCATCATGAGCACGGCACAAGAAGCTTCGGCCGGATTCGTCCGGGCTAAGGGATTCCACCGGAGCACGGCACAACGCGGCAGACTCGCCAGACTGCACGTAGTGTGCGAAGTCGTTGCGAGATAACGGGGATTGGTTCGGTGTGAACGTTCGCCTCGGCAACGGTTCCTCCCGCAAGTCGTTCGGCGGCACGTCCTGACTGTCGTCGCAGAATTGTGATCGGTGAAGACCTCTGTACCTGCTACGCAATTCGGTTGCAGATCCGGAAACTGGTCTTGACGCGCGACTAGGGCTACTACTGTGTGTATCAGATCGATCACGAGGGGTGGTGTTGGATGGATCAGTCAGACATCGGAAAAGTGATCAAGCAGGCGCGTTTTCTGAAGGGTTGGACACAGGAGGAGTTGGGCCACCGGATCGGGTACACCAAAGCGTGGGTTTCTCGCGCGGAAACCGGGAGGAAACCAGTTGTCGAGTTGCCGGTTCTGCGGCGTATTGCCGCCGTACTGGACCTTCCGCCCGAAGCATTGGGGCTGGCTGACCGAACGCCTACCCTGCCCATAAGCTCCGATACGACGCTGGAGGACTCGGTGGATCGACGCGCGTTCCTTTCCTCGGTTGGCATTCTGGGAGCCTCTACGGCGCTGCCTGCTGCGGCGGCCGAGCCTGATCCTGCGGTGCTGCTGGAGCAGCGGATCTCCCGTGCGCTCCTGGGCCCGGCCACTGATAACGAACTACCCGATCAGGCAACGCTTGATCGGAACCTCGCAGCGGCGACGGAGGCGTTCGATTCCTGCCACTACGTCAGATTGGCGAACCAGCTGCCTGGTCTGATCAACGCGGCAAGCGCGCTGGATACCACCCCGTCGGGAGCGGCGTTCGCGACCGAGGTCTATCTGCTGTGCGGAAACGCGCTGGGGAAGATCCTGGTGTCCGGGTTCCAGCCGTTGGCCTCGGACCGTGCGGCGCGGGCGGCAGAGAACTCCGGCGACCCGATGCTCATGGCGGCGGCATGGCGGCACGTCTCCGGCAGTGCTCGCCGGTTCGGTAGCTACGACACCGCCGAGGAGGTGGGTATTCGTGCCGTGGAAGCGTTGCCGATCACCTCGACCACGCCGGATAGGCTGCGGCGGCGCATTGCCGAGCTCTGGAACGCCACCGGTTATGCCGCTGCTGTGCGAGGGGATGCGGATCGGTCGGCCGAGTGCTACCGGGAATCGCACCAGGTGATCTCCACAATTCGTGATCCCGGACTACGGCAGAAGGGCGAGGACGCGGCGGCTGCTCACCAGATCTCGGCGGCGTTCAAACTGGAGGACTCGACGCTGGCCCTCACGTCCGCGAGCCGGGTGCGAGTTGGGACGTTGCCCACGGTGGAGCGCTCGGGTCGGTACCTGGTGGATGTCGCGATGGCATGGCACCTGCACGGCGATCCGCTTCGGTCGTACCGAGCGTTGGTGACGGCGGAGAGCTACGCCTCCGGCGAAGTGCGGACCCGTACCGCCGCACGCCAGTTGATCGCATCGCTCGCAGCCTCACCGCAGCGGGGCATGCCGGAGATCGCCGGGCTCGCGCACCGCGCCCGTGTCGCCGTGTGAACATCGCTTGCCCGCCAATGATCTATTCGGTGCCGGAGAAGGCGACCACGACTCCGACGAACAGCAGCAGTAGGTAAGCCCAGAACAGGACCTGAATAACGGTGTGCCGGATGCCCATTGCGGCGACGAGCAGGCCAAGGCCGATCCCAGCGGCAACACCGTAGATGACGACGCCGAAGCCGACAAGGCTCTGGTCGATCCGGAGTAGGTCGGCACCTTGGGCCTTCCAGATCATGAAGGGGACGACGGAGATACCCCAGGTGCCGAGACCGATCAGGAACGCGGGCCAACCGAGGATGTGCCCGAGGATTGTGCTCGCTTTGTCCGACCTTCCCGGGGTATGGGGGGGTTCGCTCATTGGTCAGCGCACTCCATCGGTAGGTTGGGTCTTGTTCGCGACGACCTTGGCCATAGCGTCCACCGACTCTGGGTGATCCCAGTAGCCGCCGTGGCCTGCCCAGTTATCGACGGGAAGTCGCCGGGCTCCGAAGTGCTCGTTAGAGGGATTTCTGCCAAACCACTGGTGATCGTCGAACGGCTCCTCAACGAGGTAATCGATCGGGTTTGGTGACGGCGTTAAGTAGTCGATCAGGTCAAGCCTGGATGTGCCACTCCACACGTGCTCGGGCGGCACTCCAAGCTCCCCGGCGGTTTCCACGCCAACACCAGGCGAGCCAATGAACACCAGATCATCGGAGTGCAGGCCGTTGTCGCGGCTGGCGTAGCCGACGGTGGTGGAGCCGTAGGAGTGGCCGATCACGGTGTTGTGGCTTCGCTTGGTGTCGGGGGTGGTGTCGTCGTGGGTGGCCCGCAAGCCTTCCTGGAAGCTGCTCAGATCGCCCTTGGCATCCTCGGCAAAGCGGCCTTCGGCGGCGTTGACCAGGGTGCCTGGCGACTGGTAGTCCACCCAGGTGACCGACGCGAAGGTTTCACCAGGTGCGAACTGCTTCGCTTTGTCGATGATGCGGTCGCCGCGTTCGACGTAGTCCATCGCGTCACCGACGTCGGAATAGGTACCGGGCACAGTGGTGACGATGTGCTGTGCGGTGTCCGGATTGCCCGAGGCGATGATCACCTGCCCGCGGCCGTTTACCACAGCATCCAGCCCAAGAAGCAGTTTTCCATCTTTCTCGGCGGCGCTCCTGATCTGCTCCAACCCGTCGAGCGTTTCCTCGATTTGCTCGACTTCAGCGATTGCGATGTCATTCATGCCGCTGGGGTTGCCATAGGATTTCCGCGCCCGTCGCTGCGCATCGCTGAGCTTCGCAAGCAGAGCTTGGCGTTGCTGGTTGAGCGTAGTCATATTCGCCACGTGCCGGTCCAGGGCCGGGATGCCGTCGGTGTTGCCGACCAACTGTGGGAACCGGGCGGTCATGTCCGCGCGCTGGGACTCGGACAGCGATGACCACATGCTCTGCGTGGCGAATGGCCCCGCTGCGGCGGCTTGTTCGAATGTGACGCGAGTGGCGTTCGCGGCGTGGGTCTCCAGGTTCATCGCCGTGCCCGCAAGCGAGATCGCTGCCGGACTGGTGGGCGCGGCGGCGGCCCGCTGCCACGCCCCGTTCTGGCCGATTCCCCTCAAGCCGTCGGTGCACGAACTCAGCGTTTTGACTAGCCGCTCATGTGCGGCGCGTTCATGGTCCCGCGCGTACTTTACTGTTGCTTGCGCTTCGGCGAACGCGGCTTCTTGCTTTGCCTGCAACGCTTTCGCTCCTTCGAACGCTGCGATGGCGTCGGCGTGAGCCTTGCTCTCCGCAGCGGTCGTGCGGCCGTCCAGCGATGCCGGTGCTGTCGCGGTGAAAGGCTTCGGCGGGTAGATCGCATCCGTGTACACCGTGAGCTCGCCTTGGCGGGCGACGACTTTCGCTTGCTCCATTCGGGCTTTCACAGTGTCGATCTCATCGGCCAAGACATCGAGCGCCTGTGCCATTTTCGGGAACAGGTCGGCGAGCGCGTCCGTGTCCCGGCCTTGGCCGTCGGCGAATCCCTGAAACGCGCCGGATGCGGCGCCCTTCCACTGCGCACCGGCCATCCCGCGCACACGGTGCCATCCGGCGGCGGCCTCGGAGACTCCAGTGCCGAAGTCGCGAATGCTGATGGCCTTCGTACGTATTGAGCCGGGATTTCCCGCTACCCAGGTATTCAGCGTCATGATCGACTCTCAACTCCCCAGGCTTCTGAACATGCCCTCGTTGACTTCGTCGGTGCCCGCATAGGTCGCTTTGTTGGCGTCCAAGTCGGCCGCAGCTCGGGAGACTGTCTCCGCCATGCCCGCCGCAGCTTGCAGCAGATCGGCAAGCGTCGCCGAGACTGCACCGCTGGACGGTCCTGCGTCGGCCTCCGGCGAGGGCGGGGAATCGCCGAGCCGATTCGTCGAGTTGTCGAGTTCCCTCGCGAGGCGCGCCAAGAAATCTGGGTCGATCCGAACGTTCATCACGATCCCTCCCGTGATCGTTGTGATGATCGTCACGATGATCGGAGCGTAGCGAATTGAACACGAACGGCAATGGACTTCTGTTCAATCAATCTCTGACCTCACTCGGACAGAGCAGCGCCCCGCAGTAGGCGGATCTACTGCGGGGCCCTGGGTGCAGACAGGCCTCTTGGGGCCTTGTCTTCCTATTCGGGGTGGTGCCAGTAGGCGGAGTGGCCGGGCCAGGTCGCAACGGGAAGACTGCCGCGCGCCGAAGTGCTGTCGGAAGGCTTTGGGGTATGTCAGGAACGGCGATGACGTGGTGCTCGGTCGAGCAACCGGCGTGAGGCGACCTCGGCGTGTTCGAGCAGGCGCAGTACGGTCATCGGGTACAGGTCAAGTTGCTTGGCAAGTTCGGTAATTCGGGATCCCTGCTTGAACGCATCCGCGCACTCGGTGGCGAGTTGCTCGCGAGGGTCGTGATCAAGGTCGTCGAACTCGCTGCGCACTGCACGGTGATTGTCTGGGCTACCCCGTCGTCGCATCTCGACACCGGCCACTTTGGTGAGTAGCCGATGCACCGCGCCGTAGGACAGGCCTTCCTGGAACATCAGCACGCGAATCGACGCGCCCTGGTCTAGGTAATCTGCGGCCATTCATTGCGCAAGGGTTTCTTCGGTGCGCGTGGTGAGGTACGTCGGCATACGTTTTCCTTTGCTGCTCAGTGTTGTGTGTGGGGCGCTGGGGGCCTAGCCCTTCAGCTCTTTCAGCTTCGAGTTGCAGTCCGGGCAGGAAGGGGCGTGGATCCAGTCCACTTCGGATGGTTTAGCGAGGGCGGCGGTCTGACGCTGCACGCCGTTGTGGCTGAGGAAGCCCTTCATCGCGTTGTCGGCTCACGTGCCGTGATGGCTGAGCAACTTCGGCATCTGGGCGAAGTAGCGAAGCGGCCGACCGTGAACCTCCGGGTGTTGCCGTTCGAGGCTGGTGCGCATGAAGGGATTCATGGGCCAATTCTGTTGCTGCGGTTTGCGGATCCCACCCAAAGCGATGTTGCCTATAGCGACACGCCGCTGGGTGGCCATGTCATCGACGACATCCGGGACGTGGCCGAGTTGGCGCGTCTCTTCGCGTCATTGCAGGCCCGAGCTCTCCCAGAAGACAGCTCCGCCAAGCTGCTGCGTAGCATCGCCCGAGAACATGAACGTGTGAAGGAGTAATACGGTGCGCCCCTACCCCGTGTGGAAGAAGTCAAGGCATTCAGGCCAAGCCAACGCTTGTGTCGAAGTCGCAGCGAATCTGCCTCGCTTAGTCCTCGTCCGCGACTCGAAGCTAGGTGAGTCCTCGCCGGTCCTGCGCACCTCCGCCGTCGCGTTTGCTGGGTTTATCACGAGCGTGAAGTCCGGTCGCTTCGATGGCTGACTCGGACGGCGCCGTCAACTCAGGCCGATGATTTGGCCGTGGTCGTCGATGTCGATGGATTCCGCCGCCGGGTGGGAGCCCAGGCCCGGCATGGTGCGCATCTCGCCGCAGATCGGGTACACGAAACCGGCGCCGACCGAGGCGCGGACCTCGCGAACCGGCAGTGTCCAGCCCGTCGGGGCGCCGAGCAGGGTCGGGTCCGAGCTCAACGACAGGTGCGTTTTGGCGATGCACACCGGGAGATTGCCGAAGCCGTTGGCTTCGTAGCCGTTCAGCGCGCGGGCCGCGGCTGGTAGGTACGAGACCCCGGCCGCGCCGTACACCTTGGTCGCGATCGTTTCGATCTTGGTGCGCAGGTCCGCCGAATCCGGGTACAGCAGCTGGAAGCCGTTCGGCTCCTCGGCCGCCGTCACCACCGCCTCGGCCAGCTCCAACGCGCCCTTGCCGCCTTCCAGGAAGTGGTTGCTGACCGCGACCCGGGCCCCCTCGGCCTCGGCGACCTGCCGGATCGCCTCGTGCTCGCTGCGGTAGTCGGTGGGGAACGCGTTGATCGCCACCACCGGCGACACCCCGTGCAGCCGGATGTTGTCGATCTGCTTGCGTAGGTTCGCGGCGCCGGCCAGCACGTCGTCGGGGTTCTCGGCGAGCATCGCGGCGGGCAGCGGCTTGCCCGCGACCACCTTGTACCGCCCGGAGTGCGCCTTGAGCGCGCGCACCGTCGCCACCAGCACCGCCGCGTCCGGGCGCAGACCCGAGGTGCGGCACTTGATGTTGAAGAACCGCTCGGCGCCCATATCGGCGCCGAAACCGGCCTCGGTGACCACGTAGTCCGCGCACCGGCTGGCGATCCGGTCGGCCACCACCGACGAGTTGCCGTGCGCGATGTTGCCGAACGGTCCCGCGTGCACCAGCACCGGCGTGTTCTCGGTGGTCTGCATCAGGTTCGGCTTGATCGCCTCCCGCATGATCGCCGTCATCGCCCCGGCCGCGCGCAACTGCTCGGCGTCGACTGGTTCGCCGTCGCGGGTGTAGCCGACCACGATCCGGCCCAACCGTTGCCGCATGTCCTGCAGCGAGGTGGAAAGCGCCAGCACCGCCATCACCTCGCTGGCCGCGGTGATGTCGAAGCCGGTCTGCCGCGGGGTGCCGTCCAGCCGGCTACCGAGTCCGGTGACGATGTTGCGCAGGTCCCGGTCGTTGACGTCCAGCACCCGCCGCCAGGTGATCTGGTGCGGGTCCAGTCCCAGCGAATTCCCCTTGTTCAGGTGGTTGTCCAGCATCGCGGCCAGCAGGTTGTGCGCCGCGGTGACCGCGTGCATGTCGCCGGTGAGGTGCAGATTCAGCGCCTCCATCGGTACCACCTGGCTGTACCCGCCGCCGGCGGCGCCGCCCTTGATGCCGAACGTCGGGCCCATCGACGGCTGCCGGATCGCCACCGCCGACCGCTTGCCGAGGTGGCGCAGCGCCTGGCCGAGCCCGACCGTCGTGGTGGTCTTGCCTTCGCCCAGCGGGGTGGGCGTGATGGCCGAGACCACGACGTAGCGGGCCGTCGGCCGGTCGGACAGCTCCTCAAGCGCGTCCAACGAGATCTTCGCGACGCTGCGCCCGTAAGGTTCCAGCAAATGCGCGCCGATGCCCAACTGCGCTGCGATGTCCTCCAGCGGCAGGAGCGCGGTGGCGCGGGAGATGTCCAAATCGGAGGGAATGCTCATGCGGGGACCTCCCGGAGTCTGGCGACCTGCTCGTGACGCCATTGCACCGTCTTCGCGATTTCGTTGAACGTGAAGAAGTGCCAGCCCGCGATGCCGAAGGCGGGGTCGACGAGGTAGGGGGCCAGCTCGTCGAACAACTCCTCCGGCGTGTAGCGGGTGAACAGCTTCGTCACCACGCCGTGCTGTTTGCGCAGGAAGCGCATTGATTCGCCCAGTCCGATCTTCAGCGAGATCCGCAGCAGTCTACGGGCGTCCACCACGCCCGGCACGCCAATATAGATCGGCAGTGCCAGCCCGCGGGCGCGCACGTCCTTCACCCAGGACGCCACGGTGTGCGGGTCGTAACAGATCTGCGAGACGACGTAGTCGGCGTAGCGGGACTTCTCGGTCATCGCCCGGATGGTCGTGGCGTCGGGGATGAACGCGTGGCGTTCGGGGTAGCCGGTGATGCCCACGCGCGCCGGCCGCCGCCCCAGTTCGTCCATCGCGCGCAGCAACGCCAACGCGTCTGGGAACTTGCCGCGCGGCTCGGGGGAGTCCCCGGCCACCACGAAGACCTCGGACAACCCCAACGCCTCCATGCGGTCCAGCAGCGCCGTCAGATGCGCGGTGTCGGCGATCATCCGGGCGGCCAGGTGCGGCACCGTGTGCAGGCCCCGGGCCAGCAGTTGGGCGGCGATGTCCAGGGTCGCCTCGGTGCCCTTGGCCGGGGACGCCGTCACGGTCGTCGTCGTCCCCGGTGGCAGCAGCTCGGCCTGTGCCACGACGTCCCGCAGCGGCAGCACCTCGAACCGGGCGTCCATCAGGTACTGCTGCAACTGCTCGACCTTGGCGTTCATGTCGAATCAGTCCTTCACGCGGTCGCGCGGACCAGTCGTTTTGGGATGTCCTTGGTGGGGTCCAGGAACGGCTTGTCGACCACGACCGCTTCCTGCGGGCCGTGCTGGGTGTCCACCACGAGTTCGGTGCCCAGCTCGTGGTAGGCGATCGGCACCATCGCGTAGCCGATGTTGCGCTCCAGCCGCGGCGAGTAGCAGGCCGAGGTGACCTCGCCGATGCGCAGGCCGTGCGGGTCGTGCACGTCGAAGACGTCGATCATCTGGCCGTCGTTGAACGAACCCACGCTCGGGCCGCCGATCTCCACGCCGACCAGCTTGCGGCTGATGCCCTCGCTCTTGATCCGCTGCAAGGCGGCCTTGCCGATGAAGTCGGCCTCCTGGTCGAGATCGACCATCCAGGTCTTCTCGAAGCCGTAGCCCACCTCGAACGGGTTGGTGTCGTAGGTGATGTCGCAGCCCCAGGACAGGATGCCGGCCTCGATGCGCCGGATGTGGCACGGCCCGATCACCGTCAGGTCGTGCGGCCGCCCGGCCTCCCAGATGGCGTCCCACAGCTTGACGCCGTCGTGGCTGGCGTTGTGCAGATAGATTTCGTAACCGAGTTCGGCGGTGTAGCCGGTGCGCGAGACCACCACCCGCATGCCGTTGAGTTCGCGATCGACGGCGTAGTAGTAGGGAACGTCCAGAATGGACTCACCGAACAGGTCGGCCATCACGTCCCGCGACTTCGGTCCCTGGATCTGCACCGGTCCGACATCGGGTTCGCGGATCTGGACGTCCATCCCGAGGTTGTGCGCCAGCCCCTTGGCCCACAGCAGCACGTCGCTGTCGGCCAGCGACAGCCAGAAGTGGTTCTCCCCGAGCCGCAGCAGGACCGGATCGTTGATGATGCCGCCGTCCTCGGCGGTGACGAACACGTACTTGCATTGCCCGACCTTGCACTTGGTCAGGTCGCGGGGCACGAGCATGTTGGTGAACTCGAACGCGTCGGGACCGGTGATCTCCACCTGGCGCTCGACGCCGACGTCCCACAGCGTCACACCTTCCAGCAGCGCCCAGTACTCGGCGATCGGGTCGCCGTAGTGGCGGGCATGGTAGGTGTGGTTGTAGACGCTGTAGAGGCCGACACCGTGCCGCCGCGAGGCGTAGAAGAACGGCGACTTGCGCAGGCGCGGGTAGAGCAGGACGCCGGGGTTCGGGTTGACGCTCATGACTGGCTCCTCCTGGGGTCCGAATAGCGGGTGAAGTTGGGTAGGCGGTACCCGCACCACTGGCCGATCGCCGGGCCGGGCGTTTTGCAGATCTGGCAGGGAATGCGCCGATCAGCGGCGCATTCGGGTCATCTCGGGGTCGAAGACGGGGTCAGCGACGACCGTGGCCGGATGTCGCTGGTCGAAGTAGGACACCCGCAGCCGGGTGCCCGGTTCGGACAGGTCGGCCCGCAGCCACGCGTAGGCGAGGCTGGCTCTGACGCTGTGGCCGTAACCGGCGCTCGTGGTGAAACCGATCGCGCCGTCCTCGGCGCCGTCGGCGAACACCGGCTCGGACCCCATCAACACGGTGCCGTCGTCGATCGTAAGACAGCACAGCCGTCGCCGCGGGGCGCGCTCGCGGCGCCGCAGCAGGGCATCCCGGCCGATGAACTCGCCCTTGTCCGCCTTGACGGCGAACGCCAGCCCTGCTTCATCGGGATCATGCAGACTCCACATGTCAGCCCCCCAGGCTCGATAACCTTTCTCCAAACGCAGGCCGCCGAACGCACCGCGGCCGCCGGGGAAGATGCCGTGCTCGGCGCCGGCGGCGGCCAGCAGGTCCCACAGCCGCCTCCCGAATTCCGCCGAGGTGTACAGCTCCCAGCCGAGCTCACCCACATAGGACAGTCGCAGCGCCAGCACCGGCACCTCGCCGACGAACAGCCGCTTCGCCCGGAAGAACCGGAAAGCCTCATGCGAGACGTCCCGGTCGGCCAGCGCGGCGAGCACCGCCCGGGCGCGCGGGCCCCACAGGCCGATGCAACAGGTGCCGCCGGTGATGTCGCGGACCTGCACGGTCTCGTCGGTGTGCCGGCGCAGCCAGGCGATGTCGCGCGGCCCGTTGCACCCGATCTGGAAGGCGTCCCGCTCCAGCCGGGCCACCGTGATGTCGGCCCGGATGCCGGCGGTGGGTTCCAGCATCAGCGTGTAGGTGACGTATCCGGGCGGGCGGTCGAGCTGGTTGGTGGTCAACCGCTGCAGCAGGCCTAGCGCGCCGGGCCCGGTGACTTCCGCGCGGGGTAGGGAAGTCATGTCGTACATCGCCACTCGCTCGCGGGTGGCCTGGTGTTCGGCGCCGACGATCGGGGACCAGTAGTGCCCTGCCCAGGGCCCAGGTTCGACGATGTCCCGGCCGTCGACCAGGGACCTGTTGCTCTCGTACCAGTGCGGCCGCTCCCAGCCGGCGGCCTCCAGGAATACCGCGCCGAGCTCGCGCTGGCGGTCGTGGAACGGGCTGGTGCGCAGCGGGCGCGGGTGCTCCGGCGGCTGCTGCGGGTGGATGATGTCGTAGACCTCGCGGAAGCTCTGCGCGCCCCGCTCGCCCACATAGGACGGACTGTGCGCGAAGTTCTCGAAGCGGCGGAGATCGGCCTGCCGGAGGTCGATGTCGGGCACCTCACCGGCCAGCCACTGCGCCATCGCGCGGCCGACCCCGGCGGCGTGGGTGATCCACACCGCCTCGGCGACCCAGAAGTTGTCGATCTCGTTTGAGGGCCCGAGCACCGGCATGCCGTCGGCGGTGAACAGGAACAGGCCGTTCATGCCCTCGGTGATCTCGGTGCGTTTCAGCGCCGGGAGCAGTTCGCGGGCGTCCGCCCACGGCTTGGCGAAGTCCTCGGGCGTGAACGGGTGCACCGACGCCATGCCCTTCCAGCCGCCGCCCTCCGAGGGCGCCTCGGCGCCCGCGCCCGGCGCTGCGGTGGGCAGCAGGTCGTTGCTGTGCACCGGAATCGCTCGGTGCTGGTAAGAGCCGACGCCGTAACGATCGCGGATCTGCCGGAAGTACATCGAGCAGTCCTGGTGTCGCAGGATCGGCTGCCGAACCTCGTCGGTACCGGGCTCCAGACCCGGCACCGGGCTCGTCACGGCGTACTGATGTGCCAACGGCTGCACCGGGATCGACACTCCGGCCAGTCGGCCGATCTTCGGGCCCCAGATCCCCGCGCAGCACAGCACGGTCCCCACCGCCACGTCACCCTGCGAGGTGCGGACGGTGCGGATCCTCTTGTCCTGCACGTCGAACCCGATCACCTCGGTGTTACCGGCGAACCGCACGCCGAGCCGTTCTGCTTCGCGGGCCATCGCTTCCGCGGCGCGAACCGGCTTGGCGATTCCGTCGGTGGGCACGTGCAGGCCGCCGTGGATGCGCGCCGGATCGAGCTGCGGGATGCGTTCTTGGACCTGCCGCGGATCCAGCAACTCGCCCCGGATGCCCCAAGCGGTGGCCAATCCGAGCTTGCGCTTGAGGTCCTCCCAGCGTTGCGGCGTCGCGGCGACCTCGATCCCGCCGACCTGGTGGAAGCAGGGGCGGCCGTCGAGTTCCAGCCCGGCGAAGCACCGGACGGTGTATTCGGCAAGCCGGCTCATCGTTTCCGACGGATTGGTCTGGAAAACCAGTCCCGGCGCGTGGGAACTGGAGCCGCCGGTGGCGAACAGCGGGCCCTGCTCGACGACGAGGACGTCGGTGATCCCGAGGCGCGCGAGGTGGTAAGCGGTGCTGCACCCGACGATGCCGGCCCCGACAAGGAGGACTTGGGCGCTTGAATCCATCGCTGCCGCCTTGTTGCGTCTACGACAACCCCCTGCGTTAAACGCAACAGTGCGCTTCGACGCCGGGCCGCGTCAAGCGCGCGGGAGCGATTCCAATGGAAATCCGCCGATTTCCATTGGAACCGCTTCAGATCAGCTGGAATCGCTTCAGATCAGCTGGCGGATGGCCTGCTCGAAGTGGTCGACATGGGTGACCGCGATGCGGTCCGCGCGGTCGGCGTCGCCGGCGATCACCGCCTTGAGCAACTCGGTGTGCTCCCCGACGTGCTCGGAGACGTCCGGCAGCCGGTCGAAGAACAGGTGCCAGATCCGCAGCGCCAGGTTGTAGTACTGACCGAGGGTTCCTTCGAGGTAGCGGTTGTGGGTGCAGTGGTAGATCGTGCGGTGCACCCGCGAGTCCACGTCCATGATCACCGACTGCTCGCCGCCGAGATCTTCGGCCAGTGCCCGCAGTTCGTCCAGTTCGGACCGTTCGGCGTCGGTGGCGCGCTCGGCGGCGCGGCGGGCGGCGTGCCCCTCCAGGCGGCGGCGCACGTCGGCGATCAGCGCGTGATCGGTGATGTTGACCTCGGTGACGAAGCTGCCGCGGCGCGGGTAGATCGCCACCAGCGACTCGGCCTCCAGCCGCTTGACGGCCTCCCGGAACGGGGTGCGGCCGATGCCCAGCTCGGTGGTCAGCGGCTCTTCTTGCACGGGCGCTCCGGGTGGCAGCCGCAGGGTCAGGATCAGGTCGCGCAGCGTCAGGTACGCGCGCTCGGCCTGGGACAGGTTGTCGCCCGATCGGTCGCCGGATCGGGAATTGACGGCTGCGGACACGTCTCGTAGCCTACCCGAAGGACTGATATATCAGTTGTGTAGGACTTCTACTTTTACATTATCCCTGGTCGTTCCGGAGGCTGAAGTGGCCCCACCACGTCCCGTCCTGCCCGAGCCGCCCCCGCGGCTGTGGCGCAACCCGGACCCGAAACGGCATTACGAGGTGGTGATCGTCGGGTCCGGCGGACACGGCCTGGCGACGGCTTACTACCTGGCGCGCAACCACGGCATCCGCGATGTCGCGGTGCTTGAGCGCGGCTGGCTGGCCGGCGGCAACATGGCCCGCAACACCACGATCATCCGCTCCAACTACCTCTTCGACGAGAGCGCGGCGCTCTACAACCACGCGCTGAACCTCTGGGAGCAGCTGCCCGCCGAGCTGGAGTACGACTTCCTGTTCAGCCAGCGCGGCGTGCTCAACCTCGCACACACCGAACAAGAGGTGCGCGACTCCCGGCGGCGGGTGTTCGCCAACCAGCTCAACGGGGTCGACGCGGAGTGGGTGGAGCCCGCCGAGATCGCGCAGCTGTGCCCGATCCTGAACGTCTCCAGCGACACCCGGTACCCGGTGCTGGGCGCGACCCTGCAGCGGCGGGGCGGGATCGCCAAGCACGACCACGTGGCGTGGGCCTTCGCTCGCAGGGCCGACGAGCTGGGCGTGGACCTCATCCAGGGTTGCGAGGTAACGGGATTCGAGACCGACGGCGATCGGGTGACCGGGGTGCAGACCTCGCTTGGCCCGATCGGCGCGGGCAAGGTCGCGCTCGCGGCGGCCGGGCGGACGACGCTGTTGACCGACACGCTCGGGCTGCGGCTGCCGCTGCAGAGCCACCCGCTGCAGGCCCTCGTGTCGGAGCTGCTCGAACCGGTCCACCCGTGCGTGATCATGTCCAACCACGTGCACGTCTACTGCAGCCAGGCGCACAAGGGCGAACTGGTGCTAGGTGCGGGCATCGACGCTTACAACGGCTACGGCCAGCGCGGTTCGGTGCACGTGATCGAACGCCAGATGGCCGCGGCGCTGGAGTTGTTCCCGATCTTCGCGCGGGCGCACGTCATCCGGACCTGGGCGGGCACGGTGGACGTCACGCCGGACGCCTCGCCGATCATCGGCGCCACGCCGTTCGAGAACCTGTTCCTCAACTGCGGCTGGGGAACCGGCGGTTTCAAGGCCACCCCGGGAGTCGGCTGGGTGTACGCGCACACCATCGCCACCGGGCGACCGCACCCGCTCAACGAGCCCTACGGACTCGACCGGTTCGCCACCGGAGCACTGATCGACGAACACGGCGCCGCCGCCGTTGCCCACTGAAGGATTCCAATGCTGCTCATTCATTGCCCCTGGTGCGGCGATCGGGACGAGACCGAGTTCCACTACGGCGGTCAGGCCCACGTCGACTATCCGGAGAACACCGCCGACGTCGACGACGTCGCCTGGTCCGAGTACCTGTTCGTGCGCGACAACCCGCGCGGGTTGTTCCACGAGCGCTGGACGCACACCGCAGGCTGCCGCCGCTGGTTCAACGTCGTCCGCGACACCACTACCAACGAGATGCACCCGGAGACGGCCGGAAAGGTGGCGCCATGACACGCCTCGCCACGGGCGGTCGCATCGACCGCACCCGAACGCTGCGGTTCACCTTCGACGGCATCGAGTTCGCCGGGCATCCCGGCGACACCCTCGCCTCGGCGCTGCTGGCCAACGGCCGGATCGAGGTCGGCCCGTCGATCTACCGGGACCGGCCGCGCGGCATCGTCACGGCCGACTGCACCGAGCCGAACGCGCTGGTGCAGGTGCTCAACGGCCGCCCGGAGCCACTGGTGCCCGCGACGCAACTGGAGCTCTATGACGGCCTGCAGGTCGCGAGCCTTTCCGGCGTCGGTTGGCTGGGCAACGCGCCGGATCCCACTATCTACGACAAGAAGTACGTGCACGCCGACGTGGTGGTGGTCGGCGCCGGTCCCGCCGGGATCGCCGCCGCGCTGGCCGCCGGGCGCAGCGGTGCGCGGGTGATCCTGGTCGAGCAGGGCCGGGAGCTCGGCGGGTCGCTGCTGGACGGCGGCGAGCACATCGACGGTCGAGCCGCGGGCGAGTGGATCTCCCGCGCGGCAAGGGAATTCGTCGACCTTCCGGAGATGCGGGTGCTGACCCGCGCCACCGCGGTGGGCCACTACGACCACAATTACCTGCTCATCGCCGAGCGTCGCGGCAGCCGCCAGCGGCTGTGGCACGTGCGGGCCCAGCGGGTGGTGCTGGCCACCGGCGCACACGAGCGGCCGATGGTCTTCGCCGACAACGATCGGCCCGGCATCATGCTCGCCTCGGCCGTGCGCAGCTACCTCAAGCGGTTCGCGGTGCTGCCGGGCCAAGAAACCATCGTCGCCACCGCGTCCGACAGCGCTTATCTGACGGCGTTCGACCTGGCCGCCGCGGGCGGCCACGTCCGCGCGGTCGTCGACACCCGGCCGGAACCGCCGCAGCGGCTCGTCGAGCAGGCCCGATCCCTGGGCGCCCAGGTGTTCACCGGCTCGGCCGTCATCGGCACGACCGGGGACCGGCGGATCTCGTCCGCGCGGATCGCCGAGATCGACAGCGAGGGACTGCTCGCCGGTCGCCCGGTGGACCTCGACTGCGACCTGCTGGCGGTCTGCGGCGGCTGGAACCCCGCTGTGCACCTGTTCAGCCAGGCCGGCGGCGCGGTGCGCTGGGACCAGCTGGTGGCCGCCTTCGTGCCGGCGCAGAAACCCGGGCTGCCCAAGGTGATCGGGGCCGCGCGCGGCACCTACGACCTCGCCGGTTGCCTCGCCCAGGGCCTGGCGGCCGGGGCCGAGGCGGCGACCGCGAGCGGCTTCCGGGTCGCCGCGCCTCCCGTTCCGCCGGTGACCGGCGACCGGCCGGTCGCCCAGCCGCGCCCGCTGTGGCTGGTCCCGGCGGAATCCGGCGACCCGGCACAGTGGACGGAACATTTCGTCGACCTGCAACGGGATTCCACCGTGGCCGACGTATGGCGCGCGATCGGTGCCGGGATGCGTTCGGTCGAGCACGTCAAGCGCTACACCACCATCGGCACCGGCAGCGACCAGGGCAAGACCTCCGCGGTGAACGCCATCGGTGTGATTGCAGACGCGCTGCAGGCCGAAACTCCGGGCGAGGTGGGCACCACGACCTTCCGGCCGCCCTACACGCCGGTGTCCTTCGCGCTGCTTGCCGGGCGCGACCGGGGCGAGCTGCACGACCCGGTGCGGACCACCCCGATGCACTCCTGGCACGTGGCCCACGGCGCGGAGTTCGAGAACGTCGGCCAGTGGAAGCGGCCCTGGTACTACCCGCGCCCCGGCGAGGACATGGCCGCCGCGGTGCGGCGGGAATGCCTGGCGGCGCGCACCGGGGTCGCGATGATGGACGCCACCACGCTCGGCAAGATCGAGATCGTCGGCCCGGACGCGCCGGAGTTCCTGAACCGGATCTACACCAACGCCTTCGCCAAGCTCCCGGTCGGCAAGGCCCGCTACGGCGTGATGTGCACCCCCGACGGGATGGTCTTCGATGACGGCGTCTCCATGCGGCTGGCCGCGGATCGCTACCTGATGACCACCACGACCGGTAACGCCGCGGTGGTGCTCGAATGGCTGGAGGAGTGGCTGCAAACCGAGTGGCCGCACCTGGCGGTGCACTGCACCTCGGTGACCGAGCAGTGGGCCACGGTGGCCGTGGTGGGGCCGGACTCGCGGGAGGTGGTGGCCCGCCTGGCGCCGGACCTGGACGTCTCGGCCGAGGCGTTCGGGTTCCTGGAGTTCCGGGAAGCCGTGCTGGGCAACGGGATCCCGGCCCGGATCTGCCGGATCTCGTTCTCCGGCGAGCTCGCCTTCGAGATCAACGTCGCCGCCTGGTACGGCCTGGCGGTGTGGGAGGCGGTGCACGAGGCCGGGCAGGACTTCGGCATCACGCCCTACGGCACCGAAACCATGCACGTGCTGCGGGCGGAGAAGGGTTTCGTGATCGTCGGGCAGGACACCGACGGGACCGTCACCCCGTACGACCTGGGCATGGACTGGGTGGTGTCCAAGCGCAAGGACTTCGTCGGCAAGCGCTCGTTCGCCCGCCCGGACACCGCGCGCGACGACCGCAAGCAGTTGGTCGGGCTGCTGCCGGTGGATCCGGCCGAGCTGCTTCCGGAGGGCGCGCACCTGGTTGAGCTGGGGGTGCGGTGGGAGCCGCCGGTGCCGATGCTCGGGCACGTCACCTCCAGCTACCGCAGCGCGATCCTGGACCGGACCTTCGCGATGGCGCTGGTCCGCAACGGTCGGCAGCGCATCGGCGAGGTGCTGCACGTGCCGGTCGACGGCCGGTCGATCCCGGTCGAAGTGACCGAGCCCGTTTTCTACGACGTGGAAGGAGCCCGCCGTGACGGTCGCTAGTCCGGCCGACCCCCGGGTCGGCACCCTGTCCCTGCGCCGCAGTCCGCTGGCGCACCGCGCGGCGGAGCTCGCTGCGCACGGCGTCGACGGGCCGCGCGGTGTCCGGCTGGCCGAGGAGCCCTTCCTGACCCAGGTGAACCTCCGGGTGCACCCGGGGAGCCCGGCGGTGGCGCGCATCGAGCACGCGCTGGACCTGGCGCTGCCGCACCACGAGCCAAACCTGGTCTCGGGCGACGAGAACGGCGCCGCCCTCTGGCTGGGCCCGGACGAATGGCTCCTGGTGGCCCCGGACGGCAAAGCGGCGGAGCTGGTCACGGCGACCCGCGACGCCCTGTCGGATTCTTTGGGCTCCACAGTGGACGTATCGGCGAACCGCACCACCCTGCGCCTGTCGGGGCCGATGGCCCGCGAGGTGCTGGAGAAGGTCTGCTCGCTGGACCTCCACCCGCGGTCGTTCACCCCGGGGCGCTGCGCCCAAACCCTCGTGGGGCGAACGCAAGCGGTCTTGTGGCAACTGGATCCGAAACCCTGCTACCGGCTCCTGGTCCGCAACTCCTTCGCCAACTACCTCACCGATCTCCTCCTGGACGCCATGCAGGAGTTCACCACCCGCTGATCCGACCAGGGTCGTGCGTCGCCGCGTCAGCGGCGGTGCGGGATCGTGGGTGCCGGGGCCGACAGGGACGTGATCAGGCGGCGGCGGTGGACCGCGAACTGCTTGGGACTGTTCATCGCGCACAGCGCGATCGTTCGGCCGGCGCGCTGGTAGGTCGCGACGAAACGGCGGGCCTTCAGCGAGCCGTCCACGACGGTGATCTTGTCCTTCGGCCCCGCGTACCCGGCGAACTGCAGCGTCGAACCGTACTGCTGGGACCAGAAGTGCGGCACTCCGGTGTAGCTGGCGACGGTTCGCCCGGCGAGCAGGTTGCGCACCGCCACCGGCGGCTGGTTCATCGCCGTCGACCAGTGGTCACTGCGCACCGTGTGCGATCGGTGCGCCGGCTGGTACCGGGCGATGTCGCCGACCGCGACCACGTTGGGCAGCGAAGTCACGCATCCCGAGTCGGTCACGACCCCGTCGCGGATCTTGAGCCCGGAACCGCGCAACCACTGCGTGGCGGGCACCGCGCCGACCTCGACGACCACCGAATCGGCCGGGATCACCCGGCCGTCGGCGAGCTCCACGCCGGTGACCCGATCGTCGGTGAGCACTCGCGCGGCCGGTGTCCCGCACCGCACCCGCACCCCGTAGTCCTCGTGCTGCGCGAAGCACAGCGGCGCCAGTTCGATGCCTAGGGTCCGCGCGAGCGGCAGGTGCTGGGCGTCGACCAGCGTCACCTCGGCACCGAGGGACCGGCAGGTGGAGGCGATCTCGGCGCCGATCAGCCCGCCGCCCACGACCACCACCCGAGCCCCGGCGCGGATCTCGGCGCGCAGCGCAAGCGCGTCGTCGAGGGTCCGCAGCCGGTGGCCGCCCGGTGCGTCCGCGATGCCCGGCAGGCTCAGCCGCGTCGACCCGGTGGCCAGCACTACGCCGTCGGCCCGGATCTCGCTGCCGTCCGCGAGCACCACCACACCGCGCTTGGCGTCCAGCCGCGCCGCCGGGCTGCCTAATCGCCACTCCGCGGCGAGGTCGGCTTCCTCCTGCTCGCTGCCCAGCGCGAGCTCCTCCGGCTGCAGCGTGCCGGCCAGGAACTCCTTGGACAGCGGCGGCCGGTCGTAGGGGCGGTGCGATTCCGCCCCCACGATCACCAAGCGGCCGTCGAAGCCCTGTTCGCGCAGCTCCTGCGCGGCCCGCCAACCCGCCACCGAGGAGCCGACCACGGCGACCGTGTTCATGCCTTGATCACGGCCGGTCCGGCGGCCCCAGCGAATGACAACAAGCCGACCTCCGTTGCACAATGAGGAACAGCGCGTAGTATTTGCAACAAATCTGACCCTTTTGTTGCGACAACGTCAAGAGGGGTAACGGATGGTTCCGATATGTGCACCTCTAGCGGATACGGTTGACCGGTGGGTAGTGCAGCTGAGGCACGCGGAAGGGGTTCTTCTGGCGCTCTCGTGCAGTCCGTCGACCGGGCTGTGACCGTCTTGGAACTGCTGGCGCGCAACGGAGAAGCCGGTATCACCGAGATCGCCGGGGAGCTGGGAGTGCACAAATCAACGGCTTCCCGGCTGGTCAGCGTGCTGGAGGCACGAGGTCTGGTGGAGCAGTTGGGGGAACGCGGCAAGTACGCGATCGGCTTCGGCATCGTCCGGTTGGCCGGGGCGGCGACCGAGCGAATGGACCTGCCGCGGCTAGGCCGGCCGTTCTGCGAGTCGCTGGCCGCCGACCTGGGCGAGACGGTCAACATCGCGATCCGGGACAACGACGTCGCCATCAACATCAGCCAGGCCCGCGGCACCGCGGCGGTCACGGCGCACAACTGGGTCGGGCAGCGCACCCCGCTGCACGCGACGTCCAGCGGAAAGGTGCTGTTGGCGCACGCACCGCACGACGACCAGGACAAGCTGCTCGTCCGACCCCTGGAGCGGTACACGACTCGAACTGTCACCAATGCCGGCCAGTTACGCAAGGATTTCGAGCTGATCGTCCGCGATGGCTACGCGACCAGCTACGAGGAACTGGAGCTCGGGCTCAACGCGGCGGCGGTCGCGGTCTACAACCACGAGGGCGACGTGATCGCCGCGCTGAGCGCCTCGGGCCCGTCGTACCGCTTCTCCCGCAAGCGGATGCGGGACGTGGTCGGCGCGATGCGCGTGGCCGCCAAAGAACTCTCCTCCCAGCTCGGTTTCCTGTCCTAGGAGCCCAGAGCGCAATCGCGCTAATCGCGCGAGAGCCAGAGCTCTTCGAGATCGAGTTGGTGCATGACGCGGCGCAGCACTTCGTCATCGATGCGGCGGTTGTCGCGGAACTGAACGAAGATCGCTCGCTCGGCCGCCAGCATTTCGCCGCGCAGCCGGCGGTACGCCGCCGTCGGGCTCTCGCCGATTTCGTTGGCCGACCGGCCCAGCCGCTCCCACGCCTGGTTGCGGCGTTGCTGTGCGGCGCGCCGCAGGTGCTCGGCGACGTCGCCGGGCGGCTCGGATTCCGTGATGAGGTCATCGAGCCGTTCCAACGCGGCGCGGGCGGCGTTGTGCTGGGCTTCGGCTTCGGCCAGCATGTCGGTGTAGTCCTCGGTGCCTCGCACGCCTAGGAAGCCGATGAGCCAGGGCAGCGTGGTGCCGTGCAGCAGCAAGGTCGCCAGCGTCACGAAGAAGGTCAGGAACAGGACCTCGTCGCGGTGCGGGAACGGCGCCCCAGCCAGCGTCGCGGTCGGGATCGCCGAAGCCGCGGCCAACGACACCACGCCCCGCATCCCCGCCCATGACACGATCACCCTGTGTCGCCAATCAGGACTGGGCCGCCAATCAGGACTGGGCCGCCGATCCGGACTGCGGTGCCGGATCAATTCCGGCAGGTACATCACCAGGAAAACCCACGCGCCGCGCGCGAGCAGCACGGCGGCGGTCAGCGCGAGTCCGGCGACGACCAGCGGACCGAAGTCGGTCGACACGCTTTCCACGACGCTGCGCAACTGCAAGCCGATCAACGCGAACACGACCGCCTCCAGCAGGGTGTCCGCCGCGCCCCATACCGCCCGGTCCTGCAGCCGTGTCGCCGCGCTGCCCGACGGTGCGTGATGACCTAGGTAAAGCCCGGCCACCACGACGGCCAGCACCCCGGAGGCGTGCACCTCCTCGGCGATTAGGTAGGCGAAAAACGGCACGATCAGCCCGACCGCGCTTTCCAGCAGGTCGTCGCGCAGCAGTCGCCGAACCCGGTGCACGACCCAGCCGATGGCGTAGCCGATCACCGCACCACCCACCGCGGCCAGCAGGAACAGGCCCACCCCGGCCAGCAGCGAATAGCCGGTGCCGATCGCCGCGGCCACGGCCACTCGGTAGGCGGTCAACGCGGTGGCGTCGTTGACCAGGCTCTCCCCGCTGAGCACCGTCATGATCTTGCGTGGCAGCCCCAGCCGTCGGCCGATCGACGTAGCCGCGACCGCGTCCGGCGGCGCGATGACCGCGCCGAGCACAAGCGCCACGCTCAGCGGTATGCCCGGTACCAGCCACCACGCAATGGCCCCGGCGACCACCGTGCTGAACAGCACCAATCCGAACGCGAGCAACCCGATCGGCCGCAGGTTGGCGCGAATCCCGACGGTGGAGCTGTTCAGCGCCGCCGAATACAGCAGCGGCGGCAGGATCAGCAGCAGTACCACGCTCGGGTCGATCGTGTAGTCCGGGACGCCGGGTATGAAGGACACCGCCAGCCCCACGACAACGAGCGCCAGCGGCTCGGAAAGTCCCGCTCGCCGGGCTACGGCGGTCACGGCGAGCGCCCCGGCGACCAGGGCCATCAACGCGGGTAAGTCGTGCATGCTCGCTCCGGTAGCGGCCGTCGCTGCGCAAGCCGCGGCCAATGGTTACGTTCGATAGCACATTGTTGTTCGAGCCGCCGATACCCTGCTCGGCACTGGGAGGTTTCCGATGTCCGGTAGCTGTGCGCACCTGCGCGAGGCGGCCGACCGAGTTCCGGAACCCGGTCGGGAGGATGGCTGTGAAGACTGCCTCGCCGCCGGTCAGCACGTGTGGGCGCACCTGCGGATCTGCATGCAATGCGGGCACGTCGGGTGCTGTGACTCCAGCCCGAACAAGCACGCCACGGCCCACTTCCACCAGGTCGCGCACCCGGTGATCCGCTCCTTCGAGCCGGGCGAATCCTGGACCTGGTGCTACGTGGACGAAGTGCTCGGGTAAGGCACCGGGGCAGGCCTATTCGCTGGCCTGCCCGACGGCTTCGGCCTTGGCGAGCCGACTGCGGTTCTTGCTGTAGGCGAAGTAGACGATCAGGCCGATCAGCATCCAGACGCCGAACCGGACCCAGGTCCAGCCCTCCAGGTTGAGCATCAGGTACAGGCAGGCGGCCGCCGCCAGGATCGGGACGACCGGCACCCACGGCACCTGGAAGGCCCGCGGCAGGTCCGGCCGGGTGCGGCGCAGCACCAGGACACCGATCGACACCAGCACGAACGCGAACAGGGTGCCGATGTTGGTCATCTCGGCGAGCACGTCGATCGGGGTCAGCGAGGCGATCAACGCCACCACCACGCCGGTGATCAACGTGATCCGGTACGGCGTCCGGAACCTCGGGTGCACCTTGGCGAACCACACCGGCAGCAGCCCGTCCCGGCTCATCGCGAAACCCACCCGGGCCTGGCCCAGCATCAGGATGAGGATCACCGTGGTCAGACCCGCGATCGCACCCAGCGAGACCAGCCCGACCGCCCATGGCGCACCGATCGCCTGGAACGCGGTGGCCATCGGTGCCGCGGTGTCCAGCCGGTCGTACTTGACGATGCCGGTCATCACCAACGACACCAGCACGTACAGGACCGAGCAGATCGCCAGCGAACCGAGGATGCCGATCGGCATGTCGCGCTGCGGTTTGCGGGTCTCCTCCGCGCCGCTGGCGACGATGTCGAAGCCGATGTAGGCGAAGAACACCAGCGCGGCACCGGCCACCAGGCCGCTGAGCCCGAACGAACCGGTCTGGCCGAAGATGGCGTTCACCAGCGGCTCTTGCAGCACCGACGCGGCGGCGCCGGGCGTCGGCGGCTGGTGCGGCGGGATGAACGGGCTCCAGTTGGCGGTCTTGATGAAGAACGCGCCGAAGATGATGAAGAACAGGACCACGGCGAGCTTGATCGCCACGACCGCGTTGGTCACCGAAGCGCTGAGGCGGATGCCCACCACTAGCACCACGGTCAGCAGCAGCGCGATGACCGCGGCGGGCAAGTTGATCACGCCGCCGGCCCCGGGCGCGGCCGTCAGGATCGCGGGCAACCCGAGCCCCGCCGCCTTAAGCGCCTCGACGAAGTACTGCGACCAGCCCACCGACACCGTGGAAGCACCGAGGATGAACTCCAGCATCAGGTCCCAGCCGATGATCCAGGCCAAGAACTCGCCCATCGACGCGTAGGAGAAGGTGTACGCCGAGCCGGCCACCGGCACGACCGAGGCGAACTCGGCGTAGCACAGCGCCGCCAGGCCGCACGCGATGCCGGAGAAGACGAACGAGATCGCGATGCCCGGACCGGCGTCGGTGGCCGCTGCCACGCCGGTGAGCACGAAGATGCCGGTACCGATGATCGCGCCGATGCCGATTCCCAGCAGGTCCACCGCGCGCAGCACGCGGCGCAACCGGAATTCCGGAGCCTCGGCATCCCTAATGGACTGCTCGACCGACTTGACACGCATGATCGACATGGGTCGCCTCCTCACCCCGGTGCCCCAGCAGGTCGGGTTGGCCCGCTCGCGCCGCATCGACACCACTGAGGACAGGATTGAGTGTCACATCACTCCGGGCAACACGGAGTCGGCGCGTGGTCGGGTGCCGAATCAGCCCTGTCGCGATCGCGGGTCGGTGCGCCACTGCTCGTTGAGCGCGTCGATCGCCGACAACTTGGTCTTCTGGTCGATGGTCTTGCCGGTGTCCATCGACGGCTGGAGCAAGGTGCCCTGCGCCGGTGCCACGGGTTTCAGATCCGGTCGGGTGGGCTCGCGCCGTCGGGATCGCGGCGGGATCTGCACGCGCGTACCGGACTCCGGCGGCATCGGCACGCGCGGACGGGACTGCGGCTGCGGCGCTGGGACCGATGGCGCGGGTGGTTGGTCGGCGTGGATGTAGAGGATCTCCAGGATCAGCACGATGGTCCCGACGACCAGCGCACCGATTGCCAGCCACAGGCCATTCGGGTCGTCGCCGCGCCACCACAGCGCACCCGCGATGCCGCAGGCCGCGCCGGCCGCGATGGCCAGCAGATGGAACAGCAGGTGGACGGTGTAACCCCTCACGACCCGATTCCCCCTCAAGATCGCGGCTCGTCGACGGTGCCGGTGGAATTACCGGAGTTCTGCGGAACACGCGCGCCGGTCGCGTCCGGTTGCCCGGGCATGCGCCACGTCACGACGTACCGAAAGTGGCCAGACCTCGGATCCGATGGTATCCCCGGATCCGCGCCGATCGCCCGATCAAGACCTGTTTGTCCGATCACGGAGCTGTCCGTGACGACGACCCGTCGGATCTGATCATTTTTCACCTATTCGGGCGAGCGGCGCCGGTCGCGGCCAGCGGCCACGTCCACCCCCGATTACGGTGAATCCCAAGGGACACAGCGGAACTGGCATTGGTGCGGTGCCGGTTCGTGGTCGACACAGCCGTCGCCGGAACGTGGTGGCCCGCTAGGCGGTGGGGGGTGGTGCCGGTGATCAATTCGCTGGCCGGTTTCGCGTTGTCGGCCACGGTCGGCATCGGAGCCATCATCGGATCGTTGATCACGATGTGCTGGGTAGAGCGAAGGATGCTCGGTTCCGGCGTGCCGCGCCGCGAAACCGCCCCTGGTAGACGTCGCGTTGGGCGCAGCTCCTTCTCGCCGGTTTTCGCGATGGCCGAGGTGATTCTCGCCTGGTTCTCGGCCGGCGGTCGCGCGGCCTCGGCCAGTGGCCCCGGCGCGATGCGCCGCCCCGGACCTCGGCACTCGTTCGACCGGCCTACAGGACGCGGAAGTCGGCGAAGTCGAAACCGGGCGAAACCACGCAGCTGACCAAGGTCTCCACCGTCGCGGCCGCGGTCGCGCACTGCCAGACGCCTGCCGGGATCACCGCCTGCGGTGCCTGCCCCGCGCCCGCGCCGAGCACGAACTGCTCCGGTTCGGCGGCCGGTCGCGGGCCGTCCCCGCCCAGTGACAGGGTCAACGGGCCGCCCCGGTGCCACAGCCACAGCTCGTCGGAGGCGACCGTGTGCCAGGCGGAACGCTGACCGGGCGGGAGCAGGAAGTAGATCATCGTGGCGGTCGGCCGGATGCCGCTGTTGTGCCCGACCTGGACCGGGCTGGCCCAGGTCCGCCGGTACCAGCCGCCTTCCGGGTGCGGCAGCAGGTCGAATTCCTCGGCGGTCCGGCTGCGCGTCTCCAAAGTCAGGTAGCGGCCGGTCGCGTTGCGCCGCGCGTAGCGGACGCCGATCACCGCGGCCCGCTCCAGCGGCCCGTAGACGTGCGGGAACAACGTGTCGGCGGGCACGCCGTCCGGCGGCGCCGGGTTCGGTGCTTCCCAGCGCACCTGCGCCGACAGCTTGGCCTGGTCCAATTCCAGCGCCACCATCGGTTCGGTCACGTCGCGGTACCGGGTGTTGGCCACCGCGAGCGTGGTGCGCACATCCGGCGAGCAGTGCATGAAACCTTCGGTATCGAGGCTGGTGGCACGGATCGGGGCGGTCCGGCAGGCATGGAAGGTGCTCAGCGGCAGCAGGTGCAGCAGCGTCGATCCAGTCACCAGGACAGTCTCTCCCGATTCACCGCGACTACGCGATCTAAGTGTGTGGGCGTGCGCTCAGGATTGCCCGCTAGTCCGGGTGGACGTTAAGGAGCCCGGCGATCTCGCGGAATGCCTCGGCCGGGTCCCGGTCCTGCGCTGGCGTCGGCAGGTTGCCGGCCAGCCGGAGGGTGGCGAAGCCGTGCGCGATGGACCAAGCCGCCAATGCGGCGCGCTCGGCCTCGCCGCTGTCGAGTTCCGCCGGCAGTCCGGCGCGCAGGGCGTCCCAGGACCGGGCTTTGGCGGCGAACAGGTCCGGGTCGTCGGGGTGGCACCGGTCCGGTTGGTGCATCACCTCGAAGTGGCACGGATGCTCCAGGGCGAAGCCGACGTAGCGGGCACCCATTTCGATCAGCCCCAGGTCACCGGCCAGTGCGTCGGCAAGCAGCCGGTAGCCCTCGGTGGCCAGTGCGGTGAACAGCCCGGCCTTGTCCCTGAAGTGGTGCCTCGGCGCGGCGTGCGAAACCCCGGCGCGACGGGCCAGATCCCGCAGGCTCAGCCGCGCGAGGCCGTGTTCGGCGATCATCTCGACCGAGGTGTCCAGCAGGGTCTGCCGCAGATCTCCGTGGTGATAGGGCCGGTGCGTGCTCATGCCTCAATTTAATTCGGCACGCCGATTTCCATGGAAATCGCCTCAGACATCGGCAGCGAGTTGCTTTACCTGTTCGATCAGCTTGGCGCGCCCGGCGGCGTCGCTGGCCAGCGGCGTGACGTTGAGCGTGGTGACGCCGGATTCCTTGAACGCCGCCAGCCGCTCCTTGACGTGGCTCGCGGTGCCGATCAGCGAGGTCTTCTCCAGCAACTCGCGCGGCACCGCGGCAGCGGCCTCCTCCCGCTTTCCGCTGAGGTAGAGGTCCTGGATCAGCTCCGCCTCGGCCTCGAAGCCGTAGCGTCGCGCCAGGTTGTTGTAGAAGTTCTTGCCCTTCGCGCCCATCCCGCCGACGTAGAGCGCCACGTGCGGCCGGGCGATGTCCAGTAGGTTGTCGAGCCCCTCGCCGATGGCCAGCGGCGCCTGGGCGACCACGTCCAGCGACGGCAGCGACGGGTCGCGCTTGGCCTTACCGGCCGCCAGCGGCCCGCCCCAGACCTCGCCCGCCCGCTCGGGCAGGTAGAAGATCGGCTCCCACGCCTCGGCGATCTCGGCGACCAGCTCGACGTTCTTCGGGCCGATCGCGGCGATCATGATCGGGATCCGGTCGCGCACCGGGTGGTTGATGATCTTCAGCGGGATGCCCAGCCCGGTGCCCTGGTCGGCGGGTAGCGGGATGCTGTAGTGCCGGCCGGCGTGCTGGACCTTCTCCCGGCGCCAGACCCGCCGGCAGATGTCCACGATTTCGCGGGTGCGGCCCAGCGGCGCGTGATAGGGCACGCCGTGGAAGCCCTCGATGACCTGCGGCCCGGACGCGCCGATGCCGAGGGTGAACCGGCCGTCGGAGACGAAGTCCAGGCCCGCCGCGGTCATCGCGGTGAGGGTGGGCGTGCGGGTGTAGATCTGCAGGATGCCGGAGGCGATCTCCAGGCGTTCGGTGCGGGCGGCGATGAAGCCCAGCTGGCTCACCGCGTCGAACGAGTAGGCCTCCGGGACGAACACGATGTCCAGCCCGGCCTTCTCGTAGGTGGCCAGGTCGTCGACGGTTTCCTTGAAACCGCCGCCGTAGTTCAACGGCATCCCGATGCGCATCGGCCGTTCCTTCCGGTCTGCGACGGCGGCGACGCCGGGCGGCGACGCCTCCTAGGTTGTCCAGAGGCTACCGCCGGGTAAGTCGCATCGGGCAGTCGTCGCCCAGACCGGAGAATGTGACACACCTCTCAAGAAAACCTTGGTGTGGCGGGATTTTCGGTCGCGATGACCCCGACAATGGAAAAATGTCGTCCATCGAGTCCGCCGCGCCGCTCCGCGAGCCGCGTGGCGCGCGGGTGGGCGCGGCATGAAATTGGCTCTGCTGGACATCGGGTCGACCGCTGCGCGCCTGGAAATCGTCGACCTCGACCGCTCCCGGATGCCGCGTGCGGACTGGAGTGTGAAGGCCCGGACCCGGCTCGCCGAACACACCCGAGCAGACGGCCTGGTCACCGAGTCGGGCGTGGAGCAAGCGGTTCGTGCGGTGCGGCACTGCGTGCGTGCCGCCGTGGACAAGAGCCCCGACGCGCTGGTCGCGTTCGGCACCTCCGCTGTCCGGGACGCGGCCAACGGCACCGAGCTGCGCCGGCAGTTGAGCGAGGCGGCCGGGGTCCGGATCGGCGTGCTCAGCCCGGGCGACGAAGCCGCCGTCACCTACCACGCCGCCCGGCGCTGGCACGGCCGTTCGGGCCCGCCCCTGACCATGGTGGACATCGGTGGCGGCACCATCGACGTGGCCACCGGCACCGGCGGGGAGCCTTCCGACGTGGTCTCCCTCCCTTTCGGCGCGGCCAGGCTGACCAGGCAATACCTGCCCGACGACCCGCCGCGGCCGAAACACGTCGACGAGCTGGTCGCGGCGGTCCGCCGCACCATCCCGCGCTCGTTGCGCACCTTCGCCGACCGCGACCTCGGGCACCCGGTGGCCCTGTCCAAGGTCCTTCGGCAGCTGGCCGTGCTCACCGAGAGCTCGCCGGGGAAGGTGGCCCGCCACCCCGACCGGCTGTCCCGAGCCAAGCTCCGCCCGTGGATCCCGCGGCTGGCCGAGCTCGACCAGGCGCAGCGGGCGGCGCTGCCCGGCGTGTCCCGCAGCCGCGCCCGCCGCATCCTGGCCGGCGCGATCGTCGCGGAGCTGATCCTGCGCACCATCGGCGTGGACGAACTGGAGATCTGCCCGTGGGGCCTGCGCGAGGGCCTGGTCTTCCGGTTCGCCGAAGCGCACGACGACACCGACGGCGACGCCCTCCAGCTGATGGCCAACCTCTTCAACTGACCCGGAGATCACAGGTTCGTTGGCGCAGGGGACCCCCGATGGGCGGTAGCGTCGACGCCGTTCGTGGCAGACACCGGCTGGGAGGGCGCTCGTGGCACTTCTGCTGCACATCCTGATCACCATGGTCGCGGTGTGGATCACCACCGCGCTGCCCGGGATCACCCTGGAAGGCGCGGACACCCCGGCGAAGATCCTCACGCTGCTGGCCGTGTCGGTGATCTTCGGCATCGTTAACGTCGTGCTCAAGCCGATCGCGAAGACGGTGGGCTGCCTGCTCTACCTGTTGACCTTCGGGCTGTTCGGCCTGGTGGTCAACGCCCTGCTGTTCTGGCTGACCAGCTACCTGGCCGGCGAGCTCCGGCTGCCGTTCCACGTCAACGGCTTCTGGGCGGCCTTCTGGGGCGCGCTGATCGTCACGATAGTCAGCGCCGCACTGGCCGGGATCGTGCGCCGGGCCCGGACCCCGGTGGAGGAACGCTGACGTTCGGGTGGTCCATCGCCAAAACTCCGCGCGCCGGGCGGTGCACCGGATATCCTCTTGATCAAGTTCGTCCACAGGGGACTTCGGGGAACCACGGAGCCGGCGATGCGATGCAGCCTGCGGGAGTTCGACGGCCTGCTGCGCGACTGCGAGGTCGGGCCGGAGATCGCGGAATTCCTGGTCGCGGAGCCGCGGGCGACCGCCGACCGGCCGCCGGAGGAGCGGTGGACCGAACTGGCCGCGAACCTGGCGCGCGCATCGGTGTTCGGTTTCGCCCAGGTCAGCAGCCCGGGCGAAGCGGAGCTGCGGGTCGTCGTGGCGGTCGGCAGCGGCCACGCGGCGCGGGTCTTGGTGCACGGCGAGTCGGTGGTCGTGAAGCAGGTACGCCCCGATGCGCCGTGGCCCGCTCTCGTCGGTTGCCTGCCGGACCGGGAACCGGCCGACGGCTGCGAGGTCACGGTGCCCACCCGGGTGCTGGCCGACGCGCGGACCAGCGCTCAGCAGCGCGGTGACCAGCAGGTGGACTGGCTCGCCTACGAGCTCAAGCGCCGTCGCGTTCCCCCGGAAGACGCGCAGGCCGTGGGCGAATTGCTGCGGCGGGCGGACGGGATGACCGCGCAGTTGACCGTGGGTTTGCGCGTGGCCTCCGGCGCGGTGCGCCGGGGACCGTTCGCCATCGAAGTGCTCCACGCGTCCTCCGGACGGGTCGCCGTGATCCCGGAGTCGCCGGACGACACGTTCGCCGTGGTCGCCCCGGCGGGTGCCTACCTGCTCAGCAAGACCCTCCAGGAATACGTCGAACACCTATGGACGGGCCTGAGCGAACGAACCCGACCGCTGCCTCGTTAAGCCGGAACCGGGAGAGGGCCAACGTGGAACTGCTGCTGCTATCCAGTTCGATGAAGCACGGCACGGGTTTCCTCGAACACGCCATGCCGGCGGTGGCCGAACTCCTGGCCGGTCGTCGGCGACTGCTGTTCGTCCCGTTCGCCAAGCACGACCACGACCTGTACGCGGCGATCGTGCAGGCCGCGGTCGCACCGCTCGGGATCACCGTCGAGGCCATCCAACGGGCCGATGACCCGGTGGCGGCGGTGCGTGCGGCCGAGGGGGTGTTCATCGGCGGCGGGAACACCTTCCGTCTGCTGGCCACGCTGCACCGGCTCGGCCTGCTCCAGGCGCTCCGCGAAGCCGTGCGCGGCGGCATGCCGTACCTGGGTGCCAGTGCGGGCAGCAACATGGCCTGCCCCAGCCTGCGCACGAGCAACGACATGCCGATCGTGGAGCCGCCGTCGTTCGAGGCGATCGGTTTGGTGCCGTTCCAGATCAACCCGCACTACCAGGATCCCGACCCGGGCAGCATGCACCAGGGCGAGACCCGCGAGCAGCGGATCGTGGAGTTCCTGGAGGACAACGACGTTCCGGTGCTGGGCATCCGGGAAGGCGCCTGGCTGCGAGTCCGCGGCTACCACGCCGAGCTCGGTGGAAGCACCGGCGCGCGGCTGTTCACCCGCGGTGCGCAGCCGCGCGAGCTCCAACCGGGAGATGACCTCACGTTCCTGCTGAACCGCGAGCCACACTTCGACTCCTGAGCCGTTTCGGAACGCGGCGATATCGGATTGGTCCGAAGTGGACACTTGTGCATCAACAACCTTGTGCTGCGGCAGAAGGAAACGCTCATGATCACCCTGTGCTATGGTGCGTTCATTCTGCTGGGCGGCTTCGGGAAGCGCGCCCACGGCAGTGGTACGGGTATCGGCTGCGAGATGAGGGTGCATGGCCACGGAGACGGTTGTCTCCGCGGACATGCCGCCTTCCAGCCGATGCCGCGTTCCGCACCGGGATCGGACGATCCGGGCCCGCCTGACGCGTGTCGGCGTGTTGCCGAGCACCATCCTGCTGGTTCTCTGGCTCGGCTTCTCGTCGCTGACCGTGTACGACGGCTATTTCTCCCGGGCCGTCGCCAGCGGGATGAAAGACACCTCGGTCTCCGCGATGAAAGGCCTGGTGGCGTTGCAGAAGGAACGCCGGCTGGCCATGGAGCGGCTGAGCCGCCCGGACATCGACCCGGCCGCGCTGACCTCCCAGCGCACCCAGACCGACCATGCCATCGGCGTGATGCGCGCCAATCTGCGGAACCTCGTCGCGGACGCGCCGCCGCAGATCGAAACCCGGGTGCGTGACCTCGAAGCGCTGCTGGCCCGGCTGCCGCAGCAGCGCGCCCGCCTCGACTCCGGGCAGGCGACCCGGACGGAGACCTTCGACTTCTACAACCGGCTGCTCGACGCCGGGGTCGACCTGTTCGACACCCAGGCGCGGTTGGTGCCGGACCTGGACACCAGCCACGCCGGCCTGGTGGGCGTCGAGATGTTCCGGGCCGCCGACCAGATGTCGCGGGCCGCGTCATTGGGCAGCGCCGCGCTGGCCCGCGGGCAGTTCAGCACCGAGGACCACCTGTCCTTCGTATTTCTGGTCGGCTCCTACCACTCCAAGCTGGCCACCGGCATACCTGCCGCCGAGCCGCGCGCCGTCGAACTCCACCGGCAGCTCACCGCCGGCGCGGATTGGGGGCGGCTGGTCAGCTTCGAGAACGCGCTCGTCGAACATTCGCGGCAGCGCAGCGGGAAGTTCGCCGTCGACGGCGCGGCGTGGCGGCAGGCCACCAACAAGGTTTCCGAGGAACTGGTGGCGGTCGCGGTGGCGCAGGCCAAGGCCAGCGCCGAACTCGGCATGCGGAACGGGAATTCCCGGTTCATCGAGGTGCTCGCGGGCAGCTTGGCGGCGCTGGCGGCCGTGCTGGTCGGCATCGCCCTGACCGCGCGCAACGCCCGGCGGCTGGTCGACCGGACCCTGGTCTCCAGGTTGGCGAAACTGCGCGACGACACGCTGCAACTCGCCCGCCGGAGACTGCCCGACATCATGTCCCGGCTCAAGCGCGGCGAGCGCGTCGACGTCGAAGCCGAGCTCGTCCCGCTGGACTACGGCAACGACGAGATCGGGCAGGTGGCGGAGGCATTCAACACCGCCCACCACACCGCGGTCGCCGCCGCGGTGCAGGAGAACCAGGCGAAGGAAGGCATCAACAAGGTCTTCCTCGGCATCGCGCACCGGAACCAGGGGCTGGTGCATCGCCAGCTCAAGGTGCTCGACAAGATGGAACGCAGCGAGGAGCACCCCGAACGGCTGGACGGGCTGTTCCGGCTGGACCACCTCGCCACCCGTGCCCGGCGCAATGCCGAGAACCTGATCATCCTGGCCGGCGAGCAGCCGGGTCGGCGGTGGCGCAAGCCGGTGCGGCTGGTGGACATCGTGCGCGCGGCGGTCGCTGAAACCGAGCACTACTACCGGATCCGGGTGCATCCGACGCCCGACGTCTCGCTGGTCGGCGCGGCCGTGGGAGACGTGATCCACCTGCTGGCCGAGTTGATGGACAACGCCACCTCGTTCTCCTCGCCGGACTCGCAGGTCCAGGTCTTCAGCAGCGACACACCGCGCGGTGTGCTGCTGCAGATCGAAGACGAAGGGCCGGGCATGCCCCCGGCCGACCGCGACGAGGCCAATGCGCTGCTGTCCACGCCGCCGAAGTTCGAGGACATCACGGTGCGCGGCGATTCCCGGCTCGGGCTGTTCGTGGTGGCCAGACTCGCCGCCCGCCGCGGCATCGAGGTGGATCTGCGCGACGCGGCCGAGGGCGGCACGGTGGCGTTCGTCCGGCTGCCGACGGACCTCGTGGCGAGCGAGCCGGCGGACCATCCGCTGCCCACTGAGCCGCTGCGTTTCCCGGTGACGGACCCCGACGTGCCGCCGCAGGTTGGGCACTCGCCGGAGCGCACGCGTGGCACCATGACCGCGTTCCAACGCGGGACGCGCGAAGCCCGCCGGGTCGGCAACGGCGAATGAACCGGCCCAGCAATGACAAGGAAGTGTGGGATGAGCGAGAAGACCGGCTCCGACGGTGAGCTGAACCGGCTGCTGGACGACCTGGTCGCCCGCGTCGTCGGGGCGCGCGACGGTGTCGTGCTCTCTGCCGACGGCCTGCTCGTGGCGAAGTCCGCGGGGCTGTCCGCTGCGGATTCCGAGCATCTCGCGGCGATGGCCTCGGCCTTCCAGAGCCTGGCCCGGGAGACCGGGAGGCACTTCGGGGGCGGTCAGGTGCGGCAGACGCTCGTCGAGCTCGAACACGCCTTCCTCTTCGTCACCGCCGCGGGTTCGGGTGCGTGCCTGGCCGTGCTCGGGGAGGAGGAGGCCGACGTCGGCATGATCGCCTACGAGATGAATCTGCTGGTCGTGCGGGTCGGCGACTGCCTTAGCTCGGCGCCACGCACCGAGGTGGCACCGCTGCCCCGCCCATGACGCCCAGGGACGAAGAGCTGTGGCTGGATGAGGAGTCAGGGCCACTGGTCCGGCCGTATGCGATGACGCGGGGCCGCACCCGGCCGGCGCTGCCGGGACTGGACGTGGTCACACAGTTGCTGACGTCCTGGCGGGGCCCCGACCACAGCGGACTTTCCGTGGAGCATCTTGACATCCTCCAGTTGTGCGTCCGCCCGCTGTCGGTCGCGGAGGTGGCGGCGTACCTGGACACCCCGATCATGGTGGCGAAGGTGCTGGTCAGTGATCTGATCGAACGAGGTGCTCTAGTGGTCGGCGCAAGGTCTCGAACGGCGGTGCGTCCCGACCGAAAACTGCTACAAGCGATCCTAGAAGGCGTCCGCAGACTCTAACCCACCACAAAATCGAAGACAGCCAACAAAAACCACATCGCCCAACAGAATTCCAACCCGGAAACACCCATGCCCCGACTTGTTGGCGGCGGGTCCCGATCCCGATGTGAGTGCGGTGTGCGGGATCCGGCAGCACTGATGCGGCTAGCCGCGAATGATGTTGGGCTGGGGGCTGGTCGGAAAGCCAGGCCGGGAACGGCCACGCACGCACGGAGCCAATGAACATCTCCACCGCACCGTGGGGGGTGTGGGGGGGTCGACCCCCACAACAACTGCATAGATCCCAGCACCCGCATGGATTGACCGGTGTTCCCCGCACCAGCCACAACAATGTCGGAGCCCAGTATTCGTTTACCCCGAACCGTTTTGCTCAGTATTCGTTTGCTGGTGGCTTTCGAGGACCTTCGCCCCTGTCTTTGATTATTGCCCACACAAGATCGCGGTGAAAGCTAGGTCTTATGGCCATTGGGTGTCGGCCTGATCCGGTGCTGCACTGCAGGTGGCTCGCAGTATTGGGGAGGGCCACAAATTAGGAATGTAGCCACTACATGCAGCAGCAGACAGTTGCGCGGAGGAGGCGAGCAAAAAATGTCACAAGCCGCGGAAGTCAACAAGCTCGCGGAGACCGTCACGGCGGTCGGGTTTTTCCAGCTGCCGGGGCAAGCCGTCTTCGATCACGAGAAGCAGCAGGTGGCTGCGGTGTCTCGAGCGCCAGGCAACCTTGACCTGTTTGTGATCGGGTACGACAACCATGTGTGGAGTACCTTCTGGAACGAATACGCTGGTTGGAGCGATGATTGGTTCCCGCTGCCGGGGCAAGCCGTCTTCGATCACGGACACCAAGAAATCGCTGCGGTGTCTCGAGCGCCAGGCAAACTCGACCTGTTCGTGATCGGGTACGACAACCATGTGTGGAGTACCTTCTGGAACGACCACGCTGGTTGGAGCGATGATTGGTTCCCGCTGCCGGGGCAAGCCATCTTCGATCACGAGAAGCAGCAGGTGGCTGCGGTGTCTCGAGCGCCAGGCAAACTCGACCTGTTCGTGATCGGGTACGACAACCGCGGGTGGAGTACTTTCTGGAACGAATACGCTGGTTGGAGCGATGATTGGTTCCCGCTGCCGGGGCAAGCCGTCTTCGATCACGAATACCAAGAAATCGCTGCGGTGTCTCGAGCGCCAGGCAACCTCGATCTGTTCGTACTCGGATACGACAACCGCGGGTGGAGCACTTTCTGGAACGAATACGCTGGTTGGAGCGATGATTGGTTCCCGCTGCCGGGGCAAGCCGTCTTCGATCACGAATACCAAGAAATCGCTGCGGTGTCTCGAGCGCCAGGCAACCTCGATCTGTTCGTACTCGGATACGACAACCGCGGGTGGAGCACTTTCTGGAACGAATACGCTGGTTGGAGCGATGATTGGTTCCCGCTGCCGGGACAAGCCGTCTTCGATCACGAACACCAAGAAATCGCTGCGGTGTCTCGAGCGCCAGGCAACCTCGACCTGTTCGTACTCGGATACGACAACCACGGGTGGAGTACCTTCTGGAACGAATACGCTGGCTGGAGCTAGTTCGCTAGCTGTGGGGACATCGGCGCGGTGGGTGTTGTCCCCCACCTGCAGGGGAGGTCCTCCGCGGAGTTCGCCACCGATGAGGCTGCGGTGAAGGAGGTGGCTCGGCACGCCCAAGGCGGACTGAAATTCCACGACCTCCGCCATTCCTACGCCACCTGGCTCGTGGACGACGGCGTGCCGGTGAACATGGTCCAGCGGGTCATGGGCCACGAGCGCTCCTCAACCACGCTCGATCTCTACACCCGCCGCACCGACAACGGTGACCGCATCCTCCGCGCACTCGACGACGAGAATGGTGACGACGGCGACGCCAACGGGCCCGTGCCCGTCCGCTGATCGGATGCTGACTGTTCGCTGACTAATCGGATCACCAAAAACGAAAAGTGCCTGGTCTTAACCTCTTGTTGAGGTTGTGACCAGGCCCTTTTGCCTGTGGGCGATACTGGGATCGAACCAGTGACCTCTTCGGTGTGAACGAAGCGCTCTCCCGCTGAGCTAATCGCCCTTGTTCTCTTGTTCTGCCGCCGTTCCCGGCGACGAGAAGAACAATACACGATCGTTTTCAGGGGCCGAACAGGGGGGATGCCAACCAACTCCAGGACAGGCCGAGCCAGCCGCCGACGGTGTTGAACAGGCCCAGCATCCACAGCGTGGCGAGGACGACGAGGCAGGTGGCGCTCATGACGGCGAGTTTGGTGGCGAGGGGTTGGCGGCCTAGCCAGCGTATCCAGCGGTGGTAGTGACGCTTGGCGAAGGTGTTGACGCGGTGCGCCCAGTGGAATTCGGTGGCGAGGATGCCGAGTCCGGCGAACACGACGAGCCAGCCGGGACCGGGGTAGGGGATCATGAGGATCCCGGCGATGAGCACGAGTGTGCCGAAGACACCGAGCACGATCCGGTAGCCGGTGTTGAGACCGGGCTTGCTGCGGACGCGTTCGCGGAAGGCGCGCAGGCGTTCCCGCAGGGCGTTCAGTCGGCGGGGTCCACGCTGGTCTTCGGTGGAGGGTTGCGTACCTGTGCTGCCGGATCCCGGCTCGGCTGTGTTGTTCAGGGCTGTCCACCTGCCGGTTGCGAGCGTTCGTCGGTGTTGGACACCGGTTGGCCGCGCCCCCGGCAGTGTCCGACTTGGGCCAGAATACGGGCCTTGTTGGGCTGCTGTGACTGGCGTGGCGCACGATAGCGATGTCAAGCGGACGGCTGGGTGGTGCGGGTTGGACGCTTGTGTCCGAAGAATGATCGGGATCAGGCTTTCGGCCCTGTTGCGCCCCTTCGATCCTGGTCACATTGTGACGCCGGTCTCGCTCGGGCGTTCGGCCGTACGCGTGGTCGGTAACGGAGACGACTCGGCCCATTCCCCCGATACGGGGAACTGTCGTGGCGAGCGTCTCATCGATGGGGAGTACTGCGAGACTCCCGAGGGGGCGGATCGCCTATCCTTGGACGGACGTCAGGCGAGCTCGACGAAGTGGAAAACCCGGTGGTCAGCCGGGGCGTGACGGAGAGTTCCGCAGGGCGAGGGCGACGGATCGAAGGCCAGGCGTAAGCACGGTTCGCTCGGTTACGGAAAGTAGCGGAGATCGGCCACTGGATGGGTGCTGGTCCTGCGACCCAGCGTCCTCTGTCGGGTTCGTCCGCGGCGGATCTTCCTCCGGTGTGGACAGCGGATCCGGTTCGTCTCGCAATGAGATGACCGGCCCGTGGTGTACCCCGAAGCCGGAGCCGGACTGGACACGCTGTGCACTTGCGTGATTGCCCAGCGAAGTGGGGCGTGCCCCGTACGGGTGATCTATGCAGGAGTTGCGAGCGTATCGGCCCGATAAGGCGTCACAACTGTGTTGCTCGGTCGGATAAGGGGACCGGGAGGGAGCAGGAAAGGGGAGGACAATGCGTAACGATCATGTGACATTGCGTTCGACTGCCGTGTTCGATCTATTGGCTCCGCAGGCACCTGCCGTGCCGGTCCAGGTCGAACTGCGCTACGACACCAGGGACCCCTACGCGGTGGTGGCTGCGTTCCGCACCGGCCGCGCCGGATGGGTCGAGTGGGTGTTCGCCCGCGACCTCCTCGCCGACGGGCTGATCGCGCACGCCGGCGAAGGCGATGTGACGATCCGGCCGGCCGTCGACGACCCAGAGGTCGTTGCGATCGAGCTCAGCTCGCCGTCCGGCCACGCGGTGTTCGAGGCCTCGGCGCAGGAGTTGGCCGACTTCCTTGACCGCACATACGACGTCGTAGTGCCGGGAAATGAGAACCTGTGGGTCGACGTGGACGAGGCGCTGACCCGGCTGCTGCCCCACGACCTGGGCTGATCAAGGGGAGTCCGGTTCGGTGCGGGTATCGCGCCGAGCTAGCGGGCCCCCCTTTGATCGCGATCATGGACGTGGTCTAAAGTTCATTGTGCAAGGCGGCGGAGGGCCCAGGGTCATCTGGGCTTCGATGTCGCAGGCACGCGGACGTAGCGCAGTTGGTAGCGCATCACCTTGCCAAGGTGGGGGTCGCGGGTTCGAGTCCCGTCGTCCGCTCTGGATTCTCTGGCGGTCCAGCCGGCTTCGGCATGGATGCGGAGTCCGGCGGAGTGGCCGAGTGGCTTAGGCAAGGGCCTGCAAAGCCCTGTACGCGGGTTCGATTCCCGCCTCCGCCTCGCGCGATTAGCTCAGTGGGAGAGCGCTACCTTGACACGGTAGAGGTCACTGGTTCAATCCCAGTATCGCGCACCATCTATATTCCCAGGTTAGAACCCCATCCGATGATCTTCATTGGTTGGGGTTCCTACTATTTTGGGAGCAAATTGGGAGCAGTTGATCTTGGCTTACTGTGTTCACGCGATCTGTGTTCATCGCTTGTCGCCGGTGGCATCGGTGTCGCCGTGACCGTGGTGTGACCGTCGCCATCGGGTGTCGAGTGCGGTGAGCATGTGGTCGATCATGGGTTGGGTGACGTGGGAGTAGATGCCTTCGACTCCTGGCATGCGGTGGCCAATTCGCTGGTGTTGGAGGGCTTTGTCGGCGTGGTCTTCGTTGAGCCAGGTTTTGTGGGTGTGCCGGAGCCCGTGGAATGTCAGGCCCGCCTGGATGGGTGCCCAGCCTCGTTTCTTGTTTCCGGCGACGGCGGGTCGCCAGATGCGGTCGCGGAAGTTGGCGCGGCGTAGCAGGCCGTCGCGGGGGCCGGTGAAGACGTGGTCGTGGTGTTGCCGCGCGGCGTGCTCGGTGAGGAGCTGGACGAGGAACTTCGGCAGGTGGATGGGGCGGGCGCTGGCAGGTGTCTTGGGCGGCCCGAGTTCGAGTCGGCCGCCGATTTCGTGGAGTGCCCCTTTGTCGGGATCAACGGTAATGAGGGCGTTGCCGCCGAGGTTGACGTTGTGCCATTGCAGTCCGGCGAGTTCGCCCCACCGCATCCCGGTGTAGGCAGCGGTGATGATCAGCGTCCCGTACGCCGGGTCGCAGCGGTCGGCGATGCGGCGCACGACGCTGGGGCTGGCGGTTTCTTTCGGGGTTGATGGGTCGAGGTTGAGTTTGAGGCGTCGGCAGGGGTTTTTGCCGATGTAGTCCTCCTCGACGGCTTCGCCCAGGATCATCGACAGCAGGGTGACGATGTCGGCGACCGTGGCGTCGCCGAGATGGCGGCGCAATCCCTTCACCCATTGTTTGATCTTGATATGAGTGATCTCTTCCAGCGGGGTGTCGGCGAACTTGGGCCGGATGTGGTTGCGCAGATGCGAGTTGTATTTGGCCCAGGTGCCTTCGGCGACGTCGTGGGCATCGCACCAGATCTCGGTCCACTCGCCGAACGTGGTTTGGGCTTTGCGGGGATCGTTGAAGGTTCCCTGCCGGGTTTCGTATTCGATGTCTGCGGCTCGGTCGCGGGCTTGGTCGGGGTTGGTGTATCCGGTTTCGCTTCCGATGGTTCCGTCGGGCCGGTAGTAGCGCACTCGCCACCCTGCCCCGTGTCCTTCGATCCATGCCATGAGACGTGTCTCCTTTGTGGACGATCCCGGTCGGTCGGCCGGGCTGGTCCATGGACGCTCTAGTGCCCGTAGAGGGCAAGCGGTATGTGTTCAGAAGCGAAGAGAGGGGCGTCTGCCGAATCGGTGTCCCTTGATGCCTGCTCGCGCCAGGCGAGGCACTGGGCGACGGTGGCCAGGGGCGGGGAGTCGCTAGTGACGCCGGGTTGGATGTGTTGCGGGCAAGCGGGCTTGGCGGATGATCTCGTGGAGATCGGTATCGGAAAAGCGGAGATGTTTGCCGAGGAAGGTGCAGGGGATGGCTCGGGCGCTGGCTTTTCGGCGGAGCCAGGATTCTTTGACCGCGAGTCGCTGGGCTGCCTCGGCAGGAGTGTGCAGATGGTTCGACAGCGGCTGTTCTTCGTCGTTGACGGGGTGTGTACCCGGGCGCTGGGTTGTCGGTGACTGGCGTCTGGGGGTGCGGTCAGGCATGCGGATGCTCCCGACGTGTTTGCTGATCAAGGGACGGGATCACGGTGATCCGGTCCTCGCGAATCACGCGGATATGGACGGTGACTCGTGGAGCCGTGCTGCCGCCGGGTGTCCGACGGACGGATGGGCGGGCCCGCGGGGGTAATGCTGTGGCCGCTGCGGCGGGATCCGGGCGTCCGTGGGCCGGCGGACGGTTGCCCGGGCAGGGCAGGGGCGCTGGTGCTGTGTGCTCTGCCGCGTTGGCGTGCATGGGTGGGTGTTCCGGCGTGGTCGGGCCGGATCGTCGCGCGCGGCGGACGCGACGGCACCGTGCGGGAGCAAGATCCGCAGAGTCGGCCGACACCGTTTCGGGGCCGCTGTGCGGGCGTCATGACGCCTTCCTTCCAGCCTGACTGGATTCGGCTGGAGCAGCTCGCCGGGCCTGCTGGGCGGAAGCGAAGGTATCCGCGTCGATTAATGCCGGGTGCGCCCAGGCGTCCGACCACACCCACGCGGAGCACGGCGCCCGCCGTCCGCGGTGGTGGCGTCCCCAGACCTGCCGTCCGAGATACTTAGGGTTGCGAAGGATGGCGCGGATGGTGCTCGGGGTCCACGGCGTCGGCAGCCCAGTGGTGGGGTCGACGGGTACCGGGTAGAGGTCGGGATCTTTAGCGAAGCGAGCGGCGATATCGCGGGCCTTGAGCTGTCCGTGGACGCGCCAGGCGAAGATCAGCCGGACTACCTGCGACTCGCGCGGTGCGATCTCCAATCGCACCCGGGTGCGGGGCCGGCGCCCGTACGGGGTGATCCGCTGGCGAATCGCTCGGTAGCCATACGGCACGCCGCCGGTGTTCCATCCGTCCCGGACCAGATCTTCGGCGCCGCGGCGGGCCTTGGCTAGGTTCGCGGCGTGGTAGTCGCGCAGTACGCGCTGCCGGACCGGCCACGATATGTCGGCGTCAGGGTCGAGGTGACGGGCACGCGAGTAGGCAGACTGCGGGCAGGCCGACCGCAGTTTCCGCACCCTCCGAGCGGCCTCGGCGAGGCGCTGCCTCAAGCGCGGGCGGCGGACTGCTGCGGTCCGTGCCCATCGCGGAATGACTCGTTCAGTGTAATGGGGCGCGTTTCTCTTCGTCATGCGAAATCATCCTTCCTGCAGTCCGCGCGGCGGGTGGTCTTAGGTGTTGGCGCGTTTGGTATCCGTTGCAGATATCCTTTGGCGAATTCGATGTCTCCAGTCCTCGGCAGTGGCGATGAATCCACCGCCCACCCGCGTTTCTGGTGAACTGGATGATTTATTGGGAGTGTCCGGCAACGATCGTCCAGACTGGGCCGTTGGAGCGACGAATGATCTCTGCGGGATGGCTGAGTCTGAGACAGTTTACGGGTTTACGAAGTGTCGCTCGATCCTGCGCTGCAGCATTTTGTGCAGGTGCCGTCGCCGTACCGGCGTGAGCATGCCGCGTTCTTTGTCGAGCAACGAGCCATGGCCGGTTCGGAGAGCGGACAACGAGCGGAATTTCTTGCGGAGGACACCGCGACTGGCAGGCGGTTGGGTCGGGTGGGCTTGGGACTACGTAAGTCCGGCGTGGGTGAGATCGGCTATTGGGTCGATCCCCGCGCCCGGGAACGCAGTGTGGCGACAGATTCTGTGCGCGGCGTATGCCGGTGGGCGTTTACCAATGTGGACGTGGAGCTCATCGAGTGGCGTACCGAAGTCGGGAATGTGGCCTCGCGCCGGGTCGCGGAGAAAGCCGGTTGCCGCGTCGAGGCCACCCTGCGCAAGCGACTGGTCCACCGCGGAATGCTGGTGGATGCCTGGGTCGGTTCCCTTCTCAGAGAGGAGGCGCCACCTGACCGTGGAATCCTGTCGGAATGGGCACCCCGCCTCCGCCCACACAACTGCAGGCGGAGCACGGGATGGGAAGGCGGGATCAAGGTCGGATTCATGCCGTGGACCTGGCCAGCATCGCTGCGCCTTTCCGCGCGTCGTCGGCCATGGTGGGTTGCGGTTGCGGCGGCAACGCCGAGGATCGGTGCGGTATGGAGCGGGCCGTGGGCACCTGGGCGACGTGTGCCGCCGCCCGGTCGCCGAGCCGAAACACAAGCAGATCTTCATGCGCGATCAAGTGCAGGGGCAGTCCGGCTTCGCGTTGTTTGCGGATGAAGTCGCGTTGGAAGAAGCTCCCTCGCGCCACGAGATCGTCTTCGGCGACCCGGGCGAGCAGGGCCACGCAGCGCTCGACGGGGATCAGCCCAGCCTGCCGGCCGCAGGCGGCGATCTGGGAGGGCAGGTCGATCAGTTCGGCGTGTTCGCGCCAGGGCCGCAGGGTGATCGCGACGTGCCCGCCGGGGCGCAGGAACGCCGCCGTGCTGGCGAGGATCTTGGTGAAACCGGAGAGCAGCCGGTGGTGGCCGATGTTGGCGAGGTTGCTGCGGTCGAGGGTGTTTCCGTAGAGGTGGTGGTACTTGTGGACCCCGCCACCGGGGACGACGTTGACCTGCCCATGGGTGGACGGCCCATACGGCGGGCTGGTGACCACCAACGCCACCTGACCGGCCAGATCGGGCGGCAGCAGCGTGTCCAGCTGCCGGGCATCGCCATGGATCACACGCCCATCCGCCTCGATGCCGGCCTGGCGGGCGAGGTCGAGGTTGGCTTCGGTGACGTCGGCCCAGTGCGGCTCGTATTCGACGCCGACCGCGCGGCGACCCAGGTGTACGGCTTCAACGAGGGTGGTGCCGATCCCGCACATCGGGTCGAGCACGAGATCGCCGGGCTCGGTGTAGTGGGCGATGGCCTGTGCAGCGACGGCGGGCAGCATCTTGGCCGGGTGCGCGGTGGACTCAGCTGTGTAGCGGCCCTTGCGTTGGGCGGCGGGAGCGCGCTGCGCGGTCGCCCACACCGACACCGGGGCGGGTGTCGGTTGGTCCGCCTGCTCGATGAGCGTGCGCGGGATCGGCACGGTCGGCGTGTCGTCGGTGGTGTGGTCACGTCTGGCGTCGGGCACGGGGTCGCCTTTCTCGATGCGTCTGCTGAGGTTGGTGGAGTAGCGGTCGGGGACGTGATTCATCGGATGTCTCCGGTCTCGCGTACGGCGTCAGCCGGCGACAGCGACGGGCTTCGGTACTCGTGGGGCTGAGCGAAGACCACGAGATCCGCGTGGATGCGCCGATGCGGTGCGGGCACCTGGTGGTCATCGGCATGAGGCTGCGAGCGGCCGGTATCGGCGGCGGTGGTGTCGGGGGTGAGCACGAACCGGCCGTCTTGGATCGGTGTGAGCAGGACGACGATGTGTTGGAGGTAGAAGCAGGTCGGTGTTCTGGCAGGCGGCCACCACCGGCCCGGTTGGGTCGACGAGCTGCCCCGTGGTGTTGTCACTGTGGGTGAGCACGGCGAGGATGCCGCCGGTGCGCAGCAGCCGGGCCGCGACCTGTGCAAGGTGATCACTGACGGCCTCGCCGCTGTGTGCCGGGCGCAGGCTGGCGATGACCACATCCGCCCCCGCCGCGTGATCGCCGAGGTCGTCGGGCACGGCCCCAGAGGGCACCGTGGGCTCGATGCTGTCGAGGCCCCGTGGCCCGTCGATGAGATCGGCCCAGTAAGGCCGGGACACCGGAGCGTGCACCGCCGGGGTGGCGGTGAGGTGGACGACCCGGGCGGTCCGGTCAAGATCCCGGATGGCAGCCAGCGCCGCGTCCACTTCTCTGTCCGGCTCGACTTGCGGGTGGCTTTCGGGGGTAGGGGTGGAGGGCTTGTCAGTGATCGCTGCGGCACTAGGGCCGGTCAGCAGCACGACCCCTCCACCGGGATGGGTGAAGGAGGTGACGATCTTCTTCACGATCGGGGTCGGCCACACCGCTTCCGGGTCGACTGGCCGGGGCCCGCATGCCCATACCGTTGCCGGGGTCGGCGCACCGGAGACGCCCCGGGACCGGGGCGCGGTCGGGGTGCGGCGCGTGCTGGGCCGGGTCGCCGACGGTGGCTCGGAGCCGTCGGGGGACCCTGCGCGTCCGCCGCGCCGGGGTGGACGAGCAGGGCGTGTCGCCTCGGCCCGCCGTCGGCCAGGGGGCTGAGAATGACTGGGTGAGTTCATGGATGCCTCCGCTGCGGTGGTGCTGCGCGTTGTGCGCTGGTGACACCCCTGAACTCCGAAATAAAGGCCCCTGGGGGACAACCGGTGCCGAGTTTTTCAGGGAAACGTTGACGGCCAGGATCGGTCGGACTTTCCGCACTCAGGATTCAGGAGAGAAAAGTACGCGCACGCGCGTGTGAGGAACTCTCTCGCGCAGATCCGCCGGCGAGACGAAGATCAATCACAAACAATTCTCCTGGGTGCCTCCGTCGGGCTTGTCCACGAGAGGCAACACCCGGCGTGTGTTCGGACGCCAGCTACTACCGAACTACTACGAAACTACTACCGTCTCCCGATAACCCCAGCTCACCGGCTACTACGGTGGATCATTGCGTGATCTCGGCACCCGTGAATGTGATCGACACAATCATGAGTAGATGATCAACGACGCCCGGCGAAAATGATCATCTCAAGATCAACCGTAGTAATCTGGTAGTAGATCGGTAGTAGTTTCGTAGCAGTTTGGTAGTACCTCCTGTGGCTTCCTTTGTGGCGTCGCTGTTCCGACTCGCCGCAAGGAGCCATTCATGGCTACAACGAATGAATTCCGCCGCGCCCGCAGAGGTCAGGATTCGGAGGATTCCGTACGGGATTGCATGCCCCTGGACGCGGCGCGCGCCGCTTTTGAGTGGCTGGTGACCGGGCCGCATCCGGTCTCCCTTGATGGCCGTTTGTTTCCCGGTATGCCGTCCCGTCGGGTGCCGTTGAACGAGGTCCGGGACCGGCTGCTGCGTCGCCGCTGCCCGCAGGCCACCCGGGATGCGGTGTGGGCGCATCTGGTGCTGCGCTCGCGCACCGAGGGCGCGACGTGGACGGTCGGCTGTGTCGGGGTGGCGCTACCGGCGTTGACCCGGATCGCCGCCACACTCTCGGCCCGCTTCGCCGGGGATGTCACCGACATCCACGCCGCGGTCCTCGCCGGCTTCTTGAGCGAGATCGCCCGGATCGATCTGCGCAAGCCGCGCATCATGCTGCGCTTGCGATGGGCGGCCTACCGTGCCGGCCACACCGCTGTCCGGGAGGCACTCGATGCCCCGGTCCCTTCCGGAAACGGGTTCCGCTCCACTCCACCCACCCCGCTGTGGGGGCATCCCGACTTCGTGCTCGCCCGCGCCGTCGCCGAGGACGTGATCACCTCCGACGAGGCCGAGTTGATCGGCTCCACCGCCTGGAGGGGCTCCCGCTCGCCGACGCCGCCCTGCAGCGCGGGGTGAATTACCAAGCCGTCAAGAAGACCCGACTGCGCGCCGAGAACCGGCTGGCCGCCTATCTCCTCGACGACACGGGCGAGGCCGACGGCGATGCGGGCGAGGGCGATCTGGCCGGTCATGTCGCCGACACGGTGACCATCACCGCCGCCGCTCGCACCGCCACCACACCTGCCGCGCCGTCACGCTCAGTCATCGAACCCGCGGCCGGGGCGGCGAAGAAATCTCGGCCACGGGTGTCCCCAACCGGGCCGGAATCCGGAGTTCAGGGATGCGGGAGAAAACCAGCCACCCCCGCGCCGCAGACACCGGCCACCTCGACTCCGGAGGTCCCTCGATGCGCCTGAACCCTCTGCCACGCCCGCCACGGACGCCGCGCCACCGCCCCACGACCGCACCTGATCCAGCCCCTCGAACGATCACTGCTTCCGATGTACGGCCCTCACGGCACCGAGTCCCGCGTTCCCACCCGGCACGTGGGGGCCGGTGCAGTCATCAGAGGACTCGCCAGTCCGAGCATGGTCGACGCCCACGGGTCCTGCGGTGCCCGGGGTGGCTGCTGGCCACCGAGCTTGCCGTGCTGGGTCTGCTGCTGACCGCCGCCAGTGCGCACGCGGAGACCACGCACGTGGTGGCCCAGGCTGCGAGCCTGGATGTGGTTTTGAACAACATCCGCAACTGGCTGATGGGAATCCTGGCGCTGCTGGCGACGGTGTTCCTGACCATCGGTGGGGTCCGCTATGTCATGGCCGGCGGCGAACCTGGCGAGGTCGAGAAGGCCAAGCAGGCGTTCAAGTCGGCCGGGATCGGCTATGGGCTGGCAGCGTTGGCGCCCCTGGTTGTGACGATCCTCCGCGGGATCGTGGGGGTGTGATCAACCGATGCCGGCCACCGTCTCAGGCACCGCCCGTGTTCTCAGCCGCGCCGTCGTCACGGTGGCCGCCGCCCTCGCGCTCGCCGCAGTCATCGGGACTACCGGTGGCATCGCCGTGGCCCAACCCGCACCCACTCCCACTCCGACCCCGACACCGACGCTGCCGGAAACCCCGCCGCCGGAATGCCCGCCGGGATCAGCCCCCGACTGCGGCACCCCACCACCGCTACCCCTACCGCCGCCCAGTGAAGCGTTGCCGCCGCCACCGTGTACGGGGCCGTACTGCATTCCGCCGGTGCCGACCACCCCGGCGCTGCCGAACCCCGGCGACAGCGAGGACCACGGGGGCTGGCTGGCTCACTGGCTGACCGACTGGTTTTGGGACTTCTTCGCCGGCCTGGCGACCTCCGCGCTGGGTGGTGTGCTGGATTTGCTCGGCACGTCTCTGCTGGCGACACCGCAGTTGGATCAGCTGCCGGTGATGGGGCAGATCTGGGGCGGCTCGCGGCGCATCGTGATCGCCTGCTCCGTGGTGGTGGTGATCCTCGCGGGCCTGGTCGTGATGGCCTACCAGAGTCTGCAGACCCGCAGTTCGGTCAAGGAAATCCTTCCGCGGCTGGCGGTGGGGTTTCTTGCGGCGAATCTGTCGCTGTTTTTCGGCGGCAAAGCAATCGAGTTCGCCAATGCCCTGTCGTATGCCCTGCTGGGTGGCGATCAGGCAGGAGTGGAACAAACGGCGCGGGCATTCACTGACAGCTTGCGGGGAAATGTCCCGGCGGAGGACGCTGGATACACTGATTTGTACGCGATTTTCACCGTGCTGGCGCTGGTCGTGATGATTATCGCGGTCCTGCTGACCTACATCGTCCGTGTCGCCCTGACCGTGATTCTGCTCGCGGGTGCACCGCTGCTGCTGATGTGTCACGCGCTCCCGCACACCGAGGCGATCGCGTTCTGGTGGTGGAAAGCCTTCGGCGGAATGCTGGCCGTTCAGGTCTGCCAGTCCTTGGCGTTCATCGCTGCCATCAAACTGTTCTATCTCCCCGGTGGTATCACCCTGTTCTGACCGCGCCCACGCTAAAAAAGGGGTGTGTGGTGACCAGTTTTCTGATCGCGATCGCGATGTGCTACATCCTGTTCAAGATCCCGTTCTGGATTCTCGGGTCCATGCGCGGCGGCGGCCGGTCCTTCATCGGCTCCGTCGTCCGAGGATTTATCGCGTATAAGACATTGGGGTTGGTCGGAGGAGCCGGCGCCGCGATTCGTGGCCGCCAAGGATCCCGGGGCTCGTCGACATCGTCATCCTCGATGCCGGATCCATACGAGAACGTCCGCTCGACCTCGGGTGGCCAATACGTACTGCCCCTAGGTGGCTGGTGTCGAACGGGGTTTTGAGGTGTTTGCTCTGGTCTTAGCGTGGCGGGCGGTGGGTGTGATTGCCGATCGTTTTCGAGTGTGGTCGGTGGGTTTGTGTGTCGCGTGTGCCGGTTATCGGTGGGGAGGACGTGTGGTGTTGGTGATGGGCTGGGCGTTGGTCTGGTCAGGCGGTCGTCACGGCCCATCCGCCTGCCTTGCGGGTTATCCCGAGCACGCCCAGTCGAGCGAGGTTGACCGCGGCGGCCAGCAGCGAGAAATCAGCGGCCACTTTCCGCAGTCCTCGGACACGGGCCCGTCGTCCGCCGTGGCGGTGGCGCATCAGGTGGCCGATCTTGCGTTCGACTTTGGGCCTGGTGGCGCGGTAGTCAGCCTTCCAGGCGGGGTCGGTCTGGCGGGCACGACCGGCGGCCAGTGCGGCTTCGTGGGGGCTGATGGTGATGGTGCGGCCGGTCTTGGCGGTGGTGCACTGTGCGGCCAGCGGGCAGGTGGCGCACACGACGCCGAAGTTGGCCGCCCCAGCGTGACGCTCACGGGCGCGAATGGGTGCGGTATGCCCGGCCGGGCAGGTCACGGTCTGCTGCTCAAGGTCGATATCGAAACGGTCCTTGGGAAAATGGCCTTTCACCGCAGCCGGCGGTTGCACCTTGAGCCCATTGTGGATCCCATTCTCGTCCAGCCTTTCCAGCAATTCCCCCGCCCCATAGGCCGCATCCCCATATACCGCGGCCTGACCCTCATCCCCGGCTTCGGCTTCGGCTTCGGCTTCGGCTTCGGCTTCGGCTTCGGAGGGCAGGATGTCGGACAGGAGGGTCTCGGCGGTCTCGGCGTCGCCGCTGTTGCCGGGGGTGACTTCGGTGGCGGTGACGATCTCACTGTCGGGGTCGATGGCGAGATGTCCTTTGTAGCCGTCGAAACCGCGGGCCTGCGTTTTGTGGCCATGGCGGGTTTCGGGATCGACGGTGGAGATGACCCGGTCCGGGGCGACCCGGCGGGCGATCCGGAACACCCCGTCGCTGTCTTCGGTCAGGTCCTGGCCCAGCACCGTGGCCAGCAGGCGCGCGGCCTCATCCACGCACTTGGTCCACTTCTGGCCTTCCATCAGGGTCAGCATCGCGAACCCGTCCCGGGCCCGGGAGTCGATCAACGCCTCCCGGGCGGCCTGGTCGTCCCAGTCGATCAGGGGTTTGCCCGCTCCGGCGTAGTCATCTCCGGAGGTGAGCACCGCCCGCAACCGGGCGGCCAGTCCGGCCTCAGCGGTGGCCAGCAGACCACGGATCGCCGAGCGGATCAGGGTGATGGTGTCCATCGTCGCGACCGCGTCATACAACGGGGTCGAGTCCAGCACCCTCCTGTACCCGACCAGACCCGCCTGACGCGCGACATCCAGCACCGTCTCGAAGATCCGGTCCGGCCGAGCCGAGCGGGCCAACCGGGCCCGCATGTCCACCAGCACGGTGTGCACGAACCCCGGATAGTCGAAATCCAGGCCACCGGCGGCGTACTTCCAGCGCGTGTCAAATGCGAACCGCTCCACCGCCTCCCGATCCGACAGGCCCTCGACACGCTGCAACACCATCACCACCGCCACGATCATCGGCGGCACCGACCGGCGACCCACATCGGTGAACAGATCCGCGAACATCTCATCCGGGAACAGACTGAAGCACTCCCGATGCAACACCCCATAAATCGAACCCGCCGCGACCCGGCCCTCACAGTAATCCACCGTCGATCGCAGCAGATCACCCTGCCGCGGCGCGCGTCCCAACGTCACCCCCGACATCCTGCCAAACGATCACCCCGACGGAACACCGACACACCCCGATCCTTAGCAACCCAAAACACCAGCCACCAGAAGGACTCAAACGGAGTCGAGCCCGGAAATCCTCTCATCCGCAGTCTGTGCCGAACCGCTCGTCGGAACCTCACCAGGGGGCAGCGAGGAAACAAGGGGCACTGCTCACCGCCGAGGGCAAGCCCACCCGCGGGGCGCGACCGCCGAAGTTGGGCCCGGGTGCGGCGCGGATCGATCCACAGCCAGGGGAGCAGCACATGCTGCCCATTCCCACCCGCCACGACCCGAACCGCACCGCACGCCGCAGCCTGCACGACGACCTGACCAACCCCCGACCGACCCGCACGACACCGGATGCGCAGCAGCCGACGCTGTTCACCCGCACCGGCCGCCCGCGATCGGCCGCCCGAGGCCCCCAGCGGGGCAACCCCGGGGCGATGCCCGCCCGGATGCGGCCAGGCGACCAGCAGTATCTGCCGCTGGTCGGCCCCTTCACCAGCCAAGCCACACCTCCACCGGGACCCACGCCGACCGTCCCCGGTCAGCCCCCACCGAGGCCGGCCCGCACGCCGGGGCAACTGCCACTGCTGACCCCCAGCGGGCAGGTTCGCCCGCAGGCCCGGGCCCGACGACCGCGGCTTCCCGCGCGCCCGAGCCCGGTGGTGCCCCCGGCCTACAAGGGCATTCGCCCGGACCGGCACGGCCAATACGCACTGCCGCTGAACGTGCCGACGAAACCGGCCCGGCACCGCCCCCGGCCGGCTGCCGAACAACCCCGCCCCCAAAGCACCGCACGGCATCCAGAGCAGCCCGAACTTCCCCTGAACCTGCCGACAACCCCACCGACCCGCTCGACACCCCGAGGAGGTCGAAAGCGATGACCGAGCCTTATCGGATTCCGGCCGATGTGGACAGAGAAGACCGCATCGTGGCGGGCCTGACCGCGCGCCAGGTAGCGATCCTCGCCGTGACCGGCATCGTGCTGTATGCCGTATGGACCCTGACCCGCGAGGTCATCCCGTTGGCGGTGTTTCTGATCACGGCGATCCCGATCGGCGCGACCGCGGCGATCCTCGCACTCGGCCAGCGCGACGGCATCACTCTGGATCGGCTGGTGCTGGCGGCGATCCGCCAACGCCTCGGCCCTCGGCATCGGGTCGCCGCCCCCGAAGGCATCCGCCCCGCCCCGGAGTGGCTCACCACCCACGCCACCACCACGACCGGCGACACACCAGCCACGAAGGGTGAGTCGCGGGTGTCCCCGTCGGCGCTGCGGCTGCCAGCCGAGGCCGTCACTGACACCGGGGTCGTCGACCTCGGCAGCGATGGCCTCGCCGTCGTCGCCGTGGCCTCCACCGTCAACTTCGCGCTGCGCACCCCGGCGGAGCAGGAGGGTCTGGTCGCCAGCTTCGGCCGTTACCTGCACAGCTTGACCGCACCTGTGCAGGTACTCGTGCGCGCGGAACGGCTCGATGTGTCCGCGCAGATCGCCGAACTTCGCGAACGAGCGGGTGGCCTGCCCCACCCTGCGCTCGAACAAGCGGCGCTGGAGCACGCCGACTACCTCGCCCAACTCGGAGAACACACCGACCTGCTGCGCCGCCAAGTCCTCCTCATCCTCCGCGAGGGCCTGCGGCCGGCAGAGGGCGCGGCCTAGGCAACTGGTCCATCACCGTTCGCGGCCCTGATTCCCAGGCTGCGCCGCAAGACCTCTCAGCAGTACCCGCGAGGGGATGCGGCTCGCCGCGCTGCGGAATCACGGCTGGTGCGGCGCCTCGGAGAAGCCGTCGAACTGCTGGCACCCGCCGGAATCGTGGTGACCCCACTGGATGCCGGACAAGCCACCGCCGTCCTCGCGGCCAGCTGCAACCCCGACACCCTCCTGCCGCAGGCCACCGGCCTGGCCGGCGCCGACGACATCATCACCACTCCCAGCGGAGGGCAGTCTGACCCCGGCTATTCAGGGTGGGCCAGTGACGCCGACGGCGCTCCCGCCGACTACGACGCCCCAGCAGACGCGGGCTTTGAGGACGACTGGGACTACGACACCGAAGACGACGAGGACGACTTCGTCGAGAGGGGGCGAGTCGCATGACGCCGCGCAGGTCCCGACGGAGGACGAAAGCTGCCGTCGAAGGGCCGTCGGCAGGAGCGTTTACGCCGGATGCGGTGAGCGTGGGGGCCCGCCATTTGGAGGTCGGCGGGGATTGGGTCGCCTCGTTCGCCGTCGTGGGCTTTCCCCGCGAGGTCCATCCCGGTTGGCTGCAGCCCTTGTTGACCTATCCCGGCAGGCTGGATGTGTCGCTGCACATCGAGCCGATCGACCCCACTACCGCCGCCACCCGCCTCAAAAAGCAACTGGCCAAACTGGAATCCGGTCGGCGCCACACCGCCGAGCACGGCAGACTCCACGATCCCCAGGTGGAAGCGGCCACCGAGGACGCCTACGACCTCTCCGCCCGCATCGCCCGCGGTGAAGGCAAACTGTTCCGCCTCGGCCTATACCTGACCATCCACGCCCCCAACGAGCAGGCCCTGGCCGACGAGGTCGCCGCGATCCGGTCACTGGCCGCCTCGCTGCTACTGGACGCCAAACACACCACCTACCGGTCACTGCAGGGATGGGTGTCGACGCTGCCGATGGGCCTGGACCTCGTTGGCATGCGCCGTACCTTCGACACCAGCGCGCTGTCGGCGGCGTTCCCGTTCACCAGCCCAGATCTACCGCCGGCCGACCCCACCAGCCTGGCCGCGCCGTCCGGGGTGCTCTACGGCTACAACGCCCAGTCACAAGGACTGGTGCACTGGGACCGCTTCGCACTGGACAACCACAACAGCGTGGTCCTGGGGCGCTCCGGTGCGGGCAAGTCCTACCTGGTCAAGCTGGAGTTGCTGCGCAGCCTGTACCGGGGCATCGAGATCTATGTCGTCGACCCGGAGGACGAATATGCGCGGCTGGCGTCCTCGGTCGGCGGCACCTACGTCCACCTCGGGGGTGAGAACGTACGGCTCAACCCGTTCGACCTGCCCATCACGATCGGGCCGGATGGGCGGCGCACCGCCCCGAAGGACGCCCTGATCCGCCGCAGTCTGTTCCTGCACACCGTGATCAGCGTGCTGATCGGCGCCGAGCTCGGCGCCGCCGAGCGGGCGGCGCTGGACCGGGCGATCGCCGCCACCTACCGACGAGTCGGGATCACCGCCGATGCCCGCACCCGGACCCGACCCGCCCCCACCTTGCGGGATCTCCGTGACACCCTCGCCGAGGCGGGCACCAGGGGTGACGCGGCGGCGGGAGAGTTGGCTGCCCGGCTGCATCCCTATGTCGAGGGTGCGTTCCAGCACCTCTTCGACGGCCCCACCACGACCCAGCCGGACGGGCACCTCGTGGTCTTCTCGCTGCGGGATCTGCCCGACGAGCTCAAAAGCATCGGCACGCTGCTGACTCTGGACGCGGTATGGCGGAGGGTGTCCAACCCGGCGATCCGCAGGCCGCGACTGGTCGTGGTCGACGAAGCGTGGCTGTTGATGCAACAACACGCGGGTGCGGATTTCCTGTTCCGGATGGCCAAAGCCTCCCGCAAACACTGGGCAGGCTTGACCGTTGCCACTCAGGACACCGCGGATGTGCTGGGCAGCGATCTCGGCAAAGCCGTGGTCGCCAACGCCGCCACGCAGATCCTCCTTCGGCAGGCGTCGCAGGCCATGGACGAGATCACCCGCACCTTCGATTTATCCGCCGGTGAAAGGCAATTCCTACTCTCAGCGGAGCGGGGCCAGGGACTTCTGTCGGCGGGGACGCAGCGCGTGGCGTTTCAGAGTATTGCCTCGCCCACCGAGCACTACCTCGTCACGAGCGACCCAGCCGAACTCGCCGACTATGCCGCCGACGGCGACCTCGCCGAGCGCGGCGTCGACGAATCCTATCTCGATCTCGGGCCTGCGGCCGAGGACGACGCCCCGATCGAGGGCGACGAATTCGGCACCGATGAAGTCCAGATCGACCTTGACGTTTGAGCCCTGCTGGAGCTCTCGCGTCTCCGGTCGTGCGTACCTCGGCTACTTCCGTCTCTCCCCACTTTCTTGGAGGGTGCGCCATGTCTGCTGTCACGCCCGCTTCGACAACGACGACCGCGACCGCGATTCTGGCCGGTGATGTCCACGCCACCGACGGGACTGGCGGGTGGATCGGGGACTACCTGCGTGACCCCGGCGGCGCGCTCCACCACGTCCTGACCTCGCTGTCCGGGTGGGCGATCACCGTTGGCCCGATCGTCGGCCCACTGCTGGCCGTCGGACTCGCCGTGCTGATCGGTCTGCGGCGGTGGTGGTGGCGCCGCTGCCACCAGCGCCTGGCGGCCGATGCGCGGATGGTGACCGTCCTTGCGCCGCCCACAGTGGACCCTGCCGGTGGGGCGGCGTTGTGGTCCCACCTCGTCGGATTGCTACGCCCGGCCTGGAAGCGGTGGTTCACCGGTCAGCCGCACGTGGCCTGCGAGTACGTCTTCTCCGAAGCAGGAGTCGCGATCCGGTTGTGGGTTCCTGGAGTGATCCCGCCGGGGTTGGTCGAGCGCGCGGTCGAGGCCGCGTGGCCCGGCGCCCACACCCGCACCAGCACCGCAGACCCACCCCTACTTGCCCCCGGGGTTGGGCAGCGGCGCGTGATCGTTGCCGGTGAGCTCCGGCTGGCCCGTGCGGAGGCGCTACCGATCCGCACCGACTTCGACGCCGACCCCATCCGGGCGTTGATCGGCGCACCGGTCGGCCTCGGCCGCGATGAGCACGCCTGCGTGCAAGTCCTGGCCCGCCCGGTCACCGGCCATCGGGTCGCCAAGGCCCGCCGCGCGGCGAAACGGGTCCGCACCGGCAGCTCCACTCACGTCGTCGGCAGGCTGCTGGACCTCATCACCCCCGGCGCCCGTAGCCGCCGCAAGCCCACCACCGGCTCGGCGAAGTCGGGTCGTGATCCGCAAACCTCACTGGAGTACAGCGCGGCGAACCGGGCGATCGTCGGCAAACAACGCGGCAGTCAGTACGAGACCGTGATCCGCTACGCGGTCGCTACGATCCTGCCTGCCGATGCGCCGGAGGCGGAGGTCCGCCGGGCGCGGGACGTTGCCCGGGGACGGGCGCATGCGCTGGCGGCATCCTTTGCCTCCTACACCGAACACAACCACTACGGCCGTCATCGGCTGCGTCACCCCGCCACCACCGTCACCCAGCGACGGTTGAGTCGTGGGGATCTGCTGTCGGTGCCCGAGCTGGCCGTGCTCGCTCACCTGCCCACCGATGAAGCGATTCCCGGTGTGCAACGAGCCGGAGCGAAAGCGATCGCCCCACCACCGGGGATCGCCACCCCCGGGCGGGAAGCCAAGCCACTGGGGGTGACCGATACCGGCCACCCACGGCCCGTCGGCTTGCGGGTGCCGGATGCCCGGCATCACCTGCACGTCCTCGGCGCCACCGGCTCGGGTAAATCCACCCTGCTGGGCACCATGATTCTCGCGGACGCCGAAGCGGGCCGCGGCACTGTCGTCATCGACCCCAAGGGAGATCTCGTCACTGACGTACTCTCCCGACTCCCGCGTACTGCTGCGGACCGGGTGGTGCTCTTCGACGCCGACTCGCGGAGCCGCCCACCCTGCCTCAACCCCCTTGACGGTGGGAAAACCGATCTCACCGTCGACAACCTCGTGTCCGTCTTCCGCCGCGTCTACTCGGCGTTCTGGGGACCCCGCACCGACGACGTCATGCGCGCCGCCTGTCTGACCCTGCGCGCCCAGGAAGGTGTGGCCACGCTGGCGGACTTACCGAAGTTGCTGGCCGAACCAGCCTTCCGCTCCCGCGTCACCGCCAGCATCAGCGACCCGGTGTTGAAGGGCTTCTGGACCTGGTACGACGAACTCACCGACTCCGCCCGCTCCCAAGTCATCTCACCCCTGATGAACAAACTCCGGGCATTTCTTTTGCGGCCATTCGTCCGAGAAGCCATCGCCAGAGGGCGCTCCACAGTAGACATGGCGCAGGTGCTCGACGGTGGGATCTGCCTGGTGCGCATTCCGAAAGGCTCGCTGGGAGAGGAAACCACCCGTCTGGTCGGCTCGCTGGTGGTGGCGCGCACGTGGCAGGCCACCACCGGGCGTGCCCGCCTTCCGCAGCGTCAGCGCCGGGACGCCTCGATGGTGATCGATGAGTGTCATAACTTCCTCAATCTCCCGTATCCGCTGGAAGACATGCTCGCCGAAGCCCGCGGGTTCCGGGTCGCGATGACCCTGGCCCACCAGCACCTCGGCCAACTTCCCCGCGAACTCAAGGAAGGCATCTCCACCAACGCCCGCTCGAAGATCTTCTTCAACGCCAGCCCCGAAGACGCCCGCGAACTCGCCCGCCACACCGCACCCCGGCTCTCCGACCACGACCTGGCGCACCTCGGCGTCTACCACGCCGCCGCCCGGCTCGTCCTGCGCGGCGAAGAAGCCGAACCCTTCACCCTCGCCACCCAGCCACTACCGCCGGCGATCCCCGGACGCGCCCGCGACATCCGCCGCATCGCCCGACAAGCCACCCAGACGCCAGGCCAGCACACACCAGAGGAGGCCACGCGGGTCCGCGCGGACACCGACGCACCTCGGCCGAAACCGACGACCACAGCGCCGAATCCGCGCCCTCACCCGGCCGCGTCGTCGCGTGAGCGTTCGCCCCGGCCTGTCCAGCGGGCCCGCAGCGGCGATCCGCGTCGCAACGGGTGACCACCGGGACTGAGTACCGAATCCCGCTTGCTCTTCTCACTCGCCGCGTCCCGTCACGCGACGCGGCGGTCCCACCGTGCCTGTTTCAACCCCTGGAGGTACGTCATCGTGATCACCAACCCCACCCGCCAACGTGCGCTGCGCGGCGGCCTCAAGCCCGCACGCCCCACCCCGCGCGTGGCGAACTCGATCGACCATCAAGCCGCGCTCGCCTGGCGGCTCACGCCCCGGGATAAGTGGATCATCCGGATGCTGCACGAGCACCGCGTGCTGACCGCCAGCCAGATCACCAGCTGCGCGTTCCCGTCCTTTCGCTCCGGACGGCAACGGCTGCGGGAGCTGTTCCAGTGGAGCGTTGTCGACCGCTTTCAGCCCTCGATCGTCCTGGGCACCGCACCCATGCACTACGTCCTCGGACCCGCCGGCGCCGCAGTGCTGGCCGGTGAAGAGGGCCTGGATGCCAAGGACCTCGGGTATCGCCGTGACCGGGCGATGGGGATCTCCCACAACCAGCGCCTTGCCCACACCGTCGGCGTCAACGAGTGGTTCACCGCGCTGATCGCCCACGCCCGCCAGCATCCCGAGGAAACGGTGGGGACGTGGTGGTCGGAGACCCGCTGCGCGAAGCATTTCGGCGACCTGGTGCGCCCCGACGCCTACGGTCGCTGGCGACACCGCGACGCCGAGATCGAGTTTTTCCTCGAGTTCGACCTCAGCACCGAATCGCTGCCCCGCGTGGCAGCCAAACTCCACGGCTACGCCGGGCTGGCCGCCGCCACCGGCATCACCACCCCCGTCTTGCTGTGGCTGCCCACCGCCCGCCGCGAAACCGCCGCACGCCGACTCCTTACCCGCACCTGGCGAGACCTCGACGAACCCCACCGGGTTCCGGTCGCGACTGCCGCTGCCGATCTCCTCAACCCCGACACACCGCAGCCGAGCCCGGCCGAACCGGTGTGGCTTCCGCTGGGCGCCAGCAGCCCCCACCCCCGTGCTTCCGCACGGCGCGGTCTGCACGAGTTGCTTGACGCCTGGCCGCACGTCCCGCCACCGGCCACCTCGCCCGACCCCGCCGCGAACCCGGCGTCGTCACCGGCCATGCTGCCGCCACCCGCCTCGATGCCTCCGAACACGCACCCGCACGCAGCCGCGGCCCGGAGGTGACACCTGCATGGGCAAGCTCATGGTCGCTGTACTCGGCGTCATCATCGGGTTTCCCCTCTTCCTCGCCGCCGGAATCACGGGAGCGTTCTCCGCGGTTTCCGACAACGGGTCCAGTGCGGGTATGAACTGCGTGCCGACCGGCGCCACGTCCGCAGGTGTGGCTGGATACGGTCCCGAGCAGATGGCCAACGCCGCCATCATCGTCGCGGTCGGCAAACAACTGAACGTTCCCGAAGAGGGCTGGGTGATCGCGATCGCCACCGCGATGCAGGAATCCGGTCTGCGTAATCTCGACCACGGCGACCGCGACAGTCTTGGGCTCTTCCAGCAACGACCCTCCCAAGGCTGGGGCAGCGCCGAACAGATCACCGACCCCACCTACGCCGCCACCCAGTTCTACCGGCACCTGCTCGCATTACCCGGGTGGCAACAGATGAGTGTCAACGACGCCGCGCAAGCCGTTCAACGATCCGGACTCCCCGACGCCTACGCACAACACGAGCCCGCCGCGCGGACCATCGTCGCCTCCGTCGGCGGCGCCGCCTGCGCCACCACCGACACCGGCGACTGCGACCACATCCAAGCACCCAACCCCGCCGCACTCGCCGCGATCAACTACGCCTGCGGGCAACGAGGATTGCCCTACGTCTGGGGCGGAAACGGGCCCGATGCCGGACACGCCGGATTCGATTGCAGCGGACTGACCGCGGCTGCCTACCAGGCAGCCGGAATCTCCCTACCCCGCAAAGCACAATGGCAATACGACACCGGACCGCTTCTGCCACCGGGCGCGCCCCTGCAACCCGGAGACCTCGTTTTTTACGGCACCCCAGGCAACATCCACCACGTCGGCCTCTACATCGGAAAAGGCCACATGATCAACGCGCCGGACTTCGGCCAGCCTGTCCAAGTCGACAACATTCATTGGGACGGAGATGACTACGCCGGAGCCACTCGCCCAACGGGATCGCCTGCAGCGCCTGCACTTTCCGCGCCAGCATGAGCATTTCGCTGACGGTCGCCGAGTGAACGGAATCGATGGATGGAGTCCACCGCGATCCGCTCTGGTGAACGATCAGGATTCCTCTTTGCGAGTGTCGGGGCCAAGAGGACCGCCATTGGGCAACGCGACTGGCCCGCCGTCAGGCCGTTCGAGCGGAGTACCGCAGTGGTCGCAGACTACCCAACCGGACTTGCGGCTCTCATCAGGCGGAAGGTGCGCGCCGCGCTGGGCGCACTCGTCCTGTTTCCGGTTGCTTTGCTCGTTGAAGTTGATGGCCATCTTGACCATCTCGTCGGCGACGATGAAGTAGCCGCCGTCCCGCCGCTCCCACATGCCCGCCGCTTCTAGCTCCACGGCTGCCGTAGTGGTCTCGGCCGCAATGGCGTTGAGGTAGTCATCGCTGACGAATCCGGGGCGGCCGTCCTTGATGCTGTTGATGATCGCGAAGCTGTGTAGCTGGAAGGTCGATCGACTGAGCGCGGGCATACCCTCGAACTCGATGAAGCTGGTGTCGTCCAGCTCTGCGTCGTCCGCGTCTGCCATAAACCGATCATCGCACGAGACAGCGCTCAGTTGGTCCGAAACACTCCGACTGCTGAGCGGACGCCCTTGTGCTGGTCGACGGCAGCATTCGTTCCGATTCGCCGAGTATCTACACTTCACCAGCTTGCTGGGCCGGGTGGAAAACCCGGCCCAGCATCGGAAAGTCCTCAGTCCTCCGTACACCGCCTGATTGTCCGCAAGAGCACTTACCAGGGGAGAGCGTGCAACACCGTGCCCAACGCGGACAACAGGGCGGTGCATGCTGCCATGTACTTGAGAACCAGCGTATGCCTGACACGACGCCGTGAACGGGGCATTCGCGCTCACCGCCTCCCCTGCTGCCGGGCGACGAACCGCTGCCCCAGCCGCCGGAGCTTGCGGGGCACCCGGTCCGGACCGAACGGCGCCGCATCGTGGGCTGACTGCAGCGCTTGTGCCCAGGTCAGGTCGGGGTTGTGCGCGTAGGTCAGCGCAACCACGTGTTCGGCCGGGGACAGCCCGTCCAGCACCCGGGTGATGCGAGAGTCAAACTCCTGCGAATGCGCGAGGACCAACTCTTCGGCGCGTGTAGGGCAGGCGACGGTATCCGCAAGCGTGGCGTGGTCCGGACGCGGATTGGCCAGCGACGTGTCCAAGGACACCACTCCACGAAGTCCAAGTTGCCGCTCGGTCTCCGGTCGCCACAAGGCGTGGCGTCGCTTGACCTGGCGCGTCAGCTCAGCGCACACCGCACCGTTGTCGTCGGGACTTACCGCCATCTGCCAGTCGTCGTCGAGCAAGACGTCCACGGTTGCCTCGATCTCGAATGGCGAATGCAGCTCGCGCCCAAGCCATTCCTGGGCAAATGTAGTAGCGATGCCGGGGATCTCCGCAGGATTCGAGGAGGTCAAGATGCTCTGCCGCGCCTGCATCGCCGCGTTCCAGACATGCTGAGCGACAGCCGCGGCGGGCCCGGAACCGAACTGGGCGACGGCAGCGCCATGGCGCAGATACAGCGCGGCGGCCAGCCCCGCCTCCGTCTTGCCCTCCCCCGTCGGGGCATCGACAAACACCAGAGGCAGTTCTTCGACCGGCGGCACCAGTACCGGGAGGAAGTACAACCTGGTGAAGCGGGACTCATGCTCGTCCGCACACGGCGACGTGGGGCCGTGTGAATCGACCGCATCGGCTGCGGCGCGCAGCCGCTTGAGCGTTTCCGCGAAAGCCCGTCGTGAGAATCGTTTGGCCTCCACCAGGGCGATGGGCGAGCCGTCACGCATGAGCACAATATCGGGGTGCACGCCCTTGACATCGTGCATGCTGGTCCACCCGTCGCTGTCGACCGAGTGGAGCTCTGGCCGAGCCTGGCTGCTCGATTCCGCCGGCTTCGCCTCCGCGTGACCGCACGGTACGGCCTCTTCGTTTGATGCCGCGGTGTCTTCGTGATCCATGCTCCTCCTCACCAGTAGGTAATGATCCCTCCACCTACTAGCCACGCAGCTGCACGGGACCGTCAAAAAACCTGCAGCGGCCAGCCGCCGAGCGGCTGGCCAACGAGCATGAGTGCTGATCACGGTTCCACGGAGAGATCGGGCAGCGCCGCGCGGATCCAGGGGGCGATGTGGTAAGGCCAGTCAGTGCCGCAGCGGGGCCAGTACCGCAGCAGCTGCCATTGGCGGTGGCGGGCGTACCACAGCCGGACGTCGACGCGGTCGTGGGCGTCGGGGCAGTGGAGCGGGGGCAGCAGTTGCAGGACGAGTGCGCCCTCGCGTGTGGAGCCCGGGCTGAGCTTGGGGTTCCAGATGCCGGTGAACGCGGCGAGCCCACCGCTGGGGGTGGCTTCGGCGGATTCGATGAGGATGCCGCCGTTGCTTCGGGGCATGCGCATGGGTGGTGGCGGCGCCACCGTGTGCGTCAGCCGGGTTGCGAAGGACCTCGCCCGCGCGGGGGCGGATGGTAGTGACGCGCAGCGCTGCGCTGGCGTTCCGCGATCGGTGATGGCACGGGGCATGCTGTGGCGTGACATCGGTAGCCGCCTTTCGCGATGAGCGGGCAGGGCTGACGTCGATGGACGCTCGCTACGGCGGGCGGTGTCAACGGTGCTCGAATCAGCTTGGCGAAAGGGGACCTGGATGGACGAAACCGTTTGCAGAGATCCGCTGCGCGAACCGACCGCTTGCCGTTTTCCTGAGCTGCGACACAGTATCCGCGGCGAGGACCCGCTCTGCGTGTCGGGCTAAGGCACGCTCTTCGACCGGATTCGTTGGCGCTCTCGATTCCTTGGTCACATCAGGATGTAGGGCTGGCTATGGCAGACCGACGTGAAAGTTTCTGGGTGCGGTCAGCTCGTCCATGCTGCTGAGCGCGGGTCCGTAGGGTTTTCCTTGACGGTGAAGAATCATTGCGTCCCAAACGATCTGTCTGAGAGCGGTCGGCACGAGAACGAGCCACCACGCGTGAGGATCGATGAGCTCTATGTCCAGTCGGGTCGGATATGCGTGGCCTTCCGTGGCTCCGAAAAGATCAATAGTTCGAGGCGTGACCCAGGCTCGGAATGCGAAGACTCGGAATGCGAAGGATGGGGTCGGTGTGAAGATCTCGAACTGAATCACCTCCGACGGGTCCCGTTGCCCTTTGGGTAGTGTCCATCGGGTCTCAAACGTGGCGACCCCGGGCTGTTCCTCCCAACTAAGTTTGGAATTGCGGTGACCGCGAATGAGTCCAAGGAGTACTGCGGCGACGGCCCGGTTTTGGATCGCAGACCGCAGGCTGGTCCGCACTTCAGAAGCGAAGGCCAGGTGCAGTTGCTCGTCCTCGATGAGTCGGCTCATGCTGGCCCCATCGAAGAAGTCGGTCGTTCGCTTGTATCCGGAGGTGCTGCCCGCAGCGGCGTCGAGGATCGGGTCCAACCTCTGGAGCATCGACCAAAGAACCCGCACTACGAACAGTGCATCCTCCTGAACGGGCAACCAATCGATAGACTCTCGGGTCCAGTTCAATTCCTGGAGGCGTCGGATGAACGCGATGCAGTCTGCCTCGTTGTTGGTTGGCAGGCTGGTCAGGGCGGCCCCGAGCCAGCGAGTGAGGCGAGGTAGATCGTTGGGGCCCACGGCCGCAAGCTCTGCAAGAGCATCTTCATGGCGCTGCACCTGTACCGCCTGGACGAACTCGCCGGAGCTGACCGCTCCAGTCTGTGCGCGCAGAGGAGCTTCACGGTCTTGTTTCCAGCTTTTCAAGGTCTCGACAGAGTACTTGTCCGGATGTTTCGTATCGACCAGCTCGTGGTGCTCTTTGCAGAGCAGTATGAGGTTGTCAAATGAGCGCCGTTCGTCATCGGTCATGGCAGGGTCGTAGCGATTTCCCCGATTAGCGTCGCGTATGTGCGCGATGTGAAATCTGTTAGCCGGTTCGTCCGGTATGCCCCGAAACGCGTCACCGACGAACCGGACGATCGGCTCTGAGCATCCGGGGAAGTAGCACCGCCCCTGCGAGCCGACGGCCAGCGCGGTTCGTGTCGCCCTCGAGTATTCACGGGGTCCTGCAGCCATGGCGGCAGCATCGCACAGGTGCCATACCGACTTGAAACAATGGTCAACAGGCACGACTGATGCCCGGCGCCTGCGACGCCGACAGCAGTTCCACCCATCGCCAGCGAACGTCAGCTCCGCCAACAAACGTGAAAAGGCTCCGCCAACTACGGCGATAATTACAACAACCGTCCACGCAAGACAGTCATCTTGTTATCGAAATCCCTTGCGTTACGAGGTAAAGGAAGCGTCCATATACGTGTAGCCCGCACCACCGGCAGCGCACCGGGGGCTACACCGCCCCCGGGGGCATGACCATCACCACCGCTTCACTTGTGAAGGAGAGGGTTGTCATGCCCAGGAAGAACAACAACGCCCGCAAGCAGACCAAGCCCCGCACCCTGCAGGCCGTCCCCGCCATCGGCCCGGACGCGCCGGGGCGAACCGAGGCCGAGGACAAGGTGTGGGCCGCGCTGTATGCCCACCCGGGCTCCACCACCGCCGAGGTGACTGAGGCCGCCAAGGTCGGACGGTCCACCGCCGGGAAGATCCTCGCCGCCTGGGCCAAGGACGGCACCGTCACCCGCACCTCCGGTATCGCCGAAGGCGGGCGCCGCCGACCGGTGGACGATCACCGACGCCACCGACACCACGACCTCGGAGGCGGGAACGTCCGACCAACCGCCGAGCACCGAGGAGGCAGCCAACCCCGCGGACGTCCTCGAGCCAGGACCCGACACCGAAACGACCGACGAGACCCCCACCGAGGACCCCGAGTCCAACGTGGATTCCGCCCCGATCCAGCCGGTCCCCGAGCTGCCCTCGGAGCCGGACACCGAGACGAGCAACATCTCCGCCGAACCGGCGCCGGCGAAGGCTGGCCGGTTGGGTAAGGGCGCGCTGCGCGGCATGGTCGAGGACTACCTGACCGAGCACGCGGACGAACACTTCAGCCCCAACGCAATCGGCAAAGCCCTGAACCGGTCCGCCGGTGCGGTGAACAACGCGCTAGAAAAGCTGGTAGCCGACGGCTACGCCATCAAGACCCACAACGCGCCCAAGCGCTTCGCCGCCAAACGCGACGAGCCCGCCAACTGAAGCCGCGCTACGAATGCGGCGGTGTGATGGTTTCCCAGCCGACGCCCGGCTGGGATACCACCACACCACTCGACCTGATCACCACCCGGACAGGGATAAATCCCGGAATGTCCGCCCCAGCAACGATAAGGGGACAGTCATGTACGTCACCGATCCGCCGTGTCCGAACTGCGGCCACCACGGCGTGACCGTGACCCGCCGCCTGGACGTCATCGGTCCCGTCAACCTGGCCGGGGTGGACATCAAATTCTCTGCACGGCAGACCTTGACGTGGCATTGCGACGAGTGCGGCGGCTACGGAACAGCGCATTCTGCAAGCAATATCCGCGAAGAGGTCAAGAATGGACAACACGCAGACGTCGCGGCTCGGCCGGTACCTTGACGGCCTGGTGGCACGGGCTCCCGCTCCGCCCCAGGACGTCCTTGCGAGGCCGATCACCGCCGCGGACGTGGCGGCGTACCCGGTGTACTTCATTCACGGCCCGGGCCGCGACATCGCGCAGAACACCTTGTGCGCCCACGATTACACCCTCGTCGACAGCTGCCCGGGCTGCGACGCGGACGACCCACCGTAGACACGCACCGCCGTAAACAGGCGGGCTCACGGCCGCAGCACATGTGCTGCGGCCGTGAGCGCCACTGCACCAGGCAACACGAGGGCGACGGCGTGCCATAGCCGTGTCCGAGCCACGCGCCCGGCGTCGAGGGCGGGGACCACCCGGTACTCAGGGATAGCGTCGTCGGGTTCGTGGCGGGCACTTCCCTCCAAACACATCGTCGATACCGCGGATAGGTCCTGGGGGAGCGGGTCAGTCAGGTGAGCGGACGGGCGTTTCGCGGTAGGCCGAGGCCCGCGGCATGCGTCGGGACCGTGCCCGATAAGAAACACCGCGTCCCATGGGCGGCGTGCCAGCGACAGCTGGGGCGCCCACCGTGATCCACATCCGTCCCGCGTCGAAGGCGTACACCCAGTCGGTGGTCGTGCTGTCACAGGCCACTGCCAGCCCGCGTCGGGGTGGTAGCCGTGCCCGAGGTCCTTGTCGGCCGGGCGCACGTCGAGCAGGTCGGGGTGCGTGAGGTGTGCCGCCGGAGGCGATCAGTGCGCACAATCCACAGTCGACGGTCCACAAGGGTGGCGGGATCGGCGCTGCTGGCCAGCGAGCCTGGCCAGCGGCGTCGGGGCCGCGCCCGTGGCAGGACGCGGCCCTCGTGGTCACCACCACCATCCGGCCAGGTTGGGGTCGGTGTCGATCACGGTGACGGTTCCGGGGCCGCGTCCGCGTTCGATCAGCCCGCGTTGCCCGCCTTGATCGAACGCCCACAGGGTGAAGGTGAATCGGCGATCGTCAGGAGCATCGGGGTTGGTCCAGTTGTGGGCGTCGATGATCGGTTGCGCGTAGTGGGTTATCACGCGGGACGCGGGCGTGTCGGGGTGCTCGCGGACTTCGTCGTCGGTCAGCCCGAACACCCACAGGGCGATCTCGCGGCGGGCGGGGTTGACCGCCGCGGAGTAGCGGGCGTGCGCCGGCAGGCCGCTGATTCCATCGGCGCCCCGCGCAGTGAGCTCGGCCATGATCCACACCGCGAGCTGCGGGAGGTCCAGCGTGGCGGTGTCGGCGTAGTTCTCGCCGTAGCGGGAGGGCCGCAGGTGTCACCTCGACCAGCGGGCGGCCGTCGGCCGCGTCGGCCGCGTCGGCGGGGTCGGTGACGGTGACGATGTTCCATGCCCCGGCCCGCCACAGCCACACCTGGCCTTGGTCGTAGGCGTAGGCCAGGCGGAAGCTCGGGGCGTAGGGCATGGGGCTGGCCGTGTCGCCGGGGAAGGTCCCGTCGAGGTGGGGGCTCTCGTCGTTGGCGAGGTGCTCCTGGTAGCGGGTACAGGCGTCACCGAACCCGCCCGCGCGCCACGCGGTCAGCAGATCGCCGACGCGGTGTTCGTAGTCGTCGGGGTTGGTGGCGGTCAACACGTCCCGCCCGATCGGCAGTGTGGCCACCACGTCCGGGGTCGGTTCGGCGTTCGTGTGCTCGGCCCGGGTTTCGAGGTAGACCGAGCCGAGCGCGGTGGCGTCGGGGCCGCGCCCGAGGAAGAACAATGCGCGGGCCATGATCACACCTGCCCGTCGGGTCGCAGTTCTAGCCGCACGGTCTGCTCGTGGCAGCGGTACAACGCGGCGGGGTCCAGCCAGGCGGTGTCGCGGTCGTCATCGGGGCGCAGCCCGATCTCGGTGGTGCCGTAGCGGGAGGGCTCGACGAACACGGTGCCGGTGCCGAGCGTGATCTCCTCGCCGGCGGTCGGGGTGGTCGGGGTGTGCCCGCGGGACCAGTCGCCAACGTGAAACGAGGGCCGGGTAGCCAGGATCACGGCCACAAGTCGCCCGCGTGTGCCGACCGGCGGGTCGTCGAACCGCACCGGGTCGAAGGTGTGATCATCGGGCGCGCGGTTGAGGTAGACGGTGCCGTACCGGTCGGTGCGGCGTTCGTCGGGATGCCAGTTCAGGACGCCGGTCCCGAGAACAATGTTATCCATTGTGGACCGCCTCTTCGCTGGGTGTCGGCCGCCTGTGTTTAGGCGGCGGGGTGTGTGGTGACGAGTGGCGGCGCAGCGCGCGAGTGCCGCAGCGAGCCGAGCAGGGTGGCCACGACGGCGTGGGGCGGTGTCGCCGATGGCAATCGGGCGCCAAGGAGGCCGGCGGCGTCGACGTGGCGGGGAGAGCCCGAGTTGCCCGTCGGGGCGGGACCATCGCGGGCCCCTTCCATGCGGCGGCGCGGTGTGTCGGGTGTTCGGCCGCCGGGTCAGGTGGTTGTGGAGGGCCCGCTGTGCGGGCAGTGCGGGTGGTGGCCGGGGGTCGCCGTGTTTTTCGGCTGACACGTGGTCGAAGCGCTTGTCGTTGTCCGGGTCGAGCCAGTCACCGAGGTCGGCTACCGTGGCGACGCGCGCCAGGGGAACGGTGCCGCCGCAGCCGGAGCATTCGTCCAGCAGCATCCATCCGTCGCCGAACGTGGCCTGGTCGGGAATGAACCGCCACGCGCGCCTGGTGTCGCGGTCGGTGACGGTGATCAGGTTCCCGGGGATTTGGCGAGCGAGGCCGTAGCGGCGGTCGGGGTCGTCGGTGACCGTGACGTGATTGACCGGCACTCCCAGCGCGGCGGCGATCGTGCGCGCCGTGGTCGCCCGGAGTGTCCATAGTGGCCAGTTGTGGTGACGGTGGTGGAAGGCGTCGCCGTCGGCCGTGCGGTAGCGGTGGGCGGCGTTGATCGTGCGTCCGGCAAGCCCTGGGGTGTTGGTGGTGGTCATCGCGACCACCCCACCGCGTCGGCGGCGCTGCCGGGCAGGTAGCCGACCTGCTCGCCTTCGACCAGCCACACCACCGGCTCCTCCGTCGGGGGCGTGCCGTCGCCTTCGGCGTCGGCTGGGGTTTCCACAACCGCGCCGATGCTGTATTCGAACGGCCACGCCGGTTGCGCGGCCCACCGAATCGGGGTGTCGTGGTCGTAGTCCTCCAGGGCGGCGAGCAAGTCGCCGACGGTCTCGATACCCATCCCAGACCTCCATAAAGCCACAATGGACAGAAGTGTTTGGTGGTCAGCGCTCCGCCGTCTGCGGCAGGTCACCGATGATCATCAGTGCTTGATCGATCAATTTCTCGACGAGGGGTGCCAGTTCCGCGACGATGTCGAGGCGCGGGTTGCTCGGCGAAGGGGTTTTCTCCCACCAGTTTTCCGGCGGTTCGAAGGCCAGATCGGTCCAGGTCATGTCGTCGGCGAGGACGTGCGCGACCGCGGAGCTTTGGTGCCGGTAGGAGTTGCGTTTCACTTTGGCGCGTACCGTCCGCCCGCTGGGGGTCCGCACGGTTTGCGCGTAGAGGTAGGTGTTGTTGTCGCCGCCGATGGTCTCGTCGATGATCGTGGGATTCATGCCGTTCCTTCGTGTCGTAGGGCATAGCTCGCGCCGGGTAGGGAATTTGTTTTTCTGGTTTCCCGGTGACAATTCAAAGGTAGCTCTGGCGCGCGACGAAGCCAATAGGTGTGCGCGGCGATTTTCAAGACTCTTTTCGCGGTGGCATTCCAGCGCGATTTCCGGTGAATTGAAGACCGTCCGTACGGTCGCATTTCTGCGTCATTTCGCAATGAATGTTCAGGTCGGCGATCGGGCGTCGTCGCCGGCCAGAATCCTCAAAGGGAGGGCCGGGGCGAAGAACAAAGTGCCTGAGTTCAGGAGGCAAGCAAGACGGAAGACGTACGATGCCGACACGGCAGTCAGCACGGGCACGTAGACCTACACCAACCGCCCTGGTCACGCCCCGGCCCGATGTGATTCCCCGCTTGTGGCCAAGCGAGTCTGGGATGCCTGCGGATCCCCTTGCAGCGGGGGCTGTGCGGCGGCTTGCCCGCTGCTGGGGGCGGTCCTCTGGGCGCTACCCCCTGTTGATCCCCCTGGTGATCCGCTGTATGAACCCCCGACGGAAGTCGCCATAGGCGCACTTGATCTCTGTTGTAAACACTCTCTGTAATGGTGTCGTTGCGCTTGGAATATTCGTGAAATGGTTGCGCCATTTGGCGTAGCCTGGCGGCTCGATGTCTCGTGCGAGGGGAGGTTGGGGCCGATGGTGTGACCATCTCAAGCGGGCCCGATCGCCCGGTACGGCCACAGGGGCTGGTGGCGCGTTACCTGACGCTGGGGTCACCGACGTGGCGGGGAGAGCGCCACGGACGCGAGAGGGGGAGGACGTATGCCCGTAGGAGACGAAACATATCTGCGGGATCTGTACAACCTGAGTTATCTGTTCGGTGATAAATGGGTGAAGGCCATCATGATTCTCTTGGTGGATGGCCCGCAGCGACGCGTTGACATCCTTTCCAAGATTCGAGTGCACCCCGTTGCTGATGAATGGTCGGATAAGCACGATGTCCTGCACGATAGCATTCTGACGCGCACGCTGAAAAAGATGACGGCAGAGGGTTTGTTGATCCGCGAGGAGACGACGGACACTTTTCCGCATCGGGTGTATTACTCGTTGGCGCCCGCGGCTGTGGAGTTTTTGAAAGCGGCGGAACCTGCCGTGGAGTGGGCCCGTCGCCATCCTGAGCTGATCGCACGGGCCCAGGCATATCGCCGGACGAATGGTGATGTGGAGGACCTGCCCAGCACTCCCGAATCGGACGCGGCCACGAGGGGACGCCAGGCCGACGACGGTGCCAGTGGAGTATCCGACCCCGACGAGGACGCGAGCTGACCCGCGAAACCACCGAGGTGACGTTGGTGGCGGAGGGTTAACTCGCCGCGGCCGTTCCACGGCGATGTTCTCCCTCCTGCCTGCGGTGGCCTTCGCTGGGGGGCGGGTCGGTGCGGTGTTGCAGCCGTGCAGCGAGATCGAGGGCTTGCGCGGTGGGCTTGTCACCGACCTCAGCCATCCGGGCCGACAGCAGGGCGAGGGTGCGGGGAATGGCGTCGTGGCGGTCGAGCCGCTCCTGCAGGCGCATGATGTCGCGGTAGAGCAGCTCGTTGTGGGGGTCGAATTCCCGCGCGGTTTCTAGCAGATCGAGCGTGTATTCCGGGTCGGTGTTCACGTGGGCTCGGGCCAGTGCGGCGACGGCGTCGATCGCGTCGCGGCGGGCGGCTTCACGGGCGGCGTCGATCCATTCCGTGTCCATCCCGTCGGCCAGTTTTCCCCCGTAGTTGGTCACGATGCGCTGGTAGGCGATGATCCGCTCGTCGTCGGTGGCGGCTGCCCGCCGTGCGGCCACGGCGGTGTGGAAGTGCCAGTAGTCGACGTCGACAAGCGCAGGGTCAAGTTGGTAGCGGCTTTCTCCGATGATGGTGATGTCGGACAGGGCACCGTCGGTGGCCTCGCGGACGCAGCGGCGTAGCCGTGACAGCGCGGTGTTGAGGGCGTTGGTGGGCCGCTCCGGCGGGTTGTCTTCCCACAGCGCGGTCACGAGTGCGTCGCGGTGCACTCCGTCGGGGTGCACCGCGAGGAACACGAGCAGCTCGCGTTGCCGGGGCGGAAACGCGCTGGTGACATCGCGTGCCGAGCTGTTCTCGTCCCGGGGATCGTGGCGCCAGCGCACGTGCGGGGAACCCAACACGGTCAGCGCGATCGGCGTGACGGGGCGATCGTCGAGGCCGGGTTCCCGCTCGGGCTCCTCGGCGACGTGCCCAGCTGGCGAGGTGGTCTCGGCGTGCACGTGAGCGCGGTTCGGGTGTTGGTCGCCCGAACTGCGGTCGGGTGGTGAGGTTGTGGTTTCAGAGTGCCAGGCAGGGTCGGTCACCGGACGTGCTCGAGTGATGTCTGGCTGCTCCGCGTCGCTGATCGCGGTGACTTCCAACTCGGTGTTGTCGGGGACCTCGTAGCCGGTTGTGGTGGTTTCGGGCGTGTTCGGGTTGCCTACGGCAGCCGCGGTATTCGACGATGCGCGTGCGTTCTCCGGTCCGTCGGCTGTCGATGGTGGAGTGTCTGGTTGGGCTTGGCGGAGGAGATCCAGCAGGTCGGTGGTGGCGGCTTCGGGCAGCCGGAACACGCGGGTGCCGCGCAGTGCTTCGCCCGGGCCGGGGCTGGTGGCCGTGACGGTGCCATCAGCGCGGATGTAGGTGGTGACCCCGGGTCGCCATTGGCCCAGCAGGATTGCGACGACTCCGAGAGGGGCTCCGTTGTCCAGCACGGCCTGCAGCCGCTGCGTGTTCTGGTCTGGAGGGCGAGCGACGAGGGCCACGACTGGCCACGCCTGTTGTCGGGAGGGTTCGTTTTCGCGGGTGCGGCGCAGGATCTCGGCTTCCAGTTCGTCGAGTGCGGTGTCCAGGTCGGCCACGACCCGCAATGTGGTGGGCAATTCGCTGCGCGTGGCCTCCGGGCCCAGCAGGAGTGCGAGATCGCCAGCCGGGACGATCACCGTGGCACCGGACCGTACTTGGCGTGGGGCTCGTCCGGCGGGTGGGTGTTCGGTGGCCAGCATCGCGAGCAGGAGCGCGCGGGCCGCGGCGGGCGCACCCGCCCCGAGGAGTCCCAGACCCTGTGCGGACGCGAGATCGAGAGCGATGTCGCGCCCGTCGCGCACGCCGATCCCCGCTGCGGTGTCCACAGTGGCGTGCACACTGCTGGGATCTGTGCTCGGTGCGGGTGCGCCGACGACGAGCGGGCGCGCAGCGCCACGCCGACCATGGTTGCCGCTTTCGTCGGGGTCACGGTTCCCGTCGGTGTCGTCGTGTTCGGCGCGCAGGTGCGCCAGCCGCAGCTGGTAGACCACCGGGGCCACGGGGAGGTCGTCGTCGCGGCGGCCACTGCCAGGCTGGTAGGTACGGCGAGAGCGTCGGCGGGCCATCACCAGGGCGGCGCTGACCGCCGCGGCCAGGCCCAGGCCGACGAACACCTCCGGCCCCCAGGCGATGCCCGGATCACGGCGCGGGCGGGCGTCGGTGGGCAGGTCCGGTGCAGCCGGGCTGGCAGGAGGGGCGTGCTGCTCGCTCGACGGTGGGGAAGGGCTGGTGGACGGTACGGGCGTCGACGACGGCGAAGGAGGCGTCGAGGTCGGTGGGGGCGGTGGTGGCACCGGCAGCGTCGAGGCTGTCCCGTCCTGATCACCACTGCGTGGAGGGGACGTTTCGGGTGTGGTCGTGGGCGGCAGAGCCAGCTCCTCGCCGGGAAAGATCAGATTCGGGTTGGTGAACCTGCCGCCGCCCGGTTGGAGTTTTCCCTTGTTCAGCTCGAAGATCTCGGGCCAGCGGATGCCGTCGCCGAGCGTGCGCGCCGCGATGCGAGACAACGAGTCATGGATGCCGCCCTCCGGTGCACGCACGATCACGGTCTCCACTGTGGACGCCGGGATCTCGGCGGAACGGTGAACAATTGCTGCAGCGCTGGGAGTGCGGCCGGCTGTCGTGATCGGCTGGATACGTGGCACAGCCGTGTTCCATGTGGGGGCGGTCGCGACGACCGCGCTGCTGCCGCTGGTGCCCTCGGGCATCCCGGTGGCTGCGGCAGTGAGGCTGCGGTTGCCCAACAGGGATGCGACGAGGACGCCGATGAGGATCGCGGCCACGGCATGCACCGGCCCGCCTGCGTGCAGCTCGGGCCATCGCAGGCCCTGCAGGGCTGCGAGGGTGCAGTGGGCGACGTCGATGACGAACGCGGCCCAGGTGATCCAGCACAGGCACGCCAGCACATCCAGGAGGAACGTGGTGGTCATGGGGCCGAGCAACACCGCTTGCACCTCGACCCAGTCGGGGAGGTGATCGGGCAGGGGCCAGCCGATGTAGTGCCATAACGCCCACGGCAACCCGGCCAGCAGCGCACCCAGCACCGTCGAGGCGAGCACGCCCTGAAGCACGCGGCCGACGATCCTGGCTGTCGCCACGGCGGCCCGCCACACGGGATGTCGCGTGCCGGAGCGGCGGCGTTGCCGGTGGCGTGTGCTGGAGGTGTTCATGGCATGGCTCTTTCTCGTTCTTACGGTTCGATGTCCTCCACCCCGCGCTGTGGGTGCGCGCTTCCGCTGCCGTGCACCGGCAGCGACGAAATCCCCACCAGGCCCAGAAGTTGGGTGCGATGAGTGCTGGTGACGGTGACCATCACGGTGTCTCCGGATACCGAGACCGTGCCGGTCGTGCCCACCTGAGCGAGGTAGCTTTGGGCCTCGGCGACGGCGTGGTCCGGAACCAGCTGCACCGTGCCGGTGGCGCGGTAGGCGTTGAGATCGAGAGCTTGGGCGCCGGCGCGCGCGGCGGCTTCGGCCTGGCCACCTGCGCGGACTTTCGCCGCCAGCGCGAGACCGCCGTCCAAGGTCAGCCCGGCCATGGCGACGATCGCGACCACCAGTGTCACGACGAACGCCGAGACCCGGCCCTCCTCGGTGCCCCACCACTGTCGCCGCCCTCGCAGCCAGGAGCACACCCTGCCGGTGCAGGAGGGCGGTGCGTGTCGGGTCATGAGCTGCTCCCCACCGCTGTTGGTCGAGACCGAGCGCCAGACGTCCACGGGTTCGCTTGCGGTGGCGGACAACTCTTTCTGCCCGGGCACGCCGAGGATCAGGGCATCGCTGAAGTTGACCGTGCACGTCACGGTCACCGTGATGGCACCTCCGGCCACCAGGCCGGAGGTGTCGGTTTCCACTCCCAGCGACTCGCACACCACGCCCGCGGTTGACAGGGTGCTGCTGGCGGTGGCCTGCGCGGCGGTGACGGCGGCGGGTGCGGAGCGTTCGATACTGGCCGCGCGGGCGGCCTGGTGCGCGGCGTCGTCCAGCCGTACCCGCGCATCGACACCGCGGTGGATGACGACCGCGACGAACACCAGCAACATGACCAAAAACGGCGTGAGGAGAGTGACTTCCGCGGCCACGGAGCCGCGATCGTCCCGCCACCACGTGCCCCACTTACCCTGTCGATCGCCGCGTCGCTGGTTGCGCCACTCTGGGGCGTCGTAGGCGCGTATTCGGCGGTTCCGCGGCGGTGTCGTGGCTGTCATGGTTGCGGCTCACCTCCCGCTGGCGGCAACGTTGGGTCTGAATCTCTCCACGGGCCCTGCGGCTTCGGCATGGACTGGCAAAGCGAGCAATGGGATCACCGCGGAGGCGTCACCGGTCACGCGAATCGAGGCGGCATCGGTATCACGTGTGGCCGCGATGTGGGTGTTGGTCAGCGGGCCACGGCCGAGCTGATCGAGCACCTGCTGGGTTTGTGCGCTGCCGTCGGCCGCCGTGCCGGCTTGTACCCGTGCGGCAGCCAATCCCTGCGAGGCAGCGGCTTGGGCGATGTGGGTGGCGTGCGACCACAGCGCGAATTGCACGATTGCCAGCAGCATGATCAGTAACAATGGGGTGGCGATCACGAGCTCGACGCTGACCGAGCCACGATCCCCACGCAGCGCCTGCCACAGCCGAGACACACGCGAGGTGGCTGGCCGTGAACGGTGGCGGGCTGGTCGAGCCTGGGACCGGGGGATCATGTCACATTCCGAGGTTGATCTCGTTCGCCTTGGACACGGCCTTGGCCACCAAAATCCCGACGACTACCAGAGCAGCCGCGATCAGCACCGCCGTCACGACGACCGTTTCGGTTGTGTATCCCGCGTCGGGGTGGCGGCGCAGCTCGTCGATCCTGGCTCGCACCGTGCCGAACAAAAGGTTCAGGTAGGTCCACATCATCTTCTTGCCTCTTCTCCTGTGCAGGCGCATCACAGTCCATTGAGGACTTGAGTAAGTGCCGGAAAGCCGATGAATACGAGGAATCCTAGGAACAAGGCCACCACTGGTAGGGACATGCGTTCGGTGGCTGCCTGGGCTTCGGCTTCGGCGTCGGTGATCTGGTGGGTTCGCAGTGCTGCGGCCTTTGCCGCCAACGACGCGCGGACCTTGGCGCCTTCGGTACCGGCCAACGACACGGAGGCGGCGAGTTCGGATAGCTCGGTGACATCGAGCTCGTCGCCGAGTCGCCGCAGCGTGGCCCAGGGCGTGGTGCGCGTCAGCCGCGCGGTGGCTAGGGCACGCTGGATCTGTGCGAAAGCCCAGCCGCGGCCAACGGCGACAGAGTCGCCGAGTGCGCTGTCCACTCCGGCGCCGCCGGCCAGGGTGATCCACACCAGATCGAGGTAGGCCGACAGCGCATGCCGGAATCCGGTACGCAGCTTCGCCGCTTCGGAGCGGGCGCGCAGATCAGGGAGGAGGAATCCGAGTCCGGCCAGCACGAGCCCGGCGATTACCGGTACCTCCAGGCCCAGCCAGACCCCGCCGAGAGCCAACACCACTTGCAGTGCCGCGGGTAGGAGCAGCCCGATCAGCGCACCCGTGGCCTTATCCGCCAGGTGCGTGGAGATCGGACGGCCCAGCACCGCCAGGTCCCGGCGCAGCCGAGCACCGGGCAACCCGAGTGCCCGCAAGGGGGTGACGAACGGGCGGCCCAGCCGCGCCGCCCAGCCTTCGGCGCCGGTCGCCAGGATCGGCGGAGGCGCCACCGGCCTGGTCGCTCGGGCCAACACCTCACCCAATGCGGGGCGGGGCGGGAACAGCCACACGCTCAGCGACCACAACCCAACCCCGAGCCCCATTCCCAGCAGCAGCCTGATGATCACGGCGACACCTGCCTTCCCGAGACCTCCTCCCGCTCATCGCCAGCAGCGCCCGGCGCCGCTGTCAAGAACCGCGTTGGCTCGGACACGGTGGCGATGCGGGCCAGCCAGGCGAAGCCCAACGCGAATAGCCCGCCGACGGCCAGCAGCATCAACTGCCCGGTGGTCGAGTCGTAGGCGGCCAGGTAGGGGCGGTTGAGCACGACGATCCCGACGGCGAACGCGCAGGTGGTACCGACGATGACCCGCACTGAGGTGCGGGTGCGGGCACGACCGGCCTCCACCCGCATCCGCATCGACGCCTGGTCCCGCGCCGCCTTGGCCAGGGACCCGAGAAGATCGCCGAGCTGGCGGGCTCGTTGCTCGGAGGCCAGCACCAGCGAGGCGATCACCAAGTCACCAGTGGGATCGGCCAGGTGGCCGGCCAGTGCGCGCAGCGACGGCGCCAGGCGTTCGCCGTTTTCCAGCCGTGCGGCGAGTTCGGTGATCTCAGGCCGGATCGCCGCGGGTGACAGGGGTGCGGTGGCGAGAATCGCCTGCTCCAAACCGGCTGCGGAGGCGAGGGTGTCGCGCAGCATTTCCGTCCACGTCGCGATCGCCTCGATCCGGGCGATGCGCCGGGCGTGCTCCGGATCCCGCCCCAGCACGCGCGGCACGGCCCAGCACGCCAACCCGGCCAACAGCGCGCCGACGACCCATCCGGTCACGACTCCTGTCAGGAGGCCGATCGTCACGGAGGCGGCCACACGCAGCAGGAGCCGTTGATGGTCGCGGTTGCCGCGGTGCCAGCGCGCGAACCTTCGGGGCCGGTGCGCCTTCACGCCTCGCCACCCGGTGATCATCAGCAGCAGGCCCACGCCGATACCGAGTCCGCACACGGCGGCCACCACCGTGGTGCCGTTGATCGCCGGTGTCATCGCGGCCACCACCCTTCGGGGGCCTCGAGCAGGTCCGGGTCAAAGCCGGCGTCGATGAGGTCGTCGAGGGTTTCGGTGCGCAGCGCCCCGGCCACCGGCAGCGCGCGGCGGTCCGGTCCGGGCCGGTAGACCTCGTTGGAGATGACCTGCGCTCCGTCGGCGCCGACGACTTCGCGGATGGAGGAGACCACTCTGGTGGTGCGGTCGGTGGCTTTGGCCAGGTGCACTACGAAATGCACCGCGGAGGCAACCAAGAGGTTTGTCGCCTCCACCGGAAGACGTTCGGTGCCTTGGGCGGCGTAGGAGGCCAGGCGGGTGAACGCGATCCGCGAGGACGAGGCATGCAGGGTAGCCATCGACCCGTCGTTGCCCTGGGACATGGCGTTGCACATCGGGATCACTTCGGGTCCGCGGATCTCGCCGACAATGACCCGGTCCGGACTCATACGCAGGCCCCAGCGGACGAGTTCGGCCTGGGAAATCGCGCCCTCGCCTTCGACGTTGGCCTCGCGGGCCTGGAAGGCGGTGATGTCCGCGTGCAGTTCCGGGTCGATCTCCAGGCCGAGTTCGAAGGCGTCCTCGATGGTCACCAAACGCTCCATCGGATCCATCTCCGAGGCCAACGCTCGCAGCATGGTGGTCTTGCCGATCCCGGTACCGCCGGTGATGAGAATGTTCTTGCGTGCCCGCACCAACGCCCGTAGGAACTGCTCCAACCCGGGGTCGATGGTGCCCTGGGCGCGCAGCTGGGACAGAGTCACGGTGAGGTAGGCGTGCCGGCGGATCGACAGCGACGTCATTCCGCCCGAGGTCAACCCCATCACCGCGAACAACCGCTCCCCGCCAGGAAGTTGCAGATTCACCGCGGGAGAACCCCGGTCGAACCGCCGCTCTTCCGACGACGCCCTCGCAGCCAGCATCCGCACGAGGTCGGTCAATTCCTCATTCGAGGCGGCGATCGGCGCCACCTGCGCGCGGCGTCCGTCGTTGTACTGGACGAAGACCCGGTCGAATCGGTTGGCGTTGATGGTCTCCACCCTCGGGTCATCCAACAACGGCTGCAGACCCGCCATGCCGAAGACCTCGTTGATCACTTCGCTGATCGCTTGCTGCTCGACGTCTTTGGGCGCGAGCATGCGGTTGGCCATCAACTCGGTTTCGCTGTGCGAGCGCACCGCCTCGTCGAGGATCGCCCGCGCCAACTCGCGACGCCCCTCACGGGTGGCCGCCGCGCCGGTGCGTCGTTGCTGGGCGTCCACGGCATTCGGGAGTTCGGTGGCCAGCGCGTCCCGGAGATGCTGCCGCAACCGGGCCAGTGCCGCCGCCTCGGGCATCTCGCTATCCCCACCGGACGGGCCCATGGCCGAGGCAGCCGCGGCGCCATGCGGCCAGGACTCCTGCCCTGCGTCGGAGGGCGTCGTGCGCTGCCCACCCGACTGCGGCTGGCGTGGGGGCAGTGGGATCGGTGGCGGATAGCCGTTATTCGGATAAGTCATGCGTGCCTCCCGTTCGCGACGTGTCCTCCGGTGCCGGCGTGTTCGGCGGCGGCGTGATCGATGACTCGGCTCGGTGTCCGTTCGGCGTCTCGGGTGGGTTGGCATCGCTTGCAACCGCTCGCAAAATCGGCACGGGACTCGGTGCTCCGATGTGGCGTGTGGGCGAGTGTCCAAGCACTGCCTGCGCTACACCGCGGGCGGTGCGGCCCAGTGCGGAGCGCGACGGGCCGCGGCGTCGGCCGCGGCGACCGCACAACACCGCCGCGCCGCGACGGTCCTCGGGAATCCGGCCCATTGCTGGAACACCCAGCTCACGGGAGACCTCGGCGGTCGAGTAGCCCTCGCCGACCAGCAACAGCCCAGGGCGAGCCGACCATCGGCTCACCGTGTTCAGGCGGGTGGCGACGTGCGCCAAGTCGTCGGCGTGTGCCCTGCTCAACACCAGCAGCACGTCCGCCGACCGCACAATCGGCAGCACCACAGACCCGGGGTCAACCCGCCCGCAGTCGGCGATCACCACCGTGTCTGGTGCTCCTGCTGCGAGCTGCAGCACGCCCTCGTCTGCGCGTCCAGGGGCCAGTGCCGCTAATGCGGCTCGCGCGTGGTCCGCGCCCGGTGGTGCGGCTACCACCGGCAAGCCGCCCGGCAGCGGCTGCGTGTGCTGCCACAGCAATCCCGCCTCGATGGTGCGGCGTGCCGCCGCGGCCAGGCTTACCAACCCGGGCGAGGAGGGCAACGAGAACCGGGTCGCGATGTCCCCGCCGGAGGGGTCGCACTCGATGAGCACACACCGCGCTTCGCCGGGCCAGCGCGCCGCCATCGCGACCGAGAAGGTCGTCACCCCAGGGGATCCCTTGAGACTGCAGACGGCCACCAACATCACCGTCCACCTCCCCCGGAGAGCATCACGACCGACAGCTGCCCCGCCGGCACCGCGGCGACCTGGCGGGCGGCGGCCTCACCAAGTTGCACCGACACGACCGTGGTCTGCTCATTGGCCCGCGCGGTCACACTGGTGACGGTGGCCGGCCACCCCGAGGAAGCGTCCTGCACCGACGGGGGCGTGCTGGCCGAGCCCGTGGTCGAGCCGGGCACGAACACCACCGCCACCCGCGCCCCGGGTGCCAGCTCGGGTGGGAACTGGCCGGCCTTCAACGCCAGCGCGGCGACGGCCTGCCCCGGGCCGGGAACCCGCCCTGCCCCGAGAACGTCGGGGGTCAGCAACGACCCGGCGGGCAAGCTGGTCGCCAACGTTTGACCGACCACAGTGGACGCCTGTGTAGCAGGCATCGTGGTCACACCGGCATCGGTTGAGATGTTCACCTCACGCACATCCTGGGGCGACAGGACATGACCGACCGCCACGGGGCGGGCCAGCGCCAGCACGGAGCGGCGGTCACCGACGTTCAGCGACCACATGACCACCCCCGCCGCGCAGGCCAGCACCAACAGAGCCCCGAGCAGCAGGTGCGGAATGCTGCGTCGCCGTCCACTGCCCCGCAGCCGCGAACCGGTACCCGAGGTCTTCCGGTTGTTCACCCACGATCCGCTCGCCGGTGGCGTCGCGGGGCGCTCGGTGTCAGGTGAAGTAGTGCTGGATGGGTTCACCGGGTGCCTCCAGACATAGGGGTCCAAGGCCGCGTCACTGGAGTTGATCAGCGAGCGGACAAAAAGGACTGCGTGTGTGTTGTGTGGTCGACCTCGGAGACGAGCCCGAGGTGTGGGTCAGCCGCCGGTGCCCAGTGCCTGGGATTCAGCGACCCGGAACGCCGCTGTCGAGCTGGTCGTCATGTCCGGAAAAACCCCGGACTGACCAGCGCCGGACCAGGTGATCCTCCAGTGCACCGTGGAGATCACCGGATACGCCTGATTCGGCTGGCCTGCTGACGAGGCGCGGTAGATATGGCCGCAATCCGGTGAGGCTGCTTTCGGGTCGTTGCCCGCGGAGAACGGGGTTCCTGGGCCTGTGCAGGTCACTGTCCGGCCGTCGCCCATCGACCACGACACCGACGTCGGTGTCGCGACCGCTGTCACCGAGACCCCGGGAACCGACGCGGTCGCTGACCGCTGCCCCCAACTGGCCTGATTCAGCCACAACCAGGTCGGCAGCTGCACGAGCTGATCACCCGCGGGGTTGGCCTGGATCCGCGGCGACGGCAGCCGGAGCTGATTGCGAGCCTGCTCGGCCAACTCCGCCGGCGAGGGCACGGGCGCGCCGGGTTGCCCATCGGGGATCCACACCGGCGGCCGGTACAAAGCATCCGCGAAACCCGGCCGATCGCATCGATAGACGTACCACGCACCCGACGGTCCAGGGGCCTGCGTCAACACCGCCGGTCGAGCAGGCTTGCGCTGGAACACCGCAGGCTGCACCGTGATCGCGCCCGACTCCTGCGGCGGCCGGTAGGCGACCGTGGCCACCCCGTCGACCGGAGGCCGGTAATCACTACGAACGTACGAGCAATGGGCCCCAGGGTTATCGCCGCCGACGATGCCATCGCCGCCGTCGTCCTCGCCGCCCTCGGCCGTGCCATCACCGTCGCCTTGCTGGCCACCAGCCGGTGGGCGGCCCGGGTTGCCGCCGCCAGGGTCGGGCTCGCCTTGACCCGCGCCCAGATCGCATGTGGGGTTGGGGTTCTGGCTGCAATCCACGCTTCCCCAAGGATCTGCGACGGCCGGCACCGTGCTCGCGAACGCGAGAAGGACAACGCCTCCGGCAGTGGTGATCAATCGCCTTAACATGTCCCGACCGCCAAAACGCCGAATTCCGTCACCTTCCACGAGCCGTCCACGGCCTTCTTCACGATCGCGTTGATCTGTCGCCTGCCGCTGGGCCCGTCATTGGCCGGTTGCCCATTGTCGGCGCGGACTCTCCTCCAGTTCGTGGAGTCGCCGCAGTCCGAGATCACGACCTTGGTCGGAGCGCTCGCAGGGTCCGTTGAGGACACTCGAGGATTGAGAACAGGCTGTCCCCGAGAAACAAGCCCGTTGTAATGGTCGGCGTACAGCCCGCGAGAGAGCGTGGAGAGTGCATTTCCGGTCGCGTTCTGCGCCAGCTGCGGAGACTGCCAATCCGACGTGGTAGCGGCATCGGAAAAGTTTCGCCACATGCCCAGATAAGCAGCGACTGCTTGTTCTCGTGCTGCATCGGCCGATGAGATCGACGGTGGCGGCACTTCGGAGGTGGGCGCCGGCGAATCGAGCGCTGGCGAATCCGGGCCCAAAGAACCACCCGAACTGCAGCCTGCCAGAGCCAGAACGAAGAACGCCGCTGTCGCTGCCCCAACTGCTTGGACGCCGACGGGAACTAAGGCTTTGCCCTTGATCACGACTTCACCCCCAGATCAGGAGAGGAGATCATTTTCGCTGGTACGCGATCTGGACTTCAGGTCTACACCGCCCCCCATTGCCGACTTCAAGGTGCGCATGAACGCCTCTTGAGGTGCGTATGGACTATTTGCCCAAAGATCACCCGAATGGACTAGATGTCCTGGGGCAAAAGGCACTGGCAGGTAAGACTGGAGGACACTCCAACGGCCGCATCATCACCGCCGGAGGTGTCATGATCGATACCCACTGTAGTTTTCCCGTACGACGCGCAACGGGGCCGCAACCGTGAATGAGTGGTGGGTGATCGCCGCGTGGAGTCTGCTCGGCGGTGCCGTGGGTGCCGTCATGAGCGGGCCAACCCGTCGACTGCTCGCTGTCCGAGCAGAGGGGCATTCGCTGGTTGCGGCCACGGCCTTCATACCCGCAATGGGAGTCCTTTTTGGACTATTCGCCTGGCGTACGGGTCTTCACGTCGCACTGCTCGCCTACAGCGTGCTGGCCATCGTGTGCGTGCCGCTGGCCGTCATTGATCTTGTGGAACAGCGCATGCCGACCAAGCTGCTGTTGCCCGCTTACCCCGCGTTGGTGTTGCTGTTCGGGCTTGCGACGGTGGTCGACCACGACGCAGCGGCGATGGTGCGCTCGCTGCTGGGAATGACCAGTCTTTTCGTCTTCTACCTGGCCATTGCGCTGGTTGCCACTGGTTCGATGGGCGCGGCCGACGTGCGGCTGGCAGGACTGCTGGGTCTGGCGCTGGCCTGGCAGGGATGGACCACCTTGGCCGCAGGAGCCATCCTCGGCCTGCTTTATGGCGCCCTCGCCGGTGCAGTCCTGATCGCGCTGCGGCGAGCGTCTCGACACACCCCGATCCCATTCGGCCCAGCGCTGATCGCGGGCGCCTTCACTGCGCTGCTGATCCCATTCGACTGATCGCCTGTCAAGCCTGCATCAGCTCACCGGCGAGCGAGCCCACCCGATCAGCGGTCACGATGAGGCTGTCGTGGCGAATACGGCGGGAACGGAGAGGACATGGCACGCAAGAGACCGTTGGACTCGGATGTGCTTCTCAGCGGTGACGAGACGGAGGCACTCCTCGCCCTGCTCTCCGATGTCGCCCAAGGCCACGGGGATGATGAGGGGTCCGTCAGGCAGCAAGCGCAGGGTGGGCGTTGTTGTCCAATCGCATCGTTTCCCAGCACGGCTACGGGACTACCCGCGAGGGTAACCACTACGAGGGGCTCCTCGAGCGCATGCAACATCGCGACCGTCCCTGGCGCACCCGGAAATAGCCACCACTGCTAGTCACCAGTGGAGGCGTGGCTGCGGGGAGGTCGAGGGGAGGTGGGGACTCGACCTCCCCGCAGCCGGTGGGCAGCCGACCCGTTCGGGGGGTGACGAGTCGACTGCGGGGACGTGGTCTCTGGTAGCCGATACCGCGGCACAGGATGTTTCAGGCGCGCACCCCAAGTTCCTTTCGAAGTCATGATGAAGACCGAGGATCTTGGAGTGCACAAGGAAATTCCGTGCTGGGATTCAGTGCGTGTTACCCGGCGCGGGCCAGCGTGCGTTGCTGAGCCTGGACAATCAGATCCTGGTGCCGGTGGCTCCACAGCACGCCGGGAATGACCGCCTTGAGTAGTTCATGGGCGGCCGGGCTGAGTTCATAGTGCACGGATCGAGGCCAGACGCCCGGTTCTTCCGTGCGGAAGATCAGCCCGTCTCGTTCGAGGCGCCGCAGGGTGCGGTTGAGAATGCTGTCCTGGATGTGCCGAGTTCGCCCTGACCAGCCGTCCACTGCTGTCGAGGTGCGAATGGTGGCCAGTAGATCGGTGTAGCGCCGTGGTCCGGTCGAGAGTGCCAGCAGCACGTCGGGGTTCCACTGTCCGCTCATCATGTGGGAGAAGTTCAGCAGGTGCTGCAAGCAGGTGTTGTGGTCCAGCACGGAGAGGGGCTCGGCCGGCGAGTGATGCTGGATCAGGTGTGCCTCGACGACTGCCTGCTCGTCGGTATCAGACGGGCCTGCAACCGTTCGTACTTGATCACGACCGTGTTGTTTGGCTTGCTGCAGGGCGGAGTCGGCGGCCAGCACAAGCTGCCGGAGCGAACCGAGGTTGTCGGGCGGATGGGTGGTCACCCCGACAGACGCGGAGATCCCGGTCAGCAGGACCCGATCGCCCGAGGTGGCTGTCACCGTCACCGCGAGGTTGCGAACGTCGTGCCGGATTTGTTCGGCCACCCGCACAGGGCGCTGGGCGTCGGCGTGCTTGAGCAGCACGAGGAACTCGTCGCCTCCATGACCGCCATAGCGCCCCACGAGCCCGTCAGCGCCGACAACATTGCGTAGGGCGTGGGCCACGCCGACCAGGACCGCGTCGCCGGCGAGGTGGCCCCAGGTGTCGTTGATGTTCTTGAACCGATCGAGGTCGACCAGTAGCAAGGCCATGTGGTTGCCGGATTCTCGGGATTCGCTCAGGAGTCGGGAGGCGTGGGCGTCCCAGGACCACCGATCGGGCAGACCGGTGAGTTTGTCGACCGCCTCGTGTTGGCATGGTGGATTTCCTGGTCGGGTCATCACGCAGCACCTTTTCTGTTCGGGAACACGGACGGCTGTGTGCGCGAGGCGTGGAGCCTGAGCCGGGTATGAAGTCCGTGGGCGGCCTCGTATGCGGAGCACTGCAGCGGGCAGTGCCGCGGATCGTGATGATGCGGAGTTCCGTCGCTGAACACTCGCGCCTCGGTCGGCTCGTCCGGGAATTCCACTGCGATCGGCAGCCCCATGGTGTGGCTCACTGCGCGGGCTTGCCGGGGCGTGGTCGCGAAGACCGCCAGCGCCAGGCGATCCGTCCGAACCATCTCCCGCAGGGCACATACCACTGGTATTGCTGCATGGACGTGGCGGAGGCTGGGACGCACCGCCAGGAGCACCAGATCTGCCGCCGTGATCAGCGGCCACGGTGTCTCGGGAACCCACCGGCCCGCGTCCACCAGCACATCCGGCCCACCGTCACGGGTGAGATCCCGCGCAGCAGAGGCAATCCGGCGCCATTCGGTCTCGCCGATCGCGGCACCCCGCGCCCGATGCGCCACACCGCCGAGTACTCGAACGTGCCGAGCGCCAGGAACGACTTGGACGTGTCCGGCGAACCCCTCTGCTGGAACGGACGTCAACTGGCGAGTGCTGCGGGCGAAACTCACCACACCTTTGTCGGCGCGAATCCACCCGTCCGCCCACCAAGACCCCAGCCAACCTGGCACCATGTCTCCACCGCTGGGATCGGCATCGGCCACCAGCACTGGGCCTGGCCACATCGTTGCCAACGCCGCGACCGCGGTCGTGACTCCCGGGGATCCCTTCGCTGACAGCATCGTGATCACAGCCACGTCTGCCTCCCTGTGTTCTGTTGGTGTGCGACCGGTGGCCGGGACATAGCCGTCCGCTTGAACCTTCGCGTGAGGAAAGTCCACAGTGGTCCCATCCGGCTTGGTTCCGCCAGGCCCCCTGCGGCGCAACCACGTCGACCAGCAACCGGGCAACCTGCTGTCGGGCTCGCTGGACATCATGGAGGAGTCTGGGAGCCCGCTCCTCCCATGCCCAGCGATCGGCCAACCCAGCAAGCGGGTCCACTGCCCTCAAGACGCAAGCCGCACAAGGTCGATCTTCTTCCACGGAATTCGCCTTCATAGCCACTCCTCCTCCGCTGGTGACTGCCGAACAAATTGGGGGCATCGGTGGTCCCACGAAAAGATCACTCGGCTCTTGTGACAGGCAGGTACCGGGGCCCGCAAGTTTCTGATCTTTTCGCCAGGGAGTCGGCCGACTCCCAAAGCTGTCGGTATGCCTGACGCCTGTTGTCCGATATAGTCGACAACGTAGTACGAACGTAAGGCGCACCGAGCAAGCTGTCAACTCTACCGGACTGTTGATATTGCTGGTCAGGGATGCATGACACAGCCGTGTGAGAGAAGGTGGGGACCGTGGCTGAGCAGAGTGCGGCTGGCGACACATTCGCCGCCAAGCTCCGTCGTCTCTTCAGCAGCGTGAAACGCGAGGACGGGTCGGAATACAGCAAACCGGATGTCGCTGCAGCAGTCGGGGTATCGCGCGGTTACCTCTACGATCTACTCAACGGCAAGTCGGAACCAAGCCACGCAGTGGTAGTGAAGATCGCCGAGTTTTTCGGCGTGGATATGGAGTACTTCACCAACTCGGACCGAGGCCGGGAACTCAACCGCCAACACGAGATCTTGGCTCGCCTTGGCGAACACAACGTGCGACAGCTCGCCGCCCGCGCGAGTCAGCTTTCGCCGGAGAGGCTGCGCAGCGTGATGGAGTACATCGATTTTCAAGCCAGCCAAGACAACAACGGTCCCTCGTCCGGGTGAGGGCATCGATACCCGCGTCGGTCGCGGGTCACACTGGTGGACGTTTTCTGTTCATGAACGGGGACCGCCCGGTAAAGATCGCCAGAAGCAAGGATGAGCAACGGCGAGCCGTTACCGAGGTCCATCAACGAAGCGGGGTGACGGTGCAGATACATCAGCAGGCTGTCAGGGTCCAGGGAGCCGAGCTTTACTGCGAGATGCGTGGTGAGGGCCCACCAGTTCTGATCATCCAGGGTGGCCTGAGCGAGGCCGGTGCTACCGAGCAGCTCGCCGAGGCGTTGGCCCAGCACTATCAAGTGATCTCCTACGACCGCCGCGGCCTTTCCCGCAGCACGGCGTCCACCCCGCCGGCCACGCTGGCTACGCACGCCGACGACGCGGCCACCCTGCTGTCCACCGTGTCTGCGCAGCCGGCCCGCGTGATCGGGCCGAGTATTGGCGCGCTGATCGGGTTGCATCTGGCCGTACGGCACCCCGAGCGGGTGGCGACGCTGGTGGCCCACGAACCACCGATGTCCTCCCTGGTCCGCGACCCGCAGCAGGAGGCGGGGCTGGACGAAGTTGCCGCGCTCGCACGGGCGGACGTCCAGGAGGCGATCCGGCATTTCGTGTCATTGGGCGGCAACGGAGACGGCTCACGTGAGGAGGGGGCTCGCCCGACGCCGCCAGTCGGGGACATCGACGCGAACCTGCGGCACTTCTTCGCCTACGACTTCCCCGCAGTCCGCGACAGCACACTGGATGTCGGTCAGATCGCAGCCGCCTCGCCGACGATCATTCCCACAGGTGGCGCAGAGTCCCGCGGACGGTGGGAATACCGCTGCGCCGAGCAGCTTGCGCACCAGCTAGATCGCAAGCTCATCGAGATGCCCGGGGGGCACAACGGATTGATCAGTCACCCGTGGGCTACCGCTACCGAGCTGAGGTGGCTGTTCACGGAGGCAGAGCATGAAACGTAAGGCCGGAGGATGGCGTAATGATCTGCAACTGCGACGTGGAGTGAAACAAATCCTCCGCGAGCTGAACATCGATTCACCACTCGATGTGCGCGTGCTCTGCGAACGTCTGGGGCAGCAGCGGGGGCGCCCCATCAGGCTCGTTCCGTACCCACTCCCGGTTCCCGGAGTCTTCGGCCTCTGGATCGGCACGGTGGACGTCGATTACATCCTGTACCAGAGGGATACGACGACCGCTCATCAAGAACACATCATTTTGCATGAAGTGGGACACATTATCAGTGGCCACGGCGGCAATGAACATGATTCGGACATATGGAGTCAGCTTTTTCCTGATATTCCTCCTGATATGGTGCGCCGGGCGCTCCGCCGGGACGGTTACGGTCCTGCCTTCGAACGCGAGGCCGAGATGGTAGCAACGGTCATCAAGGAATGGGCCACCCTGCTCGACAGGTTGAAGCTCACTCCCGATCGCAAAACGGATGCCGCTCAGCGGCTGCGAGGCGCATTCGATGATCATCAGGGGTGGCTCTGATGATGGTGCCAAACGTCCTCATGTGGGCAGCGTCCGCCATCGCGGCGGTGTGGAAAATAGCGCAGCTTGTACGGGCCCCACAGGACAAGGGACTCCGTGTTGTGGCGGTCTGCACAGTCCTGGTTTTTATAGCGCTATCCGCGCAACTCGCCATCAGTGTTCCCGTCATGAGCGGACTATTTCCGGAGCAGTCTCCGAAGCTCATTCAGAACGTGATTCTGACGTTTTTCTTCGCGTTGCTGATCGTTCTGCTCCAATCCGCCGCGTCTCCGGAAACGGTAGGCTCCCGCGGCCGTATCGAAGTCGCGCTGGCCCTGCTGACCAGTGGAGCCCTGGTCGCCACGTTCGTCGCAACCAGCCCCGCCGTTCGCGGCGCCAGCTACGAAGACGCAAACGGACATGCCGGTGTGCTGGCGTTCTACCTGCTCGGAAACCTCTACATGAGCTATGCAACCGCTCGCGGTGCCTATCTCGCATGGACCACAGCCGGACAAACCCAATCACGCGCTCGCCTCAGCCTGCGGGTAGCCGCCGCAGGGCTCGTGGTGAACTGCCTCGGAACGCACATGCCGCGCGTGGTGTCCACCTCTGGACGGCTCGCCATTGACAGAGATCCGCTTCCGGGTACGGAAACATGGACGACGCCATTCCTGGCAATCGGCATTGTCGCTTTCTTCCTCGGAATTGGCTACCCCGGGGCCCGGACCGGCATAGTGAAAGCTCGCCTCTGGTTCGAAATGCGCCGTCATTACAGGCAGCTACGTCCATTGTGGATAGCCGTCTGTGGCCAGTTCCCCAACATCGCGCTGTTCCCGCCGACCTCGCCGATCCGCGAGGCGTTCCAGGTCCGTCATATGCGACTCCGCTACTACCGGCGAGTCATCGAGTGCCGCGATGGTCTGGTGTGTCTCAGCCCCTACATCGCCGAGCCCGTCGACTCCGCCACATCCCCTGCACAACAAGCCGAGCTGGTGCGCGACGCGCTCGCGCGTAGTTCGCAGGGAAGGGAACCGGTGTCAGCCGCATCCGTGATTGCCGCCCCGGCAGTCCCAGGGATGGACGCAGATACAAACGAACTACTCGTGCTGTCCCAAACACTCGATCGCCTCACCTGAACTGGGAGGCGAGCCCCATGGACGCAGAACCTCGTCGACGGTCAGAAGCGAACAAGATGCCACGCCCGGCCGATACCTTCGACGAGGCCGAACCTCTTGGAAGAGCGGCGAGCAGCTCTCGTTATCGCGAGCAGACCATCATGCTGTCGCGGCCGGGGTGGTCGAACTCGCCAGCTCGGACCCCGGCGAGGTACTTCTGCCACTCGACCTCGGTGTAGATCAGAGCTGTCCTGTCCTCGATCGCCCGCAGAACCACGGTCCCGTCAGGGGAGTGTTCGATGCTCAACACGCCGTTCGTGCCTGGGGTGGCGCGTCCGGTGATTTCGTCGAGCAGCGCGCCCCACTGGTCTGCAGTGACAGTGATGATCGGTTCCTGGGCGAGGTCGTTAGCTGGGTCGCGTCGGTACTTGCTGTCTCGCACCGAGACGAGATCGCCATCGAATCTGACCTCGACGCACGACTGTGAGGGGCTACTGAAGCTGCTCTTGAACCAGCCGGTTCGCGCGTGGAGTGGGGTCGAGGTCGTGTCACTCATCAGATTTGCTCCATCTGCTTGTAGATCCGCTCGATGATCTCACGCGAGGCTGCTTCGTCGAGCGCCCGTTCGAAGGCTTCCGCGAAGCTGGCGGTGGACTCGAGTATGACCTGGCGTTTGTCGACGATGCCGCCGCTGACTGCGGTTTCTTGCCAGACCAGATCGCCCAGATGTGGCGATGGGAAAGACAGGATCGTCAGCGCTGCGCCGATGAGAGGATGCGCACCTATGCCAAAGGGCATGACGCGGATGCGGACGTGGTTGCTCTTGGTCTCGCTTGTCTCGATCAGATGCTCCAATTGCCGGCGCATGACCGCGGCACCGCCAACTTCTTGCCGAAGAGCGGCCTCGCCGAGGACAACTGTGAGCTGAACCGGTGACGGCTCATCGAGACAAGCTTGCCGGGCGAGTCGTGTCTCCAGACGCGGTCCGACGTCCACGGGCTTGATGTAGGGCGTGCCCGCCCGGATCATCGCTCGCGCGTAGTCCGCGGTCTGCAGCAGGCCCGGGATGATGTCGGGGGCGTATTCCCGGATGTGATCGGCGCCAGCTTCCAGGCCCAGCAGGCGCAGGAACTCGTCGGAGTACAGGTGGTTGTAGTCGTGCCACCAGCCCCGTTGGTCGGTCTGGTCGCGGAGCGCGTCGAGGTCAGCGAGGTCGTCGTCCGGGAGTTCGTAGACCTTGGCCAGCTCCGAGAGCTTTGCCGCGGTGAGTCGGCGTTTGCCGGCTTCGATCGCCGACAGGTTGGAGCCGCCGATACCGGTGGTCTTACCGACAGAGCTGGCTGTGAGCCCGAGTTGCTCTCGATGTTCCCGCAGGCGAACGCCCAGTTCCCAAGCCTGCACGGTGCTGGACGTCGAGCTCTGAACCATCTGCCCTGCACTCCTTCGCGATCCGTGTCGCGCGATCCCAGTCGACTACAGGCTCAGGATACGCGATCAGCAGGATAAGTACACCCAGTTGGCGTATGCCGTCATGATAACTATCAACGTAATCTGTTGATTATCGCGATCGAATGACGATCAGACCAGGTTTGTTCGTGAGCGTATCTGCCGCAGTGGCAGCTTTTCACTCAGGTACGGGACCGTTCCTGAGCCGGGAGGTGAATCGCAGTGAACGGAACCAGCCTCACGGCGGCCAGCCTGGCGCCACGGGTCACTCCGACCAGGAGCGGGTGGTCCGAACATCGCCGTGGTCACCGCGCCCGGCTCGTTTCCGAATGCGATCACCGCGCGACCGGCGATCGTGCCGCTGGCCAGCCCCGCGGACACCAGCCCGGTGCGCTCCCACGGCCACGCTGCGCTCACTGCAACCGTGCGCGGCGCCAGCGCAGGGGTGGCCACGTCGAGCGCACTTTCCCGCCGACCCGTACGACCAGGACCGGCCAGCTCCCCCTCCGGCTAGCCGGGCGCCGCGACCCCAGCGCGGCGTCGTACGGGTCGGCCTCATCTCAACTGAGAGGTGGTGATCTGTCATGACCAAGCACCGACGGACCACGCCGCTACTGCGCCTGATGGCCCGGCTGAAGTGGCAACGTGAACCCAACCTGTGGACGGTGCGCTGCCGCGATAGTCGCGGACGACGCGCACGTTTACACCTTCACCTGACCACGGCAGGACTCACCATCACACCGTCCGCGCCGGGCCCGTGGACTCTGACGCCCCTGGACGCCGGACGTCTCCGCGCAGCGGTGCGCGACGTGCTGCTCAGCCTCGATCGGCTCTCCGGCGGCGAACACGAGCACGTCATGGCCCGCACGCAGTCCGCGAATTCCACAACGCCGACAAACGCGCCCCGTGTCCGCGACAAAGTCCGACTCGATCCGCCCGCTCGCCCCACCGTGAGCGAGATCGCTTCCCGTCTCGCTTCCCCGGCGACACACACCTTGGAGGCCAACGATGACCACCACGACAACCCCGCCCGCCACGTCAACGGCACCGCAGTGGCTGCGTGACCTCGCCGCAGCGCGAACCCGCTACGAAGAACTCGTCGGCTGGCCAGTCACAGTCGAAGTCCAGCCGCGTCGGCTGACCGTGCCGGTGGGCGAGGTGCTGGACGCCCTCACCATGCCCGCGCCGCTCGGACACGCCGTGCAGTCCGAATTGCGGCTCATGATGCTGGCCGGGCCGGTCATCGCCGGTCCAGGCCACGATTGGTGGACCTTCCTCACCGAACCCACCGACGCCTCACGGCCCGAGGTGCCCGCCGAATTGCACCGCTGGAAGCTCCGCCCCACGCCCCGCGGCGCTCACGTGATCCTCCCGGCGCTGGCCACCACAGAGGACAAGACTCCACAGTGGATCGGATCGCCGCGTTCCCACACCGCACTTCCACCGTGGCACGCCGTCATTGGTGCGACACGACGCGCCCTCTCTCACCTGGATTCCGGCACCAACCCGTAGCAGTGCTTGTCGCCACCCCAGGGAAGGCGGCGTTGTGCAAGTAGGGAGCCAGCCATGAATGACACCACGGTCATCATCGCGCAGGCGATCGCGCCAACCGCGGATTCCAGTAGCTCGACGCGGTGTTCTTCGCAGCGGGTGGTAGCCCATGGTGGCGCGCGAGGATTGCGAGTTCTTGGCACGCGTGGCACGCATCAACCGCGCGCTCGCTGCCAGCGCACTGGCTCTGGTCAACGGAGAACTGGACGCCATCGCTAGCAACGAACTCGGTACCGAGCTGATCGCTATCGGCCACGAATACGTCCGCCGTTCCCAGTCCCAACACCCCGCCGGCCGCGCTGCTGGCGTGATCGAGAGGAAGAAGTGTCCATATCAGACAATCCACAAAGGATTCTCTTTGTATCACTTGGTAAGCCAAAAATTCGACTCACCAAGCACGGGCGTGACCGGCTACAGCGAGCACGCAAGATCCACAAGACGGTAGCCCATCGCTGGTCAGCCCCACGCTCGGGGATGGAGGCAGACATGACTACGGCTATGCCACGATCGCCGGGAGCGGAGACCACCGGTGACCAGGATGAGGACCGTCACCCGCTGGACGCGCACGTACAGGACCCCTCGGGCATGACGCCGCTGTGCGGTGCGGACATGTTCGCCGCGATTGTGGACGGCATGGTGGCCGACTTCGCGCCTCGCGTGTTCGCCGTGGTGCAGGAGTACGGCGACCGCGTGGACGCCCGGATCGCCGCGTGGGGGATTGCCTTCGACGACCACGCCGAAGTCGTGGGAGTGGACGGCGGACTGCGGATGAGCTTGCAAACGCCGGAGAATGCGCTCCGTGGCTTCACCTGGGGTAGCCACATCACTGCTCGCCTGGTCTGGGTCAATCCGGGCGCCGCGACTCCAGCCAACGACGCTGAGTTTCTGCGTCGATCGCACAACATCCGAAGCCTCAACCGCGCGCGACGCGAGCGGGGTGGCTGATGTTCTTGACTGAGCTAAACAAGTCCGTGCGTCGGCGACTCGATGATCTAGCCAATATCGCGGCCAACGGCGACGACCACGCCGTGACCGAGGTCGCCCGTTCGGAGATGCCGCACCTAGTGGAGGCCGTGCGCCGGTTGATGGCCGAGCACGAGCCCAACGAGCGTGGCGAGTGCCCTGCCTGCTCGCGCCTTCTGCAGCGCTGGCGACGCCCGCTGCGACGCCCGAAGTCCCCGTGCCGGGTCTACCTCGCCGCGCGGTGGGCGCTGTTCAACGAAAGCCCGTCCGCGGCCCGTCGAGCCGCCGGGTGACGTGCCCCAAGCTGGCTCGGCTTCCCGTTCCTTCCGCTGGCTCCCCGACCAGCGTGGGAGCCGAGCCGCCCGGTCCGACGGCGCACCGTTCCCGTCATCGCCCCGACCAGTGGCGGGAATCCCCGAACGATGCGCCGTCGGCCGGGCTTCCCCGAACGGAGGCTGTGATGGCAACGATCCTCTTGATCGTCTTGCTCGGCGTCGCCGCGCTGCGGTGTGCCTACTGGCTGATCTACGACCGGCCCTCGCCATGACCCGCAAACCACAGGCCATATGGCTGCCTGGGCAGTTCCGCAAGCTGCTGCACTGCGTCCCGGACGAGGCCAACGTGCTGCGCTTCCGCCACCTCGTCTTGCCCTGGTCTTCCTGTGGTGTGCCCACGCTGCCGTGGAGTGGCCCACTGCCCGACTACCCGTACTGCCCGCAGTGTCTGGTCGGCTCGACGTGGCTGGTTGCACCGAGCTGACCACGCGCTGGGCGAGGTGTGTGACGGTCAGGTAACCGAGCTGTGCAAAGGTCCTGCTGCCGCTGCCGGTCAGCGCGGGTCGTGGCGTCTGAACGCGGAATGGCGTGCTCGAGTTCGGTGAGCGAGCGCTGCTCCTAGTGTTCCTTGGTACGCGGCGGCTTGCGGTTACTGAGGTGGAGTTCTTTGAGCCGGTCCTCGGTCACCTCGCTCGGCGCACCCATGAGCAGGTCCTGTGCGTTTTGGTTGAGCGGGAATGCGGTGGTTTTGCGGATGTTGGGCTCGTCTGCCAGCATCATGACGATTCGGCCTACGCCAGGGGCGATACCAGGGTGGGGCGGCGCACCGTAGTGGAAGGCCCGCATTATGCCGCCGAACTGCCGGTCAGCCCCCTCCTTGGGATAGCCGGCAATCCGGAACGCTTTCGTACATGACGTCGGGGCTGTGATTTCTGATCGCGCCGGACGACAGCCCGACGCCGTTGTAGACGATGTTGTATTGCCACCGAGGATGTCGAGTGGGTCTTGGGTCTGTGCCTCCAGACCACCCTGCGGCATCGAGAAGGAGCTGTGGCTGAAGTCGACCGCGCCGTCCTCACCTTCTCGTACATCGGGAAGTCGACAATCCAGCAGAACCGGTATGCATTCTCCTCGAAGAGGTCGGCTCGCTTGGCTGCCTCGACACGGACCTTGCTCATCACCTTGGCGACGTCCTCCTCGTCACCCGCGCCGAAGAAGACCGCCGTCCCTGGTTCGCCCGTGGTCTCGGAGACAAGCTGCTGTGCGTCGTCCTCGGTGAGGAACTTGGCGACCGGGGCGGTGAGCTTGCCGTTGTCATCGACTCGAATCCACGCCAGAGGCGTCGTCTCGATGGCGAACGCCTGCATCTGGTCAAAGAACGAACGTGGCTTGTCGCCGCAGCCGGGAACCGAAAGGGCACGAACGTGTTTGCTGGCGAAGGCGCGGAATTCGCTGTCGGCGAAGATGTGGGAGAGACGTCAACGAGTTCGAGCCTGGCACGGATTTCGTCGATCACGACGGGATGCATTGCCACGGTTGCCATTCAGGAATGCCGAGCGCGGTCGCCCTCTCCCATGACCGGGTCTGCCCTCGGCGATACTGTGGAGCGGGCATCCCGAACGCCTCGTTCGGTTGCTGCTGGGCGCGGTGTTGCTCTTGCTCTTCTGCGGGGCGCTGTACGCGCGGTGGCAGATCACCGCCGCAGGCGGTCAGCCAGCTGAGGTTAACGAGCGGCTGGAGGGCCATTTCGTGGCCTCGCCTGTGAGAGGCGTGGCGCGGTGGAAGATGTCGAACTGTCGCCCGCGCAGACTAGTCCTTATGTTGTCGCCTACTCATCCAGGTTCTGCTGCGTGTAGAGGCGGTCGAGCGCATTGGTGATGAGTGTCCGTGCCGCTGAGCCGGTGACCGCCTGTTCTGAGAGTTGTTGGAAGGCTTTGTTGTAGAGCGCGACTTCTCGCGGTTGACTGATGCTCAGCTCAGCGGAGACCGTTTCGATGTGGACAAGTCGGTTGTCGAAGATGATGAACTGATTGGTGGGTACGCGGTACTCAGCCTGATTCGGGATGATGCCGAAGGCGACTCGTGGCAGCGACATGACGGCCAGAAGCCGGTCGAGCTGGCCAATCATGGTTTCCACGCTGCCCACCATCGTGTTCAGCGCCTGTTGGGCGAGGATGAAGTGGAACCTGTGATCACCTCGGTATAGAATGGTCTGGCGTTCCATTCGCTCGGCGACGCCGGCTTCGAGGTCGTTGGGAATGTCGTAGAATCCGATCACTCGACGCATGACTTCGCTGGCGTATTCTGCTGTTTGCAGTATTCCAGGAACGAGAACCGGTTCGTACCACCGCATCAGTTTCGTGTCGGACTCTAGCCGTCGTGAAGCGTTTTGGCGGCGTTTCGTTCCGGCGCTGAGCATGCGCCGCCATTCCACATACATCGATTCGATATTGCGGACGGCGGCAATCAGGTCAGGGATCTGCTTATCGGCCGAGGTCTGCTGGCACCAGACGCGAATGTCGTCTTCGGAGGGCGTTTGCTTGCCGTACTCGATTTTCGAGACTTTCGAGCTGTGCCAACCGGCGAGCCCTGCCAAGCCTCGGCCAGTGAGCCCCGCGTCCTTGCGAAGGTCGCGCAGCTGCTGGCCGAGTGCCTGACGTGCCTGGTGAAGGGAGTGCGTCACGAGGTCCCCGATCTAGGCGGTGACGTACTCGGTCTCCAGGTAGCGACGGTGCGGGATCGCGAGCTCCCAGGCTCGATCGCGCACCGTGCGGCAGTGGTTCACGATGACAGGATCGGTGCTGGCCGCGCCGCCGGCAAACCTGCCACCTGGCTCGAATACCGTGAACACGACGAGTTTGTCGTCGAAGAGCCAGAAGTCATCTGCCGACAACTCGTCTGGGTTGATCAGATGTCGGGGAAGCCATCGGACATCTTCTCCTGCGGCGGTGTTGTGCTCGGCCACGGTGAGCCCCCATCGCGTGTAGTCGCGGTGGGGCACCGTCACCACTCGTGTTCTCCGGATGACACGTCCGGCCTGAGTGGCGTTGCGGACGAGATCGAGCCACGGCTGGAACCACGCGAAGTCGTCGTGCTGGCCGGTGAGGAACAGGTGAAACGGCCCCGATTCCTCCGGCGTGTGGTAGGTGTCCTGGACTTCAAGGTGGAACGCGTCGTGCTCGAAATCGCGGAAGAGCGCGTCGAACGCTTCACCCTGTAGTAGCTCCACTGACCCAAACCTCCTTGTTTTTCGGGACCTCGACGCAGGTTTCGTGTCCCGGGATGTCCATCTGAGCCAACGCCTCGGCGTCGATCACTGGTTCGCCGGTGAGGATGAAGCTCCCGCGGCCGGTGTCGTCGAGGTGCGCGCCCAGGCATTTCCCCTTCTCGACGTGTCCAAGTAGGCGGTGGGGAATCTCGACCCGTGTCGGGTGCCCGTTGACCTTCCACCCCTGCACGACGTATGTGCCGTGGTCGGTCGCGTACAAAGTCGGTGAGCCACCACCCTGCGTCTCCTTGCCGAGGAACGTTAGCTGCATGACTACCCCTTCCACCAGGGACGTGCGGCAGTTTGCTTGAACGGATAGATAGTGGCTTCACCTGCGACGATCCGTCAACAACTTACCGCAAGAGAAGGAGGTCTTCGAGCAAACTGGAGCAAACTTCTGGTCTCTTCTCATAGCTGGGCCGTAGCGTCTCTGTCAGTCGTGTTGATCAGTTGACGTGGCCTGGAACCGGTGCCCCCATCTTCGGCAGGGTCGCCGCTTCGACCTCAAGGAAGCGACATGCACGGGACATCCATTGACGAGGAAGCACCACACATCGCCGCGATTCGGCGCAGCATGGATGAAGGCTTCCAGTTCCTCCACCTGCCCGACCTCGAACGCCAGGAACTCGCCGCCATCTACGCCGAGCGTCAGTACGGCGGGGTCGTGGAGAGCTACACGATCCGGGACACCGACAAAGCCATCGCTGCCCGATTCCGAGTGGAGGACTACCCCGACGGCGACCCGTTGTGGCAGGCGCACGGAGCGGTTGAGGAGGTCATCACTGCGTTGCTGGAGCTGCCGCCGCCCGACACGCCCGCCGCGCCGAGCCGAACCCGTCGGCCGTCGAGTGCTCTGTGGGTTCCGGGTGCGGGATAGTGCCGGACTCGGCCGAGGCTTGGCCTGGCCTTTTCACCGGATACCTGGTCCATCGCGTGCGCCATGCCAATTCACGACGCCTCTACGCCGCCCTGCGCTACTTCGGGCTTGCAGACTGTGGCGCCGCCTGTGTTCCTGCGCCGCCACGCCCGAGTCAGCGGTACTGCCCCACCTGTTGGTTGCAGGGCAGTCCAGTCGACCGGCGATCGACGATCACGAGCCAGCGGAACGTCGCCGCACGAACGCCCGTCGACGGCGGTACGCAGGCCACGTAGGGCTACGTCTCGTGCTGGTCACCGGTTTCCGTCGTGAGTCCCACCGAAAACCGTCCTGGGAGAGTATCCGTGTGAACACTTTCCGTGATGGGAGAGTCGCCGTGGCTGACTCGCCCGCTCAGGCCGCACGTGGGTCTCCATTCCTAGCGCTGACCAATGGAGTGATCGGGCTGGGCCGGGGCGATCAGATAGAGCGTCAACGTCGATTCAGTCCTGGAAATGACTGCGGCAATAGATGGAGTAACCAGGTGAATTCACTTCGTGAGATGAAAGCGGATTCTGCTAGCGATGCCTCGCGGGCCGAGGCTCTGCGGGAGGAAATGATCGGCAAGCTCTGGGAGATGGGGGCGATCCGAAGCGATCGGGTCGCCGAGGTTTTCCGCGCGGTTGACCGGCGTTGGTACACGCTGGACACACCGTTGGAAGAGGTCTATGACCCGATGGGCGCCGTGCATGTGAAGTGGGACGAGCACGGTGTGCCGGTCAGTACGGTCTCCTCGCCGCAGCTTCAAGCCGGCATGCTGGAGCAGGCCGACATCCGCCCCGGCATGAATGTGCTGGAGATCGGGTCGGGCGGTGTGAATGCCGCGATGATGAGCTGGCTGGCCGGGCCGGGCGGAACGACCACCACTGTGGACATTGACCCCGATGTGACCGACCGCGCCCGCAGCCTGCTGGATCAGACCGGCTACTCGGGTGTGAACGTGGTGACCGCGGATGCGGAGAACGGCGTGCCGACGCACGCACCTTACGACCGGATCATCGTCACGGTCGGAGCGTGGGACATCCCGCCTGCATGGCTCGACCAACTCGCGCCGGAGGGCTGCATCGTGGTTCCTCTGCGAATGCGGGGCTTGACCCGCTCGTTGGCCCTGGAAAGGACCGGCGACCACCTGGAAAGCCAATCCGCCGACGTGTGCGGTTTTGTCAAGATGCAGGGCGCGGGAGCCAACGCGGAACAGTTGCTGTCCCTGCGCGACGAGAAAGTCCTGGTCCGCTTCGACGACGGTTGGCCCGGAGACCAGCCGCCCAAGTTGGACGGCGTGCTCGACACCTCGCGCGTCGATGTGTGGTCTGGCGTGACCATCGCCGGCACCGAGTCGTTCGACACTCTCCAGCTCTGGCTGGCCACCGTGTTCACCGGATTCGGTCGTCTGGCGGCTGAGGCCAGTCAGAAGGAAGCGCTGGTCGATCCCGACGTGATGTGGTTCGACCCGACAGCGGTCCAGGACGACTCCGTTGCCTACCTGACCGCGCGCCGTGCAGGGCCGGGGGTCTCCGAGTTCGGGGTGCACGCGTTCGGCCCGCACGCTGGCGTGCTGGCGGAGGCGATGGCCGAACAAGTGCGCGTCTGGGGCCACGATCAGCGCCACGGTCCGGGACCCGCGTTCGCGGTGTGGCCGAAGGACGCTCCCGCCGAGCGTCTGCCCGAAGGACTCGTCATTGACAAGCGGCACTGCCGCGTCACGGTCTCCTGGCCCACAGCTAATACCGCCGAGGACCAGGGAAATTGAGGAACAACATAAGGAGAGTGATCACGTGCCTCTGTCACTGGCACTAGCCGACGGGATTGACACGGCACCGGCCCCTGAGACCGACGAGTTCACGCTCGATGTGAGCGTGGTGGAGGCGAGCCTGCCGTTGGCGAAGATGTCGTGCGACACCAGCGACAACTGCGGCGGGACGACCTGCGGCAGTGCTTGCACCAGCCAGGTCGCCCAGAACCCGTTCTGATTTCCCTTCCTCCCAATAAGAATGTCTGATGCAGGAGGCGGCAGTGGGCTCTCGGACCACCTTCTACCGGAGCACGGGTGTCGTGCTGGCGCGTGCCAGCACCGACCCCGGTGGACTGGAATTGCCCGACGACCTCGACGGTGACAGCGCGGCTTGCCGGGAGTGGCTGGCGCGGCTGTGGCACCGCGCGGAGGTCCGGGCCGCGCTGAAGGTGGCCAGTCCGGTGCTGTCCCAGCAGATCGACGCCGTGCTCGCTGGCGAGGTCATCGAGAACCGCCGGCTCGTGAGCCTGCTCGGCTCGGTCTCGTCGTATCTGCGCCGCTGGCAGCGGCGCGCCACCCCGTTCGGCCTCTTCGCCGGGGTGGCCGCCGCGTCAGTGGGTACCGCTCCCACTCCGCTACGCCACGAACCTCACCGGATCACGGCTCGGGCGGATGCGCGATGGCTGGGCCGCATCGTCGACGATCTGGAACAGCGCACCGACCTCCTGAAACGGCTGTCCGTGGTGGTCAACAACGCCGGATTCATTCGTGGCGACCGGTTTGTCATACCGACCCGGCCAGACGAAACCCAGCCGGGGAAACCCGCCGCGCTGGACGTCGCAGTCCGCCTGTCCAAGCCGGTACATGCGGCGCTGGCCGCAGCAGACACACCGAGACCGCTCGCGGCAGTGGCCCACAGGATCGCCGAGAAAATTCCCCACGCCACATCCGACCGGATCTACTCCCTACTGACTGATCTGGTCTCCCGTCGAGCATTGATCACCAATCTGCGCGCACCAATGACCACTGTGGACGCGCTGGCGCATTTGATCGCCGAGCTTGAGGCCGCCGATGCGGGTGATTTGCCAGACCTCGGAGACCTGATCAAACAGCTCTCCACCATCCGCGATGAACTGCCCTGCGATGCCCCCTCGGAGCCGTCCTCGCTGGCCGCGTTGGCGGGCGCCGCCGAGCGGATGCGGGAGGTGCGCGATGCCGAGAAGACCCTCGCCGTCGACGTCGCACTGCAAGACCAGCTCACGGTGCCCGACGTGGTGCTGCAGGAGGCTGAGTCTGCGGCCACGGCATTGCTGCGCCTGACTCAGCACCCGTTCGGCACACCCGCCTGGCGCGACTTCCACGCCCGCTTCCTTGACCGCTACGGCGCGGGAACGCAGGTGGCCGTGCGTGACGTCATCGCCGACTCCGGGCTGGGGTTTCCCGCCGGCTGGCTTGGCGCCCCGCGGTTACACAGCCCTCACCTCCTGACTGAACGCGATGGCACACTGCTGGCCCTCATCCAGCGCGCCACGGCGGACGGCCAACGCGAAATCACATTGACCCAGGAACTGATCGACCGTCTCCGGGTCGGCGACCACGACAACATGGTCCCTCCGGAACGAGTCGAGCTGGCCTTTCAACTCCACGCGCGTTCCTCCGACGCCCTGGCACGGGGACGGTTCCAGCTGTGGGTCACCGGAGCGATGCACGCCGGCAGCATGGCCGGCCGGTTCGCGCACGTGCTGCCAGACGCCGATCGACACCGCCTAGCCGGGACCTACGAACCGGGCGGCGAGCACACCATCGCGGCGCAACTCTCGTTTCCGCCGCGTCGCGAGCACAACGAGAACATCACCCGCGTACCAGAGCTGCTACCGAAGGTCCTGTCGTTGTCCGAGCACCACGGCAACCATGGCTCGGAGATCGATATCGACGATCTCGCGGTTACTGCAGATCATCAAGGGTTGAGCCTGGTGCGATTGTCCACCGGGCAGCGGGTGCGGCCGTGGGTGCTGCACGCACTAGAGACGTCGGCGCAGACCCCGCCGCTGGCGCGATTTCTGGCCGAAGTCCCGTCGGCGCGCTGCGGCTTCTACGGACTGCTCGACTTCGGAGCCGCCCGGGAGATGCCCTTCCTGCCTCGCGTGCGCTACGGCCGCACGGTGCTGTCGCCGGCCCAGTGGAGACTGGGGTCAGTCGACCTGCCCCAGACCGACGCGGAAGAGTCCACTTGGGACATCGCGCTGGCCGAGTGGCGTGACCGGTGGCAGGTTCCCGCATCGGTGCTGCTGGTGGAAGGCGAGCAACGCCTCCCGCTGGATCTGGACGACCGGCACGACCGGATGCTGTTGCGACGTCGCCTGGATCGCAGCAGCAACGTGATCGTGCGCGAAAGCGGTGACCATCAGGATCATGCCTGGGCGGGGCGCGTGTGCGAATTCCTCGTCCCACTGACCGCTGCCGGCCCCGTTGATAACCGTCCCCGGACGGCAGCGCACCACACCATCACACGCTCCGACGCGCACCTTCCAGGCAATACCGCAGTGCTTCGCGCCGACCTGCGCGGCCACCCTTGGCGCTTCAACGACATCCTCACCACGTACCTGCCGCACTTACTCCATGCCGTCGAGGACCACGCGGAACGATGGTGGTTTTCCCGGCATCACGACAGCACCCGCCCTGACAGCGACCAATACCTCGTGCTGTCTCTCCGGCTTCACGATCCCGGACAGTACGGGGCAGCCGCCGCGCGGCTCGCCGACTGGGCCGCACAGCTACGCGACGCCGGTCTGCTTGCGGATCTCGCACTCGGCACCTACCAGCCGCCGGGAACCTTCGGCCACGGGCCAGCCAACGAGGCGGCGGCCGAAGAGGTCTTCGCGGCCGATTCCGCCGTGGCGCTGGCCCAACTCCACTGGGCCAGCGGAACCGGACCGCCCATCCAGGCTGCTGCGGCTGCGTCGATGGCCGACATCGCCGCGTCCCTGGCCCCCAGCCCCGAAGCAGGCTATCGCTGGCTGTGTGAACTCATCCCGCAGGAACACGGAAAGCTCGACCGCTCGCTACGCGAGGCCGCACTACGTCTGACGGCCATCGGTTCTCTGCCCGAGCTGAGCATGATCCCCGCCGGTCACCCCGTGGCCACCGCGTGGCAGCGCCGGCGAGCCGCATTGGCCGCCTTCCGCGACCAGCATCGTCGCGGCCCCGAACCCGCAATCGTGTTGCGGACATTGCTGCACGACCACCACCTCCGTGGCGTGGGCGTCGATCCCGGTACCGAACGTCTGACCAACCGGCTCGCGCGCGTCGTCGCCCAACGCCAGCTCGCGTTGCTGGGCAGGGGATACCCGTGATCGCCCAGCCCACCGACGACCTCACCGGCCAGCTCGTCGACCAGCTGACAACTTCGATGCCGCCTGCCGCCGACGAGTTCTGGCAGGTGCAGTCGCTGTCCCGGGGAACTGCGGGGATCGCACTTCTGCACATCGAACGAGCCCATACCAACGCGGGAACCTGGACTTCAGCCCACACGTGGGTAAAGGCCGCCACCGCGGACAGCGTCATCGACAGCAACGACGCATCGCTGTATCTCGGTGCTCCCGCGATCTGCGCCATGCTGCACGCAGCAGCCGACCAGATCCCGGCCTACGCGGCAGCGTTGAACAGAATCTTGCCCGCCGTCATCGCCTCAGCCCACCGTCGCGTCGACGCCGCCCTGACACGGATCAACCGCAGGGAAACCGCAACCTTCGACGAGTACGACCTATTCCGCGGGCTGACCGGCATCGGACGACTTCTTCTGGAGCAAGAGCCGGGAAACGACGCACTCGCACGGATTCTCGACTACCTCGTACGACTGACCCACCCGCTGCAACTCGACGGCACCACGCTTCCCGGATGGTGGGTCTCCCACGACCCAGACCCCAAGCTGCCCGCCCCCGGAGGGCACGCCAACTTCGGCCTCGCCCACGGCATCAGCGGCCCGCTCGCTCTTCTCGCAACGGCCCAGCGGCGCGGCGTCACCGTGCCCGGCCAGCCCGAGGCCATCGAACGCATCTGCGCCTACCTCGACACCTGGCGTCACAACAGCGACAGCGGCTCCTGGTGGCCCCAATGGATCACCCGATCCCAACTCAACGCAGAAGCCTTACACCAGCACGAACCGCCCCGGCCGAGCTGGTGTTACGGCACCCCCGGCATCGGACGCGCCCACCAGCTCGCCGCGCTCGCTCTTCCCGACACAGCACGACAACGCATGGCCGAACAGACCGTGGCGGCGTGCCTGTCCGATCCGGCTCAACTCGCTCTGATCGGCGACACCAGCCTGTGCCACGGCTGGTCCGGGCTCTACCAAACTGCCTGGCGCACCGCCCAGGACGCGCTCACCCCCGCGATCAGCCTCCAGCTACCGCACCTGGCCCGCCAGCTCACTCGGCACGTCGATCTCCGCGCGACCGGCGAGGATGCCGGGTTCCTGACAGGCGCAGCCGGCCTCGGCCTCGCCCTGCACACCGCCAGCCGCAACGCTGCGCCTCTCTCCGGATGGGACTCATGGCTACTGATCAGCTGAATTCCGATCGTCGCAAGAACATGCCCTGTTCTTCCGCGACGGCAACGCCTGCCGAGATCGCACAGGCCGTGCTCGCGGTGCTCAGCGGTACTCCACTCGACCAAGTTGCGGCCGAGAAAGACATCGAGTCTGCCGATCTGGCCGACGCATGCCAGACCTACCAGCAAGCCGGACTTGCCGCATTAGAAGCCCACGCCGAGCACGACTGGTATCAGGTCTCCCTCGAACTCCCCACCGGGGACAGCGTCGAGCACACGATGACTGCCATCCTGGCCCCTCGGCTACAGCAACTACAGGACACCGGCGATATCACCGCATGGTGGTTCATCCGCAAGACTCCTGGCCTACGCGTGCGAATCACACCTGGCAACACGGCCGCCGCCGTGGAACCCGTCCTCGACGAACTCGTCACCTCAGGCGCGCTCGCTTCCTGGCGCCGAACCCGCTACGAACCCGAGGCCATGGCCTTCGGCGGCCAACCGGGAATGGCCATCGCACACAAGCTGTTCAGCGCGGATAGCCACCACATCCTGGCCTACCTCCGGCAATCGCAGCCCGCCATAGGCCGACGCGAACTCTCAATCCTGCTGTGCACAGCGATGTTCCGCGGAGCAGGACAGGAATGGTTCGAGTGCGGCGACATTTGGCACCGCGTCTCCCAAACACGGCCGAAGCCCGCCGACGTTGCCAGTTCAGCCGAACTGGCCACCCAGCTCGCCACGCTGCTCACCCACGATCCGCGGCCCGCCGGCCCGTTGTTTGGCAACGAAGGGCCGCTGACGGCCTTCGCGCCTTGGGCTAACGCGTTTCACGACGCGGGATGCGTCCTGGCGACAGCTGGTAACGACGGAACCCTGCACAGGGGCATTCGCAGCGTCCTTGCCCACCATGTGATCTTCCACTGGAATCGGCTCGGGCTGACGCTGCCAACGCAAACCATCCTGGCCCACACCGCTGCCGGAGTAATCGCCGGAAGCGAGGTCGTGTGAGCAGCGTGCAGGCAGCCGCAGCAGCCTTACGGGTGGTGATTGCTCAACTTCCCAAGGACGTCGTGACACGACTCGACAGTGACCTTGCGACCGTGACGGACCTTCTCCGCGAAACGTTAGGCACCAGCTGTCGCGAGCAGGAAGTGCTCTTCGAGGCCAACAGCCTGCGCTCCGGCCTCGTCGAGTCGCTGGCCGAGGTGCTGAACTGGGTCGAGCGAGCACTTGAGGACAAGGCTGCTCAGCTCGCTGATCAGGGAGCGCCAGGTGAAGCGGCATTGCCAGGCGAAGTCAGCCGCAAGGTACAGGAACTGCGTGGTAAGCCGCCCCCGAAGACCTCGGACAAGGACATGAACCGGTATATGCGGGAGATCACCAGTCAGGGGTGGGCGGTCGAAAAAACCGGTGGCAACCACCTCAAGGTCTGGGGGCCGGCTGGCGAAGGACCGTACGTGTTCTCGTCGACTCCCAGCACCGCAACCAATAACCGCAAACTGCGCGCCCTCACCGAGCAGATCCGAAAGAACAACCGGAAGGACAACACGTGACCTCTGAATCGCCCACGCCAACCGACACGCCTACGCAGTGGCTGATGGTCAGCGGCGGCGAGACCGAGCCGGCGGACCTTCGCCTGTACGCGCAGCTGTCTGACCCGCACACCGGTCACGGAACCGAGACAGGCTCGGCGTGGTTCATCGGAATCACCCGCGTCTTCACCGGGTGCCCTGACCCACGTGCGGATCTGGAGAGGCTGGCGACTTCCTGGTTCGAGCGGTCCGGCTTGACTCCCTTGCTCGCGCAAGTCGACGCCGAAGCGCAGGCGGTGACCTTCTGGAAAGCCCTCGAAATCAGAGACGCCACAGAAGCCATCCGGTTGACGGTCGACGGCATCACCCGCGCCATCGAGCAGACCGACTTGGCTGGCGCCATTCCGCACACAGGATTCAGCGTCGAGGTGATCGCCGAGCGCGACATCGATGACGAGCGTTGACGAGCTACTCGCTGCGCTGCAAGGGGTACGGGAGACCTTGCCCCACGACGCAGCCGAGGAATACCGCACGAGGATGGATTCCGCAGAGCAGCAGGTCTTAGCAGTTCTCCGCACGAGCCGCGACGAAGCTCACTTACGGGGGATCGTCGCCAAGGCCCGGGAGGACGGCACAGAGCAGATCCGGAACTGCATGACCAAGCTCGATGAACTGATCGCAGCAGCAGGAAGCCATTGGTAAAAGGGGATAGCAGACATCGCGGTAGTTCGAGCCAGACGCCGGCCGGGGGTGGCGACGCCAGCTCGCCCCTGACGACCTACGAGCCCACCTCCCACCTGTAAGTGCCCAGGTGAATTCGAGCCCCGAGCTGACAGATTCACTGGCGCCGGACAACTCGGCGAAACCGGTGTAGCGGCGTATGTGGCAGGACTGGCCATACCTGATCGGTACGGTGCGGATATGGGACCGAGTTCCGACCGGGTGGGTCGGGTAGGCGTGCACGGGGTGGCACTGCTGGTTGTCGGCGAGCTTGGTTGGAAGTTCCGCGAACAGAACGAGTCCGACTGGGGCATCGACGCGATCATCGAGGTCTTTCCAGTCCTGCCACGGGTCGGCCACGTAGAAGATCGGGCGTGCAACGTGGCTCGCTGCCGGCGGCGGACAGCCGGAGTCGGGGCAGACGGCGTGCGCATGGCGGCCGTCATCGCCGACCGCCTTCCTGCTTGCGGTTGGCCGGCGGCCAGACGTAGCCGCAGTTGCATTCCGAACCAACCACCAGTGTTCGGGACGATTTCCCACGTGGTGCACATGTGTCCCGAGGGCGAGGTCAGCGCGGTGTGATCGGAATTGGGGTGGCAGGTGGGCGGGGGCTCTACAGCCGTTGACACGGCCGATCAACTCCAATCTTCCCTCGGGGACGTCGTCTCCTCTGGAGCAGGCGGTGGGAGAGGGACACCGCGCGCTCATCTGGGACTCAGACGCCACGGCGGCCCCAGTCAAGGGCGGGGTCTCGACAGAGCCAGCCGCCGTGGCTGAGTCCTGACCGATCCGTTCGGGGGCTGCCGTGAGGGCAGCGGATCGGACAGGACGATCGGGGGTTACCTGCCGCGGTTGATGACTCGACGGGCGATAGCTACGACTGCCGACCACGGCGGCAGCAGCCGGTCGGGCTGGGGTTGCTGCCACCACGACGTGGTCTCAGCGATCGGAGGAATGCCGAGCAGGTAGGGCAGCACTCGTACCCAGCGTCGACGGACTCCGCAGGTGAGGTCGAGCTGTGCAGGCGTGGCTGAACCGCGGCCACAAGGGATCTGGCGCTGCTCCTCTTTCCTGGCACTGGACCGCCGCGGCGATCGAACTGGAACTAGCGGCCCGTCCCGCGATCTCCGAACATTGCGGAGAATCGGACCTCAGCCGCTGATCGCGCGGACTACGGCGTGTTCGATCTCTTCCTCGATTCGCTTCGCGAGGGGTTCCACTACGTCCGAGACCTGTTGCGACAGACCGGAGCCAAGACCGGTCTCCGCACATTCGACTGCGAAGACGACCAGTTGTCGCGGCAGCCGGTCCAGTACGCGGGCGAGTTTGACCGCGTCGCCGAGGCCGAGTCCGTGCGAACTGGTCTCGCTGCCCGTCTGCCATGGCTGGTCGCCTTCGAGCTGCAGCCGGTGTACGCGGCCGGGGTGGGCGGGGTGGGCGTGTGCCGCGTCTACCACGATGGTGAGGTGGGTGTCCTCCCACATGGAGATCAGACGGGCGGGGTCGCCGTCGCACGCAGTGAGGATCGTTTCGCCTGGCAGCGGTCGGCTCCGCGCACGTTCACTCATCCGGGACACGACGGCCCAGCCCACGCCGTCGTCGCGACGGTACTCGTTGCCGACCCCGATGACAGCGATCCGGGCAGGGACATGCATGCGCTTCTCCCTTCACCCGTTCGTACCGGCCACCTCGGGTCATGGTGTGGGCCGCCGGTTGTGGCTGCCATGCGGGGTTGCCGGTGGGTCGCCATAATCTCGCCAGCGGCACTCTCGGCGCCGGGAGGTGGATGATGACGGACAGCGGTGGCTCCACCGCAGTGATCGACTCGACTGGCCTGGACGCGTTGATCTCGGTTCTGGCCGGTCGGGGCCGAACTGTCATCGGACCCACCGTTCGCGATGGGGCCATCGTGCTGGCCGAGATATCCAGCGGCCACGAGCTCCCGTACGGCTGGGGCGTCGAGCTGGAGGCTGGCTACTACCGGCTGCGTGCTCGCGAGGACGGTGCCGCGTTCGCGAACAGCGCGGGGCCGCAGTCGTGGAAGACGTTCCTGCACCCGCAACGGGTACGGGAGTGGTCCGCCGAACGCGGCGCCGACGGCGATTTCACGGTGACTGAGGACACCACGTCGCCCCCATCGTATGCGTTCTTCGGCGTGCGCCCGTGCGATCTGCGGGCCATCGCGGTGCAGGACCGGGTGCTCACCGGCGGACAGTTCACGGACCCTGCTTATCGCGGGCGGCGCGAGCGGGCCTTCCTGGTGGCGGTGGAGTGCACCGAGCCGGGTGCCACGTGTTTTTGCGCGTCCATGGACGCCGGGCCGGCCGCTGGTCCCGGATACGACCTGGTGCTGACCGAGGTGCTCGACGACGAAGGGCATCGCTTCCTGGCCCGGGCCGGCAGCGCGGAGGGCGAGTCGGTGCTGGCTGAACTGCCGCGCCGCCCGGCCGACGACACCACCCGGGCCGCGGCGCACGAACGAGTCACCGACGCCGCAGGGCGCATGGGCCGCACCATGCCGGCGGTCGACCTGCACGTGCTGATGCGCGACACGTTGGCGGCCGAGCGCTGGAACGACGTCGCGTCACGCTGCCTGACCTGCGGTAACTGCACCATGGTCTGTCCCACCTGCTTCTGCACCACGGTCGAGGACATCACCGATCTCAGCGGTGACCATGCCGAGCGGTGGCGGCGCTGGGAGTCCTGTTTCGACTTGGAGTTCACCCACCTTCAGAGCGGCCCGGTCCGAGCCTCGCAGCGCAGCCGCTACCGGCAGTGGGCCACCCACAAACTCGGCACCTGGTACGACCAGTTCGGCAGCTCGGGGTGCGTCGGCTGCGGACGGTGCATCGTCTGGTGCCCGGTCGGCATCGACATCACAGAAGAAGCCCACGCGCTGAACAACGAGAGAGCAGCCTCCGCATCGGAGTCCGCCGCATTCGACGAGGAGCCATCGTGACGGTCGTTCGGCACGGCTTTGCCGGCGCGCTGCCACCCGAGCATCGCGAGCGGCTGCTCGGACTTGCCCACGAGACTTCTTTCCCTGCTGAAATCCGCATTTTCGACGAGGACGGTGAGGCCGACCGGTTCTGGATCATCCGTTCGGGACGGGTCGCGCTCGATATCCACATCCCGGGCCGCGGCCCTGTTGTCGTGGAGACCATTGGTGATGACGAACTGCTCGGCTGGTCCTGGATGTTCGAGCCGTATCGCTGGCACTTGGGGGCGCAAACGCGCAGCCCGGTGCGGGCGTACGAGTTCGACGCGAAGCAGGTGCGCGACGCACGCGATGCGGATCCCGCGTTCGGATTGGCGCTGACCGACTGCGTTGCCCAAGTGGTCGCACGGAGGTTGAAGGCCGCGCGCCTGCGCCTCCTGGACCTCTACGCGGTCGGAGGCACCGAGGACGGCGGTAGCAGGGCATGACCGCCATGGTGGCTCTTCCATCGCCGTACCGCGTCGTGGAGCGCACCGACGACACGCTGAACACCGCGACGATCGTCCTGGAGCCGGCGAATTCGGCGCTGCCCCCGTTTTCTCCAGGGCAGTTCGCCATGGTGTACGCCTTCGGCATCGGCGACATCCCGGTGTCGGTCAGCGGTATCCACGGGCATCGCTTGACGCACACCATCCGGGCCGTGGGGGCGGTCTCCAGTGCGCTGCACGGGGTGCGGCCTGGCCAGATGGTTGGTGTGCGCGGTCCGTTCGGCACCGGTTGGGACCTGCCCCGCAGCCGCGGACGCGATCTGCTGGTCGTGGCAGGTGGTATCGGGCTGGCGCCGCTGCGGACGGTGGTGCTTGAGGCGCTGGCCGAGCCCGAGCTGTACGGGCGGCTCAACGTCCTGATCGGAGCGCGTGCCCCCGGCGAGTTGCTCTACACCGCTCAGACGCGCAGCTGGCAGGCGGCCGGGGCCCGAGTCCTGGTCGCTGTGGACCGGCCCGATGAGGCGTGGACCGGTGATGTCGGGGTCGTCACCACCATGCTCGACCGGGCGACCTTTGACCCGGAGGAGACCGCGGCGTTCCTCTGCGGACCGGAGGTGATGATCCGGGCCACTGCCCGCGACCTGGTCCATCGAGGCGTTCCACCTGACCGGATCCGCGTCGCGCTCGAACGCACCATGCACTGCGGCACCGGTCACTGCGGCCACTGCCAACTCGGACCGCTGCTGCTGTGCCGCGACGGTCCTGTCGTGAGCTGGACGTATGCCGAGTCCCTGCTCGCAGTACGGGAGCTGTGACATGTCTGCTGAACCCGACCACCGCGCGAGGCGACCGAAACTGGCCGTGTGGAAGTTCGCGTCCTGCGACGGCTGTCAGCTGACCCTGCTGGACTGCGAGGACGAGCTGCTTGGCATCGCGGAGAACATGGAGATCTCCTACTTCCTCGAGGCATCCAGCGCGCCCGGGCCAGGACCATACGACCTGTCGCTGGTCGAAGGCTCGGTGACCACGCAGCACGATGCCGAGCGGATCCAGCACATCCGCAACGTCTCCAGTCGACTGGTGACCATCGGTGCCTGCGCCACTGCGGGCGGTGTGCAGGCGTTGCGCAATTACGCCGACGTGGCCGAGTTCCTCGCCGTCGTCTACGCCCGACCGGACTACATCGAGACCCTGGCTACCTCCACTCCGATCAGCGCGCACGTCCCCGTCGACTTCGAATTGCGCGGCTGCCCGATCGACCGCGGGCAGCTGATCGAGGTCATAGTGGCGTTTCTCGCTGGACGCACGCCGAACGTGCCCGCGCACAGCGTGTGCTTCGAATGCAAGCGGCGCGGCAATGTCTGCGTGACCGTCGCGCACGGCACGCCATGCCTCGGCCCGGTCACGCATTCCGGTTGCGGCGCGCTCTGCCCCACCTATGGACGCGGCTGCTACGGCTGCTTCGGCCCGTCCAACTCCACCAACTTCGGCGCGTTCATCCCGCTGTTGCGCCGAGACGGGATGAACACCCTCGACGTGGTACGGGTGTTGCGAACTTTCAACACCGCCGCCCCGGAGTTCGATGCAGCTTCGCGAAAGGAACTGCGCCAGTGACCGACCATACGTCGAAGGTGCTGCGCGTCGGCGCTCTCGCTCGCGTCGAAGGCGAGGGCGCGCTGTATTTGTGCCTGCAGGATGGCGAGGTCGCGGAGGCTCGGCTGGCGATCTACGAACCCCCACGTTTCTTCGAGGCGTTCCTGCGCGGACGCTCCTACCGCGAGCCACCCGACATCACCGCTCGCGTATGCGGTATCTGTCCGGTCGCATACCAAATGAGCGCGTGCCGAGCAATCGAGGACGCTTGCGGTGTCGTCGTGGGCGGCCAGCTGGCGGCACTGCGCCGGCTGCTGTACTGCGGCGAGTGGATCGAAAGCCAAACCCTGCACATCTACCTGCTTCACGCACCGGATTTCCTCGGAGCGGACAGCGCGACCGATCTGGCCCGTACCCACCACGCCGATGTCGAACGCGGCCTTCGCCTCAAGCAGGCGGGCAACGCGATCGTCGAACTGCTGGGTGGGCGCGCGATCCACCCGATCAACGCGCGCCTCGGCGGCTTCCACCGCCTCCCCACCCCATCCGAGCTGCGCCCGTTGGCCGAGCAGTTGCGCCGCGCTCGGGACGATGCCGCGGCGACTGCGCGCTGGGTGGCGGATTTCGACTTCCCCGACGCCGGATGCGACCACGACTTGCTGGCTCTGGCCGAACCCGGCACCTACGCCATCGAATCGGGCACCCCGACGGTGATGATCAGCCCGAGCGGGGCCGGACTGCCCGCCGACACCAACCGCGCGCTGCCCACCCGCACCTTCGACGTCTGCGAGTTCGACGACCACGTCGTCGAGACCCAGGTGCCACACTCCACCGCGCTGCACTCCCGTCTCGACGGGCACCGTCACCTGACGGGCACGCTCGCCCGCTACGCGATCAGTGGCCGCTGGCTGTCCCCGATCGCACTCGAGGCAGCCCAGGACGCCGGGCTCGGCAACCCACGTGAGGGCGCGGTGTGCCGCAATCCATTCCGCAGCATCGTCGTCCGAGCGATCGAGGTGCTCTACGCGGTCGACGAGGCACTGCGCATCATCGACGCCTACGAACCGACGCCGCGGGCCTGCGTCGACGTCCCCCCGCGCGCCGGCACCGGCTATGGAGCGACGGAGGCACCGCGGGGCATGCTGTACCACCGCTACAGCATGCGTGACGACGGAACGATCACCGACGCGAGCATCGTCCCACCGACCGCCCAGAACCAGGGCGCGATCGAGCACGACCTGCTTCGACTCGTACAAGAACGCCTGGGCAGTGGGCAACCAACGGATGCCGAGTTGGCCTTCCTATGTGAGAAGGCCATCCGCAACCACGACCCGTGCATCTCCTGCTCAGCCCACTTCCTTAATCTCACCGTCCTTCGAGAAGGCCGATCGGCCTCGATCCGGGACGGCGGCCGTGACTCTCAGCGATGACAGCGGCCGCTGGAACGCCGATGGCACGGACTGGGCGGCACGAACACACGACCGCGGCTCGGCCGTTGAACTGGGAACGCTCACCACGGTCGGGACACCTGCCCGGGGTACCACCAGTCCGACGGTGGGGGCTTCGTGTCGGCCTCCCAGGAGAGGTCGGCCCCCACGGGCAGTGTCGCCGCGAGGCTGTGGCTGGTCAGAACGCGGGTGATGTCGGAAGGGGAGATGATGCCGCGGAGCTCTGGACCAGGATTCGGCCTCGGCTGGCTCGGGTCATGCGGGGCAGCACGGGCGCGAGGGGCTCCCCGGGCTCGGCTGTCGCGATCTCGTCCACGGGCAGGCCACCTGCCGCAGGGTGGTCTCGCGGCGCACCTCCGATGGCACGGCGCGGAGGCGGTGGAGCGTCGCCTGCCCACGCAGCTGTTCGTGATCATTCAGGACCGGAAGGGCGGAGTGCCGCCTATGCACGAGGACGTCGTGGAGGAACTGTTCTACCGACTGGTCGGCGTTCGCTGTCTCGACGGGGCTGGACATGACGTCCTGCACTTCGACTCCGGCCAGGGCGGCAGCGAGTCGAGCCTGGCGCTCCTCGGCGGACCGCGAACCGCAGGTTCAGCAGGGCCGCGCATTCGGGCGGCTGTACCTGACCGAAAAGCGTGGTGGTGGGGTCTTCAGCGAGGACGACGAGGCGGTGGCGCTGGCGCTGGCCGCCGCAGCCGACATTGCGGTTGACAACGCGCGCCTGTTCGACGAGGTGCGCAGGCGGGAACATTGGCTGGATGCCACGGGTGAGATCACTACGGAATCACTGGGCGGGAACGGATCCGCTCGATGCTCTGCAGTTGATCGCGGAGCGAGCGCTGGAGCTGACCGGGGCCGAGTACACCCTGCTCGTGGTTCCTGGGGATGAGGGGGGAGCCAGCGGAAATCGGCGAGCTGACCATCGCCGTGTGCGCGGGGGCCGGCATCGATGACTTGGTGGGTGGGAAGATTCCGGCCACCGGGTCCACCTCCGGCCAAGTGTTCCGCGAACGATTTCCGCGTAACGTTCTCGGCTGGAGTTCGACCCGACCGGCGGCATCAACGTCGAGTTCGGGCCCGCTCTCGCGGTTCCGATGCGCGCTGGCGAGGCGATCTCCGGGGGTCCTGCTGGCGGTGCGCGACGCGGGCAGTGCGGCGTTCGACGAGCAGGAGTTGCAGGTGGTGTCGTCCTTCGCCGACCGGCCGTACTGGCGCTGCAACGGGCCGAAGCGCAGGCAGCCCGCCGAGAACTGGACGTGCTGGCCTACCGGGACAGGACCGCCCGGGAACCTCCCCTACCGGATGTCTCACCGGACACGCGAAGGTCGGCCCCGGATCCGTCCAGCGAGGTTCAGCATGAGCAGGGCGGACGAACTCGCCAGCACTTCAGTTGTCGCGGTGCGGCTCGACGAGCTGGAGCAATGGCCGCCCTCCAGGAGATGTATCGCCGTGGTGTCCACCACCTCGCCATGATCGCCCGCGATGGCGTCTTGGGATTGGCGAGTGCGTCGGACCTGCTCTTTGGGATCGCGACCGAGCGTCCTGGTGGGCCGACATGCCGCGTCGTGGCGTGCTGACATTAAGCGGGAACAGGAGAGGAGCGATGCAACGTCCGGTGCTGGTGCGTGTCGACGATTCACCGGAGGCGTCGACCGCCGCGTTGTGGGCGATGGATGAGGCGGTGTTGCGGCGTGCGCCAGTGCGTCTGTTGACCATCAGCGATACGGCTGGCCGTGACGAGGCGTGGGGCGTGGCGCGCAGCACTGGTGAGTGGTGTCGTCGCGGGCATCGGGAGGCCGACATCGTCGACGAGGTCGTGTCTAGGTTCCCGTCGGAGGAACTTGTTCGGCGTTCGGCCGATGCCCAGCTGCTGGTCGTGGGCTCGCGTGGCAGGGGCGCGGTAGCGGAGGTGCTGCTGGGGTCGGTGAGCATGGCCGCCGCGATGGGCGCGCATTGCCCAGTGGTGATTCGCCAGCGGCGCACCTGCTTTGCCCCAGGGCTGGTTTGCTTTCTAGGAGGCGGCGGTTCGTTGGGCCTCCCTGCACGTGTGCACGTGCGGCGTCCGACGACTGGTCAGTACTCCTGGTGAACCAGCGCCGCCGACGCTTTGGTCCAGTGGGGACGATGTCCGGCGTGACCTCGTCGAGTGTCTGGCCGAGTGGGAGGAGAAGTTCCTGCGTGTGCCGGTGCGTGTGGACGTGCGGTGCGGGAATCCCGCCGTTGAGCTGACCCGCGCGGCTTCGGTGGCGCAGCTGCTGGTGGTCGGTCATCGTGGAGGGAGTCGGGCTGGGGGGCAACTGCGCACAGGGCCCTGCACCGCACCGAGTGCCCGGTGGCTGTGGTTCGCGGTGCCGGCTGGCAAGAGCCCAAACTCGATTCCAGGGCTAGGAGCAAGGCCGATGAGCGAGGAAATCAAGGACACTTGGACACGGCCACCTGATGTCACCTCCCCGGCGTGGGAGGTCACCGACCGGTCTGTGACCGTCGACGATTTCGCCCTCGAACCGGACTTCGACGCAATGGAGCATATGGTCGCCGATGTTCCGCCGGAGAAGATGTACACCACCCTAAGGCACCTCGATCTGCTCACCGTTCATTCGCGGGTGGCTGATCTGGCGATGTGGGTGCGTGACCTGCCGGAACGGCTCAAGCGGCGAGTGCCGCCACGGGTGCCGACCCGGTTGACCTTCGATGACCTGGTGGCCAGTGGGGAGTGGGTGCTGCTCGGCGAGCAGCCGGGACGGGAAGTCGTCTATGGCGCGGCGGGACGGTTCTGGACACCGATCGTGCGTATGGAATCGGTGTCGGCCGAGGACTTCGCCCAGTACCACAGGTCGCGGCGGGGCAAAATCGTGGCCTCGCTGTCCGTGCGCCCCTACGGGCGTCACAGCAGCCTGATGACCTACGACATCCGCACGACGCTCGACGACCTGATTAGCCGCTGGGTGTTCGGCATGTACTGGCGCACGGTGTCGCCCTTCGTGCGAAGCATCATGCGAGCGACGCTTCGTACCGCGGCCAAGCAGGCGAGCAGCGCACAGAAATAGTCGCGGTGGCGCACCCACATCACGTCCGAACTGCTGGTCGAGACACTGAACTGCCGGCAGTGGACCCACGTGAGGCGGCCGCGCGGCTGCTCAGAGACTTGCGCACCGGCGGTGAAGGACTCACCGCGCGAGAAGCACGGCGCCGGCTTGAAGTGCACGGTCCCAACGAACTGCCGCACCACAAAGCACGGCAGTGGCCGGCGGCACTGCTGCGGCAGTTCACCCATCCGCTCGCGTTGCTGCTGTGGATTGCTGCCGTGCTGGCCTGGATCGCGGGCACCCGGGAGCTCGCGCTGGCGATCGTGGCGGTCATCGTGCTCAATGCGGCGCTCGCGTTCTGGCAGGAAGAGCAGGCCGAGCAAGCCGTCGAGGCGCTCGGCGAGTACCTACCGCAGCACAGCCAGGTACGGCGCGACGGCCGTGCCCAGTCGGTGCTGGCCGCTGAAGTTGTCCCCGGCGACGTGTTGCTGGTGAGTGAGGGTGACCGGGTGCCCGCCGATGCCAGGTTGCTCAGCGGGGCGGTGGAAATCGACGCCTCCGCCCTGACCGGCGAATCCAGCCCGGTGGAACGGGCGGCGGACTTCCCGGACACAGCTCAGCGGCCGCTGGATTCGTCGCCGCTGTTGATCTTCAGTGGCACGGTGTGCACCGGCGGGTCTGCGGAGGCGGTCGTGCATGCGACCGGGAGGCACACGGAGCTCGGTCGCATCGCCGCGTTGTCGGCACGGGTACGCCTGGCCGAAAGCCCACTGGAACGCCAGGTGCGTCGCGTCGCGTGGTTGATCGCGGCCGTCGCCACCGGGGTCGCCGTCGCGTTCCTCCCACTCGGCGTGCTCGCCGGTTTGACCTGGACACAAGCGTTCTTGTTCGCCATCGGACTGCTCGTGGCCAACGTCCCCGAGGGGTTGCTGCCGACGATCACGCTCGCTCTGGCGGCCGGGGTGCGGGGCATGGCAAGGCGCGGAGCGCTGGTCAAACGCTTGTCGGCGGTGGAGACGTTAGGTTCGACGGAGGTCATCTGCACGGACAAGACCGGTACTTTGACGCGCAACGCCATGAGGGTCGTGGAAGCGCGGGACGGATCCGGTGTCCAGGCTACGCCCCGCGCGGAGTTCGCTGCGGCGCTGGCCCGGTGCACAACAGCAGACGAGCGCACCGAGTCCGGCGATCCGATGGAACTGGCCTTGCTGAATTTCGCGCATTCCGTGGGCGTGCGGCTTGACGCTGAGACGCGGGATGCGCAACGAGCACGGTTGTTCCGGTTCGACCCACACCTGAAGCGGATGACCACTGTGGACCCTGCCGACGGTGGATTCGTCGCGCATGTCAAAGGCGCGCCGGAGGAAGTTCTGGCGCGGTGCACCAGTGCGTTGCCCGCCAGGGGAGCGGCACAGATTTTGACGAACGGCTTGCGGGCCGCATTGGTCGATGTCGTGAACGACATGGCTGATCGCGGTCTGCGCGTGCTCGCGGTGGCCAACCGGTCCTGCACGGTGGTGCCAGCGGACCGTGGCGCGGCTGAATCCGGTCTGTGCCTGCTCGGGCTGGTGGGGCTGATCGACCCGCCGCGGCCGGAAGTGGCTGCCGCGGTCGAGGCGTGCCACTCGGCTGGGATTCGGGTGCACGTGGTGACCGGCGACAACGGTCGCACTGCGGCGGCGATCGCTCGGCAGGTTGGTATCGGTGCCGATCACGTGGTCGAGGGAACTGCGCTGGACGCGATGCCCGAGGCCGACCTGGACAAGGTACTGACCAGTGGTCAGGAGATCGTGTTCTGCCGGGCCGCGCCGGAAAGCAAACTGCGCATCGCCGACGCCCTGCACCACTGCAGGCAAGTGGTCGCCATGACCGGCGACGGCGTCAACGACGCGCCTGCCCTGCGCCGGGCTGATCTCGGTGTGGCGATGGGGGCCAGCGGGACGGACGTGGCCCGTGAGGCGGCGACGATTGTGCTCACCGACGACAACTTCGCCACCATCGTCAGCGGAATCGAAGAAGGTCGCCGGGTTTACGACAACGTGCGTAAGTTCATCCTCTACATCTTCGCCCACGCCGTACCCGAAGTGCTGCCGTTCCTGCTCTTCGCGCTGTCCGGCGGCGCGATTCCGCTACCCCTGACCGTGCTGCAGATCCTCGCGATCGATCTGGGCACCGAGACATTGCCTGCGCTGGCGTTGGGCCGAGAACGAGCGGAGCCCGGGCTGATGGACCAACCGCCTCGGCAACGGGCCGAGAGCGTGGTCACGCGGCGTCTGCTCCTGCGAGCGTGGGGGATCATGGGTGTGGCATCGGGGATTCTCGTGCTCATCGGGTTCTTCGCGGTGCTCCTCGCCGAGGGGTGGTGGCCAGGTTCGGACGTCGCGGCGAACCCGGACCTCCAGCACGCATACCAGCAAGCAACGACGGTCACCTTCCTTGGGATCGTCTTCTGCCAGCTCGGCACCGCGTTCGCTTCCCGCACGCAATACGCCGCACTCCGCGATATCGGGCTGACGACCAACAAGCTGCTGCTCGGCGGATGCGTGTTCGAACTGCTCTTCGCCGCCGCGATCGTCTACCTCCCCCCGCTGCAAACGGTGTTCGGAACGGCGCCCCCGCCGGCATGGGCCTTCGCGCTCATGCTTCCCTTCCCCGTGTTCGTGTGGGCCGTCGACGAGTTCTACCGCGGCCGAGGGCGTGCTCATGCTGCTGCTCGGACTCAGGGACCGGAGATGTCCACACTACCATCGCGTTACCGCTGAGCACACCGTCCATGGCGAAGTATGCCGAGCTCAGCGGCGGACGCGTCATTGCGCTGATCGCGTGCGGAATTCCGACTCTCCTCGATGTGGCGCTCACGATGCCAGGGGACGATGTTGCCGCCAACGCGAAACGGGAATTGCGGGAAGGCCGTCGATGAAACCCGCGCCCTGCTAGCGACGCGGGTCCCGGTGGAACAAAGAGTGGTGCGAGACCACGCCGCCCGGGCGCTACTGGACGCAGCGCACGAACAGGAAGTGGATCTGCGGGTTGTGCGGCATTTCGGGCACGGTGGGTTCGTCGAAGCGCTGCTGGGATCGGTGAGCCAGTACTGCGTGCACCACGCTCCGTGCCCAGTCGTCGTCCGCCACGCCGTCTGACGCAAAAGAAGGCGTGGCCCGTTCGGGACACGCTACGTTAGTTCATTTTCCCTTGTGTGCCACGGTATTTCCCTGCGTCCTGCGAGTTCGTGTCAAGGCATGCGGATGGTGAGGATGCCGGCTTCATATTCGGCCTTGATGCGAGGAACGGCCGTCCGCGACCCCGCAGCGGATCTCGCCGTTGACCTGGCGCAGGTGCTCGACTTCCTGATCGGATTTGACGGTCCAACCCTTCGTGGTCACGCCAAGCGCGTCGACGAGTGGTCCCAGCGCGGCCATTTTCTCGGCTACGGCACCGCAATCTCGTTCCACGACGATGAGCTTGGGCATCGTGACACGGGGTGTCGGCGGTGCTTCGCCGCGTGCCCAGTCCTGGACGGTGCCACCTTGGGTGGTCATTTCGTCCGGGGTGTCGTTGCAGCAGCGGTGCGGCGACGAGATCTCGCGTGTGCCGAGATGCTTCTTGGCCAGTTCGGCGAACCCGCGGGCCAGCGCGTGGAAGGCGTCGAAGTCGCTGCGGGTTTGCCACGGAGGCGCGGTCGCCGGAGCGAAGGCGCGCACGAACCGATGCATGTCCGTCGAGGACAGGTCGCGGACGGAGAGAGCGACTATGCCACCGTGCCGCTCAGCCGGAAGATGGTGCAGTCGTGACAAGCGCGGTGCGGGCCTGCCCAGGGGCTCACTGGTGGTGGCTGGCTTGCGCCAACTCGGCGAGAAGCTGTTCCGCTTCAGGCGCGGGAAGCCGCTTTTCGAGTAGCGGCAGGTAGACCTCTTCTTCTTTTGCGAAGTGGACCTTGACCAGTGTGTACAGGCCGTAGAGGACGCGTCGTAGGGCGGCCTGTCGTTCGTCGTTGAGCCCGTCCCGGTCCACCGCCTCGCGTAGTGTGCTCAGTTCTCGGGCCAGCCGGCCGACCTCGACGTGGTCCCTGGACATCGTTGCGGTCGCCTCGGCGGCCCCCATCACCCGGGCGATCACCGGGTACAGCGTCCGGTCTTCGGCTTCGGCGTGTGGGATGAGGTGATCGGTCAAGAAGAGCTGGAGGTCAGTGAGGGCGGTGCCGAGCGTCTCCGGCGTCGTTTGGCCCACGGTATCGGCGACTGTGCGCATTGTCTCGATGTGTGGCAGCAGGTGCGCGTGTTCGTCGTGCAGCTGCTGGGTCAGCGTGGTCACGATCTCCTCCTCGGGTCGGTGTCGCAGGTCGAAGACGGTGGTGCCTGTCTCACGGCCCGGTGGCCGGCTGGCCCGGCCCAGCTCCAGGCGGGCAGGGGGGAGGCGACGGGCCGGATCGCCGCATTGTCGTGGCTATCGGAGGTTCGCCGGGGCGGCCGACCTGCGCCGGAGATGATCCCAGAGCATCTCCGAAAGATCTCGCAGTCGTGCCCCTTGTCCCCAGGCTACGGAGCCTCGACGGCTCTCGCTCCATAAGGAGCGGTCCCGGATGCGGGCCTAGGAGAGGGTGGTGAGGATGGGGTTAGGGCGCCACGGTCGGGTCGGGGAAAGCTGCCGGATGAGCTGGCCGAAGCGGGCGGGTACGGCGGACCCGCCGCAGGCGTGGTCGCCCGGGGTGCGCCTTGGTCTGCTCCATGCCTCGGGCCTGGGGCCCGCCAGCTACTTTGCGGATCTGGCCGCGCCGCACGGCCGCCGCCACGTGCGGGTGTGTACCGGGACCGCGTGTTTCGCGGCTCGCGGTGGGCGGCATCTGGGCGAGGTGGAGCGTGAGCTGGGTGTCTCCGCTGGGTGAGGGCGGATGGTGCGGTGTCGCTGCAGGCGGTGCGCGGCCTGGTACTGCTACACGGGCCCGACGGTGCCGAGCCGTGCACCGGTGCCGGGCTGGCCGATCAGCTTGCTGGACGCGCCGTACCGCGGGCCCCGGGCATTCCGGCGGTTGATGCCACCGGGGAGCCGGTGCTGCTCGGTGGGGTGCTGGTGGGTGAGCCTGGCTGGCAGGTGTGGCCGCAGGCCGTGGCGGCGCGCTCGCCCGACGAGATTCGGGCCGAGGTAGAGGTGTCCGGGTTGCGGGGGCGTAGCGGGGCGGGGATTCCTGGTGGCAGCGAAGTGGGCGGCAACCGGTGGCCGCCTGAGGGCGGTGGTGGTCGCCAACGGGGATGAGGGGGATCCGGGGTCGTTTGCCGACCGGCTGCTGATGGAGGAGGACCCGGACCGGGTGCTGGAGGGGCTGGCGCTGGCCTGTTTCGCCTGCGGCGCCCGCGAGGCGGTGGTGCTGGTTCGCTCGGAGTACCCCAAGGCCCTGAGCCGGATGCGGGAGGCAGTCGAGCGCGCTTACGCCGACGGACACCCGGGGGCGCGGGTACACGGCAGCGAGATGACGCTGGATGTGCGGGTGGTGGCGGGAGCCGGTTCCTACGTGGCGGGCGAGGAGACAGCGCTGATCGACGGGTTGGAGGGAGGCCGGGGCTGCTCCCGTCCCCCGTATCCGACCGACCAGGGATTGCGGGATGCGCCGACCGTGGTCAACAACGTCGAGACGCTGGCCGCCGTGCCCTGGATCGTGGCGCACGGCGGTGCCGCCTATGCCCGGCGCGGCGTACCGGCGCAGACGGGAACTGAGCAGCCTATGAGGGCGAAGTCAATTGGTGATGTTTCCGGTTTTGGGTGTGCGGCAGTGTCCCCGCGGGTGTGCGGGGTTGATCATGGTGGGTGGTGATGTGGTGGGTGGCGTGACTGGCCGGGGTGGCGGGTGCCTGCGCCCACTCTCCGTGCTCGACCTAGCGAACAACCGGGTTTGTCCCAACAGCCCTCATCCGAGCTTGGGTGGAGGGTGGGCGGGGCGCCCCTGCTCAGTTCCGGGTTCTGCCCAAGGAGGAGTCGGGTTCGCCCCGCCCATGGCCAGTGTCGCGCTATGCGGCCTGCGGCGCCACCTCCTTCGTAGTGCCGGCGGCAACCGCCGGATCCCAGGCCACCCGGCGGGTGACGACCACGAACAGCTGTCGCAGCAGTGCCGCTGCGAGGGCCGTGCGGGCTTGTCCCGGGCGCAGCGGGTTGGTTTCACGGGTGGTCAGGTGCGTATAGCGGGCGGTGTAGACCGGGTTGTGGGTCAGTGCGCCCCAGATGGCCCGCCAAGCGGCGGTGCGCAGTCCGGGGCGGCCGCGGCGGGAGACCGTGGTGATGCCGTGAAAGTTCCCGGATTCGTTGGCACGTGGGCACAACCCCGCATGCTTGACCCAGGTTCGGGCACAGTCGAAGCGCGCTGGGTCGCCGGTCTCGGCGAGGATGGCGGCGGCCCCGACGACCGACAACCCCGTGATGGTGGTGACCAACGTGGACAGTTCCAGGGTGTCGAGGACCTCGATCATGCGGGCCTCAACGTCGGCGAGCTGCCCCAGGGCATGGTGCCAGTCGTCGAGTGCGTAGGCCGCTCGTTCGCAGGCCGCGGCTTGCTCGGTAGCAACCCCGCCAGGTGTGCGAGCGGCGTCGAAGATCGCGCGCAGAATGCGCAGATTGCGGCGGCTGCCACCCCAGCGGGGAAGTTCGTCACGCACTGCCGCGGCAAAGGCATCAAAGCCCATCGCCATGATCCGGGCCGGGTCGGTGGACACCGCCATGGCCACCCGCCAGGTCAGCGTGTCCAAAGGCTTGCTCGCGGTGGACAGCACCGCAGGCCAGGCACACTCCAGCAGATCACGCAAACGCTGCCGGGCCGACCCCGCGGCAACAAGCTGATCGGCACGGCGAGCCCCCAGATGCCGCAGGCGACACCAGTGCCCCTCCAGCACATAGGGCACGTAGCAGCGCAGTTCCGTGACGCGTTTGGCGATGATCGTGGCGTCTTTGAAGTCCGACCGGTCGCGGGTGAAGTCCTCTTCCTCCCGGCCACGGTGCACCAGCATCGGGTTCACGCACACCAGCTCAACTCCGCGAGCGCGGGCCCGGTCCAGCAGCGGCTTCCAGCGATGCCCGGTCGGCTCGCACCCCAGCACCACACCGGCGAACCCCGCCTTGGCGGCGACCGGCCCGGCCCAGTCCAGGATGTCATCGATCACCCACGCATCCCCGCTGAACATGCGTCGGCCCAGCACCCGCGAATCGTGATCGGCGACCACCGCCGCCTGTTTGGCCGAGGCCAGATCGACTGCGACCACCGCGAACTCGCGGCGCACGATCGATCGCAACCGGGTCAGCCGCTCGTTCCGACGACGATCACCGCGCGTAAGCGCCCTGACATGAGGCACAGCATCCTCCTCGATAGCAACTGGTCCAGAACCCGAACACTCACAAGAAGGAGACCTGCGCAATGAACTCCGGATCAACCACTACCCGTACTTACTAGGCCGGAGTGCGAGGGGGGAACCGTGGCCGGCTATGAGGTTCTCGTGGTGGGAGTGGACGGATCGGACGCGAGCGCGCGAGCGCTGCGCTGGGCCCTCGCTGAAGGAAGGCAGCGGTGCGTTCCGGTGCACGCGGTCATGGCTTGGTCGCACGTTGTTCTCGCCGGAGCGGGCCCGATGTTGATGCGTCCTGGCCTGGCTCCGCACCACCTGCGGGAACAGCTTTGGGAAGACCTGAAGAACGTGGTGCGCGGCTGCATGGGCGGAACCACGACGCCGGAGGTCCGCATCGAACTCGTCGAGGGTGATTCTGCCGAGGTGATGGCCGAGCGGTCGGCTCACGCCACGATGCTGGTGTTGGGTGATCGTGGTCGCGGGAGGGGCGCCGACGCGATTTTGGGCAGCACGGCACTGCGGTGCATCCACAAGGCACGATGCCCGGTGCTGGTCTCCCCGAGGAAATCCCGGAGCGGGCCGAGCAACATGCGCAGGCCGACGCGGCTTCCCTCGATCCCGCGCTTGATTAGGGCGAGTCAGCGGTGAGGGGAGATCGGGATGAATGAGACCAGTCACAAGCAGTGGTGGTGGGGCTCGATCTGACGGAGCCGTCCCGACGAGCTGTGTGGTGGGCTGCACGCGAGGCATCCAGCCGACGTCATCCGCTGATGCTCGTGCACGTGCTCACGTGGCCGTTCGAAGAGCTCGCCCCGATCAAGGTGCCAGGCGAAGGTGACGTCCTGGAGCCGCTGCAGAAGATCCTGCGGCAGGAACTCGCGGAACTGGTCGACGGCTGTTGGGAAATCGACGCGGAGCTGCAAGTGCACAGCAGCATGCCGTTCGGGGATCCGGCGGAGGTGTTGGAGGACTTGGCGGGGGAGGCCGAGGTGCTGGTGCTCGGCGGGCCGCGCATCGAGGAGGAGGCCGGGGTGCTGGGCTCGACGTCGGCGGAACTGCTGACGCGGCGTACCGGCGCTCCCATCGTCGTGGTCCGCGGCGACCGCGAGCAGCCCGATTCGGCGCCGGTCGTCGTCGGCGTCGACGGATCGCCGGCCAGTCGGCTCGCCATCGGGTTCGCCTACGACTTCGCCTCCCGTCACGGCGGCGAACTGGCTGCGGTGCACGCTTGGAGCGACCTGCCGCTGGACCCCTTCACCCGGGTGCAGCAGTGGGAGCTGCCTTGGGGCGAGGTGCGCGAAGAAGCCGAGGAAGTGCTCGCCTCCTCCCTGTCGGGCTGGGGCGAGCGGTATCCCGATGTCACCGTTCGGCGGGTGGTGACGCCGGAAAAGCCCGCCGAGGCGCTGTTCAGGGAAGCCGAGGGCGCGAGCCTGCTGGTCGTGGGCAGCCATGGGCGGGGACGCATCCGCCGCAGCCTGCTCGGCTCGGTGAGCCACGCGGTCGTCAACCGAGCCTCTAGCCCGGTCGCGGTCCTACGCGCCGGGTAACGGCGCCTACTGGCATTCCCCGTCCTGCTCCAGGGCAGGGGAATGCCGCTCACGACGCTCCTCCCGCGGCACGGACGACAGCCACCGGGCACTGAGCGTGGTGCAAGACGCCCGCGGCCACCGAGCCCAGGAAAAGCCCGTCGAACCCGCCGCCGCCCCGGTGCCCGACGACGAGCAAGCACGCATTGTTTTTGCCGGTGTTTTCTGGACCCGTTGGTCCGGGTTGTTCAGGCTCCGGTGCCGGGTGTGTCCGGCGGGCTGGGCCGCCGGGGGCTGACGGTGTCCGGCGAGTTTTGGCCCCGCCCCTGGATGGGTGAAACTTCGCGGGTGCCGAGTGGTGTGCGCTCCGGTGAACGGGGTGGAGAGCTAGCGTTCTGCTCGCCGGGTGTTCATGGCTCCGCCTCCGACAAGGCTGGATCCGTGAGCAGTCGGCCCTTTTTCGTTTAGGGCCTTGGCTGAGCGGCGGCGGTGAGGGCCAGCTGGTCGAGGAACGCGGGCAGCCCGGCGATGGCGTGATCTCCGCGGGCGATGAGGAACACGCGCAGCTCGTGGTGCACCGCGGGGCTGGCGGTGCCGAGGAAGTCCGCGCAGACGCCGAGGAGCTCGAGCAGGTGCGACCGGCTCGGCCCCTCGGCCGGGTCAGCGACGGACAGGTCGTCGGGTGGTTCGTCGCCGATCCAGAGTTGCGGCATCAGCGGGTCAGCCGCGCGGGCGTTGCTGGGTGGCGCGCAGCCGGTAGGACTCGGCGCCGGTCTCGATGATGTTGCCGTTGAAGGTGAGCCGATCGACGATCGCGGAGCAGAGCCGTTTGTCGGTGAAGGTCTGGTCCCATTCGGAGAACGGGGCGTTGGAGGCGATGGCGATCGCGCTGCGTTCCTCTCGGTCGGTGAAGACCTGGAACAGCAGCTTCGCGCCGGCCTTGTCCAGGTCGAGGTAGCCGAATTCGTCCAAGCAGAGCAGGTCGACCTTGCTGTAGCGGTTGAGCACGCGGGTCAGCTGCCGGTCGTCGGCGGCCTCGGCGAGCTCGTTGACCAGGTTCGCTGTCGTGGTGTAGCGGACTTTCAGCCCGGATTCGGCGATCGCGGTGCCGATGCCGATCAGCAGATGCGACTTGCCGGTGCCGGACTGGCCGATCAGGCAGAGCGGCTGCCCGGCGTTGACCCAGCCTGGGGTGGTGAGGGTGTTGATGACCTCGGGAACGACGTTCGGGTTGGCGGCGAAGTCGAAGTCGTCGAGCCGCTTCGAGCGGGGGAAGTTCGCCTCGCGGACGCGGCGGATCTTGCGGCGTTCGTCGCGGTGCTCGCATTCGGCGTCGAGCAGGGTGAGCAGGAACGCCTTGTAGGACGCCTGTTCCCGCAATGCCGCGGCGGCGAGTTCCTCGAACCGGGAGCCGATGGTGGGCAACCGCAGCGTGCGGCAGGCCTGGTCGATCAGGGCGTCCATGCTGTCGACGCCGGGCGCGACGGCCGGAACGGTCGCCGCGGTGGCAGAGGTGGTGGGCGCGGGCAGGGTGGCGGTCATGCGGAGGTGCCTTTCGTGCGGCGAAGCAGCTGGTCGTAGATCGCCACCGAGGGCAGCGGGGTCGAGGTCGCGGGCAGTTCCCGGCGCGAACGCAGGGAGATCACCGGTGCAGCGGTGCTCACCGGCGTGGGTGGGGCGTGCTCGCGGGGATCAGGGGTGTCGTCGATGATCTTCGGGATCACCGTGGTGTCGATGCCGAGGTCGGACAGGTCGGCATCGTCGAGCAGCGGCTGGTCGCGGGCGGTGCTGGCGGCGGCCTTGCGGGCTTCGATCGCGACCAGCTCCGGGCTGGTCGACCCGGCGTCCAGCGCGGTGGTGATGCCGGTGATCACCGCCTCGGCGGGCAGGCGGCGGTGCAGCAGCAGGACCTCGATCAGCGCACGGGTCCCGTCGCCGTTGCCGTGCGCGGCGCGAGCGGCCGACCAGAACGCCTCGTGCGCCGAGGTGAAGGTGCCCTCGGCGCGGGCGGTGGCCAGCGCGGTGGACCCCGCCAGCGCGCCGGGCTTGCCGAGCAGGATCTCCAGGTAGTGATCCAGCTCGTCATGCGACTCGCCGCGGCGGGTGAGCCGGACGTGCCGGGCGATGATCGTGGTGCGGTCGAACACCAGCACCTCGTTGGCGCGCAACGAGACTCGCACTTTCCGGCCGATGAACCGCGCCGGCACCGAGTACTGCGACTGCCGCACGGTGATCCGCGAATCCCGGCCGACCTTCGGGGTCAGCGTGCTGCCGGTGTCGAACTCCTCGAACGGGACCGGCGCGAGCAGCTCGGCCTCGTGGGCGAAGTTGAACCCGATGCTGACCCGTTGTCCGTGCAGGATCCGCTCGTCCTCGGCCAGGTCGATCGCGGCGATCTTCTCATTCAGCTCGGTCAGGCTGGCGACCTCCGGGACCGGGACCAGATGCGTGCGGCGGAACCGGCCGCCTTCCTGCTCGACGCCGCCTTTTTCGTGCGCGCCGTCTTTGCCCGGGATGCAGTAGAAGGCATCGAAACCGAAGTGTGAACGGAATTTGACCCAGTTCTGGGACTCGACGCGAGAGCGGCCGAAGCAGACCCGCTGGACCGCGGGTCGCAGGTTGTCGTAGCGGATGTGGCGGGTCGGGATCCCGCCCAGCGCCCGGAACGCCTCGACGTGGCCTTCCATGAACGCCTCCTGCCCTTCGGACAGGAACACGCGGTGCACCGCGCGACCGCTGAAACTGAGCCGCAGCGTGAACAGGTGACACTTCAGCACCGTGCCCGCGACGCGGACCCACACGTCGGCGAAGTCGACCTCGGCTTCCTCGCCGGGCTGATGCTGCTGGGGCACCATGCCCTGCAGGTGCCGCTGTTCCTCGCGCAGCTCGGCCACCAGCTCCGGCCGCCGCCGGGCGACGTACTCGTAGACCACGGTCCGGCCCGCTGCGGTGAACCCATGCTCTGTGATCAGCCGCTGGTAGATCCGCGCGGTCGTGTGCTTCTGCTTGCGCGGCGCCGACAGATCCGCGCGCAGCATCTCGTCGATCAACCCATAAGCCGGCTCCAGCACCGAGCGGCGCGGCGGCGGCTTCTTCCGTTCCTTGGGCACCGCAGACTCCAGCGCTTCCCGCACCGTCCGGCGGTGCACCCCATACCGCTCGGCCAACGCCCGGACCGACAGGTCCGGCTCCAACCGCCGATCACGGCGTATGCGTGCGAACAACTCAACGCGCGACAACGACAACTCCGGCCTCCGACACGACCGCTTGGATTCAAGGCGCACATCGTTGCCCGTACCAACGGGGGAAGACCGGTCCTTCACACCATCGTGGGCGTGTCCACATCGGACACGGTGGGGCCAAAACCCACCGGACGAACTCAGCCGGGGCCAGAACTCACCGGACAACCGGGGCCGGAACTACCCGGCATAAACACACGCATCGCGGGCCGCGTCGGTCAAAGCAGCAACAGGGTGTCCCCGCTGGACCACCTCGCGGACCCCGACCTTCGGGAATTCCTCGCGCAGGGCAGCGGTTTGCTTGCCCAGCGACTGCGCGATTTCCCGTTCCACCTGTTCGCGGTCGGCGGGCGTCAACGGCACGGCGAGCAGGCCTTCTTCGTGCCACGCCTGCATCGCGACCAGGTCGGCGCCCAGCCGTGCCGCGGCGGCGAACGCGAACCGCAGTGCTTCCTGGCTGCACGGTGAATCGTCCACACCCGCGACCACCGGGCCCACGGTGGTGGGGATGCCCTTGCGCACGATGACGACCGGGCAGGACGCATGGGTGGCCACGCCGACGCTCACCCCGCCCAGCAGAGCGTCGGTGAACCCGCCATGCCCACGCGCACCGAGGACCACCAACTGTGCTTTCGCGCTCTGGCGCAACAACACCTCGACCGGATGGCCGGTCGCGACTTCGGCGGTCACGGCAAGATTCGGCCGGTTGGCGCGGCATTTCGCCGCGGCCTTCTGCACCGCCTTCTCGGCGTAATCGGCGCGGGCCGGATCGTCGTTGATGATCACGACGTGCAACGGTGCGTGGCGGCGATCCGCTTCCGCGGCGGCCCAAGAGGCGGCCGCGATCGAGCTGTCCGATCCGTCAATGCCCACCACGACGGGCTGATCCGGTGTTGACATGGCACTCCCTCAACCTTTCGCGTCGCGGACGACAGCGATCGGGCACGGGGCGTGGTGCAGCACGCCGGCGGCCACCGATCCCAGCAGCAGCCCGGTGAACCCGCCGCGTCCACGGTGCCCGACGACCAGCAGCCGAGCATCTTCGGCTGCGGCGGCGAGCTCGGCGACCGGGTGTCCCCGCTGGGCGACCTTGCGGACAGGCACATTCGGGTAGGACTCGGCCCAGCCGGCGAGTTGCTCTGCCACCCCGCGCAATGCTTCGTCGCGCAGATCGGCCAGCTCGTACTCCAGGCGGGGCACGACCGGCGCGTACTCGATGTCCTGCCACACCTGCATGGCCACCAGCTCGGACTCATACCGGGACGCGGCGTCGAACGCGTATTGCAGCGCGGCGCCACTGTGCGGGGAGTTGTCCAGCCCGACGACGACCGGGCCGCTGTCGCGGAGCTCTCGGACCACAACGATCGGGCACCGTGCGTGGGTAGCCACCTTGGCGCTGACCGAGCCCAGCAAGGTCGCGGCCAGTGTGCTTCGTCCGCGTGAACCGACCGCTACCAGCTCGGCACCGTCGGAGAACTGCAGCAGAACGTCCGCGGGGTCGCCGGGCACGACGTCCGAGCTAACTAAGAGATGTTTCCCGAGGCTTGCCATGACCGTGGTTGACATCGCCGTCGTGGGCGTACCGGCTGAGCTGATGTTCGATCGCCGGGAAATCCGGGGCTCCGCCGCGGCGATCACCGACCTGCGCCGGCTAGGGATCGAGGCTGTGGTGATCATTGGAGACAACGCCCGCACCGTCGCCGCCATCACCGGGCAGGTAGGGGTGCGTCGAGTGCTCGCCGAGGTGTTGCCCTAGCACAAGGCCGACGAGATTCGCCGCCTGCAGACAGCAGGCCGCCGGATCGGCATTGGTCGGCGACGGCATCAACGACGCCCCTGCGCTGGCCTGCGACGCCATAGGCTCACACCACCACTGTCGACCGAACCCGGCATGGCCGAGCCAAGGCACCGAAACCGGCAGCCAGTCGGCCAGCTCACTGTTCGCCCCACGGCATCGCTAGGGCCGAGTGGCCTTATGTGTCGAAGCTGGCCCGGGGTACCGAGGAGACAGGCAGCGGGAGGTTTGGCATGGAGTCGAGGGGGCGGGTTGTCGTCGGAGTGGATGGCTCCGAATTGTCGCTGACGGCCGTTCGATGGGCTGCTGGAGAAGCCGATCTGCGGCCCGCCAAGCAACTGCACGTCGTGATGGCGTCCGGTGACCCGATGTGGGACGACGAGGCATGGGAAATCCTCAGGCCCGTGGTGGACCAGATCGCAGGCGACCACCCGAGCCTTGAAGTCTCCTAGGCCGACTCGGGGCGTCTTCGACGACGTGCTGCAAGGCACCTGCTCATCCACTCCGATCGCTCGGTCGCCGGCGACGCCCCACCAGAATCCTCACTCGATACCAGGAGGGGGTAGGGGATTTGTTCGCGGCTCGCCGCGAACAGCGCATGGTGTGGGGTCGTTGGACCCTGATGCGGTGCTGGCTCCGCCCTTCATCGTGGGGCGTCGACCCGAGCAGCGGGGAAGGTCGCCGTGGTTCGCTGGGCCTCGCTGCTCCGCTGGAGGAGTACGGGGAACGAGGATGCGACAGCGGGTCCGCACGATCGCGCAGTGGGCGGTGGTGCTGGGTGGACTGGGGGTCCTGGGGTGGCAGCTGCCCGTACTGGCGAGCGAGGCGGGGCGCCTTGGTGCGGAACTCGCGCATCTCCGATGGGGATGGGTCGGCGTGGCGGTCCTGCTGGGTGTCGGGTCCTTGGCCGCCTACGGGGAGCTGCACCGGTGGCTGTTGATCGCTGGTGGCGTGCGGTTGCCGGTGCGGACCGTCCAGGCGATCAATTTCGCGGAGAACGCGCTGTCGACCACCCTGCCGGCGGTGGGCAATGCGGTCGGGTTCGTCTATGCGACCTACCAGCTGCGCAAGCGCAACGTCGATGTCGCTTTGGCAGCGTGGTCGGCGGTGTTGTCCGGGGCCATTGCGACGGTTTTGTTGATGCTGCTTGGTATCGCTGGTGCAGGCGGAACCGGGCAAATCTCGCCGCTCGTCGCTGGTGCGCTTTCAAGCGTCGTCGTCCTCACTGCATGGGTGTGCTGGGCGGTGGTGACCCGCCCCTCGGCGCTGCGCCGATGCCTGCTGGCCTTGACCTGGCTGGGACGGCGGCTTCCGGGCCGCTGCCGAACGTGCCGACGCGCCTGGACGACCGATCCCGACGCAACCGTGCGACGCCTGGCGGACCGGATCGGACTGCTCCGCCCCAGCGGGCCCCAGTGGGTGGCCGTTGTCGCGCTCGCGGCGCTGAGCTGGATCCTGGACTACCTCAGCTTGTGCTTGAGCGTCGTGGCACTCGGGCATCCGATTCCGTGGTCGACGCTCGTGCTGGGATACCTGGCGGTGCAGGGCGCCATCGCGTTGCAGATCTTCCCCGGCGGAGCAGGCCTGGCCGAGGGTGGTTTGCTGGGTGTGCTGATCGCGTCGGGGATTCCGGCTGCACCTGCCATGGCGACTGTGCTCGTTTACCGGGCCATCAACTGGCTCGGCCTGGCGGCGCTGGGCTGGGTCGTTTACGCCGTCCAGATCCACCTCGCCCCTCGGCGCGAACACATGCATGCACCGGAAGCACCCGCCGTCCCCGCGTCACCGAGGCGCACAACGCGATCCCGGTCAAACGGTCTGGCGAACTACCGCATTACGAACTGAGGGGTGCGGGCGTGTCGCCTGCCTGTCGTGGCATGTGCGATTCGTGCGCGACCATCACCGCAAGGTCAAGCGTGTGGCGCTGTCGGCGGACAGCAAACTGTCGAGTCTGGTAGCGCATATCGCCAAGCGCTTCGTGCAGGCCGATGTGAACAGTTTCGGATACGACGAGATCGACGATGCGATCACGTGGGCGGCAGGAACTACTGGGCGAGGCACCTGAGACGTCTTGGGGACGGGGGCCGATGTGCTCTAGCTGTCCCCTCCTCGGCTCGCGATCATCTTCCTCGTAGAGCTCGGTGCATCTCGGGAGGTTCCGATGCTGAGACGCTACGAACGGCGCCTTCTCGAGGAGATCGAGCGGCAGCTGCGTTCCCAAGACCCGGAGTTCGCGCGCAGGATGGCCCATGTGCGTCCGTTCACAAAGGTCTTGGCGTGGTTCACGGTTCGCCGGGCTCTCGGGGTCGTGGCGGCCTTCCTCGCCCTGCTGTGCGTCGTGTTCAACGAAGGTGCCGAATTCTTCGTCGCCGGGACTCTCGCCGCAGCACTGTTCGCGTCCGAGAGCTGGCAGATCCAGGCCGAATGACAAGGGGGTTCGCGATGCCCACGACAGAGCACTGGTCGGTCGACATCTACCTCACCGAGGAAGAAGACCGGACTTACGCCCAGGCGCAGTTGCACACCCGGGACGCGACCGATCTGCGGGGCACCGGGCTGGCCAAGCGGGACCCCCAAGACGTCAACGTTCCGGAGGTCGGTGCCGAAATCGCCGCGGCCCGGTCGTTGTTCGAACTTGCCCATCACCTGCTGCGCGCCGCGACTGCCGATGTCGAACAGCTGACCGGCGAGCCTGCGCACCTGCACAGCTAGAGCTGTGGCTGCTGGGACGCAAGAATCTCATTGCTGCAGTTGAGGAGACCGGCCGCTTTTACGGCAGGATCTTGATGAAGGGGGGAAGCCATGGAAATGCCGCTCGTGAACAAGTGCACCGCAACAGATTGCGCGTTCAACCGGAACGAGACCTGCCACGCGCTGGCGATCACCATCGGCGATCCGTTGCACGCCCAATGTGACACCTTCTGCAGTGCCTCCGTCGCCGGAGGCGATCCCGATGCCGTCGGTCACGTCGGTGCCTGCAAGATGACGGACTGCCGCTACAACGTCAACCTCGAGTGCCAAGCCCCCGGCATCACGGTGGGTTATGAGGAAGACATCGTGGACTGCCTGACGTACCAACCCGTCTGATGCTCGTAGCCAGCCCGGTGGTATGTGATCAGTGAACGACAGCGACGGGACATGGGGCGTAGTGCAGCACTGCGTGGCTGACCGAGCCGAACAACGCCGTCCGTATGATGCCGCGTCCGTGCGTTCCGACGACGAGCAGATCGGCGTCGACGGCGGCCGCGAGCAACGCCTCTGCGGGGTGTTCGACCGCCATGACTTCCTGGTGCACCACGAGATCCGGGTAGCGTTCGCCCCAACCGGCGAGGGATTCGGACAGTTCCCGGCGGCAGGCCTCGATCGTGTCGGAGTCGAACCGCCAACCCCGGTTCGGCGGCAGCATGTCCGGCGGCTGCTCGGTGTAGGCGAGGATCGCCGTCAGCTCGGCGTCGTGGCGGGCGGCGAAGTCGCAGGCGAACTCGATCGCACGCGCGCTGCACTCGGAGCCGTCCACACCCACGACGACCCGGTCGAACTCCGGTGTGAGGGCCTGCGCACGCTCCGGCTCGCCGCGTACCACGATGACCGGGACGTACGCGGTGCGCACCACTTCGGCGGCAGTGGAGCCCAGTAGCACTCGTCGGGTGCGGCTGAGCGTCGGCGAGCCGAGCACGAGCACACTCGCGCGGGCAGCGGCGTCGGTCAGCACAGTGGCGGGATGCCCCAAGCGCACCTCGGTCCACACGTCCAGCCCGGGCAGCTTCTGGCGGCACTCAGCGGCCATGTCCTCCACCGCCCGCTCTGCCGCATCACGCATCGGTTCGAGCGTGACCGCCTCACTGGGCAAGTGGATCCGGGTCAGTTCCTCCAGCGGAACGGCGAATGCGTGCACCAAGAGCAAGGGTTGGCCGCGTGTGGTGGCCTCAAGCGCCGCCCACCACACCGCCCGCTGCGACTCGGCGGACCCATCGAATCCCGCGACCGCCGCGTCCGCCTGCAACGGGCGCATGCCCTCCACCCCCCACAACTCCGCCGTACCGCCAGGATGCGCGCGCTGCACCGGGGATGCAGACCAGCGCTCCGATTGCTGGATGTGACGAGAGCGGGTCTCCATCCACCAGGGCGGGTCAGATGTTGTGGTCGGGGTCGGCGAGTGCGAAATAGGTCTCCTCTTCCTGGGCGAAGTGCAGGCGGAGCACGGCGTGCAGGCCGTACAGGGTGGCGAGGAGGTCCTCGATCTGGTCGTCCCCGATGCGCCCGCAGGACTCGGCCAGCGTCAGGTGAGTCCCGATCCTCCTGCTCAGCCGGTCGATCTCGGCGTGCATGCGGCTCATCGTCGCGGTGGCTTCGGAGCCGCCCAGCGGAGCGGCGAGGGCCGGGTAGAGCTGGGTCTCCTCGGCTTGCTCGTGCGGGACCAAGCGCTGGTCCAGGAAGTCCCGAGTCCGGCGCAGCGCGACGAGTGCCTTCATCGAGCCGGGGACTTGGGAGAGGAGGTCCGCAGTGTCGCGGATCAGGGGCAGGGTTTCGCGTAGCTTTTCCTGTTCAGCGTCGAAACGGTGCAGCAGGTCCTCCGTGGAGTGCGGCACGGTGAGCTCACCTCGACGACTGCCGCGCAGCGCACGCAGCGCGTTGGCGATGACCGCGACGTCGATGCCCTCCTGCAGCAGCGCGCCTGCCGCCGGCGGCAGCCAGCCGACGGCGGCAACGCCCATGGCGATGATGGACAGGCCCATGCCGACGGCGGCGCTTTGCACCGCGATGCCGCGTGCTCGGCGGGCGATGCTCATGGCGTCGGCGAGGCGATCGAGTCGGTCGGTGGTGAGCACGATGTCGGCGGCCTCCGACGAGGCGGTCGAACCCCGGGCGCCCATCGCGATTCCCACCGTCGCGGCCGCCAGGGCGGGGGCGTCGTTGACCCCGTCGCCGACCATGACGGAGGTCGCCGTTTCGCTTTCGGCGCGGACGCAGGCCACCTTCCCCTCGGGTGTTTGCTCCGCGTGCACCCAGTCCAGTCCCAGTACGGTGGCGACTTCTCGGGCGGGTTCGGCGCGGTCGCCGGTGAGCATGACCAGGCGGTGCAATCCCGCGTTCCGCAGCCGTCTGAGGGTTCTGGGGGCATCCCTGCGAAGGGGATCGCGCAGCAGCAAGGCGCCCTGCAGTTCGCCTTCGCAGCTGACCCAGGCGATGGCGGTGGCGTCGAGCATGGCTCGGTTGAGCGCGACGTCGGCCCAACGGGGTCTGCTCTCCGGTAGTGCGAGTCTGCCGACTTCGACGCGCCTGCCGTCGACGATGCCACTCATTCCCCGTCCGGGTTGTTCCGACGCGTCGCGCGGCGGGACCAGCGCGAGGTGCTGTTTGCGGGCGTGCGCGACGATGGCGTCGGCGAGGACGTGTGGGGATGCCTGGTCGAGTGAGGCGGCGATCCGGAGCACCTCCGATGCGTCGACGGTCGGTGCTGCGATGACGTCGACGACGGCCGGGCGTCCTGCGGTCAGGGTGCCGGTTTTGTCCACGATCACGGTGGTGGCGTGGCCGAGGTTCTCCAGTGCTGCGCCGTCGCGGATGATCACGCCGATCCGGGAGGCCCGGGACATGCCGGACACGATCGCCACCGGCACCGCCAAAAGCAGCGGGCACGGAGTGGCGACCACCAGCACGGCAACGGCGCCAACAGGGGAGCCGGTGATCAGCCAAGCGCCACCGGCCAGGAGCAAGGCCAGGGGCAGGAACCACGTCGCATACCGGTCGGCGAGGCGAACAACGGGTGCGCGCTCGGCACCGGCCTCCCGTGCCAACCGCACGATTCCGGTGTAAGTGCTTTCCTCGGCCGTCGCGCCGGCCCGCAGGTCGAACGCGGAGCCGGCGTTGACGACCCCGCTGCGCACGGGTTCTCCGGCGGTGCGTTCGACGTGGGCGGACTCGCCGGTCAGCACCGATTCGTCGAGGACTGCGGCACTGCTTGCGACCTGGCCGTCCACCGGCACGACCTCGCCGGGGTTCACCAGCAGCAGGTCGCCGACACGCACTTGGTCCACGACTACCGTTTCGAGCGCGTCACCCGCGTATCGATGGGCGAACCGCGGCGCGTGTTCCAGCAAGGCGCGCAGATCGTGGGAGGCCCGGCGCTGCGCCGCGGAGTCCAAGGCTTGCCCGGACGCCAACATGACCGCGATCAGCGATCCGGCGAGGTACTCGTGCACCACGAGGGTGCCACCAAGTGATAGCACGGCGATGAGATCGACCCCGGTACGTCCGCGCCACAGCGCGAGCGCCATCCACGTCAGCGCGGGCACGATCGCAACCGCGGTTCCGACCACCCACGCCGCGTCGGCCGTGCTGGCGGCGCCGACCGCCCAGGCGATGACGCCGAGCAGCAACGCGCCCGTCGTGACCGCGAGGAGCGTTGGCTCAAGCCACGGCCGAAAGCGGCGTGCAACGTTCTGCCAACTGGGTGCTGAGCGTGGTTCGGACATGAGCGGCACACCTCCAACGGCCGGAGCTGGCTCCGGCGTCATGACCAAGAGGTGAGGAAGTCGACTGCGGAGTCCATTGTGGTGAGTTTGTCGTAGTCTTCTTCGTCGATGCGGATTCCGCTGGCATTGCCGAGGGTTTCGACGAAGGTGAGGAAGTCCAGGGAGTCCAGTTCGAGTGCATCGCGGAAGTCTTCGTGGTCGTCCAGCTCGTCGAGGTCGGCTCCGGGCATGGCCTTCAGCAGCGCATCACGCACGAGGCCGCGGGCGTGCTGTGGTGTGGTCGGCTGGGGCATCACAGTTCCTCCGGGTGTTGCAGGAACGTGTCGATGGTGGTGAGGAAGCGGCCGCCGGTGGCGCCGTCGGTTGCGCGGTGGTCGCCGGACAGCGTTGCGGTGACGATCGGGCGGATCCCGATCAGGTCGCCGACGGCCCATGGTCGATGCACTACCGCGCCGAATCCGATGAGTGCCACCTGCGGTGGGTAGATCACGCCTTGTACGGATTCGACGCCGAGATCGCCGAGGTTGGTCACGGTGATGGTGGCCGGTGTGGTGTCTGAGGAGTGTAGGTGGGCGGTGCGGGCGCGGGAGACCAGTTCGCGCAGGCGGCGCATGATTTCGGTGAGGGGCAATTGTTCAGCGTCGACGATGCTGGGGGTGAGCAGACCGCCGCCGTGCAGCGCTACTGCGACGCCCAGGTGCACTGCGTCCGCGGGTTCGAAGTGGTCGTTGATCCAGTGGCCGTTGAGATCGGGGACGTCGCGTGCGGCGAGGGCGGTGGCCTTGAGCAGCAGCGCGGCGGGCACGATCCGGTCGGCTACCAGGGCGCGGCGGTTGCGCTCGCGCAGCCATTCCAGTGCAGTGCTGAGTTCGATGGTGCTGGTGAGGTAGTAGTGCGGGATCTCGTGTTTCGACTTCGTCATCAGCGCCGCGATTGCTTGCCGCATGGCGGTAGATCCGCGGCTCACGCTCGGTGCTGGCGCAGTGGTGGTCGGCTCTTGCGCGGCGGCGCGGACATCGCGTGCTCGAACGGCTCCGTCTGCGCCGGTTCCGGTCACCAGACTCGGGTCGACGCCGAGTTCGGCGGCCAGCCGTCGCGCGTACGGCGAGATTCGTTGTCGCGCGGCAGCGGGTGCCGTGAGGTGCGGTTCGGTGCGTTGCTGGATTGCCGCTTCCACGTCGGCGTGCGTGATGGCACCGCCGTGGCCGGTGCCATGGACGGCCGCGAGGTCGATGCCGTGCTGCGCGGCGAGTTTGCGCACTGGGGGAGTGGCGAGAGCGGCCTTGTGCTTGCGCGGCGGCGGGGGCTTCTCCGCCGCGGGTTCGGCTGGTGCGGGACCGGACGGAGCTCCCTGGGCTCCTGCGGAAATCACTGCGAGCGGGGTTCCGACCGGCACCGTCTGGCCGGGCTCCACCAGAAGGCGGTCGATGATGCCGGTGTCGAAGCATTCGACTTCGATGGTGGCCTTCTCGGTGTCCACGGCCGCGACGAGGTCTCCTTTGTGGACGGTGTCGCCAGGGTGGACGAGCCATTCGACCAGGGTGCCCCGCTCCATGTCCGCGCCCAGGGATGGCATCCGGAATTCGGCCATTTCAGCCCACCGCCCGCTGTGCTGCGGCCACCACGTCATCGGCTTGCGGTAGCGCGGCGTCTTCGAGGTGTTTGGCGTAGGGCATGGGGACTTCCGCGGTGCACACTCGTTGCACCGGGGCGTCGAGGTCGTAGAAGGCGTGCTCGGTGATGCGGGCGGTGATTTCGGCGGAAAGGCTGCCGCTGCGCCATCCTTCGTCGATCACGACGGCGTGGTTGGTGCGGCGTACGGAGTCGACGATGGTTGTCTCGTCCAGCGGTCGCAGCGTGCGCAGGTCGATGACGTCGGCTTGGATGTTGTTGGCGGCGAGTTGTTCGGCTGCGGTCAGCGTGGTTGGCAGGGTGCCGCCGTAGGTGATCAGCGAAACGTCGTCGCCGCTGCGGCGGATGGCCGCGGTATCGATGTCCACCGGTTCGGCCGGTTCGTCGAGCTCACCCGCGGCGTTGTACAGCGAGCCGTGTTCGAACATCAGCACCGGGTCCGGACACTCCAGTGCGGGGCGCAGCATGCCGCGGGCGTCCGGCAGGGTGGCCGGGGCGATGATGCGCAGCCCGGGGATGTGGGCGTACCAGCCCTCCAGGCTGTGGGAGTGCTGAGCGGCGAGCTGGCGCCCGGCTCCGGTGGTCATGCGGATGACCAGGGGAACGCCCAGCTGCCCACCGGACATGTGCAGCAAGGTGGCGGCGTTGTTGAGGATCTGGTCCAGGGCCAGCAGGCTGAAGTTGACGGTCATGATCTCCACGATCGGACGCATCCCGGCCAGTGCCGCACCGATACCCGCGCCGACGAAAGCCGATTCCGACAGCGGGGTGTCCCGGATGCGTTCCGGGCCGAACTCCTCCAGCAGACCAAGGCTGACGGCGAAGCATCCGCCGTAGCGACCGACGTCCTCGCCCATGAGGAACACCCGCTCGTCGTCGCGGAGCGCTTCGCGCAGCGCCTCGCGGATGGCCTCGCGGTAGGTGGTGTGCGTGGTGGTCATGGCCGCTCGGTGTAGACGAATCGGGTCAGGTCCTCGACCGGTTCCAGCGGACCGGCCTGAGCCTCGGACACCGCATCGTCGAGCTCGCTGTCCACTTCGGACTCCAGCTTTTTAACCGCCTCGTCGGCTAGTTCACCGTCGTCGTACATGCGGGCGGTGAGCTTGTCGATCGGGTCGAACTGCTTCCAGTGCTCCACCTCGGTTTTGTCCCGGTAGCGTTCGGCGTCGTACATCGAATGCGCTCGGAACCGGTAGGTCCGCAGTTCCAGGAAGCACGGGCCCGGACTGGCGCGCATGGTCTCCACCGCGCGGTTGCCCGCAGCCGCAACGGCTTCCACATCCATGCCATCGACCGCCCAGGACGGCATTCCGTAGGAGCTCGCCCGCAGCGCCAAGTCGGTCTCGGCCTGCGCCCTGGCCAGCGCGGTCCCCATGGCGTAAAGGTTGTTCTCGCAGCAGAACAGCACCGGCAGCCGCCACAGCGCAGCCAGGTTCAGGCATTCGTGGAACTCGCCTTCGGCGACGGCGCCATCACCGAACAAGCACGCGGTCACTTGCGGACGGCTCAACATCGCGTCGGCCAGCGCGAGCCCCAACGCGATCGGCAGCCCGCCGCCGACGATCGCGTTTCCGCCGTAGAACCGGCGGGAGGCGTCGAAGAGGTGCATCGATCCGCCGCGTCCTCGGCTGCATCCGGTGGTTCGGCCGAACATCTCCGCCATCACCGAGACCATCGGTACGCCGCGGGCCAGGGCGTGGCCGTGTTCGCGGTAGGTGGACACCACGGCGTCGTCGGGGCTCAGCGTCTGCAACAACCCGACCGCGACGGCTTCCTCGCCGATGTAGAGGTGCATGAATCCGCGGATCTGCGCGGCGCTGTAGAGCTCGACGCAGCGCTCCTCGAAACGTCGGATCCGCACCATTTGCCGCAGCAACTCGGTGCGCTGCTTGGTCTTTGCGCTTGCTGCCGGTGATCTGCGCCGGTTCATCGCGCCTTCTCCAATGTGGACAGATCTCCTTCGGGTAGCCCCAACTCCCGCGACTTGAGCAAGCGGCGCATGACCTTGCCGCTGCGGGTGTGCGGGAGATCGGCGTCGAAGTCGAGTTCCTTCGGTGCCACCGCACCGAGCCGACGCCTGCCGAAGGCCAGCAGCTCCGTCCGCAGCTCGTCGTTGGGGGCGTGCCCGGGGCGTAGCGACACGAATGCCTTTACCAGTTCCCCGGCCACCGGGTCCGGCTTGCCGATCACCCCGGCCTCGGCCACCGCCGGATGCTCCATCAGAACGCTTTCCACCTCGAACGGCCCGACGAGGTGTCCAGCGGATTTGATCACGTCGTCTGCCCGGCCGACGAACCAGTAGTAGCCGTCGGAGTCCCGCGCCGCGATGTCCCCGGTCAGGTACCAGCCATCGGCGAAGCTCGCCGCATACCTGGCCTCGTCGTGCAGGTAACCGCGGAACATCGAGGGCCACCCTGGCCGCAACGCGAGTTCGCCCTCGACGTCGGCACCGGTCAGTTCGTGTACCTTCCCGTGCGCGACGCGGGCCCGGCCGTCCTCGCCGCGCTCCAGCAATCCGACCTCGACGCCGGGCACCGGTCGCCCCATCGAGCCGGGTCGGACCTCCTCGGCCGGATAGTTGCTGATCATGATCGCGCCGGTCTCCGTCTGCCACCAGTTGTCGTGGACCGGCAGCCCCAGCACCTCCTGGCCCCAGACCACGACCTCGGGATTGAGCGGCTCCCCGACGCTGGCCACGTAGCGCAAGGCGGACAGGTCGTATCGCGAGGCCAACTCCGGTCCGTGCCGCATCAACATCCGCAAAGCGGTCGGCGCGGTGTACCAGACGGTCACCCGCTGCTCGGCGAGCACGCGGTACCAGCGCCGTGCGTCGAACTCACCTTCGTCGCTGACCACGGTGGCGCCGTGCGTCAGGGGAGCGATGATCCCGTAGGAGGTCCCGGTGACCCAACCCGGATCGGCGGTGCACCAGAACACGTCATCCGGACGCAGGTCCAGCGCATACGCCGCGGTGGTGTGATGTGCGACGACCGCGCCGTGCACATGCACGGCTCCCTTGGGACGGCCCGTGGTGCCGCTGGTGAAATGCAGCAACGCCCAGTCCTCCGGCGACGTCGGCGGGATCTCGAACTCGGTACCGGCCTGAGCGAGCGCGTTCGCGAAGCCGATGGTTCCGGGTTCGGCTGCGCCGTCTCCCACCAGCAGCACGTGCCGCAGCTGTGGGAGATCCGCGCGGAGCTGCCGGATCTTGTTTCGGTAAAGCCGAGGCGTCGTCAGCAGCGCAGCTCCTTCGCCGATCTGCAACCGGTCGTAAACGGGTTGCGGACCGAACGCAGAGAACAGCGGTGCAAGCACGCAGCCCGCCTTCAAAGTCCCGAGGGCTGCCACGTACAGCTCGGGAACTCGCCCGAGCAAGGTGTACACCCGCTCGCCCTTGCCGACCCCGAGATCGCGCAGGACGTTCGCGAAGCGGTTGGTCCGGTCCCGCAACTCGCCGTAGCTGATTTCCGTCACGCGGTCCTGCTTGTCCACGCAACGCAATGCCGCGACATCCGCCCGCCCGCCAAGGGCGTGCCGGTCCACCGCCTCGTAGGCGATGTTCAGGCCCCGGCCGCCGGGCAAGCCGGACAGCTGCGAGCGCGCGGCCGTCCAGTCGAATGCACGTCGGACCTGCTCGTAGTCGGGCATGTTCGACCAGGCACGCAGCTCGGTCGGCTTGCTGATCGGCTCCCACCGCATCGGGCCCCTTCTCCGGTTCACCTGACCAGGCAAGCCCGGCGGACATCGCAGCCGCTAGAGGCCAACGGCTCTCACGGGCAGCGGTCGTTCCGAAGGAGAACTGAAGTGCGAACGGACTGTTTGAGGGCATGCTTTCGCTGACTGGGACCAACGACCGCATCCCAGGCCGGTCGGCCAACGCATCCTGAACCGAGAGGCACGTGTTCTCAAGGCAGGTTGGGAGGAAGCAGTATGGCCAGTTACGGTTCGGCAGTCCGGGACGAGCTGCGCGTTCCCACTCGTGAACTGCGGCAGGCGATACCGGGGGTGTATGACGGCTACAAGCAACTGCACGACGCCGCGCTTGCCCCGGGTGTGGTGGACGCCAAGACCAAAGAGCTGATCGCCCTGGCCATCGCGGTGAGCAAAGAATGCGACGGCTGCATCGCCGCGCATGCCCACGCCGCCGTCCAACGCGGTGCGACACCGGCGGAGGCCGCCGAGGTGATCGGCGTCGCTTTCCTGATGAACGGCGGTCCCGGCACCGTCTACGGCGCACGGGCCTACGCCGCCGTCATCGAGTTCCACACCGCGCGCGCTCAATGAAGTCGGGGCTGATCATGGTTCCGACGACCCGGCAGTTCGGCGCCCTGATGAGCTGACTTCCGGGCGACTGATGCCAGCGCACTTGCCGAGATCGGCGAGCGGCCCGATCCCCGGGAACGCTTGCCATTCCTATGCGGATTCCGTCCACTCCAACGGCCCTGCCTGACGCTTGCGAAGAGCGCGCGACAAAGTGGCTAACGCCTCTACCTCCCGGGTTCGAGGCGTACCAGCCTGCACTGCGCGTGCTGGTGCTGTTGGAAGGTGACCGCGATGATGTGGGGTTATGGGCCGGGGATGGCGTGGATGGTATTCATGCCGCTGGTGTGGCTCGTGCTGGTCGGATTGATCGTCTGGGCTGTCGTCTGGCTGGTCCGGGGCGGCCTCCGCGGTGCGGGCAACCATGATCGGCGAGACACGCCGGAGGAAACCCTGGATCGGCGATTCGCCGCCGGCGAGATCGACGAGGAGACCTACCGCCAAGCGCGGGAAGCGCTGACCCAACGTCACCGGGCTCCGCCGCGATGACCGCGGTGCACGGCCGTTTGCTACCGCTGACCGTTCTCGTCCTCGCCGTCACGGCCCTGATCGCCTCGGTAATCTGGATCGTTGGCGGGGCGAACGTGTGGTGGGCAGGAAGTACCACCGAGCCCGCGCCGCCCGGCTACGGAATGCCCATGATGCCGGGAAACGGTGGCCTGCCGGGCCAGGGTGTGCCCGGGGTCGTGGCGGTGCGCACCTTCGCCGATGCACGCCGCGCCGCGGACGAGTTCGGACAGCAGCGCGACCTGCACGCCGGCGAGATCATGCAGTTCAGCAACGGTTACTACGCTGAACTCCTCGACTCCCGAGGCCGTGGTGCCACCGAGGTCCTCATCGACCCCGCCAGCGTCTCGGTGTTCTTGGAGCCGGGGCCGGCGATGATGTGGAATACCGCCCACGGGACGATGCCCGCGCCTGCTCAGACAGGTCCGTCCACCGTGACCACCGAGCAAGCCCAGCAGATCGCCGACCAATGGCTGTCGCAGAACCACACCCGCCTGCACGCGACCGACCCCACCGCATTCCCCGGCTACTACACTCTGCACACCGTCCGCGACAATCAGATCGTCGGGATGATGTCGGTCAACGCCCGGACCGGCGCCGTCTGGTACCACACCTGGCACGGACAGTTCATCGCCATGCAGGAAGCCCCCGCCCAGCAGCCCTAGCGGACGCGGGCGATGCCGGATTCAGGGGAGCCCGCCGGTGCGGTGCCCCAGCGGGTTGATCAGTCCCGTCGTCCCCCCGAAGAATTCCATTGCCTGGTGCCGACGGCCGCAGGCGAGGACCCAGGCGTGCACGACCGAGCTGAGGGTGGATCCGTGGCTGGTGCGCTGGAGGTAGTACTCGATGTTGTCGGGAATGCTAGGAACGGGGTAGTCGAGCCGGGTGAGGATTTCGGCGAGTTCTTCGGCCGACAGGAGGTAGAACAGCATCAGCACATCGGCTTGCTTGGATGCCTGGTAGCGGTTCGGGTCGTCGCTCGGCGCCGAGGATGCGGTCGAGGCGTGTCGCGCGTCAGACTTTGTGGCTCAGAGTTATGTAGGCTCCTGGATGTCGCCGTAGCGTCGGCGGTAGGCGTTCCAGTCGAGTTCGGCGAGGCGGTCGTAGCCTTCGAACTCGCTGATGATGCCGTTTCCGTGGAACGGCACGAACATGCGTTGCGCGATGCGCTTCCAGCGGTCGATCTCGCCATGCCGGATTTCCAGTTGGTCGGTGAGTTCGTGCCTGCGGTCGTCGGTGAGCTCGTGCAGGACGTGCACGGCGGTGCGGCACAGCCAGGCGGGCATGATGTTGGTGTAGGCGTTGTTGTCGATTCCCGGTCGATCCCGGGGTATGCGGTGTAGTACTCGTCCGGGCTGACGCGACCAAGGCGCGCGGTGTTCGCCGAGCGCCTGGCAGAAAATGTACCCGGACAGCGAGGCGTTGTGCGTGGTGAACGGGATTGGCCAGTGCTGCCTGGTCGATCACGCCGCGAACGCACGGCTGATCGTCGTGGGCAGCCGGTGACAGGGCGGCATGACCGGGATGCTATTGCACATGGCGCCGGTGTCCGGTGCTCGTCGCTCGCGCACCCGTGACTCACGGCTCGGCGCTACTGGCCTGGCGCGGGATTCCTTGCTTGGTATCGCGAGTTCTCCGCCTCTCGCAGCACGACATCCTTGGCGCACCACTATGTGGCTTACCGGGCGTTCGTCCGAGCGAAGGTCGCGTGCCTGCCACGCGCGGGGTGTGTCGGAGGCGGCTGCGGACGCCGAGCGGCTGGCCGCCACGGCTTTGCGGCATCTGCACGCCGGGCAGATCAGGCTGATCCTGGTGGGAGGACTGCCGGGCACCGGTAAAAAAGCTGTGGCCGGAGCGCTGGCCGACCGCATGGGAGCGGTCCTGCTTCGCACCGACCAGATCCCCCGCGAACTTCCCGGTGCCGCCCAACGGCAACTTGCCGCGCACGCAGGATACGGTCGCGGCCTGCATGAGAGCGGCGACGTCCACGACACCTGCCGTGAAATGCTGGCCCGCGCCCGAACCTGCTCGCACACGGAGGTGCACGGACTTCCTCGGGGGCCTTCGCCTCTAGCTCGAGCCGCTGGCTTGTGGTCGGCTGCCCGTAGTAACCGAAGGGGAGGTTCCCATGAGCTTGCGTGAGTTTTTGAGTTCGCCGGTGAGCTGCCGACCGGAGGTTTCGCTGGCAGAAGCAGCCTCACAGATGGACAGCCACGGCGTCGGGAGTGTCGTTGTCGTCGATGACGCCAACCATGTCGTCGGCATCGTCACTGACCGTGACATCGTGGTCCGCGGTATCGCGAGGGAACTCTCGCCCAGCACTCCTGTGCGCGAAGTGATGACGAGCGACGTCGTTTCCCTGTCCGAGGACGCGGATCTCTTTGACGCCGCGCAGCAGATGGCTTCGGGTGAATGCCGCCGAATGCCGGTCGTTGACGCTGAGGGCAACCTCAAGGGTGTTGTGAGCTTGGATGATCTGATGGTGATCTTCTCGCGGCAGACCGGCAGTCTGGCGCAGGTCATCGCGGCAGAGCACGTGGCTCATTGACTCCTCGGCGGCGAGCGGGTGCTACATGTTTGAGCGGGCTGTGGTGTGCTGGTTCGAGGATCTTTCCTCGGCTGATACGGCACTGGTGGGTGGTAAGAACGCTTCCTTGGGAGAGATGATCGGGAACCTCTCGGTGCACGGGGTGCGGGTGCCCGGTGGGTTTGCCACCACGGCCCAGGCATATTGGGATTTCCTCGACGCCAACGACCTGCGGGGCCGCATCCGCGAGCAGATCACTGCATGGCGCGAGGGCACCGACCTGGCTGAGGCGGGCGAGGCCATCCGCGGGATGATCGGAAGTGCCGAGCTGCCGCCGCATCTGGTGGATGCGCTCACCAGTGCCTACCGGCAGTTGGGTGACCGTGTGCGCCGCGGCGATCCTGATGTGGCGGTGCGCAGCAGCGCCACTGCCGAGGATCTTCCCGAGGCCAGTTTCGCCGGTCAGCAGGAGACCTTCCTCAACGTCACGGGAGAATCGGCGCTGCTGGAGGCCTGCAAGCATTGCTATGCCTCGCTTTTCACCGATCGGGCTATCTCCTACCGCGAACACCACGGCTTCGACCACCTGAAGGTCGCCCTGTCGATCGGCGTCCAGGAAATGGTCCGCTCCGACCAAGCCGGCGCCGGGGTGATGTTCACTCTCGACACCGACAGCGGCTTCCCTCGGGTCGTGCTCATCAACGCCTCGTGGGGTCTGGGGGAATCCGTGGTCGCGGGCAAGGTGGACCCCGACCAGTACCTGGTCTTCAAGCCCCTGCTGGAGTGCAGCGAGTTGGTCCCGGTGATCTCCAAGCAGGTCGGCCGCAAGCAATCCAAGATCATTTACGGCAGGTGCGGCGGTGAGCCGACAGCGACCGTGCCGACCACGGAGCAGGAGCAGGCGTCGTTCGTTCTCGGCGATGACGAGATCCTCCAGCTCGCGCGGTGGGCGACGCTGATCGAGCAGCATTACGGCCGCCCGATGGACATCGAATGGGCCAAAGACGGCCGAGGTGAACTCGCCGTCGTGCAAGCACGACCGGAGACCGTGCACGCCCGGCGAGAAGCGTCGACGCTGCGCTCCTACCGCCTGACCACCCGCGGTACGCGGCTGGTCAGCGGGCTGGCCATCGGCGATGCCATCGCCGCCGGCACGGTCTGCAACCTGCGCAGCGCCGAGGAGATCGACCGGTTCGAATACGGCTCGGTGCTGGTCACCGGCGCCACGGACCCGGACTGGGAGCCGATCATGAAACGGGCGGCGGCCATCGTCACCGACCGTGGCGGGCGCACTTCGCATGCCGCGATCGTCAGCCGGGAACTGGGGGTGCCCGCCGTCATCGGGACCGGCAACGCCACCAGCACCCTCAGTGAGGGCCAGCAGATCACCGTCTGTTGCGCTGAAGGCGAACACGGGGCACGTGTACGCGGGGCTTCTTGGCTACGACGAGCATGAGATCGAACTCGGCGCGATTCACGCCACGAAAACCAAGGTCATGTTCAACGTGGCGGACCCGTCGGCGGCCTTCCGCTGGTGGCGGCTGCCCGCCGATGGCGTGGGGCTGGCCCGCATGGAGTTCGTCATCGCCAACCACATCAAGATCCATCCCATGGCGCTGGTCCGGTTCGACCAGCTCACCGACGCCCACACGAGGAACCGGATCAGTGAGCTGACCCGCGGCTATGCCGACAAGACCGAGTTCTTCATCGAGCGCCTGGCATACGGCATCGCCCGCATCGCCGCCGCGTGGTGGCCGAACCCGGTGATCGTGCGGACGAGTGACTTCAAGACCAACGAGTATGCCCGGCTCATCGGCGGCGAGGCGTTCGAGCCCGAGGAGGAAAACCCCATGCTGGGCTGGCGGGGCGCCAGCCGCTACTACGGCGCGGGTTATCGGGAGGGTTTCGGCCTGGAATGCCGGGCACTGCGCCGGGTGCGAGACGGCATGGGACTGACCAACACGATCGTGATGATCCCGTTCTGCCGCACCCTGGACGAGGCCGATCGTGTCCTGGCCACCATGGCCGACTACGGCCTGCGCCGCGGTCGCAACGGTCTGCAGGTCTATGTCATGGCCGAGATCCCGTCCAACATCATTCTCGCCGAGGACTTTGCCGACCGTTTCGACGGTTTTTCCATCGGCAGCAACGACCTCACCCAACTCACCCTCGGCGTCGACCGGGACGCCGAGCAGTTGGCACCCCTGTTCGACGAGCGTGACCCGGCTGTCCGACGAAGCATCGAAACCTTGATCAACTCCGCGCACCACAAGCACCGCAAGGTGGGCCTGTGCGGCCAACGCCCCAGCGACGACCCGGACTTCGCACGACTGCTCGTCCGCGCCGGCATCGACTCCATCTCGGTCACACCGGACAGTTTCCTTGCCGTGAAGGACAACATCGCCGTCGCCGAACGCGAACTGCGACAGGAGCCGTCGACCGATGGGGAGGCAACGACCATCGCGGAAGCCGCACGCATCCACTGAGATCCGCGCGGGTGCTTGCGGTTGGGCGACTGCGAGAGTGGCAGGTGATACTCGAAGGCATGAGCCAGCCAGGGCACCACGCGTCGCGTTGGCCGACCCAGGTACGCCGTCGGGACGGCCGGTTGGTGGACTTCGACGTCAAGCGGATCGAAGCAGCGATCGCCCGCGCCGCGCGCGAAGTCGGCCACGGGGACGGGCACTTGGCCGGGAGCATGGCTGAAGCGGTGGCTGACGGGTTGGGCGGCCAGCTTCGCCACCGGGTTCCGACGGTTGAGCAGATCCAGGACGCGGTCGAGCGGCGTTTGGTCGCTGAGGGTCAGCACGAGATCGCCCGCGCCTACGTCGTGTATCGCCAGCGGCGCGCGGAACTGCGCGAAGCCAAAGCGCTCCTACGGGTGCGCGATGAGCTGAAGCTCAGCCTGGCCGCGGTGACCGTACTGCGGCAGCGCTACCTCCGCCGCGACGCGCATGGTCATCCGGTGGAATCGACGGGAGAGATGCTGGATCGGGTGGCGACGTTCGTCGCGGCGGCCGAGGACACCTACCAAGCCGGGGCGTCGGAGCAGTGGGCGCAGCGGTTTTCCACGTTGCTGCGCAGCCTGGACTTCCTGCCGAACTCGCCGACGTTGATGAACGCGGGCACGCCCCTCGGGTTCCTGTCCGGCTGTGTGGTGCTGCCCGTGGAGGACTCGCTGCGGTCGATCTTTTCCGCCCTGCAATACGCCTCGATCATTCAACAGGCCGGTGGCGGAACCGGGTATGCGTTCTCCCGAGTGCGTCCTGCCGGTGACCTCGTGGCCAGTACCGGCGGTACCGCGAGCGGCCCGGTGCCGTTTCTGCGGGTCTTCGACACTGCTGCGGACGTGGTGCGCCAGGGCGGCCGCCGGCGAGGCGCCAATATGGCCGTTCTTGACGTCTCCCATCCGGATATCTACGAATTCGTCACCGCCAAGGCGGCAGACTCGGCAGCATTGGAGAACTTCAACCTCTCCGTCGCGGTCAGCAATGCTTTCCTTCGTGCTGTCGAGGCCAACGGCACGCACCGGTTGGTCAATCCGCGCACCGGGCGAACGACGGCCCGAGTGCCGGCAGCGGACCTCTTCGACGCCATGTGCGAGTCCGCGCATCGATGCGGCGATCCCGGTCTGCTGTTCCTGGACACCATCAACCGCGCCAACCCGCTTCCCCACCTGGGGCGCATCGAAGCGACCAACCCGTGCGGGGAGGTGCCGCTGCTGCCCTACGAATCCTGCAACCTCGGCTCGATCAACCTCGCCCACTGCACCGCCGACGGGCGTATGGACTGGGACCGCCTGACCAACATCGTCGAGGTGGCGGTGCGGTTCCTCGACGACGTCATCGACGTCAGCCGCTATCCGTTCGACGAACTCGAACAAGCGGCCAGGGCGAGCCGCAAGATCGGGTTGGGGTTCATGGGCCTGGCCGAAATGCTCGCCTCCCTCGGCGTGCCCTACGACAGCGCCCAGGCCGTGCGACTCGCAGGCCGGATCGCCCGCCACGTTCAGGACACGGCCCACGCAGCCTCAGCGCGGCTGGCCGAGTCCCGCGGCGCCTTCCCCGCCTTCGCCGACAGCGCTCCGGCCAATTCCGTCGCCGTGCGCAATGCGCAACTCACCTCGATCGCGCCCACCGGCACGATTTCCCTGATCGCCGGCACCACCGCAGGAATCGAGCCGATGTTCGCCATCGCCTATGCCCGCAACGTCCTCGACCGACACCTGCTGGAGAGCAATCCCTGCTTCGAACGGCTCGCGCGCGACCGCGGTTTCTACAGCGACGCCCTGCTGACCGAGATCGCCCGCACCGGCGGGGTGCGCGGCAATCGCCGCATCCCCGAGGACGTGCGCGCCGCCTTTCCTACCGCACTGGAGATCGCCCCCGAGTGGCATTTGCGCATGCAAGCCGCGGTCCAGCGGCACGTCGACGCCGCCGTGTCCAAGACCATCAACTTGCCCACCAGCGCCACCGTGGACGATGTCCGGAAGATCTTCCTGGAAGCCTGGCGAGCCAAAGTCAAGGGCATCACCGCTTACCGCTACGGCAGCCGCCCACACCAGGTCCTCACCCTCGTCTCCCCGGAAGACCGCGCCGCCGAACCGCCATTGCGCGTCGATACCACCTTCGTGGGTGGCTGCGCCGCGCACACCTGCGAATTCTGACCTGGCAATGGTGAGGTCCATGGCACGTCAGCAACTGGGGGCACTGGACGTGGCGTTCCTGTGCCTGGAGCGGGAGACCACACCGATGCATTTTGGTGCTCTGCTGGTGTTCGGCGCTCCACCATCAGGGGAGGTCCGCAGTGTGGCGACGCTGCTCGGTGAGCGGGCGGGGCGGCTGGCAGCGCTGCGTCAACGTGCCCAGCCGACGTGGTGCCCTCCGGGAGGGGCGGTGTGGACCGAGGCCCCGGACTTCCGCATCGAGAACCACCTCGCCGTGCACCACCTCAAGCATTCGGACGAGTTGGCCGCCGTCGTTGCCGAGGCCATGGCCCGCCCTCTGGAACCGGCCCACCCCCTCTGGCACCTGGACGTGATCGGGTTGGCGGACGGTCGTTTCGCCGTGCTGGCCACGCTGCATCACGCCGTCTGCGACGGGCCCGGGGCAGTCGAGCTGGGTCTGGGATTGTTCGACGGGTTCACCGCGCCGGTACGGCCATCGGCATCGTGCAGCGGGGACCGCCCAAGCTTGCGGACTGCTGCGCGCTCGGCCAGTGCGGCGCTGACCCACCCAGCCCGGTGGATCGATGGCGCCACGAAGATCGCCCACCTGGGAAAGCGAATCTACGAGTCGGCGGGAATCGTCTCCGCCGTTCTCGGCGGCATGCGGCTGCCTGACCCCGGCTCGCCCCTGGTGGGCACCCACTCGGCCCGGCGGGGGGTCGCGATGTCTCGATTGAGCCTGTCCCGTTTCCAGCACGTTCGAGCGCTGCACGGCGGCACCATCAATGATGTCATTTTGGCACTGGTGACCGGAGCACTACGTGAGTGGCTCAAGCGGCGGAACCGCACGTTGCACGGACGCACCGTGCGGGCATTGGTGCCGGTCAACCGCCGCCAGTCGCCATCCTCGGCGTCCGGCCGCAACCAGCTGTCCGGGTATCTGTGCGAGCTACCGGTGGGAGAGCCCGATCCGCTTCAGCGACTGCACGAGATCCGCTCGATGATGAACAGCAGCAAGGCGGCGGGGCCGTGCCGAGGACCTGGCGCGTTCCCCGTCGTCGCCGAACACCTCCCACGCGTCGTGCACCGGATCGTCACGCCCGTGATCGCCCGCGGCGCTCCGTTGTTGTGCGACCTCGTCGTCTCAAATGTCCCACTGCCCGCCATCACGCTGGCCGTGCAAGGCGCGGAACTGCACGAGGTGTATCCCTTCGTGCCACTTGCCCCCGGACACATCATCGGCATCGCCGCCTGCAGCTACGGAGACGCCATGTGCGTGGGCGTCAATACCGACCCGCAAGTCATGGCCGATCTCGCGGACTTCGCCGACTCGCTACCGCAGGAACTGGACAAGCTCGCAAGACACACCTGAACACCAGAGTGGAAGTGAGCACAATTCTTGGCCACGGCGAGCAATGTCAATAACGAGCTCTGAACTGGTGCGAGGCGTGACATGGTCGCAGGGGAACATTCGGCCTGACCTGGACGTTGTTTCTGATGAATCGCTCGGGGGTGGAGTGCAGTGTGGTGGTTCAGGAACTCGTCCAAAGCCAAACCGGATAATGCAGCGTTCGCCCCAGCCGTTCAGGTGCCGGAGGCGTCGGAAATTCTCACCGTGACGGCATCCGACGGGGTGCAGCTGCACGCGGAAATCGTCGACTGCGGTGCCGGCGACGTGACCGTCATCTTCTGCCACGGCTACATGATCGACTCGCGGAGCTGGCACTTCCAGCGCGCGGCCCTGGCAGACCAGGCGCGGCTGGTGCTGTGGGATCAGCGCGGACACGGCCGGTCCGGTTGGGCAACACCCGCCAACGCCACCATCGACCAGGTCGGCCAGGACCTGTTCGCGGTCATGCAAGCGACCGCGCCACACGGTCCGGTGGTGCTTGTCGGCCACTCGATGGGCGGCATGGCCATCCTCGGGCTTGCGGAGTCCCATCCGGAGCTGTTCGGTGACCGTATCGTGGGTGCCACTCTCATCGCCACCTCAGCCGGTGGCCTGTCCGGTGTCACCCTGGGTCTGCCCGAACCGGCGGCCCGCCTGCTTCACCAAGCCGTTCGGACGAGCTTGTCCCTGCTGCGCAGGCAGTCGCACATGGTCGACACCGTTCGCCGCGTCACCAGCCGCACTTCGTTTCGGCTCACCCAGCGCTACCTGTTCGGCTCGCAGGTCCTGCAGCCCGTTGCCGAGCTGACCGCGCGTGCGATGGCCTCGACCCCGATCGCGGTGATCGCTGAGTTCTTCCCCGAACTCGACACGTTCGACAAACGCACGGTCGTGTCGGCACTCGGGAAGGTGCCCACCCTGATTCTTGTCGGAGACCGCGACACCATTACTCCGATAAGCCACAGCGAAGCACTCGCACGGGAAATCCTGGGTGCCGAACTGGTCGCTGTTGCCGGCGCGGCCCACCTGCTGATCCTGGAGTCGCCACAACGCGTCAACGAGCAGCTGCAACGGCTCGTCGCAGGCGTCGCCCAGCACAAGACGCCACCTTCGCCAAGCGAGCACGCAAGTCGGGCAACAGACGCGCCTACCTGACTCGGCATCGCGGAATCCGCTGGCGTAGGTGCGTGCTCACTGCTCAAGTCCTGGATTCCGCCGACATGTCGCACCGACGCCAGGCAGCCCGTCGAAAGCAGCCGCTCAGGAATTGCGCGGACCGGATAGCTTCCGTGCCTGCCGATCCTGGCGCCCGTCAGTCGCTCGCACTCGGGATGCGGACGACGGCAACGGGGCAGTGGGCGTGATGCAGCACCCCGCTGGCAACGGAACCGAGGAGCATCCCTTTGAATCCGCCTCGCCCACGGTGACCAACGACGACGAGCTCGGCCTTGCGGGACGCCTCGGCTAGCGCCGAGACGGGATGACCGTGCTGGGCAACCTTACGGATTCGCACGTCCGGGTACTTCTCGCCGTGCCCGGCCACTTGCTCGGCGAGGCGTCGTCGCATCGCCTCGTCGATGTCTGCCGGGCTGGGCAGTGTTATCGGTGTGGCGAAGACGTCATCGTGCTCGGGTCTTCGCCACACCTGCATCACGACGAGACCGAGTTTCCGCACGGCGGCGGCTTCGAGGGCGAACTCGAGCACATGCCGACTCAGGGGGGAGGTGTCCAAGCCGACGACGACAGGGCCGGTGGCCCCGGCTTCCGTGCGTGCGACGACGACCGGGCACGAGCTGTGGATGGCCACGCTGCTGCTCACCGACCCCAGATGTGTACCGGCGAAGCCACCACGCCCGCGGGATCCGACGACGATCATGTCGGCTCGGGTGGAGTGGCTGATGAGGACTTCGGCAGGGTGTCCGGGAACGACTTCCTCGGTGACGGTCACCTGCGGTGACTGCATTCGGCAACGGTCCGCCAAGTCCTGCACGATTTGCTCGGCATCAGCGGTACGCGCCCAGTTGTTGTCGACCATCACCAGGTGCAGTGGCCGAAGCCGTAGGTGCGCGTCCTCTGCCGCCCAGGAGGCAGCCGCCGCCGAGTGCGAGGAACCGTCCACCCCCACAACGATGGAACGTGCTCGATCTGTCACGGTCGACTCCCCGCGCTCAAGGCTTACCGCTACGGCGTGCGGACGGTGAATGCGCGCTGGCACCGCTCGTCCTGGCACACCGCGAATACCCCTGCGGTGTCGGAAGTGAAACAGGAGCCCCGGGTCAGCACAGCTCGCTCGATGGGTGGCAGGAGCGTCAGTGGGCGATCCGAGCGGCGGAGCCGTGGATGACGATGCGGTCGTGGGTCACGCGCGCCCCTGTGCCGAGAAACAGCGACGCCAACCACAGTCCTGTCGTCACGTGCTCGGTGACAGAGGGTATCCGAAAGATGCTGTCGCCGGATGCCAGCGCCGCGAACGGGAGGATCTGGTCGGCGGTGAAGCGGTCCGTCGTGGCTCCGCTGGCGATCTCGTGCAGCAGCTGGCGAGCGACCGTTGCGCCGATGTGCTCGGCTCGCCGGTGTGGGGCGCCGGCGCCGTCCGCTCCTAGGCGCACCCCGTGGGTGAGGTCGGCGAACAGTGCGAATGCTGCACCTGGCTGTGCTGCGGTGAGATCGTTGCGTTGCTCGATTTCGACGTCGAATCCTTCCGCGGCGAGGACGCCGCCTGCGGCGTTGGCCATCCGGGCGGATACGTGTCGGTACTCGAGGTGCGAGGACAACGCGATCCCCCACAGGCTGCGCACGTTGCCAGGCTGGTCAAGGGTCACGGGATGGAGCCCGTGTGGGGCAGGGTGCACGATGAGACGGATGATGCCTCCCCCGATGGGGGTGTAGCCAGGGCGGACCAGTTCCAGCTCCGCGTCCACGCCGACGCGGCCGACCAGGGGCAGGAGCACATGCTGGAGGTGAAACACCGAGGGCGCGGAGTCCTGGAACAGGCCGCCGCGAATCTCGAGTTCGACTCCTCGCCCGCGGCAGACAAGCAGTGGGAGCACGGCCAATGCCAGTGCGGTCGCCGATCCGGCCGTCCCCACGTCCCAGGCGTAGCGTCCCTCGGGAATCAAGCGACCGGGAGAGAATGCGAGCGTGCGCGATCCGACTGTGGCGCCCTCCAGCGCGCCCCCAACGAGGTCGCGAACGGCCTCCACGGCACGCACGTGTTGCGGACGCAAACCAGGATGGGGGCGGCGGGCTCGCGCATTCCATATCCTCACCGGCTGGCAGGTGAGCCCCGCGTAGGCCACGGCCTGGCGCACGACGCTGCCACTGCCGCTGTACAGCGACCCATCAATGCCGATCACGAGCCCTGAACCAGCCGAATCGGTCGCGGTGCGCTCGACCGCACCTGTCTCGGTCCCGGACCGGGTGAGTCATAGCCACGAGTGTGCTGACGTCATCCTGGATTGGCAGGGGGAATTGGTCACCGCTGGGCCCGTGGACTTCCGCCTCTTCATCGTGCCTCCGCTCGATGTGGAGCCTGGATGCGGAATCGGATGGGAAGGAGGGGCAACCGTGCCGACGGCGAACACTCCGCTCTTCGACCACGCGGTGCAGACGGCGAGCACGTGGGTGCACGACGTCAGCCACGAGTTCGACACCGACGACCGGCACTTCGCCTACCGGGTTCTGCGCGCGTGGTTGCACGTGCTGCGGGATCGGCTGCCGGTGGAAGCCGCCGCGCATTTCGCCGCGCAGCTTCCGGAACTGCTGCGGGGCGTCTACTACGACGGCTGGAATCCCAGCGCGGTGCCGGAGAAGTACGACGCTCAGCAGTACCTGTCCCGATTCGCGCGGGAGGCGAACATATCCGTCACGGACGTGCACCGGGCAGCCCCAGCGATCACTGCGGTGGCTCTCCGGCACCTTTCGCCCGGACAGGTCGACAAGGTGCTCGACCAGCTCCCGGAAGACATCCGCGCACTGCTGCGCCCGGCGGCCTGAAGCCGACCGACGGGCTGGATTGGAGTTGTGATGGTGGCTCGACCACGAGCTTCGCCGGATGTTCCGGTCGACGTGCAGGTCAGCGATGAACCTATTAGCGAGATCTCCGACTACGCCGAGCAGCAAGTCCGTTCCGTCTTTCGCTTCGCGCACGAGCCCGTGCTGTACGCGCGGGTGCGTGTGTCGCGTCATCGGGATCCGGCAGCGTCACCGAGAGCAACCGCGCAGGCCAACCTCGATGTCAACGGGCGGCTGGTGCGGGCACAGGTTTCCGCGCCCACCTCCGAGGAGGCCATCGACCGCTTGCAGGAACGCCTCCAGCGCAGCCTGGAGCGAGTCGCCCGGCATTGGCAGGCGCGGCGGGGCAGGACGACATCGGCGCAACCGCACGAGTGGCGTCACGGTGACGAGTCGGCGCACCGCCCCCCGTACTTCCCGCGCCCGGTCGACGAGCGCGAAGTGATCCGCCACAAGACCTTCGCCCTCGCACGCTGCGGCGTGGACGAGGCCGAGTTCGACATGGACGTCATGGACTACGACTTCCACCTGTTCACCGAGCTCGGCACCGAGCAGGACAGCGTGCTGTACCGCACGCCGAGCGGATACCGCCTGGCGCAGATCGACCCGGACCCAGACCACCTTGCCGAGCACGCCGTCCCGGTGACCGTCAGCGAACGGCGCGCGCCTGTGCTCAGCACCGCCGAAGCCGCCGAGCGATTGGGTGCGATGGACCTTCCATTCCTGTTCTTCCTGGACGGCGAACGCGGCCGTGGAGCCTTGCTCTACCACCGCTACGACGGCCATTACGGACTGATCACGCCTTCGGACTAGCAGACCGGTCCGGGCTTGCGCGGGGACTTCTGGCCCCTTTACGGCTCGGTACCCGGCCGTGATGCTGAAAGCGCTGGGCAAACCCGGTGACCTTCCGGGGGCAGATGGTTTCGCGAAGGCTTGTTGGCCTTGCTTGACCCAACGTCATAAGACGGGGAGCCGCCCCCGGGCAGGCCTTGTCGGAGGAGTCCACCGTGGTGGAGAAGGGTTTCGCAACACCCGAGGCTCGCCGGGCGGCAGCACACGTAGCCGTGGAAGCACTCGTGCAGCCCGATCGGAGTGTGAAACTGCGGGTGCAGTGCGCCGAGAGCCACCACGTGGCGACCGTCTACGACACGGATGTGGGTCTGGTCTACGTCGCGCGGAGCGGGCCGCACTCCCATGGTTCGAGGGACTTCGTGGACGTCGCACACCACGATGCGGTGCCCGGGGTGGAAGTCGTGGACGTGCTCGATCCGGGAACAGGCGCGATGGCGGACGACGCGCTGCCGGCCACGTGCGAATGCGGACCGCGCCGGGTGTCGCGGTCCGAGTTGCTCCGGGCAGTCGAGTCGGGCCAGCACCGGCTGTTGGTTTCGTAACCGGGTGCACGGTGTTGTGTCTCGGGTTTCTCGTAGTTGCCATGCGCGGCTACCGCATACTCGTTGCGGCGAGCGCCGAGATCGCTGGGACCACGGAGCAGCCACCATGACCGCGAACATCTTCACGACCGACCCTGCCGAGCATCCCGACGTCGCTCGCCTGCTCGATCTTCTGGAACTGCTGCCGCACTCCCGCGGCAGTGCTTCGCACGCACTGGACGAAGACTTCGTCCGCGAACTCCGCCGTGTCCTCGGTGCGGAGCTGATGGTGGTCTGGGACAACATGTTCCAGACCTGGTCGGAAGACATCCCGCACGCCCCGCACAGCTGGATCCCCCTCCAGCGGCTCGTGGACTACCTCCTTGAGATCGTGACCCACCCCAGTCCAGAGCTGCATCCCGTGTTCGACCGAGTGAGACCGATCTCGGCCGACGACGGGCGGTCCGCGGCCGGGGTTATCGGGCGCTTCTGGGAAAACGACGTGGCTACGACGGCGTGGCACCTGTACGTCTCGATGGAGGCCGCAGAACGACGCTCGCTTCGCATCGCTCCATGAACCGACGCTGCCACTCGGCGCTGCGGAAACCCGGACCTGGTCAACCTGCACATGCGGCGGCGCCGACGTCCGGGTATTGGTTGCGGTTGCCGGTCATGCGGTCGCTTGGAGTTGCTGGCGAAATTCGTCGATCATCTGCTGGTAGCGAAGTTCGTAGATCGCGTGCACGTCCCAGCTCACCAGATCCATGTAGGGCTGGAGAAGATCGGTCAGCTCGTGCGGGTCGTCGGTGTCGACGAGGAGGAAACCCGAGCCACCGCCAGCCAGGTTGTACCAACCACGGATCTTGTCCGGCTTGTTGGTACCCGCCTCGTGCTGTTCGAGAACGCGACGCCGCACGTCCTCCGCACGCGTGTTCTCATGCCACCGGAAGCGGCAGTACCACAACATGATCGTCCCCCAAAAGAAGTTGATTTAGCCGAGGAATCGCGGATCGACCCGGATCGCCCTCCACGCTATCCGCAGGCCCGCCCCACCGCAGCCTGGCCGACGCGCCGGTCCTTCCCCGGGCACGCCCGAGATTCGCCGAGTGGCAAGAGTCCGAGGGCTCGGGACGCACCTAGTCGTGGAATCTGCGGCATGGGCTTTCTGCTCTATCGCGGCATCTTCTGAACTTCCAGGATGGGAAAACTGACGTGAGCCGCTGCTTCCTGCCGCTTGGCTCGTGGACGGGCTGCCTGTGTCGCCGTCGTCGATACGGCGTCTCCTGGTGAAGCCGGCACGTCAGATTTGCCCAGGCACGACGGAGCTCAGATGCGATGACAGCCCAGATCGTGGCGGGAACGGCCAACCGCCCGCTCGCCGAATCCATCGCGGAGGTATCGGGGGCACGCTTGGCCGGATGTTCGGTCGAGCGATTTCCCGACGGCGAGCTACGGCCGGTGGTCGACTGCGCCTGCGGCGCGGATGTCTACGTGGTCCAGCCCACTGGGCCTCCGGTCAACGAGAACGTGGTGGAACTCCTGCTGCTGCTCGACGCGTGTCGGCGCGCGGACGCGGCACGGGTGACCGCAGTGGTGCCGTACTTCGGGTACGCGCGCCAGGATCGGCGTAGCCGAGCGGGCGAATCGGTGGGTGCCCGGGTGGTCGCCGACGCGATAGCGGGTGCGGGAGCGGACCGGCTGATCGTCGTGGACCCGCACACGAAGTCGCTCGAGGCCATGTGCGGAATACCGGTCGAGATGCTGACCGCGGTGCCGGGGCTGGCGGCTGCGGGAGCGGAGCGCGTAGTCGGCGAAGCGGTGGTCGTAGCACCGGATCTCGGTGCGGTGAAGCTCGCAGAGCATTACGCCGCTTTCCTGGGGGCGCCGGTGGCCGTGGTCCGCAAGACCCGACAAACCGGTTCGACCGTGCGTGCCGAAGAACTGGTGGGCGATGTCGCGTCGAGGCCCGTGCTCGTCGTGGACGACATGATCAGTACCGGCGCCACCATAGAAGCAGCGGTCCACGTCCTGCTGGAAAGAGGCGCATTGCCCGAGATCACCGTGGCAGCCACGCATGGCCCCCTACTTGGCCCCGCCGCCGACCGGCTCGTCGCACTACCACTGCGCACCCTGCTCGTCACCGACACCCTGACTCCGGGTGAGCTGACCACCCTCCGGCCGGAGGTTCATTCCGTTGCACCGCTGCTTGCGGATGCCATCAGCCGTCTGCACCAGAACCAGAGCGTGGACGATCTCCTCGCTTGGAGCTGAAGGAGCGCCTTGCCCGGAGCCGGGGCAACCCCCCGGCTCCAGGTCGGCGCTCGCAGCTCTACTTGATTTCGATCTTGCGTGGCTTGGACTCCTCGGCCTTGCGCACGCGCACCGAAAGCACCCCGTCTTCGAGCGTGGCCTCGATGTTCTCGGTGTCGACTTCGCCGGGAGTGGAACGACGGGATGCTTGCGTTCGACACGAGTTGCCAGCTTGGTGCTCTGCTCGGGATTCAGGTGGTGGGTGTGGGTGTTGACGAGCCTCGGGTGCCGTGGGAGCTGACGAATGAGAAGCTGTGCGCCCGCATCACCGAGGCGTACCGCGTACGCAACATGGCACGTGCGTCCGGGGATGCGGCCGAAGCTGTTCTCGTTGAAGAGGCCATGGATTGGTTCCTCGACCTGCTGTCCGAGCGCATGCGTGGGCAGGAGCTCGATGAGGGCCGCTGACGAACCCCGTTGCCCGGTTGGTCAACGAGTCGACTACTGGCCGTCCTTCTGGACGTAGGAACGCGTAGGAACGGACGAATGCTTCGGCGTTCTCTTCGAGGACGTCGTCGATCTCATCCAGCATGGATTCTGTTTCATACTCCATTTCCTCCCGCCGCAGCTGGCCTGTCGGGCTCGGTTCAGGCAGGTCGTCGTCGCGGTGCGGGTAGCCGGTGTTTCCCGGACAACACCGGTCCGACTCGTTCCGGATCACGCAACTCCTTCAGCGCCTGCTTCTCCAGTTGGCGGACCCGGTCGGTGCTCAGACCCACGCGGGCGGCAACGTCTTGGACGGTGGCCGGCTGCCCGGTCTGCAGGCCGTACCGCAAGCTCAGGATGAGGGATTCGCGAGGCGGCAAGGTGTCGACGAGGATGCGTATTTCCCGTGCGAGTTCGTGGTATTCGACGACGTCGAGCGCGTGGAGCACGTCGGTGTCCGGGATCAGGTCGCCGACGGTGGCTTCGCCGTCGTCACCGACCGGGGTGTCCAGGCTGAGCGAGATGTGGGCGAGTGCGCGGAGTTCGGTGACCTTGGCTGCGGTGATCCCAGCGGCTTGTGCCAGTTCGTCGACCGTTGGTTCTTCGCCGAGGCGCGCGCGGAGGTGCTCTTCGCAGCGGGCGAGCCGGGTCAGTTCCTCCACCTGTCGGTTGGGGAGCCGGATCGCTCTGGCGCGTTGTGCCATGCCCCGCCGGATGCTTTGGCGGATCCACCACATCGCATAGGTGGAGAACTTGTATCCCTTGGTGTAGTCGAATTTCTCGACCGCATGAATGAGGCCCAGGTTTCCCTCCTGCACCACGTCGAGGTACGACATGCTCTGCCGTGCGTGCCTTTTCGCCTCGGCGGCGACCAGGCGCAGGTTGGCGCGGATCAGCTGGTCCTTGGCGCGTTGCCCGTCTTCGGCGATGGTCTCCAGGGCGTGCCGGTCGCGTGGCCTGCCGCCCGCTGCTTCGTGGTCGGTGAGCAGGTGCGCGGCGTACACGCCGGCCTCGATGCGTTTGGCCAGCGCGACCTCCTGACCTGCGGTCAAGAGCGGGATCGCGGCGATCTGGGAGAGGTACTTGGCGACCAGATCCGCACCGTGGTCAGGTTCGGGAGGTTCGACGCGCTCGGCTGGTGGTGGGTGTCGAGTGGTGTTCATGAGGATCCCCCCGTGCAGTTTGCCGCGGTGAGTGGTTCGGAAGATCAGCGGTCGGCGCTGGTACGCGAAGAGCTGTGTCGTTGGCCGCTGCGCTTGGCGCCTGGCGGCCAGACGACGGTAAGCGGCAGCCCCCGCGCGCGTGCCGCGGAGACGAGGGCCGCGGTGGCATCCGTCCCGTGAGGGTTGGTGCCGTCCCAGACCGCGAGGAGACGATCGGCGAGCAGAAGCATGAAGTAATTCGCCTCGCGATAGGCCGCTTCGTCTGACTCGGCGGCAGGTAGGCGGTGCAGTCTGCGGGAATGGGCAAGGAGGGATTGGTACTCCGCGCGGGAGCCCCCAGGCAACTGCTCCTCGTAGTTCGCGGTGGGGACGACCACTTCGAGCTCGCCCCCGAGATCGGCAACTGCCCGGGCGAGGAGTAGTTGCGCCCCGGGCGCCAGGCACGTGATGCCCACGATGTCGCGGTGGCTGCCCTGGACCAGGCGGGGTAGCTCGTCGCGAATCGCCTCGTCGACGAGCTCGGCGGTCTCGGGCGTGAGATGCCGGTGTCCGGCGAGAGCGATCTTGGTCATCCGGCCGTCCTCCTCGCGCTTGGTTCGTTGCTACCGCACCGTCGCCAGCGGCTGGATGGTCCGTCCAGGGGCGAAGGCCACCACCCTCGGAAGTGGGCGCGCGCTGCCCGAGGCCGGGTTCGGTCTGGCTGGCGCTTGCGGGGAACACTCGCTTCCTGCCGCCGTGACAACGCGGCGGTCGTGAGAGAGGACTTCGTCCCCTTGTTCCGGCGGCCTGTCTGGCTGTTGTGCTGCGAACAGGCAGGGCCGAACGCGTGAGCGGCGAGCGGTGAGCGGAGGGCGATCGCGATGGCTGGTTCGGCACCGTACGGAACGTGGCAGTCCGCCATGACCTCTCGTGCGGCGGCGCGCGCGGTCGCTGTGCGTTCTGTCGCGTTGGGCGCAGATGGCGTGTTGTGGTGGGAGGAGACCCGGCCGGAAGAAGACGGGCGTAGCGCAATTGTTCAGTGCGCGCTTGATGGGGAGGCCACCGAGGTATTCGGCAAGGAATTGGCGGCGTTGGGGGCTCAGCACGATCTCCGATCCTGGCTCCCCGTGGCCGGCCGGGCATTGGTCGTGGCCGACGACGATGGTCTGCACCTGGTGCGCCGCGCGTGCCAGGTGCAGACCCTGACCGCCGGGTCACCCGGTACGTACCGTGATCTCGTGCGTGGTCCGGATGGCCGGAGCGTGTGGTGCGTGCGTGAAAGGCGATCTGAGCGCGCAATCGTGTCGGTGTCCCTGGACGGCGCCTATGCGGTCCGGACACTGCTGAGGACAGAGGAATGCATCGGATCGCCACGTCCGTCTCCTGACGGGTCGATGCTGGCGTGGCTTGCGTGGCAACACCCGCACGTGCCGTGGGACGGGTGTCGGTTGTGGGTCGGGCCGGTCACGTCCGAGGGCGTTTCGCCGGCGTGGAGCGTGTTGGGTGGGCTCGGCGAGTCCGTGTTCCAGCCCGAGTGGATCGGCCCGGGTGCCCTCTCCGCGGTGTCCGACCGGTCACGTTGGTGGAACCCGTACGAGGTGCGCTTGGATGGAGCACTGCGGCCGTTGGCGTGTTGGCCGGAAGAGTTCGGCTGGCCGCAATGGGAAGGCGGCCTGGCTACCTACGGCCGGCTCGCGAACGGACGGCTGGCGATGCTGCACGGTACGGGCGATTGGCGCCTGGATCTGCTGCACCCCGACACCGGTACCCTCGAGCCCCTGGACCTGCCATACACCGCATACCAGCCCCGGCTGCGCACATCCGGCAATGTGATCGCAGGTGTTGCCGGCTCCCCCGTGCAGCCCGCCGCCGTCGTGGTGGTCAATGCCAGCACCGGAGCACGCCGGGTGCTGCGCCGGTCGATGCCGACCCCAGCGCGTGGCTGGTGTGCCCCAGCGGAGTGGACCACCTTCGCTGGACGCGACGGCCACCAAGTCCACGCGGTCGTTCATCCCCCGCACAACCCCGACCTGCGCGCACCCTCTAACGAGCGGGTTCCCTACGTGCTGTTCCTGCGGGATTGGCCCGCCGACCGCGCGACGCGGATGCTCGATCCGGTCGTCCTGTTCTTCACCAGCCGTGGTGTCGGCGTCGCCGACGTCGTCTGCCGAGGCATGTCGGGATTCGGGCGCGGCTACCGCGAGCAGATCTACGGACGGTGGGGCATCGCCGATGTCGAGGATTGCGTCGTTGTCGGTCGAGAGCTGGTCCAGCAGCGCGGTGCGGACCCGGCGCGTTTGCTCGTGCGCGGGGTCGGTGCCGGGGGTGCCACTGCGCTGGGGGTGCTGGCGCACACGAATCTCTGCGCGGGCGGCACGATCTACGCCGGTGTAGCCGACCTTCCACTGCTTGCCGAACAGGGAAGTCGCAGGATGGCCGACCACCTGCGAGCACTGGCCGCCGATTCGACCCTGCAGCGAGACCCATCGTGGCTGCGGAGCATCCGTCGTCCGGTGCTCATGCTCCACGGCACCCGCGACGAGGTCGTTCCCCCGTCGCAGAGCCGACTGCTGGACGAAGCCCTGCGACGCAACGGTGTCGCGCGTGCCCGTCTCGTCTTTCCCGGCGAGGGCCACCATTTCCGGCGGGCCGATCCCATCAGCCGCGCACTGGACGCCGAAATGGCCTTCTATGGCCAGATCCTTGGCTTCACACCGGCGGGCAGTTCCGCGCTGGTGCTGCACTCGCCCTAAGGCAGCGCCGTTACCTGATCACGGTTAGGCGGGGCTCAGCGGACGACGGTGACGGGGCAGGGTGCGTGGTGGAGCACACCGGAGGCGACAGATCCCAGCAGCAGACCGGGGGCACCGCCGGTGCCGCGGTGGCCGACGACCAGCATTCGGGCGGCACTGCCGGCCTCGGCCAGCTCCTCGATCGGGTAACCGCGCCGCACTTCTGCCCGGGCGCTGACACCCGGGTAGTCCTCGGTGCGTTCGGTGAGTTGCCTGCCGAGGTGTGCCAGTGCTTCGTCGTGCCAGCGTTTCCAGTCGATGTCGATGATGGACTGCTCCGTCCAGGGGTATTCGTTCCGGATGTCGCGTAGGACGAGAATGGCCAGCACATCGGTGTGGTGCAAGATCGCGGCCTCGAGGGCGAACCGTAGGGCCGTACCGCTGTGCTGAGAGTCGTCGTAACCGACGACGATCGGACCGCTGGTGAACTCGGTGTGGGGCCCGTGTACCACGGTGACCGGGCAGTAGGCGCGAGTGGCGACCGCGGTGCTCACCGAGCCCAGCCATCCGGCCGGTTCCTCCCGCCCGCGGGATCCGGTCACCAGCAGTTGCGCCTCGCTGGAGCGCCGGATGAGTTCCGCAGCGGGGCGGCCCCGGCAGAGATGCTCGGAGATGGCCACTTGCGGACGGTGCTCGCGGCACCGGCCGGCCACGTCCTGCAGCCGCTGCCGGAGATTCTCTTCCAGGGTCGGGTCGTCGTTGACGACCACGAGTTGCATGTCCGCGTGACGCAGCGCGGCCTCCGCCACCGCCCACAACGCGGCTTCCGATGACGCCGGGAAGGCATCCACCCCGACGAGCACAGGTCTGCTCGGTGTTGCCATGTTCCACCTCGTTTCCTCAGTGGCGCGTGGATCGTTCGCATCCGTCCGACGCGCCACCGCTACGACGCCGCCGTCGGTGGTAACCGGCCGCTGCTGCAGATCCGGTGGACCGTGTACGACGTTGCCAGTAGCCATGCGGATGCGCATGCCCAGCGGACGCCGTCCGAGTGCGGAAAGGGACGTTGGGCCACTGCGTGCGCGATGCCCGCAGGCCAACACTGGGCGGGGAGCCGTGGGAGGTGACGGCATGCCGTTCGGTGACCGGAGAGATGCGGGGTGGCGGCTGGCCGAGCAGTTGCAGCACCTGCGCGACGAGGACGTGGTGGTGTTGGGGTTGCCGCGGGGTGGTGTTCCGGTCGCTTTCGAGGTGGCCCGGGCACTGGACGCCCCGCTGGACGTGATCGTGGTGCGCAAGCTCGGTGTTCCCTTCCACCCCGAGTTGGGGATGGGGGCGATCGGAGAAGGCGATGTCCGCATCATCAACGACGAGGTGATGTGGCGGACCGGGGTGCGGCCCGATGAGCTTGCGGAGGTCGAGCAGCGGGAGCGCGTCGAGCTGGACCGGCGGGCCCAGCGGCTCCGGGAGGGTCGCGCGCGGGCGGAGCTGTCGGGGCGGACGGCGCTCATCGTCGATGACGGGATCGCGACCGGCTCCACTGCTGCGGTGGCCTGCCGCGTGGCTCGCGCGCAGGGCGCGGCGCGGGTGGTGTTGGCGGTGCCGGTAGCCCCGCGCAGTGCGCTGGAGAGGCTGCGGGAATCCGTGGACGAACTGGTCTGCCTGGAAACACCCGTGGGATTCTGGGCGATCGGCCAGTGGTACGCGGACTTCAGCCAAACTTCGGACGCGGAGGTGGTCGACTTGCTTGACCGGGCCGCGCAGGCCCATCCCACGCCCACCGCGACCCAAACCACGGCCGGGGATCCCGACGCCTGGCTACGGGATGAAGAGGTCGAGGTCGAGGTCGGTCCGGTGCGGCTGGCGGGACATCTGAGCGTGCCCGAGCGAGCCCGGGGGATCGTGGTGTTCGCGCACGGCAGCGGCAGCAGCAGGCACAGCCCCCGCAACCGGTACGTGGCCGGGAAACTCAACCGCGCCGGGTTGGGGACGTTGCTGTTCGACCTGCTCGCAGGGGCCGAGGAATTCGACCGCAGGAACGTCTTCGACGTCGAACTGCTGGCGTCTCGGCTGGTCGAGGTGACCAGGTGGTTGCGCACCCAGCCGGAAGCCCGACGCCTCGGCCTCGGCTACTTCGGCGCGAGCACCGGAGCTGCGGCAGCGCTGTGGGCGGCTGCCGAGGCGCCGGACCTGGTGAAAGCCGTGGTCTCCCGCGGCGGCCGGCCGGACCTGGCTGCTGCGCGGCTGGCCGAGGTGCAGGCTCCGACACTGCTGATCGTGGGTAGCCGGGATGACGCGGTGCTCGGACTCAACCAGCAAGCACACGCCCTGATGCGCTGCGAGAGCCAACTCGCAATCGTGCCGGGAGCGACCCACCTGTTCGAGGAGGAAGGGACTCTGGACGAGGCTGCGGAACTCGCCCGCGACTGGTTCACCAGCCACCTCGCGGCAGTCGGGCGCAGGGCCTGAGTCGCAACGATCGGTGCCCGAGCGCAGGGTTCTTTCTGCTCATCGCGTCGATTCCTGGTCCACCGGGGGAGGCCGGTCCGGTGTCGGAAGTTGGTCATGAGGTCGTCGTGGGGCTCGATGCTTCGACGGCGTCCCGCCACGCTGCGGGGTGGGCGGCTCGGGAAGCTGCCAGCAGGCGTCGTCCGCTGCTGCTGGCGCACGTGTTCCCCCGGCCGTTGCTGGAACTCACCCGCTCTCGACGGTCAGGGGAGTCAGAGTCCCACGAGCCCGTTCAACAGGCCATGCGGCGGGAGTTGAACGCGGTCGTGCAACAGTGCCTCCAGATCGCGCCCGGGTTGGAGATACGCACCGAAATGCTCTCCGGCGACCCGGTTGAGGTGCTGGCGGGGAAGTCCGAGCACGCCGAGTTGCTGGTGGTGGGTTCCTCGGGCATCGGCAGCGCGGATCTGGTCCTGGTCGGCTCGACCGCGGCCGAGTTGCTCGCTCACCAGACAGGTGGGCCCGTGGTCATCACCCGCGGCGGCGATCAGACCGGGCAGGAATCCCCGCAGGTTGTGGTCGTGGGCGTGGACGGCTCCCCGAACAGCGTCCGTGCAGTCGACTTCGCATTCGACTTCGCTTCCCGGCATCGTTGCCGTTTGGTCGCTGTGCACGCCTGGAGCGACCTGCCCCTGGATTACGCGCTGGCATGGGATCTCGATCACGATGAGGCGCATCGGGAAGCCTCGGAGCTGTTGTCGCGGTCCTTGGCGGGATGCGCGGAACGCCATCCCGACGTTGCGGTGCGCGAAGTGGTCACGGTCCAGCGCCCGGCGCAAGCGCTCGTCGAGGCTTCGCGGGGCGCGGAATTGCTGGTTGTCGGCAGCCGTGGTCGGGGCCCGGCCCGCCGGGCTGTGCTGGGGTCGGTCAGTCACGCTGTGGTGCACGCCGCGCCGTGCACTGTCGCGGTGCTCCGCGGATGAAGGGGTCGAAGGCCAGGTGGTGCCGATGAGGGACACGATTCCGTTGGGACGGTTCGCCGGGGTGCGGATCGGCTTGCACTGGAGCGTGGTGGGCATCGTCGTACTGGTGGCCGTTGGCCTGGGGGTGTATTGGTTACCGGCCGCCTTTCCCGGACACGCGCCACTTGCTTATGCGCTCGCCGGGATCGTCTCCGCGGTGCTGTTGGTGTGTTCGGTGCTGGTTCATGAGCTCGCGCATTCGGTCGTCGCCCGACGCAACGGGGTCGTGGTGGAGGGCATCACCTTGTGGTTGCTGGGTGGGGTGGCGCGGCTTCGGGGCGAGGCGCGCACTGCTGGAGCCGACTTCCGCATCGCGGTCGTCGGTCCGGCCTCCAGCGCGGTGCTCGCGCTGGTGTTCGGCGCGGGCGATTGGATGGCGATTCGGCTGGGTGCCGATGAGTTGATCGTGGCCGTGCTGGGCTATCTGGCGGTGCTCAACGCCGTGGTGGCGGTGTTCAACCTGGTACCTGCGGCACCGCTGGACGGCGGCCGGGTGTTGCGGTCGGTGTTGTGGGCGTTGAGTGGTGATCGGTTCCGGGCGGCGGTGTGGTCGGCGTGGGCGGGACGCGGCTTCGGGTTCCTGTTGATCTTCGCGGGCCTCGCCGAGGTGCTGGGGCGCAGCACTGGCGGGCTGTGGTTGGTGCTGGTGGGCCTTTTCATCGTCAACATGGCTTCCGCTGAGGAACGCCAGGCCCGCATCGGTGTGGCCCTGGCTGGGATCTCGGTCGGGGACGTGATGTCCAGCCCGGTCGAGACTGTGGAGGCGGGACAGTCGGTGGAAGATTTCTTCCGCGATGCCGTCGTGTCCCATCGGCACTCCACGTTTCCGGTGCTCGACGAGCACGAACAGCTGCGAGGTCTGGTGACCCTCCAGCACCTTCGTGCAGTGCCGGTGCAGGCCCGCGGCCGGACCACGCTCGGGCAGGTGGCCTGCCCCGTGGAGAAGATCGCGGTGGCCGAGCCGGAGGAACCGTTGGCACTCGTGCTGCCTCGCATGACCCAAACCAGCCGGGGCCGAATCCTCGTCTGCAGCGCGGGCGAACTCCGCGGCATCATCTCGCCCTCCGACATCGCCCGCGTCCTGACCGACCACAGCCTCACCGCTGCGCTGCCCGCAGGGGCCGATCTCACCTGGGAGCCCGACACCAAGCCCCCGCCACCGGACTGGTGGTTCCCGGGGCAGCAACGGCCCCTATGACGTCCAAGTCGAATCCCGGATCGGGTCGTGCCCGCAGAATCCGATCGGAGTGAATCGCATTGGTGGAGCTTGTTCCGCAAGGCCGGTGCCGGTGGCTGCTGCCGCGTCAAGGGCAGATGCGAGTGCCGGGCGTGGTGTTCGCGACCAGGTCGTTGCTGCCCGCTGCCGTCGGCGATCGATCCCTGGATCAAGTGGTGAATGTGGCGTGCCTGCCAGGAATCGTGGACGCCTCATACGCCATGCCGGACGTGCATTGGGGATACGGCTTCCCGATCGGTGGCGTTGCGGCAACCGACATCGAAGACGAGGGCGTCGTTTCCCCGGGCGGAGTAGGCTTCGACATCTCATGCGGCGTCCGCTTGCTGGTCTCGCAGATCCACAGGAACGACCTGTGCGGCGAACTCGGCGAACTGATGAACGCATTGGGACGAATGATCCCACGTGGCACAGGGCCTGGCGGGGTGCTGCCCCGATGCAGCGCCGACGAACTCGATGACATCTTGGTGGCAGGCGCCGCGCACCTGGTAGCCCGTGGCATGGGGACCCCGGATGATCTCAAACGTTGCGAGAGCGGCGGCACGATGCCTGGTGCGGGCCCCGAGAAGGTCAGCACGCGCGCTCGGGAACGCGGCGCGCGGCAGGTCGGCAGCCTCGGCTCGGGCAACCACTTCGCCGAGGTCCAAGCCGTGGACCAGGTCCTGGACCCGGCGACCGCCGAGGCGTTCGGCTTGCGAACCGGTTCCGTGTGCGTCCTGGTGCACTGCGGTTCACGGGGCCTGGGACATCAGGTATGCACTGATTACGTCCGACTGATGGACACCGCCATGCACCGCTACGGCATCCACGTTCCCGACCGCCAACTCGCGTGCGTCCCAGTGCCGTCCGCGGAAGGAGAAAGCTACCTGGCCGCCATGGCCGCAGCGGCCAACTACGGGATGGCCAACCGGCAAGCCCTCACCCATGCGATCAGAGAGGCGTTCGCCGCGGCCGGGCTCGGCGAGTTGGTGTTGCTCTACGACGTCTCGCACAATCTCGCGAAGATCGAGACACATCCGGTCGACAGTCACTTGCGGACCCTGTGCGTGCACCGCAAGGGCGCCACCCGTGCATTCCCACCACACCACCCGGAACTGCCCGCTGACCTCGCACCGTACGGTCAGCCAGTGCTGGTTCCCGGGTCGATGGGCACCGCGTCGTACGTGCTGGTCGGTGTCGAAGCGAGTCCGGCCTTCCATTCCGCCTGTCACGGGGCAGGCCGAGTGCTCAGCAGGCACGCTGCCGCACGCCACATCCCCATCGAAAAACTCCGTAGCGAAATGGCCGCCGCCGGCATCCTCGTACGGGGTGCGTCGACCCGGGGACTTGTGGAAGAAGCGCCGGAATCCTACAAAGACGTCGACGAAGTAGTGCGTGCCTGTCACGAAGCGGGGCTGGCCAAACCGGTGGCGCGGCTGGTCCCCCTCGGCGTTGTCAAAGGATGAGCGAACAGCCGCTCAAGTCCGTGTCCCGCCGCCGATCGCTTGGAATCTGCCTCGCAAGCCTGGCCTTCTGCCGAATGGCGGTCCCGTGGATGGTCATCACCATGCTCGCCGCGCTGAGCTGGGTGCTGGACTATCTCAGCTTGTCCTTGAGCGTCGCAGCCGTCGGGCATTCGGTGCCGTGGTTAACGCTCGTGGTGGGCTTCCTGGCCGTACGAGGCGCCATTGCATTGCAGGTCTTCTCCGGCGGTGCCGACCTCGCCGAGGCTGGCCTGCTGAGCGTGCTGATCACGTCAGGGATCCAGGTTGCCCGGGCGCAGTGGGGCGATCGGCGGCTGCACAGGCCTTGTGGCGCTCGCGAAAGGGCAGCAGGCCGATGTTTGGGTAGGTGTGGCCTTCGGCCCTTGTCGCGGCCAATTGCGCGGCGCACGCTGCTGGCTGGTGCCGGGAGCGGGTTAGGGCTCGTTCTTCTTTGCTACCGGCGAGGGGCGCCGTCGTCAGCGGAAACGATGTGGAGGGGGACCTGATGTCTGCTGCGAGGCAGCACGTGTGGGAGCGCATATCCGGCAATCCGGTCGGTGCGACGGCTGCTGTGACGCGTGCGGCCAATGCCGCCGGCAGGGCCGCCGCACACGCGATCACGCACCCCAAAGCAGTGATCGATCAGGCAGTCCGCCTGCCGAGGGAACTTCCGACGCTCTGGCGGGCGGTAGCGCCGATCGTGACGGGCCACATCGACGACTGGCGTCGCGAGTACGCCTACACCCTCGGGGAACAAGCCTTCGTCTACGGCTTTCCCTACATCTACAACGCCCGGATCCGATACAACTGGGTGACGCAGGAACGAGATCCTGCCGTTGTTCCGTATGCACCGGTCAACCATTTCTGGCACGCCCAGCGGCTCATCGACGCAACCTATCGCGACGGCGGTTGCCCCAACAACGACACCCTCTACTCACTGGCGTGGGTCGATCTGAGCGAGGAGCCGGTCATCCTTTCCCATCCCGACATGGGCGACCGGTACTTCACCTTCGAGCTCGTGGGCATCACCTCGGACAACTTCGACTACGTCGGCCAGCGCACCACCGGACCGCGTGCTGGCCATTTCGCTCTGGTGGGGCCTGGCTGGGACGGTGACCTCCCCCGCGAGGTGCGGCGGCTGCAGAGCGCTCCGAGCCCGTGGATCCTCGTCCTCGGCCGGACACTGGTGAGCGGAAAGGAAGATGTGCCGCATGTTCGAGCGCTCCAGCGGCAGTACCGCCTGGTTCCGCTCAGCCAGTTCGGCAAGCAGCGCCCAAGAGTTCCGCAACGGCGTGACGTGCTCAAACCGATTGAAGCGTCCGAAGATCCCCTGGGGCCGTGGAAGACGCTCAACGCGATGCTCGCCGAAAATCCCCCACCGGTTCACCACGAGGTTCTGCTCAGGCAGTTCGCGGAAATCGGCGTGGGGCCCGGCCTGGATGTGGAGGAACAACCGCAGGCGGTCAAGGATGGGTTGATGCGTGCCGCCGCCGTGGGAGGCCCGATGCTGGAGCAGCAGATCTTCAGCGGGGACTGGGCGCACTTCGTCAACGGATGGCGCTATCCCCCACCGCAGATGGGCCGCTTCGGCGACGACTTCCTCAAGCGCGCAGCCGACCAGTCCTTGATCGGCATCACCGCCAACGATCCTGCCGAGGCCGTCTACCTGGTCAACTTCGAAGACGCCGAGGGCAACAAACTCACCGGCGGCGGACGCTACGAGCTCCACTTCGACGAGGACCACCTGCCTCCGGTGGACGCGTTCTGGTCGGTGACGGTCTACGGAGAGGACATGAACCTCGTGCCCAACAAGGCCGACTGCTACTCAATCGGCGACCGGACCCCAGGGCTGACCATCGACTCGGACGGTGGCCTGACGCTGCACCTGCAGTCCGAGCCGCCTGGCGGGAGCAAGGACGCCAACTGGCTGCCCATCCCCAAGACGGGCACCTGGTTCCCAGTCCTCCGGATGTACCGGCCCCACACCGAAGTGATCGACGCCAGGTGGGAGTGCCCACCGCTCACTAGCATCCCCGACTAGCTGCCGCCGATAACGCTGGATCGGTTCCTCCAAATGGGTGGCTTGGTTCACCAAGCCCAGCCACTGCCGGGCTTACCCACGAGTGGGTGGGCAGCCACCTCGCACCGGCCAGGCGGCCCAGCGCCTGACAACCCGCACGACGGCGACGAGAAGGACCGTGATGAGCCCAGTCGAACCGGCAGTTCCTCCGGGCGAGGGGGAGTTGCTGCTGGCTGTGGTTCGCGAAATGGTGGTCGAGCGTCATTCGGCCGACGCTGCTGCGGCGGCGACGCTGGACAGCGGTTTTGACCGTGAGCTTGGGCTCGACAGCCTTGCGCTCGCTGAGCTGTTGTCCCGTGTCGAGGGCGTCTTCGGCGTCAGCCTGCCGGTGGGCACGCTCGGCGTCATCGAGACACCTCGCGATCTCCTTCAGGCCATTCGGGGCGCCTCGCGGACGGGTGTCCTTCACTTGCGGCACGGGCGGTATGCGCTGCCGTCCCCAGCTGAACGGATTCCTGACACGGTCGCCACTGTGACCGGAGCGCTGGCGTGGCACGTCGGTGTTCACCCGGACCGGCAGCATGTGCGGATCGTCCACGAGGAGGCCGACGAGGTACTCAGCTATCGTGATCTGCAACGCAGCGCTGCTCGTGTGGCCGCGGGCTTGCAGTCCCGGGAGCTTCGTCTCGGTGATGCGGTGGCGCTCATGCTCCCCACGGGGCGTGACTACTTCGCCAGCTTCGCCGGGGTGCTCCTGGCCGGTGGGGTGCCGGTGCCCATCTACCCTCCGATGCGGCGGTCGCAGCTGGCCGACCACCTGCGTCGTCAGGTGGCCATCCTCGACAATGCCCGGGCGACCTTGCTGGTTACCGATCCCGGGGCTGCCCGGCTTGGGCGGCTGGTGCGTGGCCATGTCGCCTCGCTGCGGCACGTTGTCACGCCCGTCGAGCTGGCGGAGGACGGTGCGGCGAACGAAGTCGGGCGGGACGCTGCCGATGTGGCGTTGTTGCAGTACACCTCGGGTAGTACCGGCAACCCCAAGGGGGTGGTGCTCACCCATGCCAACCTGCTGTCCAATATCCGGGCGATGGCGCAGGCCGCGTAGGTGTCCACCGCTGACGTGTTCGTCAGTTGGCTTCCGCTGTATCACGACATGGGTTTGATCGGGGCCTGGCTGTCCAGCCTGTACTTTGGACTTCCGCTGGTGGTGATGCCGCCGTCGACCTTTCTGTCCCGGCCTTCTCGATGGTTGTGGGCCATCCACACCCACCGAGGAACGCTGTCTGCGGGACCGAATTTCGCTTACGAGCTGTGCCTGCGCAAGATCGAGGAGTCCGAGTTGGAAGGGCTGGATCTGAGCTCGTGGCGGGTGGCGTTCAACGGTGCCGAGCCGGTGCACGCGGACACCCTGATGCGGTTCGCGGAGCGTTTCCGGCCCTACGGGTTCCACCGGCAGGCGCTGACTCCCGTGTATGGGCTCGCCGAGTCATGCGTGGGTCTTACGTTTCCGCCGATGGAGCGTGGGCCGGTCGTGGATCGGGTCGTCCGAGAGGAGTTCGTGCGTTCGGGACGGGCATTGCGGGCCGCTGCGGACGATCCCGATCCGCTGCGGTTCGTGGCATGCGGCGTGCCGCTCGTGGGCCACGAAATTCGGGTTGTCGACACCGCAGGCAACGAACTCGGCGACCGGCGCGAGGGCCGCATCGAGTTCCGGGGGCCATCGGCGACCCAGGGTTATTTCCACAATCCGCGCGAGACCAAGGCCCTGGTACGTCGAGGCTGGCTGGACACCGGTGATCTCGGATACCTCGATGCCGGCGAACTCTACGTCACCGGACGGGTCAAGGACCTCATCATCCGGGCCGGACGCAACCTGCACCCCGAAGAACTCGAGGCAGCCGTTGGTGACCTCCCCGGAATCCGCAAGGGCTGCGTCGCGGTGTTCGCCAGCACCAGACACACCGGCAACGCCGAGCGCCTCGTTGTGCTCGCCGAGACCCGCCAGACAGAGGCAGCGGCACTCGGCCGACTGCGCGAACGCATCGCTGCCACGACGATTGATCTTCTCGGCGCGGTACCCGACGATATCGTCTTCGCGCCACCAGGCACAGTGCCCAAGACCTCCAGCGGAAAGATCCGCCGCGCCGCCAGCCGTCAATCCTACGAGCGGGGAGCAATGGACTCGCCAGCCCGTCCGCTGTGGTGGCAGTGGGCCAGCTTTCGTGTGGAGGCGACAGCCGCCAGGTTCCGCCGGGCTGGGCGGAAGGTGGGTGGTGCGGCCTTCACGGTCTGGTGCTGGTTCCTGGCGGTCGCCGTTGGTGGGCCGACGCTGCTCGCGGCGGCGCTGTTCCCCACGACCGCAACGCTGATCGCCCGCCGGGCCGCCCGAGGCCTGGCGCGCCTCACCGGTACGCAGCTGATCGTGTCCCACACCGACCAACTCGTACGCACCCCCGCTTGCGTCGTGGTCGCCAACCACCCCAGCTATCTCGACGGCATCGCGCTCATCGCAGCATTGCCCGGCCGGTACACGTTCGTGGCGGGCGAAGTCTTCGCCGCGAAACCGGTGATCGGGCTTCTGCTGCGACGTGTGGGTACCTTGTTCGTTGAGCGGCCCGACCGCGAGCAGGGCGTGGCCGACACCGACCGCCTGACCCGTGTGGCAAGGGAAGGCCAACGGCTCGTCATCTTCCCCGAGGGCGGGCTGTTCCCGGTCCCGGGCTTGCGACCTTTCCACATGGGAGCCTTCGTCATCGCCGCACGCAGCGGGCGGCCAGTCATCCCAGTAGCGATTCACGGTACCCGCGACATCTACCCGCCCGGTCAGCACCGTTTCGTTCATCACGGCGCTGTCCACGTGACCATTGGCGAACCGATCTACCCGACAGGTTCGGACTGGGATGCCGCCATCCGACTGGAACGCTGTGCTCGCACCACGATCTCTGAGCACTGCGGTGAGCCTGACCGAAGCCAATAGCAACACCAGGCGGAATGTCACTCCGACCGTCGACACAGCCTGGTGAGGCGGTTGCGGCGGTGCGGGCCGAGCAGCCCGCCTCGGTGCAGCGACTGCACCGGGCTCACCAAGGGGACGCTGGTGAAGCTGCAGGGATGGGCAAGCCTCTTCGTTCGCAAGAGGCCGTGGGTTACTGCTGGTCGGGTTGGCTGGGGCGAACCACCGCCACGGGGCACGGAGCGTAGTGCAGAATGCCGGCGGCTACAGAACCCAGGAACAGGCCGCTGAATCCGCCGCCTCCCCGGTGGCCGACAACCAGTAGCTGTGCGTCGCGGGACGCGTCTGCCAGGGCGGCGACGGGGTGGCCGCGTTGGGCCAGTGTATGAATCCGGACGTCGGTGTGCGCCTTGGTCAAGCGAGCAACCTGCTTGCTGAGAGAACGCTCAATGCGCGACTGGATCTGATCCCGATCGGCCGCAGGTACGGCAGCGGCGAGCAAGCCCTTCTCGTGCCACACCTGCATTGCGACCAACTCGGTCTTGCGCTGGGCTGCAGCGGCGAAGGCGAACTGCAACGCAGCCTGGCTGGCCGGGGAGTCGTCGACTCCCACGACGACGGGGCCGGTGGTTGCGTCCTCGCCGCGCACCACGATCACCGGGCACTCGGCATGCATGGCCACGGCGGTGCTGACCGAGCCCAGCAGCGCGGTCGAGAAGCCACCGCGCCCGCGTGAGCCCACGACGATCATCCGCGCCTGCCTGGAGCGGCGCACCAGCTCTTCGACGGGGTGACCGACCACGACCTCTTCGGTGATGGCCAGCGCCGGTGATGTGTTGCTGCACCGCTCGGCGGCCTTTTGCACCATCTTCCCGGCCTCGGGGGTGCGTGCCGGTTCGTCGACGACGATGACGAGATCCAAAGCCGCTTGACGGTGGACCGCTTCGTCCGCAGCCCACAACGCTGCCCGCAAGGACTGATCGGAGCCATCAACGCCCGCGACGACCGGCTGTTTCGCTGCCGCCATTGCTCGCTCCCGTCGATCAGTGTTGCCTTGATGGGGTTGCACCGCGGACCACGGCTACCGGGCAGTGAGCGTGATAGAGCACGCCGGTGGCCACTGAGCCCAGCAGCAGCCCGGAGAATCCGCCGGACCCCTGGTGCCCGACAACCAAGAGCTGGGCGTCACGGGCGGCATCGGTCAGTTCGGTGACCGGATTCCCGCGTCGGGCGATCTCGCGGACGCCGACATCTGGATACTCCTCATTCCAGCCGGCGAGCTGCTCGGCGAGCCCGCGCCGCGCCTCGTCGCGTAATTCGGTCACTTCCTCGTCCAGCGGGGGAACGACGGGGCCGTGCCTGGTGTCCCGCCAGACCTGCATCGCCACCAGATCGGTCTCGTGCGCCGCAGCCTCGTCAAAGGCGAACCGCAGGGCGGCCCGACTGTGGGACGAGTTGTCCAGGCCAACCACCACCGGACCGCTGAGCAGGTGGTCGCGCACTACCACCACCGGGCAGTGGGCATGGGTGGCGACCTTGGTGCTCACCGAGCCCAGCAGGGAACCGGACCATGCGCTGCGCCCGCGAGAGCCGACGACTATCAGTTGCGCGTCTGCGGAACGGCGCACCAGCTCACCTGCAGGGTGGCCCCGCGCGATCTCCGAGCAGACCCCCACGTTCGGATGCTCGGTGGCCAATCGATCTACCACGTCCTCAATCGATGCCCAGAGCTCCTCATCGCGCGCGGGATCATTGTTGACCAAAACGACGCGAACCTGTGCGTGTCGCAGTTCGGCCTCGGCAACCGCCCACGCAGCCGCGGTCAACGCTTGGTCGGAGCCGTCAACGCCGACCACTACATCCGGTGTCGTCATCCGAATCGATGAGGATCGCGGCGGGGTGTCCCGAGGCCTCCTCGGTCACTGTTACTCCCGGTGACTCCCCAGGCGGCTTCCGTGAGATCGCGCAGGGTCTGCTCAGCGTCGGCGGGGGTGCCGGGTCATTGGTGACGAGCACGAGGTGCAGGGGTCGCAGCCGTCGGCGTGCGTCGGCTGCGACCCACGAGGCGGCGCGGGACGACTGCTGGGAGCCGTCGACTCCCGCCATCATGGGACGAACTGATTCCGTCATCGCCGGCTCCTCGGGCTTGCCGGTTCGCAGCGGTCGCAGGCGGAGAAGTACCGTCGGCGTGGCCGTTTGCGGCCACGCCGTGCCGGTCACTTGCCGACCCGTGCGACCGGGATTTCCTTGCGCACTTCGGCTTCCCGCCGCGGCATGCGAATCGTGAGAATTCCGGCCTCGTATTCGGCCTTGATGTCCTCGGTGTTGCAACTGGTGGGCAGCAGGAGGGTGCGGCTGAACGAGCCGTAGTGAAACTCGCTGTGTCGTTCGGTGCGCTCCTCGCGCTTGCGTTCTGCGGTGATCTTGAGCTGGTTGCCTTCGACGTTGATGTGGATGTCCTTATCCGGGTCCACACCGGGTAGCTCACAGCGGACCACGAACTCGCCCTTGTCAGCGTAGCTTTCGACCCGCATCGGGTGCCGTTCACCGAAGGGCCACTCGGTTTCGAACCATTGGAGCAGGTCGGGCATCCCCATGCTGGGCCGAGGCAGCAAACTGGTCATCTCGTCCTCCCAGGTGATAAGCGTCCAAAATCCGGTAGCCGATCGACGCCGTGAAGGGCGACAGATCCGTTGCTGCCGGACTCTGTCCGGCTACCCACATCCCACCGTGGGAGAAACCGTCGATCGACGCGCAGCGCTCAAACTCGGGATACGGGGACAACAACCGCTGCGGGGGATGCTCGAATTACCGGTAGGAGTGAGCCGTCCGAAGAGACGATGCGGTCGCCGTCGGTGCACAACAGCCAGCCGTGGCGGTGGAAGCTGGCGGCGCACTCGCTGCACCTGTATCTCGAACGGTCCTGGCTGCTGCAGGTGCTCGATCCGACCGGGCGGGAGCTGGTGATCAGTTGTGGTGCGGTGCTGCACCATGAGCGGATCGCGTTCGCCACCGAGGATGGCGGGCCCAGGTGCACCGGCTGCCGAACCCGGCGCAGGCGGATCATCTGGCGGGGCTGGAGTTCAGCAGGCTCTCTGAGGTCGACACCGACACGATCGCGTTGGCGGGTGTGGCAGCGGTTAGGCGGCACGGACCGCATGCCGTAGGCACCGACTTTCTGAAAGCGTGTGAGCGCGACACCTGTGGCGTGGGGGACCATCTGCCCTGTTTAACGTCTTGGTGAGTGCGCGAGGGTCCTCGCCGTGGGCCGACGGCCCGTGTTGTCGGTGGCAGTTGGCTCTGCGCTTTGGTGCTGCCGCTGCCATCCGGTATGACGGGAGGGGCTTGAATGAGCGGCCTGCCTGTGGGACGGCGAAGTCGATACGAGAATCCGGGCACTGCGTGGTCCGCCGATGAGGTTGCGATCCTGTCCGACGCGGTGCTCCATGCCCCGTCGGTGCAGAACACCCGGCCATGGTCACTGACGTTGCAGGAGCGTACCGCTGTGCTGAGTGAACTGGCGGAGGTGCCGTTACCTGAGCAGGATCTTGAGGGGCGCGACAGGCGAATCTCGTGTGGTGCGGCTTTGGAAAACCTGGTGCTGGCCGTGCGCAGTCTGGGTTGGGCGGCGGATGTTGACGTGAGAGTTGCTGGTGGCGCCGTGACTGCGACTGTCATTGGGGCACGGCGGGCGGTGGTGACGCAGGTGGAGAACCGTCGCTTCCGCGCCATTAGTGACCGCCGGTCCCATCGCCCGGCGTTCGGGTCGCGGGCGGTGTCCGAGGACATCCGGGACTCGGTGCGGAGTGCGGCGACCTCGCCGGGCGTCGTCGGCAGGTGGATTTCCGGCCACATCGAGGCCCTGGCGATGGGATGGATGCTCGACTACGCCGCGCGTGTGCTTCAAGCCGATTACCAGCGTGCGCTGAGCATGTGGTGTCAGGCGGCGCCGAGAGGTGCGGCTGAGCAGCAGGTGGACTTCGGGCTGGACAAGGATGCGTTCACCGCGACCGGGCTCGGGGCGATCGGTTTGGTCACCTCCCATCCCCACGTCCCCGATGCCTGCCAGCTGGCGGCACAGATCGAGTGCGAGTCTGTGCTTGTCATCAGCACTCGGGCCGACGAGCCGTACGACCACGTGCGGGCTGGTGAGGCGGTCGAGGACGCGTGGCTGGAGGCCACGAGCCGAGGCTTGGTGGCTTCGATCATGACGCAGCCATTGCACCTGGCAGAGGTCAGGACGAGGCTGGAAGACCTCTTGGACGGGATGGCGGTGCCGCAGGCGCTGATGAGGTTCGGCTACCCGGACCCGCATCGTCGACACTGAGCAGTCCGGGCATGCCGAGGCTAACTCGCGGAGCCGAGTTGATGCGCGCGGTGGTGGCGAGTCAGCATCGGCTTCTGGTGGCATGAGTGCGCACGCGGTACCGCGATTCGGCTGCAGATCCAGGTGGGAACCACGCGTGCCGCGGTCTCATCTCTCGACCCAGCTCACCAAATCCATGTAGAGCTGGAGAAAATCGGTGAGCTCGTGCGGGTCATCGGTGTCGATGAGCAGGAGTCCGGAACCGCCGCCGGCCAGGTTGTACCAGCCATGGATCTTGTCCGGCTTGTTGGTGCCGGCCTCGTACTGTTCGAGAACACGGCGCCGCATGTCGTCCGCACGGGTGTTCTGGTGCAACGGAAACGGCACAGTACCACAACATGAATTCCCCCAAAGTTGTTGATACTGCGAAAGAATCCCGGTCCAAGCCGAACGCCCTCCACGCCCAAGCGCAAGCCGCCACCACCGCTGTGGCCGACGACGAGCAGTTGGGCATCCTTGGCGGCGGCGGTTCAGTTCCGCTTACTGGATGTCCGCGCCGTGCTTTTGTGCGGATGGTGATTCACCCCGACCAGTACCGGGTTGCTCGATGTGGTCATGTCGCACTCCGAGTACGTGCGTTGGCTGCGGGAGGTGCTCGCGAACCGGCTACTGACCGCCTTTTTGCACGTATGACCGAACGAATACCTCGGCGTTCTCCTCTAGGACATCATCGATCTCGTCCAGCATGGACTCGGTTTCGTCTTCCAACTTCTCTCGCCGCTGTTGACCTGTGGGATTTGGTTCAGCCGTGTCGTTGTCACCGTCGGGGTGACCGTGTTGCTGGCGCTTCTCCTGGCGCATCCTGGTCTCCTCACTCGCTGTGAGCGCGGGCTGGTGCTACTGAGACAGCAGCGATGGAGGGCCTTGGCACGTAGGTGCGCGCTCAATCGGGTCTTGGGTTTGCATCGTTCGGCGTTAGCAGCGCTCATCGTCCCGTCGGTCCAATTCGGTGTAACAGGGCCGATCGGCCTCGCCTCGTACTGCTGGTGATTTCCCAACAACGTGAACCACGTTTGGCGGGAAACCCGGCACTCCAGGAGGCGGAGGGAATGTCGAGCGCCATTCGGCGACTTCAGCACCGACACGGATCTACTGCCGGCGCTGGACGTCGTGGAGGACCACGAGCTCGCGCGAGAACTACATGCCCTGGCCGACACCTTGCACTCTCGCGAAGCATTGATCCTGACCCTCTGCCGGACCCCACAATGGCACGAGCGGCGTCGTGCGTGCTTTTTGGCTTCCGCGATGACCAGGCGCAGGTTGGGCCGGATCACGTGGTCCTTGGCGCGCTGCCCGTTTTCGGCAATGGCTTCCCAAATAGTGCCGATTGTGTGGAGGGGTCTTGCCTTGTTCGCCCTTGCGGCGGACGCCGCTGGTCGATCCGGTCGTCGCGGGGGTGAGGACCAAGGACCCCTGTCCGGGACGTCGCCCGCAGGCGAACACTTGGCAGGAGCGATCCGGGGGTGAGGTCATCATGCCGTTTGTCGACCGCAAAGAGGCCGGGCGGAAGCTCGCACAGCGGCTGCGGTACCTACGGGGGCAGGACGTCGTAGTCCTCGGGTTACCACGGGGCGGTATTCCGGTTGCGTTCGAGGTGGCTCGGGCTCTGGAGGCGCCGTTGGACGTGATCGTGGTGCGCAAGCTGGGTGTTCCCTTCCACCCGGAACTGGGGATGGGTGCCATCGGGGAAGGCGATGTCCGGGTCATCAACGATGAGGTGATGTGGCGGGCCGGGGTCGGCGCCGAGGAGTTGGCCGAGGTCGAGCAGCGCGAGCGTGCCGAGCTGGACCGGCGAGCACAGCTGTTCCGCGGTGATCGCGCGCGGGTGGAGGTTACCGGCCGGACGGCGGTGGTGGTCGATGACGGGATCGCGACCGGCTCGACCGCAGCGGTGGCCTGCCAGATCGCTCGAGCACAGGGCGCGACGCGGGTGATCTTGGCTGTGCCGGTGGCAGCACCCGACGCGCTGGACAGACTCGGCGAGGTAGCGGACGAGCTGGTGTGCCTGGAAGCACCGGAGTGGTTCGTGGCGATCGGTCAGTGGTACTCAGATTTCTCCCAAACCCTGGATGCGGAGGTCATGGACTTACTCGACCGGGCGGCGCAGGCCCGTCCCGCACCAGCGGTCTCCCCAGCGGCCGACCCCGAAGTGTGGGTGCGGGATGAGGAGGTCGAAGTGCAGGCTGGTCCGGCGCGCCTGGCCGGGCACCTCACCGTGCCCGAAGCCGAGCGGGCCGAGGGGATCGCGATCTTCGCACACGGCAGCGGCAGCAGCCGACACAGCCCGCGCAACCGGTACGTCGCCGGGATCTTCAATCGGGCGGGACTGGGAACCTTGTTGTTCGACCTGCTCGCAGGCGAGGAGGAGTTCGACCGGTCGAACGTGTTCGACATCGAACTGCTGGGCCGTCGGCTGGTCGAGGTGACCGCGTGGCTGCGCGCCCAGCCCGAGGCCGACGGCCTCGGGATCGGCTACTTCGGGGCGAGCACCGGCGCTGCCGCCGCATTGTGGGCCGCAGCCGAGGCACCAGCCGATGTGGCCGCCGTCGTCTCCCGCGGCGGTCGGCCCGACCTGGCTGCGGACCGGCTGTCCGAGGTGCAGGCACCAACACTGTTGATCGTCGGCAGCCGCGACGACGCGATCATGGGGCTCAACCAACAGGCCCAAGCCTTGCTGCGGTGCGAGAACCGACTAGCGATCGTGCCCGGCGCAACCCACCTCTTCGAAGAGGAAGGCACCCTCGACGAAGCCGCCGAACTCGCCCGCGACTGGTTCACCGACCACCTCACACCGGCCAGGCAACCCATCATCTGACACCGACTCCATGGCACTGCAAAAGACGGTGGCGTTACCGGCTGTGCAGGCAAGAAATAGCCGGTGCGGCCCGGTGTGTAGGAGGTCGCACCGGCTGGCTGGTCAGGCCGGCCCGGGCGCCTGTTGCCGTTGCGGAGAGATGGTGGGCAGGTGTTCGCGAACGAGCAGGCCGCTGAGCACGAGCATCCAGAGGCCGGTGAGCACGCCGGGAACGTAGGCGGTCAGCACGCTGCCAGGCATCAACACCCCACCGCCCCCGAAGACGGTGATCGCGCCGAGAACCCGGATGACGGCGACGAACCCGGTGAACCACGCCATCCACTGCGGGAACACGTCGGTTCGTGCCATGGCCACGGCGCACGCGGCCAGCGGCAGGGCGATGGCTAAGCCGGCGAGCGTGCCCACGATGGTGAGCGCGGTGTAGGGCAAGGAAGCGAGCGGGAGCAGCATCGGGTGGGTGGCCAGCGTGTAGGCCATGCCGCCGAAGACGGCGGTGGCGATGAATCCGATGGTGGCGGTGAGGGCGAACCCGGACAGCACCACGGCGGGAGTATCGCTGTTGGGGTCGGCCAGCCGGAACGCCGTGGCCAACGTGGCTCCGAACCACAGGAACAACGCCACCGCGGCGGCCGAGAGCACGACCGCAGTCATGATCACGCCAAGTGAAGTGACCAGATACATGGCGATCGTGTCGGTGGAGTCGGTGATGTTCGGGGCACCGCGTAGCAGGATTCCCGCGATGATGGCCAGCACGAGCGAAGCAAGGCCGGCCAGCCCGCCCCAGCGCATCTCGTGGCCTTCGCTCACACTCATCGTTTCCTCCTCAAAAGTCTCACATAGACCGATTCGTCTCGACAGTTGCGGTCGGCAGCCGTGTTGTCATGGGGCCGAAGGTCCCCGGTTGCCTGAAATGAAGGGGCGCAGGGTCGCTTCTATCTCCGCCGACGTGGATATCCCGGCTGGAGGCGCCGAGGGCGTGCTGGACGAGGCCGTGCACCAGCCGGCCACCGACGCATCTGTGACAGCCCGGCCGGACTGATGGATGCCGCAGACGAGTACGCAGCGCCACCAACATGATCTGCTGAAGCCGATTACCAAAAAAACAAGCGTCCAAAACAGCATCTGGCATCGCCTCGTTTCGGCGGCATCGGTGCACACCCCGCCGCGCGCATCCGCCTGGAGCCACGCGAGGCCGAAGATCCGTTCATCCGCAAGCTGCGTGTCTGACCGGCGGCGAGCTTGGTGACCATCTCCCCTATCCGGGATGGGGGTGGGTGCGTGATGGTCAAGCCGTCCCCCGGGTGGACGCGCCCAACGACAGCGGTGTCGCCGCCCAATGCGTGATCGGCGCCCGCACCGATGCCGTTCTTTATGCAAGGTATGCGGCGTACTCACCGCAGTCGACTTCGTCCGCAGCATCGCTGATGGGCAGCCGGAGGAAGAAGGATCTCGATGAGCGTCGCCAGTACCGAAATGAACGGCGGCCATGGGCAGGATGTGTGGTCAGCCGGCGAAGTAACGGTACTGGGTGAAGCGGTCCACTGTGCACCGTCGGTACATAACACCCGTCCCTGGTTGCTTGCGATCCACGGCCGGATTGCGGTGCTGCGGGAATGCCCGGCGGTGCTGTTGGCGCAACACGACCCGCAGGGGAGGGACCGACGCATCTCCTGCGGGGCGGCGCTGACGAACCTGGTACTGGCGATTCGCAGCCTGGGGTGGACCGCCGACGTGGAGATCGGTGTCACCGGTGGCCTGGTGACCGCCACCGTTACCGGCACCCGGCGAGCCCAGCCGACCGAAACCGAGGACCAGCGACGCCGCGCCCTGTCCGACCGCCGAAGCCACCGGCATGCCTTCGGCCTTCCGGGGCTCTCCGAAAGCGTCCGCGACGCCGTGCAGGACGCGCTCGCGGCCCCAGGCGTGACCGGTCGGTGGATTTCCGGCGGCGACGAGGCTTTGGCCGTCGCCCGGTTGTTGGACTACGCGGCCCGTGTCTTCCACGACAACGCCGAATACCAACGCGAGCTGACCCTGTGGACGACCCCGTGCGGAAGCGGTTTGCGCCGGGACACGTTCGGCGCGGAAGGGTTGGCGGCGGTCGGGTTGACCACCTCCCGCACCCGGCTACCCGACGAGGCCCTGCTCGCCGACCGGATCCAGCGGGAAGGGGTGCTTGTCGTCGGCACCCACGCCGACGAAACTCGCGACCATGTCCGGGCGGGCCAGGCCTTGGAGCAGGCGTGGCTGGAGGCCACCTGCCGCAGCGTGGCCGCCTCGGTCATGACGCAACCGCTGCACTTGGCGGAAGTCCGGACCGGACTGGCCGAGCGACTCGGACTCGTGGCGGTGCCGCAGGTGCTGATGCGCTTCGGCTATCCCACGGAACCGGAGGTGGTGGGGAATCCATGACCACTGCACAGGCGAAGCCGGTCGTCGTGGGCATCGACGGGTCCTCATCGGCACTCAACGCCGCGCGGTGGGCCGCCGCGGAGGCCCACCGACGCCGCTCCTGGTTACGCGTGGTTTTCGCCGACGTCTTCGCACTGGTGTACCTACCGGACCTGCCAACGATGCCGCTCCCGGAGACCTACGCCAACGCCATGGCGCGGCAAGCTCAGCAATGGCTGCACCGCGCCAAGGAGGAAGCGACCGCCGCAGCCCCGGGGGTGGACGTCCGGACCTTCGTGCGCGCCGGCGGCGCCATTCCCGTGCTCATCAGCGAGTCACGGCACGCCCAACTCGCCGTCGTCGGTAGCAGCGGCCTCGGCGGCTTCACCGGACTGTTCGTGGGCTCCGCCGCAATCGGCCTCTGCGCACATGGACATTGCTCGGTCGCGGTGGTGCGGCAGCCGCCGACCGCCGCTCCCGACGCCCCGGTCGTCGTCGGCGTGGATGATTCTCCCCACGAGGAAACGGTGCTGAAGACGGCATTCGAGGAAGCCACGATGCGCGGTGTCGCGCTTGAGGCCGTGCACGCCTGGCACACGATCGGCACCGAGCAGGCCTGGTCCAGCTTTCACAGCCAGGGCTATCGGGCGACGATCCAGGCCGACGAGGAACGCATCCTCGCCGAAACCCTGGCGGGATGGAACGAGAAGTACCCCGACGTCGAGGTACGCCACATCGTGGCGCACAACAAACCGGCACGAGCACTGCATGAGCACGCGCAGCACGCGCAGCTGCTGGTCGTTGGATCACGCGGGCGTGGGCCGGTCACGGGCCTGCTGCTGGGTTCGACGAGCCAGCAGTTGGTGCACCACGCACCGTGTCCGCTCATCGTGGCCCGCTGAACGAGCAAGGAGGAGAGCGCGATGCCTTACTGGGACGGCTACGGCATGGGTGTGTGGGGATTGACGATGATGACGGTGAGCATGGTGCTGTTCTGGGCATTGGTCATCGTGGCCATCGTCGCGCTGGTCCGCTACCTCCAACGCACCGGGCGAGTTGAGCGCGGCACCGTCACTTCTGAAGAGCTCCTGGCGGAGCGTTTCGCCCGTGGGGAGATCGATGAAGAGGAGTACCGCCGCCGGCTGACGGCGCTGGACGAACGCAGACGCCGGACATGACAGGTGGGTTGGGTTTTTCGGCACGGGTGGTACCCGAGAACGTAACGTGCTGGGGGCGGTTCGACATTCGATCTAGAGGTACGGAGCGTGGTGCTGGCCGGGATGGCTCTGCGGAGTCGCTGACCGCCGCCGGTCACAAGCCACCACTGTACCGAACCGGCAGCGTTGGCGGCGTGGTCGACAGTGGACAAAGCGTGCAGCGATTGAGCGGCGAATCTGACCGGCTGGACTGGAGAATACCTGGGTGTACAGGTGGGCACGGAAGTGCGCTACGGCAGCCCCGTCGAAAAGTTGGGGCGCCGCGTCCTCGGCTCAGTTGCTGGTACCCACCGCAGCCAGATACCCGGTTTTGGCTCGGTCGCTCGGGGTGTCCCGCACCACGCAGACTGCCCGGTCGCCATCGTGGGCGAAACCTGCCCAGCGCGGACGCCGTTTCCTTCGCTGAAGGGAGAAAGGCCGATGAACGACAAGACGAACAAGACCAGCACACAGCCCTCTGATGTCGCCTCCGCGTCGTGGGAGGTCACCGAACACTCGGTCACCGTCGATGACTTCGCAGCGAGTTACGACGTCGGCGCCGTCGAGCACCTGATGATCGACGCCTCACCGGAAGCGATGTATCGTGCCCTGCGCCACCTCGACCTGCTCACCATCCACTCGCGCATCGCCGATCTGGCCATGTGGGCACGGGCAATGCCCGAACGGCTCAAGCGCCGCGTCCCACCACGCGTGCCAACCCGTCTGACCTTCGACGACCTGTGCGCCCGCGGCGAATGGGTGCTGCTCGGCGAACAACCCGGCCGGGAAGTCGTTTTCGGTGCGATAGGCCGGTTCTGGACACCGATCGTGCGCTGGGAAGAAGTCGCGGACGAAGACTTCCTCGCATACGGCAAACCCGGTAGGGGAAAGATCGTGGCCTCGTTGTCGGTGCGCCCCTACGGCCGCGGCGGCAGCCTGGCCACCTACGACATCCGCACCAGGCTTGACGACCCGATCAGCCGCCGGATCTTCATGCTGTACTGGCGGACGGTGCGGCCGTTCGTCAAGGCCATCATGCGAGCCACCCTGCGCACCGCGGCCACGCAGGCACACGGAACAGAAACGGCGCAGCGGTAACACCGTCTCGACGGGGCGGTTCGACCCGGGCGGAGGCGATGACGGTGGTCATGACCCACCGATGCGCTGCGGCTATCGGTCGTGGCCAGGCACCGTCTCACCCTGAATCGATGACGCACCGCCCGGCGTGATCACGGCAGGGCTGCTTCACCGCATCGCTGCGTCCTCCGAAGACCTCGACAGGTTCGATGATCTCGTCAGGTGCCTTCCTCGGACCGATCCTGATCCTCCGCGAGGGTGTCCTGCGGGAGCCTTCTTGTGTTAGTGCGAGTGGGTTAGCATGGCTTTCCTGGAGACCTGGCGAGGAGGAGCCATGGTCACAGCAGCCAAGAAACAAGCCTCCGAGGAACGCGTGGAGCAAGGTCGGCAAGACCTAGCCGAGCAGATCGCCTCGGCCATCCTGGTCCCGGTGGATGTCGCCCGGCGCGTGCTCCCTGAGAACGGGTTACCGGTTTACCTCGGCATCGGTGCCCTTGCATTGGTGGATCTCATCGACTGGCCGGTCGCCGTTGCCGCGTGCCTCGGCTACTACGTTCTCAAACGCTCGAAGCCGGCGGAACCGTCGGCGATCAGCCACTGATCTCGTCCCCAGTCTGTGCTCGACGGTTCGTCGCCGCAGACCGGGGGCGATTACTGCTTCGCGCGACCGGGGATGTTCGTCATAGTTTGGATCTGGTCACGCTGTCCGAACCGTGCCGAGCGAGCGCGTAGCGTCATCGAAACCGTTCGGCGGAATTTATGGTGCCACCTATTGCGCACTTATGGGTGAACAGGGGAACGTTTCGGAACGTAGCGAAGCGATCAAGGTGGAACCGCCACGGGTGGATCTTTGCGGTCGCGGTTGCGTTCCAGGCTTGGTTCGCTAAGGTCGATGCCACTCGAATTTTCGAATTACTCTGCTTTGGGCATTATGGCGTCGCGTCGTCGTTATCGATTGCCTTCTGAATTCTTCGGCGGTGCACGACTGGTGGTGACCTCGGTGGGCCGGGGGCCATTCGAGCGTGGGGAGAAGGGGCATGGTGGTTCGCCGATTGATGCAGCGATGTGCGGCTTCGAGCGCGCAGCAAGAACGCAAGCGCACGCCCTCCCCGATTCATGGGGAGGCGGCGGCGCGGGATCATGAGCGGCGCCATGCGCGGGGCTACTTCGAAGGATACGGCGATGAGTCCTGCGCCCAATGCCCACCGGAGTGGTGACGCCTGGCCGGGTGAAACGCGAGGGGCCGCGTTCGTGTCGGTGAACTTCGATCACGTCGAGCTCGTCCGCGGACATGAACCTGCACCGCGACCGGAGGCCGACTCGCGGTGGGCGGATGCCTACCGCGCGAATCGGGAAGTTGACCAGCCGCTCGCCACGTTGGCGGACCAACTGGCCGCGCGGGTTTGCCGGGCCCTGGGCATTTGAGTTCGCGAGAAATGTTCACCAAAAGGAACTCGCTCATTTCGGTGAACCGCATTTCGCCCCGTGGACTGAAGTGGGCGATGCACGAATCTCGAGTTGGACACCGGTGGTGAGGGAGAACGATGACAACGGGTGGGGTCAGCGCGCTCGACCGGGCGTTCTTGTGCCTGGAGCAGGATGCGGCGCCGATGCACCTCGGTGCGGTCGCAGTGTTCGTACCGCGGCGTCCGGTGCAGCCGGACAGGGTGGCGGAGGTGCTCGCGGAGCGGGCACAGCGGATTTCGCGACTGCAGCTGCGGGTCCGCCGCTCCTGGCTGCCTCCCGGCCACGCGCGTTGGGAAGAGCCCGCCCATTTCCATGCCCGGGACCACGTCCACACCCACCAGCTGCCGTCACCGGGCGGTCGCGAAGAACTCGCCGTGCTCGTCGCAGAGCTGGGCGCCCAGCCACTGGACCTGAACCGGCCGCTGTGGGAGTTGCACGTGATCACTGGTCTGGACGGCGACCGGTTCGCGGTCCTGGTGAAGCTGCACCACGCCTTGGCCGACGGCTGCAGAGCGATCGAAGCCGGAGTCGGGCTGCTGGACGGCTTCACCCCCGACTGGGCACCGCGACAGACCACCGCCTCACCCGCGGATACCTTGCTCGACGCTGCCTTGCGTACCGTTGGAAGCCTCTCCCGACCGCGCCAACTGCTCGGCGACGCGCTGTCCGCCGCCCGTGATCTCCCGGCAACCGTGCAGCAGACGTTCGAGATTGCCTCGTCTGTGGTGCGCGGCATGAGAGTGCCCGCGCTGGACTCGCCACTGCATGCTCGTGCGTCAGCCGCACGGCGCGTGGCGTTGATTCCCATCCAACGACGCGACATCCGCCGGACCCGCGCCCGCCACGGCGGCACGACCAACGACGTCGCACTTGCCGTCGTGGCCGGCGCGCTGCGGCGTTGGTTGGACACCCGCGGATACCCCGTCGACGGACTCACCCTGCGGGCGCTGGTCCCGGTCAACCACCGGTCGCGAGGAAAGTCGCGAGCCGACAACAACCAGCTGTCGGGCTATCTGTGCGATCTGCCCGTGGGCGAGCCGGACCCCGCGACCCGGCTGCAGATCGTCCGGGCCGCGATGGACCGCAACAAGAACGCCGGTCCGCTGCGTGGGCCCGGTGCCTTCCCGGTGCTCGCCGGCCGAATGCCGTCGATCGCACAACTGCTCGCCGCCCCGCTGGCAGGCCACGCCGCTGGCCTGCTGTTCGACATCATGATCACCAACGTGCCCTTGCCCAATGTGGCGGTGTCGCTGGACGGCGCCTCGCTGCGCGAGCTCTATCCCCTCGCGCCGCTGGCCGCCGGTCACGCCCTGTCCATCGCCGTGACCGAGTACCGCGACACAGTGCACATTGGCGTGCAGGCCAACCGGCGCGCTGTCGGTGACCTGGAGAAGCTCAGCGAAGCCCTACCCCACGCGGTCGCCGAACTCGACGACCTCGACTCCAGAGGAGACGCCCGGCGGGGTGCACATTCATGAGGGTCGGACAAGAAGGCGCCGACGGCTTCCCGCCCGTGGTGGAGCCACGCCCGCACCGTGTCGGGGCCCGCGTCGAATGGATGCCACCTCCGCGGTGTCGATGCGGGCTGTTCCGGGAAACCCGTCAGCGAAGAGGATCAACCTTTAGCCGTCCGCCAAACGGCGTGCTACCCAGTAGTGACGAGGAAGTCGTGCTGCGAGGGGGACGCGGTGACGGACCATCCCTACGCTGGCACGCTCGCCGCACTTGAAACAATTCGCGCCCAATGGGCGCTCGAGTTGGAAAAGACCACCGAGCCGGCACATGCCGCCGTGTTGCGCCAGAACCTGGCCGAGCTCGACAAAGCGTTGGATCGTCTCGTGGCGTATGACCGTTTCCACCTACAGGAGATGAAACCGAGCGCACGTCGAGCGCACGTCGCATCTGTGCTTGCGGAGCTTCGGTGACCACGAGAACCACGTTGTTTGTCTGCGACGCCCCATAGCGTCGCATGTCGCGGGCGGGTGCCCCACAGACGTCTACGGGCTCGCGGCTTGCGACAGCAACGGACCGAAAGCGTGGTTACGCGGCACCTGCTACTGAGAGCCTGGGGGCTTATCGGGTTCTTCGCAGTGCTCCTTGCCGCCCATGACCCTGGCAGGCGGCGCCGAGGGGCCAACGCCGGTGGCCGCGGGTGACGAAGTGCCCTAATCCAGGCCGGACGTATGCAGCAGCCTCGGAATCAACGTCAATGAATCCCGGAGCCGGCAATGGAAGGTTCACTGCGGAACAACCTCCGTTGGCTTGTCCACGCGCTGCGTTCGACGCCGAACTCGTTGCGACGCCCGGCGGATCGAGTGGCAGCCGCGATCATGGCCGTGCTGCTGGCCGCCGCATTGATCGGAATTCCCGTTGCGGTATGGGCCGGGTTCGCCGTCCATGCGAGGGAATCGGCCGAGGCGGCCGTTGCTGTCACCGTCACTCGTTCAGTCGCGGCAGTTGTCGTCGAACCACCGCAGACCCGGTTTTCCGGCGAGAATCGGGAGGTCCAAACCGTCACCTGGTGGTCGAAGGTCCAGTGGCTGGGCATGGACGGCCTCCCGCGCGTGGACACCGCGCGTGTACCGCCGAGTACTGAGGTGGGCGGGACCGTGCCGTTGTGGGTGGATTCGGCCGACCGCATCACCGAAGCCCCCGACAGCGATGTTGAGGTGTTGGTCGGTGCAGTCACGTCCGCCGTGATGGTTCTGATCGCGTGGCAGGCCGTGTGTCTCGGACTGCTCTTCCTCACCCGGGTGACCGCGGACTCGCTCGCCACGCGGGCCTGGCATCGGGAGTGGGAGATCGTCGAACCGAAGTGGACTCGCCAGGAACGGTGACCACGTGGCATGAGCGTGGAAGTGGGATTCATGATGCGTCGCGAGATCCTTGTGGTGGGCGTGGACGGATCGACGAGCGGGCCTTGCGTTGGGCTTTGGAAGAAGGCAGACGAAGTGGTGTTTTTGCGCGCTCATGGTGCGGGAGTCGCACGCCGCGTTGGGGGCCGCTGACGATGTACCCCGAGTTGGGCCGTACCACGCCCGGGAGCGGCAGTGGCAAGACCTGAACCACTTGGTGCGCGACTGCCTGGGCGAGGAGTCAACACCGAAGGTCGACGTCGAACTGGTCGAGGGCGACGCCGCCGAGGTGCTGGCCGAGAAGTCGGCGCACGCAGCCGTGCTGATCCTCGGTGATCGTGATCGTGATCGCGGTCGCGGGCGTGTTGCCGACGCGGTGCTCGGTAGCACGGCACTGCGCTGCACCCACAAGGCGCAGTGCCCGGTGCTGGTCATCCTCATGGGCATGCGTCCAGCGGAGACCGAGCCAATCGAACAAGTGCTTGTCATCGACCGGGTGCTGGGTTAGCACCGCTCTGGCAGCTCCGATCAGGTGCCGGGCGACGACGTGCGGTCCACCATGGAGGTGTCCCAGGACAGTTGGGGAGGCGAGTCCGGTGACGGTCGGGGGCCGCAAGGCGATCATCGTGGGTTTCGACCTGACTGAGCGATCGCGAAAGGCGGTTCGCTGGGCAGCGCATGAGGCGTCCAGCCGACGTCGACCGCTGCTGCTCGTGCACGTGCTGACCTGGCCGTTTGAGGCGCATACCCCGACCAAGGTGCCGGGCGCGGGAGGCATCCTGGAACCGCTGCAGCAAGTCTTGTGTCGGGAGCTCGAGGTGCTTGCAGGAAGCTGCCGCGGGATCGACGCCGACCTCGAGGTGCGCAGCGACATCCCGTTCGGCGATCCGGCCGGGGTGCTCAGCGAGCTCGCAGGGACAGCCGAGGTGCTAGTGCTCGGTGGCCCGCGGATCGAAGCGGAACTGGGGGTCCTGGGCTCGACCTCGGCAGAGCTGCTCACGCGGCGCGTCGGCGCGCCGGTCGTGGTGGTTAGAGGCGGCCGCGAGCAGCCGGATTCGGCTCCGGTCGTGGTGGGTGTCGACGGGTCGTCGGCCAGCAGGCTGGCGATCGGTTTCGCCTACGACTTCGCCTCGCGGCACGGCTGCGACTTGGTGGCGGTGCACGCCTGGAGCGACCTCCCACTGGACTCCTTCGCCCGAGTGCGGCAGTGGGAGCTCCCGTGGAGCGAGGTGCGCGACGAAGCCGAGGAAGTGCTCGCCGAATCCTTGGCTGGCTGGGCAGAGCAATATCCCAACGTCAGCGTTCGACGTTCGGTCACTCCGGAGAAACCCGTGGAAGCGCTGTTCCGCGAAGCAGCGGACGCAAGTCTGCTGGTCGTCGGCAGCCACGGCCGCGGCCGTATCCGCCGCAGCGTGCTCGGTTCGGTCAGCCACGCCGTCGTCAACCGAGCCCCCTGCCCCGTGGCGGTGCTGCGTGCAGGGTGAGACGCGTCAGCTTCCTCTGGGGCGGCGGGGCGACTGCTTCCGGGCACGGCGCGTGGTGCACGCACATCAGCTGCGACCGAACCCAGGAACAGGCCGTCGAACCCGCCGAGGCCCCGGTGCCCGACGACGAGCTAGCAGCCGCGCATCAGCCGCGCATCACGCGCCGCATCGGTCAGCGCCACCATCGGGCGACCGCGCTGCGCAACTTCGCGGCCCCCGTACGATGACGACGACCATCTGCAACGAGGCGTGTTGGCGAGCGGCCTCTGCGGCAGCCCAGGTAGCTACTCTCTCGAAGCCATCCGAGCCGTCGACGCCCACCACCACGGGCTGCCCTCCTCAGGGATTCACGCCGCGAACGACGGAGATCGGGCACTGAGCGTGGTGGATGACACCGGCGGCCACCGATCCCAACAGCAGCCCGGTGAATCCGCCCCGGCCGCGGTGCCCGACGACCAACAGGCGCGCATCATCGGCCGCAGCGGCGAGTTCGGCGACCGGATGTCCGCGCTGTGCGACCTTGTGGAAGGTCACGTCCGGGTAGGACTCGGTCCAGCCCGCGAGTTGTTCGGCCAGACCGCGCACCGCTTCCGCACGCAGATCGATCAACTCCCACCCCAGGCGCGGCACGACCGGTGCGTATTCGGGGTCTTGCCACACCTGCACCGCCCTCAGCTCGCACCCGTACCGCGAAGCGGAGTCGAAAGCGAATTTCAGCGCCGCACTGCTGTGCGGGGAGTTGTCCAAACCGACGACCACCGGACCGGTGTCCCGACGACCGCGGATCACGATGACCGGGCACTGCGCGTGGGTAGCCGCCTTCGCGCTGACCGATCCCAGCAGCGTCGCCCCCAAGCTGCTTCGGCCCCGCGAACCGACCACGAGCAACTGGGCATCGGCGGACCAGCGCAGCAGCACGTCTGCGGGCTCTCCGTGTACGACATCGGACGAGATCTTTAGTGTCGGATGGCGGTCGGCAAGACCTTCCGTCAATGGTCCAACGGTGTCCCGGGCGGTCTCGTCCAATGAGGGGTCTTCGGTGGCCATCACGAAGCAGACCTGCACTGCCTTCCGCAGGTCTGCTTCCTGCACAGCCCACTCAGCGGCCAACTTCGACCACTCGGAGCCGTCCACCCCGACGACGACCGGTCCATGAACCCCCATACCGATCTCCTCCAACACGAATCCCGGAGTGCGGTCGTTGGCCCTTTTCATCCGTGCTCGCCGCGGACCACCGCCACCGGGCACGGGGCGTGCTGAATCACCCCGGCCGCCACCGAGCCCAGCAACCCGCTGAACTCACCTCGGCCGTGATGTCCGACGACCAGCAGACGCGCCTGGTCGGCGGCGGCAGCGAGCTCGGCCACCGGGTGCCCGCGTTGTACGACCTTGTGGACCTGCACATCCGGGTAGCGTTCTGACCAGCCGGAGAGCTGTTCGGCTAGGCCGCGTTGCGCTTCCTCCCGCAGCTCAGTCATCTCTTCGGCGAGTGTCGGTACGCTCGGGGCGTAGCCGACGTCTCGCCACACCCGCATCGCCACGAGCTCGGCTTCGTAGCGGGCTGCGGCGTCGAACGCGTACCGCAGTGCGGCGCGGCTGTAGGGGGAGTTGTCCAATCCGACGACGACCGGCCCGCCCGATGTTGCTGTGCTTCGGACCACGACGATCGGGCAGTGCGCGTGCATGGCCACCTTGAAGCTGACCGATCCGATCAGGATCGCGCTCAGCGCGCTTTGGCCGCGCGACCCGACCACGACCAGCTGCGCACCGTCGGACTGGCGCACCAGCACGTCGGCCGGGTGGCCATGTTCGACCTCCGACGAGACCTCCAGACCCGTGTGCCCGGACTTGAGCTGGTCGACCACCGATCCGATGATTTCCCACGCCTCGTCATCGCGCAGCGGATCCTCGGTCACCATCACGAACCGCAGTTGATGCGCCCGCCGCGCCTCAGCCTCACCAGCAGCCCACTTCGCCGCCGTGATGGAGTAGCTGGAGCCGTCCACTCCCACAACCACAGGGGTATCCGACATTCTGATCGCCCCCATACGAATCCTGGGCGCCGTGCCCGCCCGCGCGTGCAGCTTCCTGGGTACCCCGGATGGTGACCGGGGCATAAGGCCGGTCGACCCTAGTGACCGAAGGCGATGTGGCGGAGGGTGACCTCGGATTCGCGGGAGTGGGAGGACAGCATGGTCACGTTGAGCATCATCAAGGCGGACACCGGCGGGTTCGTCGGCCATTCCGCGGTGCACCCGGAGATGATGAGTGCGGCGCAGGACGCGTTGAGCACGGCGGTGGGCGATCGTCTGTTGCTGGATGGGAAGGCTGCCAGTTGCGGCGACGACCTGTCGCTGATCATGATGCACGAGCACGGCCCCGATGCGGAGGAGGTGCACTCCTTCGCCTGGGACGTGTTCCTCCAAACCACGCAGATCGCCAAGCGTCTCGGTCTGTACGGCGCGGGTCAGGATCTGCTGTCGGATGCCTTTAGCGGGAATCTGCGCGGCATGGGACCGGGCTATGCGGAGCTGGAGTTCACCGAACGCCCGAGCGAGCCGGTGGTGTGCTTCCTGGCGGACAAGACCGAGCCCGGGGCGTGGAATCTGCCGCTGTACAAGATGTTCGCCGACCCGTTCAACACCGCTGGTCTGGTGATCGATGCGAAGATGCACGCCGGGTTCCGGTTCGAGGTCTACGACCTGTACGAGGAGAAGCGGATCTGGTTCGACTGCCCGAGCGAGCTCTACGAGATGCTGATGTTCATCGGTGCCCCGGCGAGGTACGTGATCCACTCGGTGGAGTCCAAGACCCTGCAGGAGCAGGCGGTGGCGACTTCGACGCAGCGGTTGTCGCTGATCGCGGGCAAGTATGTCGGCAAGGACGATCCGGTGATGATCGTGCGCTGCCAGTCCGGGCTACCCGCGCTGGGTGAGGTGCTGGAACCGTTCTCCTTCGCCTACACCGCGGGCGGGTGCATGCGCGGGTCGCACCACGCGCCGATGATGCCGGTTAGCGTCGACGACGCGCATCCTGCTCGGTTCGACGGTCCGCCACGGGTGGTGGCTCTGGGGTTCCAGGTGCATGAGGGCAAGCTGATCGGGCCGCGGGATCTGTTCGACGACCCGTCGTTCGACCGGGCCCGGGCGCAGACCAACGAGGTGATGGACTACCTGCGCCGCCACGGACCATTCGAACCGCACCGGTTGCCGCTGGAAGACCTGGAGTACACCACCATGGCCGAGCTGGAGAAGCGCCTGGCCGACCGGTGGCAAGCGATGCCGGCGGCGGTGCCCGCACCACGCTGATCCACACGCAGCATGCACAGACAGCCTGTCCCGGATGATGTGCTGCATCGGTGACGAGGTAACCGAGCCGCGAGGAGTTTCCGGGTGGGACCGCTGCTGCGGTACGACCGCCGGAGGCCATCGCGGGACGGAAACCGAATCCAGGCGTGGCCGGAGGGAATGGAAGTTCGGCGGCGGGTGCGCGATTGCCCAGTGGACGCTGGTGCTGGTCGGGTTGGGCGTGCTTGGGTGGCAGGTGCCCGCGCGGGCGCACGAAGCAGATCGTCTCGGCCCCGAACTCGCTCATCTCAGGTGGTGGTGGGTCGGCACGGCCGTCCTGTTGAACATCGGCGCCTTGGCGGTGTACGCCGAACTGCACCGGCACCTGTTGGCCGCAGATCGCGTTCGCCTTCCGACGCGGACGATTCAGGCCATCAACTTCGCCGAGAACGCGCTGTCGACCACGGTGCCAGCGGTGGGTAATGCGGCTGTTTTCGTGTACGCGACGTACCAGCTGCGCAAACGCAACGTGGACGTTGCTCTAGCAGCGTGGTCGCTGGTGCTGGCCGGCACAGTCGCGACGATCATGTTGATGTTCGTCGGCCTTCTCGGCACCGGGTTGGCGGGGCAGCGCCGCCGCATCGCTCGCCGCGGTATTGCCGTCGGTTCCTGGGCGTGCTGGCATGTGGTGACCCGCCCGTCGGTGCTGTCCCGCTGTCTGCGGACACTGGCCTGGCCGGGACGGCGATTGCCGCGTTCTGCCGTACGTGCCGCCGCGCCTGGGACGGGCAGGATCTCGTTCATCCTCATCGACCCGAACTCCTCCAGCAGGTATTTCCGGGTGATCTGTTGGTAGCTCCGGCGCGTGTTGAGTTCCATGACGTTTTTGGACAGCCAGACTCGGTGACGTAGCGAGCGAAGCGCTGGCGCCCAGTTGCGAGGTTGACGAACTTGCCGTCGGCGATCTGCGCTTCCGCGCATCGCCACGCACGCTCGGCATCGCACGTCCGGGTGAAGGTGCCCGCAGAGAGTTGCTGGCTGCGGAGGTCCCAGTAGTAGGCGGTGTAGTGCGTGTCGCTTTGACTGGTGTAGCGCAAACGTGTGGACCCCATGACGATCACTCATCCGGTCAACTTCGCTGGTGCAGCCGTGGCGGTACCGGTCGAGTGTGGGAAGCAACCGGGGCGCATCGTGAGGGCTGGACGCCCATGTCGTCCAGCCCTGGCTGGCTTCACATCGCGCGCGAGCCAGCGCCGCCCGTTCGATCAGGCCCGGTACTTTGGTCCCGGATGTACGCGGTGGGAGCGACAACTTGGGAGGAAATTGGGAGGAGCCAACTGCGTTGAACTGCACTGAACCGCATCCAACGGTTCACAACGGAACCGCCCCGACCTGCCGGTTCTCCGTTTGCGCAGGTCAGGGCGGTTTTCGCTACTACCTTGACACGGTAGAGGTCACTGGTTCAATCCCAGTATCGCGCACCAAAGTTTTGTGCAGGTCGGCGGCCCTGCTTCTCAGGTGGTCAGCTTGCTGCTGACTGATCATTCGGCGACGATTCGGCGATTTGATCTTGAGTATGTTCGCCGCTCGTCGTTTCAGTGGGTTCCCGGAGGCACGGGAACCGCAGCATCAGTTGGGCTCGCTCGGCGGCTGTCAGCGCGGCTACCGAGGCCGTCCAGCGGGCTTCAAGCGCTCCGAGCAAGTGGTTCGTCATCGCTGGGGTGATGTGGTCGTAGACCCGGGCGATGCCTTTCATCTTTTGTCCCAGTCGGGCGCGGCGGGCCACCTCCGGGACTCCGTCTTCGGTCATCCACGTGTTGTGGCTGTGCCGGCCTTCGTGGAACGTGAACCAGGACAGGATCGCCGGAACGTGATCGTCGGCACCGGGGGCGTCCGGATTGGTACCGTCCCAGACGGGGCGCCAGTGGCGCTGCCGGAAGTTCGACCGCCGCAGAGGATGTCCGTCCGGGGTGCTGAAGACGAACGGGTCGTTGTGGGAGTCCATCAGCGTCTCGTAGAGGACGGCGATGGACGGTGGCAGCGTCACCCACCTGGTTCCGGCGGGGGTTTTCGTGCGTCCTTTCTTCCTTGATCGTCGAGAATGTGGCGAACACTGACGACACCGTGGATTCGGCGTAATCGTCGTGCAGTTCGGAAACCCATTTCTCGATTTCCACGTAGCTGTTGAAGATCCCGATCAGTGGCCACGACGCCCACTGTGGCAGCAGGTGAGTGTCCAGATGGGACTTGTACTTCGCCAGTGTCGACGGTTCCAGCCAGTGTCGACGGTTCCAGCCGGGGTCCGATGGAGTCCAGCAGCACCGATGCGAAGTCTTCGAACGGGGTGTTGCCGTCGTGGGGATCGATCCACATGTTGCGGCGGATCAGGGCTTCTTGGTCCTCGCCCCAGTTCTTGGCTGACTTCTTCGACGTGAACCCCGATTCGCTGCCATACGTGCCGTCGGGGCGTTTGTACCGGGCGCGCCAGCCACCCTTGCCGTGGGGATCTCGTTGGCCGTAGGCCATGACCACTTCCTTCCTTGCTCGTGAGGTTGCCCCTCAAGACCGGACACCGGGGTTTCATGCCACGAGGGCGTGGTCTTGACGATAGCTGAGGCGGGTTTCGTGCGGTGTTCGGTGGGCGAGTGTGGAATGTAGACGGTCGTGGTTGTAGTAGCCGAGGTAGGAGAAGACGTCCCGCCTGGCGTCGGTTCTCGAGGTCCATACGGTGGTGCCGATCTCGGCTTTGAGCGGTGGCGAAGAACGACTCTGCGACCGCGTTGTCGTAGCATTATCCGGCTAATGATCGTGGTTTCCGGTTGTTGGCCGGTTAACGCTTTCAGTCGTTTCGAGCTGTGAGGCGTCGGAGTTGTTCTTCGTGGCGGCGTACTCGGGTGGCGAGGGCGTCGAGGGCGGCGCGGAGGGTGGTGATCTCGTCGGTGAGGCTGGTGAGGGTGCCGCTGGTGGCGGATCGAGATCGGTGTTCCTCGATGACGGCGCGCAGGGTTGGGTTGCGGTAGAGGGTGGTGCGGCCCAGCCCGGTGTGGGCGGCGACGGCGGTGAAGGTGACGGCGTGGCCGTCGTGGTGGAGCTGGACGCAGGCGCGTTCGACGCGGCCCAGGGTGCTGGTGGTGGTCATCCGGCTTGGGCCTCGTTGATCAGAATGTCGAGTCGGGCGATGAGTCGTTGGTGGCGTTGGGCTTCGGCGATCCAGCCTCGTTGTTCGGCGTCGCGGGCGAGTGCTTCGGCGTCGACGCGTTGGGCGGCCAGGATGGGCAGCGAGCTGGGTTCGGTGTGGAAGCTGGGGCAATGCTCGCAGATGTTGGCGTAGGCGCAGGCGCCTTGGGCGGGTGCGCGGAGGCAGAACCCGCCGGCCAGACGGGATTTGAGCAATGGGGTGTTCTTCCAGTCGGCTCCGCCGGTGATGTCGGCCAGTGGCAGGCTGATCGTGCCGGTGGTGGGGGTGCGGGCCTGTTGTTTGGCGAGGTCGAGGGCTCGTTCGTATTCGGCTCGGACGGTGGTGTCGAACAGCCGACCGTAGCGCAGGCTCATCTCGGCGGAGACGTGGCCAAGTAGCGCCATCAGTGCTTGGAGTGAGACGCCGGCGTTGACCAGGGCGGTGGCGTAGGTGTGGCGGAGCTGGTGCGGGGTGAGGTGGTCGAGTCCCGCGGACTGGGCGGCGCGGTCGAGTTCGTGACGGACCGCGCTTTGGGAGAGGCGTCGGCCGTGGTGGGTGAACAGGAACTGGGCCCGGCGCCGGTAGCGAGGGTGCGGCATCGGCCGTCCGTGGGAGCGGATGGCGGTGATGTGGTCGATTAGGTCGAGGATGTCGTCATCGATGGGGATCATGCGCTCGGTCTCCAGTTTGCCGAGCGGGATTTTCAGCCAGCTGCCGTGGTCGGGGACTTCGTGGACGCAGTCGAGCTCGAGGTCGAGCAGTTCCCCGATCCGCAGTCCGCAGCTGCGTTGCAGTCGCAGGGCGGCTGCGGCGAGTTCGTTGCCGGGGTGTTCGGTCAGCACTGCGGTGAGTCGGCGGTCGACGTCGAGGGGCAGGTAGCGGGGCAGCGTGTGCGGGAGTTTGGGGACATCGTCGCGGAATATCAGCTTGCGGGGTGGCGCGTCGGGCCAGTCCCACTCGGTGATATCGGTCAGGAATCCCATCAGCGCGAGCACTCGCCGGGATCGGTCCGCGACGGTGATCGGCTGATCGTTTTTCGGGTTGACCGCGTCGACCAGCGACCTCAGGTAGGGCTCGATGTGCTTGCGGCGATCCAGCTCGGCGATGGAGCCGAGTCCGGGATCGACCTCGGCCAGGAAGACCCCGAAGTGCTTGAGCCGGGTCGCGAAGGCCGACACCGTTTTGGGCTGACAGGTCGCCCGCTTGCGTTCCAGATAGGCGATCACCGTCTCGCGGATCGGCGGCCGCAGGTCGGCGAGCCGGTCGGCGAACGGGACCGGCCCGCCCGAGCGTGGCAGCTCATCGACGATTCCCAAGTAAAACAGCACCCGTTGGGCATTGCTGACCGACGCCAGATAGTGCCTGTGCCCCTTGCCAGTTCGCGTCTCCCGCTCCTGGCACGCAGCCCGGAACTCGTCCAGATCGGCCACGGTGAGCAGATCCAGCGACCGTCCAGTCTGGATCAGCAGCCGGACCGGAACTTGGGAACCGGTGGCGAACCGGACCCGTTCGGTGAACCCGAGCTCGGCGGCCGCGGCCATGAACCGATCGAGATCCGGACCCAGCGGTGAATCCTTGACCTCCCTCCAGATGCTGGAAAGCTTGCGTTCCAGCAGATAGTCATAGCCCGGTTGCAGCACCCGATGCAGCATCAGGAACGTGATGATCGGCCGGGTCGAGCTTCCCGCCGACAAGCGGGTCTCCAAAGGCTGCACCGCCCACTGCCCGGGGTCTGGCCAGCGCTGGAAGAACACCCGAGCCGCCCCCGTGTAGGCGGTGTTTCCGCGTCCGGTCCGCCGCAGGTAGTCCAAGTAGGCGGCGTGCAGATCATCACTGGGAGCGGATGCGATCGCGAGCGGCATCGAATTCTGCTTTCACATGCGCCGGAGCCAAATGGATGTAACGGGCGGTGGTGTCGACATGAGCGTGTCCGAGCAACGCTTGCATCACCGCGAGATCGACCCCCGCTTCGGCCAGGGCGGTGCCGAAGGTGTGTCGCAGCGCGTGAGGATGCCCGCCGACGACGCCGGTAAGCCCACGGTGATAGCGGAAGATCGTGCGCAACCCGGCCGCAGTCAACGGCTGGCCCCGGTTCGGCCCCTTGGCCACGAGAAACAGACGGGCGCTTGCGGATTCGGGCCGCTCGGCCAGCAAATACACCTGGATCACCGAAGCGACGTCGGCATCCAGCGGGACCCGGCGTTCCCGCTGGCCCTTACCGACCACCCGCAGCCATCGGCCGCCGATATCGGCGTCGACGACGTCCAGGCCCAGCACCTCGGCGGAACGCAGCCCGCAATACAGCATCAAGCCCGCGATCGCCCGGTCCCGCCACGCATGAAAACTCGCCAGAAGCTCCGCCGCATCCGACTGCGACAGCGCCGTGGGCAGACGACGAGGCTCCCGGAGCCGAAGCGACGAACGGGTTTTCGGCCGACGGACGGTGTGCGCGAGCATCCCGCTGCGCTCACCCGCTACCAGCCAGCGGGCCTCCTTGCCTCTGGGGACTGGGTTTTTCACGTCCGGATCCCGCATCGCGGCGAACGCGAACAAACCCGAGATCGCCGCCAACCGCCGATTGATCGTCGTGGGGGCATACTGATCCATCCGACGGCCCGACAACGTGACCACGTTCGGCCCCGGCCTGCCCGCAACCGTAGCCTCCCGGCAGGCACGCAAGAACCGCAACAACACCTCCGTGGTCACCTCCGGCAACGGCTGCTCCTCAACGACGAGCCACCGGCAGAACGCCAACAGGTCGTATCCATAGGCACGCACGGTCTTCGGTGAATAGTTCCGATCGGCCAAATACGCCAGGTACTCATCCACCAACCCGAACCGCGACGCGGCCGGCCCGGCCAACGCCCAGCCACCGTCCCGTTCCTCAAGCCGAAGACCGGCCTCGATACCCATAAGGAACAGACGTACCAGCCATGAACGCAGCCAACCGGCAAGTACCACTACCGCAGCGTGTCGCTGACCTGGACAAACACAACCATTAGCCGGTTAAGAGGGAGATCCCGGTCGCGCCCATCGACCGGCGCAGCCCGTGCCGGAAACACGCCTGCACGGTCAGGCCACCGGTGTACTCCCCGCCACGGTCGGAATGCAGGATCGTGCTACGACACCGGCCGCCTCGGGTAGCGACAGCGGCGTCGATGGCCTCGGTGACCATCTCCGAGCCGATGTGCTCGGAGATGCTGTAGCCGAGCACTTTCCGGGAATGACCGTCCCGGACCGCGCACAGATACATCTCGCCCTCACCGCAGGACAGGTAGGTGATATCGGTCAGCCACACCGCGTCCAGGCGGCCTTGGTCGAATTCCCGGTCGATGAGGTCCGGTGGGAACGACGCATGCGGGTCGGCCACGGTGGTTTTCACCTTGAATGTGCGCGGGCTGATGCCCTCGATCCCGATGCCGGCCATGATCTTGGCGACGGTCTTTTCGCTGACCACCTCGCCCCGCGCACGCAGTTCGGCGGTGATGCGGGGTGACCCGTAGGTGCCGCCGGACTCCTTGTGTATCTGGGTGATCTTCACCTCGAGGTCCGCCCGGCGCTGTGCGCGTGGTGTCAGCACGGTTGCCGCCGCGCGTTTGACATGCGCGTAGTAGCCCGAGGCCGACACGCCCAGAAGTCGCGCCATGCGACGCACCGAGAACCGCCCGGCCTTGCCTCCACCGCTGTTGGTGTCGGTGCCGGTCTCGGCGAGCGTGTCGGGGCCGGCGTACTTGGCCATCAGATCGAACCGTTGGGTTTCTTCTGCATCGCGGCAAAGTACGCCGAGGCTTTTACCAGGAACGCGTTGTCCTTCTCCAACTCGGCGACCTGTCTGCGCAACCGCAGCAACTCGGCCCGCTCCGCCGCCTCCAAAGGTTTCTCGCCCTGGACCTCGGCCGCGGCGATCCTGCGCCGCTCATCCTTGACCCAGTTATTCAGCAACCCGTCGTTGAGACCCAACTCACGAGCTACTTCAGCGATCGTGCGGCCGGAATCGATCACACGATGCGCAGCCTCGACCTTGAACTCGGCCGTGAACGACCGACGCTTACGAGGAGGCATGAGGACATCCTTCCAGCAGGAACCAATCCTGCCAACGTGGTGTCCACTACCCCGGGGGAACCTCAAGCGGTGAATCGCGCATTCGAGAAAACTCTCCGTCTTCTATGACACTGCTCCCCAACGCCACCTCGCCAGCGGTGAGTTGCGGAATGCTCCGAGCTGACAGGAAAGCCCGCCTGAGATTCTGCGTTCCCACGGGCTTTAGTTCCACAGGCCAAGTTCGCCGACGATTTCTGGTGCGGTGAACGGAGTAGTAGGTGCGCCCGGACTGGTGACGGCTGGCAGGGTGATGTCGGTGCGGAGCTGGATGAGCGTTCGCCAGAGAAGAAGGTCGTCCCAGCATTCTCGGATCACGGTTCCGGTGCGGCCGGTGAGGCGATCACCCTTGGCGAGGTCTTCGAGATGGGCTCCGTCAGCGAGGAGTCGGCTTGCTGTCTTGGGGCCGATTCCACGGACTCCGGGAACGTTGTCTGACTTGTCTCCGGTGAGCGCGCGGTAGTCGCACCATTGATGTGGTGCAATAGCGTATGTGTCGTAGACCTCGTCTGCGTCGATGCGCCGCCGGTCCGCGCGTCGTTGGGTGTTCAATGCGGACACTTGGTGCGAGAGCAGTTGATAGAAGTCCTTGTCGGTAGACATGATCACGTGTTCGCGCTCTGGGTTCGCGGCGATGAAGGAGGCGATGATGTCGTCGGACTCCTGACACGGGTGTTCAGCACAGGGAATGTCCAGCAGTTCCAGGCCCTTGTAGATGAGCGGTAGGTCGGCAAAGACCTCCTCGTCACCGGCAACGGGCGGCTTGTAGCCGGGCATGAGAGCACGGCGGTCTGCGGCGCCTTCCTGGCCGTCGAAGACGACAATGATCTCCGGAGCTTCCTCAAGGCTGCGTGCGCCAGCGCGCACGAGGGCGAAAAACCCGAACACGAGAGTGATGTCCCGTCCGCTGCGAGACCTGATACGGGAGGGAAACCCGAAGGCGGCGCGGTGCAGCAGGTTGTGGCCGTCGACGTACAGCCTGGGCGGTGCGGTGGCGGGCACGGATCCTCCTTGTATGCGAAAGCCTGTGACCGCGGCAGCCGGGTGCCCACGACGACATGGACAGCCGGAGGAGTAGCCGATCGAAAATCGATGGAGGAGAACCACATGGGTAGTGGCTCGGTAACCGTGACCCTGCTTGCGGCGGCCCAGAGGGCGTCGAGGTCGATGTCCCGCTTCTGCCGTGCCGGGGTGCCGGGCTCGACGACGGGCATGAACCAGTCGCGGCAGGTACGCGAGGTGAACGATCGGCACGGAAAAAGGTACTGAATTCACCAAGGGCTCCACGCCGACGGGACTCGGTCCCGGATTGTCCGCATCCTGCTCGCGAATTCTTCGGCGATGTCGGAGTTGTCGCGGACCCGCTGCATGATCCACGTCGTCATCTTCAGCTCATGAACCGAGCGCACGGTCGGAAACCCAGGCCACCGCATGACATCGAAGCCGTAGCCTTCAACGAACGCCTCGTACTGATCGGGGCGCCACCACCCTGCCGTGCTGTACTCGGTCGCGGTCATCCCCACATCCCACTCAGGCTGACCGTAGGCAACGCCCTCAAAGTCGATCAGTATCGACCTTCCGTCGGATACCATCACGTTCTTGATATGGGCGTCGCCGTGGATCAACGCGGGTGGCAGGGTGTAGTCGAGGTCGGCTACCTCCTCGCGAAGCTCAACGAGCCGCCGCAGCAAGAAATTTCGATCAGGCTCGGCGATCGGAGAAGACTCCACCCGCCTTTGTACCCGGCCGAGAACATCCTCGTCGTGTGCCATCAGCTCAGCGGGAGGTGTAAGTAGATGTAGGCGACGCAGCAGCACGCCCAGATCTCCGATTCTCTCGTACGGAGCAGGTTCACCCGCGATATAGCGCCAGATCGTCACCGGATGCCCGTCCACAGCAAGCGGTTGGTCGATCTCCTCAACGATCTCGGCGGCGGGCAGGCCCTCAGCGCGTAACCAGCGCGCAACCGCGACCTCCCGTGCCACTTCCGGCCAGTAATCCAGCGTTCGCCCGACACGCACCACGACACCCTCGCTGGCGACGCTGAACAATGCGTTCTCGCCCAGACGGATCAACGCAAGATCGCTGTCCGCGACACGCAGAGCAGCCTCTTCACAAGCCAACCTCGCGATTCGTCGGGCCGAATCACGAGTAAACCGGGTGGCGGTCATCCCAATGCCTCCCACTACAAGTACACCGCCTCAAGGCTAACTGCGATGCGATGGTGCAGTCACTCGGCGCTCGCGACGCTACAAGTCGGGTTTTGCCTCACTGGCAACTACGGGTTCCGTGCCGGTTCGGCTGATCCTTCTCGGCGGTGGGGCGATGTACCCGGCGCTTGTGCAACTGCTGAACACGTGATCGCGGTCGCCCACTCGACGTAGATCTTTGTTCCACCGAGGTATTTCGCGCCGCAGCACCTGTAAGTGAGATCGCGGGCTGGATGGTGCGCGGCGCGGGGGACGAGGCCCGGCCAGACGAGCGTGTGCTCATTACGGCTCGTCAGATCGACGAGGCCGCCGATCTCGCAGGCTCGGTAACCAGCGTGGCACCAACGCTGACTTCCGCGCGCGTCCGCCACCAGCTACACCATCTAGTCCACATACTCACGCCGTACTCTAGCCACCGGTCGGTTACGAGCGTCTTGGCTCGATACCAGGAAAGTGCAGGAGCACAACGATGACCAGCTGGCATCCCGATGCAGGCCCGCAGCCAGGCAGTGCTCGATGGGAGTACTTACGCCAGGGCAACGCTGAACAGGTTCAGGCGGGAAAACGCGTCTGCGCCAAGCTTGTCGTTGCCGACGAGGGACAGATCCTTCTCGTCAACCCCACCTACAAGGCTTTCTGGGACCTTCCCGGCGGCATGGCAGAGAAAAACGAACCGCCCAGGGCCGTGGCCGCCCGCGAGTTCGAGGAAGAACTCGGGGTGCCTATCACCGTCTCGGCACGACCGTTGATCATCGACTGGGAGCCACCCAAAGGACCCTGGGATGACCAACTGGTTTTCGTGTTCGGTGGCACGCTTGACACCGATCAGCGCGCACAGCTCCGCATCGCCGATCCCGAGGAAATTGGCGACTACGCATTCATGCCCACCGCCGAAGCACTGACGAAGGTCCACCGAGACGTTGCAGACCGATTGCGCCGTGCTGTGAACTCCACGTCTAGCCGGGCCAATTATTTCGAACTTGGCACTTGAAACAGCGCCCCTCTGACGCCTCGTCAACGTTGGTTGGTGCGAAATTGATCTGTTGCGGCTATACAAATCTTGATGTCGGCCATGACTGCAGTACTGGGAAGGATGGCTGTGGCTCGACGGCCGGAAGTCTCCACCAAGATCGTCCGTGGAGTTGTTGCCCCGCTGAGGCCAAGCGCGAAATCGTCACCAGCTACCCCATCAGGGCCGCCGACTCTCGCAGAATCCCACGGTCCTCGACTAGCCGGCCAAGGTTCCTTGGACATCTATGAGACGCCCCCGTCCCGTGCTCGACGTGTGCGCGAGCAGGGCCGGGGCGTGTCTGATCGGATCAGCACCACCATTTGCGGGCACAGAATCCGCCGGTGAGAGCCCCGTCGGGCAGGTTGACGTGAGGCGCGTCCACGTCGACATCGACCTTGTAGTCGGGCGTGCCGCCTCCATTGTCGTCGCCGTAGACCTTCGGCTCGCCGCACGGCTCCCCGTGGTTTTCCCGAGAGCGGAACTCGGCGATGTCCGCCGACGACTTCACGTTGTCCATGTAGGCAGGGTTCGCTCCGTTGTCCGCGGTCTTCGCCCAGCCTTCCATGACGAGATCGTCACCGAGGTCGTTCGCGTAGTTCGGGGCTCCGTATTGCAGGTAGCCCAGGGTCCGCCCGTCCTGGTCGGTGATGACGCCGGGCTCACGGTGCAGCTTGACCGTTTGGCCCTGCACCTTGGACCGGGTGAATTCGGTAGCACCGGGCCCTGCGCAGGTTTCGGCCGCCGGGGCGTCGACGCCGAGCAGCCCGATACGCCTGCCGTCGGCCAACTCCACGGTGTCACCGTCGATCACCCGGGAAACCGTGACCACCTCGCCGCCGGGGTGACATATGCGGTACCCCTTATACACCCCGGGCGGATTGTGACATTCCGGGAGCGCGGGCACGCTTGTCGCTGTGCGGTCGGTGGATGCAGTCGTGCTGGTATTCGCCGCGCTAGAGTTCCTCGGGGGCGCGTCAGTTCCGTTCTTAGCCAGCGCGTTGCAGGACCCGACGACCACGAGGAACCCCAGCACTCCGAGCCACGCCTTGCCCTTGCCCACTTCTGCACGCTCCCTGGCGTTTCAGCGGCCCCCATTAGGCTGCACGCTCATCAGATCGTCGACCCGGCCCGGGTGTTACAAACCATTCGAATGTTCTTCGAATTCCCCTCAGGCAGGTGGAACGCGCCCACGGGCGTCGGGGGCGACGGGCATCATCTTGACCCTGCACTGTCCGCCCGGCCGAGGGGGCGCCGGTGGCATCTGCGGTTGAGGAAGTCGACCAGGCTATCGCGACCGCGCTGAGCAAGATTGAGGCGGCCGTCGGTGGACTCACTCAGGCGATCGAATCCTGTGAGGAAGGCGTTGGGCACTTCGGCGAGGTGCTACTGGGCTGCACCGACGACGAGGTGCTCGCCGCAGTGCAGGGCCAGCAGGAAACACCCGAGCAGCTCGCGACCGTGTGGGGAATGCTGCAGACCATCACGACGCGACTCGCCGAGTATCGGCAGTGCCTCGGCGTTCATTCAGCCGCCTCGGCGAGCGCCGAGGCCCCCGCCGCGAACCGTTCCAGCTCGGCGGCATCCGACATGGCGTCGTCGGCTTCGGCACGTTCCGAACTGCCGTGTCCGCCTCGGGCGGGGAAGACACACGGCCGATGGATCGACAGCAACGGCGACCTGGTGATGCTGGAAAGCGGCAAGGGCGGCGAGTACTACCAGGCCGCCCGGCAGCGCGCCGTCGAACTCGGGTTGACCTACGGCCGGCCGAACGCAGAGGCCGCCATTTCTCGACACGTCGAGGTGCAGTTCGCGATGCGGATGCACGCCCAAGGCATCACCGATGCCGAGATCGAGATCAACCGCCGAGTGTGTGGCACGACGCCGGGCAGGGATGATGACCTACGGGATACCTGCGACAAGCAGCTTGAGCGGTTTCTGCCGCCGGGAACCACACTGAGGGTCAAGGACGGGAGCAGCCCGACCGGGAGGCTCTACCGAGGCAAGAAAGGGGAACGATGACCATTGACGCCCGTTGGGCCGTGTTCGCCGAGGATGGTTCGGAACGCGGGGCGCAGCTGCTCGTGGAGGATCGCGACCAGGTGCGCGAGCTCGTCGAGCTGCTCGCCGATCCCGCCGCCGACGTGGCCCGGTTGATCCACCGCGAACGGCCGCTGTGGGACGTCGAGCGCGGGTTTTTCGACCACGACGTGTACGCCACCGTTCGGGACGGGTTCGGGTACCTGAGCTATCAGGACGCAAAGCGAGACAAGGCGTACCCCGAGGGCGACCCCGCCTCGGAAGGCTGCGAGTTCGACGACGATGACTTTCCGCCTGGTGCAGGGCTGCCGGTGGAAAAATTCACCGAGATCCTCGTCGAGTTCCTGCGCACCGCCGATCGGCCCGCCTCGGTGACATGGCGCGAGCTATCCACTGGGCCTGCGGGCGAGTGACTCGGTCGACGGTGGTCACACTCAGCGCTGGCCGACGCGAGCGCAACGCCGTGAGACGCAGGTCAGTCGCCTATTCGTGAACACGAAGAAGCGCCCCTGCTTGCGTCCGGCTGCGGGCACGCGATCGAGGTGCGGGAAGGGCGTTTCGGTGCCCGGCCGTAGCGCGCCGTGCTACGCATGGTGCTATTCGGCGAGTCGGGGCGATGGCGCGGCCGGCACGAGTGGGGCGCCGTTGGCGGTGTGGGGCGGGCGAGGTTGGTTGCCTTCCGCCGGGCCACCATGTCAGGACGACCGAGGCGAGGACGCCCACCACGGGCACGATCGAGGCGAGGGTCGTGTCGCCGAGGGGTGAGGCCAGGCGCCGACGAGATCTTCGGCGAGGCACACTTCCAAGCCGACACCAAGAAACTCCTCGACAACAACGCAAAAGTAAAGGCGTCAGGATCACGAAGTGCTATAGGTTGGCCAGGGATTCGCTGGTCGCGCGGGTGGTTGGGTGCTGTGGGCCGAGCCGGTGGGTTCTGATCTGGAATGCCGTGGTCAGCTCGCGCCAGCGCCCCATCGGAACCGGATCTCGTTTCACTGCTGCGGTCAGGCTGACGTGCAGGGACAGTCTCCGTTCCAGCGGGTGCGCGCCTTCAGACCCCAGATCCCGGTACGTCCACGCGCAATAACCCGTGGTTTCGACCGACAGGGCGTCGGTCTGCAACGACGCTCCGATCACCCGACTCGCCGTCGCTGGCGAGACCAAATCGCAAATCCGCGGCAGCGCCTTGTACCGGTCATGGGCCGGATCCAGATTGGAGTTTCCACCGCACCCGGCCGCGAGCAGACCCACTGACGCCAGCACCCCCATTCGCCGCAGCGAGGTCAGGCTCCTCATTAGGTGTCAACCTCCTTGGGACACAGTTGAATCTGAGGGCTGCCGCCACGCCGTTGGGGCGGTGGCCCGGTCACGGCCTGACTCCCGGCGACGACACCAGTCCAGGCCGAGTCCGGTGCACGTCGATCTCACAACGCCTAGTAAATGATCCCCGTGATGCGTGGACCAGAGCATCGATGGAGCATCCATGCGGCGTTGGGAGAGCAAGGAAATCTGTGGCTTGTCTTGCGGGCGCAACGCTGAGCGAAACAAGCTTCGCAATAGGGCCCTGCGGACCAAATTTTGTGGAAGCTACGCTGAGTGCGGCAATCTACCTCGGGCGCACGTGGTGAATGGCAGGGGCTGCCATGTCTACGCTACGAGCAACGCGCGCTATCGACTGAGGGCAGCGAACGTGGGGCGTACCCTCGGACGGAACCTAGCCACGTCATGCCGACTGACCTCGCAACTGCCGACGCGTGAGCTGGAGATGACCAAATACGAACGTATACAAGGAGGGCTGATGATCCGCTCGGTCGTCTTTGACGTGGGTGAGACCCTGTTAGACGACACCAGTGAGTGGGGGCGGTGGGCAGACTGGATCGGCGTTCCTCGGCATACCTTTTCCGCCGTTCTGGGGGCGGTCACCGCGTCCGGTCGGGACAACGCCGAGACCTTCCAGTACTTCCGCCCGGGGTTTGACCTCTCCCAAGAGCGTCGCCGCCGCGAGCTCGCCGGTGCTGGTGAGCAGATCGATGAGCACGATCTCTATCCCGACGTGCGACCCGCTCTAACGGCCTTGCGGGCCGCGGGGGTCTGGGTGGGAATCGCTGGCAACCAGACCGCACGAGCGGCGGGCCTGCTCCGTACCCTCGAACTCCCTGCCGACGCCATCGCGACCTCCGGGGAGTGGGGCGTGGCCAAGCCCGATCCTGGCTTCTTTGCTCGCGTGTGTGAGATGGCCCCCGGGTCCCCGCAGGAGATCGCCTACGTCGGGGATCATCGTGACAACGACATCGTTGCCGCTCACGGGGCCGGCCTACGGCCTGTGCTCATTCGGCGAGGGCCGTGGGGACACTTGTGGGCGGACGACCCGCTTATCGAGGAGCTTGCGGACTTGGTGATCGATTCTCTGACCGAGCTGCCAGCGCTCGTCGCCTGCACCCGCTAGTAGCTGAAATCGGCGATTCCGGCCTGTGCAGCGAACCTACTGATGGCCGTGCTGTCGGCGCCACCGCAAGCCCTCATATCGGTCAGCGTCTCCTTCACCTGGGGGTGGGCGCGGATGTGCTCCGGTGCGATCGTGTGCGCGATGTCGAATGCGTCGAGAACCGCCTCGTGACGTCCGATGCGGAACTGCGCCCGGCCGATGTCGACATAGAAGTGTGATCGGCGTTCGGCGGGCAAATGTCTAGGGGGAACCCAGCCGGCTGCTGCCGCCAAGGCCACCTCAGGAGCATCGAGGTCGAGAGCCAACGTCACCTCATGGATACGCACCGATCCCGGGCCAAAGGCCGTGCCGTGATAGATCCCTTCCTCGACCCTGGCGGCGACCGTCCGTGCCTCGACAAGGTGGTCCTGGGCGCGATCAGCTAGACCCGCACGCGCTGCCGTCACGGCCGCACGCATGTGCAGAGCCCCATACCCGGGCTGGCACCGCTGCTGATCCACCTACGACTCTCGCAGGTGGATCGATCACTGCTCGGGCCCAGAGTCGTGCGCTTCGCGGACAACTACTGCGCCTTCACAGAAACACCGGAGCGGGCCGAGGAGGCGTTCTGGCACATCAGCGAGGCCATGAATGGTGTGCGGTTGCGACCGAACATGGACAAGAGCCGGATTCGACGCCACGCCAACGCCGAAGACCTCTTCCTCACGGTAGTTGTCAAGTCAAACTGAGACGGGTTGTGTTTAGTTGATTGGTTGATGATCTGCGATGGGTTGGTTGATCCAGGCTGCTCTGGGTAGGGCCGCGCCGCGCTTCGTAGCGGCGCACGACCTCTACGCCCGCACTGGACCTCGGAACACCAACGCGCACAAGCCCTCGCGGTCTGGAACGTTCACTGCAATTACCACCGGCCGCACGGAGCAGCCGCCAGCCAACCGCCCGCAGCTCAGCTCCATGCTGGTGCAACCAACGTCATGGCTTCATACACCTAGACTTACAAGGAGCAACTGCGGACGATCAAACGCACCACCACCACCACCACCACCAACGCCGCTGGTGAGCGAGTCGAGGCGATGGCTCCTGGTCGATGATTGTCAATCAATCGGCGGACGCATCAAGGTTTGGCAACGACGGCGGCCTCAGAGCTGGTACCCGCTGCCGCAGCCAATTCGGTTGCCGCCGCTGATGCCTCAGCCACGAGCCCGGCATCGTTCGCGCCCGCAGCCTCATCCGACGCGCCGAGCGTGAAGACGGTCAGTGCCACCCCGGCCACCGTTGCGATACCGACACCTACGCCGATGCCGATGATCGTGTCACGCACGCTGTCAACCTGATCCGCGAAGGCCGAACACATCTTGGCCAGGCTGCGACACGACGCGCTGACGTTGTCGATCAGTGGCGCTTTTTCCTCGGCGTGGTCGCCTCCGCTGGGATTGCCGGTGAAGACTGAGGCGCAGTACGCCTTGAACGCGTCGGCGGTCGCGCCTTCGGCCGAGGCCAGCACCGGCTGGGCATGGCCGGCGGCGTTGCGCTGCGCCTGGTCCATCAAGTCGGCGGCGGTGTTCCACACGTGGGCTGCGGCTCGCAGCTTGTCGGGATCGGCTTGTGGCCAGAACTTGCCGATCACCGGGATGTCGCTTTCCTGCCCGGCGCCCGTGATGTGCGGAAGGGTTTCTGCGGCGTTGCTGGGGTCGCAGTCGGAGGTCTGTGGTGGGGCCATGGCCGATGCGGTGTCGATCTGCCCGCCGTTGAATGCGGCGGCCAGGGTGTCGTCCATCTTCAGGTGCCACCAGGCGATGGTGAGCAGTTCCGCCGAAACTTTCGCTAACGCCTGACCGGCAACACCCATGGCGTGCACCGTGGCCCGCGCAGCGGGCTCGTATTTGCCTGCGAATGCCTTCCCTGTGTCGTCATTTCCCACCATGCCCGCTGAGGACTGCAAGTCCCCTGCCGTGCCTGAGGCGATGTTGTAGGCGAACTCTTTGGAGTCGAGGAACCGCACAGACGACCGAAACAGCACCTCATGGTCGACCTTGAACCCGTCAGACGAACCCACCCGTACCCCAACTGCTGCAGCCTGGACGCCAGCGATCGTGATCATCGCAGCGCGCAAGCTCGATACAAGATCACCGATCACGCTACTCAACGGATTCGATCACCGGATGGGGTTTTGGCAACATCACACTGTCGGCGGACGGGGGGAGATGCGATTTCGGGAGTCGCCACCACTGCTGACGGTGGCGGCCCTCATGACCGTGGTCAATCACCCCATGCTCACCGCCCGCGAGCCGTTGTTCCGCGACGGTCGCGACGGGTCGTCGGGGTCGATGCGACCGTCAAGCTGCCTCGAAGCTCGCGCATCTTTTCCTGCTGCGCTGCATGAGCCTGACCGCACGCTTCATCGATCAGCTGCCACACTCCTCGGGAAAAATGAAATCCGCGGTCCATGCGCGCTGCGAACTCCGGAAGCTGACGGGCAAGTTGACTTGATCAGTCTACGTAGGACTGTTGAGAGCACTGAGTACGGAGATGATCTCGGACCAGATAAAGGTTGCTAGTCCGTCGTCGGCTCTGGTTGTGACGGCATCGGGCTTCATCATGGATACCCCGATTGCCGTCAGTCGTGTGATGCTTTCCTGGTACGCGGGATGCTTGCGTAGCACGGACTTCACACAGGGGACGGCGATGATCGGGACATCGGTGCCGATCATTTCGTTGAGCACGCTGAGCGCCAGCGTGTCGCTGATTCCCGCGGCCCATTTGTTGATGGAGTTGAACGTCATCGGCGCAGCCACTACCGCGTCGGCTTGGGGCAGCGAATCCTGCTCACGAGGTGGACGAGGGTGTACTCGGATCAGGCAGCCTGTTCTGGCTGCGAGCCCGTTCAGGTCGATCCAGGTCGTCGCCGTGGGCGTGGCGATCATGACCACTGTCCAGCCCCCGGCGTGCAATGCGGTGATGAACTCCTCAATGCGCAAGACCGGAGGTGCGGCCGACACCACGAGGTACAGACACTGCGACGATGGACTCATGCGGCTACCCCCGTCCGCTGGGCGAGGCCGCGCAAGCCCGGCACTGTACAGCGGCGCTCACGAGCCAACAGTTCCTCGATGAGCGTGTGGGCTTTCGGGTTCGTACGCACTAATTCGGGGGCGACCCGCTCGGTATCCAGAAGGTGGATCACCGCCTCAGGGTCCTCACCAAGCCTTGCGTGCGCCCACGCGCTGTCGAGATGAAACTGGGCTTGGCGCCCGTGCAGGCCGATCGGCAGCCGGACGATGTCGATCTGTTGCGCCGTCGTCAGCGCGGCGTAGGGATCGCCCAGGGCAACCGCCACGGACAGTCGGTGGATCAGCGCGTTCGTCGGTCCAAATGCGGTCCAGCCGATGTTGCCGTCCGCGCCGAGGAGCCCTGCCAACTCCTCGGCGTGATCGAGCCGCCGAGTTGCCTCAGCGGAATCGCTGCGGCGAGCGGCGATGATCGCGCTGATCAATGTCAAGGCGCCCCGCCAGGTCATGCTCTGCGGATCGGTACCCCGTACGGCGTCGGCTGCTGACACGGCCGTCTGTTCGGCGTCGTCGAGGCGGCCGGCGCGCAGCAGAGCGCACGTCCGCTGGTAGGCGGCACCGGCTTGGCCGAACGTGTCCTCGGCGGCCTCTGCTGCTTCTCGGGCTTGCACTGCGGCTGTCCAGGCGCCGGCGGCGTCGCCAACCTTGGTTGCGAGTTTCGCTGCGGCGATGTGCAGGCTGCACTGCAGGACGAACGCTTCTCGCCTTGTCTTCGCGGTCGGCTCGAACACCAGCGCGTCGACAGTTGCCGTCACGGACGGGAGCAGTCGCGCAGCCTCGGCATACCGTGCAGCCTGATATGCCTGGTGTACCTCGGCCACCATCGTCGACGTATTCCTGACAGTGGGCGCGCCCCGTGGTGCCGCATGGCTATCGAGCAACGGGGAGTCGGGACGCCTGCCCGGCAACTGGTCAGCGACGGCCGCGCTGGTGAGAAGAACCGTATCGGCGATGGCCTCGCGCCGGCTGGCGAGCTGCTGGCCCGTCCCGGCAGTAGCAACGTCGTCAATCAGCGGCGATGGCTTTAGCAGCTTGTGCAACTCGTCTAGCGATACGTGGAGCACCCGTGCGAGGTCCGGGCGCCGCCAGGGCTGCGGAGTCCCTGTTCCGCGTTCCCAGCGGCCTACCGTCGATAGTTCGACACCCAACTCATGGGCCAGGGTCTCCTGGGTAAATCCCAGTGCCTCGCGACGAGCAGCGAGGGCATCCCGTCGTGTCGTCATGGTCCCTTCCCCTGATCACAGGAGCACCTACCATACCGACCCAGTACCTGGCCTGGGTCAGCCGTTGCTGGAGTCGGCAGCCTGACCGGTCCATCTTCTCCCAATCAGGGGGTAGGCCGGTCTTTTCCGCGCAGGTCGGCGGATCACCCCGGCCTAGTGGGTGCGCGCAACGCAGGAGCGGTCGAGCGTACGTCCTTGTCTATAGGATGGACCGATCGGGGGAAACGGTGCGGAAACCGCATGGCCGTTGTGGCACGTCATAGCCCTCGACGCCGCATAAACGCCTCATCGTCGCCTTTTTCGCGCACTGGACGCCGTCGTTGGCGGAGAGTTGACTGGCGGAGCCAACGCTAGGAGGAGCCACCTCTTGGTGTGGTTTGGTGATCGCGATCCGCTTTGTGTACGCCGCTGGGACATGGATGTCGGCACTGTCAACGAGTTCGGGGAGACTGACGTACTACCGCGAGGCACTGATTGGTGTGCTGCGGGAGCTGGCGGTGTGCAGGTGCAGCGTGTACCTGCGGCGTGCACATCGAAAGGCATTGCTGGCCGTGAAAGGTGTGAGCGCGGCGTACCTGTCGGCAGGGGTATCCGCGATGCGCCGATACGGTACGACGGCTCGTCGAGCGCCTCAGACGAGAAGCACTCACCTCCCCATTGCCCGGTAGGACGACAAGGAAAACCTCGTGACCGACACGAATACAGCTTCAAAAACGAACGGCGAGACCGCGAACTCCGATCGCGCCGCGCACATGCGCAGGCAGGTGGTAGACGAGCTGATCGCCGAAGGCACAATCGTGTCCGCGCCCGTCGAGACGGCGATGCGCAAGGTCCCTCGGGAGGTTTTCGCCCCGGGGGTGACCTTGGAAGACGTCTACCACGTCTACAACGGCGTGGTTACGAAGCGGGACGAGGCTGGCAACTCGATCAGCTCGATTTCCGCGCCGCAGCTTCAGGCGCACATGCTCGAACAAGCCGAGATCAGCCTCGGCATGAACGTGTTGGAGGTTGGTTCTGGAGGCTACAACGCCGCGCTGCTGGCCGAGCTTGTCGGTCCGTCTGGTCACGTGACCACAGTGGACATTGACGGCGACATCACAGATCGGGCGCGGCAACTGCTTGCCAAGGCGGACTATCCGCAGGTGAACGTCCTGCTCGCGGACGCCGAAGCCGGAGTGCCCGATCACGCTCCCTACGACCGAATTCTCGTGACTGCTGGCACTTGGGACGTCCCGGGGGCGTGGGTGGATCAGTTGGTCGAGGGCGGGTTGCTGTTGGTGCCGTTGTCGGTGCGTGGTCTGTCCCGCACAATCGCGTTCGAGAAGATCGCCAAAGGCCGGTTGATCAGTCGGTCGTCGAAGTCGTTCGGGTTCGTGCCGATTCGGGGCGCGGGCGAGCATGAGAGCACGCTGCTGGTAATGCGCGGCGGCGAAGTCACTGTACGCATCGACGATGAGTTCCCCGCCGGCTTCTCCGTCGACTGGCGCTGCGTGGAGTCCGCCCTCGACACGCCGCGGGTGGAGGTGTGGAGTGGGGCCACCATCGGACGATTCGAGCCGTGGGCGACCGCGCAGATGTGGCTTGCAACAGCCCTACCAGGCTTTTGCCGTGTTGTCGTGGATCGAGAGCGCAGCACGGGTCTGATCTCCCCACCTGGCCGACACACGGCCGCCGTTGCCGCTGTCTCCGCTGGCAGCTTGGCCTACGTCACCACCCGCGACACTGACGACAAGGATCGTGTGGAGTTCGGTGTGCACGCCTTCGGCCCGAACGCCGCTGAACTGGCCGAGGCAGTGGCCGAGCAGCTTCGCATCTGGGAACGGGACCACCGCGGGGGACCTGGTCCGCAGTTCCGGGTCTATCCGGCTGGCACTTCGGATGAGCAGATGCCCGAGGGCCGTGTCGTCGACAAGAAGAACGCGCGGATCACGATCTCCTGGCCGCACGCCGCGACCGCCGCGTGCGGCCAGGTTGTCCAGCACAACCCCACCAAGTAAGGAGAGGTATCCCATATGTCAGATTTCCGGCTCTCGGGTGGCACGGCACTGGCCGACCCGCCCGACCGAGGGGACGACGAGTTCGCGCTCGATGTGCGGCTCTTCGTGGCCTATGGCCCTGTCATGGGGGACTGCCCGACCGACGACGGCTGCGGCAACACCTGCGAAGGCGAAGCCAGCGCGTGTAACTCGTTCGCAGACGACCCGTCGTGACGCATTTTCCGTCTGCCGGTGCGCCGTGGGGCGCACCGGCAGTTTCCGGCGCCCGAGGCGTCGTGGGAGGCAACTTGGCATCCACATCATCGCCGGTGTACCGATGGGTTGGCGCGGCGTTGCTTCGTGCCAGCACCGATCCGGGTGGATTGGATCTACCCGAGGATCTGGACGTGTTCGGCGGCGACAAGACGCGGCAGGCGGTGGGTTGGCTGTCGGCGCTGTGGCAGCGTGCGGAGGTTCGTGCTGCGCTGGAAACAGCGAGCCCCGACTTGTCCCGGCAGGTTGACGACCTGGTGGTCTCCGGTAGCGGCGACGCCCGAACCGTTCGCCGAACAGTGATCTCGGTGCTCTCGTACGTGTTGCGTTGGCGAGGGCGTTGTACCCCGTTCGGTCTGTTCGCCGGGGTCGGCGTGGCCCGGATAGGGACCGAGACAAAGGTGCGATGGGGCGGCAAGCACCGAGTTGCGGTCCGGGCCGATGCGGGCTGGCTGGACGATGTCGTGGCCCGCCTCTACCAGTGCGGCGAGCTTCGGGAGCGGCTGTCCGTCGTCGCCAATGGGGCCGCGAGTCCCCGTGGCACCCGCGTCGTGGCACCAGGGCGGGCACCCGATGGCGCCGCTGAGGAATTGGCCCCGATCGAGGTGTCAGTACGGCACAGTCGTCCGGTTCGCACAGCGCTGGGCGCGGCCCGAGAACCTGTGAGGTTCGGTGAACTGCGCGCACTGCTCCTCAACCAGTTTCCCGGTGCGACCGCGCAAAAGATCGACGGATTGCTCGTAGGTCTTCTCAACCAGGGCTTGTTGATCAGCAACTTGTCCGCGCCGATGACCTGCCTAGATGCGCTGGGCCATACCTGCGCGCAGCTACAGGCAGCCCAGGCGCACGCGATCCCCGAAATCAAGGGCGTGGTGCGCGAGCTGGATGCCATTCACGGCCAGCTTTCGACGGTAAGTTCGGATACGCCGGTAGGGGCGGTAGCCGAGCGGATGAGGGCGTTAAGCAAGGCCACCGACGTCGCGCAGGTTGTCGATACGAGCGCGGACTGCGATGTTCGGATCCCGGAGTCGGTCGGTCAGGAAGCACGTGACGTCGTTGGTGTCCTGTTCCGGCTTTCCCCTTACCCGTGGGGCTACCCGGTGTGGAGGGACTACCACGACCGGTTCCGGGCACGCTACGGCGTCGGTGCGCTGGTACCGGTCTTGGAGCTTGTCGCTGACAGTGGGCTCGGGTTTCCGGCGGGCTATCTCAGCTCGGCACACGGGCGTGCGGCCCGCAAGCTGAGCGAACGTGACGAACGGTTACTCGCGTTGATCCAGAAGGCCACGGTGGACGGCGGCGGGGAAATCGTACTGACGGATCATGTGATCGAAGATCTGACTGCCGGTGAAAACACCGAGTTGGCCCACGTGCCCCCACGTGTTGAAGTCGCTGTGGAGATCCGCTCCGAATCGGTGGAAGCGTTGGCGCGCGGACGTTTCGCCTTGACGGTCACCGGTACACCGCGGCCCGGCAGCAGCATGACGGGCCGACACGTGCACCTGCTACCCGAGGAAGACCGGAACCTCATCGCCGAAACCTTCACCGCGACAGAGCCGGGCGTGGTCGCTGCCCAGTTGTCCTTCGCCCCACGTAAACGGCGCAACGAGAACGTTGCCCGCACTGAGCAACTTCTCCCCGATGTCATCTCGATCGCTGAGCATCGCGAACCGAGCGGACACGTGATCCCCGTAGCGGATCTCGCGGTCACCGCGGACGAACGCCGCTTCTACCTAGTCCAACCTTCTACAGGGCGGCGTGTCGAGCCGCGCGTCACGCACGCCTTGGAAGCCGGGCGCCACACCCCTCCGTTGGCACGGTTTCTCGCCGAGATCACAACGGCCCGCTCCACGGTCTACAAGGCGTTCCACTTCGGTGCCGCCGAGAGGCTTCCGTACCTTCCCCGAGTAAGCTACCGGCGAACCATCTTGTCTCCGGCACGGTGGCTGCTGTCGGCCCCGGACTTTTCCGACCGCAGCGCCTCGATGGCCGAATGGGAGGCCGCGCTCGACTCCTGGCGGACCAAGTGGCACATTCCCGAGCACGTGGCGCTGGTCGACCACGACCGGCGGCAACCCGTGGATCTCGGCCACCGGCTGCACAGGCGCTTGCTGCGGACCCGTCTGGACCGCGCTGGCGGCGTCGAACTCCGCGAAACAGCCGATCCTCGCGAGCTTGCGTGGCTGGGCCGCCCCCATGAACTCGTGATTCCCTTGGTGCAGGACAGGTCCGCCACCGCGGCCCGCTTGCCGAGCACGGATCCAGAACGTGTTGTCGCGGGCGACGCCCTGCATCTGCCCGGCAACTCGACGATCCTCTGCGCACAGCTCTACGGGAATCCGAGCCGGTTCGATGAGATTCTGACCGAGCACCTGCCTGCCTTGATCACGGCTTTCGGTGCGGAGACGCCGCGTTGGTGGTTCCGCCGCCATCGCCAGCTGCGCCACCCCGAGGTCGACCAGTACCTTGCCCTCTATCTGCATCTCGCTGAACCGTCCGTGTACGGCTCGGCAGCTGAACGGCTCTCCGAGTGGGCGAAGAAGCTGCGCGGAGACAAGTTGGTGTCGCACCTCGCGCTAGTCAGCCACGAACCCCAATTCGGGCGCTACGGCCACGGCCTCGCGATGGATCGCGCGCAGGACGTTTTTGCCGCCGACTCATCGGCAGCCATCGCCCAGATCAACACGGCGGTCCGGACGGGCGGGTCTTCCCAAACCCTGGCCGCCGCCAGCCTGGTGGACTTAGCGGTGCGGTTCACGGGCTCCGCGGACGCGGGCCTGAGCTGGCTGGTCCGCGAACTTCCGCAAGAACGCGGATGGCTGGACCCAGCTCTGCGTCACCGAGCGCTGGAGCTGGCCGATCCTGGCGGCGAGTGGACGACGGTGCGCTCGCTGCCCGACGGAACGGATGTCGTGGCCGCGTGGGAGACACGCGGTGCCGCGCTGGCTGCCTATCGAGAAGAGCTGGCCGAGCAGCGTGACCCACTGACCGTTCTGCCCTCACTCCTGCACGGGCACCACAACCGGGCCGTCAGCGTCGACACCGCCATCGAGCGCATCACGGGACGGCTCGCGCGTATCTGCGCGCTGCGCCATACCGCCCCGCGCAAGGGGAAATAATTGGCCACCTCAAGGCCTGCGACAGGCAACCTTGCCGAAGTGGCCGAGCGCTACGCCACCGAGCTGGCCACGCTCGAACCGCCACCCGAGGACAAGCCGTGGGTCCGGCAATCGCTGACCAAAGGCGCCGCCGGAATCGCCCTGCTGCACGTCGAGCGTGCCCACGCCGGATACGGAACCTGGCAGCAGGCACACCGCTGGATCAAGACCGCCGTCGCCCATCCCATCAGCGCCTTGGACACTGCCGGGCTCTACCAGGGTGCACCGGCGATCACGCTCATGTTGGACGCGGCGGCAACCGGCGCCGCAGGGCGCTACCGCAACGCCCTCGCTGATGTCGATGGGCATGTTGCAGCGCTCGCGCATCGCCGAGTCGACGCTGCGATGGCTCGCATGAAAGCCGGCGAGCTTCCGGGATTTCGCGAGTACGACGTGTTCTTCGGCTTGGCTGGGATCGGCGCGCTGCTGCTGCGCCGATCGCCGGGTAGCAGCGCGATGGGGCGCATCCTGGACTATCTCGTCGCCCTGACGAAGCCGCTCCAGATCGAGGACCAGGGTGTGCCGGGCTGGTGGGTCGGCCACGATCCGCACCGCCGGAATTCCGCTGCGTATCGAAGCGGACATGGCAATTTCGGGATGGCCCATGGAATCTGCGGTCCGCTGGCCTTGCTCAGCCAGGCGATGCGGCGCGGCGCGACTGTCGGCGGGCACCTGGACGCGATCATTACCATCTGCGATTGGCTTGATGCTTGGCGTCAGGACGCGGACGCCGGACCGTGGTGGCCGGAATGGATCACTCTCGACGAGCTGACCCGCGGCACTCCCAGCCAGCCGGGTCCGGCGCGCCCGAGTTGGTGTTACGGCACGCCCGGCATCGCGCGTGCAGTCCAGTTGGCCGCTATCGCCATCAGCGACGCACAGCGCCAACGGAGCTACGAAGAAGCATTGATCCGATGCCTGGATGACCCTGACCAGGAGAACCGGATCACAGACGGCGGCCTGTGCCACGGCTGGGCCGGCGTGTATCAGACCGCCTGGCGTGCCGCCCAGGACGCAGTCAGCCCAGAACTCGCCAGTCACCTGCCGCGCCTGGCCGCGTGCCTGACCTGCCAAGTCCACCTCACTACTGCGGCCAGGCCGGGGCTTTTGGAGGGCAAAGCCGGAACAGTCCTCGCCCTGCACACCGCCGTGCACGACGTCGCGCCGATCTCCGGATGGGATACATGCCTACTGATCGACTAGCACAGCCAACGTCAGCACACAGCAGCGCAGCGGACCCGCCTGCCGTCACGCAGAACACCGAAAACATGGAGCGCGCCGTGCTGGCGACGCTAACGGGCACACCCGCGGCCGAGGCCGCACGCGTTGAGCGCGTCGAGCCGACGGATCTCGCCGAAGCCGTCGAAATCTACCGACGGGCTGGACGGTACGCCCTCCAACAGCAGACGGCCTCGGACTGGTGGCAGCTATACATCCAGTTCACCGACTGGAAAAGTGCCGAACAGACCTTCACCAATCACATCGTGCCGGTCCTGCACCAGGCCGAAAACGACGCGCTTGTCACCGCATGGTGGTTCATGCGCAAACACCCCTGCTGGCGACTCCGGCTCCACCCCGGACCGGATGGTCAACAAATGAAACCACGCCTGGGCACGACACTCGATGAACTCGCCGCCAACAGCCGGATCGCGGCCTGGTGGCCCGGCATCTACGAGGCCGAAACCGCAGCGTTCGGTGGCGACATGGGCATGAGCCTCGCCCACGGCCTGTTCTCCGCAGACAGTCGCGCCATCGTGCATGTGCTCCGCGACGGCGACATCGCTCTCGGTCGCCGTGAGCTGTCGCTACTTTTGTGCAGCATCCTCATGCGCGCCCCCGGATTGGAATGGTACGAGCAAGGCGACGTCTGGGACCGGGTGTCCCAGGAACGACATTTTCCGGAAAACGTGCCGACCGCGAAGCTGACGGCGATGACGAACGATCTCAAGCAGTTGATGCTCGCCGACACATCTCCCGACGGGCCGTTGCTGGGCAAAAATAGCCCGCTAAACGCTACCTCCGAGTGGGCCGACGCCTTCCGCCGAACCGGCCAATCTCTCGGCGCCGCGGCCCGCGCGGGAACACTGCAACGCGGCCTCCGCGAAGTCCTGGCCTATTTGGTGATCTTCCATTGGAACCGCATCGGGCTGCCCGCTAGAACACAAAGCATCCTCGCCTGCGCAGCGCGTACCGCCATCCTCGGCCAGCCCGCAGCATCGGCAAGCAGGCCCGCAGCGAACCGACACATCGCGGCACCTCTGGTGCGGCCCGACGGCCCCGCCGGAGAATCCGCGAAGTGAGCCGCGACGCGATTCCCGCCGGTGCTCCAGGGCCGCCGCTACTGCGCGGACCTGGAAACCCCGAATTGATCGCAGCGGATCTCCCGCCTGGGGCAGACCTAGAGGACGTGGGCCTGCTGTACGCGGAGCCGATCGACGAGGCCGAGCGATCGGCTGATGCCTTCGCCGCCCCCGAAGTGCTCGACCACCCACCCCTGCCGGACACGCATGACATCTGCCCAAGCTCCCGCCCTGACCGCGCTCGTTTGAACGAGCCGGGCTCCGCAGCGGATCGAGTCGCTGGCCCATGACCTGAGGGACTCAGTGCGGACCGACGGCACCGTTTCGCACAAACCCTTGGTATCAAAGACAAAGACACGGACAGCTGCTGGTGTCCCCGGTAACAGTCACGTCACCGTGCGGTGCACAGGAGAATGCCGCCTCGGCAGTGGATATGGAAGGCGCCATCGCGCTCGATTAGCTCGTGGAGTCGCTGCCGCGCGCGGTCCAATGTCACGTCGAAAGGCACACCAACTGAGTCAGCCCACGCGCGGTAGGACGCCAGATGGGCAATCACGGGTTCCGGCTCCGTCACGGTGATCACACCGGGGAGCTCCACAACACGAACGTCGGCAAAGTACGTCCGCAGCAAATCCGGCGCGTCGTCCAGTGAGAATCCGCTACTCAACGAGATCCGTAGCGGTCTATGGTCTGTCCCGAGGACATCGGCTGCGGCGGAGCCCCAGAGATCGTCGAGTTCCCTCTTGTCGTCCCGGGCATTCGTCGACGCGATGACGACGCCTCCAGGCTTGAGGACTCGCGCAACTTCGGACAGAGCCGCGTTCAAATCAGTGACGTGATACAGCATGTGCATCGCGAGCACCGCAGCCGCACAGTCGTCCGCTGCGGGAAGTGCTGCGGCATCCGCAACGGCCACAGGCGGCCCCACGCCAGTCAGGATGCCTGCCGAAATGTCCATGCCAATGACGGTGAGATCGGGGCGTTGCGCCCGGATGCGCGTCACGTACTTGCCATTTCCGCACCCCACGTCGAGCACAACACCCACCTCGACTGGCAGATGGTCGAGCACGATGCCCGGCAAATCATGGCGCGGGCGCTGCCAGCCGTACAGAGACTGGCGCGCGGCGAGATGACGCTCGTCGCTGTAAGCGCTCTCTGCCAGGACTGCGCGGCTGGTAGTGTCGGGCCCCTTCACACTTGCACCGTAGCCGTAGCGTTCGGCAAGGCCGGCGGGGACGCACAGAAAGCCGTGATCGCTGACCGCAGCTGCCGCCCCTGTGCGGAGTTGGCGTATCGCGAATGATCGAGGCGTTGGCCAATGTCAGCGGCGCGCTTGACGACACTGGCGGTGCGTCGGATCGGTGGGACGGCCAACACTATTTCCAGATGGCCATGAAGGCCGTCCAAGTCGTCCTGCAAGAGGTAGGCGCTGCCGAGGTCTAGCCGAGCCGCGAGCATGTCCCCCGACGAGCGATCAGTTGGCGCCGCTGCTTCATAGAGCTCCAACGCCTGCGACGACTCACGCGCAGCCCTGGCCGCTGATGCTCGATCGCCAAGGGCGAGCAGTGTGGTTCCGGCATAGACGGCTTGTTTTGCCCTTGGGAACGTCAACAGGCCCGCGTCGTCATCGACGACGATGGAGCGTGCTCGATCAGCGCGATCAAGTGCTGCCAGCGCGTTATTTTTGTCTCCCAGTGCCGCACACGCCCGTGCCTCCAGGCTCGGCAGTCGAGCTGCAACTGAACCCTGGGCACAGTGGCGGGCACCGTCGCGGGCGAATTCCACGGCATCAGCCAGATGGCCATCCCAGTAGGAAATCAGGCTCTGAAGGCCACGAACCCACGCGCGCATTCCGTTGTGCCCAGCCAAGTCTGCGCACAGAAAAGCAGTTCCAGCATGTGTGTGCGCCTCACGATAGTGCCCAAGATCCAGACAAAGGTGCGCTTGGAGACCGGTCACCCGGCTCGCCTCCAGATACAGCTGCCGCATTTGGTGTGGGAACCGATTGCTCCACGGGGTCGTAGAGACCCACAGCTTCCGGAACACTGACGAAGCCATCGCCCCCCGGTTTCGTACGGAGGACTATCCCGACGGCGCCCGCTCTGGCAGCAGCCAATCGGTCAGACGTCGAAGACTGTTTCCGTGCGTGGCAACGAGTGAGGACGGCAAGCGGATGAAGATTTTTTGGGGGCTGTTCTGTCCCGGTGGCGAGTGCGCGTAGGCGGGGCCGGCCCGCCGCCGGTGTGGGAGGGGAAGTGCAGCGGCGGCGGGCCGGAGTTTGAATCAGCGGACGGGTTGTCGGTTCAGATCGGCGACACTGCCGGTGCGGAGTTCCAGCGGCTCTTCATATGTGGTGGCGTTTCGGCATACCTCGCAGGGCGCGCCGCCGCCTTGGTACATCACGAATGCTAGCGGGAGCATTTCGCGGCAGGCGCTTACGTGGTACTCCGCAACTTCGGCAGGGGTCTGGGATTCGGATTCGATGGTTTGGATGAATCCGCCTTCGGAGGCAAAGGCGTGGCTGAGGGCGTCGAGCCCGGACTGCCGCCAGGTGTATTCGTTCATGGCGATGCTTTCTGGTCGTGCTGCCCCCGGGGCAGCGTCTTCTTCTTGGGTGGGCGAGCGGTCCCCGGTAGCGTCTGAGCTCACGCTGGGCACCAGCGGGGGATGGCCCTGGGGGTCCGCGACGTGGAGGTGTCCGGACGGCATCTGCCGTGCACCGGTTGTCCTTCTTCGCATGGCAGATCTCGATCAGTGTCAGGACGCGTGCCGGGAAAGTCAGCAAGAGCAACCCGGCAGAGTCTGTTGAGAAGTAAAGGTTTCCTCGAATTGATGCGGCGTATGGGGCCGTGGTCGCGGGCACATACGCCGGTCCTTTCCAGAGGTATCGGCACCCGCTGGGGGGCGTCCGCGACGACACGAAGCGCTGCGGTAGCTGACGGGGCTCAGCGTTGCAACCAGCACCGACCGGCTCCGGAGGTTCGGAACTCATGAGGCGATCCCTTCCGCAGTGCTCAACTGGCCGGTCATGGTGCCGAACCCGCGGTTTGCCACAGCGGAGGGCGCTGGGAGCGGCAGCCGTTGGGCATCCGCGGGGTGGGCACGTGCACAGTCCTGGCACTTTGTCGGAGTCCGTGCGGAGAAGTTCTCGGCGTTGGACGGAAACGCTGGTGAGTTGCATGCTGACCAGTAAGCGACCCGGCCACGGACGGCAATTGGCCGGGCACCGGCGAAGATCCGGTGCTCAAGGTTGCGGAATACGCCCACACCGACCATGTCGTGCTGCGCCGGGCGCAGCCCGGTCTCGGCGCCAACACCGGCCATCAGACGGCCCTCCCATGCTCGCGCAGAACGGAGACCTCCAGTAGCGACACGGTCATCGCGCACCACCCCGGGACTCCTGCGGGCGCGCTGCGTGCCACATGCCGCCCAGTTCGTTGAGGCGATCCAGCCACGGAAAGCCCGACTCCTTGACCCCATCCGAACCGTGCTCGCGCCGGTGCAAAACCGTGAACTCCTGGCTGACACGGTCACGGAAAACATGCACGACCTCGCCACGGGCACGCTTGCGCTGCATCGCGTACTCCAGCTGCGGATGCACCTCCCGAACGAAGTCCAGGAACCCGGGCTCTTCCAGCGGAGGCAGATGCGCGGGACGTTCCTTCACATTGTCGTCGTCGGTCAGCAATAGCAGCGGCACGACTGCGTGTGCAGGGCTCACCGTCATAGGGGGATCACGTCCTCGACTAGGTTGGTTGATCATTCGTCCACTAAGGATTGCTGAGGCTTGCACGTGTCGAGCTGCTTTGGGTCGTCGGATCCCCGTTGAAACACCTGCGGCCGACTCCCGAGTTCAGCCAGTGCTGGGGCCGAGTCCATCTGCTGCGGCGAGATCGAGGAAGGCCAGTGTTCCTGGAGTGCTCGCCGCCAGCGGGCATCGCAACGTTCCCGCCAGCGGTCCAACGCTGCTCGCAGGCGCCGGATCATGACGGACTCCCCGCACTCGTCACCGGACCTGGAAAGCAGGACGCGGCTATGCTGAGCATGCCGTCAGCGACGGAGGCGAGGCGACGTGCACAGCGCGTCTCGGTGTCTGATCGGCGAACGCGAGCGAGGCGAGCGTGTCGGCGAGGCAGTCCCGGCAGAAAGCGGTGATCTCCTCAGCGTCGCCGCGTCGAGGCTGCCGGACCCGGCGCTTTGCGGCTTGTCGGATTTCGTCGATGCGGGGTCGGTGCACGTCGATCTCACAACGCCTAGTAAATGATCCCCGTGATGCGTGGACCAGAGCATCGATGGAGCATCCATGCGGCGTTGGGAGAGCAAGGAAATCTGTGGCTTGTCTTGCGGGCGCAACGCTGAGCGAAACAAGCTTCGCAATAGTGCCCTGCGGACCAAATTTTGTGGAAGCTACGCTGAGTGCGGCAATCTACCTCGGGCGCACGTGGTGAATGGCAGGGGCTGCCATGTCTACGCTACGAGCAACGCGCGCTATCGACTGAGGGCAGCGAACGTGGGGCGTACCCTCGGACGGAACCTAGCCACGTCATGCCGACTGACCTCGCAACTGCCGACGCGTGAGCTGGAGATGACCAAATACGAACGTATACAAGGAGGGCTGATGATCCGCTCGGTCGTCTTTGACGTGGGTGAGACCCTGTTAGACGACACCAGTGAGTGGGGGCGGTGGGCAGACTGGATCGGCGTTCCTCGGCATACCTTTTCCGCCGTTCTGGGGGCGGTCACCGCGTCCGGTCGGGACAACGCCGAGACCTTCCAGTACTTCCGCCCGGGGTTTGACCTCTCCCAAGAGCGTCGCCGCCGCGAGCTCGCCGGTGCTGGTGAGCAGATCGATGAGCACGATCTCTATCCGGACGACATGAGCCGGCCCGCCGCAAGCTGGCCGTTTGCGAAGAAAGTCTCGGCACGCACATACCTCGTCGCGGCAACCGCCAACGGGTCTTCTGATAGTTCGGCCGCCCACCGCATCACCCCGATGATCCGTCCGGAAAGGTCGTAGAAGCCGAACTTGTCAGCGATCGCGTCTGCGGCGCGGTACGCCTGTATCAGCAGTCGTGCCGCATTAGTGCGTTCGAGCCCGTCGTGCAGGAACAGTGCACGCGTCAGTTCCGGTACCAGGTCAGGCAACTTTCTGAGCAGCTTTGTGTAATCCGAGTTCAGGCGCGCCTTCACGATCGCCTCAGCTTCACGCCGAAGCTCCGGCAGCGGGCGTGTCGGCCCGTCAGTTGGCAAGTCGTACACATCAACCAGACGGCGCAATGCCGCGATCCCCGGCGCCTGCTCATGATTGATAGCCGTTGTGCTCAGAGCTGGCAGGGCGACAGGTGCCGCGTCTGCCGCCTCGCTCCTTCGTTGTTGTTCGTCAGGTTGATGATCGGAACTCAGAGGCAGCAACTCTTCCAGCTCAGCTGGGGAAACGTCCAGTGCGGACGCTAGGCCGGGACGCTGCCACGGCTGAGGCTGGACCAGTCCTCGTTCCCACCTGCCGACGGTGGATCGCTCAACCTGAAGAAATTCGGCCAGAGACTCCTGCGTAAAACCCCGCGCGGTGCGTCGCTGGATAACCGCGGTACGACGTGTGGCCATGTGACTACTCCCCGAGACAGCCTGGACAATATCGCAACCTGAAGCGCACGCTGCACGCGAGTCGAGTCGATGCCGCACGAATGCCTCATAAGGGCTTCCTGAATGCTCTGACACAGCACCGCCTGAACAAAGCCCGCCGGTTCGCCGCCCTGCTGGATGAGCATCCGCGTCTATTGGCGACAGCATGTGCGGCAGCGGGCGACCTTGAGGGCTATCAAGATGCGGCCGGCACCACACCTTGTTGGAGCGCTCTCAGGCCGATCCGGACCGGCCGCGCTTCCTCGGCTCTTTTCTGACATCTCAGCTGGCGGCCGAATCTGGGCAAGCGTTGGTGGACCTCGCACGCAACTCCGCTCTTGCCTCGCAGCAGCGACGTCGCCTCCGCGCCGAGGCGATATCGGCGCTCAAGCCGCTCAGCACCGCAGCACCCATAGCCACGTCACGCCGAACTGGCCTCGCAACTGCCGACGCGTGAGCTCTCCGCGTAGACGCGCACCTGTCGGGGTCGAACTGCGAGAACCCGATGAGTGTGAGGAGGTTTTTGCTGATCCGAACTGACATCAAAAAACTTGTTGATGTCAACGCGAAGGCGTCAGGATCACGAAGTGCTAGAGGTTGGTCAGGGATTCGTGGGTTGTGTGGGTGGTTGGGTGTTGTGGGCCCAGGCGGTGGGTTCTTACCTGGAGTGCCGTGGTTAGCTCGCGTTGGGCGGTGGCTTGGTCACTGGTTTCCTTGGCGAGCATGCCCAGGTGATGGCGGGTGGTGGCCACGTCGGGGTGGTGGGCTCCGCGACGCCGTAATTGGGCGTTGAGCACGGAACGCAGTTCCGGCAATCCGCTGGCTACGCCGAGATCCGCACGGATTGCCGCTAGTGTCGCCCTCGCCGACAGCGCGTGGGGGTGTTCGGCGCCAAGTAGGGTGGCACATTCCTCGACCGCCTGTCGCGCATGTTTTTCGGCCACGGCCAGGTCGCCGATTCGGTGGAAGGCCACGGCGAGTGCGTGTCGCAGCAGCGTTTTCTCTCGATCGGGTAGGGACGAGTGGTGCTGGCGGGCGGCCAGTGTTTCGTCCAGTTCCGCTACGGCACCTGTCAGCGCACCCCGGCGCAGCGACAGTTCGGCGCTGCCTCGGCGCATTCGCAGCGCCAGCTCGTGCTCTGCTCCGACTTCGGTGACGACCGCGCGGTACACGCGATCGATCTGCTCGGGCAACTCGTCGCCGCCGTCGTCCGGTCGCGCGACCGTCGCATCCACCAGGTATCGCAACCGTTGTGCCGGCTCGGCTCTGGGGGCAGCCCTGCGGTGCAGCGCGAGCGCCGCGCACATCTGCGCGTGTGCTGCGGCGGGGAATCCCTGGTCGTCGAGCGCCAGTGCGTACTGGCGTCGGACGCCCGCGCGTTCCGGGTCGGTCAGGCCCGGCTGAGTCAGGTATTGCGCCAGAACCGCGGTCAGGCGCGCGTCTTCCCGTTGTGTAGTGCAGCGTTCGCGGTGGATGCCCACCAGGTGAGCATCCACCGCGAGCCAAACGTCCTTAGTGGACAAGAGGGGTATCAGGACGCGCTCGGCTTCCGCCAGCCTGCCCTGTGCGCGGAGTGCGTCGGCCACATCGAACGGATCCGGTTCGCCTTGACGGGCCTGGGTTGGCCGCGCGGACGGCGCGGGTTGCGGGGAGGCATCGGGCGGCGTCATGTCGCGCTCGGAAATCCGGACGCGCGGCACGTCCGGATCATCGGATTCTGTCGCAGCAGGGGACGGCCCGGGGCGGGGTTGTGTCCCGGCGAGATAGCCACGCCACGAGTCGGCGGATTCCAGACCGGGTGCATCCGCCGGCGGGGCTTCCTCGGGTTCGGCGGGTGTGGCCGTGCCTCCTGCTGGCTTGGCCTGCGCCTGCAGTTCGGCGGAAACCGCGGACAGCGCGCTTCGTACCCGATCGGCCAGCGGCCCGTCCTGACCGGACAGATCCGCCTGCGCGAGTTGCAGGTACCGTTCGGCTTCCGTCAACCTGCCTGCCTCGTGCAGCACTTCGCCGAGGTCGGCCCACACCTCGGTGAGGTTGCCGTCCTGTTCGCCGAGCCCGTCCAGCACGCTCAGAAGTAGCCGCGCGGCTTCGTCGTACTCGCCGCGGTCCCTGAGGACGCTGCCGAGTATCCACCGCACCACGAGGATGTCGTACTCGTGGCCCTCCGGCAGCCGGTCCAGCGTGCCGAGCACCGCGCGCAGGTCCCGCTCGGCCTCGGCGGCCCGCCCCTCCTGCCACCGAACCAGCGCCAGCATGACCTGCGCCGCCAGCGCGTCGTTGGAGTCGGGTTCCGTGCGGTCCAACGACTCGACCAGCGGCAGCAACTCCCGTTCGGACTCCTCGTACCGTTCCAGCTCGCTGAGCACCTGCGCCAGCGTCGTCCTGGTCGCCCTGGCGTCCTTGTGATCGGGGCCATGCAACCGCAGCGACGTGTCGAGCGACTCGCGAAGCAGGCGCACGCTTTCCTCAAGACCGCCGTTGCGGAAGCTGATGTTGGCCAGCGCGTACCGCACTACCGCCGTCTGCGGGTGATCAGAGCCGATGGTTCGCAGTTGCGCGGCCAGCAGGTCGCGCAACTCCGCTTCCGCTCTCGGGTTGTCCTGGTCGGCCTCGACGAGCAACTGCGCATAGATCAACCGAGTGTTCAAGGTCGCGACGTGGTCAGGACCGAGCATGGCGCTCTGCCGGTCGAGCAGGTCCCGGACGGCGACCTCGGCGCCGTCCGTGTCGTACCGGCTGCGTTGGATCGCCGCGCTGAGCCGAATCGCCAGGACCACCGGGTTGTCCTCGCCCATGGTCCCGGCCATGGCGGCGGACACCTCGTTGAGCCGGAGCTCGGTGGTCCGCGGGTCGGCGTCGGCCACGGAGTGCAGCGTCCGGTCGTTGATCAGCGCGGCGAGCCCGAGCAGGGCCAGCGGGTGTTCCGGGTTGAGCGCGTCGCGCTGGATGCGCAGCAACTGGCTCAACTGGTCGTGCGCCCCGCCCTCGTCGCGAAGCAGGTTGAGCACCGCCACCAGCTCCATCCGCACGGCGAGGGTGAGCGGGCTTTCCGGGCCGTGCACCCGTTCCTGTGCCCGCAACACCGCGCGCAGCTCGTCGCGGGCCGCCACCAGACGCCCCTGGCCTGCCCAGATGTCGGCGAGCACGATCCTGGTGTTCAGCAGCTCCGGATGATCGGGGTCGTCGGCGAAGAGTTCGCGCTCCGCGGCCAGCACGGCGGTGATCTCGCGTTCGGCCACCTCGAACTGCCCCCTGGTGCTCATCAGTTGCCCGAAGCCGAACCGGGTGGCGATCTCTCGATCCACGCCGATTCCCCGCTCGTGATCCGCGAGCAGTTCGCGATAGATCTCCTCGGCTTCGTCGAGCTGATCGGTGGAGGCGACGGCAGCCGCGAGTTGCTGGCGGACGACGATCAGGAACACCTCGTCCGGCGGCAGTGCTTCGCGGGCGTCATTGAGCAGCGCGCGCAGCTCGTCGCGCACCACGGAACTGCCCTGGGCCTGGTTCACCACCGCAGCGGCCAGTCGCGCCGCGAACCGCACCGGATGGCGCGGTTCCAGCTCCGCGGCCCGGTCAAGAGCCAACGTGCTCATCTGATGCGCCGCAGGCAGGGCTCCGGTCCGCACCAGGTATCCGGCGCAAATGCTGCCATGCCCCACCGCATCTGCCAGCGGTTCGGTGAGGCGCGCCGGCAGTCCCTTCAGCACCGCCTCGTACACGGCGGGCATCGTCCGCCATCTCTCCCACCTCGCGGGATCAGCCGACCGAGGCGATGCGTTGTCCAGCAACCGGATCGCGGCGGTCCAGATCTCGTCACCGCGTGGCGACTCGTCTCGCGTGGTCGCGATCACCTCCGCGAGTAGCGGGTGCAAAGCGAGCTGACTGATCGGGTCGCCGCCACCGTCATCGAGATCGATCCGGTCCACCAGCGCCGACGCGATCAAGCTCGTCAACACGTGATCGAATAGATAGGTTTCGGTCAGTTCGCGGCCGCAATCCACGGGTGTGCCGCGAAGTTGTTCGGCGACCAGCAGGTCGACCGAAATCGGATGCGGCGCACCGTAGCAGGCCAGCAACTCCAGCAGCGGGCGCGCCGGCCGCAGATCGCGGTCCTCCAGCAACGTCAACGACAATTCCCAGGTCAGGCGGATGGACCGGCGGGCCGACTCCTCGTCGGACAGGGTGGCCGGCGTGGGTTCGCCGGCGTCGAGCAGTTCGAGGTTGCTCTGCACCGCTTCGCGATACGCGGCGAAGGTTCGGTGCCGCAGCGGTCGGTTGGCGAGGTAGTGGCCCGCGAGCCGCAGGGCGAGCGGCAGTCCGCCGAGCCGGGTGGCGAGCCGTCGCGCGTCTTCCTCCGGCCCGGCATCGGGGGCCAGTTCGCACAGCACCGCAGCGCCTTGCCCATCGTCGAGGCAATCGACCCGGCAAAGCACGGCATCGTCGCCCCACGTCCGCGGGTCACCGTGCCGAGAGGTGACCACGACCAGCCCGGCACGGCTGGCGCGAATCCATCCGGTGCCGTCGAACCGCGTTCCGGACGAGCTGCGCAGGCCGGGTTGGTCGACGTCGTCGACATCGTCGAAGACCAGCAACCACGGCTCGGTCACGCGCTCAAGCGATTCCCATACCTCGTCCGGCGAGGGGTTGCGCTGGTCGAGATCGACACCCCGGTGCGCGGCGACCGCATACATGGACTGCGCGACGTTGCCGTTGCGGATCCAGTAGACGTTCCGGCCCTGGTTGTTCGCCTCCCCGGCCAGCCACAACGCCAACGAACTCTTGCCGCCCCCCGCGATGCCGTGCAGAACACGGATTCTGCGATCCGGCGAGCCCAAAGCCGAGACCAGTCGCGGCTTGATGTCGTCGCGGCCGTGAATTCTCTTCGGCAACAACGCAAGCGGCGGCTCAAGGGAAGGGGGATGATGTTCCCGGGTGCGGGGGTCGCGGCCCGCTTGACCGCCCTTCAGCGAGACCGGAGCGTCCTGCAGAACGCCGTCATGGGGGCCTCGGCCACCAGCGTCACTCATCCGCACCTCGTTTCGGTGCCCGGTATCTCGCCGAAAACCGGGACGGGCCTCGCTCGGTCAGGATAACGTTGGCGATATTGCGGACTGCGGCGTTTTTTCGGGGGTGGCATGACCTCATCAGCATCACGGTTGCCCGGATTCGCCGGTCACGCCGCCGTCATTACCTTGTTCGAAGTCGATCGCGCCGCCGTCCTGGCCGGCGAGCAGGTGACCGTGCGGTGGCGGACGGAGCACGCGGGGACGATTCGAATCACGCCGCCGGACGGGTTCCCGATCGATCTGGACGCCGGCAGCGGATCCGGCTCCCACCAGTTCGTTGCGGCCAGGACCGGCATGATCAGGGCGATGGCCTATGGACGGGCTGGTCCGCCTGCCGAGGCCGGTTGTCCGATAGCGGTATTCGAACTCCCCGCGCTGGTGCCCGTGCCCGTTCCCGAGCCGAGCGAGGCCTCGATGCCGGTATTCGCCCGGACACCGCTTCCGTTCTTGGACCGCTCCGCCCTCGGTTCGGCGCTCCTGACCGCCTCGTCGGGGCACCGGTCGTTGGCGATTTCTCCCGCCGGGCGGGGCGAGGGCCGACCGGCTTGGACGACGACGCCGGCGCGGTTTCTGTCGGTCATGCCGAGCAGGTCGCCCGGGCGCCCGGCCCGGCCCATTGACCTTCGCGCCGTTTTCGTTCGCTGGATCGGCGGATGGCAGGTGATGCGCCGACGGAACGGCCCGATGCGCCAAGGAGAGCAGCGGTAATGGCCGGACGGTGGCTGGTGCGTCTGGCCGGTGCCCGGGACGACGTGCTGGCGATGACACCGGTCGACCGCTTCCGGTACATCGCCATCGGCGGCGTCCTGGTGACCACGGCCGCGATCGCCGGGGTTTCGGCGACTTTCGCGCTGATCATGGCGGTGCGCCTGCCGGTGCCGGCGGCGATCCTCGCCGGTATCGGGTGGGCCGTGGTGATCCTCAACCTGGACCGGTTGCTGACTCTCGGGATGACCCGTCGCGGCGGCTGGTGGCGCAACGTCGCTGCCGCGTTGCCGCGGCTCGCGTTGGCCCTCCTGCTCGGTGCGATCATCTCCACGCCACTGGTGCTGCAGATCTTCCAGTCGGAGATCAACGCACAGTTGGAGGTGCAGCACAACCAGCGTTCCGCGGAGTTCCAGGAACAGTTGGACACCAACCCGAAATTCGCGGCCATTCCCGGTCTCGAACGGCAACTCGCCGCACTGCACGCCGCGGCCGACCGGAGCCCGGCCGCCATTGCCGCCGACGATCCGGCTGTCCGGGACGCGCAGCAGCAGGTCGACCGGGCGGCTGCGGCATACGCTTCCGCGCAACGCGACGCCCTGAATGAGATCGACGGCACCGGTGGCACCGGCGTGCCCGGCGTCGGAGACTCGGCCCGGGAGAAGCTGAAGGCGGCCGAGGTCGCACGGCAGAACTACCAGAACGCCGTGGCCGCGCTGGACGCGGCACGGGTGAAAGCGGAAAGCGCGGCAAGCAATGCCTCGGCAACGGCCGACAGCCAAGCCAAGCAGGTTCAGCAACAACTCGACAGGGCACGGGCGGAGCGGGCCAATGCCCAGGCCGAGTACGAAGCGACCGAGGCGAACGACACCGGGCTGCTGGCCCGGATCGAGGCGTTGGACGCGCTCGGCGACAACCGGCCGAGCCTGGGTCTCGCCCAGCTCATGCTGTTCCTGCTGTTCATGTCCATCGAGTTGCTGCCGGTGCTGGTCAAACTCCTGCAACTCAGCGGTCCGCCGTCGGTGTACGAGCAGCTCATCGACGAGATGGAGCGACAGGCTCGAAGCGAGTTCGCCAGAACGACCGCGCGCCAGGCCAGCATCGACGACAGCCGCGCCGAGTACGAGGCCGAGCTCGAATACGATCAAGCTCGCCGCCAGTACGAGGCCGGCCTGCGTGCGAACGAGTTGCTCGTCGCCGAGCAGTCGGCCATCGCCGAGCGGGCGATTCGCCAGTGGGCCGAGCAGGCCCGGCGACACAGCGAGCGGGACTTGACCGAGTGGTTCAGGCAAAACGATCCGTGCCGCGGCGACCGAGACGGTGTGCCCCGCGGCAGTGACCATCCGACCGACGGGACGGTGCCGTTCAACACTCGACTTCCGGAATTCTGATCGGCGGCAAAAGGTGGGACGAGACGGCCAGCGCGGCGGAGCGGGCGACTCTCCTGAATAGCCACTGTGGATTGATCGAGGTGGGCTATATCTCAGAACCGCCGATTTCGCGCGAAAACGCCACGCGCCCGCGAACAGCCCTGGCTCGAAAGGCGTCGTCTGCCGAACCGGATTTCCCGGAGGTGTCGGAAATCACGATCCAGAAATCAAGCGGGGCGGCCGAGTTCCCCTTCTCTCGATTTCCCGTTGGTTGAACGTGCATAGTCGTTGCGTGTGCGGGGTGTCCGGTTTACCGAGGCGGTGCGGCTGGCTCATACTACGGTGCGGTGGTCGTTTCGGCCTAGTCCGAGTGTGAGCTGAGTGGGTGTTCTTGCGTGTCTGTGATGGTGCCGGAGGAGGTGAGACGGCTATTTCAGGTACTTACCGGTGAAGACATGACGGATGCGGATGAGGATGCGTTATTCGCGGCGGCGGGGGCGTTGGAGTCGGATGCGGCGACGGTGGAGACGTTGGGCCCGGTGGTGCGGGATGTGGTGGAGCGGGTACGGGGACGGTTCTCGGGCAAGGCGGCGGACCGGTTCGCCGAACGGTTGGCGGGGTTTGGCCCGGTGCTGGAGTCCGGTGGCGCGGGGTTACGACAGTTGGCGGAGTTCGTGCGGGGTTTGGCGTTGCAGGTGCAGTATTTGAAATTGGTGACAGTGGGGGGTTTGCTCCTGCTGTTGGCGGAAATCGCGTGGGCGGTGTCGATGGCCGGGCTCACTGGTGGGGCCAGTATGGCGTGGCTGGCGGCGCGGTTCGCGGTGATGCGGTTTCTGCTGTCGCGGTGGTGGGGGCAGCTGTTTATGCGTCTTGCGGTGGCGCAGGTGGTGGGGGTCGGGTTGCAGGTGGTGATAGATGCTGGGGCTCAGGGGTTGCAGTTCGCGTTGGGGACGCGGAAGAAGTGGGATGCGGCGATGTCGGAGATGGCGGTGGGGGTCGGCTCCTTCAGCGCGCTGTTGGCGGTGCCATTGTCGGCGTTGGGCAATGTGGTGGGCAACGCGATCACCAAGGTCTTGGTGCGCGGTTTGGGCGATGAGATCGATGCCGAGGTGTTGACGGCGGCGGCCAAGCATGTGGCGGAGGAGCACGCGGAGCAGTACCCGGTGTCAGCGATGGCCAAGTTCGCTGATGTGGTGTCCAAGAGCTTAGATGATTACACCGGTATGTCGGTGCGGGCGATGTGGGTGGCCCGGTTCGGTCACGGCTTGGGCGAGTCCCTGGAAGAGGGCCTGACCGAAATGCTCGGCGAAGCCGGGTATGGCGCGCTGAGCGGTCAGGGGGCGCAGTGGAACCCGTTCTCGTTCACCGCCGGGTTGTCGGAGGCGGTGGGCTCGGGTATGGGGAACCTGGCGGGCCTGGCCTTGCGGGGGCAGTTGATTCCGGCGGGCCGGGCGCGGGAGAACGCCGGCGAAGAGGAGGATTCCGGCAGCGCCGACACGCCTACCGACACGGACTTCTCGGAAGAGTTGAAGACCGATTCCGGGTCGCAGACGGGCGAGAAGCCTGCCGCTACGGCACACTTCAGTGAGAAGTCCGGCTTCCCGGAGAAGATGTCCAATGTGGATTCTGAGGTGCCGGTTCCCGGATCCGAAACGGTGGACACTGGCCCGGCACCGGGTTTGGTGGGGACGGGAATTCCGGTCACCTGGTCTCTCCCGCCCGCTGGCTCCGCCCCCGGGAAAGCGGCGCCGGATGGTGTGCCCGGGGCGCGGGATCGCGGAGATGGCGTGCTGGCCGAGGATGCGGAGGGCCCGTCTTCGTCCCCGGGCGCGCCGTGGACGGGCAGCCCGGCTCATCAGACCTCGGTACCGGATACGAGGATTGTCCCGCCCGCCGCCGGGGCCCAGCCCGCCGCCGGGGCCCAGCCCGCTGCCGGGGCCCAGCCCGGCGCGGCGGCCGGGAATGCGGGTACCGGTGCCGGCGAGTATTCCGGTGAGTCTGTGACGCCGGAGGTCACCTCGCCGGTGGCGTGGCTTGAGGATGATGCGGCGGCTCCGGGTGCGTTGTGGGGTCGGGACAATCCAGATGTACCGCCGCCGTACAGTCCGTCTCGGGATCAGGACCATGTCCGCAACGACGCAGCGGGTTCCGACACCGGGATCGGCGGCTCCCGTGCCGGAACGCCACCGCCCGCCTACAGCCCGGCTGCCGATGCTGGCCGGGCCGGTCCGGGCGGGTCGCATGTGGACGGATTCGATGACTCGGTTGGGCATTCGTCGCCGGTACCGAGGTCTGGTTCGCTCGACCAGGGTGGCTTGTCCGCCTCTGCTGGTGGGGCGCGGACCGGAGATTCCGACTCGTCGAGGCGCGACGAGAAGGCCACGCCCGCATTGTCCCATATGGACACTCCAGGTGATTACCAAAGCGGTTCGACGAGATCTGATGGTGGGGTGACGGAGGCGGATCCCTCTGTCGATTCGTCGCCGAGCGATGACCATGCCGACATCGCATCGTCTGGTGTGGACAGTCCGAGCGCTGCATTGGATGGAGAGACTAAGACAGGCGTGCCCGGCTCGGTGGCGGACAAGCCATTGACGAGCGCAACTGATGCGCCGGGTGCGTTGTCGGACGGCGTGGTTTCGGAGACTGCTTCCCCTGTGGCTGGGGTGGTTCCGGCAACTGGGGGCGGGGAGACGTTGCCGGCGCAGGGATCCGGGCAGGATGATGCGAGCGTTCCTGGTGCATTTGCGGGAGCGGATTCGGTTGTGGGGAATGGGGATGCGGCTCGTGCGCCGCAGTCGCCGGTATCGCCGGAGTCGGCTCTGCCGGACCCGTCGGGCGTGGTGTCCTCGGGTGGCCCGGTGCCGGGTGCGGGGCCGGTGGGGTTGCCTCCGGGTGCGGTGCGGGTGCAGGTGCCTGGGGATGTGGTCTCCGGCGGTGGGGTTGCGGCGTTCGTGCGCGGCCGGGTGGGGGATGCGGGTGCGGGTCCGGTGGTGTTGGTGTCTGGCGATGATTCGGGTGCCGTGGTGTTGTCGGGTCAGGCTTCCGAGGTGGCGCGGGGTGTGGGGCGTGATGTTGTTGCGTTGGTGCCGGGGCGGCGTGGTCCGCGGTGGATGCGGTTTGGTGCGGATGGGGCACGTCCCCGTCCGGTAGGCGGGTCGGGGCCGAAGCAGACCGGCGAGGTGCTGGATGTGGCGGCGAGTTCGTCGACTGCTGTCCCGAGGGGTGCGGCGGAGGCGGCGGTGCCGGGTTCGGCCGAGGAGGGGCGTGCTGAGACGGCCACGGCGACCGGCACGTCTGGTGGTTTCGCGGCGAGTTCGGCGGCGGTGGCACCGGAGAGCCAGCGGCGTGGTGTGGTGTGGTCGGCGGGTGAGGATGCGGTTCCCAGCGCTTCGGTGAGCCTGCGGGTGCGGGGGGCGAGGGAACGTGCCGAATACGCCGGGTGGACCCGGTCGCCGGATCATGCCGCCGCCCCGCAGGGCACTCGGCCGCTGCTGGTACTCGGGCACAACGAGAAGGCCGTTTCCGGTGATGCGCTGGCCGAGGTGCAGGGCGTCGGGGCGGATGTGTTGGCGCGGGTCGACTTTGGTCAGGGACCGACGTGGATGTTGTACGGGGCGGATGGGAGTCGGCCTCGGTTGGTCGATCCTCCTGCCGAGTTGGCGGGTCGGCCGAGGCCGGAGCCGTTGTTGTTCGGGGGGCCTGGTGATTCCGATGGGTTGATGGATCGTGCCGCGCGGCTGGCACCCGCTTTGCCGGATACCCAGGTTGTGGGTGTGCATGTGACGGCGCGGGGGAGTGCGGTACTGGCGGATGGCCGGCGGGTCGGGCCGGAGGATTTCGTGGCGGAGGTGCGGCGGGATCGGCGGTTTGTGCCGGGGCTGAAGGTGGCGTTGCTGGGGTGTGCTGCGTATCGGCGTCCGGGTCCGGGTGCGTTGTCGTTTGCCGAGCGGTTTGCTCGTGCGTTGCGCGGTTCGGCTTGGGTGGCCGATACCGACGTGGTTCAAACGGTGGACGGCGGTGTGCATGCCACCGAGGTGTCGGTGGCCTCGGATGGCAGGTTGTTGCCGAGGTTCGTGGATGGTGTGGGCACCGGTCGCTGGTCGTTGTTGGGGTCTGACGGTGAGCTGCTGGATTCCTCGGGCCCGGAATTGCGGGCGGCGGCAAGCCATGCGGTTGCGTCGCGGTATCCGGATGATGCGCGGATAGAGGCGGTCGTCCGCTGGCCCGGGCATGGGGAGCGCGAATCGGTCGACGAGCTGTTGACCAGGTGGGGATTCACGACCGCGCCCGAGGACGTGCGGAGACTGGCTGACGCGGTGGAACTGCGGTACCGGGATGGCGTGGGCGGACCAGGGTCGCGCAGTGGGGACCGGTTGCGGGGCAGGCTTTTCCTGGCTCTTGAGCTGACCGCTGAGCTGGTCGAGCGACCGGACATCGCGGATGCGCGGGATGTTCGGCTGGTGGCGGACTGGATCCGGGATGCCAGCCGGATGCAGGGGCCGACGGTGACGGCTGCGGACGTGCACAGCCTCGTGCAGGAGCTGACCGAGACAACCACGGATGTTCGCCTGCACGAAGTGCGCTACTTGGCTGGTGTTCTTAGGCAGGTTGAGCAGCGGTTGGAGTTAGGGGGCGAGCAGCGGCGGGCAACGGTGGCGGAGTTGCGGGCGCGGTGGCGGTATGGGGGCACGCGGGCCGTGACGCTGGCGATGGGAGGCCAAGCGGAGAACACCGTGGTGTATCCGGTCGACGCGGTGTCGTCCCGGTGGTGGCAACGTTTCCAGAGCGGCTTGGTGGACTTGGGCCAGGTGCGGCGGGAGATGGGGATCGCCGGAGAGCGGGATCCGGTCGTCGTCGTGGTGGAGGCGCGGCGGCGGACGGCTGGTGCGGAGAAGTCGTTCCTGATCGGTGATGCGGTTCGCGGTACGACCGCGCACCTGGAGACGCCGTGGGAGCTTGGTCAGTGGGTGGCCGGTACCGAGCAGTACCAGCGGATTGCCGTAAGCAACGAGGACGGCCCGGTCGTCTTGGTGATCCTGGGTGGTAACGCGGGACTCGGCGTGCATTTGAGTGCCGACGAGCTCACACGGCGATTCGCCGAGGGACTCGGCGAGGGCGGGGACGGTACCCGGCAGGTTCTGCTGGCCGAGGGCTATATCTCGCACGGTCCCTCAAGGTTCGGGTTGGTAGCCGTGGGATCACGGGCTGGTCAGACGTACGGCGGTGGGCTCGTATTGGCCTCTGGCGTGCGAGCGAGCGTGCTGGCGCTACAGCTGGACTCGGAACGGGAGAACACGATCGCCTATCCCGTGGATGCCGAGAACATGGACGAGTTCGAGCGGCTCGCCGCCTCGCGACTCGACATGGCAACGGTTCGGGTGGCTGTTGATGCTGATTCGCCGATCTTCGTACTCGCATGGACCACCCCGGGGAGCCGGTTCGTCGTCGCCGACGCGAACACGTGGGAAACGCAGGAGGTGAATCCACGCGAGTTCGCTCGTCGGGTGGTCGAGGACGCGCGGTCCCACGGGATCGTCGGCGACGACGATCACCGTGCCGTCGTCGTCTGCACCTACTTCCGCGACGGCGTGCGAGAGATGACAGGGCGAGCCCGGCTGGAAATGGCCGAGGGCTTCCGCGCGGCGGGATATCGCGGGCCGATTCACATGACCGCAAAGAACAGTAAGGTGGAGGGCCCCGCCTTCGATCACGACGAACCGTTCGTGATTCAGTCCTTCCACCAAGTGGTCCCGTGGTCTCCGCAACTGCGGCTGACGATACCGGCGGGTTCAAGCGTCATCAATGCCTTCGCATATCCGCGCAACAGCGATGAGGAGGCCGCGTGGCGGCGATGGGCGGAGTCGGGGCCTGATCTGGAAGAGCTGCGGGCACAGGTGCGTGATGAGTCACCGATCCTCGTGCTGGCGTGCTGGCAGCCTGGTGAAACCATCATCCATGTCGACGCCGAAACCCGGAAAACCGAGCGGCTGCGGACCGGGGCATTCGGTCGGGTCGTGGCCGGAGCAATACGCGATACAGCGGCCTCGAATCCCGGAAATGCGGTCGTCTTGCTTGTGGTGCGGCCGGATGCCGGGGTTGCCTTGGGAGAGAACGCGTGCCAGGAATTCGCGAGCGGAGTACGCCGATACGGCCACGACGGTCCGGTTTATGTTGCTGACGTTGAGCAATACAGTGACGGCGACAATATCCGGTTCGGAGTTCAGGCGTTCACTCTAGCCGGAGGTCGTCCGCGCGCCGCTGAACTGTCGGTGCTGGATCTGTCCACTAATCAGGCGCATCGTTTGCTGGCCGCCGGAGGGACCAGCGCGGATGTCGAGTGGTGGAGGCGATGGTCGAATCGTTTCCGGTTGGGTAGTACGCCCCGGTTCGGGGAGCGTTCGACCACGGTTGTGCTAGCGCGGTTGTGGGGTGATGAGTTCGTCACGCCGTCGGGCACGTTGTCAGCCTTCGAATTCGGCCGCCAGCTGGCGCGCAGCGAGCCGTACGAGTCCGTGGCCTCGCGCTCAGACGCTCCTGTTCTGTTGGCGACCGTGGGAGCCGAGACGGGGCTCAGTGAGCCTGCCGCGCAGGAGTTCGCCCGTGGCGTGCGAAGCAACGACGTGGATCGCATGGTCCTGGTCACGGACCGGGATTTCCGGTTGGGGCGCGATCCGGGGGGAGTGGCCGTTCTCCCGCTCGACTTGAATCCCCCGAGGTTCGTGCCGCCGCCGGACTTCTCGCCGGCGACCGCCGTGATCCGCACCGCGGACGACGACTTCGGGCCGGTGGTGTCGTATTCGCCCCACCGGCGGCGAAACGTGGATACGGACTGGATCGCTTCGGAGGTTGGCCACCGGAAGCCATTCGTTGTGGTGGTGTCGTCGGAGCACGGACGGTTCCCCGTGTTTGATCCGGATTGGAAGGCAAGGGTTCTCGGGCCTTCGGACTTCGGTACGCGGGTGCTCAGAGGTGCGGAGTTCCAGCAGTTCGTCGGTGACGATCCGCTCCGCCCGGTTGTGGTGTTGTTCGAAACGTGGCCGTCCGGCTTGACCGAACGGGACGCGCGGTCGTTGGCGGAGGGATTGCGCAGCGACGGCGTCCAGCGGCCGGTTTTCTTGTCTATGGGCGAGCTCAAGTCCGACTGGAGAGGCTTGTCGCGGGCGCACGCGCTGGTCGAGGCCCCGTCGGCGCAGTCGGCGCTGCTCACCCATCCCGCCAGTGCTGTCGAGGCGCGGCAACCGTCGTTGGTCGCCTGCGTGGACAGGGTGTATGAGGATGTTGTCGGACAGCTTCGTTCGTACGGGCTTTCCCGGTTATTGTCCGAGTTGGGGTATCGCGATCCCCAGCCGCCGGTTGTGGTCCTGGCCTTCGTGGAGTTCGATAAGTTCCTTTCGCCAGACGGCGCCAAGAGATTAGCCCCTGGAAACTTTGCCTCTCTACTGGCGCGCAACCCGGACTACCTTGACGCGACCCGAGGGGACTGGCGGCGGCCCGTCGTGATCGTGACATTCGGGCCGGGGCACAACCCCGATGCGGTGCCGGATCTCGTTTCCTTCGCCGCCCAACTACTAGGCACATCCGATGCTGACCGGCCCGTCTACATCACAGAAAACAACATTTCGCAGTTAAGGCTCAAGTCGCCGGAACGCGGGAGCGCCGTGTCGGGCGGGCTGAGCCAGTTGACGCCCGGCGCAATGCTGTCTCCCCCTCCGAAGGAGGAACTGCTGAGCGAGGAGTTCCGGGTCGGCATTGGTCCGGAGTCGGCCAGTAACGCCGTGAGCTTCCCGCCGCAACCAGACGTCCCCTACTGGCAGGCATGGGGCTCGTTGGATTACCCCGGATACGGGCCCATGCTGCGGCGCGCGGTGGCCGAGTTCGATCCGGACCCGCTGTTCGTCTTTGTGTACGTGCAGGATGGAAAAATATTAGTTCGCAACGGAAATAGTGCGATTGTTTCACCGGAACCGGTAGTCCTGGGCATGAACATGCAGCATTCCCGGGATTTCCAGAACGCGGATCGCGGGCAACTCGGGCGCACGGTGGTGCTCGTGGCGATGTCGAGAAATGGTGCGCCGCTTCCGGACTGGTACGCCAGAGCACTCGCCGAGGGGTTGCGTCGAGTTGGTGGGCCGCCGCGACCCGTGTTCGTCTACGACGGATACCACCAAGAGGCGTTCCACACCGATATGGTGTTGGACCGGTTGCGGAGCGTGACCCCGGAGGCGCATTGGCGGCGGGCTGGGGATGTTCCTGACGTGGAGCATCCTGGGGAACTCGTGCCGCGCTATGAGCCGGATCTGCCGCCGAGTTATGCGAGCGCCGGGGAGGTCGCCGCCGCGGTTGCGGCGGTCGACAGGCAGCGCGCGGCGGGTGGGTCCGATGCCGGCCGGCCCGCCCGACCTGGTGAGCTCTCGGAGATCGAGATCGCGAACGTGGCTCGGCGGTGGAGCGGGGAGTTCGAGGAAGCCGAGCGGGTGTTGAGCGCGCTTCCGGCCGATTGGGTGGCGGATCTGCAGGCGCGGGCCAGGACGATCCTGGACAGTGTGTGGGAGCGTCCGAGGGAGCGTGATTCGTCCTCGGCGATGGCCGTGCAGGGCTTGTGGGATCGGATGGCGCAGCGGGTCGCGTTCCGGTTGCATGGCGATGGCCGGTCGGAATCGGGTGCCTGGGCGGATGCCGCGGCGATGGTGGCAACTATTCCGTTCTTGCCCGTGGTGCTGGCGGCGCGTGGGTCGGAGGAGTCATTTACCTACCCGGGATGGACGAGGTCGCCGGGGTTCGCTGAGGCTTCCCCGGAGCGCGGCCGGTTGTTTGTGCTGGGCAGTGACGGCGTTGTGGTGTCTGGTGAGCTGGTGGCCGAGATGCGGCGGCCGGGCGTGGATGTGCTGGCGCGGACGGACACCGACGATGGTCCACAGTGGATGCTGTTCCGGTCGGACGGGAGTGAGCCGTTACCGGTGGAGCCGGCGGCGGAGGTGACGCGGTTTGTGCGTGCGGAGCCGTTGATGTTCTTCGGTGCTGGTGAGGATGAGGCGGCGGTTGAGGCGGCGGCGTTGGCTGCGGATGTGCCGGGTGTGCAGGTGGTGGGTCTGCATGTGACGCCCGAGGGGGGTGCGCGGTGGCCGGATGGGGAGTTGGGGCCGGAGGAGTCGGCGGAGCGGGTATGGCGGGATAGGCGTTTTGTTGCGGGGATGCCGGTGGCGTTGTTCGGGTGTGGTGCGGGGCGGCAACCGGGGTCGGGTGAGGCGTCATTCGCGCAGCGGTTTGCGGCGGGGGTGGGGGCGCATGTGTGGGTGACGGATTCCAGTGGCGTGTGGCAGACGCGTGATGGTGCGGTGCATGCCACGGAGTCGGTGGTGTCCGGAGATGGGCGGATGCGGCCGGTGTTCGTTAATGGCATGGGTACTGGTCGGTGGTCTTTCCTGAGCCCTGATGGGCGGGAGTTGTTCTCGGGTGGTCCGGAGTTGCGGGCGGCGCTGGCCGGTGCGGTTCCGCCGCGCTATGCGGAGGGGGCGAGTCCGGAGCCGCTGATCAGGTGGGCGGACAATGCTGACGCTGAGGGTGGTGCCGGACGGCCGGTCGATGACTTGTTGCGGGAATGGTGGGCCGCGGGTGAGCCTGAGGATGGTGAGCCGGCCGCTAGGCGGAGGTTGCCCGATGAGGATGTGCTGAGGCTGGCAGATGCGGTGAAGTTGCGTTATCGGGGTGCGGTGGGGCAGCGGCCGGGGACGCGTAGTTGGGAGCGGTTGCGGGGCAGACTTGTTCATGTTCTTGAGCTGACCGAGCAGTTGGGCGGGCAACCGACCGTCGCGGATGCGCGGGATGTTCGGTTGGTGGCGGACTGGATTCGGGATACCGGTCGGATGCAGGGGCCGATGGTGACGGCTGCGGATGTGCACGGCGTCGTGCAGGAGCTGACCGACGATCCCAAGGACGTTCGTTTCCACGAAGCCCGCTACCTGGCCGGCGTTCTCCGCGATCAGGGCATGGAAGGAAGGCGTCAACGGCAGGCCAGCGTGGCCGAGTTGCGGGCGCAGTGGCGGCGTGGGGCCACGCAAGCCGTGACTCTGCGGATGGGTGGGCACGCCGAGAACACCGTGGCGTATCCGGTCAGCATGGCGTCGTCGCGGTGGTGGCGGGATTTTCACGGTGGCCGGGTGGATCTGGATCGGGTGCGGCGGGAGATGGGGATCGCCGGTGACCGGGATCCGGTCGTCGTCGTGGTGGAGGCGCGGCGGCGGACGGCTGGTGCGGAGAAGTCGTTCCTGATCGGTGATGCCGTTCGCGGTACGACCGCGCACCTGGAGACGCCGTGGGAGCTTGGTCAGTGGGTGGCCGGTACCGAGCAGTACCAGCGGATTGCCGGAAGCAACCGGGATGGTCCGGTCGTCTTGGTGGTCACGGGTGGCAACGCGGGGCTCGGGGTGCATCTGAGTCGTGACGAGCTCACGCGGCGATTCGCCGAGGGGCTTACCGCGGGTGGGGACGGCAGCCGGCAGGTTCTGCTGGCGGAGGGCTATATCTCGCAGGATCCTTCCGGGTTCGGGTTGATCGCGATGGGCTCAGGGACTGGTCGTGCGCGGGATGCGGGGCTGATGCTGCCCTCGGGAGTGCGAGCGAGCGTGCTGGCGTTGCGGCTGGACTCCGAGCGGGAGAATGCGATCGTCTATCCCGTGGATGCCGCGAACAAACAGCAATTACTTTCAGCGGCGGACGAGGGCCTGGCGCGCGGGTTTAATGACGCTGATTCGCGGATCTTCGTGGTCGCATGGATCACACCGTGGGGCGGGTTTACCGTCGCTGACGAGAACACGTGGGAAACGCAGGATCTCACCCCACGTGAGTTCGTTCGCCGGGTGGTCGAGGATGCACGATCCCACGGGATCGCCGGGCATGACGAGGACCGCGTGGTCGTGGTGCGCCCTTGCGTCAGTACGCGTGAGCAACTGCTGCCGGCGCGGGCCCGGCAGGAGCTGGCCGAGAGCTTCCGCGAGGCGGGATATCGCGGGACGATTCAGGTGGCCGGATGGAACCCCGCGACGAACAGCACCAGCTACGACCTCGTGACCCCGTGGTCGCCGCGATTGCGGCTGACAATCGCGGCGGGCTCAGGCGTTCTCGACGTGGTTGCGTACCCGCGCAACAGTATTGAGGAAAAGGCGTGGAGGCGGTGGGCGGCGTCGGGGCCGAACCTGGATGCGCTGCGGGCGCAGGTGCGTGATGAGTCACCAATCCTCGTGCTGACGCGCCAGCGGACTGATGAGACTTTCTTCTACGTCGACCCCGAAACCCGGGCCACCGGGCACCTCTCCGCCGGGGCGTTCGGCCGGATCGTGGCTGGAGAAGTGGCCGAGATAACGGCCTCGAATCCCGGCAAAGCCGTCGTCATCCTTACCGTGCCGCCGGAATTTGGGGTTGCGCCAAGCGAACAGGCACGTCAGCAGCTCGCAAGCGGGGTGCGCCGATATGGCCACGAAGGGCCGGTTTATGTTGCTCCCGTTGCGGAATACCGGGGTGTCTCGTTAGCGATAGGGGACATCACTCTCGCCGGAGGACGTCCGCGCCCCGCCGAACTGTCGGTGCGGGAGCTGAGTTTCTCCAGCCCATCGCATCGCTTGCTGGCAGCCGGTGGAACCTCGGTGGATGTGGATTGGTGGCGCCACTGGGCGTCGGAAGGTTTCCGGGTGACAGCCGCCCAACGGTTCGGGCTGCGCTGGACGACCGTTGTGCTCGCCCGGTTGTGGGGTGATGAGTTCGTCACGCCGTCGGGCACCCTGTCGGCCTTCGAATTCGGCCACCAGCTGGCGCGCAGCTCGACTTACGAATTCTCGGGCCTGCGCCCAGACCCTTGTGTCGTGTTGGCGACCGTGGGAGCCGAGACTGGGCTCAGCGAGGAAGCCGCGCGTGAGTTCGCCCGTGGCGTGTGGAGCAACGACCCGGATCGTGCGGTACTCGTGACGGATCGGGATTTCAGATTGCGGCGAGATGCGGACGACGTCGCCGTTCTTCACTTCGGGACGGACCGCCCGAGGTTCGTGCCCCCGCACAACTGGTCCCCGGTGACTGAGTTGAGCCGACCCGGGGACGATGACTTCGGGCCGGTGGTGTGGTATCCGGCTCGGTCAGGAACCGAGTCCGAGTTTACTGTGGACACCGACTGGGTTGTCGCGGAGACCGGCCACCGGAAGCCTTTCGTTGTGGTTGCGCAGGCGGCACAGGGACGCTTCCACGTGCTGGATCCGACTGGTCAGACGAGGGTACTGGGGCCTTCGGACTTCGGTACGAGCGTGCTCAGAAGTGCGGCGTTCCAGCAGCTCGTCAACGACGATCGAGCTCGTCCGGTTGCCGTGGTGTTCCGCAACTGGCCGTCCGGTTTGACCGAGCGGGACGCGCGGTCGTTGGCGGAGGGGCTGCGCGGCGACGGGGTCCAGCGGCCGGTTTTCCTGTCGATGGGTGAGTTTGTGGAATACGAGAGCGGGTGGGGGTCTTATGCCTTGGTTGCGGCGCCGTCCGCGCAATCAGCGTTTTCCGCCCATCCGGCTGGTTCTATCGAAGCCCAGCGTCCCTTGCACATATCCTATGTGGACAGAGATCACGAGGAGATCCATGAACGGCTTCGTTCGTTCGGGATTTCCCGGCTGTTGTCAGAGCTGGGGTATCGCGGCTCCCCACAGCCGATTGTCGTCACCGTGAGCGCGAATTACCCTGGCTTATTAGCACCGTTCGGCGAAAGCTCAATGTCGGCTGCGCGCTTTGGTGAATTTCTGGGTCGAGACCGGAATTACCTTGAGGCGATACGAGGTGACTGGCGGCGGCCGGTCGTGATCGTCCCGCTAGGGAATCCGCCCCACGTTACCGAGGCAAATCTCATTCCGTTCTTGACGCGGCTGCTGGGCACCCTCGACGCTGATCGGCCCGTCTACATCTCCCAAGAGAACATTCCGGTGGGCAGACTGGCCACGCTGGGAGACGGGCGCGTCGTGTCGGCCGGTCTGAGACTGTTGACGCCCGACCGAATGCAGCCTCCCCGTATGCAGGAGGAACTGGACTCCGAGACACTGCATGTCGGCGTTGGCACGGCGTGGGACCTCAATGCCGTGGGTTTCCCGCTGGAGCCGGCAGACCTGGAAGCCTGGCAAAGATGGGGCTCGTTGGATTACGACGGGCACGGGCCCATGCTGCGACGCGCGATGGGTGAGTTCGATCCGGACCCGATGTTCGTTTTTGTGAAAGTGTCGGGCGGAAACATCGAAGTAGTGCACAAGCGAGATGACGAGTCGGACCCGGACCCGGACCCGGAGTCGGAGTCGGGGTCCGATCCCGGGTCTGAGCGGGAGCGCCGGCGGGAAGCATTGGATCCTGTCGAGCTGGGCACGCTCATCCACCGTTCCCCGCATTTCCAGGACCTTGCCTACCCGTATTCCGCATTTGCGGATCCCGGGCAACTGGGGCGAACGGTTGTGGTCGTGCCGGCATCGGACGATGGTGAGCGGCTTCCGGACTGGTATGCCAGGGCATTTGCCGAAGGGTTGCGTCGAGTCGGCGGGCCGCCGCGACCCGTGTTCGTCTACGACGGCTACTACCACGAGGCTTTCGACACCGATACTGTGCTGGATCGGTTGCGGAGCGTGACACCTGAGTTGCATTGGCGACGGGGTTGGGGAGCTCGTGACGCCGAGGAGCCCCGGGAATTGGTCCCGGGTTATGAGCGGGATTTGCCGCCGGACTATGCGAATGCCGGCGAGGTCGCGTCGGCGGTCGCGACCATCGACAGGCAGCGTTCGGCAATCGTGTCCGGTGTTGCGCGGCCTGCCGAGGTCGCGGAGACCGAGGTCGCGAGTGTGTATCAGCGGTGGAACGGGGATTTCCAGGAAGCAGAACGTGCGCTGAGCGCCCTTCCGGCCGATTGGGTGGCGGATCTGCACGCGCGGGCCAGGACGATCCTCGAAAGCATGTGGGAACGCCCGAGGCAGGGAGATACGTCATCGGCGATGGCCGTGCAGGACCTGTGGGACCGGATGGCGCAGCGGGTCGCGTTCCGGCTCTACGGCGGCGGCCGGTCGGAAACGGCCGCCTGGGCAGATGCCGCGTCCATGGTGGCAACCGTTCCGTATTTGCCTGTCGTGCTTGCGGTGCGGGGATCGGATGAGTCGGTGGCCTATCCGGTGTGGACGAGATCGCCCGGGTTTGCGGAGGTCTTGCCGGACCGGAGCGGATTGCTGGTCTTGGGCAATGAGCGCCTGGTGGTGCCTGAAGAGCCGGTGGCCGAGGCGCTGCGCTCGGGTGTGGATGTGCTGGCGCGGACCGACACCGAAGATGGTCCACAGTGGATGTTGTTCCGGGCGGATGGGAGTACACCGCTCCGGGTGGAGCCGTCGGCGGAGGTGGCGCGCTGGGCGAGTCCGGCGCCGTTGATGTTCTTTGCCGATGGTGAGGGCGGGGTGGCGGTTGAGGCGGCGGTGTTGGCGTCGGGCTTGCCGGGTGTGCAGGTGGTGGGTGTGCATGTGACGCCCGAGGGGGGTGCGCGGTGGCCGGATGGTGAGTTGGGTCCGGAGGAATCGGCGGAGCGGGTGTGGCGAGACCGGCGCTACGTCACGGGGCTGCCGGTGGCGTTGTTCGCATGCGGTGCCGGACGGCGACCTGAGCCGGGCGAGTCGTCGTTCGCGCAGCGGTTCGCGACAAGGCTGCGGGCGCAGGTGTGGACGGCGGATGCCAGCGACGTGTGGCAGACCAGGGATAGCGCGGTACACGCCACGGATTCGGCAGTGTCCGGTGATGGTCGGATGCTGCCGGTGTTCGTCGACGGCCAGGGAACCGGCCATTGGTCGCTGCTGAGCCCCGACGGGCATGTGGTGTTCTCGCGTGGTCCGGAGCTGCGTGCGGCGCTGACCGACTCGCCCTCGCCGCGCTATGCGGCGGGAGCGGGTCCAGAGCCGCTGATCAGGTGGGCGGAGGACGGCGATGCCGCGTCCACCGCTGCGGATGAGGATGGTGTGACGGGTTCGGCCGAGGAGCTGTTGAGCAGGTGGTGGTCCGCGACTGGGCATGAGGATGTCGGCGCGCGGAGCTTGGCTGATGAGGATGTGCGGAGGTTGGCCGATGCGGTGGAACTGCGTTACCGGGGTGGCGTGGATGAGCCGGGTACGCATAGCGGGAAGCGGTTGCGGGGCAGGCTTGTTCAGGTCCTTGAGTTGACCGAAGGGTGGGGCGGCCAACCGTCGATCGCGGATGCGCGGGATGTTCGGCTTGTGGCCGACTGGATTCGGGATGCCGGTCGGATGGCGGGGCCGACTGTCACCGCAGCGGACGTGCACGGCCTCGTGCAGGAGCTCACCGAGAGCACGACGAATGTTCGCCTGCACGAGGTGCGCTTCTTGGCTGGTGTTGTGCAGCGGGTAGAGCAGGGGCTGGAACAAGGGGGCGAGCAGCGGCGGGCGACAGAGACAGAGCTACAGGCCCAGTGGCGTCGTGAGGCCACGCGGGCTGTGACGCTGCGGATGGGGGGTCAAACCGAGAACACTGTGGTGTACCCGGTGGACGAGGCATCGTCGCGGTGGTGGCAGAGCTTTTACGGCGGCCGGGTGGATATGAGCCAGGTGCGACGGGCGATGGGGATCGCCGATGATCGGGACCCGGTCGTCGTTGTGGTGGAGGCGCGGCGGCGGACGGCTGGTGCGGAGAAGTCGTTCCTGATCGGTGATGCGGTTCGCGGTACGAGCGTGCATCTGGAGACGCCGAAGGAGCTGGGGCGGCGGGTGGCCGGCACCGAGCAGTATCGGCGGGTTGCCGGAAACCACGAGGACGGCCCGATCGTCTTGGTGGTTTTGGGCGGTAACGCCGGACTCGGGGTGCATCTAAGCCGCGACGAGCTCACGCACCGATTCGCCGAGGGGCTCAGTTCGGGCATGGACGATGTCCGGCAGGTGCTTCTGGCGGAGGGCTACATCTCGCATGAACCTTCCGGGCTCGGGTTGGTCGCCGTGGAGCCACGGACCGCCGGCCGGCCGGACGCGGGGCTGGTGCTGCTGTCGGGCGTGCGACCGAGGGTGCTGGCGCTGCGGCTGGATTCCGTCCAAGAGAACACCATCGGCTATCCCGTTGATGTCGCGAGTTTCACCGAGTTGGCGCGGCTGGCCGGTTCGGATTCGCTGGATATGGGCTCGGTGCGGGAGGCCGTTGACGCTGCTTCGCCGATCTTCGTGCTGACATGGACCACCCGGAGAGGCGGGTTCACCTTCGCTGACGCGGATACGTGGGAGACCGAGGAGATCAGGCCATGGGAGTTCGCCCGTCGGGTGGTCGGGGATCTGCGATCCCACGGAATCGCGGGACCAGACGATGACCGCGCAATCGTCGTCTGCACCGCCAGCGAGGGTTGGCCAGCGCTGACGCAGTGGGAGTTGCGGGAGCTGGCCGAAAGCTTCCGCGAGGCGGGGCATCGCGGGCCGATTCACGTGACCGAACGGGGCACCGTCCTCTACGACCCGAACCTTTCTCCCGAAGACGCACTGAGGAACCGGACCTTCGAACGCGTGGTCCCGTGGTCGCCGCGATTGCGGATGGCGATACCGGCGGGCTCACACCTGATCGACGCGGTCGCCTTTCCGCGCGACAGTGTTGAGGAGGCGGATTGGCGGCGGTGGGCGGAGTCCGCGCCCGACCTGGACGGGCTGCTGGAAGAGGTGCGTGATGAATCGCCGATCCTGGTGCTGGCGTGCTGGCGGCCTAACGAAGCTTTTGTCTACGTCGAGCCCGGAACCTGGGACACCAGGTACCGGAGCGCCGGAAAATTCGGTCGGCTAGTGGCCGGAGAAATCCGCGAGATAACGGCCTCGGATCCCGGCAGGACCGTCGTCGTGTTCGCGGTGCTGCCGGACGATGCCTGGGGTGTCCTGGGCGTGCAGGCACGCCAAGAACTCGCGAGCGGCGTACGCCGATATGGCCACGGCGGGCCGGTTTATGTCGCTACCGTTGAGGAATACCATGAGGGCGGCAGCATTCGGTTTGCACCGTGGGACATGATTCTCGCCGGAGGTCGTCCGCGCGCCGCCGAACTAAGGGTGCAAGACCTGACCTCCACACCGTCGCATCGTTTGCTGGCGGCCGGCGGAACCTCGGCGGACGTGGATTGGTGGAGCCGGTGGTCGTCGGATGGCGTCCGGCTGAGCGGCGTGGAACGGTTCGGATTGCGTTCGGCGACCGTCGTGCTCGCCCGGTTGTGGGGCGATGAGTTCGTCACGCCCTCGGGCACCGTGTCGGCTTTCGAATTCGGTCGCCAGGTCGCGGGTAGCGCGCTGTACCAGACCTCGATCGCCGTGGATCCGGATGCTCCGGTGCTGCTGGCGACGGTGGGAGCCGAGGCCGGGCTCAGCGAGCAGGCCGCGCATGAATTCGCCCGTGGCGTGCGGGTCAACAACCCGGATCATGCGGTCCTGGTCACCGACCGGGACTTCCGATTGCAGCGCGATGCGGACAATGCGGCCGTTCTCCACTTCGGCGCAGATCCCCCGAGGTTCGTGCCACCGCGCAACTGGTCGCCGGTGGCGGGGCTGAGCCGGCCCGCGGACGACGACTGCGGGCCGGTGCTGATGCATCCGTCCAACCCCGGACCGGTGCCGCCGCTTACCATCAACACGGACTGGATCATTTCGGAGATCGGCCACCGAAACCCAGTCGTTGTGGTGGCACCGCCGGTGCGCGGACGTTTCCACCTGGTCGACCCGTTGACCGACGAGACGAGGGTTCTCGGGCCTTCGGACTTCGGCACGAGCGTGGTCAGCAACCCGGATTTCCAGGAGTCCGGAGGCGGTGATCCGGCCCGCCCGGTTGTGGTGCTGTTCGCAATATGGCCCTCCGGCCTGACCGAGCAGGACGCGCGGTCATTGGCGGCGGGTTTGCGCAGCGACGGGATCCAACGGCCCGTTTACCTGTCGATGGGCAATTTCGACCGGCTTCCGTCCGGGTGGCGGTCGTACGCCCTGATCGAGGCGCCGTCAGCGCAGTCGGCACTGCTCACACATCCGGCCGGTCCCGTCGATGCGCAGCGGCCGTTGCTCATTTCCTTCCTGGGCAGTGACCACGCGGATGTTGCGGACCAGCTTCGGTCGTACGGAGTTTCCCGGCTGTTGTCGGAACTGGGATATCGCGGCATCCAACAGCCGATCGTCGTCCTCGCGAGCAGGACGGGCGATTACTTCATCGCCCCAGGCAGGAGAAGGACAATACGCCCAGAAAAACTGGGCTTCAGACTGGCGCACGACCTGAAATACCTTGAGGCGACCCGAGGGGACTGGCGGCGTCCGGTCGTGATCGTCCCAGTAGTGGGCCCGCACGAGCTCGATGAGGCGATGGACCTCACCGCTTTCACGGCAAAACTGCTGGGCACCCCCGACGCCGACCGGCCCGTCTACCTCTCGGCAGCCAACATCCCGGCAGACAGGCTCGCCATGCCGGGAGAAGGGCCTGTCGTGGTGCCCGGCCTGAGATTGTTGACGCCCGAACGAATGCAACTTCCCCTGCCGCAGGAGGAATTGGCGGCCCAGACCTTGTGGGTCGGCATTCCCCCAGGGGGGACGGACAATGCCGTAGGTTTCCCGGTGGAGCCGGATGACGAGGAAGCCTGGGTGGCATGGGGCTCGTCGGACGATGACGGCAACGGGGCCATGCTGCTACAAGCGGTAGGTGAGTTCGATCCGGATCCGGCCTTCGTTCTTGTGCGAATGCGGGACGAAGAAATCGTAGTGCGCGAGCAAGATGGCGAGGTTGAGTCACCGGAACCTGTTGCGCTGGGCGTCCGCATTCAGCAGCGTTGCCTGGATTTCCAGTTTGTAGATGGAATTGTGCTTGGGCGGACGGTGGTGATCGTGCCGATGTCGGAGGACGGTACGTCACTGCCGGATTGGTATGCCAGAGCACTCGCCGAAGGCTTGCGGCGAGTTGGTGGGCCGCCGCAACCCGTGTTCGTCTACGACGGCTACCACGACGTGATTCTCGACTCCGATGACGTGTTGGACCGGCTGCGAAGCGTGACGCCGGAGTTGTACTGGCGGCGGGCAGGTGAGGTCCGTGACGTGGAGGAGCCTAGGGATGTCGTTCCGCGTTATGAGCGGGATTTGCCGCCGAGGTATGAGAGTGCTGGGGAGGTGGCGTCTGCGGTCGCGTTGGTTGACCGGCAGCGTGCGATGGCGTTGTCCGATCGGCCCGTCCGGCCTGGTGAGGTTGCGGAGTCCGAGGTGGCGACGCTGTTTCAGCGGTGGTATGGGGAGTTTCGGGAGGCTGAGCGTGCGTTGAGTGTGCTTCCGGCTGGTTGGGTGGCGGATTTGCAGGCGCGGGCGAGGGCGGTGTTGGGCAGTGTGTGGGAGCGTCCGAGGCAGGGTGATTCGTCTTCGGCGATGGCGGTGCAGGGCTTGTGGGACCGGATGGCGGAGCGGGTCGCCTTCCGGTTGTTTGTCGGGGCGGAGACGGGTGCGTGGGCGGATGCCGCGGCGATGGTGGCAACCGTTCCGTCCTTGCCTGTCGTGCTGGCCTTCCGGGGGTCGGATGAGTCCGTTGTCTATCCAGAGTGGACCAGATCACCGGGGTTCGCGGAAGTTTCCCCAGATCTGGGGAAGTTGTTGGTGCTGGGCAGTAACCGGGTGACGGTGCGTGCTGAGTCGGTGGCTGAGGCGCTGCGGTCGGGTGTGGATGTGCTAGCGCGGATGGAAACCCAGGATGGTCCACAGTGGATGTTGTGGCGGTCGGACGGTAGTGGGCCGCTGCCGGTGGAGCCGTCGGCGGCGGTGGCGCGGTTGGCCAGTCCGCAGCCGCTGATGTTCTTCGGCCCCGGTGATGGTGCGGTGGCGGTTGAGGCGCTGGCGTTGGCCTCGGACCTGCCGGATGTGCAGGTCGTGGGCGTGCACGTGACGTCGCACGGGCGTGCGCGGTGGCCGGACGGACAGGCCGGGCCGGAGGAATCCGCCGAGCGGGTGTGGCGAGACCGGCGCTACGTCACGGGGTTGCCGGTGGCGCTGTTCGGCTGCGGTGCCGGACGGCAACCGGGGTCGGGTGAGCCGTCGTTCGCGCAGCGGTTCGCGACAAGGCTGCGGGCGCATGTGTGGATGACGGATGCAAGTGGCGTGTGGCAGACCCGTGATGGTGCGGTGCACGCCACGGAGTCGGTGGTCTCCGGTGATGGGCGGATGCTGCCGGTGTTCGTTGACGGCGAGGGGACCGGCCGGTGGTCGTTGCTGGGTCCTGATGGGCGGGAGTTGTCCTCGGGTGGTCCGGAGTTGCGGGCGGCGTTGTCCGGTGCGGTTGCGCCGCGCTATGCGGAGCACGCGAGCCCGGAGCCGGTGATCAGGTGGGCAGACGATGCTGCCGCTGAGGGTGGTGTGAGACGGCCGGTCGATGAACTGTTGCGGGAATGGTGGGTCGCGGGTGAGCACGAGGATGGCGGGCCGGCCGCTAGGCGGAGGCTGGCCGACGAGGATGTGTTGAGGCTGGCGGATGCGGTGGAGTTGCGTTATCGGGAGGGGGTGAGTCAGCGGCCGGGTACGCGTAGCTGGGAGCGGTTGCGGGGCAGGCTCGTTCATGTTCTTCGGTTGACCGAGGGGTTGGGTGGGCGACCGGTTCTCGCGGAGGCGCTGGATGTCCGGTTCGTGGCGGACTGGATTCGGGATGTCGGCCGGATGCAGGGGCCAACGGTGACCGCTGCGGACGTGCACAGCTTGATACACGACGTGACTGAGAGCACCGCGAATACTCGCCCGCATGAAGTGCGTTATTTGACCGGTGTTCTGAAGCGGGTTGAACAGGCACTGGAACAGCGGGGTGAGCAGCGACGAGCGACGGTGGCGGAGGCGCGGGCGCAATGGCGGCGGCAGGCCACGCGGGCTGTGACGCTGCGGATGGGCGGACAGGCCGAGAACACCGTGGTGTACCCGGTCAGCATGGAGTCATCGCAGTGGTGGCGAATTTTCCACGGCGGCCGGGTGGAGCTGGATCGAGTGCGGCGGGAGATGGGGATCGCCGGTGGCCGGGAGCCGGTCGTCATCGTGGTGGAGGCGAGGCGACGGACGGCCGGTGCGGAGAAGTCGTTCCTGATCAGTGATGAGATTCGCGGCACGACCGCGTACCTGGATACACCGCGGGAGCTTGGTCAGCGGGTGGCCGATACCGAGCAGTATCGGCGGGTTGCCGGTAACAACCAGGACGGCCCGGTCGTCTTGGTCGTCCTCGGTGGCAACGCCGGACTTGGGGCCCATCTGAGTCCTGACGACCTCACTCAGGGGTTCGCCGAGGGGCTTGGTGCGGGCGGGGACGGTGCCCGGCAGGTGCTTCTGGCGGAGGGCTATATCTCGCATGACCCTTCGGGGTTCGGGTTGGTCGCCGTGGGGCCACGCACCGCTGGCCGGCAGGATGCGGGGCTCGTGCTCCCGTCGGGCGTGCGGCCGAGTGTGCTGGTGCTGCGGGTCGGCTCCGCAGAGGAGAACACGCTTGCCTATCCCATTGACGCCGAGAACAGGAGCGAACTCTTAGCCGGTTCGGTGCGGTGGGAGGTGGGTCCTGGCGCGCCGATCTCCGTGCTGGTATGGGCAGCCCCGGGAGGCAGGTTCACTGTCGCCGACGGGGATACGTGGGAAACGCGGGAGGTAAGCCCCCGTGAGTTCGCTCGTCAGGTCGTCGAGGATGCGCGATCCCACGGGATTGCCGGGGCGGACGATGAGCGCGCATTCGTTGTCTACGCATATTTCAGCACGCGAGAAGAAGCGCTGCGAGAGCGGGCCCGGCAGGAGCTGGCCGAGGGTCTCCGCGAGGCGGGACATCGCGGGCCGGTTCTGGTGACCACCTGGAAACGCGCGACGGATCCCCCCAACCCCACTCGCGTGGTCCCGTGGTCGCCGCGATTGCGGCTGGCGATACCGGCGGACTCGGGCGTGATCGACGCGGTCGCATATCCGCGAAACAGCGATGAGGAGGCCGTCTGGCGACGATGGGCAGAGTCGGGGCCTGACCTGCGCTGGCTGCTGGACGAGGTGCGTGATGACTCGCCTGTCCTCGTTCTCGCGCACCGGGAGCCTAATGAACGCTTCGCCTACGTTGAGCCCGCAACCCGGCACTCCGCGCGCCTGACCGTCGGGGCATTCGGCCGAGAAGTGGCTGGAGCGTTGGGCGAGCTAGCGGCCCCGAATCCCGGCAGGACCGTCCTCGTGATCGCTGTGCAGCCGGATCACTGGGCTGCTATGGGAGAACAGGAGGCCCAGGAGCTCGCGAGCGGAGTACGTCGGCATGGCCATGACGGGCCGGTTCATGTTGTCAGTGTTGTGCAACGCGAAGAAGGCGAGAGCATCCGGTTTGAAAAACAGGATCTCATTCTCGCCGGCGGACGTCCGCGTGCCACTGCACTGTCGGTGCGGGAGCTGACCTCTAACCAGCAGTATCGTTTGCTGGCGGCCGGTGGAACCTCGGCGGATGTGGACTGGTGGAGCCGGTGGTCGTCGGGTGGTCTCCAGTTGGAGAATGCGCATGGGCGCGAGTTGATGCCGACGACCGTCGTGCTCGCCCGGTTGTGGGGAGACGAGTTCGTCACACCGGCGGGCACCGTATCGGCTTTCGAATTGGGTCGCCAGGTAGCGGGCAGCGTGCCGTACCGGACCACGGTCTCTCGGCCTCCGGAGGTTCCGGTGCTGTTGGCGACAGTGGGAGCCGAGACCGGGCTCAGCGAGAAAGCCGCGCGCGAGTTTGCCAGTGGCGTGTGGATCAACGATCCGGACCGCGCCGTTCTGGTCACGGAACGGGATTTCCGGTTGCGGCGCAGCGCGAACGGCGTGGCCGTTCTCGGCCTCGATATTTATCCCCCGAGGTTCGTGCCACCGCAGTCCTGGTCTCCGCTGGCCGAGCGGGTTCAACCCGCGGACGACAACGTCGGTCCAGTCGTTACGTATCTGTCCTTTCCAGAACCGGTGCCGTGGCTTACCGTGGAAACGGGCTGGATTGCTTCGGAGTACCGATACGCCGAATCGGGGCCACCACTGCTGGACAAGGGCTGGATTTCTTCCGAGACCGGCCACCGGAGGCCATTCGTTGTGGTGGCCAGGTCAATGCGCGGACGCTTTCACCTGGTTGATCCGATGGTTGGCGAGACGCGAGTTCTCGGGCCTTCGGAATTTGGTACGAGGGTGGTCAGTAACCCGGAATTCCGCCAGTTCGCCGGCGGCGATCAGGCTCGTCCGGTTGTGGTGATGTTCGATCAGTGGCCGTCTGGTTTGACCGAGCGGGACGCACGGTCGTTGGCGAAGGGATTGCGCAGCGACGGTGTCCAGCGGCCGGTTTTCCTGTCGATGGGCGAGTTCGCCGAGCGCGAGGCCGGATGGCGGTCGCACGCCCTGGTTGAGGCGCCGTCCGCGCAGTCGGCGCTGCTCGCGCATCCGGCGAGTGCTGCCGGCGCGCAGCGGCCGCTGGTCATTTCCTTTGCCGACAATCCCGCCCACAGGGATGTGCTTGACCAGATTCGTTCGTTCGGGATTTCCCGGCTGGTTTCGGAGCTGGGTTATCGCGGCCCCCAACAGCCGATCGTCGTCCTTGCGAGCAGAGGTTTCAATGGTTTCATCTCCCCCGGCGGGGAAAGGGAACTGTCCCCTGGCGAGTTTGGCGAGCTTCTGGCGGGAGACCCGCAATACCTTGAGGCAACCCGAGGAGACTGGCGGCGGCCGGTGGTGATCATCGTAGTAGCAGGGCCGTTCGACTCCCCTGCGCCGCAGGACCTCACGCGCTTCACGTCACGACTGCTGGGCACCCCCGACGCTGACCGGCCCGTCTACATCTCGGCAGACAACATTTTGGAAGACAGCCTCGCCATGCTGACCGGCGGGAGCGTTGCGGCGCCCGGCCTGAGACTGCTGACGCCCGACCGGATGCAGCCTCCCCCAATGCAGGAGCGTTTGCAGTCCGGCACCTTGCGTGTTGGCGAGGACCCGGCGCTCAACGCCGTGGGTTTCCCGTTGGAGCCGCAAGACATGGCGGCCTGGGCAAGATGGGGCTCGTTGGATTTCCACGGGCACGGGCCCATGCTGCGGCGCGCGGTGGGTGAGTTCGATCCGGACCCGCTGTTCGTCTTCGTGAAAGTGTCCGGCGGCAGCATTGAAGTAGTGCGCCTCCGGGATGACGAGTCTGATGTCGAGTCTGAGCATGAGCATGAGCGTGAGTCACCGGATCCTGTCGAGCTGGGCATGCACATTCAGCACTCCCCGCATTTCCAGGATCTTGAGTACCCGTCTTCCGATTTCGCGGATGCCGGACAGCTCGGGCGAACCGTGATAATCGTGCCGGAGTCGGAGGATGAAGCGCCGCTTCCGGACTGGTATGCCAGGGCGCTTGCCGAAGGGTTGCGTCGAGTTGGTGGGCCGCCGCGCCCCGTGTACGTCTACGACGGTTACCAGGACGAGGCCGTCGATACCGATGACGTGCTGGATCGGTTGCGGAGTGTGACGCCGGAGTTGCACTGGCGGCGGGCCGGGGCGGTTCGTGATCCGGAGGATCCTCGCGAGCTTGTGCCGCGCTATGAGCGGGATTTGCCCCCGGGTTATGCGAGTGCCGGGGAGGTGGCGTCGGCGGTCGCGGCGGTCGACAGGCAGCGTGCGGTGGCCCTGTCCGGTGCTGCCCGCCCGGCTCGGCCCGCTGAGGTGGCGCAAACCGAGATCGTGAGTGTGTACCGGCGGTGGAGCGGCGGGTTCCAGGAGTCCGAGCGGGTGCTGAGCACCCTTCCGGCTGATTGGGTGGCGGATCTGCAGGCGCGGGCCAGGACGATCCTCGGAAGTCTGTGGGAACGCCCGAGGCTGGGTGATACGCCATCGGCGATGGCTATGCAGGGCTTGTGGGACCAGATGGCGCAGCGGGTCGCTTTCCGGTTGTCCCGTGGTGGGCTGGAGACGGGTGCGTGGGCGGAGGCTGCGGTGCTGGCGGCGAGTGTTCCGGCTTTGCCTGTGGTGTTGGCGGTGCGGGGGTCGGATGAATCGGTGACGTATGCGGAGTGGACGAGGTCGCCGGGGTTCGCGGCAGGTTCCCCGGATAGGGGGCGGTTGCTGGTCCTGGGCCATGACCGCATGACGATGAGTCGTGATTGGGTTGTCTGGACGCTGCGGTTGGGTGTGGATGTGCTGGCGCGGGCGGAAATCCAAAATGATCCACAGTGGATTTTGTTCCGCTCGGGCGGGCGTGGGCCGTTGCTGGTGGCGCCACCGGCGGCAGTGGCGCGGTTGGCGAGTCCGGCGCCGTTGATGTTCTTTGGTCCCGATGAGAGTGGGCCGGCGGTTGAGGCGGTGGCGTTGGCTGCGGATGTGCCGGGTGTGCAGGTGGTGGGTCTGCACGTGACGCCGCAGGGGGCTGCGCGGTGGCCGGATCGGGAGGTGGGGCCGGAGGAGTCTGCGGACCGGGTGTGGCGCGACAGACGCTTCGTGGTGGGGATACCGGTGGCGTTGTTCGGATGTGGTGCGGGGCGGCAACCGGGGTCGGGTGAGGTGTCGTTCGCGCAGCGGTTCGCGACGAGGCTGCGGGTGCACGTGTGGACGGCTGGTGCCGGCGATGTGTGGCAGACCCGTGATGGGGCGGTGCATGCCACGGAGTCGGTGGTGTCGGGTGATGGGCGGATGCTGCCGGTGTTCGTTGACGGTGTGGGTACTGGTCGGTGGTCGTTGCTGGGTCCTGATGGGCGGGAGTTGCTCTCGCGTGGTCCGGAGTTGCGGGCGGCGCTGACCGGTGCGGTTGCGCCGCGCTATGCGGAGGGAGAGGGTCCAGAACCGTTGATCAGGTGGGCGGACGACGGCGATGCCGCGCCCACCGCGGTGGATGAGGGTGGGTGGTTCGATGAGCTGCTGAGCGAGTGGTGGGCCCAGCCCAGGGACGAGGATGGGTGGTTCGATGAGCTGCTGAGCGAGTGGTGGGACGAGGATGGGGAGTTATCCGTTATTCGGGGGCTGGCTTATGCGGATGTGCGAGTCTTGGCCTCCGCGATTGCACTGCGTTACCGAGGTGAGCCGGGTATGCGCCGTGGGGAGTGGTTGCGGGGCAGGCTTGTTCAGGTTCTCCGGCTGACCGAGGAGTTGGGTGGGCGACCGGACGTCGCGGAGGCGTTGGATGTCCGGTTTGTGGCGGACTGGATTCGGGATGTCGGTCGGATGCAGGGGCCTACGGTGTCCGCTGCGGATGTGCACAGTCTGGTGCAGGAGCTGACTGACGCCCCGCAGAACGTTCGTCTCCGTGAAGTGCGTTTCTTGGCGGGTGTGCTGAACCGGGTGGAGCAGGATTTGAAACAGGGGGGCGAACTGCGGCGGGCGACGGTGGCGGAGGTGCGGTTGCAGTGGCGGCGGCGGGCTACGCGGGCTGTGACGTTGCGGATGGGGGGCCAGGCCGAGAACACCGTGGTGTACTCGGTCGACGAGGCGTCGTCGCGGTGGTGGAAGTTTTTCCACGGTGGCCGGGTGGATCTGGGCCGGGTGCGGCGGGAAATGGGGATTGCCGGTGATCGGGATCCGGTCGTGGTTGTGGTGGAGGCGCGGCGGCGGACGTCTGGCGCGGAGAAGTCGTTCTTGATCGGTGATGCGGTTCGCGGTACGACCGAACACCTCGACACGCCTTGGGAACTGGGGCGGCGGGTGGCCGACACCGAGCAGTACCGGCGGGTCGCCGAGACCAACGCGGATGGCCCGGTCATCTTGGTTGTCCTGGGCGGCAACGCCGGACTCGGAGCGCACCTGAGCCGCGACGAGCTCATTCAGCGATTCGCGGCGGGACTCGGTGCGGCTGGAGGCGGTGTCCGGCAGGTCCTTCTGGCGGAAGGGTACATTTCGCACAATCCTTCCGGATTCGGGTTGGTCGCCGTGGGGTCACGGGCTGGTGGCCGGCAGGGGGCGGGGCTGCTGCTGCCCTCGGGCCTGCGAGCGAGCGTGCTGGCGGTGCCGGAGGGCGGTGCCACGCCGGAGAGCACGATCGCTTATCCCATTGACGCCACTGAATTGGGCCGATATCAGGAGTTGGTCGACTCCCGTTCGCCGGTGCCGGGGGAGCCGGGGGTTGGCCCTGATTCGCCGATCGTCGTGTTGGTATCGACTGCCTCGTCCAGCAGGTTCCTCGTCGCCGACGGGGACACCTGGGAAACGCAGGAGGTGACCCCGCGCGAGTTAGCCCGCCGGGTGATCGAGGATGCGCGATCCCACGGGATCATCGGGCATGACCGCGAAGTTAACGTCCATTGTGGGCGAAGGCTGACCGACCAGGCCCGGCAGGAACTGGGCGAGGGCTTCCGCGACGCTGGGCATCGCGGGCCGGTTTACGTGGTCCTACTGGATCAGCGAGACAACGCCATCTTCTATCCTGCGGCCCCGTGGTCGCCCCGATTGAGGCTGGCGATACCGTCGGGTTCAGGCGTGATCGACGCGATCGCATATTCGCGCAACATTGACGATGTGGCCATTTGGAGGCAGTGGGCGGAGTCGGGACCCGATCTTGACGGGCTGCTGGCAGAGGTAGATGGTGAATCACCGATCCTCGTCCTGGCGCGCTCGGCGGAAGAAACCTTCGACTACGTTGTGCCCGGAACCCGGGCCACCAGGCATCTGAGTGCCGGAACATTCGGTCAGATCGTGGCCGGAGCCTTGACCGAGACAAGGGCCTATGATCCCGGCAGAACCGTCGTCGTGCTTGCTGTGCAGCCGGAGGACGGGATCGCCCTGAGCGAGTCGGCACGTCGGCAACTCGCCAGCGGAGTAGGCCGACATGGCCACGACGGACCGGTTTACGTTGCTGACATCGTGGAAGTCAGCGACGGCGACCTTCTCCATTTTGAGATTCGGGATATGAGTCTCGCCGGAGGTCGTCCGCGCGCCGCCGAACTGGCGGTGCAGGAGCTTACCTCGACCCAGCAGCATCGTTTGCTGGCGGCCGGTGGAACTTCGGCGGATGTGGACTGGTGGTACCACTGGTCGTCGGGCGGTCTCCGGGTGGACGATGCGCACCGGCTCGGGTTGATGCCGACGACCATTGTGCTCGCCCGGTTGTGGGGCGATGAGTTCGTCACTCCGTCGGGCATTTTGTCGGCCTTCGAATTCGGTGGCCAGCTTGCGCTTAGCGCGCCTTATCAGTACTCGATCGCTACGGATTCCGACGCGCCTGTCGTGTTGGTGACGGTGGGAGCCGAGACTGGGCTCAGCGAGCAGGCCGCGCATGAGTTCGCCCGTGGGGTGCACTACAACGATCCGGACCGTGCGATCCTCGTCACGGACCAAGATTTCAGATTGCAACGCGATGTGCACGGCGCGGCCGTGCTCCACCTCGACGCAGATCCTCCGAGGTTCGTGCCACCGCAGAACTGGTTCCCAGTGGCGTTTGACGTCCAAGACGTGGACGACAACGGTGCGCCAGTGCTGGTGTTTCCGTCCCGTCTAGGGCAGATGGGACAGCAGACCCTGGACATGGACTGGTTTGCTTCGGAGACCGGTCACCGGTCCCCGGTCGTGGTGGGGGCATGGTCGGCGAACGGTCGTTTTCAGGTGATCGATCCGTCGTCTGATGAGGCGAGGCTTCTTGGGCCTTTGGATTTCGGTGCGAGTGTGGTGAGGAATCCGTGGTTCCAGCAGCTTGTCGGTGACGATCCGGCTCGTCCGGTCGTGGTGGTGTGCGGCACGTGGCCGTCTGGTTTGAGCGAGCGGGATGCGCGGTCGTTGGCGGAGGGGTTGCGTGGCGACGGGGTCCAGCGGCCTGTTTTTCTGTCGGTGGGTGAGTTCGAGGAGCGCGAGGCCGGGTGGCGGTCGTATGCGCTGGTTGAGGCGCCGTCGGTGCAGTCGGCGCAGCTGAGGCATCCGGCGGGTGCCGTCGATGCGCAGCGGCCGTCGTTGATCTCGTTTGTGGGCAGTGACCACGCGGATGTTGCGGGCCAGGTTCGTTCATTCGGGGTTTCCCGGCTGTTGCGGGAGCTGGGGTATCGCGGACCGCAACAGCCGATCGTCGTCCTCGCGAGCAGGGCGGGCGACGTTTTCATCGCCCCAGGCGGGGAAGGCGAAATGTCCCCTGAACGGTTGGGTTTCGTGCTGGCGCGAAACCCGGATTATCTTGCGGCGATCCGGGGGGACTGGCGGCGGCCGGTCGTGATCGTCCCGGTAGCCGGGCCGCATTCTTCCTTTGCGATGCATGACCTCACCGCGTTCACGTTAGAACTGCTGGGTAACCGCGACGCTGACCGGCCCGTTTACATCTCAAGACACAGCCTTCGGGCAGACAGGCTGGCCACGCCCGAAGAGGGGCGGGTCATCACGCCTGGGCTGCGACTGTTGACGCCCGAACGACTGCAACCTCCCACGCCGCAGGATGAATTGGCATCCCAGCCCTCCTGGGTCGGGGTTGGCCGGGGGTCGAAGGAAAACTGCGTCCGTTTCCCGGTCGAGCAGGAAGACGGGGACGCCTGGGACCGTTGGGGCGCGTTGGATTACGCCGGGTACGGCCCCATGCTGCTACGAGCGGTAAGCGAGTTCGACCCGGATCCGCTGTTCGTTCTCGTGCGAGTGCGCAACGATGAAATAGTGGTGCGCAACAAAAACGGTTCGGTCGAATCACCCGAACCCGTTGACCTGGGCATGCTCATCCAGCGTTCTTCGGATTTCGACCTCGTGAGCGAGGGGCAGCTTGGGCGGACGACGGTGATCGTGCCGATGGCGGAGGACGGTACGTCACTGCCGGATTGGTATGCCAGAGCACTCGCCGAGGGCTTGCGCAGGGTTGGTGGCCCCCCGCGACCCGTGTTCGTCTACGACGGCTACCACAACGAGGCTGCCGACACCGATGCAGTGCTGGACCGGTTGCGGAACGTGACGCCGGAGTTGCACTGGCGACGCGCCGGGGAGGTCCGTGATCTGGAGGAGCCTCGGGAACTCGTTCCGCGCTATGAACGGGATTTGCCGCCGAGGTATGAGAGCGCTGGGGAGGTGGCGTCTGCGGTCGCGTTGGTTGACCGGCAGCGTGCGATGGCGTTGTCCGATCGGCCCGTCCGGCCTGGTGAGGTTGCGGAGTCCGAGGTGGCGACGCTGTTTCAGCGGTGGTATGGGGAGTTTCGGGAGGCTGAGCGTGCGTTGAGTGTGCTTCCGGCTGGTTGGGTGGCGGATTTGCAGGCGCGGGCGAGGGCGGTGTTGGGCAGTGTGTGGGAGCGTCCGAGGCAGGGTGATTCGTCGTCGGCGATGGCGGTGCAGGGCTTGTGGGATCGGATGGCGGAGCGGGTTGCCTTCCGGTTGTTTGTCGGGGCGGAGACGGGTGCGTGGGCGGATGCCGCGGCGATGGTGGCGAGTGTGCCGTCTCTGCCTGTTGTGCTGAGGGTGCGGGGGTCGGACGAGTCGGTGGCCTATCCGGTGTGGACGAGGTCGCCGGGGTTCGCGGAGACGTCGGCGGACCGGGATGGGGTGTTGCTGGTATTGGGCAGTGACCGCGTGGTGGTGCCTGGTGAATCGGTGACTGATGTGCTGCGGTCGGGTGTGGATGTGCTGGCCCGGGTGGAAACCCAGGATGGTCCACAATGGATGTTGTGGCGGTCGGACAGGGATGTGCCGTTGCCGGTGGAGCCGCCGGCGGCGGTGGCGCGGTTTGTGCGTGCGGAGCCGTTGATGTTCTTCGGTCCCGGTGATGGTGGGGTGGCGGTGGAGGCGGTGGTGTTGGCCTCGGAGGTGCCGGATGTGCAGGTGGTGGGTCTGCATGTGACGCCCGAGGGGGGTGCGCGGTGGCCGGATGGGGAGGTGGGTCCGGAGGAGTCGGCGGAGCGGGTGTGGCGGGATAGGCGTCTGGTGGCCGGGTTGCCGGTGGCGTTGTTCGGCTGTGGTGTCGGGCGGCGTTCGGGGCCGGGGCAGGCGTCGTTCGCGCAGCGGTTCGCGGCGAGGTTGCAGAGGTTGCCGGTGGCGTTGTTCGGATGCGGTGCCCGGCGGCGTTCGGAGTCGGGTGGGGCGTCGTTCGCGCAGCGGTTTGCGGTGGGGTTGGGGGCGTATGTGTGGACGGCGGGTGCCGGCGATGTGTGGCAGACCCGTGATGGGGCGGTGCATGCCACGGAGTCGGTGGTGGCTGGTGATGGTCGGATGCGGCCGGTGTTCGTCGACGGTCGGGGGACCGGCCGGTGGTCGTTGTTGGGGCCCGATGGGCAGGAGTTGTTCTCGGGTGGTCCGGAGTTGCGGGCGGCGCTGGTCGGTGCGCCCTCGCCGCGCTATGCGGAGGGAGCGGGTCCGGAGCCGTTGATCAGGTGGGCGGACGACGGCGATGCCGCGCCCACCGCTGTGGACGAGGGTGGGTCGGTCGATGAGCTGCTGAGCGAGTGGTGGGCCGAGGCCGAGGCCGAGGATGGTGAGTTATCCGTTATTCGGGGGCTGGCTTATGCGGATGTGCGAGTCTTGGCCTCCGCGGTTGCACTGCGTTACCGGGGTGGAACGGATGAGCCGGGTATGCGCCGTGGGGAGTGGTTGCGGGGCAGGCTTGTTCAGGTTCTCCGGCTGACCGAGGAGTTGGGTGGGCGACCGGACCTCGAGGAGGCGCTGGATGTCCGGTTTGTGGCGGACTGGATTCGGGATGTCGGCCGGATGCAAGGCCCCACTGTTTCCGCTGCGGATGTGCACGCTCTCGTCCAGGAGCTTACTGCCGCACCGCAGAACGTTCGTCTCCGTGAAGTGCGTTTCTTGGCGGGTGTGCTGAACCGGGTGGAGCAGGATTTGAAACAGGGGGGCGAGCTGCGGCGGGCGACGGTGGCGGAGGTGCGGTTGCAGTGGCGGCGGCGGGCTACGCGGGCTGTGACGTTGCGGATGGGCGGTCGGGCCGAGAACACCGTGGTGTACCCGGTGGACGGAGCGTCGTCGCGGTGGTGGCGGGATTTTCATGGTGGCCGGGTGGATTTGAATCAGGTGCGGCGGGAGATGGGGATCGCGGATGATCGGGATCCGGTCGTGGTTGTGGTGGAGGCGCGGCGGCGGACGTCTGGCGCGGAGAAGTCGTTCTTGATCGGTGATGCGGTTCGCGGTACGACCGAACACCTCGACACGCCTTGGGAACTGGGGCGGCGGGTGGCCGACACCGAGCAGTACCGGCGGGTCGCCGAGACCAACGCGGACGGCCCGGTCATCTTGGTTGTCCTGGGCGGCAACGCCGGACTCGGAGCGCACCTGAGCCGCGACGAGCTCATTCAGCGATTCGCGGCGGGACTCGGTGCGGCTGGAGGCGGTGTCCGGCAGGTCCTTCTGGCGGAAGGCTATATCTCGCGCGATCCTTCCGGATTCGGGTTGGTCGCCGTGGGGTCACGGGCTGGTGGTCGGCAGGGTGCGGGGCTGCTGCTGCCCTCGGGCCTGCGAGCGAGCGTGCTGGCCCTGCGCGCGGGTGGTTCCACACGAGCGAACATGATCGCCTATCCCACTAGCGCCAGAAATGTGGGCGAATACCAAGAGTTGGCCGAATCCGATTTGCCGGTGCCTGGGGGGTCGGAGAACACCGAGCCGCCGATCATCGTGATGGTATCGCGTGCCTCGTCCAGCAGGTTCATCGTCGCGGACGAGCAGACGTGGGAAAGACAAGAGCTGACCCCACGCCAGTTCGCGCGCCGGGTGGTTGAGGATGCGCGATCTCATGGCGTCGCCGGGCACGACGATGACCGCGACATCCGTGTCCATTGTGGTCAATCGATGCCGGCGTGGGCCCAGCAGGAACTGGGCGAGGGCTTCCGCGACGCGGGACATCGCGGGCGGGTTTACATGGTCCTATGGGATGATCAGAGCGAGATCGCCATCTTCTATCCTGTGGCCCCGTGGTCGCCCCGGTCGCGGCTGGCGATACCGTCGGGTTCCGGCGTGGTAGACGCGATCGCTTACTCGCGCAACGATGATGAGGAGGCTGCCTGGAGGCGGTGGGCGGAGTCGGGTCCTGACCTGGACTGGCTGCTGGCAGAGGTGCGAGACGAATCGCCGATCCTCGTGCTGGTGCGCCGGGAGTCAGAAACCTTCGACTACGTCGTTCCCGGAACCCGGGCCACCAGGCACCTGAGCGCCGGTGCGTTCGGTCGGGTCCTGGCTGGAGAATTGCCCGAGACAGGGGTCTCGGATCCCGGCAGAACCGTCGTGGTGCTTGCCGTGCAGCCGGAGGACGAAATTGACCTGGGCGAGCCGGCACTTCGGCAACTCGCGAGCGGAGTGGCCCGACGTGGCCACGACGGACTCGTTTACGTTGCGACCGTTGTGGAATCCAGTGGCGACGGCGACGATGTCGGTTTTGAGATTCGGGATATCGTTCTCGCCGGAGGTCGTCCGCGCGCCGCGGAACTGGCGGTGCAGGAGCTGACCTCTACGCAGCAGCATCGTTTGTTGGCGGCCGGTGGAACCTCGGCGGATGTGGACTGGTGGAACCAGTGGTCGTCGGGCGGTCTCTGGGTGTGGATGAGCGGAGCGGAACGGCTCGGGTCGAGTCCGACGACCCTGGTGATCGCTCGGTTGTGGGGCGATGAGTTCGTCACGCCGTCGGGCACTTTGGCACCGTTCGACTTCGGCCGCCAGCTGGTGCTCAGCGCGCCTTATCAAGACTTGGTCGCTGCGGGTTCCGACGCGCCTGTCGTGTTGGTGACGGTGGGAGCCGAGACTGGGCTCAGCGAGCAGGCCGCGCATGAGTTCGCCCGTGGGGTGCACTACAACGATCCGGACCGTGCGATCCTCGTCACGGATCGGGACTTCAGATTGCAACGCGATGTGCACGGCGCGGCCGTGCTCCACCTCGACGCAGATCCTCCGAGGTTCGTGCCACCGCGCAATTGGTTCCCGGTGGCGTTCGAGATCCAAGCCGCGAACGACGGTGGGTCGGCGCTGGTGTTTCCGTCCCGTCTAGGGCAGATGGGACAGCAGACCCTGGATGCGGACTGGTTTGCTTCGGAGACCGGTCACCGGTCCCCGGTCGTGGTGGGGGCATGGTCGGCGAACGGTCGTTTTCAGGTGATCGATCCGTCGTCTGATGAGGCGAGGCTTCTTGGGCCTTTGGATTTCGGTGCGAGTGTGGTGAGGAATCCGTGGTTCCAGCAGCTTGTCGGTGACGATCCGGCTCGTCCGGTCGTGGTGGTGTGCGGCACGTGGCCGTCTGGTTTGAGCGAGCGGGATGCGCGGTCGTTGGCGGAGGGGTTGCGTGGCGACGGGGTCCAGCGGCCTGTTTTTCTGTCGGTGGGTGAGTTCGAGGAGCGCGAGGCCGGGTGGCGGTCGCATGCGCTGGTTGAGGCGCCGTCGGTGCAGTCGGCGCAGCTGAGGCATCCGGCGGGTGCCGTCGATGCGCAGCGGCCGTCGTTGATCTCGTTTGTGGGCAGTGACCACGCGGATGTTGCGGGCCAGGTTCGTTCATTCGGGGTTTCCCGGCTGTTGCGGGAGCTGGGGTATCGCGGACCGCAACAGCCGATCGTCGTCCTCGCGAGCAGGGCGGGCGACGTTTTCATCGCCCCAGGCGGGGAAGGCGAATTGTCCCCTGAACGGTTGGGTTTCGTGCTGGCGCGAAACCCGGATTATCTTGCGGCGATCCGGGGGGACTGGCGGCGGCCGGTGGTGATCGTCCCAGTAGCGGGGCCGCACTCCCCTCTTTCGACGGATGACCTCACCGCCTTCACGGCAGAACTGCTGGGCACCCCCGACGCTGACCGGCCCGTTTACATCTCAAGAGAAAACCTTCGGGCAGACAGGCTGGCCACGCCGGAAGAGGGGCGGGTCATCACGTCTGGGCTGCGACTGTTGACGCCCGAACGACTGCAACCTCCCACGCGGCAGGATGAATTGGCATCCCAGCCCTCCTGGGTCGGGGTTGGCCGGGGGTCGAAGGAAAACTGCGTGTGTTTTCCGATCGAGCCGGGCGACGAGGGCGCCTGGGAAAATTGGGGCTCGTTGGACTATGACGGGTACGGACCCATGCTGCTACGAGCGGTAAATGAGTTCGACCCGGATCCGCTGTTCATTCTTGTGCGAGTGCGTAACGAAAAAATAGTAGTGCGCAACAAAAACGGTACGGTTGAGTCACCCGAGCCCGTTGACCTGGGCATGCTCATCCAGCATTCCCCGGATTTCGAGCTCGTGGGTGATGGGCAGCTTTCGCGGACGGTGGTGATCGTGCCGACGTCGGAGGATGGTACGTCACTTCCCGACTGGTATGCCAGAGCACTCGCCGAGGGGTTGCGTCGAGTTGGTGGGCCGCCACGACCGGTGTTCGTCTATGACGGCTACGGCTACGAGGCTGCCCACACCGATGCGGTGCTGGACCGGTTGCGGAATGCGACGCCGGAGTTGCACTGGCGGCGGGCCGGTGAGGTCCGCGAAGTGGAGGAGCCTCGGGAACTCGTTCCGCGCTATGAACGGGATTTGCCGCCGAGGTATGAAAACGCTGGGGAGGTCGCGTCCGCGGTCGCGTCGGTCGGCAGGCAGCGTGAGATGGCGCTGTCCGATGGTGGCCGGTCCGTCCGGCCCGTTGAGGTCACGGAGGCCGAGGTCGCGATCCTGTATCAGCGGTGGTACGGGGAGTTCCGGGAGGCTGAGCGCGCGTTGAGTGTGCTGCCGGCTGACTGGGTGGCGGATTTGCAGGCGCGGGCGAGGGCGGTGTTGGGCAGTGTGTGGGAGCGTCCGAGACAGGGTGATTCGTCGTCGGCGATGGCGGTCCAGGATTTGTGGGACCGGATGGCGCAGCGGGTCGCCTTCCGGCTGTATACCGGGGCGGAAACGGGTGCCTGGGCGGATGCCGCGGCGATGGTGTCAACCGTTCCGTCCTTGCCTGTCGTGCTGGCCGTCCGGGGGTCGGATGAGTCGGTGGCCTATCCGGTGTGGACAAGGTCGCCGGGGTTCGCGGAGGTGTCGGCGAACCGGGACGGAGTGCTGCTGGTATTGGGCAGTGACCGCGTGATCGTGCCCGGTGAGTCGGTGGCTGATGCGCTGCACTCGGGCGTGGACGTTTTGGCGCGGATGGACACCGTCGCTGGTCCACAGTGGATGTTGTGGCGATCGGACAGGGATGTGCCGTTGCCGGTCGAGCCGCCGGCGGCGGTGGCGCGGTTTGTGCGTGCGGAGCCGTTGATGTTCTTCGGTCCCGGTGATGGTGGGGTGGCGGTGGAGGCGGTGGTGTTGGCCTCGGAGGTGCCGGATGTGCAGGTGGTGGGTCTGCATGTGACGCCCGAGGGGGGTGCGCGGTGGCCGGATGGGGAGGTGGGTCCGGAGGAGTCGGCGGAGCGGGTGTGGCGGGATAGGCGTCTGGTGGCCGGGTTGCCGGTGGCGTTGTTCGGCTGTGGTGTCGGGCGGCGACCGGGGCCGGGGCAGGCGTCGTTCGCGCAGCGGTTCGCGGCGAGGTTGCAGAGGTTGCCGGTGGCGTTGTTCGGCTGCGGTGCCCGGCGGCGTTCGGAATCGGGTGGGGCGTCGTTCGCGCAGCGGTTTGCGGTGGGGTTGGGGGCGTATGTGTGGACGGCGGGTGCCGGCGATGTGTGGCAGACCCGTGATGGTGCGGTGCATGCCACGGAGTCGGTGGTGGCTGGTGATGGTCGGATGCGGCCGGTGTTCGTCGACGGTCGGGGGACTGGCCGGTGGTCGTTGTTGGGGCCCGATGGGCAGGAGTTGTCCTCGGGTGGTCCGGAGTTGCGGGCGGCGCTGGTCGGTGCGCCCTCGCCGCGCTATGCGGAGGGAGCGGGCCCGCAGCCGTTGATCAGGTGGGCCGACGACGGCGATGCCGCGCCCACCGCAGCGGATGAGACTGGGTCGGTCGATGAGCTGTTGAGTGCGTGGTGGGACGCGGGTGGGCAGGAAGATGGTGGATTGCCTGCTGGGCGGAGGCTGGCCGATGAGGATGTGTGGCGGGTCGCTGATGCGGTGGAGTTGCGTTATCGGCGTGGGGTGGGGCATCGGCCGGGTACGCGTAGTTGGGAGCGGTTGCGGGGCAGGCTTGTTCATGTTCTTGAGTTGACCGAGGGCTTGGGTGGACAACCGACCGTCGCTGATGTGCGGGATGTTCGGTTGGTGGCGGACTGGATCCGGGATATCGGTCAGATGCAGGGGCCGACGGTGACCGCTGCGGACGTGCATCGCGTCGTGCAGGAGGTGACCGAGACCGCCACGAATGTTCGCCCGCGCGAGGTGCGTTTTTTGGCTGATGTGCTTCAGCGGGTTGAGCAAAGTCTGCAACGGGGACTTGAACACCGGGCGACCGTGGGCGAGCTGCGGGTGCAGTGGCGGCGTGAGGCCACGTTGGCATTGACTGTGCGGATGGGCGGACAAGCCGAGAACACCGTGGTGTACCCGGTCGACGAGGTTTCGTCACGGTGGTGGCAAGATTTCGACGGCAGCCGGGCCAAGCTCGATCGAGTGCGCCACGAGATGGGCATCAACGACGACCGGGAGCCGATCATCGTCGTGGTCCAGGCCAGACGGCGGACCCCGACCGGTGCGGAAAAGTCGTTCCTGATCAGTGATGCGGTTCGCGGCACGACCGCGCACCTGGAGACACCGAGAGAGCTCGGTCAGCGGGTGGCCGGCACCGAACAGTATCTCCGGGTCGCCGCGGCCAACCAGGACGGCCCGGTCGTCTTGGTAGTCATGGGTGGCAACGCCGGACTCGGGGTGCACTTGAGCCGCGAAGCCCTCACGCGGCGATTCGCCGAGGGACTTACCGAGGGTGGGGACGGTGCCCGCCACGTCCTGCTGGCCGACGGCTACATCTCGCACGATCCTTCCGCGCTCGGGTTGGTAGCCGTGGAAGCACAAGCTGGTCAGCCGCACGACAGCGGGCTCGTGCTGAGCTCCGGCGTGCGTGCGAGCGTGTTGGCGCTGCAGCTGGATTCCGAGCGGGAGAACGCGATCGCCTATCCCCTCGGCGACGGGAACATGGACGAGCTCCAGCAGCTGTCCGGCTCGGATCTTAGCCTGGAAGCGGTGCGGCGGGCCGTTGTCGGTGATTCGCCGATCTTCGTCTTGGTATGGATCTCACCGCGCGGCGAGTTCACCGTTGCCGGTGGGGACACGTGGGAAAGGCAGAACCTGACTCCACGCCAGTTCGCTCGTCGGGTGGTCGAGGACACCCGATCCCACGGGATCACCGGCCACGACGACGATCACCGCTCATTCGTTGTCTGCACGTACTTCGAGGAATATGAACAACCGTTGCCGGAGCAGGCCCTGGTGGAACTGGCCGATGGCTTCAGCGAGATGGGGTATCGCTGGCCGATTTTTGTGACCATGTTGGACGGTGAAGTAAACGGCCCCACCTTCGACAACAGCGGCGAACCGTTCGTGAATCAAATTTTCCACCGCATGGTCCCGTGGTCGCCGCGATTGCGGCTGGCGATACCGGCGCGTTCAAGCGTGATCAACATGATCGCATACCCGCGCAACGGTGATGAGGAGGCCAAGTGGCGGCGGTCGGTTGAGTCGGAGGCCGACCTGGAGATACTGCTGGCCCAGGTGCGTGACGAATTGCCGATCGTCGTGTTGGCGTGCTGGCAACATGATGAAACCTTCGCCTGCGTTGATCCCCGAACCCGGGACGTCGAGCACCTGAGTGCCGGAGCATTCGGCCGGGAAGTGGCCGGAGCCTTACGCGAAATAGCGGACCCGGATCCCAGCAAGCCCGTCGTCGTGTTTGCAGTGCAGCAGAATGACGATGTCGTCGTGGGGGCAAACGACCGCCAGGAGCTCGCGAGCGGAGTACGCCGATATGGTCACGAAGGACCGGTTTACGTTGCTACCGTTGTGGAATACATTGAGGGCTACGATATCCGGCTCGGAGTTCAGGAGGTCACTCTTGCCGGCGGACGTCCGCGCGCCGCTGAACTGTCGGTGACTGAGCTGACCTCTAATCCGTCGTATCGTTTGCTGGCCGCCGGTGGGACATCGGCGGACGTGGAGTGGTGGGGGCAGTGGTCGTCGAATCGTTTCCGGGTGACCGGTGCGCCGCGGTTCGGGCTGCATTCGACCACGGTTGTGCTCGCGCGGTTGTGGGGTGATGAGTTCGTCACGCCGTCGGGCACGGTGTCAGCCTTCGAATTCGGCCGCCAGCTGGCGCGCAGCGCGACTTACGAGTCCTTGGCCTCGCAGTCAAATGCTCCTGTGCTGTTGGCGACCGTGGGAGCCGAGACGGGGCTCAGCGAGCGTGCCGCGCATGAGTTCGCCCGTGGCGTGCGGAGCAACGACGTGGATCGCGTGGTCCTGGTCACGGACCGGGATTTCCGGTTGCGACGCGATGCGGGAGATCTGGCCGCTCTCCACTTCGACACAGATCCTCCGAGGTTCGTGCCGCCGCCGGACTGGTCGCCGGTGGCTGGTTTGAGCCGGCCCGCCGACGACGACTTCGGGCCGGTGGTGTCGTATTCACCCCACCCGGGGGAGGTGCGACTGCGAGACTTGGACAGGGACTTGATTGTTTCGGAGGTTGGCCACCGGAAGCCCTTAGTTGTGGTGGCGCCGTCGGGGCACGGACGGTTCCACGTGCTTGATCGGACCGGGGAGACCAGGGTTCTCGGGCCTTCGGACTTCGGTACGAGCGTGGTCCGAGGTGCGCAGTTCCAAGAGTTCGTCGGTGACGATCCGCTCCGCCCGGTTGTGGTGTTGTTTGAACGGTGGCCATCCGGCTTGACCGAGCGGGACGCGCGGTCGTTGGCGGAGGGATTGCGCAGCGACGGGGTCCAGCGGCCGGTGTTCCTGTCGATGGGCGAATTCAACGCACATTTTGACGGCGGGTGGCGGGTGCACGCGCTGATCGAGGCTCCGTCGGCGCAGTCGGCGTTGCTCACCCATCCCGCCAGTGCTGTCGAGGTGCGGCAGCCGACGCTCATCTCCTGTCTTCCCAGGGGGCATGAGAATGTTGCTGGAAAGCTTCGTTCGTACGGGCTTTCCCGGTTGTTGTCGGAGTTGGGGTATCGCGATCCCCAGCCGCCGATTATCGTCCTCGCGTTCAGGGAGTTCGATGAGTTCGTTTCCCCAAGCTTCGACGGGAAAATACACCCTGCGGTTTTCGGTTCTTTGCTGGCGTGGAACCCGGACTACCTTGAGGCGACCCGAGGGGACTGGCGGCGGCCCGTCGTGATCGTCGCAATAGGGTCGCTGCACACCGTCGAACCGATGCCGAATCTCGCCCCGTTCACCTCGCAGCTGCTGGGCACATCCGATGCTGACCGGCCCGTCTACATCACAGAAGACAACATTCCGCCACGCAGACTCGCCTCGCCGGACGGCAGGAGCGTCGTGTCGGGCGGCGGCCTGAAGCTGTTGACGCCCGACCGAATGCAGCCTTCTCCTCCGCACCAGCATTTGACGGCCCGTAACTTGCGGGTAGGCGTGGACGCGGAGTCGGTGCAAAACGCCGTGTGTTTCCCGGTGCATCCGGGGGAGACGGAACTATGGGAGGCATGGGGTTCGCTGGACTACGACGGGCACGGGCCCATGCTGCGGCGCGCGGTGGCCGAGTTTGATCCGGATCCGCTGTTCGTTTGTGTGCGGGTGTCGGGCGGCCAGATCGAAATAATCCGCAACGGGTCTATTGAGCCTGCGTCACCGGATCCTGTTGAGCTGGGCATGCTGATCCAGGGTTCCGCGATGTTCCAACTCGCGGATGGTCCGCACCCCGGGCTGAGTTCCCAACTCGCGGATGCTGGGCAGCTCGGGCGAACGGTGGTCATCGTCCCGAGGTCGGAGAATGATGACGCGCCGCTTCCGGACTGGTACGTCAGAGCACTCGCCGAAGGCTTGCGCCGAGTTGGTGGACCGCCGAGGCCCGTGTTCGTCTACGACGGCGGCTATGAGATCAATGCCGACGACGTCGAGGACGTATTCGACCGGCTGCGAAGCGTGACGCCGGAGTTGCACTGGCGGCGGGGTGAGGACACCCGTCTTTCGGAGGAGTCCCGGGAATTCGTCCCGCGCTACGAGCGGGATTCACCGCCGGGATATGAGAGCGCTGGGGAGGTCGCATCCGCGATCGCGGCGATCGACAGACAGCGCGCGGCGGCCCTGTACGGGGACGCCCGGCCTGCCCGGCCCGCTGAGGTCACGGAAACCGAGATCGCGACCGTCTACCGACGGTGGCGCGAGGATTTCCAGGAAGCCGAGCGCGCGCTGAGCACACTTTCGGCTAACCGGGTGGCGGATTTGCAGGCGCGAGCCAGGATGATCCTGCAAAGCTTGTGGGAACGCCCGAGGCAGGGCGACACATCCTCGGCGATGGCCATGCAGAACTTGTGGGACCGAATGGCGCAACGCGTCGCGTTCCGCCTGTACGAGGACGGCCAATCGGAAACGGCGGCGTGGGCGAACGCCGCGGCAATGGTGGCAACCGTTCCGTCCCTAGGCCCAACAGAAAGATGACGGTGTGAGCCACGGAACGCCCACCGGGACCCCACCCACCACCCAAGCAGAGTTAGCGATTTCGCGCGAAAGGGGCTATGAAGCAGTGGCCCTTCACGCGGCACCTGGCAGGTGGGTCCGAGCTGAAACCGGGGGAGCAGTTCCAGCGGAAGATCATGAACCTCTTCCCGGTCCACCCGCCGCTCTCCGTCAGTCAGTTCCGGTTGGTCACCGTGAGCGCGGCTAGTGTCTCATCACGATTGGTGATGTAGTCGTAAAACTCCACAGGGCTCTCGTACATCGCAAGCAGATTCGCCAGCATGTCCCGTTCCTCCGAAGTAACCGGGATCTTCCTCTTGATCAGGCTGGCGCACATGACATCGATCAGCATGTCCAAGTCACCGACATCGCTTGGTGGGGTCGACGCGCGGCAACGGCGCCGCAACCGTGCCCCGCCACGCCGGGGGACGGCGGCCAATTGGGTGGAAGCAGTTGATCAGATGCGGTGAAGATCGTCCGTAGCGCCCTGTTTCGGTCGGGGTGCTGATGAGCATCGGGGGCGTGGGCGACGATGTGGGGGCGATAGCCGCGAAACTGCGCGCGGTGCTGGCCGTGCTGCTCCCGGCGATCTTGCAGCAGGCGGGCGAGCTGATCGACGACGCCGGAATTGTGTTGTAGCGGCGCAGATGCGACCAGGCCAGCACGAGACGATCCTCCTGGACCGGCCGCCATGCGGCCTCGACGAGCAAGAGTGGCTACGGTGCAACCAGCAGCTACCGCGGTTCCTGCCGCCGGTGGCCGTGCTGAACGTGGTCACCAGGGACGGCACCACCTACAGCTACGAGGGGATACGTGATGCGGATTGATGTCTGGTTCCGAGCCTTCAACCTGGGCGGAGCCGAGCAGCACATCACTGTCGACAACGTCGACCAGGTGCGCGCGCTCGTCGACCAGCTTGCCGATGCCGACGCTGGATCGGCGGTCATCACCCATAGTGACCGGCCGCTCTGGAACGAGCAGGGGCCCGATCACGAACTCGTTGTCGCGGTCGCTACCGACGGCCGTGCCGCGCTGAGCTACTGGGACCAGGACACCTCGCGGCACTACAGCCGTGGAGGCAGTGAGCCATCCGGCGGTTGGGAGGATGAGGACATCTCACCCCCGGCCGATGCGTGGGTGCAACGCAGCGAGCTTGAAGGGGCGCTCGCCGAGTTCCTGCGCTCAGCACAGCGACCGAATACGGTGCAGTGGCAGCCAGACCCGCTCCCGCTGACCTTCTGATCAATGACGAAAGCGCCCCGTACTCCTCCACTGGGGCAACCTCTCCGCCGAGGGGCACATCATCGACTGGGAGGACTGGGGCGCTGCGCCGCGCGGGCACGATGCCGCGACCCTGTGGCAGTCGGCGCTGCCTGATCCCCAGATGGCCGCGCGGGTTCAACAGGAGTTCGCTGCTGATCTTGAGACCCGTTCAGGCAAACTCGCGCAACTGTTGCAGTGCGCGAACGCGATCCGAGTTGCCGCCCGTAGCGGAGCCCCGACACCGCTGTCTGAACCCGCGCGGGCGGCTGCGGACGTTCTGCTTGCTGAGCTACGGGGTGCGTGAGCCTACACCGACGTAGCCCGCCGCCCGTTCCTCGGTCCGAGCTCTACGCTCCGCTGGCGTGCGGCGTCGTAGTACTGCCCGCCCTTCCCGCTCTCCAACATCGCCGCGTCGCCGTTGGGTGTGAACCAGCGGCCGTGGGTCTTACCTGGCCTCCGCGGCGGCGGAGACGTGGGCAGTGCCATGGCGATCATCGTCTTCGTCCGCGCCGACGTCTCCAATCCCCAATGGTGCTAACCCCAATGGGGATTGACAGCGCGGTGGCAGACGCGGCTGACTATGGTCGACCGCTGGGGTGGTGCACGGCATACCTCGACTGAACGGGCGTAACGCCATGACCCCGGACGAGCACTTGTCCGTCAATGGAAGGCGAGCCATGAATGGTCCGGGACAACGCTGCCGGTGCTGCGGCACTGTGCTGCGTGTCGGCGTGAATGACCCGTTTTGCGGACCCTGCGCCCGCGCCGCCGGGTTCCGCAAGCCGATCCCGGCGGGCTCTTACGATGACGCGGACCTGCGCGCTGCGTTGGAAACCTATGACTTCGGAGCGGTATTCGCCGCCGTGCGGCAGCACACAGGTTTGACACAGCTCCAGCTCGCCGACCTGCTCGGCTTGTCCCAAGGCCGGATCTCCGCTGTCGAGCGGGGCGAGCGTCGTCTGACCCACGTCAGGACGGCCGCTCGGTTGGCCACCGTCCTGCGCATCCCGGCCTGCTTGCTCGGATTTTCCGCCACCCAAACCGGCATGACTGATAACGTGCATGTCAAGGAGGTGAGTTGGTTGGAGCGCAGGGACTTTCTCTCCCTGGTCACGGCTGCCACGTTGGGATCCAGTCTGAATCCCGAACTTTCCCGGCTGGGCTCGCTGTTGCCCAGCCAGGTCGAGCCGGTGACCCGGCCCCGGATCGGCGCGGCCGACATCGACGCGATCGAGGCGATCACCGACGGGTTCCGCCGCTCAGACTCCGCCTACGGCGGTGGGCTATGCCGCGCCGCAGCCGTCACACAACTACACCAGGTGCGCCGCTTGGAAGACGCCCTCTGCTCGCCGGAGATCCGCACCCGACTGCTGGTGGCCATCGCCGACCTGGCCGGCACGGCAGCGTGGATGGCCTACGATGTCGACGATCACGACGCCGCCCGCCGCCTGTGGGCCTACGCCCTGGACACCACCCGCCGCGCCGACGACCACCCCCGCGCCACCGACCTGACAGTCCACGTGCTGCTGGACATGACACACCAAGCCCTGCACCTCGAACGCGCAGATGAGGCACTGCGCCTGGTGCAGCTCGCCTCGGCGACCGCCGCCAACCGCAGGCACCCGGTCAGCACAGTCACCCAGGGCTGCATTTCCTCGGCCCTTGGCTGGTGCCGCGCCGCGCTCGGCGAGCCAGAGCCCACCCGCCGCGCCCTCGGGCAAGCCCAAGAGACCTACGCCGCCGCCGATCGGGCCACCACATCGCCGTGGACATCGTTCGTCACCGACGCCGAGATCAACGGCCGACAGGGCTACGCCCTATACCTGCTATCGCTGTCCCGCCCGGAGTTCGCGCCCCAAGCCATCGAAAAACTGACCAGCTCAACCACCGCGTACGGCGCGGAATACGAGCGCACCCGCGCCATGGGCCTGCCTCCGCTGGCCTCGGTGCAGTTCCAGGCCGGCGACATCGACGCCGCGGTGGCCACCGGCTACGACGCGGTGAACGTGATCACCGGGCTGACCTCCACCCGCGGCTATGCACGGCTGCGCGTGTTGGACACCGTGGCCGCACCGCACAGCGGCAAATCCGAAGTCGCCGACCTCCGCGAACATATCCGCACCGCGATCACCACAGCCGCCTAGCAGCCGCGGAGGACACTGAGCTCTGGACGCAGCGCCAAGTCGTCATTCCGCCCGGCCTGGGCGGGGTTTGCGATTTCGCGCGCGGGAATGGGCTGCCAGCAGCAAGGGCTACTGGCGGATCGCCGGGTCGCCGGGGCGCCCATCCTCCAACGGGCGCTGCCCAACATCTACTGGGACGACCTTGGTCTGCTGGGACTACGCAACACCTGGCAGAGGCTCAGAAAGGCGGCTTGACGAACCGCCGGATCCGGGCCCGCATGTCCGGTGCTGTGCGAGGAGGGTCGGGCGACCCGCCCCTCCTACTCGATTTATTGAACAAGATGCTTAAGATCGGGGTGGTGGCGGGTGAAGGAGCAGGAGAGCCCAATTTTAGGCAAAATCGGGAAACTTCGGAGCCTTGTCAGCGCGTTCCGGTTGCGACGATCGCTACCCGGGGTAGTTCGGCTGGACGATCATTGCGGGACCACGGTCGTGCGGTTCTCGGTCAACAACATCGTGCGTGACGACAGCGACCCCGTCGCGACGCTGCAATCGGATTGGCAACGGCTCTTCGGCGAACAGCACATCGCGATCGGCTATCAGCGCAATGACATGCTGGTGTGGGACAACTGGCGCTTGCTACACGCGCGCAACGCGTTCGAGGACCCGCGCCGCCACCTGCGTCGCATCCACATCGCCGAACCGACGTAACGGGATCCGGGAACGCCGTTCTCCTGGTGGCTGGGGCGATTTCAATGGGAATCAGCAAGTGTCGATTTCCATTGAAATCGCCCGTGCGCATCGCGAAGGTACTCGGCGGTGACCTCCATCAGTTGGCGGGATGGCCGGATCGGGTCACGGCGGCCGACCTCCCGGACCAGGTCCGGCAGCGGCACGTCATGGCTGTCGGCGATCTCGCGCGCCATCTCCAGCCGCTCGGTGTGGAACCGTCCTTCCCCGATGGCGATGTCCAGATAGGAAACTCCGCGGTCGCGCAATCTGCGGCCGGCTATCAGTTCCTCGGCGCGCCTAGCCAGCAGGTCGCCATCCACGGCACTGAGAAAGCCGTTGCGCTGCGCGGCTTTGACGAGTACTTCGAGCTGCGCGTTGCCGGCGCTGCGGCCGGCCCCACGAAGCGTGCCGTCGACCATCACGGCACCGCTGTCCAGTGCCTCCAGTGAGTTCGCGACGGCCAGGGAAGTGTTGTCGTGGCCGTGGAATCCGGTAGCGATGCCGCGTTCATGCAGCGACCGGGACAGGTGTGCTACCTCGGTCGGCAGCATGCACCCTGCGGAGTCGGCGGTGTAGAACACATCCACCCCGGCGGCGCAGGCGTCCTCGGCGATGCGGATCGCTTCGGCAGCCGAGACCGCATATGTCTTCATGGCGTTGAAGGTGACCAGCGGGACACCGAGGTCCTTGCTTCCTTCCGCCAGCGGCAGGATGTCCGCCGCCTCGGTGATGTTCGCGGCCAGGCGGACACAACCGGCGCCGGCGGCGACCGCCCGCGCGATGGTCTCCAGGCAAGCACCCGGGTAGACCATGATGGCCACGGTGGTCCGCGGGGCGGCCTGCGCCACCGCGCTGACGTAGTCCTCGATCTCCAGGTCTGCCCACGACGGAGCACCCCGGTCCGCCACTTCGAGATAGTGCACCCCGGCTGCGGAGAGCTCGCTTGCGATCTGGACGGACTCGGCGAGGGTGAGATGGGTTTCGTACTCGACTTCGCGCAGCGTGCAGTCCACGAGGCTGACCGAAGCGGGCATGGTGGTTCCTCCAGCGATTTCTATGATGGGGCCGGCGGGGCGAAGTCAGCGCAGCGCGGCGCGGCCGAGTTCGGCGGGGCTGCGATACCCGCAGAGCCCGAGAGTGATGTCCAGGTCGGCGAGCAGGCTGCGCAGTACGTGGCGCACGCCGGCTTCACCCGCGTGCGCGAGCCCATATGCGCAGGGGCGACCGACCAGCACGGCTTTGGCGCCCAGGGCAAGGGCTTTGATGACATCGGCACCGGTCCGGATCCCGGAGTCGAACAGCACGTCAACCTCCGCGCCGACGGCGTCGACCACCTCGGGAAGCATGTCCAACGCCGCTACCGCGCCGTCCACCTGGCGTCCGCCGTGGTTGGAGACGACGATTCCGTCTGCTCCGCAGCCGACGGCCCTGCGCGCGTCGTCGGGGTGCAGGATCCCCTTCACCACGATCGGGCCGGACCAGTGATCGCGCAAGAAGGCGAACTGCTCCCAGCTCTTGCTCGCGCCAGTGGGCATCCGCTGCCACTCCTGGATTGCCGCGGTCGGGTCCTCTTCGGGGGGCCTGGCGAGCCGGGAGCGGAAAACGGGATCGGAGAACGGGATCGCCATGTCGACGCCTTGCCTGGACGGGGAGTAGCGCCGGTCCATTTCGTGCGGGCGCCAGCCGCGGATCCAGGTGTCCACAGTGACCACCAGCGTGGAGAAGCCGGCACGCTTGCCGCGGTCAAGGATGCTGGCGCAGATCTCGCGGTCGCCGGACCAGTACAGCTGCATCCACCTCGGCGCGTCCCCGTTGGCGGCGGCGACCTCCTCGATCGACCGCGACGACGAGGAGGAGAGCACCAGCGGCAGTCCGAGTTCCGCTGCCGCACGCGCGCTCGCCAGTTCCGCGTCCGGGTGCAGGATGGATTGGACCCCGACGGGTGCCAGCAGCACGGGCGCGGGCATTTCCATGCCGAGCACCGTCGCGCGCAGATCTCTGCGGTCGGCGTTGCGGAGCACCCTGGGCACGATCCGCCAACGCTCGAACGCCGAGCGGTTGGCGCGCACAGTGGAGCCCGTTCCGGCACCGCCGGCGACGTAATTGTACGAATCGGCCGGAACTTCTGCGCGAACAGCCTCTTCCAACGCGGCCAGATCTGTGGTGAGAGGCGGCGTTTCTCCGGCTGCGTCGAGCTCGAAGATTTCCCGCTGATATGCAGCGAACCCGGTCATGACGGCCAGTCTGCCCAATCCTCGGCAGAGGGCACACCACAACGCGCCAACATCACGCATCCGGCGCAACAAATAGTGATCCATGTCGTGGATGTGCCCGATTTTCCTACCACGAAAGGATTGTCGAGCTCGGCAATGCACTCGCCTCATGCCGCACGGGGTGCCGTACATCATGCAGCGACACCCACATGGACCATTGTTGGCCGTGCTTCCCGGCGGGCACGATTGGCTCAAGCACCTGGACCACGGAAAGGCGACCATGACGTCCGTGCTCGATACCTTGGCGAATCAAGGCTGGGCAGTGATCGACAGCGCCGATCTTCCGGAGCGGACGTCCGCGCTGCTTCGCGAACGCATCTGGCGCTGGGTCCCGCCGGTCACCTTCGGCGGTGCACCCGACATCGCCCGCGCGGTGTCCACAGGCGACGGGAGGATTCGGTGGCGGGTAGACACTCTCGACGTCGACGAGCCACTGCGTGCCGTGGCGAGCGAGTTCGACGAGTACCTGTACTCCCACCCCGATGCGATTGACTTCCTGCTGCCCACCGACAGCGTGCTCATCTGCGACAACGAACGCGCGCTGCACGGCCGGACCTGGTTCTCCGACCCGAAAAGACTTGTCCTGCGAGTCAGGTTGGTCGTCTGATGACGCCCGGCGGCGCACTTCTCGGGCTCGCCATCGACGTGCCCGTCTCGGGACGGGAGGCCGACGACTGGCGCGCTCGGAACATGGCAGAGCTGCTGCTCGCGGCCCGAACCTCGGGCGACCCGTCCCTGGTATCGGCGGTCGACGATTTCGTTTCCGCGTTGCCGCCCGTGTACTCGCGATTCGCCGACCGGCTTCGCCGGATGCGCGGGTTCCTCGCTGACGCACCCGCGAACTATGTGCGGGATCGCATCCAGGACCCCGCTCCGCCGTGGCCGAGACCGGCCGTCCGCGCTCGCGCGGTGCAGCTGGCGCGCTTCGTTGACGGGTGCGCGCCGGAGGGGTGGGACGAGCAACAGTCCGAACCGGCCAATGCCGCGGAAGTCTCCGCAGAACTGGATCGCAACGCACCGACCCGCGTGCTGGGCCGCACCGGCCACCGCTGCCGCGACACCGATCTTCCCGCCGAGCTCGTCTGGCGGGAGTGGTTGGTGGACAACGACGTTCCTACGCTGATCGTGGTGCAGTTCGGCGAGGGCCTGGTCGTCGCCGAAGCCGTGGCGATGGCTTGCGAGTTCATCGCGCTGGCCGATACCGGCACGAGCGCCTTGTACCGGGAATCGCTGCGGCGGCTGGCGATCAACCGCCTGCGAAGACTCCCGTGGATCTCGGAATGGGGTGCGCGAATGCTGCCGGGCTCACCCACGATGGCGCAGGTCGTGCGATCGGCCGCCGTCGACGAGTTCGCGGCGCTGCCCGCCCTCGCCGAGGCATACATCGCCGGGCCATTCGACCTCGCCGACCGGGGCTTCGACCATCCGCTGATCCCGCCGGTCCTGCGCTCGGCCTTGGTGGAGAAGTTCCAGATCGTCAGGTCCCACTAGCGGCGGGTAGGGCGGGCACTGGGGATGATGTGGTCGTGGACATGAGTCAGCGGGACGAGCTCCTGGGGGTGGCGGCGAAACTTGAGCGACTTGCTGCCGTTTCGACGCGTGGCGATTGGCGGGTTGGCGGGTTGCTCGCCACTCGGCCGGAGGTTGTTGCCGACCTTGGTGGCGGGCATACGGAGCACATTGCCGAGGCACGGGCGGGTAGTGCGCGGTGGATCGCCGCCCTTTCGCCCGCCCTGGCAGAGCCTCTTGCCGCTTGGCTTCGGGCAGCCGCTCGGGTTGAGCAGGTGGATGCGGCAGCGTTGGCGTTCGCCCGGGCCCTTCGCGGTCGGCTTCCCGGGTAGTTCTGGGCCCGGGTGGTGTTTCTAGCCCCCGCACGGCCGGTACGCTGGCCGCAGTGGTGTCGTCAACTGCTGGTTGACGTGAGGGCCGCGTCAACCTATGGTTGACGTATGGTTGATCCGACTGGGATTTCCCGTCAAATTCGCCTCGACGATCTGATCGAGGCGATCAAGAAGGCGCACAGCAACGCCCTCGAACAGCTCTCCGACGCCGTCATCGCGGGCGAGCACCTCGGGGAGGTCGCCGATCATCTGATCGGTCACTTCGTCGACCAGGCCCGGCGTTCAGGTGCCTCCTGGACCGATATCGGCAAGAGCATGGGGGTCTCGAAGCAGGCCGCTCAGAAGCGGTTCGTTTCGAAGGGCGACGCGGGCGGTCTCGACCCGAGGCAGGGATTCGGTCGGTTCACCGATCGGGCCCGGAAGGTCGTCGTGCTGGCGCAGGGCGAGGCGCGTACCCGGGGCAACTCGGAGATCGTGCCCGCGCACCTGGTGTTGGGGCTGCTTGGGCAGCCGGAGGCGCTCGCCGCGAAGGTGATCATCGCGCAGGGCGTCGCGCTGGAAACCGTCCGGGACGCCGCGGTCGAGGCGTTGCCACCGGCGGTTGACGATGCGCCGCAAATCGTTCCGTTCGACGGTTCGGCGCGCAAGGCGTTGGAGCTGACCTTCCGGGAAGCGCTGCGGCTGGGGCACAACTACATCGGCACCGAGCACATCCTGCTCGCGCTGTTGGAGCAGGAGGGGGGCACCGGTGTGCTCTCGGGCCTCGGCATCGAAAAGGCCGCTGCCGAAGCCAACATCACCGCCGCCATCGCCGCAATCATGGCTCAACGGCAGCAATGATCGCCCCGCACCGCCCGCCGCGCGGCGGGCGGTGCGCCATCGGCAAGATCCGCGTCGCCCGTCCTGGCGGTCAGCATTCGGCCGCCGCGGCGACCGCGACCGGCGGGGCCGACAACGTTTTGCGCAGTTCGGCCTGCCGTTTCCGATATGTCGCCACGTTCGCGAGTTTGATCTCCTCGTAGCCCCGGACGAGGTCGGGTAGTTCGGCGAGTTCCAGCGCCGCCGGGTGCTCCGGGGTTTCCAGGGCCTGACTCACCGCCGCCCGATACTCCTCGATCAGGGCTCGCTCGACCCGGCGGACCTCGGCGTAGCCGAACGGGTCCAGGCGGGTGCCGCGGACCTTCCGCGCCGCCCGCAGCAGGCGTAGCACGTGGCGGAACCACGGGCCGAGACTGATCTTGCGGTTCATACCGAGCGCGCGGAGAACGGGCGGGTGCAACCGGAAAGCGAACCTGGATCCCGCGCCGAACTGGGCTTCGATGTCGGCCAGCAGCCGCTCGTCCAGCGAGAGCCGGGCGACCTCGTACTCATCCTTGTAGGCCATCAGCTTGTACAGGTTGCGGGCCACCGCTTCGGTGACAGCGTCGATGCCGTGGCCGCGCACTCGCTCGACGAACTCCGCATAAGCCTGCGCGTAGTTCTCGTCGTGGTAGTCGACGAGATCGGGAATCCGGATGTCCAGCAGCCGCGCCAGTTCGGAGCCCTCCGCGGCGTTGACCAGCGCGCGTACTCGGCGCGCCGCGGCGCTGGGCTCGCTCGGCGCCGCCGGCGGCGCAGCGATCTCGGCCTGTAGCGAGTCCGGGTCCGCCACCGCCTGCCGGCCACGGCGGAACGCCTGGATGTTGACCGCCACGGCGGTGCCGTTGAGCTCGATCGCCCGCTCGATGCTCTCGGCCGACAACCGCAACGAACCGCACTGGTAGGCCGCGCCCACCTGCAGGATGTTGGCGAACTGGTCGTCGTCGAACAACTTCTCGGCAAGACCGCGGGCGTCCAGGTAGAACGCTCGCGCGGTGGCATCGTCGAGAGTGGACCGGATACCGGGCTGCGCCGGGAACGAGACGGCGGTGTCCACGACCATCCCGCCGGTCGGGACCTCGGTGGTGGACACCACCGCCGTCGTCCGTTCGGGATCCGCGGCGGCCAGGTGCACCGGGTCGGCCGCCACCAGCAGGTCGCAGCCCAGGTAGAGATCGCATTCCCCGGTGGCCAGTTTCGGTGCCTGCGCAACGGGTTCCGCGGTGATCTTGAGGTCGGATACCACCGCGCCGCCCTTCTGCGCGAGGCCGATCTGGTCGAGCGTGCGGACCCGCCGGCCGTCGATCACCGCCGCCGTGGCGAGGATCTGCGTGACCGTGACGACCCCGGTGCCGCCGATGCCGGTGATGCGGACATTGAAGTCGCCCGCCCCGCGCTCGGGCTCGGGCAGCGCGTCGGCGCTCAGCTCGCGGAGCCGACGCCGCGACCTGCGGCCGCTGGGCACCACGGTCAGGAACGACGGGCAGTCGCCGGCCAGGCACGAGTAGTCGACGTTGCACGAGGCCTGGTGGATCTGGGTCTTGCGGCCGAACTCGGTGGCCACCGGCTGCACGGAAAGGCAATTGGACTTGCTGCCGCAATCCCCGCAACCCTCGCAGACCCGCTCGTTGATCAGCACCTTCTCCGGCGGGGTGGACTGCTTGCCCCGGCGGCGCTTGCGTCGCTTCTCGGCCGCGCATTCCTGGTCGTGGATAAGCACCGTCACCCCCGGGACGGCGGCGAGTTCCTCCTGGGCGCGCAGCAGTTCATCGCGGTGCCGGATGTCGATGCCCCGGGGCAGCTTGCCGCTCAGCCGCTTGGGAGCATCACTGGTGACGATAACCTTGGCGACGCCCTCCAACAGCAGCACCTCGGCCAGCCGCGCCAACGGGAGAGCGCCGACCGCGTCCTGGCCGCCGGTCATCGCCACGGCCGAGTTGTGCAGCAGCTTGTAGGTGATGTTGACCCCGGCGGCGACGGCGGCGCGCACGGCGAGGCTGCCGGAGTGCGTGAACGTGCCGTCGCCGATGTTCTGCACGAAGTGCTCGGTGCCGACGAACGGGGCCATGCCGATCCACTGGGCGCCCTCGCCGCCCATCTGCGTGATGCCGACGACGTCGCCGACCTGGTCGGAGTCCATGAACAGCGCCATGGTGTGACAGCCGATTCCGGCGCCCACCACCGTCCCGTCCGGCACCTTCGTCGAGGAATTGTGCGGGCAGCCCGAGCAGAAGTACGGCGTGCGCGCCAGCAGCGGGACGGCGATGCGTTCGCGACGGCGGCGTTGCTTCCAGGCGTTGATCGGCTCCACCTCGCCGTGCGTGGTCAGCCTGTCGGCCAGACCCCTGGCGATCCGGTCCGGGTCGAGCTCGCCGAGCTCGGTGAACAGGGTCCTGCCATCCGGCCCTTTCTTGCCGTGCACCGGGGGAGCATCGGGGCGGCCGTAGAGGATTTCCTTGATCGCCGATTCGAGGAACGAGCGCTTCTCCTCCACCACGACGATCTCCGCCAACCCGGTGGCGAAGTCCCGGATGAGCTGCGGATCGAGCGGGTAGATCGCGCCGAGCTTGAGCAGCCGGATCCCGTAGCGGGCCAGATCCGCGTCGTCGAGGCCGAGCGTGCGCAGGGCCTGGCGGATGTCCAGATAGGACTTTCCGGCCGCCACGATGCCGATCCGGTCGTGCTGCCCCGAGCGCACCAACCGGTTTACGTCGCTGTGCCGCAGGTATTCCACCGCCAGCGGCAGGCGGAGGTTGTGCAGGCTGTGCTCCAGGGTGGCGAGTTCGGGGCCGAGCAGGCGCGCGCTCGGGCGGTGCGAGTACGGCTTCGACTCGGCCGGGATCTCGGGCGCGGTCCAGGTCGGTGTCACGACCGCGGTCCCCGCCGCATCCGCCACGTTGGCGACCACCTTCATCGACGTCCACAAGCCGCTGGCCCGCGACATCTCCACCGCGTGCAGTCCGAGATCGAGCAGGTCCTGCGAGTCCGCCGGGAAGAACACCGGCATCGCCAGGTCCGCCAGCGCCGCCTCCGAGGCCGCCGGAACGGTCGAGGACTTCGCATTCGGGTCGTCGCCGATCAACGCGACCGCGCCGCCGCGCGGATTGGTTCCGGCAAGGTTGGCGTGCCGCATTGCGTCGCTGGCCCGGTCCAGGCCCGGTGCCTTGCCGTACCAGACGCCCACCACCCCGTCCGGGCGCTGCGTGCCGAGCCCTTCGGTGAGCTGGCTGCCCATCACCGACGTGGCCGCCAATTCCTCGTTCAGGCCGGGCCGGTGGATCACGTCGTGCTCGGCGAGCAGCTTCGCGCGGCGGGCCAGCTCCAGGTCGAACCCGGCCAGCGGCGAGCCCTCGTAGCCGGAGACGAACGCCGCCGTCCGGTGCCCGCAGCGCCGGTCGTGCCGGATCCGGTCGAACAGCAACCGCACCAGAGCCTGCACACCGGTCACGTAGATCTCGCCCGATTCCCGTAGGTAGCGGTCGTCCAGGGAGAAGGCGGCCATGTCGGGACTCCTTTGGTGCGGGCACGCGGATCGTGATCGAGGCCACTTCAGCCGATGGTCAGTGTTCTGCACAACAGCGCGCCCCGCAAAGGCGGCAAGCACGCAAAATTCGGTGGTGCAGGCCCTATCCGACGCCCGAATTTTGCGTAACATCGCTACTCATGGCCGACACGACGCTCGATGCGACAGATCACGAAATCCTGGCACTGCTGCGCGAGGACGCGCGGCGGACGCTGTCGGACATCGCCTCCCGGGTGACCCTGTCGACGGCCGCCGTCAAGCGCCGGATCGACCGGCTGCAGGAGGTCGGCGTGATCCTCGGCTACACCGTGCGGGTGGATCACGCGAAGCTCGGTTGGGGCGTGGAAGCCTTCATCGAGCTGCGGTTCCTGGGAACCAGCGGCGTCGAAGACATCATCCAGACGACGACCCGGATGCCCGAGGCCCAGGCGGTGTTCACCATCGCGGGAGATCCCGACGCATTAGTGTGGCTGCGCGTCCGCGACATGGCGCACCTGCAGCGCACCATCGACGAGATCCGCCGGAGCCACCGGGTCACCAGCACCAAGACCCTGATAGCCCTCGACTCCTGGGAACGCGGCCGCCGCTGAACACGACATCTAGCCCAGCGTTCCGGCATCACGGTTACGCAGCTCGCCTCCTACGGCTCCAGCAAGCAGATGAGAAAGCCAGCAAAGAAGCGGTCTGCCAAGTCGAGGCGAGGCGCGAAGCCTGAAGACGCCAACCACGATGAAATCGAAGGTGGCGAAATCGCCGGCAGTGTCGCTGATGGATGGTGGCTCGGTCGCGCAGTAAACCGCCAAAGGAGTGGCAATTCTGTCGGCGTCGTGAACGCAAACGATGCAATGTCTTCGTGGCTGATTCCTTCGGGATCGCCGAAAAACACTCGCGGAACGCACGTTTTCTCCGATCGGTAATGCATGCGTCCGGTTGCGTGGGAATGGATGGAACTGCAAGCGGGGGACCAGTCCGTGAGCGCAGCGTAAGTGGACGCTTGCGGACTTGCCTGAAGGTGGGATGACCATGGCGGTTACCTCCCGCTTAACGCGCCGGTACCGTCATCGGCCATGAGCGGACAGTCACTAGGTGATCGCATACGGCAACTACGAGGCGACCTCTACACCCAACGGGCACTCGCCGACCGCGCACAGATCAGCGTGGAAGTCGTCCGCAATCTAGAGCAGGGTAAGCGAAACACTGCCAGCGTTGCGACGCTGCACAAACTTGCGCGCGCGCTCGACGTGACTTTGGCGGAACTCCTTGTCCCGGCGACAATTCCCGAGCACGACCAAGACGAAAGCGTGACCGCGCTGCGTCATGCCGTGAGTCTGGCAACTACCCCCAAGGACAAGCCACTGACGATCGAGGAGGCGAAGCACGCCGAGATCGCGGCGTGGCGCAACTACTGGGACGCTAAGCACGACGTAATAGCGCGCACATTCCCGTCGGTCATTCGCAGGCTGGAGGCGGCGCACGCGGTGGCCAATGAGCGCGACCGCTCTTCCTATGCTCAGTCCCTCGCGCAAGTTCTGTGGGCCGCGAGCCGAAGTCTGACACTGCTTCGCTATCCCGAGGCGGCACAGCTCGCGATCCGACGCGCCATCCAAGTCGGTAGCAACATTGACGATCCGTACTTCGTCGCAGGTGCTCGGCGATCGCTGGCGTGGCAACTCCTCGTGGAGGGCAGATACCAGGAGTCAATTGATCTATCGACGTCTGTCGCGCGGGAGATCGAGCCGGGGGCCAGTGCTGACGCCGCGCAGCTGAGCGTCTATGGCTCTTCCTTGCTTCAGGCGGGCAACGCCGCCGCACGGGCCGGAAATGCCGCCCAGGCACACTACTTCCTGAGCGAGGCCAACGAGATTTCCCGGCATGTCCAGGATGGCCGCTGCGATTACGGAACGCCTTTCGGGCCAAGTTTCACGGCGATGCAAAGCACGGACATCGAAATCAATCTCGGCAACTTCGGTAAGGCGTCCGAAGCCGCGTCCGCGATGCCGAACCGGGGAACCGCACTCCGCCTTCAGAGTCAATGCAGGCACGGCATCGATCGGGCGTTGATCAGTCTCAAGACCGGCAAGCCGGGAGAGGCCGTCGCCGTGTTGTCGTCTGTCAAGTCGGTGGCACCATTCTGGTTCAAGCATCAGCGGCTCCCTCGCTCGATCGTCCGGGATTTGTTGCACACGTCGGCCGCCAAGGACGACCGATTGCGTAGTATGGCTACCTGCCTTGGTGTTCGCTGACCGGCCAAATGGGTAGTCGTACGGTCCGTACCCGCCATTCATTCGCCTCCCGTCTAGCTTCATAGCTAGGACGGGAGGCGAAATCGTGTTCGGCGAACGGCGCGAAGACCCCGGGCCCCGCCCACTACGCATCCGACGCAATTCTGGAGAATGTACATGTCGCACCGTGTGTTCGCTCATGACTGCGCCGTCGTGTTCACCTGCGACGACAAAAAGTGCCAATTCACGAACGAGGACCAGGCCGTGGTGGCGCAGCACGAGCACGACGCTCACGGTCCGGCCGGGGTGGCCGCCGACGAGCTTGACTAACCAACCGCCAACCGGATCAGCGCACCCCAGCCCCGGAAATTATCCCTAACCCGACGACCAAGGCCATCCAATGCCGACGAAGATTCCACATGAGACACTGAAATTCGCATACCGGTGCAGTCACGGCAGGTGCGAATTCTCCGATCGATACTCCGACGTCGTAGCGGATCACGAACGCGACGCGCACGACCGGCAGCCCCCCGACATCCCGACCCCCAGACAGGCGCGTGGTGAGTCCTCCGGCAACTGAGGACAGATCGCGCTGCTGATCACATGCTGGGGAATCTGGAGTTGGCCGCGGTCCCGGCGCTGTTGCCCACCGGACCGCCGGGCGTCGAGATCCGGCTCGGCGGGCTCGTAATCGGGGAGCTGGACCTGCGGATCTGCCACGGCTGCCGGGTCGCTGTGCTGGAGTACATCCGCATCGATCCACGCTGCCGACGACGCGGCCTGGCCACGCTTGCCATCGAGTTCCTGCGGAGCACCTGGCAGGACTACCGGTGGAGCACCGCGCCGATCGAGCGCAGCACCGAGGCGCTGGGCTTTTGGCGCTCCCTCGATTGGACCGGACCGCTCGGCGAACCCGACGAGTGCCAACACCTGCGTTGAGTAGTGCAGCTGAGCGCCCCGCCGCCCGGCCCGCTGTGACCTGGTCGGCGGTTGCTGCCGCCTGTCGGTGGATCTGGCTAGGCTCGGTGGCCATGAGCGATCGTCGCCTGCTGCTGGTTCACGCCCACCCCGATGATGAGTCCACCGCCACCGGTGCCACGATGGCGCGCTACTGCGCGGACGGCGCATCGGTGTCGTTGGTGACGTGCACCAGCGGCGAACTCGGCGAGGTCGTTGCCGACGACCTCGCGCACCTGCGCGGTGACCCCGATGCGCTGGGTGAGTACCGGCGCGGGGAGATCCGTGCCGCGCTGGCCGAGTACGGCGACGTCCGGCACCACTGGCTCGGCGGCCCGGGCCGTTGGCGGGACAGCGGCATGGTGGGCGATGCCGGCAATGGTTCCGAGCGGGCCTTCGCCAAGGCCGATCCGGACGAGGTCACCCGGGCCATGGTGGAGATCCTGCGCGCGGAGCAGCCGCACGTGGTGGTCACCTACGACGAATTCGGCGGCTACGGCCACCCGGACCACATTGGCGCGCACCGCGCGGTGATGACGTCCATCGATCCCGCCGCCGACCCCGATTACGCGCCGGAGCTCGGCGAGCCGTGGCAGGTGCCGAAGGTGTACTGGGCGACCCTGCCGCGCTCGATCCTCAAGCAGATCGAGGAGTCGGGTATCGAGAACTTCGAGCCGTACACGGTGCCGGACGAGGAGCTGACCGCGGTGCTCGACGGCCGCGCCTTCCACGGCACCAAGGTGGCCGCCCTGCGCCACTACCGCAGCCAGGTCGATCTGGACGACGGCGGGTTCTTCGCCTCGATGGTGGCCCGCCCGGAGTTCGCGATCGAGCACTACCTCCTGGTCCGGGGTGACCGGGGCCCCGGCACCGGCCACCTCAACCGGGAATCCGACCTCTTCGCCGGCCTGGTCTGAGGACGAGGGCGCTATCAATGGAAAGCAACGCGCTGGTTTCCATTGAGATCGCCAACGGCGACGATCGCCTCGATCTCCACCAGCGCGGATGCCGGGAGTACCGGCGCCGCCAGTGCGGTACGTGCGTGTCGGCCCGCCGCACCGAGGACTTCGCGCAGCAGAGTCGAAGCACCATCGATGACGGTCGGCTGGTCCACGAACTGCGGATCGCTGGCCACGTAACCGTTCAGCTTGAGGACTTGCGCGACGTTGTCCAGACCGACGGATGAATGCAACCGAGCGAGCAGGTTCAGCGCACAAATCCGGGCGGCTTCGATTGCCTCGTCCAAGGTCGCTGAACCGCCGGCCGTGCCCGTGACGATTTTCCCGTCCGCGGCGCGGGATATCTGGCCGGAGACGAAGAGCAGGTCGCCGAACCGGGTCGTAGGTTCGTATGCGTACTTCGGTGCTTGAGCCGGGGGTAGCTCCAAGCCGAGCCGGTGCAGGCGGTCGAGTGCTTTGTCCGGTGTCGCGGTCATGCGTGTTCCGTTCCTGACTGGATTTCCTTGCGCCGAGGGACCTTGCGGGCACTGTGATGTCGTGCCCTCGCTTGACAAGTCGAGATTCCGCGTGATCGCTTCGACCGCATCGGCGTGCCCGATCTAGTTCACCAACTGGTGAACTAGGCGCCACCGTACAGCGTGATAGCGACTGCGTCCATACCTCGATGGCGACGTCGTTCGGCGGCCAGTGGTGTCATGGAGTACTGCGGTGGCAGTGGTTTCGGCTCGTCGGTGGCGGCCATGTACTCCCGTGCCAACTTCGGCTACGCTGCGCGTCGAACGTGGTCACCAAACAGTGACATAGGAGAATGGCGGCCGGTGCCGAACACGAAGACGGGGAACGCGCGGCGAAAGCGGGCGGGCACGCGCCAGGAGGCTCGTGACGACATCTTGAAGATGGCCACGAAGGAATTCGCCGACAAGGGCTACGCGGGCGCGCGGATCGACGACATCGCACGACGGACCCAGACGACGAAGAAGATGATCTACTACTACTTCGGCGACAAGGAGGGGCTGTACCGGGCGGTGCTCGAACGTTCGATCGCCAGCATCAGAGACGAAGAGCAGCGGGTGCACGTGGACGACCTGGACCCGGTCAATGCACTGCGCCGCGTGATCGAACTTACCTTTGACTACCACGAACGCGATCCGGACTTCGTGCGCCTCATGGCGGGAGAGAACATCCTGCGCGCCGAGCATCTGCAAAAGTCGGGAGTGCGCGAAGAGCTTGCCAGCCCCGCGCTGTCGCTGCTGTCGGAGATCGTCGAGCGCGGGCTGCGCGCAGGCGTCTTCCGCCAAGGGATCGACGCCGTCGACCTCCATTTCGCGATCACGAGTTTCAGCTTCTTCCGGGTGTCGAATCAGTTCACGTTCCAATCACTTTTCCAGAGCAACCCGGCCGCTCCGGGCAACCGTGAGCGACTGCGCAAACTCCTGTCGGATCTGGTGATCGGTTACGTGACGAAGAACCCGGACCCGGCGCAACGACTTTGATCGGTCCCCACGCAGTGGAGCAGCTATCCACGCAGCACATCGGCGACTCGTTGCGGGATTGTTCAACAATTCACTATGTTGACCGGAACCGCTGCTCACCCGAGATGCAACGGTCCTGCTCCCGATGCACGTTGATCCCGATGCACGTTGATCCCGGTACACGTTGATCCCGGTGCGCACGTTGAGAGGAGTGGCATGGCCGAATCGACCACGGCCGGAACCAAGCCTTCGGCGGCCAAGCGCAGAACCCTGCTGGGCGCGGTCTTCCTGATGGCCACGAGCGCCATCGGACCCGGATTCATCACCCAGACCACCGAGTTCACCATCCAGCTCGGTGCGGCCTTCGCCTTCGCCATCCTGGTCTCGATCCTGGTCGACGTCGCGGTGCAGCTGAACGTCTGGCGGGTCATCGGCGTCTCCGGCATGCGGGCGCAGGACCTCGGCAACCGAGTGGTGCCCGGCCTGGGCTACCTGATGGCCGCGCTGGTGGTCTTCGGCGGGCTGGTGTTCAACGTCGGCAACATCGCCGGCACCTCGCTCGGACTCGACGCGCTGCTCGGTCTGGACGCCAAGATCGGCGGCACCGTCTCGGCGGTCATCGCCATCGGGATCTTCCTGAGCAAGCGGGCCGGGGTGGCGATGGACCGCATCGTCATCGTCCTCGGCGTGGTCATGATCGCGCTGACCGCGTTCGTCGCGTGCTCCTCACATCCCCCGGTCGGGCAGGCACTGGTCCGGGCCGTGTGGCCGGAAGAGGTCGACTTTCTGTCCATCACCACGCTGATCGGCGGCACCGTCGGCGGCTACATCACCTATGCCGGCGCGCACCGCCTGGTCGACGCCGGCGTGACCGGCCCGGAGCGCATCGTCGACGTCAGCCGCAGCGCGGTCGTGTCGCTGCTGGTGACCGGGGTGATGCGGCTCGTGCTGTTCCTCGCGGTGCTCGGCGTGGTGGCCGGCGGTGTCACCCTGGCCTCGGCGAACCCGACGGCGGAGGCTTTCCAGCATGCGACCGGCGAGGTCGGCCTGCGGCTGTTCGGCATGATCCTCTGGGCGGCCAGCATCACCTCGGTCGTCGGTGCCGCCTACACCTCGGTGTCGTTCCTGGTGACCTTCTCGCCGAAGCTGGCCCGCGCTCGCAACCGGCTGGTCGTCGGCTTCGTGGCGCTTTCGGCGGTGGTGTTCCTGCTGCTCGACAAGGCCCCGACGACCCTGTTGGTGCTGGCCGGTGCGCTCAATGGCCTTATCCTGCCGGTCGGGTTCGGCGCGCTGATGTTCGTGGCGGCCAAGCGGCGGGACCTGCTCGGGGGATACCGGTATCCGCCGTGGTTGCTGATGGTGGGTGTGATCGCCTGGTTGCTGACGCTGTTCCTGGGATTCAATTCGCTCGGCGGCATCGCCGCGCTGTGGAAGTGAGGTGGTCATGGACCTCAACTCGGACCTGGCGGAAGGCTTCGGGCGCTGGGAGCTCAGCGATGACGAAGCGCTGCTGCACATCGTCACCAGCGCGAACGTCGCCTGCGGCTACCACGCGGGCGACGCCACGGTGATCCGCCGGGCCGTCGAGCAGGCCGCGAAGCTGGGCGTCGTGGTCGGCGCCCAGGTCAGCTACCGGGACCTGGCGGGGTTCGGCCGCAGGTTCATCGACGTGCCGCCGATGGAGCTGGCCAACGACGTGATCTACCAGATCGGCGCGCTGGCCGGGTTCGCCCGCGTCGCGGGCACCGAGGTCGGCTACGTCAAGCCGCACGGTGCCCTCTACAACGCGATCGTGCACCACGCCGATCAGGCCGCCGCCGTGGTGGAGGCCGTGCGCAGCTACGACCCGTCGCTGGCCGTGCTCGGGCTGCCCGGCTCGGAGTGGTTGGCGCAGGCAGAACGGGCCGGGCTGCGGGTGTTCCGCGAGGCGTTCGCCGACCGCGCCTACACCCCCGAGGGCACCCTGGTGTCGCGCCGCGAACCCGGTGCGGTGTTGCACGATCCGGCGGCCATCGCGGACCGCTGCCGGAAACTGGCCGCCGGGGAACCGATCGAGGCCATCGACGGGTCGCAGATCAAGATCGGTGCCGATTCGATCTGCGTCCATGGCGACAGCCCGGACGCGGTGGCCATCGCCGAGGCCGTGCGGGCGAGGCTGGTGGCCGAGGGAATTGCGTTGGAGCCGTTCACGTCGCGAGGTCTGTGATGCGTTTCCTGCGTTGCGCCGATTCCGGGCTGCTCATCGAGCTGGCCGATCTCCACGCCGTGCAAGCCCTTTACGCGGCGCTCGCCGAAGCACCGCCCGAGGGCGTGACGGATCTGGTTCCGGCCGCCCGGACGCTGCTGCTGCATCTGGATCCGCAACGCGCCGACGCGGCCCGGATCGAGGCCGCGGTGCGAGCGGTCGAGCCGCGCGACGGCGCGCGCACGCACGGCGACCTGTTGCGGGTGCCGGTCGTCTACGACGGCGCGGATCTCGCGGAGGTCGCGAAACTGACCGGGCTCACCGAGCGGGAAGTGGTGCACCGGCACACGAGTGCGGAGTGGACGGTCGCGTTCGGTGGTTTCGCGCCCGGTTTCGGCTATCTCGCCGGCGGGCCCGCCGAACTGGCGGTGCCGCGCCGGGCCGAATCGCGGACCAAGGTGCCGCCCGGCTCGGTTGGTCTCGCGGGCGCGTTCAGCGGTATCTACCCGCGCGAATCGCCCGGCGGCTGGCAGCTGATCGGGCGCACCGACCTGGAGATCTGGCGCGTCGACCGGGATCCGCCCGCACTGCTGCGACCCGGCGTGCGGGTGCGGTTCCAGGAGGTCGCATGAGTTGCCTGGAAGTCCTCGCCGCGGGTCCACTGTCGACGATCCAGGACCTGGGGCGGCCGGGCCTGGCCGAGATCGGCGTGGGCCCCTCGGGCGCGGCCGACGGCGGCGCGTTCCGGCTGGCCAACCGGCTGGTCGGCAACGACGAGGGCGCCGCGGCCATCGAAGTCACGCTGGGCGGACTCGCGGTCCGCGCGAGCCGAGACCTGACCGCAGCGGTGACCGGCGCGCCGTGTCCGATCACTGTGGACGGACGGGGCGCGGCGGTGAACTCGGTGTTGCGGATCCCGTCCGGTGTCGAGCTGCGAATGGGCACGCCCGGCCGCGGACTGCGCAGCTACCTAGCGGTGCGCGGGGGCATCGCCGTCCCGCCCGTGCTCGGTTCCCGCGCCACCGACGTGCTCGCGGGCCTGGGCCCGGACCCGCTGGCACCCGGCATGGTGCTGCCGGTCGGTCCGCCCCCGGACCGGTTCCCCTTGGTGGACCTCGCGCCGGTGGCGGCATATCCGGCCGACGAGATCGTGCTGCGCGTGGAACCCGGACCCCGCCACGACTGGTTCGCCGACAACGCGCTGACCGCCCTGGTCAGCCGGCCGTACGAGGTGACCTCGGACAGCAACCGGATCGGCATGCGGCTGGCCGGACCGGCGCTGGAGCGCAGCCGCACCGAGGAACTGCCCAGTGAGGGAATGGTCGCCGGTGCGCTCCAGGTGCCGCCGTCGGCGCGCCCGACGCTGTTCCTCGCCGACCACCCGGTGACCGGCGGCTACCCGGTGATCGCGGTGGTCACGGCCGCCGACGTGGCCAAGGCCGCGCAGGCCCGGCCCGGTCAGCGAGTCCGTTTTCGTTTCAAGACAGGGAGAATCCGATGACACAGCTGCGTGCGATGACTCCCGAACAAGCCCGCGCGGCGTTCCGTGCCGGCTTGCGGGTGCCCACTTCGGGTTACAGCGCCGGGTGGACCCAGGCGAACCTGATCGTCCTGCCGCGCGAATACGCCTACGAATTCCTGCTGTTCGCGCAGCGCAATCCGCGCTCATGTCCGGTGCTGGACGTGACCGAACCGGGGGAGACCAGCGCCTCGATCTTCGCCGGCGACCTGCGCACCGACCTGCCCGCCTACACCGTCTACCGGGACGGCGAGCTGGCCGAGCAACGAGCCGAGGTGGCCGGCCTGTGGCGGGACGACCTGGTGTCGTTCCTGGTCGGTTGCAGCTTCACTTTCGAAGCGGCGCTATCGGAGGCCGAGGTCCCGGTGCGCCACGTCGAGGCCGGCTGCAACGTGCCGATGTACCGGACGAGCCGGGAATGCCGCCCGGCGGGCCGGTTGTCCGGGCCGCTGGTGGTGTCGATGCGGCCGATCCCGGCGGAACTGGTGTCGACCGCCGTCCGCGTGACCTCCCGGTACCCGGCGGTGCACGGCGCTCCGGTGCACATCGGCGCGCCCGAAGAACTGGGGATCCAGGACATCTCCCGACCCGACTTCGGCGATGCGGTGGCGATCCGGCCCGGAGAGATCCCGGTGTTCTGGGCCTGCGGGGTGACCCCGCAGGCGGCGGTCATGCGATCCAAGCCGCCGTTCGCCATCGGTCACGCGCCCGGCCACATGGCGATCACCGACGTTCGGGACAGCCGATTCCTGGTCCCCTGACGCGAAGAGCTCGCCCCTTAACCCGAGAAGCCCGCAGTGGATTCGTGCGTTCTGCGGTGTGCCGCCGCATCTTCGGGCTGTTGACTCCAGCCAGGAGTTCGCAGACGAAGCGAGGAGGTTCGGGTGGGGGCGCTTTCCGGCCGGTTCGGCCCAGCGTTGGCCATCGCGGCAAGTGCGTTGGTCACGGGTACGACAGTGGGGGCGGCTACGCCGGCGGTTGCGCAGCCGCCGGGCGCCGTTTCGTGGGGTGAGTGCGACGACGGGGTGCTGAGCGGGGTGCCGACCGCCCAGCGGTACCTCTATCGCTGTGCGACCTACCCGGTGCCGGTCGATCACGACGATCCGAGCAAGGGCGCCGTCGAACTGGCGATGATGCGGCGGGCGGCGGCCGACCCGGACGAGAAGATCGGCTCGCTGTTCCTGAATCCGGGCGGGCCCGGGGGCCCCGGGTTCAGCCTGCCGGTGACCGCGGTGAACAGGTTCGAGCCGGCGGTGTTGAACCGCTTCGACATCATCGGTTTCGACCCGCGCGGGGTGGCTCGTAGTACCCCGTTGCGCTGCTTCGAATCCGCGGAGCAGGCCGAGGCGGTGTTGGGGCGGATCTCGTCGGTGCCGGTCACCGGCGAGCAGATCGACACCACGATGGGTGCCTACCGAGACTATGGCGAGGCATGCGGCAAGAACGCGGGCGAGCTGGTGCGCCACATGTCGACCAAGGACGTTGCGCGGGACTTGGACCTGATGCGCCAGGGCGTCGGCGATGCGCAGCTCAACTTCGTCGGCTTTTCGTACGGCACGCTGCTCGGCGCGACCTACGTGAACCTGTTCCCGGAGCGCAGCCGCGCGATCATCCTGGACGGCAATGTGGATCCGGCGCTGCGGACCGCCGACGGTGTTCAGTATGACCGAGAACGGGCACACGGCTTCGAAGTCGCGTTGGACGCGTTCCTGCGGCTGTGCGCGGAGAAGTCGCAGCGATGCGCCTTCGGCGGGGGTGATCCGCGGGCGAAGTTCGACGAGGTCCGCGACCAGCTGCGGCGGGGGCCGATCACCATGCCGGACGGCTCGGCGATGACCCTCGACAAGTTCACCGACGGCGTCAGCGGCGCGCTGTACAACCCGAAGCAGTTCCGCCAGCTCGCCACCGATCTGCAGTCGCTCTACCGCCAGCTGCACCCCGAGCACGGGCTGGCCCCGGAGGCGCTTGGCCTGCTGGGCAAGCCGACCTCGATCGGCCGCTTCGACCTGCTTTCCACCGCCGCACCTGTGTCCTATGTGGATGATTCTTACTTCGGGGTGAACTGCACGGACAAGCCGATCCCGAAGGAGCCCGGGCGAGTGCCAGGAATCGCCGCGCAGTGGGAGGCGGAGTCGCCCACCTTCGGCCGCGTGCAGGCGTTCAGCGACGTGGCCGCGTGCTCGAACTGGCCGCCGACCGACCCGGACGTGCACCGCTGGCCGTGGCGGCACCGGGCCGCCAACCCGGTGTTGCTGTTCGGCAACTTCTACGACCCGGCCACCCAGTATGAGTTCTCCCGGCGGATGGAACAGGAGTTGGGCAATGCCCGCCTGGTGAGCGTCGATTCGTTCGGCCATTGCATCCTGGGCGGCAGCGCGTGCACCGACAAGATCGCCGCCGCCTACCTGACGGACCTGAAAGTCCCCAAACCAGGCCAGGTTTGCCAACCTGACGGGCAACCCTTCGCCTGAGGCGCGGCTGTCCTGAGTGGCGCTTGGCGTCGGGACCGGCAGAGAAGTCGTCCCGACACGCGCCGTTTCGATGCTTGACTACCGGGGATTCGCCGCCGGCGGCTTTAGCTTCGAGGCATGGACTTTCGAGACGAAGTACGAGTCGGACAACACACCTACGACATCACCGCCAAGGGCGAACCGGCCGGCGACGACCAGCCGGCCACGGTCGCAGTGGAGTTCACCGGCGCGGACGCCGACGGTCGCGTCGTGGCGGAGGGCAACCTGCTGATCGCCATCGACGGGCTGGGCGATGCGAACGCGTTTTTGGCCCGGACGCTGGGCGGACTGGCCGCGCTGCACGAGCCGTGGACGGCCGGGCGCGGGCGGGGCCGACCACGCCCGCCCAACGCTGGCCGGCCGTGGGCCGAAGCCGACGGCGAGCGGCTCCGGGAACGGTGGCTGAGTTCGGTGGGCGAGACCGCGAGCCGGTTGGTCGGGGAGCTGGCCGAGGAACTCGGCCGCACCCGGGGCGCGGTTCGGGCGCAGCTGCCCCGGCTGGGCTGCGATCCGGACGTCCCCGGCCGGGTACTCGCGGAGGCCTGACGCTGTGCCCGGCGGCGCGCTGCATCGGCACGGGGCCCTTGGATCACGTGCCGGTGTCCTTACATGCGAAAAGGAATTCGACCGGGAAAACAGCGGAGGCCGGTATGCGGCACACCAGAGAAAACGTTTGTCGAATCGGAGCCGATATTGGGAACGAGGCGCGCGCTCATCATTCAATTTTGCCGACGAGGAAAGCGGGGTACGTGACGTGGCGAAGGGAGTGGTCCGCGACAGACCGCTTGTTCAGGCCGGGGTCAGCACTTTTCGAAGGTGGTCGACGGGGATTGGGCGGTCGCGCCGGTGGAGCTGATCGTCTCGGTGTGGACCTTGATGGTGCCGCCGGTGTTGCACGGTGCCTTGGTGTGCAGCTTGATCTCGGTCCCGCTCTGCGCCAACTCGCCGATCACCTTCGGGGCCGCGTCCTTCTGCTCGACGACGACCCGCACGGTGACCGTCGCGGTGTTCAGGCAACCGGTGCGCCCGCCGCTGGCGGTCAAGATGTTGCCCTCGCGGGTCGGTTGGTAGGCGAACAGCGCACACACCGGGGCGTTCGCGGGGGCGGCGATTGCCGGAGCCGTCGGCACTGCCGCGAAGGCGGCGAGGGTCAACGCGGCGCTGAGCAGGACGGGCGAGTGTCGCATTCGGGGGGCCTTCTTCCGTTTACCGAATTGCTGACAGATGCGCTGCGAAGTCGATCACTCCGGCTCGATGCCTGTCAATTTGAGGATGGCCGGAACGCAATTTTTCACCCGAGTGAGGCTTGGCATTCGCGACTGCGGTGCGATGCGGATCGTCGTCTTGATCGACTTTTCCGGGAAGGGAGGTGATTTGCGATTTCTCATCGGTTGTCGGTGGTGGGTTCCCGGCGGCGTACTGCAACATTTGCAATTCCTCTGCTAATATCGCAGGCCGATTGAGGGAGTGCTGATGTCGAAGACGGTCGCCAAGGCGGTCCACGTGCTCGAATCCCTCGCCGGAGAGCCCAAGACGATCGCGGAGCTGGCGCGCGAGCTCGAAGTGCACGGCTCGACCGCGCTGCGGATGCTTCAGCCACTCGTCGCTGGCGGCCTGATCGCGCGCGGACCGGACGGCCGCTACCGCCTCGGGCTGCGGCTGGTCGAACTCGGCCAGCAGGTGCTCGACGAGATGGACCTGCGCGCGGTCGCCCGACCGCACCTGATCTCGCTCGCGGAGGCCACGCGCTCGACGGTGCACTTGGCCCAGTTGGTGGACGACCAGATCGTCTACGTCGACAAGATCGAGGGTGCGGCGTCGATCCGCACCTGGTCGCGGATCGGCCGCGCCGTGCCGCTGCACACCGCCGCGGCCAGCAAGGTGATCTTGGCGGCGTTGCCCGTCGAACACCGGGAGCGCCTGCTCTCCGCGCACTCGTTCACCCGCTATACCGAGCGCACCATCACCGACGAAGCCGAGTTCCGCGACCACTTGGCTGCGGTCGCCCGGCTCGGTTATGCCACCGACCAAGCCGAATTCGAGCCGCTGGTGCACTGTATCGGCGTCGGAATCCCGGACGTGACCGGGCAACTCGCGGCGGCCGTCTCGTTGACGACGGTGCGCGCCGACGCCGACTTGGCCGCGCTCGAACAGCTGCTCGGCCGGGTCCGGGACACGGCCACCGCGATCGCCGCCGCCCTCGGCCACCCGCCGCGCTGACCCGCGGGCATTCACGATGTCGGGTGATCGCCGCAACTCCGGGCAACCCGCGACCACTTCCAGTGGTCTCGTTACCAAGATGTTCGGTGGTTCCCGGGAGGATCGCGATGACCTGGATGATCTACGGCGCGAGCGGCTACACCGGTCGGCTGGTCGCGGACCTGGCGCTCGACCGCGGCGAGCGTCCGGTGCTGGCCGGGCGGGATCCGGCGAAACTCGCGGCCTTCGCCATGCCGCGCGGACTGTCGTACCGGACCTTCGACCTCGGCGATCCCGAGGCGGTGGCGGCGGGCCTGCGGGGTATCGACGTCGTCGTGCACTGCGCCGGGCCGTTCTCCGCCACGTCGGCGTCGATGATCGACGGCTGCCTGCGCGCCGGGGCGCACTACCTGGACATCACCGGCGAAATCGATGTGTTCGAGGCGGTTTTCGCGCGCCACGAAGATGCCCGTCGCGCCGGTGTGGTGCTGCTGCCGGGTTCGGGCTTCGACGTGGTGCCGACAGACTGCCTGGCCGCTATGGTCGCCGCCGACCTGCCCACCGCGACCCACCTGGACCTGGCGTTCCACGCCTGCGGCGGGATCAGCGGTGGCACGCTCAAGAGCGCGCTGGAGGGCGCCGCGCTGGGCGGCCGGGCCCGTGTCGACGGGAAGGTGCGCTCCGTGCCGCTGGCGTGGCGGCGGCGCGAGATCCCGTTCCCCTCCGGGCCGCGACGGGTCACGTCACTGCCCTGGGGCGACGTGAGCACGGCCTACCGCAGCACCGGAATCGGCAACATCACCACCTTCGCCCAGCTGCCTGGGCTCGACCGGACCGGTCGTCGTTCGACCCGGTTGTCGCAGGCGGTGATGAGTTCGCACGTCGTGCAGCGGCTGGGTAAGGCAGCCATCGGCGCGGTCGTGCGCGGCCCCGGACGCGCCACCCGCTCGCGCAGCTGGGTCGAGGTGTACGCGGAGGCGACGGCACCGGACGGCACGGGCGTGTCGGCCGCCTTGATCGGCCCGGACACCTACGACCTCACTGCGGACGCGGTGCTCCGGGCGGTCGGTGCCCTGCGTTCCGAGCGACCGGCCCCCGGCGCCCACACCCCGTCCACGGCCTTCGGCGCGGACTTCGTCCGCCGCTTGCACGGCGTCAAGATCATCGAACCCGCCCGCCGCTAGCCCTGCTCTGCTCGTCACTCGGCGAGGACGCGGAGCATGCCCTCCGGACCGGAGGCGCTTTCCAGGAACTCCAGGAAGGGGCCTTCGCCAGAGGGCGGGCGCAGGGATGCGAACTCGGAGCGTTCGCCCGCCAGCTCCATGCCGGTAGCCGTCGCCAGGGTGCGGGCGTCCGAGCGAGGGTCCAGGGAATCGACGACGATCGCCGCGAGCGGGCCGGTGCGCGTGTAGACCTTGCGCGGTTCGAGCACGCACAGCTCGTTGCCCTCGATGTCGGCCATCACCACCCACGGGACGTCGCTGCTCTGGTCGATGTCGGCGAACCGGGCACCGGCGTTGAACAACCGCTCCACGATCTTGTTCTGGTCGTCGTGCGACTCGCTTCGCAGGTCGAGGTGCACGCCGTTCTTCCGGGTCTTGGCGCGCGCGCTCGCGACGAATCGCAGCGGCACTCCGGGGCCGGTCGGCCGGACGATGATCCCGGTCTGGGTGTCGAGTTGCCAACCGAGTGCCTCGGCCCACCACCGCGCGAGCCGCGCCGGCTCCCGCGCCGAGAACTCCACAACGACCGATGCCATGCCGAGAACGTACGGCGGTTTCCGCTGATCCGCACGGCCGCTGAGCACGCAGCCGGAGTGCCGACTCGCCCTGGCCGCGAACCGGCTGTTCCGCACCGAACGTCCAGTTTGGACACACTGATCCGGGTGCCTTGCGGGGAGACAACTCATTCCGGCTGCGGGGTCGGGGCAAGCTGGTGGCCCGTCTCGCTCAGGGTCCACCGGCCGGCATTCCCAGACATCATGGTGTGCGACAGCGGGGCAACGTCGAGACGCCAGAACGCGGCCGGTGGCGCTTGCAGGGCGTGTACCACGGCGGCTCGGATCACGGACGCGAGCATGATGAGGATGTTGTTGGTGCGCGGGATGCTTACCGGCCTGGTGGCCGGACTGCTCGCGCTGGTCTTCGCCCGCATCTTCGGTGAGCCTTCGGTCGGCGCCGCGATTGACTTCGAATCGGCCGGGCAGGCCGCCATGGGCGAGACGCCCGAGCCGGAGCTGGTCAGTCGCGGCGTGCAGAGCACGATCGGTCTGGCCACGGGGGTGGTCGTCTACGCGGTTACCTTCGGCGGTCTGTTCGCGGTGGCATTTGCCCTGACCTACGGGCGCAATGGGCGGCTCAGCCCGCGGGCCACCGCAGCCGTGGTCGCCTTGGGCGGCTACCTGACGACGTTCGTGGTGCCGTTTTTGAAGTACCCGGCCAACCCGCCGTCGGTGGGTAACCCTGACACGATCAACGAACGCACCGTTACCTATTTCGGCCTGGTGGCCTTGTCGATCGCGCTGGCGATCGCGGCGACCGCTGCCGACCGTCAACGAGGTGCCGGAGGGCTTCCCCGCCGCCGTGCTGTGGAACTTCCGCATCGCCTCGCTGGGCATCCAGCTGGTCCTCTGGACCACCATGGGCCTGGTGTTCGGAGCGCTGGTCCAGCGTCGCCTGGCGCCCGAATCGCGGTCGACGCAAGTGGCGGCAGGGACGGCCGCCCGCGCCCACTGACTAGTCGCACGGTCACGGCTTAGCGTTACCACCGTCCCTGGTCAACGTAGGCCACCGTTCACGGAAGTACTCGGCGATCTCGGCGGCAACGGTCTCTCGCTCGGCTACCTCGTCCTCATACCGCACCCGAAACTCCCGCATCTTCTCCAGAATTTCGGGAGGCTGTTCCACGTCGTGGTAAGGGATGTATCCGGCACTGACCACCAACGAAGTGGCCTGATATGCCGTGATGACGTCATCCATCAGCGAACCAGCAGCGTTGAAGCAAGCCATGCGGAAGGAGGATCCGAATCCGGTGTCGCCGACCAAGATGTCCGGCACCACGTGGAGTACCAATGGATGAACGGCTTCCTCATCCCGAGCCGCGTGGCGAGGCTGCGCAGTCAGTTCTTCGAATGGATCGCGCACCCGCTCGACACAAGCAAAGCTGGCGCGCTCCAACGCGCTGCCGGTCCGGTACTGCGTCGGGTCGCCCCAGTGATCGAGCACCTTGCGGTACGCATCCACGGCCGTGCCAGCGCCTGCATCGTCGTAGGCCACCAGGGCGCAGGCGTGGATGAACTGCGTGAGGGCTCGCCGCAGAGCGAGCTCTGGGCGAGCCCGCATAAGTGGTTTCCTCCTGATCTTGGGTACAGCGGACTCATCTTGGAGCCCGCTGCCACGTGGACGGGAGGAAAACACCGAAATTCCCCCAGTTGTCGCAGCGAATCTAGGGTTTTTACAGGGGAAGTTCGTCCGTGCCGATCGGGATTTGCAGCAGTGCCACCAGCTGTTGCCACAGACCTGTGGCCAGGGCCAGACCGAGCAACACAAGCAGCGCTCCACCGGTGCGTTGCACGCCACGGCCATGGCGGCGCAACCACCCAGCAGTCCGCACCCCCCACTGCGCCCCGAGTGCTAGCAGCACGAACGGCACCCCCAGCCCGGCACAGTACGCGCTGATGAGCACCGTGCCGCGCACCCCTGTGGCCACACTGGGGTCCGTGGCGAAGACCAGCGACATCACGCCAGCCAGCGTTGGGCTCAGGCACGGGGTCCACCCCAGCCCAAACACCCCGCCCAGCAGCGGGGCTGCCATCAGCCCGCCGCGCGGAACCCTGTGGAGGCGTACTTCTCGCTGCAACGGGCGGATCAGCCCAAGAAACACCAACCCCATCATGCCCGTGATCACACCGCCGAGGCGCTGCAGCAAGGGCTCGTTCGCCACGAGCACATCGGAGAGGCCCAACAGCGCCAGCGTGGCGCCGATGAACACCGCACTGAATCCGGCCACGAACAGCCCTGCCGCTCCGGCCACGCGCCAGCGCCCCCGCTGCTTTCGCGCAGTTTCCGCAACGGTCACCGCCGGAGCTTCCGCCCCCACCAGGCCCGCCAGGTACGCCAGATAGCCGGGCACCAGCGGCACCACGCAGGGCGAGGCGAAACTCACCGCCCCAGCCAGGCATGACAGCAAGGCAGCAGCCACAACAGGCCCCGAAACCACAAACTCCGTCGGATTCACGGCCACCAGCATAAAAGCCCCCGGCAGCACTACGATTTCCCGTCTGGTCGGGCGGGCGGTGTGCCACGCGTACGGCCAGGAGGTCGGCCACCTGGGGGTCGGGCGCGCTGCTGGTCCGGGTTGACCACGGTCTCGCCACGTGCGATCAACCATTGCGTGAGGTGGCGGCCGAGTCCTCGCGCGTTCTCCACCGCCCACCGGCGGAGAGCTGCCGGGCCCAGGTCAGCAACCGGCCGTACTCCGGTAACGTCGCGTCGATCCGAACCGTCTCCTGTGGACGATGTGTCTGCGGATCCAACACCGTTGCCGTGTGGCTGGACTTATGCGGATCAACCCCGATGACGACCATCAACCGCGTTCATTCCAGGCGACATAAGGAAACTGCGGTCGACATTCCGACTTTCGGCCTGTGACGCTCACACCTCTGTTAAGTCAGACCGCAGCCGGTGTCGAGCCAGGCCACACACCACCGGCGAGCCAGCCCATCCGAGCGGCAGTAACCTCACGAGCGAGCCCAACCCCACACCTCCGGCAGACTACGGGCCCGTGATCATCCAACCTGTCCAACCGGTAGCTACATACAAGTCGGAACCTCAGTGTGGGGTGCCCCGCACGCCGAAAGGGATCACGCATCGGTGCGGTCCAGGGCGGTGCCGTCCCAGGTGGTGTGGGTGCAGGCGATGCCGTGGCCGCTGCGGGGGCGGAGCACGTCGTAGATGTGCATCTTCGGGATCTTCGGGGACACCCCCCAGCCGCTGGGCCAGGTGATCAGCCAGTCCATGTCCAGGTCCACCAGCAGGCCGAGCATCCGCGCGATGGTCGGATCGTCCAGCCGCTCGAACGCCTCGTCCAGCAGCACCAACCGCAACGGCCCGCGTCCGTCCGACGACACGCTGACCGCGTCGTAGAACGCCGCCGCCGCGGCGAAAAGCGTCACGTAGGAGATCAGCCGCGTCTCGCCGGAGGACAGCTGCCGCAGCCGCCGGACGCGCGGCTTGCCGTCCGGCCCGGTGTCGCGGACGCGCACGGTAAACGCGAACCACGACCGGTAGTCCAGCGCGCGCGCCAGGATTTCCGCGTAGCCGCCCGAGGTGCTGTCCCGTTCGGACTCGATGAGATCGGTGAACACCCGGCGCAGCAGCGCGTCCTCGTCGTCGCTGCGGTTGGCGAACGGGGTGCGGACCAGTTCGATGGCCTGCTTGATGTCGTCGCCCAGCGCCGCCGACGGCTGCCATTCGAGCTGGACGTGCACGCCCTGGCTGGAGCGGGCGCCGTCGAGCACCTCGTTCATCCGCCGGCACAGGTCCTCGGCGATGCCGACCTGCCCGCGCAACCGCTCGGCGAGATCGCGGATCAGGTAGTCGGCGAAGATCGACTGGTAGCGCTCGTTGAGGTAGCCGCGCTGCTCGGCGAGCCGGTCGCCGACCCGGCGTGCGGCGTCGGCGACCGGCTGCGGGCCTTCCTCGCCGGTGACGGTCACGGTCAGCAGGCCGTGCTGGTCGGCGGCCGTGATGTCGTAGTTGCCGCTCATCGAGTGCTGCAAGGTTTGCAGCCGGTTGAGCACCGTGGTCTCGGACGAGCCCCGCCGGTCCGACTCGGCCAGCAGGCCCGCGGCCTCGTCCAGATCCTCTGGTGCTGTCTCGGAGACACCGGCCGCCGACCACAGGCCCGGAATGCGCAGCACCTGCCGGAACGTGTCGGTTGCCGATGTCGCGTCGTGGTCCCGACCCGCGAGCTGGGACTGCTTGTGCTCCAGCTGCGTTTCCAACCGCGCCGCGGACTCGCGCAGCGAGCTGGTCTTCTCCCGAGCTTGCGGCAGCTGCTCGCGAAGCTCGGCTCGCTCGCGCTCAAGCGCGCTGACCTTGTCGGCGATCTGCTGCGCCTCGCCGCCGACGGCGGCGGTGAGCTCGGTGAGCCCGGTGGCCTGCTCCGCGTATTCGGCGCAGCGCCGTTCGGCCTGCGACTCGGCCTCCATCCGGTCGGCCACCGCCGCGTCGTGGTGCAGCGAGAGGTCCCGCAGGTCGGTGAGGGTCGGCAGGCAGCGCGACTCGATCGCCTCGTGCAGCGCGTCGATCCCGGAGCGGGCTTCGACGGCCGCCCGGTGGGCGGTGTCGAGCGCGTGCGTTTCGGCGGGCAGGTCGGCTTCGCCGGCGGAGCGTACCAGCTCGGCCCGCGCCGCCTGCCAGCGCCGATCAGCGCTTTCGTGCTGCTCGCGCAGCTGCACGACCTTCTGCTCGGCGTCCGCCGCGGCCTCGATCGCCGTGGTCAGCTTGGCATGCGCGGTCAGCAAATCGCTGTCGTCCGGATACGACTCCAGGTGCTGCTCCAGCGCCGCCGCGTGCTCGCTGGCTTCGCGGTGCCGCCGCTCGGCTTCGCCGATCTCCGTGCGCAGCCGCGCCAGATCCTCTTCCAGCTCCGCCATGCGCCGGGCTCGGGCCGCCTCCCGGGCCCCCGCGCCGACGTATTCCGCCGTGTCTTTGCGCCACGAGCCGGAGAGCACCCCGGCCCGCCAGGCGCCGGTGACCGACACCGAAAGCCCGGTGCCGCCGTCGATAGACACCGCGGACAGCAAGGCGTCGACCTGCTCCGGTGGCACCGGGCAGTCCGCCTCCGCGGCGGGGGAGAGCAGTTCGGCCAGCGTGCCGCCCGAGCCGGGTTCGGACGGCACGGCGAGCAGGTCGGCGAGGTCGGGCATCGCACCGTCGGCGGTGACCCAGGCGTTGAGCAGGCCGCTGGATTGCAGCGCCGCTTCCAGCCCTGCCCGGTCGGATTCGCCCAGCGACGGCCGGAAGTCCACCAGCTCGTAGAAGGCCCGGCCCTGGGCGGCGTCCCGTTCGGCCCCGGCCCAGGTGGGTCGGCTCGGCGTCGGCTCGTACCCGGCCCGGAGTTCGGCGAGTTCCTGTTCGCGGGCACCGGAATTCGCACGCAGTTCGGCGATCTCCTGTTCGGCTTCGGAGACCTGTCGGCGCGCTTCGTGCAGCTGGGGCTTGGCCCAGCGGCGCGCTTGCTCGCGGGCCTGCCGGGTCGCCGTGCGGTTCTCGGCGAGATCCTCCGCGAGCGGCGGTTCCGGCAGCTGATCGTCTACCGCGCAAGGCCACTCGGTGACCCACTTCTGCGCGCGCTCCACCCACCCCGCGGCGGCGTCGCCGAGTTCCTGCTGCGCCTGGTTGCGCCGCCCGGCGGCCTCGGTCGCGGTCAGCTGCGCCTGTCGGGCCAGCCGCTGGAGTTCGACGACCTGGTCCTGCTCGGCATCCAGTTCCAGGGCCTGCTGGTGCAGTGCGAGCGTCAGCGCGGAACGCTGGCGCGCGACCGTTGACGCCTGCGCCGAAGTTCCCACGACAGCGCGGAATTCCGCGGCGAGCACGTCGGTGTCCAGTTGCGGCGCGAGGTAGCGCTCCACGGCCAGGGGCTCGGCGTCCGGCTCCGGCGAAGTGCGCACCCGCGCCCGTTCGGTCTGCACCTCGGCGGCCGGAATCTCCGGCGGCTGCGGCACCAGCGACCCGTCCAATCCCGCAGCGGAAAGTTGCTGCGCCGCGCGGGCCGCGGCTTGCCCGGCCGCTACGGTGTCGCCGGTCAGCCGCCGCAGCATGCCGACCACCGACTCCGCCGAGCGGTGTTCCTGCGCGCGGTGCTTGCTCGCCATGTCGAGCGCGGAAACCGCTGCGGTGCGGGCGCTTTCCACCAGCCGTTCGCGGTCGCGCAGGTTCTGCAGCTCCGAATACGCGGGGTGGGAGCGCAACGCGTCGATACTGGATTCCAGTTCGCCTTCGCGCTGTTCGAGCTCGACGATCGTCTGCTGAGCGGCCTCGCGGTCCCGCTGCTTACCGGCCACCTGCTTCTCCAGGCCGGTCAGTTCCTTGCGCAGCGCCCGCAACTTCTCCTGCGCGGTACGCATCGCCTCGGCCCGGTCGCGCAGTGCGCCGAACGCGTAGCCGGAATAAGTGGACAGGAAGGCGGTGAGCGCCTTGTCCGCGCCGGTCAGCCGGACGATGTTCTCCCGGATCGACTCCAGGTCGTCGAACGACGTCGCCAGCCGTTCGATCAAGCTTGAGTCCAGCGGCGGCAGCGCGTCCGAGAGGATCTGCTCCAGCTGCCCCTCCAGGACCTTCAGGCCGACGTCGGGGTTGCGCAGCGTGCGCTGAAGATGCAGCAGGTCGCCGTAGCGCGCGGCGGGCACGCCGTACACCGAGGCGGCGACCTTCGCGCGGAAGGACTGGTCGTCGAGCACACAGTCGGCGCCGAGCAGTTCGCGCAGCTGCGCAGCGCCCAGCGGCACCCGGTCCGCGCCGACCAGGTACAGGTTGATGCCGACCCGGCGGCTGGTGATGAACCGCCACGAGTCGCTGATCGACTGCGAGGTCTTGGATGCCTTCACGCCGAGGCCGCAGGTGAGGAATTCCTCGCCGCCGTCCGGGGTTTCGCGGTGCAGCTCGATCCAGGCGTAGCCGATCCGGTTCGGCCCGCCGGGGTATTCGTCGAGCATCAGCCGGCGGATGCTGACCGTGTCGAAGCCCTTCGAGCCCAGCTGCCGCAGGTCGCCGTCCAGGCACAGCGGCAGCAGCAGCTCCAGGGTCCGGGACTTGCCGGAACCGTTGGTGCCCTGGAAGATCGCCCGGCCGCCGCCCAGGTCGAAGGTGGTTTCGGCGTACTGCCAGATGTTGACGATTCCGCCGCGGTGCAGCCGCCACCGGTTGGCAGCGGACACCGTATCCGTGCTGTCTGCGCTCACCGTTGACCGTCCCCCTTCTTCTCGTCGAGTACCGCCTTGTCGTCGAACACCGCCGTTTCGTCGAACAGCGACCAGCCCGGCGGCTCCGGGGCAGGGGGTTCGGGTTCCCGGCCGGGGGCCGGGGTGGCATCCGGCCGCGGCAGCCAGCGGTGCGCCGCCGGGCCGAGCAGCCAGTGACCGTCGCGGTCCTGGAGCAGCCCGAGGCGGCGCAGCAATGCGACGACCGAGTGCACCAAGTCCTGGTGGTCCTCGGTGGCCTGCCGGGACCACGCGGCAGGATAGGAGTCGACCAGGTCTTGACACACGTTGGTCAGATCCTGCCACGTCACTGGGTGTTTGCCGGTGTCGTCAGGCTCCGCGCGGCCCAGCAGTTCCGGCAACGCCAACAGCGCGATGCGCGCGACCGTGCCGGGGCCGGGGAAGACCACGTCGGTGAGGTAGTCCTCCGGGTCACAGGCCACCACGCCTTCCGCGCGGCACTCGCTGACCAGCCCGAAGAACCGCTCCAGCAGGCGGGATTCGTTGGTCAGGTGCTCGCGAAGCCAGTTCGCTTGCTCGGCTGGCAGGTCGTCGTAGAGCACGACCGTGTTCTCGACGAGCTGGCGCCGCACCGCATGCGCCAGGTTCCGGGGCCCGACGGCGGAGGCCAGCTCGACCAGCTGCTCGGGGCGGTCCGCCTCGGCCAGTGGTCCGGCGACGAGGTGCCCGAGCAGGTCGGTGTCGATGGTGATCAGGGCCTCGGCGGTGGACTCCGCGGTCACCGAGCCCTCGGTCTCGGTGATCACGCCGAGCGCCACCAGCTGCCGCAGCGCGGCCGTCAGCGCGCGTCGGTCCGCCGGGTCGTCGATCACCTGGATCTCGGCCTCCACCGCGGCGGCGCGGATATCGCTGACCAGCCGGGAGAGCAGCACTTGGCGGCCGATGCCGGTCAGCGCGGCCAGCGTCAGCGCCAGGTAGGCGTAGCCGCGCGGCGACAGCGACGCCTCCCCGCGGGTGGCGTCCTCGCCCGGTCCCGACTTGTAGAGCCGGGCGAACCGCCGCTCCACAACCAGGCGATAACCCAGCAGCGAGGAGAACATCTCCTGTAGCACCGTGCGCTGGCGGTAGATCATCGGCAGCAGGTCGCCGTCCGGCCCGCCGGAACGCAGCAGCGGACGGCGCAGCAGCACGCGCGCGCAGCGGACCACATTGGCCGCGTCGATATCGGGGAGCTCGTCGAAGGTCGCGATCATCGGGCGGCCCCCCGGACCGGCTCCGGGGCCTCGGGGACGGCGCCGTCGCCGACGACTTCGAGCACCGTGTCCCGCAGGGTCAAAGTCCCCGCGGTGCTGGTGATCCGGGTTTCCCGCCCCGCTTCGGGGCGAACCGTGACCCGCAGCCGGTGCACCGGGTCCAGCGCCGTGCCGGGGTCTTCAGCGCCTTCGCGCTGCGCCATCGCGAGGGTCAGCAGCTCGCACAGCACTCCGAGCGCGTCGTTGGACAGCCGCCGCTCGGCCAGCTGCGAACTCGCCGCGGCCAGCTCGGCGACCGCGGCAGTGCGCCGCTCGTCGGCCTGACGCGCCTGGGCCAGCAGCGTTTCCTCGGTCATCGGGTCGTCCAGCACCCGCGAGGTCCGACCGCGCGCCCCGCGATCGCCCCGGCTGCGCACGCTCACCGTCACATCGAGCACCGGGCCGTCGCGCCACGGCACCTTGTCGTTGTCGCTGTCGTAATCCGGCGCGGGCAGCAGGTGCCGCGCCGAGTGCAGGCCGAACGCGGCCGCATAGACCTGGTGGGCGGTGTTTTCCTCGGCGCCGTCGAACCACTTCGCCAGCTTCAGCAGCTCGCCCCGCCGACCCGGCACCAGCCCGCCACCGGAGGTGGCGCGCTTGACGCTGGCCAGCAGCGAGCCGATCGCTCGGGCGGTGGCCTCGCGCAGCGCGGCGACCTGGCTCGGCCGGCCCGGCGAATCGACGAACCAGTCGGTCAGCTCCTGCCAGTCCGCGGCGGTGCGGCCTCGCGCCCGCTCCACATCGGTGCCCAGCTGGTCGGCCGGACCGAGCAGCCGGAGCAGTTCGCCGCGCACCCCGGCGAGCCCGGCCAGCGAACCGGCGATCGTCTCGGTGTGCCGCAGCACGTCCTCGACGACCATCTGGATGTACTCCACCAGCAGGTTCCGGAATCCGGAGATCTCGTCGGGGGCCAGCTGGTGCCGGGTCACCACCTGTCCCAGGTAGGCGTAGAAGTCGCGGACCGTGGCGGCGAGTTCGGCGTGCTGTAGGAACACCGTGGTGACCTGCTCGGCGAGCCGTTCCCTGGCCCGCTGCGTGGATTTCGCCTTCGGATCGCGGCGCTCGGTGGTCAACGCCTCCGACAGCGCCGCGCCGATCCCGGACAGCCCGCGGTCGATGGCGGGCAGCAGTTCGCGCGACACCTCCCGGGCGCCTTCGGGAACCCGCAGCAGCGCGTCGACGTCTCGCTGCACCCGAACCGCGAGCTTGCTGACCTGGTAGCGCACGCTGCCGTGCTGGAACTCGGCGATGCTCGACGCGATCGTCTCGCGCCGGCCCACCACCAGATTTCCCCATTTGACCAGCTGCTTGAGCCGGTCGATGACGGTGTCCACATCGGACTCTCCGGGGGCCACCCGGCCCTCGCGCTCGGCCGCGGCCAGCGCCGCGCCGACCTCTCCGGCGGAGAGGTCGGCCAGCAAGGTTGACGTGAACAGCCGCATGATCGCCAGGTAGGTGCGGTGCTCGGGCGCCTGCAAGTAGGCGAAGAGCTGCAGGCGCTGCCCGCCGTCGCGGGTCTGCTCGGGAGCCTGAGTGGTCGGCGCGTCCGTCGCGGTGGTTCCCGCGACGCCCGCGCGCAGCACGTCGGCATCGTGGTCCGGGGCCGTCACGGTCCGCCACGATATCCGGTCGTGGTGACACGGCCGGTCACCTGGCATGCGGTCACCGGCCCCACCGGCCCCAGAGGTAGCGTTCCGGACAGCTTTGCGAGGTGTGGGGCACGCGACCGGGTCACCCGCAATGCCGGAACTCGGGACGCATCCGGGGCCGCGAGCCAGGGCGAACGCCCATCTGGCCGAGGTGGCGACCATGGATTCCAGGCATTCGCGGACTCGGCGCGCGCGCCCCGCACCCAGGTCGATTGGGAGGAACGGCACCGGTGAGCGCGGGACGGGCGGTCGGACTGCTACTCGGAGTGGCCGCGGACGCGGCGATCGGCGACCCGAAGCGCGGGCATCCGGTCGCGATCTTCGGCAAGGCCGCGCAGGCCGCCGAACGGGCGCTGCACCGGGACCAGCGACTCGCCGGCGTCGCTTACACCGGCCTGCTGGTCGGCGGCACGGTCGGGCTCGGGGTGCTCGCCCAGCGGTTATCGCGGCACAGCCCGGTGCTGGAGGCCGCTGCCACCGGGCTGGCCACCTGGGCGGTGCTGGGCGGTTCGTCGTTGGCGGACGAGGGCACCGCGATGGCCCGGATGCTCGACGCCGGGGAGATCGACGCGGCGCGGGCGCGGCTAAGCAACCTGTGCGGACGGGACTCGGCGGTGCTGAACGGGCAGGGCTTGGCCCGGGCCACCGTCGAATCGCTCGCCGAGAACACTTCGGATGCGGTGGTCGCGCCGCTGGTGTGGGGGGCGGTCGCCGGTATCCCGGGCCTGATCGGCTATCGCGCGGCCAACACCCTCGACGCCATGGTCGGCCACCGCTCGCCGCGCTACCGCAATTTCGGCTGGGCCTCGGCGCGTCTGGACGACGCGCTGAACCTCGTGCCGTCCCGGATCGCGGCGATGCTGACTTCGGCGTGCGCGCCGGTGGTCGGCGGTTCGGCCGGCGGCGCGTGGCGCACCTGGCGGCGGGACGCCTCGGCGCACCCGAGCCCGAACGCCGGACAGATCGAGGCGGCCTTCGCCGGGGCCCTGCAGATCCGGCTGGGTGGCCGGACGGTGTACGGCCACGTGGTGGAGCAGCGCCCGGTGCTCGGCGAGGGCCGCACGGCGGACGCTGGCGACGTCACCCGCGGCGTCGAACTTTCGCGAGTGATCGGCGCGGTCACGGGCGTCCTGATGGCGGGCTTCGCCCTGGCCCGCGGCCTCCGCCGCGAACGCCGCACCCGCTGACACCCTGCCGCCACGACCACACCGCGACCCGGCAGCCGCAAATTGCCTCCGCTGGCTGACACACCGGGACGAAAACCGCCCACGGCACCGGTCAGCTGACCGCCGCATCGGGACGCGAGCAGCGCGATTCGCCCGCCGGGTCCCGCTGGGAGGGGATGAGGTCCCGGAGGTATTCGCGATGCTGGGCGGGCAGCGCCTTGCCGCCTGGTCGCGGTCTTCGGTCGATGTCGACTGTGGACGGTGGGATGAAGACGGGTCTGCCCTCGCGCATCTGGATCTCCCACCGCTGACTGTGCACGGTCCGGTGGTGGGAGCCGCACAGCATTGTCATGTTGGCCAGTTCGGTGGGGCCACCATCGATCCAGCTCACGACGTGGTGCGCGTCGGGGGTCCCCGGCGGCCGGTCGCAGGTGGGGAAGGAACAGCTGCCGTCTCGCTGGAGCAGCGCGGCGCGCAGGTGCGCGGGTGCGGTTCGCCTGGCCCGGCCGACCTCCAGGGGCAGGCCAGCTCCGTCGAGAACCATGGGCAGTACTTCGCTGTCGCAGGCGATGCGCCGCGCGTTCTCGGCGGTGATGGCACGCCCGGTGTTCAGCGTGCCGGGCATACCCTGCTCATCGGGGAAACCCAGCCCGCGCTTGAGGTCTTCGAAGTCGATGCTGATCGTCAGGTGCGGCCGTTGCCCACCGGCACGCGGCACCCCATCGGAATCGATAGCCAGATCGAGCAACGCGGCGAAGCCGTCGGCATTGCGCTGCCCGGCACTGCGAGGGTCCTTCTCCCCGCCGGTTTCCGGGCACGGGGCGGCCAGCGGCTCGATGAGCGCAACGAATTTGGCCCCGGTCTCGCGGTCCAGCCGGGCCTTGATGACCATCATCCCGTCCCGAGCGGTCCCGTAATGCAGCTCCCGAGCCTCGTGCTGGTCGGCTTCGTCCTGGTAGGCCCCGTCCTGGTCGAGCAGATACCTGATCCGTTCGGCGATTTTCTCCAGCTCACGCGGCGGCATCTGGCGGGCGTAGCCGACCAGGGTCGCCTCGACCTCCCCCACCCGGTGACAACGGGCGTACTCCGGCAGCCGGCGAATGCCCGCCACGATCACCCGCGCATGCTCAACACTGATCGCGCCTTGCGACAAGGCGGCAGCGGTCTGGGGAAGCTCGGCGGGCATCGTCTCGCCATACAACGAAGCCCGGTCCTCGACGTTGCGGGCGACCGTCACCCGAGTCTTGGCGTCTCTCTGGTCGATGTTGAGCAGCTCCCGCAACCACACCTGCATCGACCTCGCACCACGCTCGGCATGCAGCCCCCGCCGGTCGGCCTCGGCGATAACCTGCAACTGCTCCATCATCACCACCCGCATGGCCTGCTCACAGCGCTGGATCCGGGCGATGAGCTCGGCATCCGAGCACGACACCACAGACGAGGGTGAAGACATCATCTCCACGTTCGCGTCCCGGGTGTCCGTCAACGGTGCCATGCCTCCATTCTCCCAGATTCGAACACCCATTCGCACGCATTTCAGCATCGCTTGATCAGGTGAAAACCCCCACCAAAACCCCGAAAACCCGCACCCAGCAACAAAAACCCTCCACGACACGCCGAAGGCGCCCGCCAGCACGACCGATCAAAGCCTTACGGAACAACCCCAAGCCGACCGGCACCAGTCCCAGCCACGGCCGAATCCGCCAACCCGGCAACGTAACCTGCCGGTTGCGCCAGCCCAGTCCGGGGCCATCCCCGCGATATAAAGCCGAACCGGGGCTGTGGGCCGGATGTCAAGCCTGAAACCTCGAAGAGGCGGCCGCCAGGCCGGGCTTGACCTCCGGAACACAGCCCCCACACTCCACCGATCGCGGGGATGGCCCATCCAACACCGAACCTCCCCCAGCCCCAACCCCCTCAAAACGCGCGCAAATCACGCCAAGCCGCCCGCGAACCAGTCAACACGGAACCTCCCACAGCCCCAACCCGCTCGAAAGCCGCGCGAATCCCCCGAAAACGCGCCCACGAACCAGTCAACACGGAACCTCCCGCAGCCCCAACCCCCTCAAAACTTGCGCATTCCCCCGAAAACGCGCCCACGAACCAGTCAACCCGGAGCCTCCCAAAGCCCCAACCCCTTCGAAAGGCGCTCGCTTCCACCAATGGTCCGGCGATTTCCATTGAAATCGCCAGCATGGGGCCGCTCGCGCGCCTTGGGTTAGGTGTGGTGGGTTGGTTCGGTCTTGTGGGGTGGTTCTTCTGCGGGTTCGGCGTTGGCCGCTGCTTCGGCTTCGCGTTCGCGCCGTTCGTCTTCGGCGATCGCCTCGGCTACCGACATCTTCTTTCGGCGGCCACCCGTGCTCGGGGCATCGGCAGTGCTGTTCGCGGCCGCTTCTTCTTGCCAGGCCGGGCGGGCACCGGGGCGCAGTTCCGAGTAGATCAGGTACCCGATCGCGATGATCGCCATGATGCCGAACGCGATCCACTGCAGCGCGTACGAGAAGTACGGTCCGGACTCCAGGCGGGGCAGCGGCAGGGCGTCCAGCGCGCCGGGCTGGCCCTCATCGAGCGCGAAGTAACCCGGCCGCAGGGCGACGCCCGTGCCGTTTCCGATGGTCTCCGCGTTCACCGCGTAGGCCCAGCGGTGCCCGTCGTGGTCGAACAGCGGGCGATGCTTGCTGTCCTGCTCGTCGGCGCGGACACGCGCGGTGAGTGTGACGTCACCTGGGGGCGCGGGCGCGTAATTCGGCGCCTGGGTGCCGTTCACCGGGCGGACATAGCCCCGGTCGACCAGCACGGTCGTGCCGTCGTCGAGCCGGAACGGCGTCAGGACCTCGAAGGCGGGTTCGCCGAGGACCGTGCGCTGCCACGCCAGCGCTTCGCCCGTCGGCAGGTAGCGCCCGCGCAGCAAGACCTGCGACCACTCGGTCCGCTGGTCCGGCACCTGCCCGGCGGGCAGTACCTGGGCGAGCGGCTTCGGCGGCGCGTGGAACGACTCGGAGATGGCGTTGTTGCGCGCCTGTGCTTCGTCGTTGCGGCTGAACTGCCAGGGGGCCAGCAGCGTGAAGCACAGCGAGGCGAACACCACGACCAGCGCGATCAGGCCGAGCCAGCCGGGTCGCAGCAAGAACTTCAGGCGCACCCCTCTACGGTAAGCGGCCGATGCCAGGCCGCGCCGCCACCCCCGACCGGCTGCGCTCCACGCCACCCCCGTCCCGGGAGGTGCGTCAGCGCGCGCGGAGGGCGGAGCGGGCGGCGGCGACGGCTTGGGCCGCGTAGCCGCTGCCGAAGAGCACCGTGTGCACCAGCAGCGGGAAGAGCTGGTGGAGTCCGATCCGGTGTCGCCACCCTTCGGCCAGGGGACTGACCTCCTGGTACGCCGCCAGGATGCGGTCCAGATGTGGGCAACCGAACAGGTGCAGCATCGCGAGGTCGGTCTCGCGGTGTCCGCCGTGCGCGGCCGGGTCGATAAGCCACGCCCGCTGCTCGCCCCAGTGCACGTTGCCGCTCCACAGGTCGCCATGCAGTCGGGCGGGCGGCTCGGCGGGTCCGGCGAGATCGTCGATCTCCTCGCACACGCGGGAGATCACAGCGCTCCCCTCATGGCTCAGCGTGCCTGCGTCGACGGCGCGCCGCAGATACGGTTCGATCCGATACCGGGCGTACCAGGAGGGCCACTGCTCGCTGGGCTCGTTGCGCATCGGGGCGAGGCCGATCCAGGCCTCCGCCGGTCCGCCCGGCGGTGCCGCTCCGAAGGCGGGCGCGCCGGCCGCGTGCAGCGCGGCGAGCTCGCGCCCGAGCCGGTCGGCGGCCTGCGGGCTCGCTGCCGCAGTCGAGATGTGCTCGGTGACCAGCCAGCGATCGTTATGCCCGTATACCGCGGGCACGGCGACGGTGCCGGGCTCGGCGAGCCAGGCCAGCGATGCGGCTTCGGCGGCGATGGCTCCGGGCATCGTTTCGGGCGCGGTCTTGGCGAAGACCGTCGCGCCGTCGTTGAGGCGAACCGCGAACGCGGCGGCGGTGTCCCCACCGCCGAGTTGGCGCACATCGCTGGGCTCGCGTCCGGTGATCTCCGCAACCGCGGCACGGACCTGGTCGCGCATCGCCGTCACAACCGCTCGCGAACCCAGTCGAGCAGTCCCGGAGCCGCCGCCTCGATCATCGCCAGCACGTCCTCGAATCCGTTCGGGCCGCCGTAGTACGGGTCCGGGACCTCGGCTCCTTCGCCGGAGCCGGGGTCGAAGGAACGCAGCAACCGCACTTCGGTCGCGCCACCGACGAGGCGGCGCACCGCCCGCAGATGCCCGGCGTCCATCGCGACCAGCAGGTCGGCGGCCAGGTGCTCGTCGTCGATCTGGGCGGCGATGTGGTCGGTGGGGTAGCCGTGGTCGGCGAGCACCTTCGCGGTGCGCGGGTCGGCCGGTTCGCCGACGTGCCACGGCCCGGTCCCGGCACTGGAGACCTCGACCTGTCCGTCCAGCCCCGCCCGCCGCAGCTGCCCGCGGAACACCAGGGCGGCCATCGGCGAACGACAGATGTTGCCGGTACAGATGAAGGAGATGTGCACGTTTTCCGAGGATAGGGGTCGTGCGAGCCGAAGCGGACGCCAACCCGTTCGCCGCGCACGACCCATTTAGACTGCGCGGGATGAACAGCGGGGACGACCAGGATTTGTTGCGCCACCACGGCGATGTCGATGCTGAGCGCGGCCTGATCGACTTCGCGGTGAACGTCCGGCTGGACCGCCCGCCGAACTGGCTTCGCCACCGCCTGGCGGCGGCGCTCGACCGGCTCGGCCGCTACCCGTCGGCCGCCGACGACCACGCCGCTCGGGCGGTCGCCGCCGCCCGTCACGGGCGTGCCGCCTCCGAGGTCCTGCTGCTGGCCGGGGCGGCGGAGGGCTTCGCGCTCCTGCCGTCGCTGCGCCCCAGCCTCGCGGCGCTCGTGCACCCGTCCTTCACCGAACCCGAGCTGGCGCTGCGCACGGCGGGCGTTGAAGTCGTGCGGGTGCCGTTGGACCCGGCCGACGGTTACCGCCTGGACGCGGATGCGGTGCCGGAGCAAGCGGATCTCGTGGTGCTCGGCAATCCGACCAACCCGACTTCGGTGCTGCATCCGGCCGCGGAGATCCGGCGGCTGGTGCGGCCGGGCCGAGTAGTGGTCGTCGACGAGGCGTTCAGCGACACCGTGCCCGGTGAGCCGGAGTCGTTAGCGGGTTGCCCGGAACCTGGACTGCTGGTGCTTCGCAGCCTCACCAAGATGTGGGGACTGCCGGGGCTGCGCGCCGGGTACGCGCTGGGCGACCCGGGGCTGTTGCGGCGACTGGCCCGCAACCGCCCACATTGGCCGATCAATGCCCTGGTCCTGGAGGCGGTGATCGCCTGCTGCGAGCCGGCGGCGCTGGCCGAGTCGGAGCAGGCCGCGGCCGAGTTCGAGACGAACCGGGCCGCGCTGGTCGCCGAGCTGGACGGAATTCCGGGACTGCGGGTGGCGATGCCCGCCCGCGCCCCGTTCCTGCTGTTGCGGGTGGACGGCGGGGCCGAAGTGCGAGAAGCGCTGCGGCAGCACGGAATCGCGGTCCGCCGGGGCGACACGTTTCCCGGTCTCGGCCCCGACCACCTGCGGGTCGCGGTTCGCGATCCGGCACAGAACGCCTTGCTGGCCAAGGCATTTCACGACATCTTGGGACGGGGGTGAGCCGGTGGTGACACGGCTTCGAGAGGTGATCGAGGCGCTGGAACGGGCATACCCGACCGACCTGGCGGAGAGCTGGGATGCGGTCGGCCTGGTGTGCGGCGACCCGGAGGCAGCGGTGCAGCGGGTGCTGTTCTGCGTGGACCCGGTCGAGGCCACTGTGGACGAAGCGGTGGGTTTCGGCGCGCAGCTGGTCGTTGCGCACCACCCGCTGCTGCTCCGCGGGGTGCACGGCGTGCCCGCCGACGACCCCAAGGGACGCATCGTGCACCGGCTGATCCGCTCCGGCATCGGCCTGTACTGCGCGCATACCAACGCCGACAGCGCGCGGCAGGGCGTGTCGGACGCGTTGGCCGAGGCGATCGGCCTCACCGTGACGCGGCCGCTGGTGCCGCACGCGGAAGGAGCCGAGACCGGACTGGGTCGCATTGGCGAACTGCCCGAGGCCGAGCCGTTCCGCGACTTCGTGCGCCGCGTCGCGCACAACCTGCCCACCACGGCGTGGGGGGTACGCGGGGCGGGCGACCCGGAGCGGCCGATTCGCACCGTCGCGGTGTGCGGCGGCGCGGGAGATTCGTACCTGGCGACTGCCGCGGCGGCCGGCGTCGATGCGTACGTGACCGCCGACCTACGACACCATCCGGCCGGTGAGCACCTCGCCCGGGCCGACGTCCCCGGCACCGCGGTGCCGGCGCTGGTGGACGTGGCGCACTGGGCCAGCGAATGGCCGTGGTGCCAACAGGCCGCCGACACCGTAGCCGCCGCGTTGCCGGATACTGTCGAGGTCCTCGTATCCACCCGCCGCACCGACCCGTGGACCGTCCACGCCAGCGCGGCATCCGACCCAGGGAGGGCGCTCGCGTGAAAGCCGACCCCGCCATACAGCGACGGCTGCTCGATCTCGCGGCAGCGGACGCGGAGCTCAACCGCGTCGAGCACCGGCGGCGTACGCTGCCCGAGCTGGAGCAGATCGGCCAGGCCGAGCGCGACGCGCAGGCCAAGCGTGACGAGCTGGTGGTCGCCCAGACCGCGTTCAGCGACCTGGACCGCGAGGTCAAGCGGCTGGAGAACGAGGTCGACCAGGTACGCGCCCGGGAGCAGCGGGACCGCGACCTGATGGCCGCCGGAGCAGCCGCCAAGCAGCTCGAAGACCTGGAGCACGAGCTGCAGACGCTCGCCCGTCGGCAGGGCATCCTCGAGGACGAGCAGCTTGAGGTCATGGAGCAGCGGGAGGCACTGGAAGCCAACGTGACGAAGTCACGCGAGGCGGTCGCCGCGGCCGAGGAGCGGCTCGCCGAGATCCAATCGCGCCGCGACGAGGCGCTCACCGACCTCGAAACGGCGGAGGCCCGCCGCAAGGGGGAGCGGGACGTGATCGCCAAGGCGCTGCCGGAAAACCTCGCCGCGCTCTACGAGCGGATCCGCGCCCAGCGCGGCGTCGCGGCCGGGTTGTTGCAGGGCGCCCGGTGCGGCGCGTGCCGGATCGAGCTGGATCGCACCGCGCTGAACGAGGTGCGGGAGGCGGCGGCCGACGACGTGGTCCGCTGCGAGGAGTGCGGCGCGATCTTGGTGCGGACCAGGGAGAGCCGGTGAGCTTGCGGGTCGTCGTCGAGGCCGACGGCGGATCGCGCGGCAATCCCGGTCCGGCCGGGTGCGGCGCCGTGGTGCGCGACGCCGACTCCGGCGCGGTGCTCGCCGAGCGCTCGATCGGGCTGGGCATCGCGACCAACAACGTCGCGGAGTATCAAGGCCTGATCGCGGGCTTGCGGGCGGCGGCCGAGCTCGGCGCTACCGACGTCGAGGTCCGGATGGACTCCAAGCTGGTCATCGAGCAGTCGGCCGGCCGCTGGAAGGTCAAGCACGCCAACCTGCAGCCGCTGGCCGCCGAAACACGGCAGCTGGTCGCCGGGTTCGAGCGGGTGCGCTTCGAATGGGTACCGCGCGCCCAGAACACGCACGCCGACCGGCTCGCCAACGAGGCGATGGACCGGCAGGCGGGCGGCTCGACCGGTGCCGGGTCGGACCCCGAAGCGGACGGGACCGAAGCGGGGACCGAGCAGGCCGGTGGCGAGGCTGAGCCGGGCAGCGCGCGGGTCCGCCCGGCCGGATGGCTGGGCGCCAACGGCACGCCGACGAAGATGCTGTTGCTGCGCCACGGGCAGACCCCGATGTCGATCGACCGGCGCTACTCCGGTCGCGGCGACGTGGCACTGACCCAGCTGGGGGAGCGCCAGGTGCGCGCCGCCGGCAAGCGGCTGGCCGCGATGGACGGGGTGATCACCCCGGACGGCGTCGCGCCGGTGATCGCTTCGCCGCTGACCCGGACCCGGCAGACCGCGCAGGCGGTGGCCGAGGCCACCGGCGGCGAACTGCGTTTCGACGACGGACTGCTGGAAACCGACTTCGGCGCCTGGGAAGGTCTCACCTTCACGGAGGCCGCCGAGCGGTATCCGCAGCTGCACCGCAAGTGGCTCGGCGACCCGAGCGTCCTGCCGCCGGGTGGCGAAAGCCTCGACGAGGTCTTCGCGCGGGTCAAGGCGACGCGCGATGACCTCCTGGAACGCTATGCGGGCCGAACGATCATCGTGGTCAGTCACGTGACCCCGATCAAGGCACTGCTGCGCCTCGGCCTGGATGTCGGCCCGTCCATGTTCTATCGCCTGCACCTGGACCTGGCGTCTCTGTCCATTGTGGAGTTCTACCCGGACGGCAACGCCTCGGTCCGGCTGGTCAACGACATCTCCCACTGGACGTAAGGATTCGCCCGCAGCGCTGGGAATTCGGCGGCCGTGGCGACCGGCGCGGACCAATGAGCTTTTCGGGTAGCCAGATCTGCCCACAACGTCGCGGCCAAAGCGCGACCAGAGCGGCGTGCGACCCATTTGGTTCAGACCAGCTGGCGGGTCGAGATCGGCGGGGACGGATCGGCGCCGCTCCGGCGGTCTAGCGGCGGCCGACCGGGGCTGATCCCCGGCGGCCGGGCGGCGCGGCTAGACTTGACCGGGCGGATGAGCCGGCTGGGTGACCGCGGTGGGAGCGATCCCATCGAGGAAAGTCCGGACTCCACAGGGCAGGGTGGTTGCCAACGGCAACCCGGGGCGACCCGCGGGACAGTGCCACAGAAAACAGACCGCCCGGCGAGCTTCGCCGGGTAAGGGTGAAACGGTGGTGTAAGAGACCACCAGCACCCCGGGTGACCGGGGTGGCTCGGTAAACCCCACCCGGAGCAAGGCCAAGAGGACGCCGTCGCGGCGTCTGCGCGGACGTTCGAGGGCTGCCCGCCCGAGTCCGCGGGTAGGCCGCACGAGCCTGTCGGCGACGGCAGGCCCAGATGGATGGTCACCGACCGGGACGGCCGCAAGGCCCCCGAGAACAGAATCCGGCTTACAGGCCGACTCATCCGCCTTTCCCGATTTCCGGGGCCCATTGCCCAGGCGTCCATTGCCCGGGGGGTGCTTGCGCGCCGTGGCGCGGTCAGCGGCCCCGGCGTGAGTTGTAAGCCTTCGGATTCCGGACCACGCCGGCCCGGCGATTGCCCGAGTTGATGTTTTCCCAGGTGAAATGCTATGGGTTCGGCGGGGAGGCGCTGGCACCCGCAACATGCTCAACGGTCGTGATCCGGCCGGCGGAACCGCTGCGAAAAGGCGGCGGCTCAATCGGATTTGCGCGAAATGCCTTCGAGATTTGCCTGATCGGAGCAACGATCCACTTCGTGCGACGGGGTAATCCGGCGATATTCCGGCATTCGCATGCTTTCGTGGCGAACTCCCGCGGTCGATCGTCCATAGTGGGCACGGTAGTTGGGCCGATCGGGTGCGGTTTCGGATCGGGGCGGCCCTGGGGGGAACCGTCGGCGAGGCAACCGCTACCCTGAGTTTAGGCGCGCCAAGATCACCTTCCTCCGATCCGGCTCACGGCTTCACATTCGCGTGATCCGGTCGGGTGCATCATGGCGCGATGTGCGGAAATCCACTGGTTCGCCGAACCATGCACGGTGTGTTACGAAGGGGCTCGCAAGCGGGTGAACAGCCACACGAATCCAGACCGAAACCGGCCTGGTGAGCGTCTTTTTCCTGGTGGTACGCCGAAAGTGGCATGCCCGAACGGCCTATTCGCGGCGTGACGGCGACAGCCGCGCAACACCGTTTCCGCCACACCCGAACTCGCAACCACTACTTCTGGTCACCATGTCATGTTCTACTCGTACCTGCCTGCCGGGCCACGCCCGGCGGGTTGAGGTACCGGCCCGACGACACTCCGCGCACTCAGGGGTAAAGAGATGACCGCCATGCCGCTGGAAACACTGGCGCAACTGGACATATTGGCGCAGCAGTCGACACAGCTGGGAACCCAAGGCATTCGCGGTTGGATCCTCGACAACCTGCTGCCGCTGCTGCTGTTGACCGTCGCGATCCTGCTGCTGTGGCTCGGCGGTGGTAAAGGCGACAACGCCGGCGTGATGCGCCGCGTCGGCGGCGTGTTCGTCGCACTCGCGATCATCGGCATGGCGGTCACCAACGCGGGCATCGACATCGGCACGTTCATCGCCGGTCTGTTCAGCACCAGCGGGTGATGACCAGTGCGAATACGGACCGACGACGAGATCTACCGGGTCGACGCGGTCTGGCTCGGCCCGCCCAAGGCGACTTTCCCGTGGCGGGCCCGCTACGTCGCCTGGGGCGTGGGAATCGTGGTGTTCATGGTCGTGCTCGCCGTGGAGCGCCGGATGAACATCGGCTTCAGCTTCTTCTCCACCGCATGGGGCGTGATCATCACGGTCGTCGTGACTCGGATCATCTGTTCCCGCATCGGCCACGAACGACCGCTGGGTGCGGTGCTGGTGATGTGGCTGCGTGAGCTGACCGCGCCCAGGGAGAAGTCTGTCGGCACCGGAGGGGCCGCCAGTGCGGCGCGGATCAGGGTGCGGGCGCAGCGCCCTCGCCCCAAGAAGTCCAGGCGGGACCGTTCGATGCGGCAACAGCAGTGGCCGGCCCGGCCCGGGCAGCCCATAGCCCGCAGCTCGGTTCCCAGCAGGCGCACGCGTAGCAAGGAGGTTCGCGGTGTTCGGTCGCCGGCGAGGCCGTGAGCGCAACACGCACCAGGTTCCGGGTCCCCGCGGTTCGAACGGCAAGGTCCGCAGTGCCAAGGGCAAGCCGCCCAAACGCGGCCGAGGACCCGGCGACGAGCAGTCGATCCCGAACTACACGCCGTCGATCAGCGCGCGGTCCATCGACGGTCATCTGGTGCGTACCGGTCAGGACGTGTTCGCCTGGTACCGGCTTTCCCCGCAGCGCTGGTCCTTCCGCTCCGATTCGCAGCGCCAGGACCTGATCGCCGCGATCGCCGGCCAGTACGCGGAGCTGCAGGGCCGCTGGATGCACCTGCGGGTGACCAACCGGCCGTACCCGATCCGGATGTGGGCCGAGGCGCACGTGCACAACGCGCGCAACCCGATGCCGGACGCGCCCGGCGCGCTGACCTTCGACGATTACATGGTCGGCGAACAGCAGCAGCTGATGGGCCGGTCGATGGCGGAGAAAGAGGTCTACCTGGGCGTCCAGGTGCAGACCCGCAACGTGGTGGACCGCGCCGTCGAGCGCGCCGCGCCGCTGTTGCGCCGGGTGTTCCCGGAGGCGGTGGACGCCGAACTGGTCGCGCTGGACAGCGAGATCGATCACCTCGACCAGGTGATCGGCTCGGCCGGGCTGGACGGCCGTCCGGTAAGCGCCGAGGAAATCTCCTGGCTGATGCACCGCTCGTGCTCGCTGGGCCTGCCCGCGCCCCGCAACCTGCCCGCGGTGCCGGGCGCGCCGTGGGAACCCGAAGACCTCGCGTCTTTCACCGATGCCTCCGACATGCACCAGGACCCGTACGCACCGACCGTGACGGTGCGCGGCCGCACCGGCTCGAACGCGGGCATCACCCGCCATCTCGCGGTGCTCACCGTCGGGCAGACGCACGGCCTGCAGATCCCGGAGATCGACGACCCGTGGATGCAGCACTCCGACCGGCTGCCCGCGCCGGTCGAGTGGTCCGCGCGGATCTACGTGCGGCGTCCCGAGGACGTCGGCGGCGAGCTGCAGCGGCAGATGAACAAGGTGCGCTCCCAGGTGCGGCACTACACCGACGAGCACGGCTTGGAGCCGCCCACCTCGCTGGCCAGGCAGGCCGGCCGGGTGCTGGAGGTCGACGACGAGATGACCTCCGGGTTCACCGCGCTGGCGACCCGGGTCAAATCCTGGTGGCGGCTGGCGGTTTCCGGCCCCACCGAGCGGGACGCGCTGCGGCTCGCCCAGCAGATCCTCGACCTCTACAAGCCGAAGATCGCCATCGAGCACCCCGAAGCGCAGTACGCGATGGCCCGCGAGTTCATTCCCGGCGAGCCGCTGGCCAACAGCGCCTACCTGCGCCGCGGCTCGGTGGTGTGGGCGGCTTCCGCGGTGCCGCAAGCGACCGCGGAGGTCGGCGACCGGCGCGGCATCCTGCTCGGCGAGACCTGCACCGCGACCCGGCGTCCGGTGGCGTGGGACCCGTGGATGGCGCAGGAAGTCCGGGACGCCTCCGGCCTGACCGCGATGGTCGCCGGGTTGGGTGGGGGGAAGTCTTTCCTTGGCGGTGGCACCGTCTACAAGACGCTGCGCTCCGGCGCGCATTGGACGCTGCTGGACCCGTCGGGACCGCTGGCCGAGCTGTGCGCCCTCCCGGAGCTGCGGCCCTACGCCCGGCCGATCAACCTGCTCAACGCCCAGCCCGGCATCCTCAACCCGTACCGGGTCGTGGCGGAGCCGGAACTGGAGCACTTCGTCGACGAGGACGACCCGGAGCGCAGCTGGCGTCGCGAGCGCGCGCTGGCCGCGGCCACCCGTCGTCGCCTGGTGCTCGACGTGCTGACCGGCCTGCTGCCGTATGAGGTGGCGCGGCTGCCGCAGACCCGGATCGTTCTGCTCCGCGCGGTCCGCGCCGTCGGCGGCCGGCCGGACGCCCACCCGGGCATGGTCTTCGAGGCGTTGCGCCGCGACGCGAGCGAGCACCACGAGCACGCCGTGGTGGTGGCCGACTTCCTAGACGAGATCCGGGAACGGATGTCGCTGCTGATCCCCGAGGTCAACGCCGACCCGTACTCCGAGCGCCGCGAGGACCGACTTACGGTGCTGACGATGGCCGGGCTGACGTTGCCCAAGGACGGCGTCGGCCGGGAGCACTGGACCGACGCGGAGGCGCTCGGTGTCGAGATGCTGAACCTGGCCGCCTGGTTGACGCAGCGTTCGATCTACGAGCGGCCCAAGAACGAGCGCAAGGGCGTGTGGATCGACGAGGCGTTCTTCCTCTCCGAGGTGCCGACCGGCCGGGTGTTGATGAACCGCTTCGCCCGCGACTCCCGGAAGTGGAACGTCCGAGTGCTGCTGTCCAGCCAGATCCCGGCGGACTTCCTGCGGATCCAGGGCTTCGTGTCCCTGCTGGACTCGGTGTTCATCGGGCGGCTGGACGACGAGCAGGCGCAGGCCGACGCGCTGCGGCTGCTCAAGGTGCCGGTCGGCGCCGGGTACGAGCAGGTGGTGGCGGCATTGGGCCGTCGGCCGGGGCCGGCCCGCAACGCCACCGAGCGGGACCGATCGCCGCGGCAGTTCATCTTCGGCGACGGGGCCGGCGGGGTGGAGAAGATCCGCATCGACTTCTCCGGCCCGCACCTCGAGCACCTGCGCAACGCGCTGGACACCACTCCGGCCGCCGAGGACTACGTCGAACGACGGGCCCTGCAACCGGCCAACAACGGCGCGAATTCCGACTCCAGCGCGCCGGCACTGGGCCCGGCCGAGGACTACCCGGAAGATTTCGAGTCGTTCGACGAGTTCGAGCTCGAAACGGTCGGCATCGGCTACGGCGATGACGGCAGCGAGCGCTCGACCCGCCGCCCGGGCGAGCGGGGTGGAGAAGACGCGCGGTGAGCGGCGCTGTGCTGTCCTTGCTGCTCCTGGTGATCGTCGCGGTGTCGCTGGTCCGGTACCGGAAGAGGCGTGAGCGCCGGGCCGGGCTCCCACCCGGTCCCGCACGCATGATCCGCAAGCGCCGCGCATTCGCGGTGGTCGCCGGGCTGATCGCGATCCAGGCGCTGATCGGCGCCCCGGCCTGGGGCCAGGGCTTCGACTGCAAGCAGGCGCCGAACCCGGAGCGTCCGGGGTCCGGGATGGTCGGCGCGCTGGATCCCGCGCCGATGGGCGTCGGGAACCCCGGCAGCGCCTACGACGAGGTCGGCTACGCCGGACTGGTCTGGCACACCTACGACCTCGGCTGCGGCCCGCAGGGCGTGACCAACCCGAACGCGATGGTCGACACGTGGCTCGGCAACGAGATGTTCAACATCGCCAAGAACCTCGTCGGCGCCACCAACGGGCTGCACTACGCGCTGCTCAACGGCGACCTGATGGACCCGCTGGACGAGGTCATCGCCACCGGCACGGTCGCGCTCTACGACAGCGTGTTCACGCCGTGGTTCGGACTGGTCGCGCTGGTGCTGGCGATCGTGCTGTTCCGCTACATCTGGCAGGGCGACCTGGCCAGCATCGGCAAGCGCGGCATGTGGGCGCTGGCCGGGCTCTGGTTCGCCTCGGCGACCTACCTGACGCCGCTGGTCTACACGCACGCGCTGGACGACGTGGTGATCACCGGGACCTCGGCGGTGCAGGCCGGGTTCCTGCGGGAGGTCGGCGTGGACGAGAGCAACGCCCTGCCGACGCTGCTGCACGACCAGGTCATCTACCGGAACTGGCTGCGCGGCGAATTCGGCTCACCCGATTCGCCGCAGGCCCAGCAGCTCGGCCGGGACCTGCTGCGCGCGCAGGCGTGGACCAAGCAGGAGGTCAACGCCGGGGCCGACGCCGGTTCGCCGGAGCCGAAGAAGCAGGCGTTCGAGGACGTCGCGGGCAAGATGGGCAGCTCCTACGGCTACTTTCAGGGCATCGACGGCAGCCGCGTCGGCGCGGGCGTGCTCGCGCTGGTGCAGGGCTTCTCCTACGCCTCGTTCCAGCTGCTGGCCAAGGCCACCATCCTGCTCGCCCAGGTCCTGCTGCGGGTGCTGATCCTGGCCGGGCCGCTGATCGGGCTCATCGCGCTGCTCTACCACCAGGTGCTGCGCACCATCGGCCGGGTGGCCGGGGCCGCGGTGCTCAACGTGGTGATGATCTCGGCGATGGCCGGGCTGCACACCCTGATCCTGACCTGGCTCTTCGACCCGCTGCGCGGCTTCTCCGCGCTGACCCAGATCTTGCTGGCCGCCCTGGTGACGATCGTGTTCCTGTTGATCGGCAAGCCGATCCGGCGGATGGGCCAGATGGTCGAGCTGTCGGTGGGCACCGTCGGCCGCGCTGTCCCCCGCGCCCCGCAGGGGCTGTTCTCCCGGTTCCGCGGTCGGCGGCCCAGGTCTGAGGAGGAGGGCGGCGACTTCTGGGACCAGGTACGCGGGATGGATCCCGACGAGGAGTACGCGTCGCCGCAGCGTGGCCGCCGGCGGAGCCGGCCGGAAGCGCAGCACATGTCGGTCGCGGCGACCGCGCAGCGGTTGGACCGCGACGCGCCGGACGCCATGGCGGCGGGTGCAAGCACCGCGCTGCCCTCCGGGAGTGCCGTGCGGCGGCCCGGCGGCGCCGCGGCGCTTCCGGAGGCGCGCAGCACCAGCCGGGTAGTCGATACCAACCCGGTGGCGGATGCCAAATGGGATGGAATGGACGAAGATCCGGTGCTGATCCCATCGCGCACGGCCGGTTCCCCGACCCCCGGCCCGCCCGAACCACCGGCCCCGCGCCGCGCGGAGATGGAGGTCGTGGCCGGCCGCCCGGTTTACGTGATCTACCGGCCCTCCCGGGGGCTGGAGGTCGCCGATGGCTGAGTACTTCGGCGCGCTAAGCGGCTGTGCCGCTTCAAGACCAGCCACTTGGCGGGAAGAGGGGTAGCTGATGCCGATCCGGACGCACCGTGGGCGCGCCGCGGTGTACCGCAGGTTGTGGGGCTGGCCGCTGCGCTCGCCGAAGCACCTGGTTGCCGCCTTGATCGCGTGCGCGGCGGTGGCGACGGCCGTCGGCTTCTTGCTGCCCGAGCCGCCGCCGAGCACCAACATGGCGGCCTCCCGCACGAGGGCAACCGAGCATCCTGCGGTCGTGCCGCCGCCCCGGACGAAGTCGCCGCCGACGATCGCGGTGCCGCAGGCCGCACCGACACCCGTCGCCCCGGACCCGGCCGGGGTGGCCGTGGTCGAGCAGTGGGGCAAGGCATGGGTGGATCACCCCGTCGGCGCCGACCGGCAGCAGTGGCTGAGCAAGCTACGCCCCTACACCACCGAGGAGTTCCTCACCGAGATGGCATCGGTGGACCCGAGCAACGCCGGCAACGTGATCACCGGTGCGGCCACCGCGGTCCACTCCACCGCCGGCTCGATGGCGGTGCGGTTGCCGACCGACATCGGTGTGTTGTCGGTGACCGTCAACAAGACCCCGGCCGGTTGGCGAGTGGCCCAGTACGACAAGGAAGGCTGACATGCGCAAGCTCGTGGTTGCGGTCGTCGTGCTCGCGGGTTTCGCAGGTTTGATCGGGGTCGGTGCGCTGACCGCCCTGCTGGCCGGTAGCGGCGGGCGCGGCACCGGCTGGTCGGATTGCAGCGCCGACCTCGGCCCGTGGGGCGACGGCGCGGGCCGCGGCGAGCGCGACGCCGCGACGCTCAGCGGTGAGTCGGTCGGCATCGCCAAGCGAATCATCGAGATCGGCAAGCAGCGTGGCCTGCCGCCGCGGGCCTGGCAGATCGCGATCCAGGCGGGCAAGACCGAGTCGAACCTGGCCAACGTGCTCCACGGCGACCGGGACTCGCTGGGCATCTTCCAGATGCGGCCGTCCATGGGCTGGGGCACGGAGCAGCAGATCACCGACGTGGACTACGCGATCAACAAGTTCTTCGACGTGCTGCTCGCGGTTCCGGGTTGGGAGGAGATGCGGCCGGGTGAAGCCGCCCAGCGGGTGGAGCGCTCGGCCTTCCCGCTGCGCTATCACAAGTGGGAGCCGATGGCCGCGCACCTGGTGAGTGTGGAGGGCGACGTCGAGGGCATCAGCGCTTGCCAGAGCCTGCCCGGCGCGAGCGTGCTGGCCACCCAGGCGATCCAGTACGCCCAAGCACAGCTCGGCAAGCCCTACGTGTGGGGCGCGGCCGGGCCGAACGCCTTCGACTGCTCGGGCTTGACACAGCAGGCATGGAAGGCGGCCGGGGTGGAAATCCCGAAGTACTCGCAGACCCAGTACTTCCAGGGCGGCGTGCACGTTCCGCTGTCCCAGGCACAGCCGGGGGACCTGGTGTTCTGGGGTTACGGCCGGGATCCGAACAGCATCCACCACGTGGCGCTGTACCTGGGCGACAACGAGGTGCTGCACGCGCCGCAGCCCGGCGAGTCGGTCGAGGTGGAAAAGCTGTGGGACGGCGGTGAGCTGCTGCCCACGGCAGTGCGGCCGGCCGCCGACACGCCGATGGCTGGCGCGCCGGCTCCCGCCGCCGGGGGCGCGCGTTAGGTAAGAATGGCGGGCGCCTGCTGACCTTCGGAAGGGTTGATCATGTTCACGCCGGACCCGATTCCGCGGCCGTCTCGTCCGCCCGCGTCGAGCACGCCGCTCGGGGACTACCTGAGCCAGCCCCGGCCTGGGACCGACAGCGGGTATGCGGTGCTGCCGCGCTCGTTGGCCCAGGCCATGCCGCTGCCGTGGCAGCAGCAGATGAGCCACCTCCTCGCGCAGTTCCACCAGGCGTTCGGGCACTTGCCGTGGCCGGTCTACCGGGTCGTGCCGTCCCGCTACGAGCGGCTCGTGGACCTTGACGAGGATCAGCTCGCGGAGGTCGGCTGCACCGTCGAGGTCGGCGACAACGGCGAGCTGGAGTACCGGATGCGGGACGGCCGCCGGATCGACAACCCCGAGACCCACCAGGTGCTGGTGTCCTGCCTGGACCCGATCCTGCGGCAGAACCCCGGCGGCCAGCAGCCGATGCCGGCCGCGCCCCCTCCGCCGCCCTGGTGATGTTGGGACATAACGGTCGGGTCGGGGCCCCACACGTGACAGGTGCGCGCAGTCGTGCGAGGCTCGATGCATGGGCGGCGGAAGTTGGTACTTCTGTTTGAAGCATCGGCAGGTCGAGCCGAAGGCCGGCTGCCGGGCGGCTGACCGCTTGGGCCCATACCCGGACCGGGAGACCGCCGCTCGTGCGCTCGAGATAGCCGAGGAGCGGACCAAGGCGGCCGACGAGGTCGACCGGCGCTGGAACAGCGAGGACTGAGCTCGTGGCGGCGGCGGGAGTCCCACCGGGTGGCACCGGAGTTGCCGCCGCCTTACCGACCGGCCGCAGTCGCACGGAACTCGGCCCGGAACCGGGCATGGATTTCTCGGCGATCCGCGCCGAACTGGGCCTGCCGGTCGACTACCCGACCGCCGCGCTGGCCGAGGTGGAGCAGACCGTCGCGCAGCCGGTGCTCACCGGGACGCGCGTGGACGCCACCGACCTGCCACTGGTCACGGTGGATCCGCCCGGCGCCAAGGACCTCGACCAGGCGGTGCTGGTCCAGCGGCGGCGCAGCGGATTCCGGATCCACTACGCGATCGCCGACGTCGCCGCGTTCGTGATGCCCGGGGGCGCGCTGGATGTCGAGGCGCGGCGCCGCGGGCAGACCCTCTACCTGCCGGACGGCAACGTTCCGCTACACCCGGCACGGCTGTCCGAAGACGCCGCGAGCCTGTTGCCGGACCAGGTGCGCGCGGCCGTGCTGTGGACGATCGACCTGGATTCCGACGGGCTTCCGGTGCGCGTCGATGTCCATCGGGCCCTGGTGCGCTCGGTGGCGCAGTTGGACTACGACGGCGTGCAGCGCTCGCTGCGGCTCGGCGACCCGCACCCGTCGATCGAGCTGTTGCCGGAGGTCGGGCGGTTGCGCCGGGAGCAGGCGGTGCTGCGCGGCGCGATCGAACTTGGCCTGCCCGAGCAGCAGGTGGAATCCGACGGTGGCGGCGGATGGCGGTTGGTGCTGCGTCCCCGGCTGGTGGTCGAGGCGTGGAACGCCGAGATTTCCCTTCTCACCGGCATGTGCGCGGCGGAGATGATGCTCTCGGCTGGGATCGGCGTGCTGCGGACGGTGCCGGACCCGGAACCGGAAACCGTGGCCGGACTGCGCCGCTCGGCGACCCGGCTGGGCGTCGATTGGCCGGTGGATACCCCACCCGCCATCGCGCTGGCGGGGCTCGACCCGATCCGGCCGGAGGCGCTGGCCGTGCACGTGGCGGCGACCCGTTTACTCCGCGGTGCGGGCTACACCGCCTTTGGCGACGGGGCGCCCGCGAAGGCCAACCATGCGGGCATCGGCGCCTCGTATGCGCACGTCACGGCCCCGCTGCGGCGTCTGGTCGACCGCTACAGCGCCGAGGTATGCCTGGCGGTGGCCTCGGACCGGGAAGTACCCGAGTGGGTGCACGCCGCGCTGGCCGCGCTGCCGTCGGCGATGGGCAGCTCGGACCGGGTCGCCGGGCAGGTGGAGCGGGCCTGCATCGCCCAGGCGCAGGCCTGGTCGCTGGCGTCGCGGATCGGCGAGGAATTCGCGGCGACGGTGCTGCGCGTGCCCAATGGTTCGGCCGGTGAGGTGTTCGTGGCCGACCCGCCGGTCATCGCGCGCTGCACCGGCGGCGGGCTCGGCGAGGGCCAGCAAGTCCGGGTGCGGCTCGTCGAGGCCGATCCGGCGCGCCGCGACGTCGCCTTCGAAGTGGCCTGAAGCACACCCCGCACTGGTGGCGGATTCGCCGTCCCGGGTCGATCGTGGTTTCGCATGGTCGACGGCGACGAAAGGGGCCCGGGGTGGCTGACGTGCGGGAGATGACGGTCGGGGTGCTGGGCGGCACCGGGGCGCAGGGCCGAGGGCTGGCCATCCGGTGGGCGAATGCGGGCCTGAAGGTCGTGATCGGCTCGCGCAAAGCCGAACGCGCCGCGCGGGCGGCGGCGGAGATCGTCGAGATCGCGGGCGGCACCGTCACTGGCCAGGACAACGCCGGATGCGCGGCGGCCTCGGACATCGTGCTGGCCGCGCTGCCCTGGGAAGGCCACGCCGACACGCTCAAGTCCCTGCAAGCCGAGCTCGCGGGCAAGATCGTGATCGACTGCGTCAACCCGCTGGGCTTCGACAAGCAGGGCCCCTACGCGCTGCCGGTACCGGAGGGCAGCGCCGCACAGCTGGCCGAGCAGCTGCTGCCGGAGTCGCGGGTGACCGCGGCGTTCCACCACGTCTCGGCGGTGATCCTGGCCGACCTCGCGGTCAGCCACGTCGACCTGGATGTCCTGGTGCTCGGCGACGACCGCGAGGCCACCGACGTGGTCCGAGCGTTGGCCGACGTGATCCCGGGCGTGCGCGGCATCTACGGCGGACGGCTGCGCAACGCCCACCAGGTGGAGGCGCTCACGGCGAATCTGATCGCCATCAACCGCCGCTACAAGGCCCACGCGGGCCTGCGCATCACCGACGTCTGACGGGTGTTCGCCCACATCGAAGGACCGAATTGTCACTTCGGTCGGGTGGCGGGACCCTGAACGAGGGGGGTGGTCGTGGTGCTGCCGGACGAGGCGAGCAATTGGAGTGACGACGAGCGGGAGCGGGCGGACGCCCTGCTCGATGGGCACGCCGTCGTGGTCAACGTCCGCAAGAGTGGCCCGCACAAGCACCTGGTGCCGTGGCTGGAGGAAGCGGGCCTGCTGACCTACGTCGGGCACGCCGGGCCCCGCCACCACTGGCCGGAGTCGGAGTTCGCCAGCCCGTTCCTCAAGGAAGCCAAGGTCGATCGCGAGGCGATGGTCCGGCACTACGAGAAGTGGCTGGACGAGCAGCCGAACCTGCTCACCAAGCTGCGCGAGGGCGAGCTGAGCGGGCGTGCGCTGGGCTGCTGGTGCGCGCCCAAGCCGTGCCACGCCGACGTGCTCGCCAGACGCGTGGGTTGAGGCGGATCGTCCTGGCGAGGGCGGCGATTTCAATGGAAATCGCCCCGGGCTTAGGGTGGGGGCATGGCCGAGGCACAGTTCAAGGCGGAGACCTCGACACGGGGCGAGTGGGTGCGCCAGGCGAACCGGTTCACCGAGCGGATCACCGCGGACGGTTCATCCGGGTGGCCGGCGCAACCGGACCGGTACCGGCTGGTGGTGAGCCTCGCGTGTCCGTGGGCGCACCGCTCGGTGATCGTGCGGCGGCTGCTCGGGCTGGAAGACGCGCTGTCCATGGGGATCGTCGACCCGATCCGGGACCGGCGCGGCTGGCGCTTCACCCTGGACCCGCAGGGCAAGGACCCCGTGACCAAGATCTCTTTCCTCTCGCAGGCATACCTGCGCGCGGATCTCGAATTCCGCGGGCGCTGCACGGTTCCCGCGATCCTGGATGTCGCCGAGGGCAGGGTGGTCACCAACGACTACCCGCAGCTGACCCTCGACCTGTCCACGGAATGGGCCAAATACCACCGTAACGGCGCTCCGCAGCTGTACCCGGAGCACCTGCGCACCGAGATCGACGAGATCAACGCGGTGGTGTACGCGGACGTCAACAACGGCGTTTACCGTTGCGGCTTCGCCACCTCACAGGAAGCGTACGAGGAGGCATTCGAGCGACTTTTCGCCCGCTTGGACTGGCTTTCCGAGCACCTCGCGGACCGTCGCTACCTGGTCGGCGACACGATCACCGAGGCCGATGTCCGCCTGTTCACCACGCTGGTCCGATTCGACGCGGTCTACCACGGACACTTCAAGTGCAACCGCCAGAAGCTGGCGGAAATGCCGATCCTGTGGGCCTATGCCAGGGACCTGTTCCAAACGCCGGGCTTCGGTGACACGGTCGACTTCGACCACATCAAGCGCCACTACTACGCCACCCACGACCAGATCAACCCGACGAAAATCGTCCCGGTCGGCCCGGACCTGTCGGGCTGGCGGACACCGCACGGCCGAGAAGCGCTGGGCGGCAAGCCATTCGGCACCGGAACCCCACCCGGCTAACCGCCGATCGGGTGGTGCTGGGCTGATCACCGGTTCCCGGGCTTGGCGCGTTCTACCGTCGAACCGTGCTCGATCAAGGCGGCGCGACATCCGCGGATCCCGCGCAGTGGCATGTGCGGATACTTGACGCGCAGTCGGACGTGTTGCTGGGAACGGGTTTCCTGCTGCACGGCGAGTACGCGCTGACCTGCGCGCACGTGATCGGGGCCCGCGCCGAGGTGCGGTTGGACTTCTCCCTTGGCGACCGGGACCGGGTGGTCGCGACCAGAACCGGGTTCAGCGGGAACCAGGCCGAGGCGAGCCGCGACATCGCCCTGCTGCGGTTGGCCGAACCTCGGCACCATTCCTGGTCCGCCCCACTGGTCGAACGAGCCGAGTTGCAACGTCGCGCCGCCGTCTGGTGCTACGGGCATTGCGCGCAGTACCCGGACGGAACGTGGGTGGAGCTGACGGTCGCTGGTCGGGCCGGCGCGGGCGGCGGGCTGATACAGCTGTTCACCGAACCCGCCGGCCGCAACGTGGAGGTGGGGTTCAGCGGCGCCGCGGTGCTGGACAGCCGGGACGAGGCGGTGCTCGGGATGGTGGTGCTGAAGTCCGCCGACAGCCACCCGCACGGCATGGCGTGGATGATCCCGATCCGCACGATCCTCGAACAGCTCCCGGACTTTCAGGGCGCGGTGGTCGAAGATCCTCCGCAACGCAGCGCGGCCCGGCGGTTGGAGCAGTTCGATTCGCGAATCCGCGAGCTGGTTCGCGCGGAGCACCGCGTCGTCGGCCTGCGGCGATGCCTTTCTCGGGCAACGTCGAGCTTGTCCGATTCGCCGTGGAGTTCCAACGAATTCCGGGTCCGGTTGGCAGGATTTCGCCGGAAGGTGGCGGAATCGCCCGACGGCGTGTCGCCGGATGAGCTGGACGGACTTGATCGCGAACTGACAGCGGCCCGCGATTTCGTCGGCGCCGAACGTGCCAGGCTGGAAGAGATCGGTGCGCGTTCGGAGCGGCCGGAAACGGTCGGCGACGTGTGCCCGCGCCCGGATTGCCCCGGCGATCCCGGGCGGATCGACGAGACCGGCTTCTGCGAAGCGTGTTGGCGTCGCCCGCCCGCCGAATCGCCCACGCGCGAGGGCGCCGACGAGTGGCGGTGCGCGGGGCTCGTGACATTGCCGAAGCTGAAATTTCCCAGAGCCGACTGGGCGACCGGTGCGGAGCCGTCCGTTCCTCGGCTGGAGAAGGGCACTTGGGTCGGCCGCGGCCGCTACCAGGTGTGGAAGTACCTGGCGAAAGGCGGCTATGGCTCGATTTACCTGGCGTACGACGAGAACCTCAAACGTGAGGTGGCGCTCAAGGCGTTGAGCGATCGGTACGACCAACGAGCCGCGGGCGCGCTTCGCTCCGAAGCGTGGTACCTGACCCGGCTGGAGCACCGGAATCTGGTGCGAGCGCACGACTTCTTCCAGCACCCCGAGGTGCCGGCCGAGGGTGAGCCGGCGGATTACATCGCGATGGACTACGTCAAAGGCGTGCCGCTGAGCGAGCTGGCGACCCTGCCGCGAAACCGGCAGGATCCACCGCTCATCGCCGAAATCCTGGCCTACGGCTGCGAGATCCTCACCGCGCTCGAGTTCCTGCACCAGCGCGGACTGTGCTACACCGACATGAAGCCGGAGAACGTGATCCGCAGCAGCGACCGGATCGTGATCGTCGACCTCGGCGGGGTGTGGGAAGACCGCAAGGACGGTCGCCGCCCCTCGCTCACCCGGGGTTTCCATCCGGAGCAGGGGCCCGGCAAGTTTCGCCCGTCGGTGAGCACGGACCTCTATTCGGTTGCCCGGACGTTGATCGCGCTGATCGACGACGTCGCCGACGACGATCTCGAAAAGGTGCGCTACAGCATGGATTCGGTGCAATGCGTGCTTGACCGCGCGCTAGATCCGGTTTCCGCCCGGCGGTTCACCTCGGCGGCCGAGATGGCCGATCAGCTCAAGGGCGTGCTGCGGGAGATCATGGCGCTGAGCGGGTTTGCCCAGCGCCACGAGGCGTCCCGCCACTTCGAGCCGGCGACGAGCGATCTGGACGGTGGGCTCGGTGCGGTACCGCCCTTGGAGCACTGGCTCGATGAGCGTGCGGAGCTCACCGCGCTCGGCCGGCCCACCCCGGAGAAGGTCGTGCAGGAACTCCCGGCGCCGTTGGTCGATCCCCACGACCGGCAGGCGGCCTACCTGCTGCGGGTCACGGCCAGCGACTTCCGCCGGTTGACCAGCGAGCTGACGGGCTCGGTGGAGAGCCAGCTGAAAGCCTGCCGGGCGGCTCTCGCGGAGCACGGCGGGCCCGACGTCAGGGCAGCGGCGACGTGTCTGGCCGCAGCCCGGGAGCAGCGGCGCCACGATGCGGAACGGGGGGAGCAGAGCCCCGGCCCGGCTTGGCGGCTGGACTGGCACGCGGGTTTGGTGGCGTTGGCGTCCGCGGACTTCGACGGCGCTTGGCGGCACTTCCGTGAGGTGCGCACCCTCCTGCCCGGCGAGGCGATTCCAGCGGTCGCCCTCGGTTTGTGCTGGGAGTACCGCGGGGATGCCAAGGAGGCCCGGCGTTGTTACGAGGCGGTTTGGCGACGGGACAAAGCACCGGCCGGTGCCACGTTCGGCCTGGCTCGGCTGTTCCTCCGCGATCACAAGCGAGCCGAAGCGGCGCAGGTACTCGATGCTGTTCCCGCCGTTTCCCGGCAATATGACGCCGCACGGATCGCGGCCATCCGCGCGTACCTGATCAAGCTCGGCGAATCCGGTTGGCCGACCGCCGAGGATGTCAGCGAGGCGGCACGACGGGTCAACGAGTTGTTGCGGGACGACGGAGAGCACCGCCGGTACGACGCTGAGGCGCACGTCCGGTTGACGGCTTGGGTGCAGACGGCCGCGTTGGCGGTGCTTGAGCATTCGGCGGCGAAGGTGGAATTCACGGAGCCGCACGAACTCGCGATGTTCGCAGACCCGCCGGGCAGGCGGAATCTCCAGAAGCGGTTGGAGCGTTCCTTCGAGGCGCTGAGCAGGCAGACCCGCAATCCTGCCGAGCACCAGGCGTTGTTGGACCGCAAGAACCGGCTCCGTCCGGTGACCTGGTGGTGATGAGATGGCTGAACAGCCCGATTTGGTGTTGCGGCACAACCCGTTCCTGCCTCCGGCGGCGCGCCGCCTGCGGACGCGGATGGTCGTGCGCGTCCCGAGCCCGGGAGACGAGCTGCGGATCCGGATCCGGCTGCGGCTGGCGAGGGCGGTTCGTGCCGTGCGACGGGTCGACCCGCCCGCGTACTCGGACGCGGGGGCCATCCGCACCGGCGGCGGTGTCGAGGTGCCGCTCGGCGCGGGCTGGTCCGGAATTCGAGAGTACGAGGTCGAATTCGAACTGCGCGATGGCCCGGATGGCGAAGATCTTCAGGCCGCGGTCGTTGATCTGGTGCACGGGGAGCCCGATCGCCCCCGGCCGACCGGCCCGGTCCGGGCGGTCAAGGTGCACTGGACCAGGTTCCCCGGTGGCTCGCGCATCAGCCGCAGTCAGCGCGACCTCGCCGACGCGATCTGGGCCGGCTGCACGGCCTACGAGTCCGGTGATCTGGCAGATGCCGGCCGGTATTGGGCGCAAGCCTGCAGGCGGGCCCGCCGGACCGGGGACAACGACAGCTTGCGGCGGTTGAGCCTGCTGGTCGCGGCGGATCAGATCAGCCCGGACGACGTGATAGCCGCGGGTCGCGTTGGGACTCCCGTGCTCAGGCCCTCCGGTGCTCCTAGTGACGCCGCGGACCGCGATCGTGCGTGCTGACCGCATGGCGTGGCGGTGGGGCACCGCCTGGTCCGGGGCAGGTTGGCGCTGGGTTGGTGACCGTCGCGGGGCCGCCTTGGCCTGGATCAGGACGACGCGTGGAGCACTGTGGACATTAGCGGTTTGTTCGGTGGTGTTGACGTTCGTGGCGATGGAGCCGTCGCTGGTGTACTTCCGCAGCGCGCATGACGTCTCCACTGCGCTGCGCCATCGCCTCGGTCCGATGATCGTCGACGTGCAGGTGGCTAGGAATGCGCTCATCACCGCGAACGAGGCGGCCGTGGCCGCTTTCGCTTCCGGTGGTGCGCCGCTGACCGGGCCCGGCCAGGAGTACTACAACCAGATGGCGATCGCCAGTCAGAGCCTGGCGCATGCCGCCGAGGTCAACGCCGTCGGGCAGCCCGGGACCGAGTCGCTGCAGACGGTCGAGAGCCTGCTCGCGTCCTATTCGGATTCCATCAGCCAGGCCGGCGCGTACTTTCGGGCCGACGACCACCTGATGGGTACCGTCGCGCTGTGGAATGCCTGGCGGCAACTGCACGACCCGCACGGCGGCATCGTCGAGAAGCTCGGCGAACTCCGCGGCCTGCAGGCCGATGCGTTGCACCGGCAGGTGGGCGAGGGCGAGGTCACCGAGGCCGAGACCGCCGCCTGGCTGGCGTGGATGGCCGGCCTGTGCGCGTTCTTGGTGGCCGGTCACGTCTTCATCGTCTGGCGTTTCCGGCGGTTGCTCGGCGGAGTGCTTTTCGCCGCGATCGCCGTGGTCGTGCTGAGCGTCTTCATCGGTGACGTCGTCGACGAAACGGACGCGGACATCGCGGGCTTCAACAGCGCGCTTCGGCAGGTGCTGACAGAACCCGACGGTGAAATGGTGGCGCACCGGACGCTTCTGGCGATGGCTGATGCGCATTGCCGAACCGGAACCGGCGAGTGCGGCCCGACCATGCCCGATCGGTCGGCCCGCGCGGGGGTCGGTGTCGCGGACCGGCCCACCGACCGGTCCGTCAACGTGCGGCTGACCCCCAAGGCGTCCGGAGCGTGGCTGGAGACCGGAATCCCGTGGCTGAGCGTCCTGATCGCCGGACTCGTCGTGACGGGATTCTGGCCTCGCCTCGACGAATACTCATACGGGAAGCGATGATGCGCAGCTGCAAGTGGTTGCTGGTCACGGTCCTGGCGCTGCTAGTCCCGGCTTGCGCCGGACCTGCGGACGCGCCTTCGCAGCGAGAGAGCATCACGGTGCTGGCGTCGTGGACGGGCCAGGAAGAAGCCCAGTTCCGCGCACTGGCGGCGGAGTTCGAGCGAAAGTACGGGTTCCGGTTCCGTGTCGACTACCAGGGGACCCGGGCCCTCGAACAGGTCTTGCTCGCCGACGTGCAGAAGGGCGCGCCGCCGGACATCGCGATCGTGCCGAGCCCGGCGGAGTTGCAGCGCTACGCCGACGCTCCACTCGACCAACCCCGGCTGGTCGAGCTGCCGATGACCTACGGCAACGAGGGCCCCTTGCCCTACGCGATCTTCTGGGAATGGGTGCAGGGTCTCGGCAATGCGGAGAAGCGTTTCGCGGTCGTCGCCAAGGCGGACCTGAAGAGCATCGTGTGGTATCGGCGAAACGGAGCCCCGATTCAACCCGAAAGCTGGGCGGAAATGCTCGCGCTGGGGCGTGCGTCCGGTGGCTGGTGCCTGGGGATGGGGGCACCGCCGGTCTCGGGCTGGCCGGGCACCGACTGGATCGAGGACATCCTGCTGAAGAAGTACGGGCCGGTCGACTACACGGAGTTCGCCCAGGGCCGCATGCGCTGGACGGACGAGAAGATGAAAACCGTCTGGCGCGATGGGGGAGAGGTCCTGGCCGACTCCCGATCGGGCGCTCCGGCGGCGCTGCTGACGGACTTCAGCGATGCGGGTCGGGGCATGTTCGAGCAGCCCCAGCGGTGTTCTCTCGATCACGCCGGATCGTTCTTGAAGAGTCAGTACCAGGCGACCCGCCCCGACGGGACGGCGCCGGTGGCGGGTAAGGACTTCGACTTCTTCCGGTTCCCGCCGCTGTCGCAACCGTCCATCGTCTCGGCGGACCTCGCCGTGATGTTCAACGACTCGCCGGGGGCGAACGCATTCATGCAGTTCCTGGCCTCCACCGAGGGGCAGCGGATCCTGGCCGGGCACCGGGAGGGCAGCGTGTACTCGATCAACCGGAATTTCCTCGGCGGCAGGCTCTATGCCGACCGCCCCGGTGGCGACGTGGACCTGCGCATCGCCGAGGAGATCGGCCAATCCGGCCGGGGGCTTTGCTTCGACGCCTCGGATCTGATGCCCGCGACGATGCGCAGCGCGTTCTACCGGGCGGTGCTGGAGTTCGTCCGGGCGCCCGAGCGGCTCAACGAGATCCTGAACCAGCTGGAGGACGTCCGGCGCCGTCTCGCGGGCCCGCCGCCGGTCGAATCCTGGGCGAGGTTCGCCTGCGTCGGCCCGAATCCCTGACTGGGCCGGGGGCGCGGCAGCAAACCGCGCACCCCGGCGCCGCGTCAGTGGAAGGTGTGTTCCGCGGCCGGGAAGTGGTGACCGCGGACATCGTCGGCGAAACGAGTAGCCGCGTCGGCCAGGATGCCGCCCACGTCGGCGTAGCGTTTGACGAACTTCGCCGTTCGACCAGTGTTCAGGCCCGACATGTCCGTCCAGACCAGCACCTGTGCGTCGCAGTCCGGGCCCGCGCCGATGCCGACCGTCGGGATGTGCAGCTCACCGGTCACCCGCTTGGCCGCCTCCGCCGACACCATCTCCAGCACCACCGAGAACGCGCCCGCCTCCTGCACCGCGAGCGCGTCCGCCAGCAGTTCGTCGGCCTGGTCGCCGCGGCCCTGCACTCGGTAGCCGCCGAGGCCGTGTTCGCTCTGCGGCGTGAAGCCGATGTGGGCCATCACCGGGATGCCCGCCGACACCAGCATCTCGATCTGCGGCGCATAGCGGCGGCCGCCTTCCAGCTTGACCGCGTGCGCGCGGCCCTCCTTCATGAACCGCGTCGCGGTGGCCAGCGCCTGCTCCGGCGAGGCCTGGTAGGAGCCGAACGGGAGGTCGGCCACCACCAGTGCCCGCTCGACCGACCGGGTCACGGCGCGGACCAGCGGCAACAGTTCGTCCACGGTCACCGGTAGCGAGGACTCGTAGCCGTAGACGTTGTTGGCGGCCGAGTCGCCGACCAGCAGGACCGGGATGCCGGCCTGGTCGAAGATCCGCGCCGTGTACATGTCGTAGGAGGTGAGCATCGGCCAGGCCTCGCCGCGCTCCTTCAGCTGCTGGAGGTGATGGATGCGGACCCGCCGCTTGGTCGGCGTGGAGCCGTACGGCGCCGCCGTCTCGCCCTGGTTCTGAGCAGCAGTCATCGTTGACCGTCCTATTCCTCGAGGCCCGCGCCGCGGGTCCCCGGGTCGTGTCGGATGGTTGCGTGGGAAAGCGTCCCACGGGCGCCATCGCACCGGCAGACATCGAGGGCCAATGTCACAGTGCGGGCGACTGGCCGCTGCGGGAGCGTCAACCGATCCAGGGCCGGCTGATGCGCGCGTAGGTGCCGTCGTGCAGCGCGAGATTGAGCCACTGGTTTACCCACTGCTGGAACACCACGTCGCCCTTGGGCAGCAGGTACGCCTTCTCGGTGAAGGTGAAGGGCTGCTCGGGGTGCACCGAGCACAGCTCGGGGTGCTGCTTGGACTGCCACCTGGTTTCGGCGGCGTCGGTCATCATCAGGTCGGCCCTGCCGTCCAGGACCTGCTGGAAGATCGTGTTGTTGTCCGGGTGCTCGACGATGGTGGCCTGCTTGAGGTGCTGCTTGGCGAACTGCTCGTTGGTGCCGCCGGGGTTGACGATGGCGCGGACCCCGGGCCGGTCGATCTGCTGCAACGTCTGGAACCGCGCGGCGTTCTCGCAGCGGGTGATCGGGGTCTTGCCGTCGACCACGTAGGACGTGCTGAAAAACGCCTGCTTCGCCCGCTCCAGGGTGATCGACACTCCGCCGACGGCGATGTCGCACCGCGCGTCGAAGTCGGTGACCAGCGTCTTCCAGGTGCTGGGCACGATCGTCGCCTTGACCCCGAGCTTGCCCGCGAGGTCGTGCGCCATGTCGATGTCGATCCCGCTCCAGGCTCCCGTCGCGTCCCGGTAGGTGAACGGTCGGTAGTCCCCGGTGCTGCAAACCCGCAGCTCGCCGCGCTGGATGATGTCGTCCAACCGACTCGCCCCGGGCTGCTGGGGCGCGGCCGGAGTCATTGAGCACGCCGAACTCAACCCGAGGACGCCCGCCACGGCCAACCCGAACTTCTTCCACCGCATGACGCCTGCCTTTCGATCCCCATTGATCATGCATAGCGGCTCGGATCCGCGAAAACCAGGGCCCGCGGAGGGCGGGCGCGATGAGTTCTGTCGTCGCGAGCGGTCTGCCTGTTCAGGAGATGGCTTGGCGAAGGAGTGGAAACGATGGACGAGCAATTCACCGCGACGCTGCAGAAGAGCCCCAACCGGGGCGGCTGGACCTACGTCATCTGGCCCCGGTCGGTCGAGTACTTCGGCACCCGGGGCCTGGTGAAGGTCCGGGGCACCATCGACGGCCACCCGTTCCGGAGCTCGTTCATGGCCCTCGGCGACGGCACGCACAAGCTGCCGGTGAAAGCAGACGTCCGCAACGCGATCGGTAAGCAAGCCGGCGAGGAGGTGACGGTCCGCCTGCTGGAACGGGTCGTCGACTGACGCAGGTGCCCGATCCGGCTTCTGGCAAAAATGGGAAAACCCGCAGACAACCGAACGGCCTCCCGTGCGTCTTATGACCGGGAGCGCGTGGGAGCGCGGGAGGGAGGCAACTGGGGGTGCCTCCCTCCCAGCCTGTCGCCGTCATCGTGGTTCGGAAGATCTGTGAATATATGTGCCCACTGTGGACAATTCCGGATACCCGTTTGGGGAACGGCCACCCCGCTCACGGACGGGACATCGCGCGGTAGGCGGGCCGGAGTGCTTCGACCGCGTTGGTGTTGCCGATCTTCACCGGAAGCGGTTCCAACTCGTCGAGCAAGGCGTCCGGCACCGTGGGTTCCGGCTCCGGGCCGGTCGCCGATGCCAAAGGTTCCGGGGCCGTCCAGAACGTCTCCAGGCACTCCGACAGCGGCGCCGCGTCGTCCGGTTCCTTGGCCGCCGGGCCGGCGACGGTGCCGCGCAACGCCCGCAGCCGGTCCAGGAGTTCTTCGCGCCCCCGGCCGCGCCAGGCGAGGATCTGGAACGGGTCCTCGTCGAAGGATTCCGCCAGCAGGTAGCAAGCCGCCGCCAGGTGCTTGCACGGGATTTCCCAGTCCGGACAGGAACAATCCATCGTCAGTTCCCGCATCGTCACCGGGAAGAGCTGGAGCCCGACCTCATCGAAGATCCGTTCGATGTCCGTCGGCATCTCCCCGGCCAGCAGCTTCGCCGCGTACAGCGCCTGCCCGGCCAGCTCCCGCTCGATCCGCTCCCATTCGGCGGCGGTGAACGCCTTGATCGCGATCCGCGCCCGGTACGGTTCCGGCCGCGACCCCTGCACCAAGCCGACGACCACGCTGGTCGACAGGGTCAGGTTGAGCACCTGTCCGGCGCGGGCGTAGCGCTTGCCGCGTTGCAGCCTACCGCCCATGCCGAACGATTCCAGCACCTCGATGAACCGCCGCGACCACCAGGTTTGCGCGATCTCGCCGCGTTTGCTGCGCGCCTTGATGCCGCCCTCGACCCGGATGGGCTTGGCGGCAGGGGGAAATCCTCGCCAGCTATTCACCGATGGCCTCCGCGTCCAGCGCGATCAGGTCGCGCAACTCGCGGGTGGACAGCTCGGTCAGCCAGGTCTCGCCGGAGCCGACCACCAGCTGCGCCAACGCCTTCTTGTCCTCGATCATCCGGTCGATCTTCTCCTCCAGGGTGCCGATGCAGGTCAGCTTGCGGACCTGTACGTCCCGGCGCTGGCCGATCCGGAACGCCCGGTCGGTGGCCTGGTCCTCGACCGCCGGGTTCCACCACCGGTCCAGGTGGATGACGTGGTTGGCCGCGGTGAGCGTCAGCCCGGTGCCGCCGGCCTTGAGCGACAGCAGGAAGATCGACGGCCCGTCTTCGGACTGGAACCGCTGGACCATCGCGTCGCGGGCCTTCTTCGGGGTGCCGCCGTGCAGGAACAGCACCTCGGTGTCGAACCGCGCCGACAGATGCGGCACCAGCATCCCGCCGAACCCGGCGAACTGCGTGAAGCACAGTGCCTTGTCGCCTTCGGCCAGCACCGATTCGAGGATTTCCTCCAGCCGCAACAATTTCCCCGACCGGCCGGGCAGCGCAGAACCGTCACCGAGCAGCTGCGCCGGGTGGTTGCACACCTGCTTCAGCTTGGACATCGTCGCCAGCACCAGTCCGCGACGTTCCATGGCTTCGCTGTTGTCGATGCGCGCGAGCATGTCGTCGACCACCGCCTGGTACAGCGAAGCCTGCTCGGCGGTGAGGTTGCACAGCTGCTTCATCTCGATCTTGTCCGGCAGATCGCTGATGATCGCCGGGTCGGTCTTGACTCGGCGCAGCACGAAGGGGCCGGTGATGCGCCGCAACCGGGCAGCGGCGTCGGTGTCGCCGTCGCGTTCCACCGGCACCGCGAACCGCGCCCGGAACGTGCTCAGCGAGCCGAGCACGCCGGGATTCGTGAAATCCATGACGGACCAGAGCTCGGCGAGCCGGTTCTCCACCGGCGTGCCGGTCAGCGCGATCCGCTGCCGGGCGGACAGGCCGCGCACCGCCTTCGCCTGGCGCGAGGCGCTGTTCTTGATGTTCTGCGCCTCGTCGAGCACTACCCGGTCCCAGCGGATCTCCCGCAACACCGTCGAATCCCGTGCGGCCAGCGGATACGTCGTGATGACCAGGTCGTGCCCGCCGACCTCGTCCACGAGGGCCGCGCCGCTGAGCCGGCTCACGCCGTGGTGGACGTGCACCCGCAGCGACGGCGCGAACCGGGTGGCCTCCCGCTGCCAGTTGCCGACCACCGACATCGGGCAGACCAACAGTGTCGGACCGCGCGAGCCCGCCGAGCGGGCCAGCGCTTCCAGCGCCAGCAGCTGCACGGTCTTGCCGAGCCCCATGTCGTCGGCGAGGCAGGCGCCCAGCCCCAGCCGATCCAGGAAGGCGAGCCAGGCCAGGCCCCGAGCCTGGTACGGGCGCAGCGTCGCGGTGAAGCTCTCCGGCGGCTCCACCGGTTCAAGGTATTGGTCGACCTGGCCGGACAGCAGATCACCGAGCCATCCGTGCCCGGTCACCTCGACGACCGGCATCGGCCGGTCCTCGCCCTCCCGGTCCTCGTCGTCGGGGTGCAGCGCGGCCTGCAGCAGCACCTCGCCCGCGGTCATCCGCCCGCTCCCGGCGCGCTCCAGGTACTCCAGCCCGGCGGCCAGCCGCTTGCGGTCCACCTGGACCCACTTGCCGCGCAGCCGCACCAGCGGAACCTTGGCGGCGGCCAGCTCCGCCAGTTCCGACTCGGTCAACTGCTCGTTGCCAAGGGCGAGATCCCAGCGATAGTCGACCACGGCGTCCATGCCGAGGCCGGATTCCTTCGTCACCGCGCCCGCCGTCCCGGCACTGCTCGCGGTCAGTTTCAGACCGAGTTGCTGCGTCCGGCCCCACCACGACGGCAGCAGCACGCCGAAACCCGCCTGATCCAGCAGCGCCGCGCGGGTGAGGAACTCGTACGCGCCGGTCGCGTCCAGGAACAACTCGGTGGGATGCGCGACGCGCAGCGCCTGGTCCAGTCCCGGGAAGACGCGGCCCGCCTTGCCGAGGTCGGCCAGCAGCAACTCCTCCGGCTGCGCGACCCAGCGCCGCAGTACCCGGCTCCCTTCCCGCCACACCTCGGTCGCCGACACCAGGACGCTGGGGTCGTCCACCGCCTGCAGCAGGAATTCCAACCGCCATTGCGCGTCGTCATCCTCCGGTTCGTGCAACCGGAAGCAGGTTCGCACCGGGCTCTCGTGGGCACCGCTGGCGTGCCAGGAGTCCAGCTGACTGGCCAGCTTCCGCAGCTTCTCGGGATTGGCGTCGAACCGAGGCTCGTCGATCAGCGCGTTCAGCCACGCCGCGGCCGCGCTCCGGCCGCCCGGCAGTTCGACATCGGCGACGCGGCTGCGGGTGATGCCGTCAACGAGCGTGTCCAGCGCCGCACGAAGGACCTCCGCGGGCGGAGCGCCGCGTTCGCACCGAAACGCCGGTGGCATCGCCTCGCGCAGCGCCACGAAGCGCGCCGAATCCGTGCCGGACAACGACGGCCGCCAGCGCGCCGCAGGCCGCTGCGCCTCGAAGACCAGCGCGGGCAGCACCCGTCCCTGCGACACCATCTGCTCGGCCAACCCGGCGACGTTGCGCAGGAAGTGCGCGGAGGCCCCGAGCCGACATCCGGGGATCTCGTCGTCGAGCAGTGCGCGCACCGCTGCCGGAGCGCACGAAACGGCCGGGACCAGCCACTCCCGCAACCGCAGTTTCCCGCGCGGTGCCGGTCCGGCGGTCAGCGGATCCCGCACCAGCTCAGGTGATGTGACCGGGGCGGAGGCGTAGGACGGTAGCCGGAGCCGAACCGAATCGACCTTGAGCGCTTCGCCCGGCAGAGCGTCCCGCAGCGCCTCGCCAGGCACCGCGAAGGGGTGCGCCACCGGGCCACGCGGGGCACGTCCGGGCACCCGTTGCGGGAGCCCGGAATCCTCCGCCCACAGCACCAGCCGTCCGTCCGCAGTGCACAACCCGTGCACAACCCACACGGTCTCGCCTCCTTCTGCGGTCGTGAGCGTTCACCACGACCACGGCGTCGACCGTAGCTCCAACCGAAACCGTGAGGGCTGCCTAGGGCGCGATCTCGCGCCAGCGGTTGGTCAGCGGCAGCCGCCGGTCCCGCCCGAACGCCTTGAACGTGATCTTGGTGCCCGGCGGGTACTGCCGGCGCTTGTACTCGGCGCGGTCCACCATCTGCAGCACCCGCTCGACGAGCTCGGCCTCGAACCCGTCGGAGATCAGGTCCGCGTAACTGCGATCCCCTTCCACGTAGCCATCCAGCACCACGTCCAGGACGTCGTATTCCGGCAGCGAATCCTGGTCCACCTGGTCCGGCCGCAGCTCGGCCGACGGCGCCTTGGTGATCGAATTTTCCGGGATCGGCGGTACCTCGCCGCGCTTTTCCGCATCGGCGTTGCGCCACTTCGCCAGCTTCCACACCAGCGTCTTCGGCACGTCCTTGATCGGCGCGAACGCGCCCACCGCGTCGCCGTAGATCGTCGAATAACCCACCGCCAGCTCGGTCTTGTTCCCGGTGGCCAACACCAGGTGTCCGCGCTGGTTCGACAACGCCATCAGCAGCACGCCCCGGCAGCGGGCCTGCACGTTCTCCTCGGCCAGCCCGGTCAGCCCCAGCCCCCGCACGTAGACGTCGACCATGTCTGGGATCGGGTGAACCTCGAAGTGGCAGCCGATCCGCCGCGCCAGCTCGGCGGCGTCCGAGCGGGAGTGCTCCGACGAGTAGTTCGACGGCATCGACACCCCGTGCACCGCGTCCGCGCCGAGCGCGTCGGCGGCCAGCGCGGCGCACACCGCGGAGTCGATCCCGCCGGAGAACCCGAAGGTCACCGATCGGAAGCCGTTCTTCTGCACGTAGTCCCGCAGCCCGGTGACCAGCGCCGACCACACCTCGGCCGCGTCGTCGAGCGGCTCGGCCGGCGGCAACGCGGCCAACGGCTCGTAGCGCGGCAGCGGCTCCGGCTGCAGCACGATCCGCTCAACGTCAAAGGCAGGCGTCCGCATCGGGCCGGGCTCGGCGGGCACCGTGGTCGAGGTGTACCCGCCCGCGGTCAGGTCCAGGTCCAGCACCATCAGGTGCTCGGTGAACTGCGGCGCCCGCGTGATGATCTCGCCGTCCGGCGTGGCGACCATCGAGTCGCCGTCGAAGACCAGCTCGTCCTGCGCACCGACCAGGTTGACGTAGGCAATCGGCGCACCGGCCTCGGCGGCCCGACGGGTGACCAGCGGCGTGCGCACGTCATCCTTGGCGCGCTCGTAAGGCGAACCATTGAGGCAAACCACGAGGTCTACGCCCACTTTGCCCAGCGCCGTCACCGGGCCGCCGTTCTGCCAGATGTCCTCGCAGATGACCACGCCCACGTCCACGCCGTGCAGCCGCACGATCGGCAGGGTGGAGCCGGGCGCGAAGTAGCGCGCCTCGTCGAACACGCCGTAGTTCGGCAGGTGGTGTTTGTGGTAGGTCGCGACGATCTCGCCGCCGTAGAGCAGCGACGCCGAGTTGCGTGGGCCTTCGTCGTCGCGGTCCAGGTGACCGACCACGACCAGCGCATCCCCGCAGCCAGAATCCTGCAAGCGCCGGGCGAGCGCCTCCAGTTCGGCGAGGTTCGCGGCGGCGAAGGACTTACGCAGCGCGAGGTCCTCGACGGGATAGCCGGAAAGCATCATTTCCGGGAAAACGACCAGGTGAGCACCGTCTTGGACTGCCCGGCGAGTCCAGTCCAAGACCATCGAACCGTTGCCGGCGATATCACCGACGCATGCGTTGACCTGTGCGAGTGCGATACGCAGCTGGGGCATGCACTCATCTTTACGCACGCGACGGCCCGATGTCGTGCCCGGTGTGAGCCGAGCCGCTCGGACCATGTCACGATTCAGTAGTGAACCGCCTACTGCTCGTGCTCTCCGCGGTGGTCCTGCTGGGTGGCGCCGCGTGTAACGCCCCTGTGCATGAAGCCCAACCGCTGCAGCCGCACACCGAGCGCAAGGGTCCGGTCGGGCCCGTGCCGGCCGGCCTGGAGCGGTACTACGGACAAACGTTGTCATGGGGGCCCTGCGCCCCATACGCCAGAACTGACAGTGAACAGGCGGCCTACCGGAACACCGGCCTGGAATGCGCGCGGCTGGAAGTCCCGATGGACTACGCCGCCCCCCAGGGGCAGACGATCACGATCGGGGTGCTGCGGAAACCGGCGACCGATCCGGGCCAGCGGATCGGTTCGCTGGTGATGAACCCCGGTGGACCAGGCGCATCCGGGATGGGCACGGCAGCGAGCCTGGCTTCGACGGTCTCCCAGTCCGAGCTCGGCGCGCGGTTCGACCTGGTCGGCTTCGACCCGCGCGGGGTCGGCGCGTCCGAGCCGACCGTGCACTGCCTGACCGACCAGGAACGCGACGCCGAGCGGCTTGACTCGGATGCCGACACCTCGCCGAGCGGGGTCGCCCAGACCGAGCAGGAGGAGCGCGACCACGCGGGCAAGTGCGCCGAGCGCACCAGCACCAAGATGCTCGCCAATGTCGGCACCCGCGAGGTCATCAAGGACATCGACGTGCTGCGTTCGGCGCTCGGCGACGAGAAGCTCACCTACCTCGGCTTCTCCTACGGCACCCGGATCGGCGCGGGGTACGCCGAGAACTTCCCCGGCAACGTGCGGGCGATGGTGCTCGACGGCGCGATCGACCCCGGCCAGTCCACCTCCGACCAGCTAGTCGCGCAGGGAGCCGGGTTCCAGCGCGCCTTCAACGACTTCGCGGCCTGGTGCGCCAAGCGCCAGCAGTGCTCGCTGGGCCATGACCCGTCGCATGCGGTCGCCGTTTTCCAGCAGATCACCCGCCCGCTGGTGAACCGGCCTGCCCCGGCGGGCACCGGCCGTGAACTGTCCTACAAGGACGCCTCGATGGCGGCGATCCAGGCGCTGTACGCACCCAGCCTGTGGGACCAGCTGGACAACGGGCTGGCCCAGCTCCGCGAGGGCGACGGCCGGAGCCTGCTGTCCCTCGCGGACAACTACTACAGCCGCGGCTCCAGCGGACGGTACTCCAACACCACCGACGCGTTCGACGCCGTGCACTGCGTCGATGACCAGCGGGTCGAAGACCCGGCAAGGGTCCGCGAGGCCGACCGCCGCTACCGAGAGGTGGCGCCGTTCCTGGACAACGGCAGCCCGCCGAGCGCCGCGCGCGACCTGTGCGCGTTCTGGCCGGTCCCGGTCAGCGGCGAGCCCACCCAGCCGCAGGTGGGAGCGCTGCCGCCGGTCCTGGTCATCTCCACCACCGGCGACCCGGCCACGCCCTACGTGTCCGGGGTCAAGCTCGCCCAAGCCCTGCACGGCCGCCTGCTGACCTTCGAAGGCACCCAGCACACGGCCTTCCTGCAGGGCATTTCCTGCGTGGACGACGCGGCCACGAACTACCTGGTCGACCTGACCCTCCCGGCGGAAGGCGCCCGCTGCACCTCAGGCTGAGCGGCAGGGCCGTGCGCGCTTTGACCGCTTTGCGGCTCGGCGTGCGCACGGCCCCGACCAGGCAGGTAGCGGGAGGTTCATGGACCAGTTACGCGATTCACCGAGGGAACTCTTAGGCTGCGAGCATGAACCGCCAGCAGGAGTTCGTGCTCCGCACCTTGGAGGAACGTGACATCCGCTTCGTGCGGCTGTGGTTCACCGATGTCCTCGGCATGCTCAAGTCGGTGGCGATCTCGCCCGCCGAACTGGAGGGTGCCTTCGCCGAGGGCATCGGGTTCGACGGCTCGGCCATCGAGGGCTTCGCCCGGGTCTACGAATCGGACATGGTCGCCAAGCCGGACCCCGCCACTTTCCAAGTGCTGCCCTGGGAGACCCCGGACGGTGAGCACTATTCGGCACGGATGCTCTGCGACATCCACATGCCCGACGGCTCACCGTGCTGGTCCGACCCGCGACACGTGCTGCGTCGCACCCTGGCCCGGGCCACCGAGTCCGGCTTCACCTGTTATGTGCATCCCGAGATCGAGTTCTTCCTGCTGAAGAACCTGCCGGACGACGGCAGCGAGCCGTTGCCCGCCGACTCGGGCGGATACTTCGACCAGGCCAGCCACGACGCGGCGCCGCACTTCCGGCGCAATGCCATCGAGACGCTGGAGGCGATGGGGATCTCGGTGGAGTTCAGCCACCACGAGGGCGCGCCCGGCCAGCAGGAGATCGACCTGCGCTACGCCGACGCGCTGACCATGGCCGACAACGTGATGACCTTCCGGTACGTGGTCAAGGAGGTCGCGATCACCCAGGGCGTGCGCGCCTCGTTCATGCCAAAGCCGTTCAGCGCGCAGCCCGGCTCCGGCATGCACACCCACTTCAGCCTGTTCGAGGGCGACCAAAACGCCTTCTACCACCCGGAAAACCCGTACGAGCTCTCCGACATCGGCCGGGCGTTCGTGGCCGGCATCCTGCACCACGCCCGCGAGATCAGCGCCGTGACCAACCAGTGGGTGAACTCCTACAAGCGGCTGGTCGTCGGTGGCGAGGCCCCGACCGCGGTCTGCTGGGGCCACGCGAACCGGTCCGCGCTGGTCCGGGTGCCGATGTACTCGCCGGGCAAGGCGTCGTCCCGGCGCGTCGAGGTCCGCAACCTGGACTCGGCCTGCAACCCGTACCTGGCCTACGCGGTGATCCTCGCGGCCGGGCTGCGCGGCGTGCAGAAGGGCTACGAGCTGCCACCAGCCACCGAGGATGACGTGTGGGGGCTGACCGAGCGGGAGCGCAAGGCGGCTGGCTACGCCAACCTGCCACAAAACCTCACCGAGGCGCTCTCCGAAATGGAGTCGTCCGAGCTCGTGGCGGAAACCCTCGGCGAGCACGTGTTCGACTTCTTCCTGCGCAACAAGCGCGAGGAGTGGAATTCCTACCGCAGCCACGTCACGCCGTACGAGCTCCGCACCCTGATGCCCATGCTCTGAGCCTGGGCCGCGCATACCGGAGGCGGCGCATCCCAGTTTGAGCACTCATGGGGTTGGGCGTGTTGCTGTGGCGCAAGGAGCGATAGGTTGCGCGCGTGACTGATTCGCAGGCGCAGCACGACCCCGTGGCAGCCGGCAGTTCCGACCGAGAGGCCACCACGGAATCCCCCCTGCAGTCCGGTGTGCTGGAGCAACCAGCCGAGCTGTTCGGCGAACCGGAGTGGCCGGCCGAAACCCCGGACGACCTCGGCGCCCGCACCCTGCTCGGCTGCACCATCGCGTGCCGCGACCAGCTTCCGGCGGCGCGGGTGCTCCGCGAAACGTTCCGCCGCCACCACCCGAACGCGCAGTTCGCGGTGCTGGTAGTCGAGCTGCCCGGCACGAACCGGTCGGAGGCGGACGGCCTGACCTACACCGACATCGGGCTCGACGCGCAGGAGTTCGCCAGGCTGGCGATGGGTTGTACGGCGGAGCAGTTGCGCAACGTGTTGCGACCAAGGTTCCTGCAGCACCTGCTGCGCTCCGGTTCGACGTTGCTGTATTTCGAGCCTTCAGTCCAGGTCTTCGGCCGGTTCGACGACCTGGTCGCGGGCCTGACCGACGAGCGGCCGGTCGCCCTGGTGCCACGGGTGCTGCGCCCGCTGGCGGTGGACGGCCTGCGCCCCAGCCCCGCGGATCTCGCCGAATCGGGCACCTTCGACCCGAGCGTGTTCGCCGTGCGCCCCGGCGCGGAGCAACTCCTCGCAACGTGGGTGGAGCAGCTGCGCGCCGATCCGACGATGGCGACGCCGATCCTGGACGAGGCGCCTGCGTTGGTCGATCACCAGGTGATCCGCGATCCCGGCGTGGGCTTTTCGGTGTGGAACGCGGGACAGCGCGAGCTGGTGGTGGCGGGCGACGGCCGGCACACCGTGGATGGTGCCCTGCTGCGCAGCGTCCACTTCGACGGCTTTCAACCGCAGCGGCCCTGGCTGCTGTCCACGACCTACACCGACCGCCCGCGGATACTGCTCTCCGAGAATCCGGGACTCGCCGGGCTGTGCGCCGGCTACCGGGACGCGCTGGTCGATGCGGGGTACACCCGCGAACAGCCGCACCCGTTCGACTTCCTGCCCGACGGGGTCGTGCTGCCCGAGACGCTCCGCCGGGAGTACCTCGACGCCTGGCTCGCGGACGGTCAGCCGCCGCCGAGCCCGTTCGAACCGGACGGTCCGCTGGCGGAGTTCCGGGAGTGGTCCTGCGCACCGGCCGATGATCGGCAACGTGCGGCCGGCGGATCCCGGTGGACCGCGGCCGTATGGGCGGACGACCCGATCCTGCGGCGCGACTACCCGGACCCGTTCGGCACTCACGCGGAGGCATTTCACGAGTGGTGCGCGGGCGTCGGTGTGGCCAGTGGCCGGGTCCCGGCCGAGGCGGTGCACCGCCGGATCGACAAGCGCACCGCCTTGGTCGACCAGCTCGGTGTCGCGGTCCTGGGCGACGGACAACTCGCCGAGCTGATGCGAACTGCCGTCCGCGCCTCCGGGCTGCCATCGGCCGACACCGCCTACTATCCCGTGGTCCTGCGCTGCGACCCCGGCATGTCGGTGCCCGCGGGCCGGTACGTGATCGACGTCCACCACGCCGCGACCGATGCCACCGACGTGGCCGAGACCTGGGTCTTGTCGGAGAGCAGGCGCGCGGCAGCCCGCCGAAACGGCACGAAGACGCGCGTCGTCGCGCTGCCCGCGCCCGAGCGCGACCGGATCGATCTGCCGACCCGGAAGGGGGCCCGAGCCAGGTTCGGGTTGTCCGACGAGTTCGTGTTCGGGGCCTTCGTGGACCACGCGGCCGAACGCGCGGACAACGCGCTCGGGGTGGTCAGCGCGTTTCTGGCGGCATTCCCGGAACGTGACGACGTGCGCCTGCTGGTCGGTGTCGCCGGGGCGGTCGACCATCCGGAGGCCGCCGAGCGGCTACGTCTGGCCACCGTGACTGATCCCCGGGTGCTCCTGGTCGAAGAAGAACTCGACATCCACCCGCTGCTGTCGGCGTCCGACTGCTTCGTGTCACTGCACCGTGGGGAAGCTGGCGACGACCACGTCTTGCGGTTGCTGGAAATCGCCGCGCACGGGGTGCCGGTTATCGCGGGCGAGCACGGCGCTATCGCCGAGCTCTTCGGGCCGGAGGCCGCGCGTCTCGTACCGTGCCAGGGGCCGGGTGAACCGGACATCGAGGCGGCTGCCGAGCTGCTACGCGCCGCCGCCGACGACCCGGAAGGCACGGCCTCCTTCGGCGAAGCGGCAAAGGAGAGCCTGCTCGCGGCGCACACCGTCGCGCGGGCGGGCGCACGACTGCGCGAGCGCGTGGAGCACGCGTACCGGAACTGGCGCACGAAATGGTCGCGGGACAGCCACGGCCAGTTCGATGACCCGTTGCGTCCGCTGCTGGTGGCGCGCCATGCGCTGCACCGTGCGCCAGAAGTGGGCGTCAGCAGCCGGAACTCAATGGCACCTGCCCTGCGCAAGGCCGTGCTCAAAGCACTGAGCCACTATGACGAGCACATCCGCGATGTGCTGCGCTCGCTCGTCGATGGCGTCGAGCAGACCGCTTCCGAACTGCTGCGTCGCCAGTACGAAGTGGACGGCGAGGGCGACCTGGAGGCGATGCGCGCGGAGCTGACGCAGCTCGTCCGGCGCCAGGACCAGCTGGGTGCCCAGGTGCTTGGCACCGACGACGGCATGGTCCGGGCCCGCGCCGACCTGGCCGACCAGCACCGCAGGCTTCGAAAGCTCGAAGACGGCGCGGCCGGCGACCAACGGGTGGACGCCCTGGCGGAGCGCCTGGACAGCCTGACCGGAGCGGTCGAGCGGATCCTCGACCGGATGGACGATTTGGAGCAGCGCCAAGCCGGCGACGCGGGCGTGGAGGCGAGTCTGCGCACGGCGTCGAACGACGCCGCGGATGCGTTGCAGCGGACTAATGTCCTGCAACGCATCCTGCTGCGCGAGCACGAGCGCAACACCGGAGCCGGTGACGGCACGACTACGCCGGTGCTCTGCGATGCAGGACTGCTGCGCCTACCGGCCGACGACAGCTTCATGCTGCCCTGGCTTTCGTCGAACCCGAGCTGGGATACCGACGTGTCGGCGCTGATCGATTCCCTGCTGGAGCCCGACGGGGTCTTCATGGATGTCGGTGCCTACGTCGGCTACCAGACCGTGCGTGTGCTCAGCAGACTGGGCAACAGCGGCGCCGTAGTCGCGGTCGAGCCGTGCCCACGCAGCGGTGCCTTGCTCAAGCACAACATCGAAGTCAACGTGCCTGCGGCATGGGGACATCGACTCGTGATGGTAGAAGGCGCGGCGTGGGACGGGTCGTGCCAGCTTGCGGCGGAGCCGTCGCTGGCGGGCGGCCTGTCCGTCACCCCGGCGGACGGGGACAAAGCCCCAGCCGTGCGCGGCGTCCGGCTCGACCGCGAGCTGGAGAACCACGAAGCCCTGCGGAACTTGAAGCTGTCGGTCGTGCACGTCGACGTGGGCGGACGCGTACACCGGGTGCTCGGCGGCTTGGTCCGCTTGCTGCGTCGCGACCGTCCTTCGATCGTGTGCTCTTTCACACCCGACCTGATTGCGGAACTCGGTGACGACCCGGCGGCCGCGCTGCGTGAGTTCGGCACCTGGGGTTACGAGCTGGTCCCGGTCGGCCGGACCAAGCCGGTCACCGCCTCTGACCTGCTGGAAGCGATCAACGCGGCCGGTTCGGCGAGCACGGTGAAGCTCTGGCTCCGGCCGAAGCAAAAATGAGCCATGATCCACCGAAGAAGTGATGTCAAGAGTCTGACCAGGCGATTTGACTTTCACGCAGGGTGTGCGTAACTTTCTCTTCGCCGCACGGAAGGCCGGACGGAACAGGACGCAAGAGCCTGGCGAGGACGGCCGCGGGAGCGCCCCGGAGATTCGGACACGAACTCCGCGGAGCGCACACCGGCCGGGGGCGCGCAGTTTGACACTGCGAAGCGCACCGGGTAACGTTAAGCGGTCGCCAAGTAGACGACAAGGCTACAAGGCGCGTTGATAACTCAAGCAACGAGCTCGACCTTCGGAGCGATCAGTACGGGGTACCCCCCTGAAAACGCCGAAATGAGAGCCTGCTAGAGTTACCGACACAAGAAAGCGACGGAGAAAATACTCCGCGGGGCGTTCGCGCCCGGTGTGGGTGTGTTCTTTGAGAACTCAACAGCGGACTGTTTTGGTTAGTGTTCTTTTATGCCCCCGACCATGCAGGTTGTGTGGTTGGTGGTTTCTTTGAGTATGGCGCTCTGGTTCCTGGTTTCGGGGATTGTTTGAGTGTCTGCTGGGATTGTTTCAACAGGCATTGTTGGAGAGTTTGATCCTGGCTCAGGACGAACGCTGGCGGCGTGCTTAACACATGCAAGTCGAACGCTGAAGCACTTTCGGGTGTGGATGAGTGGCGAACGGGTGAGTAACACGTGGGTAATCTGCCCTGCACTCTGGGATAAGCCTTGGAAACGGGGTCTAATACCGGATATGACATTGGATCGCATGGTCTGGTGTGGAAAGTTCCGGCGGTGCAGGATGAGCCCGCGGCCTATCAGCTTGTTGGTGGGGTGATGGCCTACCAAGGCGACGACGGGTAGCCGGCCTGAGAGGGTGACCGGCCACACTGGGACTGAGACACGGCCCAGACTCCTACGGGAGGCAGCAGTGGGGAATCTTGCGCAATGGGCGAAAGCCTGACGCAGCAACGCCGCGTGGGGGATGACGGCCTTCGGGTTGTAAACCTCTTTCGACATCGACGAAGCCTTCGGGTGACGGTAGGTGTAGAAGAAGCACCGGCTAACTACGTGCCAGCAGCCGCGGTAATACGTAGGGTGCGAGCGTTGTCCGGATTTATTGGGCGTAAAGAGCTCGTAGGCGGTTTGTCGCGTCGGCCGTGAAAACCTGCAGCTTAACTGTGGGCTTGCGGTCGATACGGGCAGACTTGAGTTCGGTAGGGGAGACTGGAATTCCTGGTGTAGCGGTGAAATGCGCAGATATCAGGAGGAACACCGGTGGCGAAGGCGGGTCTCTGGGCCGATACTGACGCTGAGGAGCGAAAGCGTGGGGAGCGAACAGGATTAGATACCCTGGTAGTCCACGCCGTAAACGTTGGGCGCTAGGTGTGGGGATGGGTTCCACTGTTTCCGTGCCGTAGCTAACGCATTAAGCGCCCCGCCTGGGGAGTACGGCCGCAAGGCTAAAACTCAAAGGAATTGACGGGGGCCCGCACAAGCGGCGGAGCATGTGGATTAATTCGATGCAACGCGAAGAACCTTACCTGGGTTTGACATGCACTAGATGGCCTCAGAGATGGGGTTTCCCTTGTGGTTGGTGTACAGGTGGTGCATGGCTGTCGTCAGCTCGTGTCGTGAGATGTTGGGTTAAGTCCCGCAACGAGCGCAACCCTTGCCCTATGTTGCCAGCGGGTTATGCCGGGGACTCGTGGGGGACTGCCGGGGTCAACTCGGAGGAAGGTGGGGATGACGTCAAGTCATCATGCCCCTTATGCCCAGGGCTTCACACATGCTACAATGGCTGGTACAGAGGGTGGCGATATCGTGAGGTGGAGCGAATCCCTTAAAGCCGGTCTCAGTTCGGATCGGGGTCTGCAACTCGACCCCGTGAAGTCGGAGTCGCTAGTAATCGCAGATCAGCAGTGCTGCGGTGAATACGTTCCCGGGCCTTGTACACACCGCCCGTCACGTCATGAAAGTCGGTAACACCCGAAGCCCATGGCCTAACCCTTGTGGGGGGAGTGGTCGAAGGTGGGACTGGCGATTGGGACGAAGTCGTAACAAGGTAGCCGTACCGGAAGGTGCGGCTGGATCACCTCCTTTCTAAGGAGCAATAACACTCTGACTCCTGTGGGGTTGGGAGTGTCCATGGTTTGGAAGCGAATGTTTTCCGCTGTGGGTGCTCGATGGATTGTGGAACACACTAACGTCAACAAGACAGTTCGCTGTTGGGTGTCTGAGGGAGCACACTGTGTGTGTTTTCTTGTGTGTTTGGTTGTTGTTTGAGAACTGTATAGTGGGTGCGAGCATCTTTGTGGCCAAGTTGTGTAGGGCACATGGTGGATGCCTTGGTACCAGGGGCCGATGAAGGACGTGGGAGACTGCGATAGTCCTCGGGGAGTTGTCAACCGAGCTGTGATCCGAGGGTGTCCGAATGGGGTAACCCAGCCCGGGTGATGTCGGGTTACCAATGCCTGAATGTATAGGGTGTTGGGGGGAACGCGGGGAAGTGAAACATCTTAGTACCCGTAGGAAGAGAAAACACTGGTGATTCCGTGAGTAGTGGCGAGCGAAAGCGGAGGAGGCTAAACCGTGCGCGTGGGATACCTGGTAGGGGTTGCGTGTGCGGGGTTGTGGGACGCTGCTGGAAGACGCTACCGAGTCTTCAGCGTTGTTGTGTGGGTTAGTCGAATGGTTTGGGATAGCCGGCCGTAGTGGGTGAGAGTCCCGTAGGCGAAAATCTGCATGGCGCGTGTGGTGGTGTTCCCGAGTAGCAGCGCTTTCGTGGAGGGTGTTGTGAATCTGGCGGGACCACTCGCTAAGCCTAAATACCCCCTGGTGACCGATAGTGGATAGTACCGTGAGGGAATGGTGAAAAGTACCCCGGGAGGGGAGTGAAAGAGTTCCTGAAACCGTGTGCCTGCAAACCGTCAGAGCCTTCGGGTGATGGCGTGCCTTTTGAAGAATGAGCCTGCGAGTTACTGCTGCGTGGCGAGGTTAACCTGTGTGTGGGGTAGCCGGAGCGAAAGCGAGTCTGAAGAGGGCGTTTTAGTCGCGTGGTGTAGACCCGAAGCGGGGTGATCTACCCATGGCCAGGGTGAAGCGCGGGTAAGACCGTGTGGAGGCCCGAACCCACCAGGGTTGAAAACCTGGGGGATGAGTTGTGGGTAGGGGTGAAAGGCCAATCAAACTCCGTGATAGCTGGTTCTCCCCGAAATGCATTTAGGTGCAGCGTTGCGTGGTTGCTTGGGTGGGGTAGAGCACTGGTTGGTTGATGGGCCTTCGCGGGTTACTGAGATCAGCCAAACTCCGAATACGCCTGAGTTGAGCGTGGCAGTGAGACGGCGGGGGAGAAGCTTCGTCGTCGAGAGGGAAACAGCCCAGAGCATCGGCTAAGGCCCCTAAGTGTGCGCTTAGTGGGAAAGGATGTGGGATCGCTGAGACAACCAGGAGGTTGGCTTAGAAGCAGCCATCCTTGAAAGAGTGCGTAATAGCTCACTGGTCAAGTGGTCCTGCGCCGACAATGTAGCGGGGCTGAAGCGCACCGCCGAAGCCATGCCAACTGTGTGGTGACATATGGTTGGGTAGGGGAGCGTCCTGCATGCGGTGAAGCGCCGGCGTGAGCCAGGTGTGGAGTGTGTGGGAGTGAGAATGCAGGCATGAGTAGCGAGTGCAGAGTGAGAATCTCTGCCGCCGGATGACTAAGGGTTCCTGGGGAAGGTTCGTCCGCCCAGGGTGAGTCGGGGCCTAAGGCGAGGCCGACAGGCGTAGTCGATGGATAACGGGTTGATATTCCCGTACCCGTGTTGATGCGTCCATAGCGAATCCTTTGATACTAACCATCCTGGTGTGTGTTGATCCTTTGGGTGATGTGCATGCTGGCATGGGGCCTGATGGGGTAGTAGTTAAGTGATGGGGTGACGCAGGAGGGTAGCTCTGCCAGTGAGTGGTTGTACTGGTGTAAGCCTGTAGCCCGGTGTGTAGGTAAATCCGCATGCCATGAGGGGTGAGGGGTGATGCGTAGCCGTGGTGGTGAAGTGAGTGATCCCATGCTGTCGAGAAAAGCCTCTAGCGAGTGTCTTCACGGCCCGTACCCGAAACCGACACAGGTGGTCAGGTAGAGTATACCGAGGCGGTCGGGTGAACTGTGGTTAAGGAATTCGGCAAATTGCCCCCGTAACTTTGGGAGAAGGGGGGCCGCTGCTGGTGAACGCCCTTGCGGTGGGAGCTGGTGGTGGTCGCAGAGGCCAGGGAGAAGCGACTGTTTACTAAAAACACAGGTCCATGCGAAGCCGTAAGGCGATGTATATGGACTGACGCCTGCCCGGTGCTGGAACGTTAAGAGGACCCGTGAACCTGTAAGGGTGTAGCGGAGAATTTAAGCGCCAGTAAACGGCGGTGGTAACTATAACCATCCTAAGGTAGCGAAATTCCTTGTCGGGTAAGTTCCGACCTGCACGAATGGCGTAACGACTTCTCCGCTGTCTCGACCACAGGCCCGGTGAAATTGCAGTACGAGTAAAGATGCTCGTTTCGCGCGGCAGGACGGAAAGACCCCGGGACCTTTACTATAGCTTGGTATTGGTGTTTGGTTCGGCTTGTGTAGGATAGGTGGGAGACTGTGAAGCCATGACGCTAGTTGTGGTGGAGTCGTTGGTGAAATACCACTCTGGTCGTTCCGGGCATCTAACTCGGGTCCGTGATCCGGATCGGGGACAGTGCCTGGTGGGTAGTTTAACTGGGGCGGTTGCCTCCTAAAGGGTAACGGAGGCGCCCAAAGGTTCCCTCAGCCTGGTTGGCAATCAGGTGTTGAGTGTAAGTGTATAAGGGAGCTTGACTGTGAGACTGACGGGTCGAGCAGGTGCGAAAGCAGGGACTAGTGATCCGGCACTGGCTGGTGGAAGCGGTGTCGCTCAACGGATAAAAGGTACCCCGGGGATAACAGGCTGATCTTGCCCAAGAGTCCATATCGACGGCATGGTTTGGCACCTCGATGTCGGCTCGTCGCATCCTGGGGCTGGAGTTGGTCCCAAGGGTTGGGCTGTTCGCCCATTAAAGCGGCACGCGAGCTGGGTTTAGAACGTCGTGAGACAGTTCGGTCCCTATCCGCCGCGCGCGTAGGAGACTTGCGGAAGGCTGTCCCTAGTACGAGAGGACCGGGACGGACGTACCTCTGGTGTGCCAGTCGTTCTGCCAAGGGCGTGGCTGGTTGGCTATGTGCGGGAGGGATAACCGCTGAAAGCATCTAAGCGGGAAGCCTGTTCCTAGATGAGGTCTCCCACCCCTTTGTGGGTTAAGGCCCCCGAGAGATGATCGGGTTGACAGGCCAGGTGTGGAAGCGCGGTAACGTGTGGAGCTGACTGGTGCTGATAGGCCGAGGACTTGTTCACAAAGATTGCTACGCACCCACTATACGGTGTCTGAGACAACAACCAGACACGTTGATAATCGAAGATGGTTTTGTGTCATTGATTCTGGCACCCGAGGTTTTCCCGCTGCTTGTGGTGGTGGGGTGTGGGTTGTCGGTGGCGATGGCGGGGAGGGTCCGCCCGGTCCCATTCCGAACCCGGTAGCTAAGCTCCCCAGCGCTGATGGTACTGCACTCGACAGGGTGTGGGAGAGTAAGACACCGCCGACACACTAATTGGAGAAGCCCCTCCTTCCGGAAACGGAAGGAGGGGCTTTTTCGTTTCGGCTCAATTCATGATTTCGTCCGGAAGCCCGATAGGCGGCCGGACCCTCGGCACGTACCCTCACGGGCATGGGTGGTGTGCGGATTCTCGTTGTGCAGCCGTGGAGGGGGGATCCGTCGGCCGAGTTAGGTGAATGGCTGCTCGCTGCCGGTGCGGACCTCGATGTTGTGCTCCCGGCAGAGCAGCAGCTACCGGCGGACTTCGCCGGCCATCAGGGGCTGGTTGTGCTTGGCGGCAAGATGGGCGTGTACGACGACGCTGATCACCCCTGGCTAGCAGAAGTTCGCGCCCTGCTCAGCAAAGCGGTGAGCCAGCGGGTTCCGGTGCTGGCGATCTGCCTCGGCGCCCAACTGCTCGCCGCCGCGACCGGTGGCCAGGTGCGTGCCGCGCGCAAAGGACCGGAGGCCGGCACCTTGCTGGTCGCGAAGCGGGACGCCGCGGCGGAGGATCCGTTGCTTGGCCCGGTTCCGTTGACCCCCGATGTGTTGCAGTTCCACACCGACGAGATCACGATGCTGCCACCGTCGGCGCAGCTGCTCGCCTCCTCGCCGAAGTGCGATAACCAGGCGTTCCGGGTCGGGGACTGCGCGTACGGGTTGCAGTTCCACATCGAGACCACGCCGGACGTGGTGTTGGATTGGGCCAGGCAATCCCCGGAGGTCGCGGCAACGATTCGCCCGGGACAACTGGAACCCGAGCACCTTCACGAGTTCCACGCCGATCTCGCCGAAACGTGGCGACCGGTTGCCGAGCGTTTCGTGCGGCTGGTCGCCACGCCGCCAGAGGAACGCAGCAACAGCCGATTCCTGCCATTGGCGTGAATTGTCCCCAGGTCGGGTCTTCGCCGGCATTCGATGCGGACTACGGTTCGGATATGGCCAACAGCAGTTCGTCGCGATCGGGCTCAGTGCCGTCCACCGCGCGTTACGGATTCAGCGACGCGCCACGGGCCGAGGCCCAGCTGAGACGAGCCGGCTGGTGGTCCGACGCAGGTCCGGAGCAAGCCGCGTCGATCGTGGCCGCGCTGTCCCGCTCTCCGGACCCGGACCTCGCGCTGTTTTCCCTGGACCGGTTCCGGGAAGTCCTCGATTCGGACTGCTGGGCGGAGCTGGCACACGAGCTTGCCGATGACGTGGGGCTGCGGGGACGGTTGTTCGGTGTGCTCGGCGATTCGACGGCGTTCGCCGATCACCTCGTGGCGCATCCGGCGGACTGGCGTCGACTACGCTCGGACGCCGTCCAGCCGAGCACCCTGCACGAACGCACGTCGGTGCTGCTCGCCTCGGTGGGGGCGGTTGGCGGCGGAACGCCCGGAACCCCGGATGGCCCGGTCGCCAAGCTGCACGGTCCCGACGCCGTGAGCGCCCTGCGCAGCACCTACCGCGGACTGCTGCTGGACGTCGCCGGGCACGACATGGGGAGCGTCGCGGAGCCGTCGTTGCCGTCGCTGCCCTACGAGAACGTCGCCGCGACACTGTCCGACGTGGCAGTAGCCGCGATTCGAGCGGCACTGTCGGTTGCCGTGGCCGAACTGCAGCGGTCAGGGGTGCACGACGTGCCTCGTCTCGCGGTGATCGCGATGGGCAAGTGCGGCGGACGGGAACTGAACTACGTCAGCGATGTCGACGTGGTTTTCGTCGCAGACAACGAGTCGGACATCCCGGCGGCGACCAGGCTGGCCAGCCTCATGATGCGCGTGGCGAGCCCGGCGTTCTTCGAGGTCGACGCGGCCTTGCGCCCGGAGGGCAAGGCCGGTGCATTGGTGCGGACGCTTGACGGCCACCTCAGCTACTACCGCAGATGGGCCCGTACCTGGGAGTTCCAGGCGTTGCTAAAGGCACGACCGGTGGCCGGGGACGAAGAGCTTGGTGCCCGCTACCTCGAAGCCGTGCAGCCCTTGGTGTGGACTGCCGCGGAGCGGGAGGGCTTCGTGGCGGACGTACGGTCGATGCGGCGGCGGGTGGAGGACCATGTTCCCTCGGAGTTGGTCGAGCGCGAGTTGAAGCTCGGCCGCGGGGGCTTGCGGGACGTGGAGTTCGCCGTGCAGCTGCTGCAAATGGTGCACGGTCGCAGCGACGACTCGCTTCGTTCGACATCCACATTGGACGCATTGCTGGCGTTGGGCGAGGGCGGATATGTTGCCCGCACGGACGCAGCCGACCTGGTGGACTCCTACCGGTTCCTGCGCACGGTGGAACACCGGTTGCAACTGCGGCAATTGCGCCGCACCCACCTCTTTCCGCCCTTCGACGACAGCGACGCGCTGGGTGTGCTGGCCCGGTCCGTGGGACTGCGCTCCAGCGGCCGGAACACCGCCGCCCAGGCCCTAGTCACGGACTTTCGCAGGCACGCCAACAGGGTTCGCCGCCTGCACGAGAAGTTGTTCTACCGACCCTTGCTGGAAGCGGTCGCGAAGGTGCCCACGGACGCATTGCGGTTGACCACGTCGTCGGCCGTCGAGCGGCTGGCTGCGCTCGGCTACACGTCGCCGGAAGGCGCGTTGCGGCACATTGGGGCTTTGACGTCCGGCGTGTCGCGCCGGGCAAGCATTCAGGGGACGTTGTTGCCGATGCTGTTGGATCTGCTGGCGAGCACCCCCGATCCCGATGGTGGCCTGCTCGCCTACCGCAAAGTGTCCGAGGCGCTGGCCGAAACCCCGTGGTACCTGCGGTTGTTGCGGGACGAAGGTGTGGTCGCGGAGAGGTTGGCGCAGCTGTTGGGCACCTCGAAGCTGGTGCCGGAGTTGTTGGTGCGCGCACCGGAGGTGTTGCGGTTGCTGTCGGACACTGCGGCACTGGCCGACCGCGATCCGATGGAGGCATCGACGTCGCTGCGCAGCGCGGTCGCGCGGTACTCGGAACCGCAGCGCGCGGTGTCCGCCGCGAGGTCGTTGCGGCGGCACGAGTTGCTGCGCATCGCGTGCGGTGATCTGCTCGGTCTGATGGAACCCACTGTGGTGTTCTGGGCGCTGTCCAACATCTGGGTGGCGGTGCTTGAGTCGGCTTTGGACGTGTCCATGCGGGACGTGGCAAGCCGGTCGGGAGGCGAGGTCCCGGCGCGGATCGCGGTGATCGGCATGGGGCGTTTGGGTGGTGCCGAGCTCGGCTACGGCTCCGATGCCGACGTGATGTTCGTGTGCGAGCCCGCCGGCGGGGCCGACGAGCGGACGGCTGTCCGGTTCGCCACCTCCGTCGTGGAGCAGGTGCGGCGGCTGCTCGGTTCGCCGAGCCAGGATCCGCCGCTTGAGGTCGACATCGACCTGCGACCGGAAGGGCGCCAGGGGGCGCTGGTACGGACCCTGGATTCCTACCTGGCGTATTACCGGCGATGGGGCGAGGCGTGGGAGGCGCAGGCCCTGCTTCGGGCGCGAGCCGTGGCGGGCGATCGGGACCTGGGGGAGAAGTTCTGCCGGGCCATCGACCCGATCCGCTATCCCGAGGGCGGACTGGACGAGTCCAAGACCCGGGAGATTCGCCGCATCAAGGCACGGGTGGATTCCGAGCGGCTGCCACGGGGTGCCGACCCGGCCACCCACACCAAGCTCGGGCGCGGCGGCCTCGCCGACGTCGAGTGGACATTGCAACTGCTGCAACTTCAGCACGGGCACGAGTTCGCCGAACTAAGAACCACTTCGACGATGGACGGGCTGCGTGCGGCGACGGACGTCGGCCTGCTGGAGGCCGCTGACGCCGCTGAGCTCATCGAGGCATGGACGCTGGCGATGCGAGTGCGCAACGCGGTGATGCTGGTGCGTGGCAAACCCGACGATCAGCTTCCCAAGCATACGAGGGACCTGAGCGCGGTTGCGGCGGCGTTGGGTTATCCGGCCGGAGTGGACACCGGCGAGGTCGTCGACGATTACCTCCGGGTGACGCGGCGCGCTCGCGCCGTGGTCGAACGGGTTTTTTACGGCTCCTGATCGCGCCACCGCGGTGGCGGCGTGACCGGTCCGCCGCGCCAGGCCGAAGACCGTGGCCATTCGCGGATCGTGGCGGCGCTGGTGGCCGGATTCCCCTAGTCCGGCTGCGGTCGGCGCATTGTCGCAGTCGGCGTCTCGGTTGTTCCGGCAACATTTTCTTCAGCACGAACTTCGTGGCGGCCCGAGATGGCCTAATAGCGGGGTTTCTGGCCGGATTCCGGCCCCTCGACCATCCCAAGACGCCTACCTCCACTTTGTCAGTGTCGAGCCGGCGCTGCGCCGCACCGGACTCGTGCCTCGGCTGTGCGCCGAATTCGTCGATACTGCTTGCCGGTCGCAGCCGGGTTAACTGCATCACGTCCCCGACCGCACCGGATGATCGGTTTTCACCGGAGCACGGGTTTCGAGCCGGTTCTCGGCGACGCCGAAAGAGATGCACGTGCACCGCAATTACGACGGTCGGGGACCCATCGGGTTCGCTTCGTCCGGGATGTTTCCCGGTCTCCTGGTCGCTGAACTGCGACGGGCGTGCAACGTGGACTATTCGGGCAAACCTGGGGGAATTGGTTCGGCTGCGTGAAGCGGCGGTAATCCCGTAGCCCAGATGACGCATCGCCGGGTAACCCGGATCGGGTCCTGATTGGACGGCTTTCGCCGAAACCCGGTCGGCGGTCCCGAATTCCTGAATTCACCAGTAGTCTCGGCGGTCGAGGGAAGGCGGGCATGGTTCGGAAATGGGGGATTGATGTCCGAGGACTTCGAGCTGCTCGTCGACCGGCAGGCGCTGTGCGGGGCGAGCCCGCTGTGGATGTCGGCGCTCAATTGCGTGTATTGGGTGGACTTGTTGCGTCGCGAATTACACACCTATAGCCGGGATTCCGGTGTCGACGAAGTGCGGGTGCTGCCGGGTGCGGTCACCGCGCTCGGCACTACCCGGCACGGCCAATTGATCGCCGCCGCCGGGAACGGTTTCTCTCGGATTTACCTAGGGCGTGCCGCGCTGGAACCGGTCGTGCAGGTGCGCAGCGGCGACCGGATGGGCGTCGGCGCCTGCGACCCGGCCGGGCGGTTCGTGGCCGGCACGGTAACGCACAACCGCGACCTGCGGGCGAGTGCGCTGTACGTGCTCGACGGTGACCGGGCCCGGCTGTTGGTCGACGGAGTGACCAGCGCCGCTGGCCTGGCCTGGAGCCCGGACGGTTCGCGGATGTACGTGGTCGACACCCGCACCATCTGGGTCTACGACTACGACGTGGACCAGGCGCGGGCGTATTCCGGGCGGCAATGGGCGGTGTGCGCAGAGTCCGAAGGCAGCCCGGAGGGCGTCGCGGTGGACGCCGAGGGCTGCGTGTGGGTCGCGATGCACTGGACCGGCCGGATCCACCGGTACTCCCCGCGCGGCGACCTCGAAACCGTGTTGTGGGCTCCGACCAGGCGGATCACCAGCCTGGCTTTCGGCGGGTCGCGATTGGAGGAGATGTACGTGACGTCGGCGTGCTTCGGCTACGACGAGCTCGCCTTGCTCGCCGACCCCTACGCCGGCGCGCTGCTGCGGTTCAAGCCCGGCGCGGTCGGTGCGCGGTTACCGCCCTGGCAGGGGATCTGACCTTGGGGGCCGTCGTTGCGGCCACAAATCCCACCGGTTAATAACACCCGCTGCCGCCGCGCTGGGTAACGCGAAACGGGGTGGGGACCGAAGTCCCCACCCCGTTTCGCCGGACTGGTCAGCCGATCACACGTCGAAGTACAGCGAGAACTCGTGCGGGTGCGGCCGCAGGCGGATCGGGTCGATCTCGTCCTCCCGCTTCAGGCCGATCCAGGTCTCGATCAGGTCGGGGGTGAACACGCCACCCTCAAGCAGGAAGTCGTGGTCGGCTTCCAGGTTGTCGATGACCTTGGCCAGGCTGTCCGGCACGGTCGGCACGTTCTTGGCCTCTTCCGGCGGCAGCTCGTAGAGGTCCTTGTCGATCGGCTCGGCCGGCTCGATCTTGTTCTTGATGCCGTCCAGACCGGCCATCATCATCGCGGCGAACGCCAGGTACGGGTTGCCGGACGGGTCCGGGCAGCGGAACTCGACGCGCTTGGCCTTCGGGTTCGCACCGGTGATCGGGATCCGCATGCAGGCGGAGCGGTTGCGCTGCGAGTACACCAGGTTCACCGGGGCCTCGTAGCCCGGCACCAGGCGGTGGTAGGAGTTCACCGTCGGGTTGGTAAAGGCCAGCAGGCTCGGCGCGTGGTGCAGGATGCCGCCGATGTAGTAGCGCGCCATGTCCGACAGGCCGGCGTAACCCGACTCGTCGTAGAACAGCGGGCTGCCGTCCTTCCACAGCGACTGGTGGGTGTGCATGCCGGAACCGTTGTCGCCGAACAGCGGCTTGGGCATGAACGTCACGGTCTTGCCGTGCTGCCAGGCGGTGTTCTTGATGACGTACTTGAACAGCTGCAAGTCGTCCGCCGCGTGCAGCAGCGTGTTGAACTTGTAGTTGATCTCGGCCTGGCCACCGGTGCCGACCTCGTGGTGCGCGCGCTCGATGGTGAAGCCCGAGCCGATCAGCTGCTTGACCATCTGGTCGCGCAGGTCCGCGAAGTGGTCGTACGGGGAGACCGGGAAGTAGCCGCCCTTCATCCGGGTCTTGTAGCCCCGGTTGCCGCCGTCCTCGTCGCGGCCGGTGTTCCACCAGCCTTCGATCGAGTCCACCTCGGCGAAGGTCTTGTTGGCGGCCTCGCCGAACTTGACCGAGTCGAAGATGTAGAACTCGGCCTCGGCACCGAAGAACGCGGTGTCGGCGACGCCGGACTCGGCCAGGTACTGCTCGGCCTTGCGCGCGATGTTGCGCGGGTCACGGGAGTAGGGCTCCAGCGTGAACGGGTCGTGCACGAAGAAGTTCAGGATCAGGGTCTTCTCGGCACGGAACGGGTCCACCCGGGCGGTGTACGGGTCCGGCAGCAGCAGCATGTCCGACTCGTGGATCGACTGGAAGCCGCGCACCGACGAGCCGTCGAAGGCCAGTCCCTCGGTGAACGCATCCTGGTCGAACGCGGCGGCCGGCACCGTGAAGTGCTGCATCACGCCCGGCAGGTCGCAGAACCGGACATCGACGAACTTCACGTCTTCATCGGCGATGAAGCGCAGGACCTCGTCAGGATTCTTGAACAACCTCGGTGGCTCCTTCACGCACTCGTAAGCTCACCGACGCCATGCCAAAAAAGATCCGCCGCCGGCTCAGAGCCTACGTTATGTCACGGGTGTTGCTTTGCCGTCACCTGAATGTTTCGCGGGAGTTAACATCCACCTGTTCGGGGGGTAGGGCTTGCGTGAAGCAGCCGATTGTGCTGCTCCATCGGCAGTACTGCGGAGCCACGTACCCTGGGTGACGTGCGAAGAGTCATCGGCTCGTGGCTGGGCGGCCCGAGGAGCGCATTCAACCACGTGCGGGAGCAGGCGAACGAGGCGCGACCCAGCTGGCGCGGCCAGAAGCTCGGCCTGCCCGCGGACGGACCCGGATCGGCGGCGCCGCCGGGCAAGCGCCTGCTGGCGTTCGTCATCGATATCCTGCTGGCGGCGTTGATCACCGGTGCGTTCACCGCGCCGAAGTTCCCCGGCGACTGGAGCCTGCTGACCTGGTTCCTGATCACCGTCATCCCGGTGGCCTTCTTCGGCTTCACACCGGGCATGGCCGTGGTGCGGATCTGGGTGGCCCGGATCGACGGGACGACCATGGTCGGGCTGCCACGAGCGGTGCTGCGTTGCGGGCTGACACTGTTGATTATCCCGGCGGTGATGTGGAACTTCGACGGTCGCTCCTGGCACGACCGCCTCACCGGCACCGTCGTCCTCCGCCGCTGACCGGGCGTGACGAACAAGCGGGCCCGGGTTCACGGCACCCGGGCCCGCTTATTGTCCCTGTTACCTTCGCGCGGTTACTTCGCGCGGCGAACGGCGCGCTGCACATTGCGCATCTTGGCGCCCTGTGGCATGGGGCCCTTGGGCAGTGCGTTGCCGCGGCTGGCCAGCGCCGAAAGCCGGTTCTCGATCGCGTCGACCTGGCCCGGACCGATGTTGCGGGGCAGCTTCATGATGCGCTGCTGGAGCTTGCTCAACGGAACCTGGCCCGCTTCATTGCCGACCGTCAACTCGTAGATCGGGGTTTCCCCGATCAGCCGGGCGACCCGCTTCTTCTCCTGCGCCATGAGCGACTTGACCCGGTGCGGGGAACCCTCGCCGACCAGCACCACCCCGGGGCGGCCGATCAGCCGGTGCACGGCGTCGAGTTGGGCCGTGCCGGCCACGGCCTGGGTCAGCACCCAGCGGCCGCGAAGGTTGTCCAGGGCCCACCCGGCGGCACCGGGCTGGCCGTCCGCCTTGCGGTAGACGTTGGCCTGGACCCGGCGGCCGAAGATGATCACTGCGGAGAGCAGGCCGAAGGCCAGTCCGACGGGCAGGAAAACCCAGTGCAGGCCCCAGATCATGCCAAGCAGGAACACCACGACGGTCACGCCGAGGAACGCCCCGAGCATCAGCGGGAGGAGTAGCTTGTCCTCCCGGCGTTGCATCTTGAACGCCTCGAAGATCTGCTTGATGCGGCCCCAGGTTTCCTGACGCCGTGCTTTGGCCGCCGTTTTCTTGGCGCCCTTGTCCTGCTTGGCCATGGTCTTCAGGATACGGCGCGGCCTGCGTGAGGTGAACTCGGCTCCAGAGCCCGCCGATTTCGCCGTTAGCGGGAGAGCAGGCTGCTCGCTTCCTGCGCGGCGGTGCCGGCCTGGGCCAGGTGCGCGAGGTTCTCCGGGAGCGGCATGCCGCGGTGCACGGTGGCCTTGGCGTACAGGCGACCGGCTCGGTAGCTGGAGCGCACCAGCGGACCCGCCATCACTCCGGGGAACCCGATCTCCTCGGCCGCCTTGGTGTGCTCCACGAACTCCTCCGGCTTGACCCACCGGTCCACCGGGTGGTGCCGCGGGCTGGGCCGCAGGTACTGCGTGATGGTGATGATGTCGCAGCCCGCGTCGTGCAGGTCCTGCAGCGCCGGGCGCACCTCTTCCGGCGTCTCGCCCATGCCCAGGATCAGGTTCGACTTGGTCACCAGCCCCGCCTCGCGGGCCATCGAGAGCACCTTCAGCGACCGCTCGTAGCGGAAGCCGGGCCGGATCCGGCGGAAGACGCTCGGCACGGTCTCCAGGTTGTGCGCGAGCACCTCCGGCCGGGAGCCGAACACCTCGGCGAGTTGGTCCGGGTCGGCGTTGAAGTCCGGGATGAGCAGCTCTACTCCGGTGCCCGGGTTCAACCCGTGGATCTGCCGGACCGTTTCGGCGTACAGCCACGCGCCGCCGTCGGGCAGGTCATCGCGGGCGACACCGGTGACGGTCGAGTAGCGCAGGCCCATCGCTTGCACCGACTCGGCGACCCGGCGCGGCTCCTCGACGTCGAGCTCGGCCGGTTTCCCGGTGTCGATCTGGCAGAAGTCGCAGCGGCGGGTGCACTGGTCACCGCCGATGAGGAAGGTCGCCTCCCGGTCCTCCCAGCACTCGAAGATGTTGGGGCAGCCCGCCTCCTCGCAGACGGTGTGCAGGCCCTCGCGGCGAACGAGGCCCTTCAGCTCCTGGTATTCGGGGCCCATCCGTGCGCGGGTCTTGATCCACGACGGCTTCTTCTCGATCGGCGTCTGGCTGTTGCGGGCCTCCAGCCGCAGCAGCTTCCGACCCTCCGGCGCGACAGTCACGACGACAGGCTACGCCCCCGGTACCTGCGGTCTGAAATGGTGAGAACGGTCACTACCAGGGCCGACTTGCCGGAACCGCCGCCGGAAGAACTCCGGCCCAGCCGGGAAGCGCGGCGCTGGCCCGCACTGTGTTGCGGACCACCTGGGGCGGCCGAGTGGTCGGCGTCGGTAAGGCCCCACCACTAGCCTCGTTGGCCGTGAGCGAACTCTTCAAGTTGCGGATCTTCACCGAGCCCCAGCAGGGCGCGACCTACGACGACTTGCTGCGCGTGGCCAAGCACGCGGAAACGACCGGCTACGACGGGTTCTTCCGCTCCGACCACTACCTGAAGATGGGATCGGTGTCCGGCGAGCCCGGCCCGACCGACGCCTGGGTGACGCTGGCCGGGCTGGCCCGCGAGACCAGCCGGTTGCGGCTGGGCACGCTGATGACGGCCGCCACCTTCCGGTCGCCCGGCCCGCTGGCGATCTCGGTCGCCCAGGTCGACCAGATGTCCGGCGGGCGCATCGAGCTCGGCCTCGGCACCGGCTGGTACGAGCAGGAGCACACCGCCTACGGCATTCCGTTCCCGTCGTTGAAGGAGCGGTTCGACCGCTACGCCGAGCAACTGGAGATCATCACCGGGCTGTGGGAAACACCGGTCGGCGAGCACTTCCGGTACGACGGCGAGTACTACCAGCTGGCCGAATCGCCGGCGTTGCCCAAGCCGGTGCAGCGGCCCCGGCCGCCACTGCTGATCGGTGGGCAGGGCAAGAAGCGGACGCCGAAGCTGGCCGCCCGGTTCGCCGACGAGTTCAATTTGCCGTTCGTCGACATCGACACGGCCGCGAAGCAGTTCGAGCGGGTGGCCGAGGCGTGCGCCGCGATCGGTCGGCCGCACGAGGACATCGTGCGGTCTGCGGCGCTGGTGCTGTGCGTGGGCAAGAACGACGCCGAGCTCGCCCGCCGAGCTGACGCCATCGGCTGGGAGGTCGAGGAACTGCGCCTCAACGGCTTGGCCGGGACGCCCGACGAGGTCGTCGCCAAGATCGGGACTTGGCGGGAGCGCACCGGCATTACCCGCCTGTACCTCCAGGTCCTCGACCTCTCCGACCTGGATCACCTCGACCTGGTCGCCGCAGAGGTTGCCGCGCAGCTCTGAGCGCTTGGATGAGGGCGACCAAGCGGTGCACATGCCCTCACCTGCCGCGCCCGGCGGCAGGTTGCCGCTCAGCGGACTTCCAGGTCGGTGCGGGCGATCTCGGCGGTGTTTGTCAGCCGAGTCAGATCAGCGCAGGCTCGGATCCAGCGACAGCGTCACGCCGGCGGCGGCCGGCTGCGCGCGCGGGATATTGCGTTCGCTGACCGGCAACGTGCCCTCCAGCGCGTCGAACACACCCTGCTGGACCAGCGGCATCGTCTCCGCGACGGTGACCGTCCGACCGGTCTCCAGGCTCAGCGAGGTGGTGCCCGCGTCGGCGATGCCGCATGGCACGATCCGGTCGAACTGGCTCAGGTCGGCGTTGCAGTTCAGTTCCAGCCCGTGCATCGTGATGCCGCGCTGCACCCGGATGCCGATCGCGGCGATCTTGCGCTCCGGGCGGCCGTCCTCGGCGGGCAACCAGACCCCGCTGCGGCCCTCGACGCGGCCCGCTTCCAGGCCGAACCGGTCGCACACCCAGATCAGCGCCTGCTCCAGGCGGCGCACGTAATCGACCACGTCGATCGGGTCGGCCAGCTTCAGGATCGGGTAGCCGACGATCTGGCCCGGGCCGTGCCAGGTGATCTTGCCACCACGGTCGACGTCGATGACCGGCGTCCCGTCGGTGGGGCGGTCCTCCGGCGAGGTGCGCTTGCCCGCGGTGTAGACCGACGGGTGCTCCAGCAGCAGCAAGGTGTCCGGGTTCTGCTCCTCGGCGCGGCCGGTGGCCAGCTCGCGCTGCAGGTCCCAGGCGGAGAGGTAATCGATGGTTCCCAGGTCACGCACGGCCATCGGGGCAGCGGACGCGCGGCACGAAGTATTGGCACGACTCACGCGGCTAGGCTACGCCCCGAGTCCAGCGGCACATCCGTAAGGCTCACGAGGAGACGGCAGCCGCCAGCGCCGCCCCGACCGACGGGTGCTGGAAGGTGAATCCCTGGGCCTCCAGCACGGTTGGCAATGCGCGTTGCCCGCCCAATGCCTGCTCGGCGAGCTCGCCGAGCACGGTTCGGAGGGCGAAGCGCGGCACGATCCACGGTGCCGGACGCCCCAGGGCCTCGCCCAGCGCGCGGGTGAACTCCGCATTGGTGACCGGAGCCGGACCCGTGAGGTTGACCGGACCGGCCACCTCGGGCCGCTCCAGCACGAAGCGGATCGCGGCGACCTCGTCATCCAGCGAGATCCACGGCAGGTACTGGGTGCCGTCGCCGAACCGGCCACCGAGCAGCATCGCGAACAGCGGCCGGAGCTGACCGAGCAGCCCGCCGGCCGGCGAGAGCACCGCACCGCTGCGCAGCAGCACCACCCGGGCACCGGCCTGCGCCGCGGGTTCGGTCGCGGCCTCCCATCTGCGACACAGGTCGGCGAGGAAATCCGTGCCCGGTCCGGAAGCCTCGGTCACCGGCTTCGGTCCGCTGTCGCCGTAGAAACCCACCGCGGAGCCGTTGGCCAAAACCGGAACACCCTGCTTGGCGACGGCCTCGGCGAGCACTCGCGTCGGGCGCACGCGGGAGTGCACCAGCTGCCGCTTTCGCTCCGGCGTCCAGCGCTTGTCGCCGATGCCTGCGCCGCACAGATTCACCACCGCGTCGGCGCCATCCAGCGCGTCCGCGTCGAGCTGTCCGGTCTCCGGATCCCAGCCCCGCTCGTCGGGGGCCGCCGGAACCCGGCGAACCAGCCGGACCACGTCGTGCTCGGCTTGCCGCAAGGCGGCCACCAGAGACGTACCGATCAATCCGGACGAACCGGCGACAACCACGCGCATGCCCGGCATCCTGCCGCACCGGTTGGCCGAGTGCGAACCGTCCCACCGGAACGCGAAAGGCCGCCCACCACATGGGGGGCGGCCTTTCGCGTGCTGCTAGGTCACAGGCCCAGGTCGGCCTCGAAGGCGCCTTCCTCAAGCCGCTGCTTGAGCGTGGATAGGAAGCGGGCGGCGTCCGCGCCGTCGACCAGCCGGTGATCGTAGGACAGCGCCAGGTAGACCATCGAGCGGATCGCGATGGTGTCGCCACCGTTCTCGTCGGCCACCACCACCGGGCGCTTCACCACCGCGCCGGTGCCGAGCATGCCCACCTGCGGCGGGTTCAGGATCGGCGTGTCGAACAACGCGCCGCGGCTGCCGGTGTTGGTGATGGTGAAGGTGCCACCGGAGAGCTCGTCCGGCTTGATCTTGTTGTTCCGGGTCCGCGCCGCCAGGTCGGCGATCTTGCGGGCCAGCCCGCCGAGGTTGAGGTCCCCGGCGTCGTGGATCACCGGCGAGACCAGGCCTCGCTCGGTGTCCACCGCGATCGACAGGTGCTCGGCACCGTGGTAGGTGACCTGCTTGTTCTCCTCGTCGATCGAGGCGTTCAGCTTCGGGTGCAGCTTCAGTGCCTCGGCGGCGGCCTTGGCGAAGAACGGCAGGAACGAGAGCTTGACGCCCTCGGCCGCCTCGAAGCCCGTCTTGGCGCGCTCCCGCAGCCGGGCGATCCGGGTCACGTCGACCTCGATCACCGTGGTCAGCTGCGCCGCGGTCTGCAGCGACTCGACCATCCGGCGGGCCAAGAGCTGACGCAGGCGGGACATCTTCTGCGTGGTGCCGCGCAGCGCCTTGGCCTCCGCCGACGGCTCCACGGTAGGTGCCGGGGCGCTCGGTGCCGCTGCGGCCGGGGTCGGGGTCGGAGCCGCGGGTGCCGGTGCCGCCTGCTTGGCGTCGATCGCGGCCTGCACGTCCTGCTTGCGGATCCGGCCGCCGACACCGCTGCCCTTGATCGCGGACAGGTCGATCCCGTGCTCATTGGCCATCTTGCGGACCAGCGGCGTCACGTACGGCGCGCCACCGGCTGGCGCTTGCTCGGCAGGCGGCGCCGTGGGCGGTGCCGGAGCCGGTGCCGGTGCGGCGGGCGGCGCGGCCGGAGCAGCTGCCGCGGGAGCCGGTGCCGGAGCCGGGGCAGGCGCAGCGGCCGGTTCAGCCGGGACGACGGGCGCGGGTGGCTCGGGCTCGGGCTCGGGCTCGGGCGGCGCGGCCGGGGCTGGAACCGCGCCAGCGGCGCCGATCACGGCGAGCTTGGCGCCGACCTCGATGGTTTCGTCCTCACCGGCGGTGATCTCCAGCAGGGTGCCGGCCACCGGCGACGGGATCTCGGTGTCGACCTTGTCGGTGGACACCTCCAACAGCGGCTCGTCGGCCTCGACGGTCTCGCCGACCTGCTTGAGCCACCGGGTCACGGTGCCCTCGGTGACGCTCTCGCCGAGCGCCGGCATCGTGACGTCCGTGCCCTCCGCGCCACCAGCCGGCGCTGCGGGGGCGGCGGGCGCCGAGGGCTGGGATGGGGCGGGCTGCTCCGCGGCCGGAGGTGCCGCCGGTTCGGCCGAAGCTTCGGGGGCGGCGGGGGCTTGCGGGGCGGTCTGGGTTTCGGGGGCCGCTGCTTCGCCGCTGTCGGCGATCACGGCGAGCTCGGCACCGATCTCGACGGTGTCGTCTTCCTGGGCGATGATGCGCTGGAGCACACCGGCGGCGGGCGACGGGATCTCGGTGTCGACCTTGTCGGTGGAGACCTCCAGCAGGGGCTCGTCGACCTCGACGGTCTCGCCCTCCTGCTTGAGCCACCGGGTGATCGTTCCCTCGGTGACGCTCTCGCCTAGCGCCGGCATCTGAACGGAGAAGGCCATCTGTTGCTGACTCCTCGTGGGTGGGGCGGGGGGTGCTGGCTGACTGCGGAGCCGACGTCAGCCGTGCACGTGCAGCGGCTTGCCGGCCAGGGCGAGGTGCGCCTCGCCCAGGGCTTCGGTCTGGGTGGGGTGGGCGTGCACCAGCGGAGCGACATCCTCCGGCAGGGCCTCCCAGTTGTAGATCAGCTGCGCCTCGCCGATGAGCTCACCGACGCGGTCGCCGACCAGGTGCAGGCCGACCACCGGGCCGTCGGTCGCGCGGACCAGCTTGACCGCGCCTTGGGTCTTGAGGATCTGGCTCTTGCCGTTACCGGCCAAGTCGTAGGTGAACGTCTCCACCGAGCCGTACTGTTCCTTCGCCGCGGCCTCCGTCAGGCCCACCGAGGCGACCTCCGGGTGGCAGTAGGTGACGCGCGGGATGCCGGCCTCGTCGATCGCCTGCGGCACGAGCCCGGCGATGTCCTCGGCGATGAAGATGCCCTGCTGGAAACCGCGGTGCGCCAGTTGCAGGCCGGGCACGATGTCGCCGACGGCATAGACGCCCGGCAGGTTGGTGCGCAGCCGCTCGTCGGTGCGGACGAAGCCGCGCTCCATGTGCACGCCGACTTCCTCGAAGCCGTGCCCGGCAGTGTTCGGGCCGCGACCGACCGCGACCAGCAGCAGGTCGGCGTCGTAGGTCTCGCCGTTCTCCAGACTCACCGAGACGCCGGCGTCGGTCTGCTGCGCGCCGGTGAACTTCACACCGGTCTTGAACTTGATGCCCCGCTTGCGGAACGCACGTTCCAGGCGCTTGGACGCGAACTCGTCCTCGTTGGGAACCAGGCTCGGGAGGGCTTCGACGATGGTCACGTCCGCGCCGAAGGAACGCCACACGCTGGCGAATTCCACGCCGATCACGCCGCCGCCGAGCACGACGACCTTCTCCGGGACGAAGTCGAGGTTGAGCGCCTGCTCGCTGGCGATGATCTTGCCGCCCAATTCCAGGCCCGGCAGCGTCTTGGAGTAGGAGCCGGTGGCCAGGACCACGTTCTTGCCGGTGTAGCGGGTGCCGTTGACCTCCACGGTCTTGGCGTCCACCAGGGTCCCGGCGCCCTCGACCAGGGTCACCTTGTGCGCCTTGGCCAGGCCCTGCAGGCCCTTGTACAGGCTGGCGACGATGCCGTCCTTGTACTTGTTGACGCCGTCGATGTCGATGCCTTCGAGGGCGGCTCGGACGCCGAACTGGTCGGCATCGCGGGCGGAGTCGGCAACCTCGGCGGCGTGCAGCAGCGCCTTGGTCGGGATGCAGCCTCGGTGCAGGCAGGTCCCTCCGAGCTTGTCCTTTTCGATAAGGACGACGGACAGGCCTAGCTCGGCCGCGCGGAAGGCGCAGGCGTAGCCGCCCGAACCGCCGCCGAGAATGACCAGATCGGCGGGCGTGTCGGTCACTTCGCACTCCTCGACAGGCGTCGTTGACTAGCTGACGGCGTCGCCGGACCTAGAGGTCACGGCCGCCTGACAGCCATCTTGTCACCACACGACGCGCCGACGCGACGTGGGCCGGGTGATCTGCGCTGCACTGTCGCGGAACACGGCGGTGGCGTTCGATCGAAGCCGGAAGGGGCTGAAAGTTTTTCACACGTACCCCATGTCGGTGATGGCATAGTCGAGAGCGGCTGCTGTTCCATATCCCCTGACGGGAGGCGAGTCCGGTGGGCCTGTTCGGTCGGTTCCGCGGGAAGCGGTCCGGCGGGGTGCGCGGCGCGAGTTCGGGGGACGTCGAGCACCTGATCAACTGGGCCGCACAGCGCCGAGGCGTTGAGGGATACCTGGAACCGCGCACGACGGTGACCGAGACGACGCTGATGCTGATCGCGCACGACGGCGAGTGGACCCGGCGGCGCGTGGACGGCCCGTCGGCAGCGCACCGGCTGACCCGCAAGATCGGTATCCCGCTTTACGAGGTGTCCAAGGTCGGCTACCCGCAGCGGATGCGGGACTACCAGGCGCGCCAGCGCATCCTCCGAGACCGGGCCCGGCGAGCCGCCGACGGCTAGCTAAGTCCCGATCCCTAGTTCGCGATGCGCGTGGTCGGGGCGCAGTTGACCGGGAAGGTGACCGACTTCGCGATGTAGCAGAGTTCGTGGGCCCGCTGGTGCAGCGCTTCGGCCACGTCGACGCTCGCCCGATCAGCCACGGTGACCACCGGTGCCAGCTGCACTTCCTCGAATTGCCCGGAGCCGTCCGGGTTCTCGGCGAGGATCCCGCGCGCGTGGTCGTGGTAGCCGGTGACCACCACGCCACACTCCGCCGCGAGATGCAGGAACCAGAGCATGTGGCACTGCGACAGCGATGCGACCAGCAACTCTTCGGGGTTGTAGCGGTCCGCGTCGCCCAGGAAGACCGGGTCCGCGGAGGCGCCGATGGCGTCCTTGCCGACCGCGCGTACCTCGTGGGTGCGTTCGTAGCTGCGGTACGAGCTGGTGCCCTGTCCGGTATTGCCGGTCCACACCACATCGACCTGGTAGCCGTGCCGGGCCGCGTTGGGCGCGGCCGGTGTCGATTCGGTCATCGACCCATCGTGGCACTCCGCCGCGGTGCCGTGGTGATCCTTTTGAGGTTCGGGTCACAAATACGCCACCTTGGCGGAGTAGCCGGCGGCAAACCCGGCCTCGGCCGACCGAGTCGGGTCTGCGAGGGTTCTCCGATCAGCCCTGGTCGGCGATGTCGGCCAGCACTGCGGCGATGGTCCGGACCGGGACGCCGGTGCCGCCCTTCGGCGTGTAACCCCACGGGGCGTTCGTGTTGTAGGAGGGCCCGGCGATGTCCAGGTGTGCCCACTGCACGTCGTCGGCGACGAACTCCTGGATGAAGATGCCCGCCGCGAGCATCCCGCCCCAGCGGTGTCCGGTGATGTTGGCCAGGTCGGCGAGCTTGGAGTCCAGGTCGCCGCGCAGTTCCTCGGGCAGCGGCATCGGCCAGCCGCCCTCGCCGACGGCCTGCGACAGCCGCGCCACCCGGTCGCGGAAGTCGTCGCTGCCCATCACGCCGGGGGTGCGCTTGCCCAGTGCCACCAGCTGCGCCCCGGTCAGCGTGGACGTCTCGATCAGGTAGTCCGGCTCGTCCTCGCAGGCGCGCGTGATGGCGTCGACCAGGATCAGCCGGCCCTCGGCGTCGGTGTTGAGCACCTCGACGGTCTTGCCGCCGTACATCGTCAGCACGTCGCCGGGGCGGTACGCGGTGCCCGACGGCATGTTCTCGGCCATCGGCACGGTCGCGGTGATCTCCAGCGGGTAGTTGAGCCGGGCCGCCAGCAGCATGGTCGCGATCACCGCGGCAGCCCCGGACATGTCCGAGGTCATGTCCTCCATGCTCGCGGCGGGCTTGATCGAGATGCCGCCGGTGTCGAAGGTGATGCCCTTGCCGATCAGCGCGACCTTCTTGGTCGCCTTCGGACCCTTGTGCCGCAGCCGCACCAGGCGTGGCGGACGGGCGGAACCGGCGCCGACGCCGACGATGCCGCCGAAACCCTGCTTGCGCAGCGCGTTGTCGTCGAGCACCTCGACCTCTAGGCCCGCGGCGCGCCCGAGCTCGGCGGCGCGCTCGGCGAAGGAGGCCGGGAACAGGTCGTTGGGCGGGGTGTTGATCAGGTCGCGGGCGGTGTTGACCGCCTCGCCGATCGCGGTGGCGCCCTTCAGCGCGTGCGCATTCGCGTCGGCCTTGGCGTCGTCGACCACGAAGTCCACTTTGGACACCAGGTCGCCGCCCGACTGCGACTTGTACTTCGTGAAAGCGTAGGCACCCATCACCGTGCCCTGCACGGCCGCCGACAGGTCCAGAGCGGACAGCGTCGTCGCCGCGTGCTCGACGCCATTCAGCGCGCGGGCCACGGCTCCGGATGCCCGGCGCACCGCCTCGCCGGAAACGCCGCCGTTGGCCGCGGGCTTGCCCAGGCCGACGGCGACCACGATGCCCGCGCGCAGCTTGCCTCCGGCGGGCAGCCGGACGACCTCGTCCGCCTTGCCGGTCGCGCCCAGCGAAGTGAGCACCTTCAAAAGGTCTCCGTCGTAGGCGGCGGCGACCTGGTCGGTGCCGGGGGCGAGTTGCAGGCCGTCGGAGCCCTGCACGGTTGCGACGATGAGCGCGTCCACGGTCAGCTTGGCCACCGCGGTGTCGGTGAGTGCGAGTTTCGGGGTCGTCACGTGGTCATCCTCCGGGTCACGGCGTCAACGCTGCGGTGTCAGCAAAGCTCTTCGCACTCTAGAACGCCCGGCGAACGCAAAACCGACCAGGACATCGGTCGGCGGGGCGCACCCAGCCGCCGCCTACCGTGTCAGCCGAGAGGCGGCTGCACGTGCCGAGGTTCGTCTGTAAGGGTGGTTCCGTGGCCCAACAGGTTGAATCGAGCGATCGCCTCGCATCCGGCGCGGGGGCACTACCGCTCGCGCTCGGCGGGATGCTGGGCGTGGGCGTTTTCGTGGGGCCAGCGCCCGCAGCCGCGGCAGCCGGCCCGTGGCTGCCGTTCGGAATGCTGGTCGCGCTCGTGGCCGTAGCGTGTTCGGCGTCGGCGACCGCCCACCAGTCCGTGGTCTACCCGGGGCCAGGTGCGGCGTACGCCTGCGTACGGGCGCGGATGGGCGTGCTGCCATCGAGGATCGGGGCCAGCGCCTACCTGGCCGGGCAGGTCGCCGCGATGGCCGCGATCGCACGGGTGGTGGGCGAGTTCTTCTTGCCCGCGGCAGCGCCGCAGGTCGCTTCGCTGGCGTTGGTGCTGGTCGTGCTCTCGGCGACGGTCGGGCTGCGGATCCGGGGCGGGGCCGCCTGGATCTGGCTCACGCTGACCGTCGCGGTGCTCGGCCTCGTCGTCGTGACCTGTTTCGCGATCGAACCGGTGCCGCCGATCCCGAGCGAGCCGCGGCTGGCTGACAGCGCGGTGGGCATCCCCGGCGCGGCCGGGGTGCTGTTCTTCGCGTTCCTCGGCTTCGAGCGTTTGACGATGCCCGCCGTCGAGCAGGACCGCTACACCTGGTCGGCGATGAAGCGCGGCACCGTGGTTTCGCTGGTCGCGCTCGCGGTGGTCCTCTCGGTGGTGACCGCGGCGCTGGTGTACCAGCTCGGATGGTCGCGCCTGGCCCTGTCGCCGACCCCGATCCGCGAGGTGCTGACCGCCGCGGCGGCCGCCGACCTCGCGCCCCTGGTGGGAGTCGGTGCGGCGGTGGCGCTGCTGCCGGTGCTGCTGGGCGCGCTGGAGTCGTTCCGCTCCACGGCGCTGGCGCTGGTGCTAGACCGCGACCTGCCGCGGGTCCTAGGGCGCACCAGCAGTGCCGGGACGCCCTACCTGCTGGACGTGACCGCCGGTGTCGCCGCCGCCGTGGTGGCCATACTGGTCGAACCCGTTCCGGCGATGGCCGTCGCGTCCTGCTGCCTGCTCGTGTACTACGCCTTCGTCAATGCCGGGTCCCGGCTCCTGCTGGCCGAGGACCACACCTGGCCGATGCGCGCGGCATGCCTGGGTATGGGGTTATCTGTCGTTCTCGCGATGAGCATGCCGATTTCTGCGATGCTTGCGACGCTTGTTGTCGTTGTAATCGGTCCTTTGGCGACGGGAGGGCTATCCCGTCGCTGGAGCTAAGGCGGGGTCATGCCCAATACGAGTGTTGGCAACATATCCCTGAAAACTTCCGGTGAAACGCTGAAATGGGCGCCCGGCGGGGAAGTGCTCTACAGCTTTTGGCGGCTTGACGACTCGCTCGGCACCGTCCATCCGGCACGGGTCGTCGCTGATGACGGTGATCAGCTGTTGTGCTGGGTTCTGGACGGCACACCGATCCGGATCACCACCTCCCCGGACGGCCGGTCGCCGCGCCAGATGCCGTTGTCCGAACGCTTCAACGGCCCGCGGGTGCCGGCAAAGTCGACTTGGCGCGGCACCTCGACGCTGCGCCTGGTGTTCGAGCACCGCTGGGCTTCGGTCTGGTGGTTCTTCGAACCCGACGGCACCTTCCGCAACTGGTACGTGAATCTGGAAGTGCCGTGGGGGCGGGACGCCACCGGAGTCCGGCGCGTCGACGGGGTGCTGGACGTCGAGGTGTTCCCGGACGGGTGCTGGTCCTGGAAGGACGAGAACGAAGTACCCGATGCACTGGCCGCCGGGCGGTTCGATGAGCGCCACCTGAGCCGGCTGCAGGCCGAGGGCGAACGCATGATCGCGCTGGCCGAGGCGGGCCGCTTCCCGTTCGATGGCACCTATTGCGACGCCCGACCCGATCCGGAGTGGGCACTACCGTCCCTCCCGGAGGGACTGCTGCTCGCTTGAGGGCCGGGCCGTGGCCTTCCGGGTAACCGTGACGGCCCGGAAGGCCACGGCCGATGCGATCCGGAACCCGACTCGTCAGACCGCGATGAACAGCAGCACGCCGATCACGGCGACCAGGGCGCCGACCCCGCCGACCGAGCCGCCGCGCAGATCAGCGGGAAAGAACACCTTGTGCTTGTTGCGCCACCAGAAGGCCCATCCGACGGCCCCGGCCGCGCCCAGGATCGCGCCGAAGACGCCGATCCACGTGTATCCGAGCATGATCAGCATGCCGCCGCCCAGCGGCATCAGTGCCGCCAGGGTGGCGGCCAGCACGTCCTGGGACGTCGTCGTGGGCCCCGCCGGGACCGGGGTGTTCTGGGCCTGCGTCATGGCCACATCATAAGCGTCGGATTACCCGGTTCCAGCGCCGTCGTCACCATCGGTGGCGTCGCCTCAGCATTCCGTAAGCGGTGCCAGATACTTGGACGACCAAGTTCTGGAGATCCGGTTTCCACTGCTCTGAAGCGCGCGATACGGTACGCGCATGACTGAAGCGCTGTCTTTCACCCGGACCCCCAACCCGCAACCGGCCAGCGACGAGCGCCGGGCGGAAGTATTGGCGAATCCCGGGTTCGGACGGTACTTCACCGATCACATGGTGACGATTAAGTGGACCGAGGACCGAGGTTGGCACGACGCGGCCGTGGAGCCGTACCACTCGCTGGAGCTCGACCCGGCGACCTCGGTCCTGCACTACGCGCAGGCGATCTTCGAGGGCCTCAAGGCATACCACCAGCCCGACGGTTCGATCGCCGCGTTCCGCCCGGACGAGAACGCGCGGCGGTTCCAGCGCTCGGCGCAGCGGATCGCGATGGCGCGGTTGCCCGAGGAGTTGTTCCTTGAGTCGCTGCGGGAGCTGGTCGCGGTGGACCGCGGCTGGGTGCCCACCGCCGAGGAGAGCTCGCTGTACCTGCGGCCGTTCATGATCTCTACCCAGGTCGGCCTCGGGGTCAACCACCCGTCCAACGCCTACCTGTACGCGCTGATCGCCTCCCCGGCCGGTTCGTACTTCGCCAGCGGCATCAAGCCGGTCACCGTGTGGCTCAGCCACGAGTACGTGCGCGCGGCGCCCGGCGGCACCGGTGCGGCGAAGTTCGCGGGCAACTACGCCGCGTCCTTCCTCGCGCAGGCCGAGGCCGTGGAGCAGGGCTGCGACCAGGTGGTGTGGCTGGACGCGTGCGAGCGGCATGTGGTCGAGGAAATGGGCGGCATGAACCTGTTCTTCGTGTACGGGTCCGGTTCGGACACCCGCCTGGTGACCCCGTCGCTCAGCGGCAGCCTGCTGCCCGGCGTGACCCGCTCGTCGCTGCTGGAGCTGGGCCGCGAGCTGGGCATGCAGGTGGAGGAGCGGCGGATCACCGTCGAGGAGTGGGAGAAGAAGGCCACAGCCGGTGAGATCACCGAGGTGTTCGCCTGCGGCACCGCCGCGGTCATCACCCCGGTCGGCCACGTCAAGCACCGCGACGGCGAGTTCGCCATCGGCGACGGCCAGCCGGGCGAGGTGACGATGACGCTGCGCGAGCGTCTGACCGGCATCCAGCACGGCACGGTCGCCGACACCCACGGCTGGATGACCAAGCTCGACTGACGTGCCGTTTGCGGCTGGGGCACCCTCGACCAAGCGGGCGAAGGGTGCCCCTCTCTTTCCGCTGACCGGGATGGTCAGCCGAGTGCCGCGCCCGCGAGGATGGCGGTAGTGGCGAGCTCCGAGGCTGCGCCAAGGACGTCCCCGGTGATCCCGCCGAACCGGCGTCGGGCGTGCCAGGTGAGGGCGAGCAGCAGCGCTGCGGCGAGGGCTACCGCGACCGCCGCATGCCAGCCGAAGCCAAGTACCGCCACCGCGAACAGCGCCAGCCACCAGGCCGTGACCAGCCAGGTCGGTTGAGTGCTCGCCACCAAGGCCCCCATGCCTTCCGGGCGCGCGGCTGGTACGCCGGCGCGGCAGCACAGCACGAATCCCGCACGGCCGACCGCGCAAGCCAGGACGACCGTGAGCGGCGCATCCACCAGTTCGGCGAGGCTGACCGCTTGGACACCGAGCACGAGGATCAGCGCGACCACCGCGAACGGCCCGGCGCCGCCGTCACGCATCACGCTCAGCGCGCGATCCGGCGGCCCATAGCAGCCGAGGCCATCCACCGTGTCCGCCAGGCCATCCACGTGCATACCCCGCGTGACCAGCACCAACACCGCGACGGTGAGCAAACCGGCCAGCAGCGGCGGGCTGCCGAGAGCGGTCAGCGCCCAGAGCGCGGCGGCGCCGAAGCCGCCGACCAGGGCGCCGACCAGCGGAGCGAAGGAGATCGCCTGGCGGCAGGTGCGGTCATCAACGCGCTGGGCCGGCACCGGCAGCACGCTGAGCCACGACACCGCCAGGCGCAGGCCGTCCAAGGTCACGCCATCACGCCGTCGGTCCGGTCGCCTCGGCTTCGGTGGGGCCGCCGACGCCAGCCTCGGCGAAGGTCGCCATCTCGCCGAGCACCCGCACCGCCGCGGTCACCACCGGCAGCGCGGTCAGCGCCCCGGAGCCCTCGCCCAGGCGCATCTGCAGATCGAGAACCGGGGTGAGATCGAGATGGTCGAGCACCAGCGGACCACCGGGTTCGGCGGAGCGGTGCCCGGCCAGCCACCACTGGCGCGCGCCGGGTGCGAGCTCCTCGGCGACCAGTGCGGCCGCGCCCACCACGACCCCGTCGAGCAGCACCGGGGTGCGCCGCACCGCCGCCTGCGCCAGGAACCCGGCCAGCGCGGCGATGTCGGCCCCTGCCGAGGTCCGCAGCAACGCCACCGGGTCGTTCAGCACCTTGCGGGCGCGACGCAGCGCGTCCCGGATCGCGGCGGTCTTGCGCATCCAGGCGTTGTCGTCGATACCGGTCCCGCGGCCGACCACCGCCACCGGCTCGGTCCCGGTGAGCGCGGCGATCAGCACCGCGGCCGGGGTGGTGTTGCCGATGCCCATGTCCCCGGCGATCAGCAGGTCGGCGCCGGAGTCCACCTCCTCGTCGGCGATGGTGCGTCCGGCGTTGACGGCGGCGTCCGCCTCGGCGGCGGTGAGGGCGTCCTCGCGGTCGATCGCACCCGACCCGCGCCGCACCTTGTGCGCGCTGATCACCGGTGGGGTGTCGGTGTTGACGGCCATGTCCACCACTCGCACCGTCGCCCCCGCGTTCGAAGCCAGCACATTCACCGCCGCGCCGCCGCTGAGGAAGTTGCCGACCATCTGGCCGGTCACCTCGCTGGGGTAGGCCGAGACGCCGTGCGCCGCGATGCCGTGGTCCCCGGCGAAGATGACCACGCGGGGGCGGGTGAACGGGCGCGGCGGGCAGCTGCCCTGCCGGGCCGCGACCCAGACCCCGAGTTCCTCCAGCCGCCCCAGCGAACCGGCCGGCTTGGTCAACTGCTCGTGCCGGGCGACCGCCTGCCGCCGGGTCTGCTCATCGGGGGCCGGTACCGCCGGGAACCCGGTCGGGCCGGGCTGGTTCTGGTCGGTGGACAAGCGAAAACCTCCGTGATTCAGCGCAGTCGAAGTGGCTGTCCGGCCACGAGCAGGACGACCTCGTCGCACACCTCGGCGAGCCGCGCGTTGAGCGAGCCCAGTTCGTCCCGGAACAATCTGCCAGACCTGGTCGCCGGCACGACCCCGAGCCCGACTTCGGCGGAAACGATCACCAACCGCGCGGCGCACCCCGCGACCGCCTCGACCAACCGGGTGCAGTGCCCGGCCACCGCCGACAGCGCGGCCGGATCGCGATCCCACGCACCGGCGTCGTCGAGCACTGCGGTCAGCCAGGTCGCCAGGTCGTCTACCAGCACTGTCGCCTCGGCGTCGACGTCGGCCAGCACGCGGCGCAGCGAGTCGGCGTCCCCGGCTTCCACGGTGCGCCAGGTGCCCGGCCGCCGTGCGACGTGCGTGGCGATCCGTTCGGCCCACTCGGGGTCGTCCGGATCACGACGCGCGGTCGCGACGTAGGTGACGGGTGCGGACTCCGGCAGCAACCCCTCGGCATGCGCGGACTTGCCGGACCGGGCACCGCCGAGCACGAGCGTGCGAACTGCCACCGATGAAACCTCCGGTCCCCGTGCCTACGACGTCGCAGCGACGCTACCTGGAGCCCGGCGAGATCGACCGAATCGCTGCGGCCGTTGTGACGGCCGTCGCGGTGCGGGCAGGGCACGTCGCCGGGGTCAAAGGTCGTGCGCTGGGGATCAGCCGAGTTTGGCCAGATCCTTGGGGGTGTAGCGGGGGCGGGGGACCCGCAGCTTGCGGATCTGCATGGCCCGTGCGAAGGCGTACCAGCCCAGCGAGAAGGGGCGGTCCTTGGCGTCCGGGAATTTCGCGCGCACCCGCTTGTTCACGTACCGGCCGAGCAGGGTGCCCTCGACGACCATCATCACCAGCAGCACCATGCACGCCAGCGTCGCGTACTGCTGGAGCACCAGGTTCTGCGCCAGCGTGGTGGCGAACACGATCAGCACCAGCGGCATGAACATGCCCATCAGGTGCCGACGGGTATCGACCAGGTCGCGGACGTAGGCGCGCACCGGGCCCTTGTCGCGGGGCATCAGGTAGCGGTCGTCGCCCTGCATCATCCGCTCGCGACGTTCTTTCGCCGCCTGCCTGCGCTCTTCCTTGTTGCCGCGGGACCGCTTGATCGCCTCCCGCTGCGTCTTCGGCGGCGGCGGAACCGGGCCGCGCCGCTTGCCCTCGGCCTCTCGGCGCTTCGGGGTCGGCTTGCCCTTCTTGGGGGTGCGATTGGGGGCATGGTCCGCCGCAGCCTGACCGGTCTCGGTGTCGGTGGTGGCGGTCTGCTCAGCGCTGCTACGGCGAAGGAACCTCACTCCTCCAGGGTATTCGACGCCCTGGTCGGGGCTGCAGCAGACCGGAGGGCGGCGGCGGATCCGACATCAGGCAGCCATGTCACACCAGCTCGGTAGCTAGCTGTGCCACCATAGGCAGAGGAGACAAGACGTACGTCCCCCGGGCGGCGCCCGTGGGAATAGCCCGGCTCCGGGTGTGGTTGCACCTCACGCCGGAATCGGATGCGAGACCTCTAGGGAGAGTCCATGACCGCCCCGAACACCACGACCGAGAGCGAGGCGCCCGCCCACGGTGTCACGTTGACCGACGCGGCCGCCCACAAGGCCAAGGCCCTGCTGGACCAAGAGGGCCGTGACGACATGCACTTGCGCATCGCCGTCCAGCCCGGTGGCTGCGCAGGCCTGCGCTACCAGCTCTTCTTCGACGAGCGCACCCTCGACGGCGACGCGCGACGGGACTTCGAGGGCCTTGGTGTGGTCGTCGACCGGATGAGCGCTCCCTACCTGCAGGGCGCGGTGATCGACTTCGTCGATTCCATCGAGAAGCAGGGCTTCACCATTGACAACCCGAACGCGGGCGGGTCGTGCGCCTGCGGTGACTCGTTCCACTGATCGAGCAGGCCGATCTGGCATGAGGCCGGTGCCCTTCGGGCCCCGGCCTTTCTGCTGCTCAGGGCTGGTGGTTCTGCGGCAGCCTCGGCTTCAGTGGGCCACGACCCGGACGACCTCACCGCCCAGCACTATCTCGTCGCCCTCGACCAGTTGCTTGCCGCGGCGGGTTTCGACCGCGCCGTTGACCTCGACCTGGCCGTCCTCCAGCAGTGCCTTCGCCTCCGCACCGTGTTCGACGAGGCCGGCCAGCTTCAGCAACTGCCCTAGCCGGATCATGTCGTCCCGGATCTCCACTTCGCGCATGCCGCCATTGTCCGTCGCCCACCCGGCACGCGGCCGAGCCGGGCAGACATCGTTGCTCCGGTGCACACGCTGGGCGATGTAGGCGGTAGCGCCGCTGCGGGTCGCGAGTCCCTGTCCGGCGTGGTGTATTGGCCTAGGCCCCACCGTGCAAGCCTTCTCCCGCCAGGAGTTCCGCCGTGCCAGTCGCCGTCACCGGAAGCATCGCGACCGATCACCTGATGCACTTCCCCGGCCGGTTCACCGAACAACTCGTTGCCGACAGCCTGGATCAGGTGTCGCTGAGCTTCCTAGTTGACGGGCTGGTGGTCCGGCGTGGCGGCGCCGCGGCCAACATCGCCTTCGCGCTGGGCGTGCTGCGGCAGCGGCCGGTGCTTGTCGGCGCCGTGGGCGACGACTTCGCCGACTACCGGTCTTGGCTGGAGCGCAACGGCGTGAACTGCATGGGCGTGCACGTCTCGGAGGTCGCGCACACGGCTCGTTTCGTGTGCACCACCGACTCGGAGTTCAACCAGATCGCCTCCTTCTACCCCGGGGCGATGGCCGAGGCCCGCAACATCGAGCTGGCCCCGGTGATCGGCTTGACCGGTGCCGATCTGGTGCTGATCAGCCCGAACGATCCGCACGCGATGCTGCGGCACGCCGACGAGTGCCGGCAGCGCGGCTACCGGTTCGCCAGCGACCCGTCGCAGCAGCTCGCCCGGCTCAGCGGAGCCGAGACCCGCCGGGTGGTCGAAGGCGCGGACTACCTGTTCAGCAACGAGTACGAGTGGGGTCTGCTGCTGCGGAAGACCGGCTGGACCGAAGCGGACGTGCGGCAGCGGGTCGGCACCCGCGTCACCACCCTCGGCGCGAAGGGGGCGGAGGTCGTCGCCGACGGCGAGCGGCTGCTGGTGCCGCCGGTTCCCGAGCGCGAGAAAGTCGATCCGACCGGCGTGGGCGACGGCTTCCGGGCCGGTTTCCTCGCTGCTGTCCAGACCGGGCTGTCCCTGGAACGCGCCGCGCAGCTGGGATCGCTGCTCGCGGTGCACGTCCTGGAAGTGACCGGGACGCAGGAGTGGACCCTCGACCACGGCCGCGCGCACAAGCGCTTCGCCGACGCCTACGGCCCCGACGCGGCGGCGGAGGTCGCCCCGCTGCTCGACTGATCTTCCAGTCGCACGAACTGCGCCGCCGGATCGGATCGCTGCTGGCGCTGCGACCGGCGGGGAGCCTGATCATGGAACTGCCGTACGCCGAGGCGGCCGGGTGCTTCCCGGTCGGCGTCGGGCGGATCGTCGGATCAGGCAGCCGGATCGGTCAATGCGTCCGCCACCGCCGCGATGTCCTCCGGGCGCACCCGGCAGCAACCGCCGATCACCTGCGCGCCCGCCGCGCGCCAACTCCGGGCCTGCTCGACCGACACCCGGGAGCGGCCCGTCCATGCGCGGCGCTGCGCGTCCCAGCCCTCTCCGCTATTGGGGTAGACCACGATTGGCTTTTCCGTTGCGGCGCGGGCGGTTTCAATGGCGGACAGCACATCGTCGGGCGCCGAGCAGTTGACGCCCACCGCGATGACCGCGTCGCTGCCCGCCGCCGCCTCGAAGGCGTTCGCCAGCGGCTGGCCGGCCCGGGTCTGCTCGCCGCTGATCGTGAACGACAGCCAGGCCGGGATGTCTAGGTCGGCGACCGCTTCCACCAGCGCTTCCGCCTCGTCGATATCCGGGATCGTCTCCAGGGCGAAGACGTCCGGACACGCCTCCGCCAGCACCTCTAAGCGAGGCCGGTGGAAGTCGTGCAGTTCGCGCTTCGTCAGCCCGTAGCGGCCCCGGTACTCCGAGCCGTCCGCGAGCACCGCGCCGTACGGGCCGATCGACGCGGCCACCCAGCGGTGCCGTCCCGGCTCGACCTCACCAGCCAACCGGGCCAGTTCCACGCTCCGCCGCATCAGCTTCGCGGCCTCGGTGCGTTCGATGCCGCGCTCGGCGAAACCCTCGAAGCTCGCCTGGTAGCTCGCGGTCGTCGCGATCGCCGCGCCAGCCCGGAAAAACGCAGCATGCGCTGCGACGATCTCCTCCGGTGCGTCCGCCAGCAGGCGCGCCGACCACAACGCGTCGGAGAGGTCGTGGCCCTGTGCCTCCAGTTCGGTGGCCAGGCCCCCGTCCAGGATCATCGGTGGGCCGCTGAGGCGGAACGCGTTCATGCCACCCAGCCTAGTAGCGACCGGCCTTGGCGATTTCAATGGAAATCGGCGCGTTGTCTTCCATCGAAATCGCCACCTCGTCAGAGCCGGACCGGGTAGTGGGGTTCCGGGACCTCGGGCGACAGGCGACCCTCGATGAAGATCCCGTGCCAGAGCATGAACACCAGCAACGCCCATAGGCGGCGGCTGTGGTCGAGCACGCCGGAGCGGTGCTCCTCCAGCAACTGCAGCACCGCCGTGCGGTTGAGCAGGTGATCGGTCTGCGACTGCTGGATGATGTTGCGCGCCCAGTCGTGCATCTCGTCGCGCAACCAGTGCTTGATCGGCACCGGAAACCCGAGCTTGCGCCGGTTGAGCACGTGCGCGGGCACCACCTGGTAAAGCGCCTGCCGCAGCGCGTACTTCGTGGTCTCCCGGGTGATCTTCTGCTCCAGCGGGATGGTGCTGGCGACCCGGAACACCTCCGCGTCCAGGAACGGCACCCGCAGTTCCAGGGAATTGGCCATCGTCACCTTGTCCGCCTTGACCAGGATGTCGCCGCGTAGCCAGGTGAACAGGTCCACGTGCTGCATCCGGGTCACCGGGTCCCAGCTCGCCGACTGCCGGTACGGGTCGGCCGTGACGTCCTTGTGCGAAACCCCGGGGTCGAACCCGCGCATCACGCTGCGCAGTTGGTCGTCGCGGAAGATACGCGCGTTGCCGTAGTAGCGCTCCTCCAGGCTGAGCGCGCCACGGCGCAGCAGGTCCTTGCCGCGCACGCCCTCCGGGATCGCGGTGGACACCCGGCCCATCGCTTTGCGCAGCGCACCCGGCACCTTCTCGAACGGCGCCAGCGATAGCGGCTCGCGATAGATCGTGTAGCCGCCGAACAGTTCGTCGGCGCCCTCACCGGAAAGCACCACCTTGACGTGCTGGCGGGCCTCGCGGGCGATGAACCACAGCGGCACCAGCGCCGGGTCGGCCACCGGGTCGTCCAGGTACCAGACGATCAGCGGCAGGGTCTCCATCATCTCCTCGGCGGAGACGGTGCGAACCACGTGCTTGACCCCGATCGCCGCGGCCGACTCGGCGGCCACGTCCACCTCCGAGTAGCCCTGCCGCTCGAAACCGGTGGTGAAGGTGATCAGGTTCGGGTTGTGCTCCTTGGCCAGCGCCGCGATCGCCGTGGAGTCGATGCCGCCGGACAGAAACGAGCCGACCGTGACGTCGGCGCGCATGTGCTTGGCGACCGAGTCGCGCATCACATCGACGATCTCGTCGTGCAGCCGGCGCGCGTCGGCGTCGGTGTTGACCGGCCTGGAGCTGAAGTTCGGCTGGAAGTACCGCTCGGTGACCAGCTCACCGCCGGGGGACACCGTGAACGAGGTGCCCGACTCGATGCGGCGGATCTGCCGGTGCAGCGATTCCGGCTCCGGCACGTACTGCAGCACCAGGTAGTGCTGCAGCGCCTTGTGGTCCAGCTCCTCGGAGATCCGCAGCGTGTTGGCCAGGCTCAGCAGGCTCTTCTTCTCGCTGGCGAAGGCCACCCCGCCCGGCCCGGCCGCGTAGAACAGCGGCTTGATGCCGAACGGGTCGCGCGCCCCGAAGACCACCTTGCGTTCGTGGTCCCAGATCAGGAACGCGAACATGCCGCGCAGCCGCCCGACCACCGAGGTGCCCAGGTAGTGGTAGGCGGCCACGATGACCTCGGTGTCACCGTCGGTGGTGAACCGGGCCCCGAACCGCTCGATCAGCTCGGCGCGCAGTTCGAGGTAGTTGTAGATCTCACCGTTGAAGTTGATGGTGTAGCGCTGCGGGGTCTCCGGCGGGCCCCAGGTCAACGGCTGGTGCGAATGCTCCAGGTCGATGATCGACAGCCGGTTGAAGCCGAAGACCACCTCACCACCGTGCCAGGTATCACTTTCGTCCGGGCCCCGGTGTCGTTGACACGGCAGCGCATTGGCCACCGCGTTCACGGCGAAGCCAGCGTTCTCTTCGGTGGGACAGATGAGTCCAAGCAGACCGCACACGCGTCTGTGCACCTCTTCGAGTCGGCGGTGTCGTCTTCCAGCCCCCACGGCTCGCCCCAGTATGCCGTCCGTCCGCCCGTGTGCTGCACGCGCGGGGGCCGCAATTCGGGGCTGAGAGCGATCGACGCCCCCGGAGCAGTATCGCGGCTACACCTGGGCTAGGCTCTGCGCAGGATTCCGGCGGCAGATCTCCGGTGTCGTCCTCGGACGGACGGCGATCACCCAGGCCGCAGCGATGAGTTTTGCACGAGGAGGCGTCGCGCAGTGGGCCTGAAGGAGGGGACCCGAGTGCCACGGCTGATCAAGGTCGCTGGTCTGATCGGCCTGGTTGGTGTCGCGGCCACGGGCTGCACGACCGACGAGGTCCTGCGGTTCGGCTGGCCAGAGGGCGTCACCCCGCAGGCCGAGGCGATGCGGAACCTGTGGACCTGGTCGGTCATCGCGGCACTCGCGGTGGGTGTGATCGTGTGGGGGCTGATCTTCTGGTCGGTCGCTTTCCACCGCAAGAAGACCGAGGAGTTGCCGCGGCAGTTCCAGTACAACTTGCCGCTGGAGCTGATCTACACGGCGATCCCGTTCGTGCTGGTGGTCGTGCTGTTCTACTTCACGGCGGTCACCCAGAACACCGTGCTGGCCACGCCGGCCAACCCGGACAAGACCGTGAACGTGGTCTCGTTCCAGTGGAACTGGGAGTTCAACTACCCCGAATACAAGACCCCGGACGGGCAGGTTGTCCGCACCGTCGGCAGCAGCAGCGAGATCCCGCTGCTGGTTATCCCGGTCGGCGAGCGCGTCGAGTACCACGTTGCCTCGACCGACGTGATCCACTCGTTCTTCGTGCCGGAGTGGCACTTCAAGCGGGACACCTTCCCGGACCCGGAGAAGAACAACCAGAACAGCGTCTTCCAGAACACTGTCGAGCGCGAAGGTTCCTTCGTCGGCCGGTGCGCCGAACTGTGCGGCACCTACCACTCGATGATGAACTTCGAGGTCCGGGCGTTGTCGCCGGACAAGTTCGACCGGTACATGCAGCTGCGGACGCAGGTCAACCCGCAGACCGGTCAGCCGTACACCGCCGCCGAGGCGCTGAGCGCCATGAACTGCGGCGAGCTCTGCACGCCGCACGCGGTGACCGGCGTTCCGTTCAACACCCAACGCACCGGCGGGGTCCCCTCCGGTGCGACCGGGACGACCAGCTAGGGGTGCCCTCGGCAGGGCGTACGGCGTGAGAGCGAGGACTCCATGAAGGTCGAATCCAGGATCTTCAACATCATCACCATTTTCTTCTTCCTGTCCGCGGTCGTGTACGGGGTCTGGTCCCGGGAGCCGGTCGGCACCGTGGGGCTGATCCTGGTCGGCGGGCTGTCGCTGATCATCGGGAGCTACTTCTCGTTCGTGGCGCGTCGTATCGAGGACCGCCCCGAGGACAACCCGGACGCCGAGATCAGCGACGGCGCGGGCGAGATGGGCTTCTTCAGCCCGGGCAGCTACTGGCCGGTGGGCCTGGCGGCCTCCGCCGCTTTCGCCGGCATCGCGCTGGCGTTCTTCCACGTGTGGATGATCGTCATCGCCGTCGGCTTCGTGCTGATCATGGTCGCCGGGCTGGTGTTCGAGTACCACACCGGTCAGGGCCACCACTGACGACGGAACACGAACGGCCCCGGAATCCGGCTGGATTCCGGGGCCGTTCACGTTCCAGCGCGACCAGTTAGACCGCCGATGAGTGCGCAGCTGCTCGACGGGCGTCTCTCGTACCGCCGGACGTTCACCGGCCGGGCCGCCGGCCGCGCCCGCCACGTCTAGGATCTTGATAGCCGCAATGCCTTAGCAGGAGGTTCACCCGTGATCACCGCGATTGTGCTGATCCAGACCGCCGCCGACCGCCTCGCCGAGGCGGCCCAGGAGATCGCCGACCTGGACGGCGTCGACGAGGTCTACTCCTGCGCCGGCGACGTCGACCTCATCGCGCTGCTGCGGGTAGCCCGCCACGAGGACCTGGCCGACATCGTGCCGGGCCGGATCAACAAGGTCGAGGGCGTCCTCGGCACGGACACCCACATCGCATTCCGCTCTTACTCCCGCAAGGACACCGAGGCCACCTTCTCGATCGGCCTCGACGAGGAGTAGCCGGTCGACTCCTCGAGCGCCACCCGGCCACGGCCGCTGACCGGCGCTGGCGCATGGCTCAGCGCGCTCGGAAGGCCAAGACGACGTCACGCCCCGAGGCGGGCGCGCAGCTCCGTTGAGCGGGTCGCCCACCGTTCCAGGAGGTCGGCCGCGGCACCGGAGTCAATCGCCGTCGCCGCCCGCTCCAGTCCGGCGCTGAGCTGGCCACTCAGGTCGGTTCCGGGCCCGTCATAGGCCGCCGTCGCACCGGCCGCGTTGATCAGCACGGCATCCCGCACCGGCCCCTTCGTGCCCGCCAGGAGATCGCGGACCGCCTTCGCGTTGACCGTCGCGTCGCCGCCCTGCAGGTCTTCGGCGCTGCTGTAGGCGATGCCGAACTCCCGGGGGTCGATCCGGTCTTCGCGGACGGTTCCGTCGTGCACCACCCACGCCGTGCTGCCCGCGGTGGTGGTGATCTCGTCCATGCCGTCGTCGCCGCGCACCAGCAGCGCGGAATTGCCCCGGGCGGCGAACACCTCGGCCATCACCGGTGCCATCCGTTGGTCGGCGCAGCCGATCAGCCCGGCCGCCGGGCGCGCCGGGTTGGTCAGCGGGCCGAGCACGTTGAACGCCGTCGGAATGCCGATCTCGCGCCGCGGCCCCGCCGCGTACTTCATCGCGGGGTGGAACACCGGCGCGAAGCAGAACCCGATGCCGACTTCCTCGACGCAGCGCCGCACACCCTCGGGCGGGAGGTCGATGGCGACGCCGAGCTCCTCCAGCACGTCCGCGGTGCCGCACTTCGACGACGCCGCACGGTTGCCGTGCTTGACCACCGTGACGCCGGAGGCGGCGAGCACGATCGAGGCCATCGTGGAGATGTTCACGCTGCCGGAGCGGTCGCCGCCGGTGCCGACGACGTCCACCGCGCGCTGGGTGATCTCCAGCGGTCGCGCGTGCGCAAGCATCGCGTCGGCCATGCCGCGGACCTCGGCGGGGGTCTCGCCCTTGGCGCGCAGGGCGACCACGAACGCGGCGACCCGCGTCGGCGTGGCCTCGCCGGACATGATCAGATCCATCGCCCAGGCGGTTTCCTCCGCGGCGAGGTCCTCACCCGCGACCAGGCTGCCCAGTAGTCCCGCCCAGTTTCCCGCCATGGTTCCCACGTTCTTCACTCCGGTCGTCAAGGAAGCGGCGTCCGCCACCCGCAGTGCGGCGCTATACAGGGTTTTCTACCCAGCCCGCCAGGCGCGCTGCGAGGGGCACCCCGACCTGGTGCAGCGTCATCCGCGAGGCTGCTGCCTACGGCGGGCCGGCCGCCGACATCAGCCCGCACCGCTGTGCAAAGTATCCCGCAATATTCGTTCAGGCAGGTACTGGCTTGCCCGCGGAACGCAGGACCTCGGCCACGGTCTCGGCCGCGGCGAGCGGGTCGAGCGGGTGCACCAGGACCGCGTCGGCTTGGGACCAGGTCGCCAACCATCGATCGTCCTTGCGGCGCACCGCGACCACCACCGGCGGGCACTGCGCGATCTCGTTCTTCAACTGGCGGGACACGCCCATGCCGCCGGTGGGCTGGGCTTCGCCGTCCAGGATCACCAGGTCCGCATGGCCGGCGTCGACCTCGCCGAGCACGTCCGCGACGGTTCCCGCCTCGATGTAGTGCAGCCGACCCAGGTCCGGAGCCGGGCGTCGCCCGATCGCCGTGATGATCGCCTCTCGGACCTCGGGGCGATGGCTGAACACGAGAACGTTCGTGGTCGGTGTGCTCATCACTAGCTCCTCGCGGGTCGGCGCAGGATGGGGCGGTGGGACCGCCGAACAACTCCGGATGCTAGCGGCCCGACCGGGACGAACAGTAGCGGCCCGGGCAAATCGATCAACGCGATGTCGATCAACCGGATCGGTCCGGGGCGGGCTGTAGCGCGTCCCAGCCGAACGCCTTGCCGCCGTGCCGTTGCGCGAGCCCGGCCATCCGGGAACTCTCCTGTGAGCAATGCAACGCGTCGAGTTGCTGGACACGCAGCGCAACCAATGGCGTCAGGCCGGGCGCGGCGAGCTCGCTACCCCGCCCACCCGGGCGCAGGTCCCAGCCGTCGGCGGCCAGGATGCCCCGAGCAGGCTCGATCGAGTGATCCGGCAGGGCCAGGTGGTGGCGCAAGACCGCAGGTCTTCCGGGCTGCCAGCGCCTCGCCCGCGCCAGCGCCGCCGAGGCCGCCTCGACCTCGTCGAACGCCGTCACAACGATCTCCAGATCGGGGTCCTCGACGCCGAGCGCGGGCCTGTCGCGGGTCCGGCGGGCGGACCGGAGGGCCGACCACCACGCGCGGATGCCTTTCACAGTGTGTTACCTCCAGGTCGCAATCCGATCACCCTGCGGCCGAGGTCCGGACCCGAAGGCGCGAGCGGAAAACGTGCAAGACATAATGCGTCGCGTGACAACGGCAGCGCCCTCAATCAGTCAACGCGTGCATTCGCTGAACCGGCCGAACATGGTCAGCGTAGGCACCATCGTTTGGTTGGCCAGCGAGCTGATGTTCTTCGCTGGGCTCTTCGCCATGTTCTTCACGGTGAAGGCGCAGAACGAGGGCGAGTGGCCACCACCGCCCACGCACCTGAACCTCCCGTACGCCCTCCCGTTCACGATCGTCCTCGTGGCGTCGTCGTTCACCTGTCAGTGGGGCGTGTTCGCGGCGGAGCGGGGTGACGTCTTCGGCCTCCGCCGGTGGTACGTGATCACGCTGATCATGGGCGCGATCTTCGTGGGCGGGCAGGCCGGTGAGTACTACCAGTTGATCACCGAGCACGCGACCACGATCGCGTCGTCGGCCTACGGGACGGTCTTCTACATGACCACCGGCTTCCACGGGATGCACGTCATCGGCGGGCTGATCGCCTTCATCTTCCTGATCATCCGGACGAAGCTCAGCAAGTTCACGCCCGCCCAGGCCATCGCTGCCATCGTGGTGTCGTACTACTGGCACTTCGTGGACATCGTGTGGATCGGCTTGTTCGCCGTGATCTACCTCGTCCCATGACGGCTGAAACAGTCCCATTGATCGGCTACCTCCAACGAGGCAGAAACCGAACACCCCGAACCGGACAGCAAGGGTTGCCGCTCTCATGACCACCAACAAGAAACGGAACCGCGCGGGCTCGAAGCTTAAGCGGCGGATCTCCGGTGTACTGGCGTTGGGCATCGCGCTGGTGGGTGCCGGTGGGCTGTACACCGTCGTGACTCCCGAGCCGCAGACCGCGCAAGCCGCTGCGGACCCGGCTCTGGTGAGGCAGGGCGAGCAGCTCTACAACAACGCCTGCATCTCCTGCCACGGCGCGAACCTGCAGGGCGTCCAGGACCGCGGCCCGAGCCTGGTCGGAGTCGGCGAGGCGGCCGTGCACTTCCAGGTCTCCACCGGCCGGATGCCGATGGTCCGCCAGGAAGCGCAGGCGACGCGCAAGCCGCCGAAGTTCAACCCCGAAGAGATCGACGCGCTGGCCGCCTACGTGCAGACCTACGGCGGCGGCCCGGAGGCACCGCAAAAGACCGGCGCGGCGCTGCAGGGCAGCAACACCGCCCGCGGTGGCGAGCTCTTCCGGCTCAACTGCGCCTCCTGCCACAACTTCACCGGGCGCGGCATCGCGATGTCCTCCGGCAAGTTCGCGCCGAACCTGCACGAGGCCACCGAGCAGGAGATCTACGAGGCGATGCTCACCGGCCCGCAGAATATGCCGAAATTCTCGGACCGGCAGCTGACGCCAGCGGAAAAAGAGGACATCATCGGCTACATCAAGTCGGTTTCCAATGGCAACAACAACCCGGGTGGTAACGACCTGGGCGGCTACGGGCCCGGGCCTGAGGGCGTCATCGCCTGGGTGGTCGGGATCGGCGCACTGATCGGCCTCACCCTGTGGATCGGAGCCAGGGCATGAGTGAGCAGAAGAAGGAATACACCGAGGCCGAGCTGGCCGAGATGAGCCGGGACGAGAAGGTCCGGCTGGGCCTAGCGCTCGATGATGTCGAACTCGTCGAGTACCGGGACCACTGGCCCGTCAAGGGAACCCGGGCGGAGCGCCGGGCGGAACGGGCGGTCGCGGTCTGGTTCACCCTCGCCGGGCTCTCGGCGCTGGCTTTCATCGCGGTCTTCGTGTTCTGGCCGTGGCGCTACGAGCCGCCGTCGGACGAACGCGCGCACTTCATTTATTCGCTGTACAACCCGCTGATCGGCTTCTTCTTCGGCCTGGCGATCCTGGCCGTGGGCATCGGGGTGGTGCAGTACCAGAAGAAGTTCATCCCGCACGAGGTCGCGATCCAGCAGCGGCACGACGGTCACGGTTCCGACGAGGTGGACCGGCAGACCACCGCCGCGCTGCTCGCCGACGCGGGCAACCGCAGCGGCATCACCCGCCGGTCGATGATCCGGCGCACCGCCGGTTTCGGTGCCGGTGCGTTCGGCATCGGCGCGGGCGTGTTCGCGATCGGCGGCCTGGTCCGCAACCCGTGGGCCACCAACGGGCCGGAGTCCCTGGCCCACACCGAGTGGATGTCGGAGAACGGCGAGAAGACGTACCTGCGCCGCAACACCGGCAACCCGCACGAGATCTCGCTGCTGCGGCCGGAGGACATCGACGCGGGCGGCTTCGAGACCGTCTTCCCGTTCCGGGAGTCGATGCGGGCCAACGAGGAAGAGCTCGGGGCCTCGATGCGCAAGGGCGACGCGCCGGTCATGCTGATCCGGCTGCGCCCCGGCAGCAAGCCGGTCAAGCGCAAGGGGCAGGAGGACTTCAACTACGGCGACTACTACGCCTACTCGAAGATCTGCACCCACGTCGGCTGCCCGACCTCGCTGTTCGAGCAGCAGACCGGGCGCCTGCTCTGCCCCTGCCACCAGTCGCAGTTCGACGTGGTCCACACCTACGCCAAACCGGTGTTCGGTCCGGCCACCCGGGCGTTGCCCCAGCTTCCGATCGCGGTGGACGAGGACGGCTATTTCGTGGCCAGGGGCGACTTCATCGAACCGGTCGGCCCGGCGTACTGGGAGCGTAATTCATGAGTTCGATCACTCGACCGACCAAATCGGAGAGCGCTGCCTACCGCAAGGTGGCCACCGCCGCCGATGAGCTCGACACGCGGTTCCAGCTCGCCAAGGGCATGCGGCGCCAGCTGAACAAGGTCTTCCCCACGCACTGGTCGTTCCTGCTCGGGGAGATCGCGCTCTACACGTTCGTCATCCTGATCGTGACGGGCGTCTACCTGACCCTGTTCTTCGACCCCTCGATGGAGGAGGTCGTCTACAACGGCGTCTTCCAGAACCTGCAGGGCGTCCCGATGTCCCGGGCGTTCGAGTCGACGCTGGACATCTCCTTCGAGGTGCGCGGCGGCCTGTTCATCCGGCAGATCCACCACTGGGCGGCGCTGCTGTTCGTCGCCGCGATGGCGGCGCACATGTTCCGGGTGTTCTTCACCGGCGCGTTCCGCCGGCCGCGCGAGAGCAACTGGACCATCGGCGCCCTGCTGTTCATGCTGGGCATGTTCGAGGGCTTCTTCGGCTACTCGCTGCCGGACGACCTGCTCTCCGGAACCGGTATCCGGGCCACCCTGTCCGGCATCGTGCTCTCGATCCCGGTGCTCGGCACCTGGCTGCACTGGGCGCTGTTCGGCGGTGAGTTCCCGGGCACGGAGATCATCCCCCGCCTGTACGTGCTGCACGTGCTGGTGATCCCGGGCATCATGCTCGGCCTGGTCGCGGTGCACCTGGCGCTGGTCTGGTACCAGAAGCACACCCAGTTCCCGGGCGTGCGGCGCAAGGAGAACAACGTCGTCGGCGTCCGGATCATGCCGACCTTCGCGCTCAAGGGCGGTGCGTTCTTCGCGCTGGTCACCGGCGTCTGCGCGATCATGGCCGGGGTATTCCAGATCAACCCGGTCTGGAGCATCGGCCCGTACAACGCCTCCCAGGTGTCGGCCGCTTCGCAGCCCGACTGGTACCTGATCTGGGCGGACGGCATCCTGCGCATCTGGCCCGCGTGGGAGGTCTACCTCGGGCCGTACACGGTTCCGCCGGTGTTTTTCGCGGGCGTCATCGGGATGGGCATCCTGTTCACCCTGCTGCTGAGCTACCCCGCGTTGGAACGCAAGCTCAGCAAGGACACCGCGCACCACAATCTGCTGCAACGGCCGCGCGACGCTCCGGTCCGGACCGGCCTCGGCATGATGGCGCTGTCGCTGTTCGCCGTGCTGATGATCTCGGGTGCGAACGACCTCATCGCGTTCCAGTTCAACATCTCGCTGAACGCGATGACCTGGGCCGGCCGCATCGGCCTGCTGGTGCTGCCCCCGATCGCCTACTACATCACCTACCGGGTCTGCCTGGGTCTCCAGCGCGGCGACCGGGAGGTGCTGGAGCACGGCGTCGAGACCGGCATCATCAAGCGGCTGCCGCACGGTGAGTTCATCGAGGTTCACCAGCCGCTCGGCGCGGTGGACGATCACGGCCACCCGGAGCCGCTGCCCTACCAGGGTGCTCCGGTGCCGAAGAAGATGAACAAGCTCGGCGCGGCCGGTAGCCCGGTGGCGGGCAGCCTGCTCACCCCGGACCCGGTCGAGGAGACTACGGCGCTGGAACGGGCGCGGCACGAGGACGAGGTCCGCGAAGCGGAGCGCGAGCTGACGGCGGGCAAGCCGCAGCAGCCCACCGAGTAAGCAGCGCAGTCCGACCGAGGCCCGGCACCCTTAGGGTGTCGGGCCTCGTCGCTGCGATCGCGCGGTGGGGGAGGGGCGATTACCTTTGCCGACGTGACATCGATCGACGATTCTGAGGTCCGTGCCTTCCTCGAAGAGGGCACCCGCCCCGGCGTCCTCGGCTTCACCGCGCGGGACGGGCGACCGCTGGTCGCGCCGGTGTGGTTCGTGCTGGAGGGCGACGAGATCGTGTTCAACACCGGCAAGAACACCGCGAAGGGCCGCGCGATCGCCCGAGATCCGCGGGTCGCGCTCTGCGTGGATCTACCGGAACCGCCGTTCGCCTTCGTCCAGGTCCAGGGCATCGCGGAGACCTCCGAGGACCCCGACGAGCTGCTGCGGACCGCGACCGAGATCGGCGGCCGGTACATGGGCCGGGACCGGGCGGAGGAGTTCGGCCGCCGCAACGGTGTGCCCGGTGAGCTGGTGGTCCGCATCCGGCCGACCAAGGTGATCGCCGGTCTCGACATAGCCTCCTGAACCAACTCGGTCCGGATGTGTTCGACCAGGTAACCGGCCGGGAGTGTTGGCACAGGGCTCCGCGCTCCTCGGCGCTGGCCAGGCGAAACCCGTGCCTCGCCGAGTCTCGCGGGTAAACCTGGTCAGTCGATCGCCGCATAAGGGTTGCGGCCGGTGGTGGCCTTTTCCAGCCAGGCACGCCAGGAACCGGCCGAACCCGCCGGTTCGGCCCACGGGATGCTGCACCGGACCATGCGGGTGCCGCCGGTGGTCAACCAGCGGTAGACGACCCGCGCCTCGTCAGCGGTCGTGCCGTGCAGCGGCCCCGCTCCTGGGATGACGGTCTCCGCCGATGCTTGCAGTAGGTCCACAACCGGCATCGGCGGGACGCCGCGCCGCGCGGTGCCTGCGGCGGCGAGCCGGCCGTGCCGGATCACCGACAGGTGCCAGCCGCCGCGGCCGTCGGGCCGGGCCGCTACGAGCTCCGGTACGCCGGTCAGGGCGCTCAACCGCTGTCCGCGGTCCAACGAGCGCACGAGCGCGGCGAGCTGGTCGCGGTGCACGGCGGCGTCTTCGAAGCGCTGCGCGGTGGAGAGCCGGTCGAGTTCGCCCCGCAGGCGCTCCAGCAGATCGGCGCTGCGGCCGTTGACGACGTCCCGGATGGAGATCACCTCGGGTTCGTACTCAGCGACGCTCTGGTGCCCCGCACAGGGCGCGCCACAGCGCCTCAGCTCGTACAGGGCACAGGGGCGGCCGGTGGGTTCGCGGGCCGGAATGCGGTCGGTGCAGCGCCGCACGGTCGTGGCGGACTCGAGCGCGTCGACGGCGTTGGCAGCTGCCCGGCGGGAACTGAACGGCCCGAGCGCGTCGGGCTTCGGGATGCGCACGATCGACAACCGGGGGAACGGTTCGTCGGTCAGCACCACCCACCAGGCGCGCTGCGGGAACTTCGAGCGCCGGTTGTAGCGCGGTTGGTGCGCGGCCAGCAGGCGTAGTTCCCGGACCTCGGCCTCCATCGGATGGGCGCATTCGACGTGGTCGACCCGCTCGGAGATCATCACCATCTCCTTGATCCGGTTGCGCCGCTCCCCGGCGGTGAAGTACTGCCGGACCCGGCGCCGCAGGTCGGTCGCGGTGCCCACGTAGAGCACCTCGTCCTTCGGGCCGCGAAACAGGTAAACGCCCGGCGAGTTCGGCAAGCCGTCGGCGAGGCCGCGCTTGCGGCGCTGCTGCGGCGTGACGTCGGGTAGGTGGCCGAGCAGATCCTCCAGCGTCCGTACGCCGAGCGGCCCGACCCGTTCCAGCAGGGCATGCAGCACGTCGACGGTGGCACGCGCGTCGTCCAGCGCACGGTGCACAGGAACGGTGCGGGCGTGCAGCACCCGGGCCAGCGTGCCGAGCTTGTGGTTGGGCGTCTCGTCTTTGGTCAGCACCCGGCGGGCCAGCCGCACGGTGTCCACCACCTGCGGCTTCGGCCACCGCAGCCCGAGCCGTTCGCAGTTGGCGCGCAGGAACCCGATGTCGAACGGGGCGTTATGCGCCACCAGCACGCTGCCCCGGCAGAACTCCAGGAAAGCGGGCAGCACCGTGTCGAAGCGGGGCGCGTCATGGACCATCGCCTCGGTGATGCCGGTGATCGACACGACCGCGGGCGGTATGCCGCGCTCCGGATTGACCAGCGTGGCGAACTCGCCGAGCACTTCGCCACCGCGGACCTTGACGGCGCCGATCTCGGTCACCGCGTCCTGGTTGCGGTCGCCACCGGTGGTCTCCAGGTCGACGACCACGAAGGTCACCGCGTGCAGCGCGACGTCCTCGGTGGTGACGAGCTCGTCGAAGGACAGTTGGGGGTGCGCGGACATCGGCGATCACGTTACGTCCGGCTACCGACAGGACCGGTGGATGCTGGGCTCGGAGGCCTCGGCCATTAGCCTGTGGGAGTGGTACCGCCGAAGCCGGGGTCAGCCGATACCCCCATCCCCGACGAGTCCGCTGTGGACGGTGCACAGCGGACCGGTGGTGGGCCGCCGATCGACTGGGACGCGCTGCCCGGTCCGCTGCGCCTCAGGCTGGCGGAACTGGCCGCTTGCGCGCTGGATGAGGTGCGTCCGTCGGACGTGCCGGCCCAGCTGCGCCCGGTGGTCCGCTTCGCTCCCGCCAAGCGCGCGAAGCTGGGCCAACCGGCGCTGATCGCCGCGCTGCGCGATTCCGGGGTCTTCCGGACCGCGGTCGTGGACTGGTGCCGAAACCACCGCGCGGCGGCGCTCGCCCTCGACGATGCCGATCCGGTCGCGGTCGCCGCGGCCGCCGTGCTGCTCGGCTCGCCCGTCGCGCCGCACTACGTGGAACTGATCAGCTTCCGCGCCGAGCAGGTACAGCTGCGCACCGAGCGCGATTCCGCGACGGCGCGTGCGGACCGACTGACCGCCGATGTCGAGCGGCTGCGCGGCGAACTCGCCGAGGCGAAGCAGATCGCCGACCGGATCGGGGGCGAGAACAGCGCGGAGGCGGACCGGCTGCGCAAGCGCCTTCGCGAGCAGGGCGTGCGGCTCAAGCAGGCCAAGGACGGCGCCGAGCACGCGCTCAGCGAACTGGAGCGGATGCGTTCGGAGCACAAGGCGGCGTTTGAGGAGATCGTCGCGGAGCGGGATCGGGAGCGCGCGCGGGCGCAGGAGGAGCGACGGCGCGCGGACCGCGCGAGCGCCGAGGTGGAGGTGGCGCGGCAGTCCGCCCGAGAAGCCCGTCAGGGCGACGAGGTGCGGCTGGCGCTGCTGCTGGAGACGCTGGAGGGCGCCGTCGGTGGCCTGCGCCGCGAGCTCGGGGCGAGCGGTAGCGGCCCGCGGCCCGCGGACGTCGTACAGCGCGTGCGGGCGCATTCCGGTGCGACCGGGGAGGTGCCGGACGTCGTCACGCTGGACCGGTTGTTGGCGCTTCCCGCCGTGCATCTGATCGTGGACGGCTACAACGTGACCAAGACCGGGTATCCGGAGTTGCCGTTGTCCGATCAACGCGATCGGCTGGCCCACCAGTTGGCGGCGTTGTCGGCGCGGACCGGCGCGGAGGTCACGGTGGTCTTCGACGGTGCCGACGTGCTGGCGGTGCCGACCGCCGGGCCGCGTGGGGTCCGGGTGTTGTTCAGCGAACCCGGCGTGCAGGCCGACGACGTGATCCGCGATCTCGTGTCCGCCGAGCCGAAGGGGCGGCAGGTGGTGGTGGCGACCTCGGATCGGGCCGTGGCGACTTCGGTCCGCCGACGGGGTGCTTACGCCGTTTCCTCGGCGATGTTGCTGGCGCGGCTGAATCGGGTGTAGCAGCTTGCCGACGCAACCGACCGCTGATCGATCCGTCGGCACGTGGCCGATCTCATAGTTGATCGACTGAATAAAGTGGATCTCCTCATCTGGGGAGCTAATTCATCACAATTCCAGGTAATCGAGCCGGAAGATCCGTCACCGTGAGCGCATGACTCTCCTCCGTTAGGGGCCTTGTGCGTTGGCGCACAAATTTTCAGACCCGCTTCTGGACCTTGCGGCTCACCTTTCGTAACCTACTCGGGACCTCGTGGCGATCAGTTGCCCAGACCGGGCGGCCCGCGGGGCACCGCTGCATCGACTTGTCGGGGAGTCGAGCCGGACCGGGTGTGGGGGCATCCGGGCGGTAAGCGGGTGGATAAGCAGAAGGAGCAGTGCGCGACGTGGCGTCGCACCGACTTAAGCGCTCTCTGCGAGGTGCCCTGGCTGCAACCGCGGTCGCTGCCGTCGTTGGCATGACCTCCGGGCCCGCGCTCGCAGACCCACAACTCCCCGACAACGCCTCGGACGCGGCCAAGCAGGTGCGTGATCTTCAGCACCAGGCCGAGCAGCTCACCGAGGACAAGAAGAAGGCCGAAGACGATCACGAGGCCAAGCAGGCCGAGCTGGACCGGGCGAACCAGGAAGCCGGCCAGGCCGAACAGGTCGCCAACCAGGCCCGGGCCGAGGAAGAGAAGTTCCGCGGTCAGGTCGACCAGCTCACCCACGCCTCGTACCAGGGCGCGCGGCTGAACAAGCTGTCCGCGCTGCTGGTCAGCGAGACCCCGGACGACTTCCTGGAGCGTGCCTCCGCGCTGGACGTCCTGGCCAAGGACAACAACGACGCGATCAAGGCGCTGACCTCCGCACGGCACCAGGCCGAGACCGCCGAGCAAGCCGCGCAGGACGCCCGCAACCGCGCCGTGCAAGCCGAAGCCGATGCCGCGCGCATCGCCCAGGACTTGCAGCAGAAGTCCCAGGCGATGCAGGACCAGATCGCCAAGGTCCAACAGCGCTACGACCAGCTCAGCAGCGCGGACCGGGACTCGCTGAAATCCAGCGGTGATACCGGCGTGGGCTCGATCGCCGGTGCGGGTGCGGCGATCGCCGCGGTCAATGCCGCACTGGGCGTGCAGGGTTCGCCGTACGTGTGGGGCGCCAAGGGACCGAGCCAGTTCGACTGCTCGGGCCTGACCTACTGGGCGTACAAGAAGGCCGGCGTGACCATCGGCGGCTCCACCAAGACCCAGGTCGGCGAGGGCCGCAGCGTGTCGGCCAGCGACCTCAAGCCGGGCGATCTGATCTTCTACTACAGCCCGGTCAGCCACGTCGCCATGTACATCGGTAACGGCAAGGCGGTGCACGCCCCCACCTCGGGCGACGTCGTCAAGGTCACCGACTACCAGAAGATCGGCTCGGTGACGGCGATCCGCCGCATCGTGGGCTGAGCGAATCCCCAACTTCGGGGCCGGCACCGTTCGGTGTCGGCCCCGAAAGTGTGTCGGGTTCTTTGGGGGACGGCGGTTGGGGAAGCCGATGTGACTCCGCTTACCATGCGGCCTGTGCTTGCGTCGGGGAAGTTTCGGGGGTGGCTGGCGGCTGTCGCCGCGGGTGCCGCGCTGGCCGGGGTGTCGTCGCATTCGCTTCCGCCGCCGGATCTTCCGTCGACTCAGCCGGTGCAAGTCGCCGGGCACGCGGGGTTCGCCTTCGCGGGGCAGCCGCCGGAGTCGGCGGTGCGGGGCCTGCTCGAACGGCGGGCCGCGGCGGTCCGGACCGGGGACGAAGCCGCGTTCGCGGCCACATTGGATCCCGAGGCCCCGCCGGATTTCCAGCGCCGCCAACACGAACTGTTCCGCAACCTGGGGACGGTCCCGGTCACCGGGTGGGCCTACGAACTGGAAAGCGCGGCCGGGGATCACCCGCCGGTGCCCGAAGCCGACGAGACCTGGGCACCGCGGGTCATGTTGCGCTACGCGCTGACCGGTGTGGACACCGTGCCCACCCAGCGCCCGCTCGGCTATGTGTTCGCCCGGCGCGGCAGCTCGTGGTATCTCGCAGACGACGACGGCGCCGAATACCCAGCCTGGCGCGGGCCGTGGGATTTCGGGCTGTGCCACGTGCGCCGCACCCCCACCGGGCTGGTCATCGGCCACGATCCGGAGCCGGTCGAGCGGGTGGCCCGGCAACTGGATGCCGCCGTGGCGGACGTGACGGAGGTCTGGGGTCCGGGCTGGTCCCGGAGGGTCGGCGTGCTTTTGCCGGATTCCCAGGAGGAACTGCAGTCGCTGGTGGGGGCGGAGTTCGCCGTGGACGGCATCGCGGCGGTCGCGGTGGCCGACCGGGTGGACACCACCGCGCGCCGGGTGGAAGGCCCGCGCGTGGTGCTCAACCCGAAGACGGCCGAGCAGCTCTCCGACATCGCCCTGCGAGTGGTGCTGCGCCATGAGATCACGCACATCGCGGCCCGAGCGGACACAGTGGACGGTGCGCCGATGTGGATGCTGGAGGGCTTCGCCGACTACGTCGGCTACCGCAAGAGCGGCGTCGAGCCGAAGGACGTCGCCCCCGACCTGGCCCATCGGCTCCGCGAGGCCGGGCCGCCCACGAAACTGCCCGAAGACGGCGACTTCCACCAAGCCGGTCGCCGCCTGGATCTGGCCTACCAGCAATCCTGGTCCGTGGTCCGCCACCTCTCCGAACGTCTCGGCGAACGACGCTTGGTCAACCTCTACCGCCGCGTCGCGGCGTCCAGATCATCGGCCACAGTGGACGAAGCGCTGCGCGAGACGGCGGGCCTGAGTACCGAACAGCTGGTCGCGCAATGGGGGGCCCAGCTGCCCCGCACGTTCGGCTGACCCTTTCCGGCGCGAGGGTGCCGTCGGCCGATCGGTCAGCGGTGGCCGCTCACCCGGCCGCCCGGATTCGCGCTCAGGAGTAAAGGGCTTCGATGTCGGCGGCGTGGTTCGCGGCGACCTTGTTGCGCTTGAGCTTCATGCTTGGCGTCAGCTCGCCGGTGGCTTCCGTGAAGTCCTCCGGCAGGATCCGGAACTGCTTGATCTGCTCCGCCCGGGACACCGCCTGGTTGGCCTCGTCGACCGCCTTCTGCACCTCGGCGCGCACGTCCGGGTCGTCGATCAGCTCGGACGCCGGAGTGTCCGCCGGCCGGGAGTTGCCCGCGAGCCACGAAGGCAGGAACTCCGGGTCGAGCGTGATCAGTGCGCCGATGAACGGCTTCTGATCGCCGACCACCATGCACTGGCTGATCAGCGGGTGCACCCGCAGCGCATCCTCCAGCACCGCCGGGGCGACGTTCTTGCCGCCGGCCGTGACGATGATCTCCTTCTTCCGGCCGGTGATCTTCAGGTAGCCCTCGTCGTCCAGCGAGCCGAGGTCGCCGGTGTGGAACCAGCCGTCCTCGATGGACTCCTTGGTGGCGGTCGGGTTGTTCCAGTACTCACGGAATACGACGTCCCCCTTGATCAGCACCTCGCCGTCTTCGGCGATCCGCACCGTGGTGCCGGCGACCGGCTTGCCGACGGTGCCGACCTTGAACGCGGTCGCCACGTTCACCGCTGCCGCCGCGGTCGTCTCGGTGAGCCCGTAGCCCTCCAGCACCGGCACGCCGACGCCGCGGAAGAAGTGCGCGAGCCGTTCGCCCAGCGGCGCGCCACCGGACACCGCCGCGATGCAGCGGCCGCCGAGCGCCGCCCGGAGCTTGCCGTAGACCAGCTTGTCGAACAACGCGTGCTTGAGTTTCAGCGGCAGGCCCGCGCCGCCTTCGTCCTGAGCCTGGCTGAACGCGACCGCGGTGTCCTCGGCCTGGTCGAAGATCCGGCCCTTGCCGCTGCCGTGCGCCTTCTGCTTGGCGGTGTTGTAGACCTTCTCGAACACCCGCGGCACCGCCAGCACGAACGAGGGCCGGAACGAGCCGAGGTCGCTGACCAGATCCTTGATGTCGCCGGTGTGGCCGAGGGTGACGCGGGCGTACACGCTCATCACGGTGATCGCGCGGGCCAGCACGTGCGCCATCGGCAGGAACATCAGCATCGAATTGCCCGGCCGGGTCAGCTGGGGGAATGCCTTGATGTCCGCCCGCACCTCGGCGAGCATGTTGCGGTGCGTGAGCACGCAGCCCTTGGGACGGCCGGTGGTGCCCGAGGTGTAGATCAGCGTCGCGACGTCCTCGGCTCGTACCGCACGGCGCCGCAGGTGCACATCCCGGTCGTCGACCTCCGCGCCCAGCGCGGTCAGCTCGTCCACGGCACCGGCCGCGCCGCGGCTTGTCGGGCCCTCGATCTGCCAGACGTGGGCGACCTCGGAGAGCCGGTCGATGACCTTGTCCACCTCGGTTCGGTGCGCTTCGGTCTCCACGACGATGGCCTTGGCCCCGGAGTCGGCGAGAATCCACTCCGCCTGGTCGGCGGAGGAGGTCTCGTAGACCGGCACCGTGACACAGCCGGCCGTCCAGATCGCGAAGTCCAACAGGCTCCACTCGTACCGGGTCCGCGACATCAGCCCGACCCGGTCTCCGGCCTGCAGACCGGCGGCGACCAGGCCCTTGGCCACGGCGAGCACCTGCGCGGCGAAATCGGCGGCGGTGACGTCGACCCAGGTGCCGTCCACCCGGCGGCGGAAGCTCACGGCGCTGCCGAAGCGTTCCGCGTTGGCCCACACCATGTCGGTGAGGTTCTCGTCCTCGGCCACAGTCGTGGTGGCGGGTGCGCTGAACTCTCGCACGTCGAAACCTCCGAAAACACGCCGGTCAGTGGGGCACAACCTAATGCCGATGGTTACTGAGCGGTAGTCCCCGTTGGCGGACCGCTGCAGTCAACCCAGCGTAGTGGCCTCGGTGATCGACGGCGTGTCGCCGGTCGGCGGCTTGTCCCGCCCAGCGGGCGCCGGCGCGGATCGGCTCGCCAACGGCGTTCCGCCCCGGTGCGCGGACGGATTAAGTTCGAGGTAGGGATTGTCGGCGGATGGGAGTTGAGTTGCGCGTCCACGTCGTTTCGGACGTCCATGGCAACGTCGAGGCCCTCAAGCGCGCGGGGGACGGCGCCGACGCGCTCGTGGTGCTCGGTGACCTGATCGACTTCGTCGACTACCACGATCACGCGAAGGGGATTCTGGGCCGGGTGTTCGGCCCGGAGAAGGTCGCGCGGTTCGCCGAGTTGCGGCGCAGCCGCGGCGGCCCCGAGTTCGGCGCTTACGTGCGCTCGTTGTGGGCCGGGCTGACCGATCCGGCCGCGGTGGTGGAGGAGGCGGTCCGCGAGCAATACACCGAACTGTTCGCGGCGATGACCGCACCCACCTACGCCACGCCCGGCAACGTCGACGCGCCGCACCTGTGGCCCGAGTTCGTCGGTCCGGGCATCCACGTGCTGGACGGCGAGAGCGTCGAAATCGGCGGCCTGACCTTCGGTTTCGTCGGTGGCACCCTGCTTCCGCAGGGCGCGACGCTGCGCCGGCACGCGGCCTGGGTGCCGTACCTGCGGCCCGAGGACGAGTACGACGCCGCGGTGGCGGCACTGCCCAAAGTGGACGTCCTGTGCACCCACCTGCCGCCGGCGTTGCCGGAGCTGACCTACGACGTCATGGCACGGCGGACGGAAAACGGCTCGGCCGCGTTGGTCGAGCGCATCGCCGCCGACCGGCCGCGCTGGTCGCTGTTCGGGCACGTGCACCAGCCGCTGGCGCAGCGCATGCGAATCGGGCAGACCGAGTGCGTCAACGTCGGCCATTTCAAACGCACCGGGCGCCCCTACGCGATCAAGTGGTGAAGGTGAGCAAAACCAGCCTCCTCCAGGCCGCTGCCACCGCCCGCACCCGGTAACCTGCGGCGCATGGTCGATCAGTCCACCCAGTCCATCGTGATCGAGGCCCCTGCCGCGCAGATCATGGCCGTCATCGCGGATTTCGCCGCCTACCCGGAGTGGGCGGAAGCGGTGAAGGAGACAGAGGTGCTCTCCCGCACCTCCCGCGGCGACGCGGAGCGGGTGCGCTTCGTCCTGGATGCCGGGGTGGTCAAGGACACCTACGTCAACGTCTACGACTGGGCGCCCGACGGGCTGTCGGTGAGCTGGAACCTCGTCGAGGGGCAGGTGCAAAAGGCGCAGCGCGGCAGTTACCGGCTGGACCCGTTAGCCGACGACCGCACCGAGGTGACCTACAGCCTGGCCGTGGACCTGGCGATTCCGATGATCGGTCTGTTCAAGCGCAAGGCCGAGAAGATGATCATGGACACGGCACTCAAGGAGCTCAAGCGGCGCGTCGAGGGCGTCAAATGAGCAATGTCGAAGGCGCTGACTAAAAGCGCATCCGCCGATACCGACCGAGACGAGCCGTTGCGAATCCTGCTTTTCACCGGAAAGGGCGGGGTGGGCAAGACCACCCTCGCCGCCGCCACCGCCGCACACGTCGCAGTGCACGGAGGCAAGGTGCTCGTGGTCTCCACCGACCCGGCACACTCGTTGGCCGATGCGCTCGGCGTCGGCCTCGGCGCACAGCCGCGGGAGGTGCGGCTGGACGGTTCGCACGCCGTGCTGCACGCCGCCGAGGTGCAGACCCGCGCGCTGGTCGACGACACCTGGCAGGAACTGCGCCAACACCTGCGGACCATGCTGCACGGCGCAGGTGTCGACGAAGTCGACGCGGAAGAGCTCACCGTGCTGCCCGGTGTGGAGGACCTGCTGGCGCTCACCGAGGTGCACCGCCTCGCCGCGAGTGGGCTGTGGGACACCGTGATCGTCGACTGCGGCCCGACCGCCGAGACGCTTCGGCTGCTCGCGCTGCCCGAATCGCTGGCCGGCTACCTGGAGCGGCTGTTCCCGGCGCACCGAAGAGCCGTGCGCGGCCTGCTGGCCGGGATCGCCGGCAGCGAGCACGTCGAGCGCTGGGACTCCGTCGCCGACGGGTTGGGGCGGCTCGCGGAGCGGCTCGCGGCGCTCAAGGACATGCTCGCCGAGCCCGGGACCAGCGTGCGGCTGGTGCTCACCCCGGAGTCGGTGGTGGCGGCCGAAACCCGCCGGACGCTGACCGCCTTGGCGCTGCAACAGATCCAGGTCGACGGCCTGGTGGCCAACCGCGTGGTGCCGCATCCGGGGGCCGCCCGCGGCGCTGCGGCCGGGTGGCTGCGCACCCGTCGTCGCGAGCAGGAGCAGGTTCTCGACACGCTGCGGGCCGTGACAGAACTTCCGCTGCGCGTGGTCGAGCACCGCGCCGCCGAGCCGGTGGGCGCGGAGGCGTTGCTGGCACTGGGCGATGAGCTCTACGCCGCCGCCGACCCGTTGGAGAACGGGCCGAGCATGCCGACCATGCAGATCAGTGGCGGTGGGAAAGCGCTGGATTCGGAGTACTTCCTGCGAATCGCGCTCCCGCTGCACCCGGCGGCGGACCTGGACATGTCCCGGATCGGCGACGAGTTGGCGATCACCGTTGACGGCCGCCGCAGACTGGTCGCGCTGCCCGCAGTGCTCCGACGGTGCATCGTGACCTCGGCGGTCGCCGGCGACGATGGCCTGACTGTGCGGTTCCGGCCCGACCCCGAGTTGTGGATGCGGTGAGACCGTGAACGAGATGCGCGACGAAACCCGGCACGACCATCTGGTCGAGGAGCTCCGCATGCTGCTCGACGCGGTCGCCGGCAAGGCCGAGGAGTACCTGCGCGGCTGCGGCCAGGACGCCGAAGCCGACAACAGCGGGTCCACGTGCGGTTGGTGCCCGCTGTGCGCGGCGGTGGCGCTGCTGCGCGGCCACCGGCCGGAGCTCAACGAGCAGCTTATCGGGATCGTGCAGGCGCTGCGGCAGGCGCTGGCCGATCAGCGCGCGGCGGCGCCCGGCGCGGCCGACGACTCCGAGGAAGACGGCCAGGAGGAGCCCGCGGCGTCGAAGGTGCAGCGGATCCGGGTGCATCGGGTCGACGGCCCGGTGCTGGCCGAGGGCGAGAGCGAGACCGAGGTCGTGTCGGGGTGCTAACCATCGGAGTGGACGTCGGCGGCACCAGCGTGCGGGCCAGCGTGGTTGATCCGCACGGCGAGATCCTGGAAACGAACCGCGCCCCGACGCCCGCCACCAGCGCCGAGCTCAACGCCGCGATCGCCACCACGGTCCAGGCGTTGTCCGACCGCTACCCGGTCGCCGGGGTCGGTATGGCCGTCGCCGGGTTCGTCAGCGCGGACCGCAGGGTGGTGCGCTTCGCGCCGCACCTGGCGTGGCGGCACGTCGCCGTCGCAGACGAACTCGCGGATCGGCTCGGGCTGCCGGTCGTTCTGGAGCACGACGCAAACGCCGCCGCCGTGGCCGAACAGCGCTTCGGCGCGGCGGCGGGAGCGAGAGTGGCCGTGCTGGTGGCCATCGGCACCGGCATCGGTGGCGCACTGGTGATCAACGGCGAGGTGTTCCGCGGTGCCTACGGCGTGGCCCCGGAGCTGGGACATCTGCGCGTTGTCCCGGACGGTCGGCCGTGTTCGTGCGGCAAGCGCGGTTGCTGGGAGCGCTACTGCAGCGGCACCGCATTGGCTGCCACTGCGGCGGAACTCGTGCGGGGCACGGGCGAGTCGAGCGTACTGGCAACGGCCGGGCTGACCGGTGTCGAGGTGGCCCGCGCGGCGGAGGCGGGGGATCCGGTCGCCCGCCGCGCGGTGGCCGATCTGGCCCGCTGGCTCGGCGAGGGCTTGGCGCTGGTCGCGGACGTCTACGACCCCGAGGTCGTGGTGATCGCCGGTGGGGTTTCCGATTCGGCGCCCCTGTTCCTGGACGACGCCCGCGAGCATTACGCCGCAGCCGTCACCGGTGCCGGGCACCGGCCGCTCGCGCGGATCAGGGTGGCCCGCTACGGAGACTCGGCGGCCATGGTCGGCGCGGCGGCGCTGACCCGCGAACACGTCGTCGCCGGCGCACGGCACCTGACCTGACGAACCGGGAATGTCAGCTCCGTCAAACCTGGGCGCCGTCGTCGTCTTCGGAGTTCGGCGGTCCTTGGCGCAGCCGCAGCAGGAGCCAGCCGATGCCCGCGCTGATCAGCACGAGCCCCAGCGGCATCGTGAGTGAGCCGGACATCCCGGCCAGGCCCGGCACCAGCAAGATCAGCAGCCCCATCGCGATCACCGCGATCCCGAGCAGGGTCGCGGGTCGCGGGGTCGGCAGCGGCGGCGGTTCCGGTGGGACGAAGTGCTCTTCCGCCTCGTCAGGCTTCGGCACCCAGTCCCTCGGCCCCCAGTCCCTCGGTCCCAAGTCGAGCTCGGGCTGCGGCTCGGCCACGGCGGTGTCGTTGACCGCATTGGCGGTGTCCGCAGCGTTGGCGGAGGTGTCCTCGGGCCAACGCGCGAACGTCGAATCCCGCTCCAAGTCGGCGACTATCTCGGCGAAAGCCGCGTCGATGTCCTCCGGCCCGTCGGCGTTGTCGCGGCGCGTGTTCATACGACTTCCTCGGCCCGTTCGCGGTGGATCCGTTGCAGGAACTCGACGCTACCGCTGAACACCGCCGGTGCGTCATGGTCCAAGGTCGCAACATGGAAGCTGTCTGGCAGCACCACCTCCGCGAGGTCGGTGCTGGCGACTCCGTCCAGCACGATCGCGGAGTTGACCGGTTCGACGACGTGATCGACGGCCGAGCGGAACAGCAGCAGCGGCTGGTGCACCCGGCGCAGGTCACCGCGCACCAGGCTCCACAACTGCTGCAAGCTGGCCATCGCCCGCAGCGGCAACCGGTTGTAGGCGAGCTCGAAGCCGCCGGGCTTGGCGATGTCACCGGGAATCCCGCCGACCGCTGGCCATATCCGGCTCAGCAGCGGCAGCAACCGGGCCTCCTTGCGCAGCGTCGTCACCGAGGGGTTGACCAGTACGATCCCCGCGATATCGGGGTGTTGCTGGGCCAGTCGCAAGGCCAGCGTGCCGCCCATGGACTGGCCGAACACGAATACCGAGCGGCACCGGCCGCGTAGTTCGGCGAGCTCGGCCTCCGCGGAGTCGTACCAGTCTCTCCAGGTGGTCCGGTTCAGATCGGGCCACCGGGTGCCGTGCCCGGCCAGTAGCGGGCAGCGGACGGTGAAGCCCTCCGCCGCCAGGTGCTCGCCCCAGGCCCGCATGCTCTGCGGGGTGCTGGTGAAGCCGTGGCAGAGCAGCACACCGATCTCCGCTGATCCGTCGTGCGTGAACGGTTCGGCGCCGGAAAGCACGGGCACCGCGGCCTCCCAACAGCATCGGCGAGCCAGTACCGCTTCATGGTCGCATGCGCGGGCGACAAGTGGGGCGGCCTTGACGAGGCGGTCGTGATCGCGGAACGGGTTGGATCGCGATCACGACCACGAGGCCGCGTTGTGCGGGTTGTCCGGGCTCCGTAGGCTGAGCAGGGAACTCGGTGGGGCAAGGAGGCGGCAGCGCGGTGTTGTACTGGGTGATGAAGCATTTCCTGCTCGGGCCCTTGATGAAACTGTTCTGCCGTCCGAAGGTCGAAGGCGTCGAGCACGTGCCGACCACCGGCGGCGCGATCCTGGTCAGCAACCACCTGGCCGTCGCCGACTCGTTCTTCATGCCGCTGATGATGCCGCGCCGGGTGACCTTCCTTGCCAAGCGCGAGTACTTCACCGGCAAGGGCATCAAGGGCAAGTTCAAGAAGTACTTCTTCTCCGGCGTCGGGCAGGTCCCGATCGACCGCTCCAGCGGCGCCGCCGCGCAGGCCGCGTTGGACACCGGGGTCCGCCTGCTGCGGGAAGGAAAGCTGCTGGGCGTCTACCCGGAGGGCACCCGGTCCCCGGACGGCCGGCTGTACAAGGGCAAGACCGGGGTCGCCCGGATGGCCCTGGAGTCGCAGGCGCCGGTGATCCCGATCGCGATGTTCGGCACCGACAAGGTCAACCCCATCGGGTCCAAGATGTGGTACCCGCACAAGGTGGTGGTGAAGGTCGGGCCGCCGCTTGACTTCTCGCGCTACGAGGGCATGGCGGGCGACCGGTTCGTGGAGCGGTCCATCACCGACGAGATCATGTACGCCCTGATGGAGCTCTCCGGCCAGGAGTACGTCGACGTCTACGCGGCCAAGGTCAAGGACGACCTGGCGGCGCAGGGCAAGCAGGTGGCGGGCTGGAAATCGCAGAAGCCCGTCGACCGGCTCCCCGAGTCCAAGGCCGGCTGACAGCCCGCACCGGCTGCTGGAACGGCGGCCGCCTACCCTTGCCCGGTGCGGTACTTCTACGACTGCGAGTTCATTGAGGACGGACACACCATCGAGCTGGTGTCGATCGGGATGGTCGACGAGTCCGGCCGCGAGTTCTACGCGGTGTCCACCGAGTTCGACGCTTCCCGGGCCGGTGCCTGGGTCCGGCAGCACGTGCTGCCGCAGTTGCCGCCGCCCTCCGATCCGTGCTGGCGTACCCGAGCCAGGATCCGCGAGGACCTGTACACCTTCCTGTCCGCGCGGGGCGGGAACGTCGAACTGTGGGCCTGGTTTGCCGCCTACGACCACGTGGCGCTGGCCCAGCTGTGGGGCGCGATGCCGATGCTGCCGTCGCGGATCCCCAAGTTCACCCGCGATCTGCGGCAACGCTGGGAAGACGTCGGCAAGCCGAAGCTGCCGCCGGCGCCGGACAATGCGCACGACGCCCTGGCCGACGCCAGGCACAACCTGGAGCGCTGGAGGGTGATCGAGGAGGTCCGCCGCAAACGCGGCTTTGCCTGGTAACGGCGGGGGTACTTGCTGCACCGATCCAGGCCGTGCCAGGCTGTGGCAGGGGAGACGTGGATCACGTCCCATCTCGGTTGGATTGAGGAGGCGGCTAAAGAGATGCCGGCTGGAATGCGTGTCGGAGTGCTCACCGGAGGCGGCGACTGCCCCGGGCTCAACGCGGTGCTCCGAGCGGTGACCCGTAAGGGGATTTCCGTGCATCAGCACGAGATCCTGGGATTCCGCAGCGGATGGCTGGGCCCGGTGGAGGGCCTGACCATGCCGCTGACCCTCGACTCGGTCGAGGAAATCCTCAACCGGGGTGGCACCATCCTGGGCTCGTCGCGCACCAACCCGTACAAGGTCGACGACGGGATTGCCAGGCTCAAGGCCACCCTCGACGAGCACCGGGTGGACGCGTTGATCGCGATCGGCGGCGAGGACACCCTCGGCGTCGCCCAGCAGCTCACCCACGACGGCGTGCCGGTGGTGGGGGTGCCCAAGACGATCGACAACGACCTGGACGCCACCGACTACACCTTCGGCTTCGACACCGCGGTGCACATCGCGACCGACGCCATCGACCGGCTTCGCACCACTGCGGAGTCGCACCACCGCGCGCTGGTGGTCGAGGTGATGGGTCGGCACGCGGGCTGGATCGCGCTGCACGCCGGGCTGGCCGGTGGCGCGAACGTCATCCTCGTGCCGGAGCAGCCGTTCAGCGTCGAGAGGGTCTGCGACTGGGTGCAGCAGCGCTTCGAGCGCCAGTACGCGCCGATCATCGTGGTCGCCGAGGGCGCGCTCCCGGAAGGCGGCAAGGAGCTTCTGCTGACCGGCGAGAAGGACGCATTCGGCCACGTCCGGCTGGGCGGCGTCGGTACTTGGCTGGCCGACGAGATCGCCGGGCGCACCGGCAAGGAGTCGCGCGCGGTCGTGCTCGGCCACGTCCAGCGCGGCGGCACGCCGACGGCCTATGACCGGGTGCTGGCCACCCGTTTCGGCCTGCACGCGATCGACGCGATCACCGAGGGCGACTTCGGCAAGATGGTCGCGCTGCGCGGCACGGACATCGTGCGGGTCCCGTTGCGCGAGGCGACCGCGTCGCTGAAGACGGTGCCGCTGGAGCGCTACGCCGAAGCCGAAGTGCTCTTCGGCTGACCCCGGCGTCGGTTTCGATGGAAATCGGCGCGCCGATTTCCATCGAAACCGACCGGCGGTAGACCGGCTATCGAGACCCCGGCTGTGGGTCGCCTCGCCCGGCGTAAAAGAAGTGGCGCCCAGCGCTTATTCTGGGGTGCGTGAACTGGACCGTCGACGTCCCCGTAGATGATCTTCCCGAGCTGCCACCGCTGCCGCCGGAGATGCGCGCCCGCCTCGATGACGCGCTGGCCCGTCCCGCCGCACAGCAGCCGCAGTGGCCTAACCCCGACCAGACCGGCAAGGTCCGGAAGGTGCTGGAGAGCGTTCCGCCGGTGACCGTGCCGTCTGAGGTGGACCAACTGCGTCAGCACCTCGCGGCTGTCGCCCAGGGCGAGGCGTTTTTACTGCAGGGGGGCGACTGCGCGGAGACCTTTGCGGACAACACCGAGCCGCACATCCGCGGCAACATTCGCACGCTGCTGCAGATGGCAGTGGTGCTGACCTACGGCGCGAGCATGCCGGTGGTCAAGGTCGGCCGGATCGCCGGGCAGTACGCCAAGCCGCGGTCCAGCAACACCGACGCGCTGGGCCTGCCGTCCTACCGCGGCGACATGGTCAACTCGCTGGTCGCCACCGAGGACGCCCGCCGCCACGACCCTTCGCGGCTGATCCGCGCCTACGCCAACGCCAGCGCCGCGATGAACCTGTCCCGCGCGCTGACCAGCGCCGGCATGGCTGCGTTGACCAAGGTGCACGACTGGAACAAGGACTTCGTGCTCAACTCGCCGGCCGGCGAGCGCTACGAGTCGGTCGCCGCCGAGATCGACCGCGGCCTGCGCTTCATGGCCGCCTGCGGCGTGGACGACTCCAGCCTGCACTCGGTGCAGTTCTACGCCAGCCACGAGGCGCTGGTGCTGGACTACGAGCGCGCCATGCTGCGGCTGGACGTCTCCCGCGAACAACCTCGGCTGTTCGACCTGTCCGGGCACTTCCTGTGGGTGGGCGAGCGGACCCGCCAGCTGGACGGCGCGCACATCGCGTTCGCCGAGCTGATCGCCAACCCGATCGGCATCAAGATCGGCCCGGGCACCACACCCGAGCAGGCCGTGGAGTATGTCGAGCGGCTGGACCCGAACAACGAGCCCGGTCGGCTCACCCTGATCAGCCGGATGGGCAACGGCAAGGTGCGCGACGTGCTGCCGCCGATCGTGGAGAAGGTCACCGCCTCCGGGCACCAGGTGATCTGGCAGTGCGACCCCATGCACGGCAACACCCACGAGGCCAGCACGGGCTACAAGACCCGGCACTTCGACCGGATCGTGGACGAGGTGCAGGGTTTCTTCGAGGTGCACCGCCGGCTGGGCACCCACCCGGGCGGCATCCACATCGAGCTGACCGGCGAGGACGTCACGGAGTGCCTCGGCGGGGCCCAGGAGATCTCCGACGCCGACCTCTCGGGGCGCTACGAGACCGCCTGCGACCCGCGCCTGAACACCCAGCAGTCGCTGGAGCTGGCGTTCCTGGTCGCGGAGATGCTGCGCAACTGAACGGCTCGGAAGTTCACGCCCGAAGGGCCCGGAACCCACGCGGTTCCGGGCCCTTCGGCGTTTGGTGCGGTCATCACTTCTGCGCGGCCTGCGTTTCACGAAGCTCTGTCGTTGGTGCTGGGGTCGTGGGCGGTGCGACGGTCATGGCGGTGCGGGGGAGGGCACCGAAGACGCCGCTCAATCCCAGCGGGTCGAAGCGGACCAGGGACAGCGAGCCGAGCACGGCGGCACCGATGCCGACCGCGACGAACGGCCAGTTGTACATCGCCTGCTCACCGTCGGGGTAGTAGGCCAGCACCAGCGCGATCGAGGCGCCCACCACGTAGGACAGCGCACGCGGTGTCCAGGCGAAGGCGCAGCCCAGCGCCAGGCCCCACGTCAGGTACCACGGCAGGACGACCGGCGACAGCAGCGCGCCGCAGCACAGCACGATCGCGGCCCGGCGCACCGCTTCGGTCCCGCCGACCCGCGCCAGCCACCAGTTCCAGGCGAGGATCAGCACCAGCAGCAGCGAGCCGAACGTGCGCGTAGCACCCACGAACGGCCAGATGTTGGTCTCGCCGAACAGCGAAACCAGGCTGTGCAGCGCCTGCCCGACCGCCGTCGGCGCGGACAGGTAGTTGACGATCATGCCCGGTGCGGACAGGGCGGAAAGCCAGCCGAAACCGACCTTGGCCAATGCCGTGCACGAGCCGAAGACCACCACGAACACGCCCACCGCCGGGAACACTGCGCGGAGGAACCGCTGCCACGACGGCCCCTCCAGCCGGGATGCCCACATCCACACCAGGAATGGCAGCGCGAGCCCGGCGGTCGCCTTGATGGCCATCGCCGCGGACACCAGCGCGATCCCGCCGACGCGCTTGTCGTTGAGCATCAGCAAGGTGCCCACCGACAGCAGCCCGATCATGAGCATGTCGTTGTGCGGGCCGCCGACCAGGTGCACCACGGTCATCGGACTGGCCGCGACCAGCCACAGCGCGATCGGCAGTCGGCCGCCGAGGTGCCGGACCAGGCCCGGCAGGGCGCAGATCAGCATCACCAGGCCGCCCAGCAGCACCAGCCGCATCACGATGACGCTGGCGATGATGTCTTGGCCGGCCAGCAGGATCACGCCCTTGGCCACACCCATGAACAGCGGTCCGTACGGGGCGGGCGTGGTCTGCCAGGTCGGGTGCACGTTCTCCGGGATCGGGCCGGTGAGCGCGGACGGGCCGACACCGTAGGGGTCGAGTCCGTTCAGCGCCAGCAAGCCCTGGCCAAGGTAGCTGTAGACATCGCGGGTGAACAGCGGTGGTGCGATGAGAATGGGGCCGAGCCAGGCGGCGGTCGCCCACAGCACGCCGCGGGAGTTCACCAGGTGCGCGATCACGCCGCGCCCGAGTCGCACCCAGGCCCACACCAGTAGCGCGAAGCCGATGTAGACGACGGTCACTGCCACGTCGTGGCCGTGCCCGTAGCGCAGCACCGAGAGCGGTCCAGAGCCGAGGATGGGGTCGTGGATGAGCGTCCCGCCGGCGCCGAAGGAGCCGAACAGCAGCAGTACGGACCCGATCGCCCCCAACGCGATGGTGCGCAAAGGAAGCGGACGACGCGGCCGACGTCCGCCGAGACTGGGCAGGCCCGCTGTCGTGTTGTCGGTCCGTTCGGACCAGTCGGGGGCCGACTCGATCGAAAGGCTCGGGGGCATTGTGCTGCCAATAGTTCCACAACGAGCCGCCCGCGCCGCTGTGACCAGGCGAGATCCGTCGTGTCGTGGTCAACGGTCCCGCTTTTCGGTGACCGCGGGCGGACGTGTAGCCGCTGGTAGACCCCGGCAACCAGAAAACGTTACAGCGCCGAGAAGAGATCAGAATCACATTGCGGGTGGGGTGGGTCCGGTGGGGCGTGACCACGCGACCGGGCCCGAGCCCGGCTGCGCAGTCATGAGGCTGCTCAGAACGCGGTCACGTGGATGGTCGATCCGGGCTCGACCTTGCTGCCGGGCAGTGGTAGCTGACCCCAGATCATCATGTTCGGGCGCTGGAAAAACGACTGGACGCTCAATTGCAGGCCGAGCGCGGCGACCTGCTGCTGCGCGTCCGCCACCCGGAGGCCGTTGAGGCTTGGCACCTCGACCGCGTTAGACAGCACCACGCCGATCCGCGGCCGACCGACCAGCCGGACCTCGCTGCCGATGGCCGGATCGGTACTGATGACGTGGTCGCCAGCGATGCTGGAGTCGAACTGGCGGCCCGCCTCGTAGGGCTCGAACCCGGCATTGCTCAGCGTGGCGAACGCGTCGTCGCGGCTCATTCCGCGTACGTCGGGCACCTGTACCGGGGGCGGACCCTTGCTGACGACCAGGGTGACCTCGGCGCTGATGTTCAGTGGGGTGCCGGGGGCGGGGTTCACGCCGATGACCCGGCCTTCGGGCACCGTGCTGTGGTACTGGTCGCCGGACTCGTCGCGCTTGGGTTGCAGCTTGGCGTTGCGGATCGCGCTTTCGGCCTCGGCCACGGTGGTGCCCTGGGCGATCTCCGGGACCTTGGGCTTGCCCAGCGAGACCACGAGATCGACGGTGCCGCCGCTGCGCACCCGGGATCCTTCGCCCGGCGTGGAGCTGATCACCACGCCTTCCGGGATCGTGTTGTCGTTCTCCCTGGTGACGTTGCCGCTCAGGCCGGCGCCTTCGAGCGCCTGCTGGGCGGCCGCTTCCGGCTCGCCGACGACGCGCGGCACCTGAACGTAACTGCCGATGCCCAGCCAGTACGCAGTGCCGCCCACCAGCGCGGCCAGCACCAGAACCACGGCGGTCCACAGCGCCACGGTTCGCCTGCCGTGCCGGCGATCGCGATCGCGCCGCGGCTCGGCCGCGACGGCGGAAAAGTCCTGGGTGTGCTCGTCATCGGTGGCGGGCCGCGCCATCGCACGAGTGCGCTGCGGGGCGACGGGCGTATCGCCGACGGCCGGGATCTGCTCGGTCGGCGGGTCCTCGGCCGCGGTCGCCATTTGCGTGGTGCGCTCCTCGGACGCCGGGACCGATAGCGCCACCGGGGCGATGCCAAGCGCGGTGCGCACCCGCTGCAGTTCGTCGAGGAAAACCTCGGCGTTCTCGGGACGCTGTGCCGGATCGCGACGCGTGGCGCGGACCACGAGGTCGTCAAGGGCTTGAGGGAGGTCCGGGACCAGCCCGCTCGGCGGCGGCACATCGTCGTTGACGTGCCGGTACGCGACCGACAGCGCGGTGTCGCCGACGTAGGGCGGGCGGCCGGTCAGCATCTCGTAGAGCACGATCCCGGCCGCGTAGACATCGGAGCGGGCGTCGGCGGCACCGGTGGTCACCTGCTCCGGCGAGAGGTACGCGACGGTGCCCAGAATGATGCTGCCGCTGGTCGTGCCGGCTTCGGCGGCCGCCCGGACCAGCCCGAAGTCGGCGACCTTCACCGAACCGTCCGTGCCGATCAGCACGTTCTCCGGCTTGACGTCGCGGTGCACCATGCCGGCCTGGTGCGCGGCGGAAAGCGCCGAGAGCATCGGCGCCAGGACGCTCAGCGTCATCGCCAGCGGGAGGCGTCCCCCGCGGGCCATGATCAGGTCACGCAGCGTGCATCCCTCGACGAGCTGCATCACCAGGAACACGTGGTCGCCGTCGGGGCCGCGGTCCACACCCTGGTCGTAGACGGCCACCACGTCGGGGTGGTGCAGCCGGGCCGCCGCGCGCGCCTCGCGTTCGAAGCGGTCCACGAACGACCTGTCGCCCGAGTACTGCGCGTCCATCACCTTGATCGCCACCGGTCGGTCCAGCCGGGTGTCCAGACCTCGGTACACCGCGGACATGCCGCCGCGCGCGATCAGCGAATCGACTCGGTACCGGCGTTCGAGCATGCCTCCGACGAGGCTCGCGCCGCGTCCGGAGCGTGTCTCAGGAGTCATTTTCCGCCAACCGCCGGGTAACCTTTCCAACCCGATTGTGGCAGGCCGTGCGGTTGGCGCCGGGAACACCTCCGTGCTCGGCCTCGGCAACGATCACGATCATGATCGTAGGCCGAAGATTTCCCGAGCCAAGCACGGCATCGCGGTCGGTCATATGGCAAGGTGTGCAGCGTGAGTGCGATCCCTGCTGCCCCGGATGTGCTCGCTCCCGATGTGGAGGTTGTTCCGCTGCCCGACGTCGCCGAGCGACTCGGTCAGCCAATCACCCGGGTGCACCAACTGATCCGTGATGGCCATCTGCTCGCTCTGCGTAGGGGCGGCGTGCTGGGCGTGCCCAGTGCGTTCCTCACCGACACCGCCGTGGTGAAGGGGCTGGCGGGCACGATCACCCTGCTCCGGGATGCCGGCTACCACGAGGACGAGATCCTGCGGTGGCTGTTCACACCGGACGACTCGCTGCCCGGTACACCGATCGACGCCCTGCGCGGAGACCGCGGCCGTGAGGTGAAGCGAAGGGCCCAAGCGATGGGTTTCTGAGGCCCCCGGGCTGACCTGCGCGGCTGGAGCCCGCTGCCGCTCACCCGGACTCCCGTCCGGTGTTCGGCGTTGGTGCCCCAGCCGTGGACCGCTTCGGCCGTATGAGTTGGTAGGACTCGATCAACCGCTGGTAGTTGCTCCGTACGAGGCGTGCGGGTCAGCCGGTGATGCGCTGTGCGGCGAGCTTGCCGGACAACAGAACCGGGGGAACGCCGACGCCGGGTGTTGTGCCGGATCCGGCGAGTACCGCGTTGGCCAGGCCGCGCACCAGGTTCCGCGGTCGGAAGGGGCCGGTTTGGGCGAAGGTGTGCGCGGCCGAGAACGGCGTGCCGGCCGCATGCCCCTGAGCCGCCCAGTCCACCGGGGTGACCATCTGCTGCGCCTCGATCGCGGCTCCGAAGCCGGTGAAGCCGCGCCGCTCCAGCGTCCCCAGCAACTCGTCGCGGTAGGCCGAACCGATCCGGCCCCAGTCGATCGGCCCGGTGCGCAGGTTCGGGCACGGCGCGAGCACGTAATGCAGCTCGCGATCGGCCGGCGCCAGCGTCGGATCGGTCGCCGTCGGCCGGGTGATCAGCAGCGACGGGTCGCTCATCAGCCTGCCGTCACGAATGATCTCGGCGAACGTGCCATGCCAGGCCGTGCCGAAGGAGATCGTGTGGTGCGCGTTGAACCAGCCGCGAGTGGTCCCGGCGTGCAGCACCACCGCCGATGGTGACCAGCGCAGACGTCGTCGCGGACGGTGCCCGAGAAGATCGTGCGCGACCGGCAGGTCGGGCGTGAGCACGAACGCGTCCGCGGCGATGCGGGAGCCATCGGACGTGCGCAGGGCGACGATCCGGTCGCCCCGCCGCTCCAGTTCGGTCACCTCGGCGTTGTAGTGGAATGTGACGCCCGCGCCTGCGGCGGCGTCGGCAAGCGCGGTCGGGACCGCATGCATGCCGCCGCGCGGGAACCAGACGCCGTTGACGGTGTCCATGTAGGAGATGACCGCGTATACGGCGAGCGCGCGACGCGGGTCCAGACCCGCGTACAGCGCTTGGAAGGAGAAGACCCGGCGCAACCGCTCGTCGGCCAGGAACCGGCCGATCGCCGGGCCGAGACGGCCGAATCCGCCCAGCACCGCCAGCCGCGCCAACTCCGGGGACAGCAGGCCCAGCGGCGAGTCGAAGTTCGCGTCGATGAAGCGGTGCATCTCGGCCCGGTACACCTCGGCCAGCCAGCGCCGCAGCCGCCGGTATCCGGCCGCTTCCTCCGGCCCGGCGAACCGCCGCACCTCCTGTTCCATCGCGGCGGCGTCGGTGTGCACGTCGAGTACCGAGCCGTCGGCGAATCGCGCCTGGTAGGCCGGGTGCAGCGGGATGAGGTCCAGGCGCTCGGCCAGCGATTCGCCGACCGCGCTCAGCGCTTCGTCGACCAGCTCGGGCATGGTCAGCACGGTCGGACCGGTGTCGATCCGGTATCCGCCGAACACGTGCAACCCGGCCCGCCCGCCGGGCACTCCCGCGCGCTCGACCACCGTCACCCGTCGCCCGGTGCCCGCCAGGTGCAGGGCTGCGGCCAGCCCGGCCAGGCCCGCGCCGACGATCACGACGTGGTCGGTGCGACCGGTGACCGTGCGCATCAGTGACTGCGGTCGGTGACGGCGATCGCCAGCTCGGCCAGCCGCGACGAGGCCGGTTCGGCCAGCCGCGCTTCGTGCAGCGCACGCATCGCCGAATCGGTCAGTTCGGTGATCCGCTTCTCCACGGCCTCCACCGCACCCAGCCGAGTGAGCACCTGCCGGGCCGCCTCGACGCGGCCCTCGTCCAGATCGGGAGCGCCGAGCACGTTGCGCAGCAGGTCCAGCGCGGCCTGGTCGGCCTGCTCACGGGCCGCCGCAAATGCCTCGGCGACCAGCACCGTCCGCTTGCCTTCGCGCAGGTCGTCCCCGGCGGGCTTGCCCGTCACCCCGGGGTCGCCGAAGACGCCGAGCAGGTCGTCGCGGAGCTGGAAGGCGACGCCGATCTCGGAGCCGAACCGGCGCAGCGCGTGCAGCGCGTCCGGATCGGCCCCAGCGGCCTCCGCGCCGAGCTCCAGCGGTCGCTGCACGGTGTAGGAGGCGGACTTGAGCTCGCAGACCCGCAGTGCGGCCTGCGGGGTCTCGTCGCCCCGGTACTGGCAGAGCACGTCGAGGTACTGGCCGGTGAGCACCTCGGTGCGCATCGCGCGCCACGGGCGCAGCGCGCGGGCCATCGACTCCGGCGCCATCCCCGCGCTGTGCAGCATGTCGTCGGCCCAGGCCAGCGCGAGGTCGCCGAGCAGCACCGCCGCGGCCAGCCCGAACTGGGTACTGTCGCCGGCGAATCCGGACTCCCGGTGGATCCGCTCGAACTTGCGGTGCACGGTCGGGTTGCCTCGTCTGGTGTCCGACTCGTCGATCAGGTCGTCGTGCACCAGCGCGCAGGCCTGCAACAACTCGAGTGCGCTCGCCGCCTGCAGCATCGCCTTTGCCGCCGGCCCCTCGGCAGCCCCGCCGACAGCTCGCCAACCCCACCAGGCGAAGGTGGGCCGGATCCGTTTGCCGCCGCCGAGGACGAACCCGGCCAACTCCGCCACGGCGGACGCGATCGCCGGGTCGAGGTCGGCCGCGTCGGTGCGGCGGATCTGTAGGTACTCGGTCAGCGTCTGCTGGACCTGACCGGGGAGGTCGAGCTCCATTACGGCATTCTCGCCGCTGGCTGGCGTGATGGCCGGATCTGCTGCGGGCATGCCTCCATCCTCCGTGATGACGGCAAATGCCAACGGCCGGGGCCATCCGGAGCGCTCCCAGTAACTGGGATGACTCCGGAGCGTAGCCGATTGCTTTTATGCTGGTCCTCATGACGGCGGTGGTGGATCGGTTGAACACCGAGAAGACGTCTTTCTCGGTGGAGTTCTTCCCACCCCGCGGTAACGACGAGGAGCGCATCCTCTGGCGGGCGGTGCGGGAGCTGGAACCGCTGGATCCCGCGTTCGTGTCGGTGACCTACGGGGCGGGCGGATCTAGCCGGGACCGCACCATCCGCACCACCGGGCGCATCGCGCAGGAGACCACCCTGACCCCGATGGCGCACCTGACGGCCGTGGATCACTCGGTCGCCGAACTGCGCAACGTGATCGGCTGGTATGCGGCGTCCGGGGTGCACAACGTGCTGGCTGTGCGCGGCGATCCACCAGGCGACCCGAACGGCGAATGGCTCCGACATCCCGAGGGGCTGACCTACGCCGAGGAGCTCGTCCGGCTGGTCCGGGAGCTCGGCGATTTCTGCGTTGGCGTCGCGGCATTCCCGCACGGGCATCCGCGCTCTGCGGACCTGGACATCGACGTGGACTACCTGGTGCGCAAGATCCACGCGGGTGCCGGGTTCGCCATCGCCCAGCTTTTCTTGGAGCCGGAGTACTTCCTGCGGCTGCGCGACCGGATGGCCGCCCGCGGCTGCGGCGTGCCGCTGTTGCCGGGCGTCATGCCGATCATCACGCCGCGGGTGCTGGGCAAGTTCAGCGAGCTCGCCGGGGTACCGGTGCCAAGCGAAGTGTCGGAGCAACTGCTGCCGCTGACCGACGATCCGGCGGGGTTCCGCTCGGCCGGCGTGGACCTCGTGACCCGGCTGTGCGAACGGCTGATCGCCGAGGGCGTACCGGCGCTGCACTTCTACACCCTCAACCGATCGAAGGCGACCCGCCAGGTGGTGGCCGACCTGGGCCTATGACCCGCGCGGCGGTTCCCACCAGGGTGATCATGCGGTTACACGTGCACGTCGGGGCGGTTGCGGACGTGCGTGCGGACCGCGAGCAAGCCCACCACGACGGCGGAAACGAGGGTGAGCACGCCGACCAGCAGCGCCCAGCCGACCCAGTCCATGCCGACGACGTTGGAGAACTGGTAGGTGGCCGACAGCTCGCTGACCTCGCCGGGCTGCAGCACCCAGGTAACCGTGCCGGCGCTTTCCGTGCCGTTGGTGTTGGTGATCTCGCCGGGCGCGCTGATCTTCAGCTCGACGCCGGAGCCGGTCTCGGCCAGCGGCGTCAGATCCGCGGCCCCCTCGAAGATCACCAGCGAGCCGGAGCGGGACAGGTGCAGCCGGTACCGGGAGTCCGACGGGCTCAGCGCCTTCGCGAGCCGCTCGACCTCCCGAAACTTCAGGTCGTGGAACGACAGGTGGGAACCGACGCGGCCGGCGTTGTTGTAGGGCGTGACCTGGACCCGGTCGGCCAGGTCACCCGGCGGCTGCAACCGGAACGGGACCTGGCCGTCGGCGGTCTGGGTGGACACCAGTAGCTCGCCCGACACCAGGTCCTCGCCGGTGATGTTCAGCGAGGCGTTGACGTGCAGGCACCCGCTGAGCAGCGTGCCGAGCACGCTGATCAGGACCAGCAGGAGCGCGGCGGGGCGGCGCGATGTCTTGGCCTTCACCTCGGCGATCTTCCCATCTGGCAGCCTTTTCCGCCGACCACGACGTCTCCCTCGCCGTAGTGCGTAGTTGTCGTCGTGGCGCGATAGCGTGGCGGCATGGGAGCAGACCGCAACGGCGTGCACGAGATCAGCGACCGGTTCGTCGACGAGTTGGTCGCACTCGATCCGATCGCCGGCACGTATTTGGGCGTGCCGGGCCACGAAGAAGAGCTGACCGACTACTCGCCGGACGGGCATCGGTCACGCGCGGAGCTGGCCCGCCGCAGCCTGGCCGCGGTGCGGGCCGCCGAGCCTGCTGACGACTCGGAGCGCATCGCGCAGGCGGTCTTCGCGGAGCGGATCGGGCTCGATCTGGAGCTACACGAGATCGGCGCGGACATGTCGGCGCTGAACGTGATCGCCAGCCCGGCTCAGGAGCTCCGGCAGGTCTTCGACCTGATGCCGACCGACACCCCGGAGCAGTGGCGAAGCATCGCCCGGCGACTGTCGGCGATGCCGGAAGCCGTGCTGGGCCTGCGTGCCGGACTGCTGGCGGCGGCCGCGGACGGCAATGTGTCGGCGGCCCGGCAGGTCAGCAAGGTCGCCGAGCAGTGCGACACCTGGGCCGGACGGGGCGGGCAGTCGTTCTTCGCGGCGATGGTCGCGCGGGCCGACGATGTGGACGAATCGCTGCGTCGCGATCTCGACACCGCAGCCGAATCGGCCGCCGAAGCCTACGCCGCGCTGGCCGATTTCCTGCGCGGCGATCTGCTGCCGAAAGCCCCGGCGAAGGACGCCGTCGGCGAACAGCGCTACCGGTTGTGGTCGCGGTACTTCACCGGCGCCCGCCTCGACCTGCAAGAGGCGTACGAGTGGGGTTGGCGGGAGTTCTCCGGCATCGAGGCGGAGATGCGGCAGATCGCGAACCGGATCAAGCCGGGTGCGACGCTGGCCGAGGCCGCGGCGGCGCTGGACGCCGACCCCCGCTACCAGGTCCACGGGCAGGACCGGTTCCAGGAGTGGATGCAGCGGCTGTCCGACCAGGCGCTGCAGGACCTGCGCGGCACCCACTTCGAGATCCCGGATGCATTGATGCGGCTGGAGTGCCGAATCGCGCCGCCCGGCGGCGGCGTCGGCGCCTACTACACCGGCCCGACCGACGACTTCTCCCGGCCCGGCCGGATGTGGTGGTCGGTGCCCGCCGACCGGCAGGACTTCCCCACCTGGCGTGAAGTGTCCACTGTGTACCACGAGGGGGTGCCCGGCCACCACCTGCAGGTCGCGACCGCGGTGCACGAGGCCCGTCGGCTCAACAAGTTCCAGCGGCTGGCCTGTTTCGTCTCCGGCCACGGTGAAGGCTGGGCGTTGTACGCCGAACGCCTGATGCGCGAACTCGGCTACCTCGAAGACGACGGCGACCTGCTCGGCATGCTCAACGACCAGCTCTTCCGCGCGGCGCGCGTGGTGGTCGACATCGGGATGCACCTGGAGCTGGAGATCCCGGCGGGCACCGGTTTCCACGAGGGCGAGCGCTGGACCCCGGAGTTGGGCCTGGAATTCATGCTGAGCCGGACCATCACCGACCCGGCGCAGGTGCGCGACGAGATCGACCGCTACCTGGGCTGGCCGGGCCAGGCCCCGTCCTACAAGCTCGGTGAGCGCCTCTGGCGGGCGGCTCGCGACGAAGCCAAGCAGCGCCACGGCGCGGCCTTCGATGTGAAGGAATTCCACACGCAGGCCCTGCGGATGGGCGGCATGGGCCTGGACACCCTCCGCGAACAACTCGCTCTGCTGTGATCACCAGGTGGCGTGCCGCGCACGGGCGCGCCACCTGCCCGAGCCGTGAAACTGGCGGTTCTGTCCGGAACGGACCTGGACGGGTTCGTCCGCTGTGGATACCTGGCGGTCGCCTGCGGCCCCGATTTCCCGGCGTCAAGCGGTTCGTCGCATAGATGTCCGAAGTGGACTGTCTAGCTTCGTGGGCAGCGGAGCAGCCGGTTCGTGCACGGGTAAGCCTCGCGCCCGCGGCTGCCTGTCGTGGCGGTGAGCCGCCCCGACGCGGTCAGCGTGGGTCGAGGGGGAGCGCACGGCCCAGGACAGCGAAGGGGCGCGGGTCGCCCGTGAAGCGGTAGTTGCGCAGGACGTCGGCGAAGCCGACCCGGCGGTACAGGCGCCAGGCGCGGGTCGGGCCTTCCGGCGTCGACAGCAGGACCTTGCTGCCCGGCGCTCCGGCGAGCAGGCGGCGCAGGATCTCCTCGCCGAGGCCGGCGCCCTGGCTTCCCGGGTACACGTGCAACTCGGTCAGTTCGAAGTAGTCGTGCAGCCAGGCCTCGTCGCCGCCGGTGCTCAGCAGGCCGCGGCGGACCTGCTCGTGCCACCACTGGCCTGGGGCGCCGAGGTAGCCGTAGCCGACGCCGATGAGCTCCTCGCGATCGTTGAACGCGCCGATGCAGCGCCAGCCCGCGCGCAGCATGTGCGCCGACCACATCGGGGCCCGCTGCTGCGCGGTCGTGGGCGGGTAGTTCATCGCGTGCACGTAGATCTGCAGGGCCTCGGGGAGTCGTGTCCGAAGCTGGTCCGTGGTCAGCTCGGTGATCCGGTCACAACTGGGGTATGGCACGGCGGTCACGGCCGAACACTAACCCCTACGCGGCGCGAGGTCTTTCCCCCGGCCGATCCTTTCCCGAGGGAGCCTGACCGGGTGGCGGATTCGGCCACTCGAGTGATCATCGCGGCCGGTCATGCCTCGAACAGGTGAGCAACGGCTCAATGCTTGAGTCGATCGAGGGAGCGCGCTAATCTAAATTTGTTCGAACGCGAGTTCGATGAACTCCGGTTCGAGCGTCGAGTCCGGCGGTGGGGTGGGGGAAGCGCCCCGCCGCCGGACCTGCCGGCTCCCCACGGCAGGCGTGGACGGCTTCGTCGTGCAGAGGAGAACGCCGATGTCTTTTTCCACTGGTCTCTCGATTCCGGCTCCGCGACACGCCGCGGACAACCACGAACCGACACCCGAGGCGGAGACGCCCGCCGGTGCCCTGTCGTTACTGCTCCACGCGCGAACGTGCCTGCACCGGGCCGAGGAGGCGGACCGCCCAGGCGAGCGATTCGTGGCGGCACACGTGGCCGCGTTACGTGCTGCCACGGCGGTCGTGGTGGCACGCTCTTGGCAGCGGGAGAACGGCCGCCCGGCCAGCGTGTGGACGTTGCTGACCGGGGCCGCTCCAGAGCTGCGGGAGTGGGCGGCCTACTTCGCGGCGCGTTCGGACCGGCGGGCCGCCGCCGAGGCGGGGGTGCCGACGATCACCTGGCTCGACGCCGATGGTCTGTTGGCGCGCAGCCGGGAATTCCTGGACATCGTGGGACGAAGCCTCCTGGGGGTGTCGCGATGAACGGTACTGAAGTGGGACTCGACTACGGGCGGATGCTCGACCTGCTCGGCATCGAGGCCCAGCTGCTCATCGCGGCGACCCATGACGCGCACGTGGACACGCCCGTGTGGGGCGCGTCCGGACGGACCCTGGGGGAGGCGGTGCGGCAGCTGGGCGACCTGTGCGAGGACGCGCTGTCCTGGCTGGGGTCGGTCGAGGCGGAGCGGCGCTGGGACCTGCCGGACCAGCCGGAGCTGCGCGAGGTGACCGGCCGGTTCGGCGTCCGGTTGGCCGACCTGCTCGCCGAGTTCGGCGCCCGGCCGCCGCACGATCCGTGCCCGACTTGGTGGCCGGAGCAGCACACCGTCCGGTTCTGGCTGCGCCGGATGCTGCACGCCACGACGGTGTACCGGGCGGACGTGCAGGCAGCCGCGGGGGTGGTTGCGACGCCGATCGAGCCGGACGTGGCGGCCGACGGCATCGACGAGGTGCTGCGGCTGTGGTTCGGTTACCGGCTGTACGCGCTCGGCATCACCGCCACCCGCCCATGCTCGGTCGGCGTGTCCGTGGCCGACTGGAACTGGCTGGTCACCGCCGACCAGAATGGGGTCGCGGTGGTGAGTTCGGACGACGTGTCGACCACGACGCCCGACGCGGTGGTCGGCGGCGACGCGCCCTCGGTCTACCTCTGGATGTGGGGTCGGCTGCCGGATCGGGCCGTGGAGACCAGCGGCGATCCCGATGCGATCGCGCAGCTCTGGGGCCTGCTGCAACTGGCCACCCGCTGAACCTGTACTTGCGCCGTTGCCTCCCGGTTGTGGGTGCACGAGCCGCGCATACATGAGTCGGGGATCCCGTTGCCCAGGCGGCGAACTAAATGGTTTGCCTCGGCGGAGGGGCTGGGTCAATGTGGGCGCGTGCTGATCCGACGTGAAAGATGTGCCGACGTCGCTGCCATCCACGCGGTGCACGCCGCCGCGTTCGCGAACACCGCGCAGCCGGGCCGGATTCCGGCGGAGGCGGGCCTGGTCGACGCGCTGCGGGCCGGCGATGCCTGGTTGCCCGAGTTGTCGTTGGTGGCGGAGCGGGACGGCGAGATCGTGGGGCACGTGGTGTGCACCCGTGCGCACGTCGGAGCGGTCCCGGTGCTGGCGCTCGGTCCGGTCGGCGTGCCGCCGGCGTTGCAGGGGAAGGGGACCGGCACGGCGCTCATGCACGCGGTGCTCGGTGGCGCGGACGCGCTCGGCGAACCGATGGTGGTGCTGCTCGGCCACCTCGACTACTACCCGAGGTTCGGCTTCGAACCCGCCGAGACGCATTGCATCACGCCGCCCGTGCCGGACTGGGCCTCGCATTTCCAGGTCCGCACCCTGACCGCCCACCGGTCGTCCATCCGCGGCGAATTCGCCTACGCCAAGCCGTTCATGGAGCTGTAGCGGCGAGCGCCCACAGGAGGCCCAGCAGCACGCCGACCGCGGCGTAGGTCGCGAAGAACGCGACCACCGCCACCGTCGCGGCGGTGCTGACCAGGCCGAAGAAGTGGCCGAAGCCGCGCCACGAGCGGTCCTGCCGCCGGAGCCAGTGCAGCGAAAGCCCACCGCACAGCGTCGCGGCGGCGAGCTGAATCCAGATCATCATCGCATCTTGCCCGGCTGGGTTCTGGGCTCGCGGTCAGGCGCGGAGCCGCAAACCCTTCGGTGTGGCACGGAATCCTGCCTCGGTGAGCACATTGGCCAGATGGGATCCCCAAGCTCCTTCGCCGTCGGCGCGCTGTACCGCGAGCTGATCCAACCAGCCATCCCGGACGACGCGGGCCAACCCGGCCGCCGCCCGGCGCAGCGCGGCTTCGTCGTCGGTGAACGACAGCAACGACTTTCCGCCGCGCTCGACGTAGAACACCGCTTCGCCGGAGACCAGCACCACGAGCGCGCCGGCCTTGCGTCCCGGCCGATGCCGGGTTTCGCCCATCACCGCAGGCCATTCCAACGCGCCGCCGTAGGGCTGCGCCGGATCGGCCGCCGCCAGCACCACCGCATCGTCGTCGCCGTCATCGCGCGACAAGGCGCGCAAGCGGTCGATCGCGCCGGGCACCGCGAACTGCGCGGCGCCAAGGCCCTCGATGACGTATCCGCGCCGGCATCGACCGGATTCCTCCATCGCTCGAAGTACCTTATACACAGCGGAAAATCCACCCGTGACGCGTTCGATGTCCAGCGCCCCGCGAGTCAGCACCCCGTGCCGCTCCAAGAACGCCTCGGCGCGCGCGTGCGCCCGGCGCGTCGGGTCGCCGGACAGCCGCGGCGCCAGTGACCAGCGCCCGGATACCGCAGGCGGGCCACTGCGACTGGGCATCGCCGGCCGACCTGCCCGCAACCGTGCATAACGGCCGCGCGGTGCGCTGCGCCGCGGCTTGTGCGCCGCGCCGCGTCCCGATACCAGGGCCCGCAGCGGCGCCAGAGTGTCGTTGGTGACCGTGCCCGACCAAACCAGATCCCATAACGCCGAGGTGACCGCGTCGTCGGCGGGCGCGGACTCGTCTTGCTCCAACAACAGCGCCCCCGCGCGATCCGCCAAGTGGCGGAAGAACAACGCGCCACCATCCAATGCGGACACCACAGCGCGATGCAGCGGCGAGTCGGTGCCGGACTCCTCCGGCGGATCCGGCAGGAGCAGATCGGCGACATCGGTGGGCGCCAGCGCGATCCAGCCGTCGCCACCCGCCAGGGAACCGGAGCCGACCCAGGTCACTTCGCCGGTCGAGGTGAGCTCGTCGAGCAGCGCGGGGGAGTAGCCGGGCAACCGGGCGGGCAAGATCAGCGATTCCAGCCCGCTCGCCGGAACCGGCGCCCCCGCGAGCTGCTCGATGACGGCATACACATCGTCCACTGTGGGCGCCGTGCGCAACCGGGCTCCGATGCCATGCCATGCTGGCAGGAAACGGCCCAACGCCGCCGGTTCCACCGGCTCGACCTCCGCGCGTAGGCGCGCCAGCGACGCCCGCCGCAGCCTCCGTAGCACCTCGGCGTCGCAATACTCCAAGGCTCCGCCGCCACCGGCCTCCAGCGGTCGCAGCTCACCGCGGACCAGCCGCCCGGTACCGGTCAGCCGATCCAGCACGCCGTGCACCACCGCTACGCCCAGCCCGAATCGTTGCGCTGCCGCGTCGGCGGTGAACGGCCCACGGCAGCGCGCGTACCGGATCAGCAGATCACCCAGCGGATCTGTCACCGGTTCGGTGAACGCCTCCGGCACGCCCACCGGCAGCGCGACCCCCAGCGCATCGCGGACCTTGCCCGCGTCGTCGATCGGAATCCAACGCTGTTCACCGGCGATGCGGACCCGCAACACCCGCCGCTGGTCGACCAGGTCCGCGAGCCACTCCGCCCGCACGCCCCGCGCTTCGGCTTCCGACGTGGACAGATCACCCAGGAACCGCAGAATGTCCATCGTGGACTCGGCATCGCGGGCATGCCGATCGGGGGCGAGCCGTTGCAGCTGCTGCTCGATCTCGTCGAGCGCTTCGGAATCGAGCAGTTCCCGCAATGCTTCCGAGCCGAGCAGCTCTGCCAGCAGCGTCGAATCCAGGCTCAACGCCGCCGACCTGCGCTCCGCCAGCGGCGCGTCGGTCTCGTACAGGAACATGCCGATGTAGCCGAACAGGAGGCTGCGCGCGAACGGCGAGGGCGTCGGGGTCTCGACCTCGACCACCCGCACCTTCCGCGCCGCGACCTGCGACATCAGTTCGGTCAACCCGGGCAGGTCGTAGACGTCCTGCAAGCACTCCCGCATCGCCTCCAGCACGATCGGGAACTGCTCGTACTGGGCGGCCACCGCAAGCAACTGCGCGGCCCGCTGCCGCTGCTGCCACAGCGGCGTGCGGCGGCGCGGATCCCGGCGCGGCAGCAGCAGCGCCCGTGCCGCGCACTCCCGGAACCGGGCCGCGAACAGCGCCGAACCGCCGACCTCGTCGGTCACCACCTGCTGCACTTCCTCCGGCGGCAGCAGGACGTCCTCGGCGGTGGGCAGCACTTCCGCGCCGGACTCGTCCAGCGCATCGGCCAACCGCAGCACGATCCCGTCGTCGGAGGAGGCGACCTGCGGTTCGATCCCGCGTCGTTCGCGGATCCGGGCGCCGATGGCCAGCGCCCACGGGCCGTTCACCTTGGCGCCGAACGGCGAATGCACCACCATCCGCCAATCGCCGAGCTCGTCGCGGAACCGCTCCACCAGGATCGTGCGGTCGTCCGGGACGTGCCGGGTCGCCCGCCGCTGCTCGTCCAGATAGGACAGCAGGTTGTCCTGGGCCCACGCGTCCAGCCCGGCGGTCGCGATGCGGCTTCGCGCCGCCGCGGTGTCGGCGCTGGTCAGCTCCCGGACGAAGGCGCCCAGCGCGCGCCCGAGCTCCAGCGGCCGTCCCGGTGAATCGCCCTTCCAGAACGGCATCCGGCCCGGCTCGCCCGGCGCCGGCACCACCACGACCCGGTCGTGCGTGATGTCCTCCACCCGCCAGGCCGAGGTGCCCAGCAGGAAGGTGTCGCCGACCCGCGACTCGTAGACCATCTCCTCGTCGAGCTCGCCGACCCGGACCCCGCCCTTGCCCGCGGCGTCGTCGCCGGGCGTGGTCACCGTGAACAGGCCCCGGTCCGGGATCGTGCCGCCGGAGGTCACCGCGAGTCGCTGCGCACCGGGCCGGGCGCGAAGCTCGTCGTTCACCCGGTCCCACACGATGCGGGCCCGCAGCTCCCCGAACTCCTCGCTGGGATAGCGGCCCGCCAGCATGTCCAGCACCGCGTGCAGTGCCGAGTCCGGCAGCCCCGCGTAGGGCGCGGCCCGCCGCAGCAGGGCCGCGAGCTGCGATACCGGCCAGGTGTCCATCGCGACCATCGAAACGATGTGCTGCGCCAGCACGTCCAGCGGGTTGCGCGGGAAGGACAGCCACTCGATCAGTCCGTTGGCCATCCGCTCGGACACCACCGCGCAGCCGACGAGGTCGCCCCTGAACTTCGGAAAAACCACACCCCGCGACACCGCGCCGACCTGGTGCCCGCCGCGCCCGATGCGCTGCAGCCCGGAGGCCACGCTCGGCGGCGTCTCCACCTGGATCACCAGGTCCACCGCGCCCATGTCGATGCCCAGCTCCAGCGATGAGGTGGCCACCACGCAGGCCAGCCGCCCGGATTTAAGCTCCTCCTCGACCACCACCCGCTGTTCCTTCGACATCGAGCCGTGGTGCGCCTTGGCGACGATCGGCGCCGCGCCGCCGCCGATCCCGGAACCGCCCACGGCCTCGGCCGGGAACCGGTCCAACGGCACGGGTTCTTCGGCCGCGAGCTCGTTGATCCCGGCGGTGAGCCGCTCGGCCAGCCGCCGGGAGTTGGTGAACACGATGGTCGAGCGGTGCTGCCGGATCAGCTCCAGGATCCGCCCCTGCACCGACGGCCAGATCGACGTGTGCTGCTCGGCGCCTGCCGCCGGGCCCTCGACCTCGCCGGTTGACGCGCCCAGCTCGGCCATGTCCGGTACCGGCACCTCGACCCGGACTTCGACCTCCTTGGGGTGCGCGGGCTGGATCGTGCGCACCGGCCGACCACCGGCCAGGAAGGTCCGCACCTCCTCCACCGGGCGGACCGTGGCGGACAGTCCGATGCGCTGCGCGGGCTGCGGCAAGAGCTCGTCCAGCCGCTCCAGTGAGAGCGACAGGTGGGCCCCGCGCTTGGTGCCCGCCACCGCGTGGACCTCGTCGACGATCACGGTCTCGATGCCGCGCAGCGACTCGCGAGCCGCCGAGGTCAGCAGCAGGAACAACGATTCGGGCGTGGTGACCAGCACGTCGGGCGGGGTGCGGGCGAACGAGCGGCGCTGGTCGGCGGGGGTGTCCCCGGTGCGGATGCCCACCCGGATATCCGGCGGGAGGCTGCCGCGACGCTGCGCGGCTTGCCGGATCCCGGCCAGCGGCGCCCGCAGGTTGCGTTCCACGTCGACGGCCAGTGCCTTCAGCGGCGAGACGTAAAGCACCCGGCAGCGCTGCTTCGCCTCGGCGGGAGTGCCTTCGACGGACAGTTTGTCCAGGGCGGAAAGGAAGGCCGCGAGCGTCTTGCCGGAACCGGTCGGCGCGACCACGAGAGCGTGGTCGCCCTCGGCGATCGCCTCCCACGCCCCGCGCTGCGCTTCGGTAGGTGCGGCGAAGGCACCGCGGAACCAGTCGCGGGTCGCCGCGGAGAAGCCGTCCAGCACGTCGCTCATCTCTCCATGCTGGACCAACACCCCGACACCGAACACGTCATGAGCAGCGATAGTCGCCACAACGGCCACCGGAGCGGAGCGGTCAAGACCTGAGGCCGCTGGAACGACCTGGCGGCGGTCGCCGCGACTCGCGCTCGGGCCGCACTGTCCACAAGAGCTGCCGCCACGTGATGCGGGACGAATGCGGGGGATCTTTGCAAATCGCAGTCCCGGACGTGGCAGCATTCGAACCCGAAAGCGTCAGGCGTGGGAGGGAGACGGGTGCGCGTCCTGTCAGTCGATCTCGGCACCTCGAACACCGTCGCGGTGCTGTCCGCACACGGCCGGCCACCGCGAGTGGTCGAAGTGGACGGCTCGGCCACCATGCCATCGGCGGTGTTCGCCGCCGAGGACGGCGCGATCATCGTCGGCCGCGACGCCGAGCGCCGGGCCCGGCTCGATCCGTCCAGGTTCGAGCCGAACCCGAAGCGCCGCGTCGACGAGAGCACCCTACTGCTCGGCGACAACGTCATCACCGTCACCGACGCGCTGGCCGCGGTGCTGCACCGGGTCGCCGAGGAGACATCCCGGCAACTCGGCGGCGTCCAGCCCGACGAGGTCCGGCTGACCCATCCCGCGCAGTGGGGCACGGTCCGCCGCAACGTGCTGCTGTCGGCCGCCCGGCTGGCCGGGTTCAACTGCAACCTGGTGCTGGTACCCGAGCCGGTCGCCGCCGCCGCGCATTTCGCGTCGTTCCCCGACCGCACCCTCAACACCGGCCAGGCGCTGGCCGTCTACGACCTGGGCGCGGGCACCTTCGACTGCGCGATCGTGGGCGCCACCCAGAACGGTTTCGCGGTGCTGGCCGAGGACGGCCTGGCCGACCTCGGCGGGCTGGACGTCGACCAAGCGCTGCTGGAGCACGTCGGGCGGCAGGTCTCCAACAAGGATCCGCAGCGCTGGCAGCGACTGCTGCGTCCGGAGACGACCGGCGACCGGCGGGCCCAACGCGCCCTGCGCGAAGACGTCCGCGCCGCCAAGGAAGCCCTCTCCCGGCACCCGCAGACCGAAGTGCCGATGCCGGAACCCTTCCAGGACGTGCTGATCACCCGCGCGGAGCTGGAAGCACTGGTGCGGCCGAGCATGCTGCGCAGCGTCGAGTTGCTAGTCGCGGTGCTGCGTTCCAACGGCATGGTGCCGGAGCACCTCGCGGGGATCTACCTGGTGGGCGGCTCCAGCCGGTTGCCGCTGGTCGCGAGCCTGATCGGCGAACAGCTGCGGATCGTGCCGACGACCCTCGACCAGCCGGAGACCGCCGTCGCGCTGGGGGCGCACCACGTGTCTCGAGACGGGGCCGCGATGTGGACCCAGGACCTCCGGACCAACCCGCCGTCGGGCCCGGTCGCCATCCCATACGCCGGCCAACAACCGCAGACCGGCTACCGCGAACCCGACACGGTCCGCACCTATCCCGTCGTCGCGCCGCCCCGGCCCCACTTCCAGCAGTCCGCGGCCGAACCCGATTCCCGGCGCAACCTGCTGATCGGCCTCGGCGCGGTCGCGGCCGTCGCGGTGATTGTCGCGATCGTGGCCATCGTCGTTCGCGCGACCGGCGGCACGAACGCGCCCAGCGCGGCGGAATGCCAGCAGCCCGGCACCATCGACGCCAAGGGCTTCACCCCCTGCCTGCGCAACCTCGCCGGCGACGTCCCCGAGCACTCCAACTGCGCGCCCGGCTGGCAGCGGATCATGCCCGGCCTGCGGGAGCTAGGCGGGAGCGTGGTGTCCTGCTCGATCGGAAACCCCAACGAGGGCACCCAGATCGTCTACACCCAGCTGGACACCCAGGAGGCGGCGCAGCGGCGGGCCGACCTGCTGCTGGAGTTCAACGGCGTGACCAGCGACCAGGTCGAGGCGGAGTGGAGCGGCAACGGCCTGTCCGGCACGTACCGCGCGGTCACCAGTGACACCTTCGGCACCGTGGTGTTCACCGTCGATGACCGGCCGTTGGTCGGGATGGTGCTCAAGCCCAACGACAAGAAGCAGTTAGACCCGAACACGATGGCCGACGAGTTCGAGCAGACGATCCAGCCCGGCACGGCCTGATCGGCCGCGAGCCGGCCGGCTCACGGGTCTTCACCGCCGGTTGCGGTGCTCCCACAGGAAACGCACCGCGAGCACGACGACGGCCAGCCACCCGGCGGCGATCACCGCCTGGCCCAGCGGGGTGGACAAGCCGGTCGGATCGGCTTGCATCAGGAGCAGCACACCACCAGGGTACGAGCGCGGCTGTAGGCTGGCGGGCGATGCGCCACACCGCTTTCCGCCACCGCATGGCCTCCGAGTTCGGCCGGGTCCGTGCCGAGATGCTGGCCCAGGATCATGTGTTCTCGTCCCTCGGTGGGCGCACGGTCGACCAGGCCCTGGAAGCAGGCGTGTCGACCAAGGAAGTCTGGTTCGCGGTGTGCGAAGCCTTCGACGTGCCCGCCGAACGGCGTTAGGACTCGGTGGCCTTGCGCTCCGGCGCTTTCCGCTCCGCGCCCCGGCTTTCTGGGTGTTGCGTGTCCGGGTGCTGGCTTTGTGCGTTCTGCTGCGGTGCGTTTCGGCGTTCCGGTACCTCGAAATCCGCCCACAGGTTCTGCGCGCTGATCTGCTGTTCGGGGCTGCGGCCCGCCTCCAGGTAGTGCTCGTAGGCCCGGCGCCGCTCCTCCTGCATGTGCCGCCACATCTCGGCGCGCACCATCCGGTCCTGTTGCGGCGTCGGATGGCCTTCTGCGACCGCTACCTCGGCATCGCAGAACGGTTCGAGTTCGGCGATGCGCCGTTCGTCGGCCAGCCGTTGCTCGGGAAGCTCTCCGGCCGGCGGCTCGTGGTGCCGGTAGCGGACGTAGGGGTTGTCCTCCGGCAGGCCACCGCTGACCCGCCCGTAGAAGCCGAAGAACATCAACAGCATGCCCGCGATCAGGCTGAACACCACGTTCTGCAGCTTGAAGGCGAACGGGTTCCAGGGGGTGTTCAACAGGCCCAGGTGGATCAGCCCGGACAGGAAGAACAGCACCCCGATCGCGGCGGTGGTGGTGGATGCAACCGGTCCGCCCCAGGCCGCGGCGCCGACCAGGATGACGCCGACCACGACCGAGACCACGGCCAGCAGGCCGTTGCTGGACAGGCCGACGATATCGATGCCGCTGGTGGTAAACAGCGGCACCCGGTTGGCCAGGCCCAGCATGCCGAAGGCCAGCAGGAAGGCGCCGAAAATGGCGGCCCCTACCCGGTAGAACCGGCTCAGCGGGTGGTCTGGTGGCAGGTATCGGTCCATTCGCATGATCGGCACCTCCTCGGGGCCGCGCGGGCTGGATCACGCCGTGTCCCTAGAGTGTCCACCCTGTTCCCGGCCATTGCACTGTCACGCGTTCGAGTGATACCGCTGGCGTGTCGGGACGGTGATCGAACTTTCGTTCGACTAAGATGGCGTCGTACGGGACCGAACCGCGGATGCACCCCGCAGCCGGATTGTCGGTCCCTGCCCGTAGCGTCTGATCTGACACACGACGACGAAGTTCGACTCGACCGAGGTGGACCCCCGATGGCAGCGACACCGGACAAGGGCAAGGCGCTGGAGCTCGCGCTCGCCCAGATCGACAAGCAGTACGGCAAAGGGTCGGTCATGCGGCTCGGCGACGAGTCGCGCGCACCGATCGAGGTCATCCCGACCGGTTCCATCTCGCTGGACGTCGCGCTGGGGATCGGGGGCCTGCCGCGGGGCCGCATCGTGGAGATCTACGGCCCGGAGAGCAGCGGTAAGACCTCCGTGGCGCTGCACGCCGTGGCCAACGCGCAGAAGCTGGGCGGTACCGCGGCGTTCATCGACGCCGAGCACGCGCTGGACCCGGAATACGCCAAGGCGATCGGGGTGGACACCGACGCGCTGCTGGTGTCCCAGCCCGACACCGGCGAGCAGGCGCTGGAGATCGCGGACATGCTGATCCGCTCCGGCGCGCTGGACATCATCGTCATCGACTCGGTGGCCGCGCTGGTGCCGCGCGCCGAGATCGAGGGCGAGATGGGCGACAGTCACGTGGGTCTGCAGGCCCGGCTGATGAGCCAGGCGCTGCGCAAGCTGACCTCCGCGCTCTACAACGCCAAGACCACGGCGATCTTCATCAACCAGCTCCGCGAGAAGGTCGGCGTGATGTTCGGCTCGCCGGAGACCACCACCGGTGGCAAGGCGCTGAAGTTCTACTCGTCGGTGCGCCTGGACGTGCGGCGGATCGAGACGCTGAAGGACGGCTCGGACGCGGTCGGCAACCGGACCCGGGTCAAGGTGGTGAAGAACAAGGTCGCTCCGCCGTTCAAGCAGGCCGAGTTCGACATCATCTATGGCGTCGGCATCAGCCGCGAGGGCTCGCTGATCGACATGGGCGTCGAGCAGGGCATCATCCGCAAGTCCGGTGCCTGGTACACCTACGAGGGCGATCAGCTCGGCCAGGGCAAGGAAAACGCCCGCAAGTTCATGCGGGAGAACCCGGACGTGGCCAACGAGATCGAGAAGCGGATCAAGGAGAAGCTCGGCATCGGAGCGACGCTGGACGCCGAGAACGCAGAACCGGCGCCGGTGGACTTCTGATCCTGTCGACCGCCTGATCGCCTGTTGAACGTTGGGTGCAGATGAACGGTGACGGCACGGGTCGGGGGAGCGGTGCATCGCGCCGCGCCCCCGACGAGACCCGGTCGGCGGGTGGAGCCTCGGACAACGCGGCGGAGGCGAAGTCGCGGCGCAAACCGGAAGGCCCCGAGGAATTGGCGCGCGACACGGTGTACCGGCTGCTGGCCACCCGTGCGCACAGCCGCTCGGAACTGCGGCAGGCCCTGCTGCGCAAGAAAATCGACGAGGACATCGCAGATGGCGTGCTGCAGAAGTTCGTCGATGCGGGCCTGGTCGACGATGCCTCGTTCGCCGAGGAATGGGTCCACTCGCGACAGCGGCGCCAGGGGCTGGGGCGCAAGGCGTTGGGCTTCGAGCTGCGCCGCAAGGGCCTCGATGAGCACGTGGTCGAAGCGGCGTTGTCCACTATGGATGGTGATGTGGAGGTCGAGCGGGCGCGAGAGTTGGTGCAGCGCAAGCTCCAGTCGATGCGATCCCTGGAGAACACCGCGAAGATGCGCCGCCTCGTCGGAATGCTGGCCCGCAAGGGGTACTCCGAATCCCTGGCCTTCCGCGTGGTGCGGGAGGAGATCGAGCGTTCCGGCGGCGTCGGACCGGACCCCGACCTCGAATCTCCTTGATGCCAAACGCCTTTCCCTGATGATACCGGGCTCGCCCGGACCACCGATCGCCCCAACTGGCCGGTCATACGTAGGTGCGGGTAGCCCTGGGAGACCATTTCTCGCGAAATCGCCACGGGCCCTCGTCGACGATGCCCGTCGTGCTTAGCACCGATGACAGGATTCGCACCTAGCTGGGAGCGGTGCTGGTTTCTACCCAACGGAGGTAGTCGGCGGACCCACGGTCCAGTCTGATCGCGGTACCTCCGGCTTTTTTACATCATGGCGGGCCGCTGTTGGACCGAGTTGGGTCGCCCATTGCGTGCCGTGCCTGTTCTTGAAACCGTTCTCGCGGAGTTCGACGACACGCACAGCCGGGATAAGGCGCTGTATACGACTTGGCTTGCCAGCTCCTACCTGCAAGCGCGGGAGGTAGAAATGGCAGCGGAGGCGTTGGTTCGGGCGCACGAACTTGCCGCTGGGGTGGCATCTACGCGACCGTCGGCACGGATTGCGAGTGTTGCGAGCAAGCTTTCCCGCTACCGGTCTGTGCCACGCGTCGGGACGGCGCTTGACAGGATTCGCACCTAGTCGGAGGTGGTGCTGGTTTCTACCCAACGAAGGTAGTCGGCGGACCCACGGTCCAGCTTGATCGCGGTGACCTCTGGCTTGTTCCAGCAGTGCTCTGCGATGAGGTGCGATTCAAGATCCTCATACCGGTCGCTAGTGGTCTTGAACGTAGCGATCCATTCCTCGCCCGCGCCTGCTTTGCCGAGGTGCCAGAAGTAGGACTCAATCGGGCCGTGGACCTGGGCGGTTGCCGCGAGCTTGGCCGCAACCGCCGAGGAGGCCAGTCGGGCGGCGGTCTCTCGGTCCGGGGTGGTCGTGGTGACAAGCAAGTGATCAACCATGCGGCGATCATAGGGTTCATCGGGCGGTTCGAAGGCTGACCGCTTCTTCAAGGCCCCCAGAGCACGCCTCTGGGGGTTTCTCATCGCCTAGGCTGGCTCGGGATAGATGATCGACGTGAGGGGCAGGATGGGAAGCTCGATCCGGCACATCGTGTGGGACTGGAATGGAACGCTCCTTGACGACAACCACGCCGTGGTGTCAGCGGTGAATACCGTCTGCACGGCGTTCGACCGCGAGTGCATCGACATCGACGAGTGGCGGTCGGTGTTCAGTCGCCCGCTGTTGCAGTGCTACGAACGGCTGTTGCGGCGACCGCTCCGCGAGCAGGACTGGGCGCGCATCGACATGCTCTACCACGAGGCGTACCGGACGCTGCTGCACACCTGTGGTCTCGCGCCGGGCGTGCCGGACGCCTTGCAGGAATGGGCTACTGCGGGCCGCAGTCAGTCGCTGTTATCGATGTGGTTCCACGACGAACTGGTCCCGCTGGTCACCGACATGGGGCTGCACCCGCTCTTCGAGCGCGTTGACGGGCTCCGTGACGAGATCGGCGGCGGTTCGAAGGCCGACCACCTGCGCCATCACCTCGCAGCCCAGGAACTGGACGCCCGCGATGTGGTGCTCATCGGCGACGTGTTGGACGACGCGTACGCCGCGGAACAGGCGGGCACCCACTGCGTGCTGGTGACCACCGGCGTGATGAACCGCGCGGCTCTGGAGAAGTCCGGATTTCCGGTGGTCGACTCGGTTCCCGAAGCCCTGACCACCTTTGCCGCCTGACCGGCTCGGGGCCGCTGCGACGCGTCAAGGACTCGTTGAGGCCGTGGAAATCTGGCGGCCCACCCGGTTTCGCCGCGTCGGCACCGCACCCCATCGCGACGAGGACAGCGCTGAGTGCATCGGCGGGTGCGTAAATCATCCTCAGCAGAACCATCTGAGCAGGTAGGTCCACGGCAGGTAGGCGCACACGGCCTCGCGCTTCGGTTCGACGTGCTCTTCGACGCGGTAGTCGTCCGTGGTCAGCGAACCGGGTCCGGCCAGGGCCAGTCCAAAGCTCAGCCCCGTCGAGCCGGCCGGAGCCGCCGGCGTGGTCCACGTCGCCGACGCCCAGTTCGCCGACGCGCCGAACAACGGGCTGGTCGTCCAGTAGCGCCAGACACCGGACCGATCGCGGCGGTAGACGGCGAGTTGGGTGGGCGCGGTCGATTTGTACCAGGCGCTCAAGGTGTAGGTGTTGTCCCCATGCACGGCCGACGCCACCTCGCCCATGTCGAGTCGCTGCATGAGTTTCGCATCGCCGGAGGCGTAGTCGGTGATGTCCAGGCGCTGCGCCCACTGGCCGCTGTGCGCGTCCTTGGTCCGCGTCCACTGTGGATTGTTTCGGCCCCACTTGGTCGGGACCCAGCCGCGCGGGCCCGGTTCTTCCAGCGACGCGTTCACGAGCCTGTCGCGCCGCGCGGGCGCCGGTGGGGGAACCAGCGGGCGAGCTCCGCCACCGATCACTTGGTCGACGGTGCGCACCACCGTTCCGGTCGCCTGCCGCTGCGCCAACCAAGTTGCGAACTGGTCCAGCACGGCCGGGCTGATCGACAGCGTCCCGCAGAAGTCGCAGATCTGGTGCAGCACCAGCGGAACCCAGCCGCCACCCGAGGACTCGGCTCGCAGCACCACCTGCTTCAGGTCCTCCAGCGTCCAAGTGGGGCTGACCATGTCGGTGCCGCGGACCACCAGCCGGTTCATCGGCGGTAGCGATTCGGCTGCGGCGCAGTCGAAGCAAGCATGCGCGGTTTTGATGCTGTTGGTGACCCGCGCGCTGTTGTAGCCGCAGTCCTGCGCGGCCTGCTCTGCCTCGCGATTGAAGCTGCCGAACGGGTAGGCGAACGAGGTGGCCCGGAAGCCCCAGCCGGCGAGGTTGGCGCGGTCCTGACAGATCTCCCGCCGAGCCTCGTCCGGCGCGACGGTGGCAAGGTCTGGGTGGTTGACCGTGTGTCCGCCGATCTCGTGCCCAGCGGCGGCCAGCTTGCGCAGATCGTCCAGATTGAGGTAACCGCGCGTGCCGATGGATCCGGACACCACGTAGAAGGTCCCACGCATCCCGTGCTTGCTGAGGATCCGGGCACCGGCGGTCTGCGAGACGCTGCTGTCGTCCACGGTGAAGGTGACGATGGTGCGCGGAGCCGGTGCTTGGGCGTTGCCGTTGGCTGGCGCGCCGAAGAGGACGGCCAGCAGCGCGGCGCTAAGGCAGGCAAGGGTTCTGTTCATGTGCTTGCGGGCTGGCCGTGCTCCGTGCATCACTGACCGCCAACCAGTCGACGAATTGACCAACGCCACGCTACGGACGGCTCCCACGCCGCAGGAACCAATCGGTGCGGGGTGCGGCCTACCGCGTTTAAAGGAGGCGCTCGGCTAGCCGAGCAAGCGCCGCAACCCGTCTCGCGGTTCCGCGACGTGGCTCAGCGCAGCGCCGCGGCGTCCCGGGCGAGCTGCTCGATCTGCCCCCATTCGCCCGCGGCGAGCAGGTCCTTCGGTGCCAGCCACGATCCGCCGACGCAGCCCACGTTGGGCAGCCCAAGGTAGTTCGGTGCGGTCTGCGGGCTGATCCCGCCGGTCGGGCAGAACCGCAGGTCCGGCAGCGGCCCGGCGATCGCCTTGAGGAACGGCACGCCGCCGCTGGGCTCGGCGGGGAAGAACTTCATCGCCGTGGCACCGCGCTCGGCCAGCCGCATCGCCTCCGAGACCGTGCCCGCGCCAGCCAGGTACGGCACGCCGGATGCGTCGACGTCGTCGAGCAGCCGGTCGGTGGTTCCCGGCGTGACCAGATAGCGCGCCCCGGCGTCGGCGGCCCGCTTGGCCTGCCCCGGTTCGGTGATCGTGCCCGCCCCGGCGACCATCTCGGGTACCTCGGTGGCAATGCGCTCGATCGCGGGCAGCCCGGCCGGGGTGCGCAGGGTGACCTCGATGGTCCGGATTCCGCCGCGCAGCAGGGCTTTGGCCAGCGGCACCGCGTGCGCGACGTCGTCCAACGCCACAACCGGCACTACCGGGGCGAGCTCCAGCACGTCAGCTGCAGTGTTCATGAGGTGATTTCGTCCGTTCCTAGTGGCGATTTCAACGGAAATCAGCGTTGCGCCGCAAGCGGTCGCATTCTCATGCTGTCACGTCGGCGGGCTCCGGTTGGAGCGGCATGAAGACGCTGGCACCGCGGTCAGCCCGCCCCACCGCCTGCCGGAACGCCGCGAACAGCTCGCGTCCGGTGCCGAACTGCGCCCCTGGTGCCGCGGGCGCGTTGGCGCGGATGGCCAATTCGTCATCGGGCACCAGCACCTCCAACGTCCCGCGGTCGGCGTCCAGCCGTACCACGTCGCCGTCGCGGACGCGGGCCAGCGGCCCGCCAGCGCTGGCTTCCGGGGTCACCTGAATGGCCGCCGGGATCTTGCCGGAAGCACCGGACATCCGGCCGTCGGTGACCAGCGCGACCTGGTGGCCGCGGTCCATCAGCACGCCCAGCGCAGGCGTGAGCCCGTGCAGCTCCGGCATCCCGTTGGCTTGCGGGCCCTGGTTGCGGATCACCACCACGACGTCGTGATCCAGCTCACCTGCTTGGAACGCGGCCGAGAACCCGTGCTGGTCGTCGAAGACGCGAGCCGGTGCGGTGACGGTGCGGTGCTCAGCGCGGACGGCCGACACTTTGATCACCGAGCGGCCGAGATTCCCGTCCAGCACCCGGAGACCGCCGTCGGGCGCGAACGGCTGGTCGACACCGCGCAGCACGTCCGGGTCCAGGCTTTTCCGGGGCGCATCCCGCCACACGAGCTCGCCGTCCGCCAGGAACGGCTGCTGCCGGTAGCGGTCCAGGCCGGGCCCGGCGACCGTCTTGACGTCGGGGTGCAACAAGCCCGCGTCGAGCAGCTCGCCGACGAGCGTTTGCACGCCTCCGGCGGCGGCGAAGTGGTTGATGTCGGCCGATCCGTTCGGGTAGACCTTCGCCAGCGACGGCACGACGGACGACAGATCGGAGAAGTCGTCCCAGGTCAGCTCGATGCCTGCGGCGGCGGCGATGGCTACCAGGTGCAGCGTGTGGTTGGTGGAGCCGCCGGTGGCCAGCAGCGCGACCACGCCGTTGACGATGGCCCGCTCGTCGATGATCTCCCCGATCGGCGTGTAGTCGGCGCCGCGGCCGAGCTGGACGACGCGGCGGGCGGCTTCCTCGGTGAGCGCCTTGCGCAGTGGGGTGCCCGGTGGCACGAAGCTCGACCCCGGCAGGTGTAGGCCCAGGACCTCGACGACGAGCTGGTTGGAATTGGCCGTGCCGTAGAAGGTGCAGGTGCCGGGCGAGTGGTACGAGGCCGACTCGGCCTCCAGTAAATCCTCGCGGCTGGCCTTACCCTCGGCGAACAGCTGCCGGATGCGGCTCTTCTCCCGGTTGGGCAGCCCGGAGGGCATCGGCCCGGCGGGCACTAGCACGGTCGGCAGGTGACCGAAGGACAGGGCACCGATGAGCAGGCCCGGCACGATCTTGTCGCAGACCCCGAGCAGCAGGGCTCCGTCGAACATCTCGTGGGAGAGCGCCACCCCGGTGGCCATCGCGATGACGTCGCGGGAGAACAGCGACAGCTCCATGCCGGTGCGGCCCTGGGTGATCCCGTCGCACATGGCGGGCACCCCGCCGGCGAACTGGGCGACGCCCCCGGCTTCGCGCACCGAGTCCTTAAGCCACGCCGGGAACTCGGCGTACGGCTGGTGCGCGGAGAGCATGTCGTTGTAGGCGGACACGATCGCGACGCCCGGCTTGGTGGCGCCGCGCACCGCAAGCCGGTCCGGACCGCTGCACGCGGCGAAGCCGTGCGCGAGATTGCTGCAGGGCAGTTCGGTGCGGGCCGGCCCGACGGCTCCGGCGGCTCGGATGCGGTCGAGGTACGCGGTGCGGGTCGCGGCGCTGCGGTCCGCGATCCGCTGGGTGACCTGTTCGACGACGTGCTGCATGGGCGGCGCCACTGATCGCCTCCGAAGAACGTGAAGTGCGTGGCGACGACGCTGGCGCCTCATGACGGCAGTCACACTAACGGGTGTGGCTTGGATTTCACAATCGATCCAGGGGAGCGGAATCCGGCCCCGAGCACGCCGCGTGGTGCGCGATCATGGTGCTAGATCGAGAGTGAGGAGAGGCCATGCGGATTCGCGTGCTCGCCGCGGTGGTGTCGGCGACCGCCGTGTTGTCGGCCTGCGGGCAAAGCGCTCCGATCGAGCCGAACGCGGTGCCGCCGCACAACCGGCCCGCCCCGGCCGCGCCGGTACCGCCGAGTCCGGCTCCGCCGGCGGGCGACTCGGTTGAACTCGACATCTCGCCGACCTTGGCGAAGATCAAGCAGCGGCGCCTGCTCCTGGTTGGGGTGCGGGCGGATGCGCCGCAGTTCGTCAGCCGGGATCCGGCCGGCGAGTACCGAGGCTTCGACGCCGAGATCGCCCGCGACCTGGCGAAGCGCATCGGCCTCGACCCGGCGACCCAGGTGCAGTTCCGGCGCCTGCCGCCGACCCTGTTGCAAGACGCGGTGACGGCGGGCAACGTCGACGTCCTACTCGGCGGCACCGCGGACGTCCCGCAATTGGCCGCGGTCGGGCCCTACGCGGTCACCGACAGCAAGCGCTACCTCGTGATCAAGTCGGACGACCGACTGCTGTCCGACGAGCTCCGGCACATGCTGGATGCCGCCGTCGCCGACGGCTCCTGGCAGCGCGCCTACGACGCCACCCTGGCAACAGCCGGAATCAGCGCCCGGCCCCGCTAGAGAGCGTTTCAAGAGTGGTTTGCGTAGATCCTCGCCGGCCTCGCCCAGCGCTGCCTCGCTAGTCGCCCATCGCGGCGCCGGTCTGCTGGAGCTCGATCGTTGCGAGCTTGCCCTGTCGGGCGCGGCTCAGGCGTCGCTCGGTGTAGACGGCCAGCTTGCTCAGCCCGTAGTTGATCAGGATGAAAAGCACGGCGACCACGAAATAGGTCTGGATCGGGTTGTTGAGGTTCTGGATGATCACCTGCGCCTGCCGCACCACTTCCTGGTACGCCAGGATGAAGCCCAGCGAGGTGTCTTTCAGGATCACCACGAGCTGGCTGATCAGTGCGGGAAGCATGGCCCGGAATGCCTGTGGCAGCAGCACCGACGTCATCACCTGGCTGCGCCGCAACCCGATGGCGTAGGCGGCCTCGCTCTGCCCCTTGGGCAGCGCGAGGATGCCCGCCCGGACGATTTCCGCGATGATCACCGAGTTGTACGCGGTAAGCCCGATGACCAGGTACCACAGCGCTGGCAGGTCGACGCCGAAGGACGGCAGCACCCGGGACGCGAAGAAGATCGCGATGACCACCGGAACACCGCGCAGCAGCTCGACGACCCCGACCACGGCCCAGCGGTACCACGGCGTGCTCACCAGTCGGGTGATCGCCAGCAACGTCCCGATGATCAGCGAGAACACCATGGCCAGCGCCGCTGCGATGAGGGTGTTGGCCAGGCCCTGGCCCATCAGGGTCCACAGTGGGCCGAAGGTGTCGTTGGTGGGGTCGATCAGGGGAGCCCATTTCTCCGCGGACAGCTGGCCCTGCGCGCCCAACTGCACCAGCACCCACCCGACCACCGCGAGCAGCAGCGCGCCGATGACCACGCTGGCCACCAACGATCGGCGCTTGGCCACCGGACCGGGCGCCTCGTAGAGCACCGAGCTCGTCATCGAGCGATCGCCACCTTCCGCTCGATTCCCCCGAGCAGCAGCCCGGCCGGGATGGTGATCACCAGGTAACCCAGCACCACGCCGGTCAGCACCGGCAGCACGGCCAACCCGCGCGCGGAGGTCAGCGTGTCGCCGGCCGCGAAGAGGTCACCGCCGACGCCGAAGGCCCCGACGATCGCGGAGTTCTTGATCATCGCGATGAAGACGTTGCCCAACGGCGGGATGACGGTGCGAATGGCCTGCGGCAGCACGACGAGCGACAGCGACTGGCCGAAGGTCAGCCCGACCGCGCGCGCGGCCTCGGCCTGCCCGGCGGGCACCGCGTTGATGCCGCTGCGGATCGCTTCGCACACGAATGCCGACGTGTACAGCGCCAATCCGATGGTGCCGAACCAGAAGTACGAGCCGTTGATACCCAGCTCGGGCAGCCCGAAGGCCATGAAGAAGAGCACCACGGTCAGCGGGCAGTTGCGCAGCACGTTGACCCAGCTGGTTCCGGTGGCCCGCAGCGGCGGCAGCGGCGACACCCGGAAACCGGCGGCGATGATGCCGAGGACCAGTGCGAGCACGCCCGAGTACAAGCAGATGCTGAGCGTGCGCACGAGCCCGTTGAGATACAGCGGAAGGTTATCGATGATGACTTGCACGATTCACTCCGGGCCAAGCGAGGAGGGTGCCGGCCAACCTGGTCGGCACCCTCTTGTGCGGTCAAATCAGCTGCAGGGGTCCAGTTGCGGCAAAGCCGGGGTCTGGGTGGCGACCTTGCCCGCCGTCGCCTGCCATGCCTTCGCGTAGGAACCGTCCTGGTTGGCCTGCGTGAGTGCCTGGTTGATGAACTGGCAGAACTTCACGTCGCCCTTCTTGATGCCGATGCCGTAGGGCTCCTTGGTAAAGGGCTTCTCCAGCAGTTTGAACTGGCCGCCGCTCTGCTCCGCCAGCCCCAGCAGGATCACGTTGTCCGTGGTCACCGCCTGGACCTGGCCGGTGCGCAGCGCGTCGGCGCACTTCGAGTACACGTCGAAGAGCACCAGGTTGGACTCGTCGACGTACTGCTTGATCTTCTCGGCCGGGGTGGAGCCGATCACCGAGCACACCTTCGCGCCCGTCGGCCGCAACGACTCGGGCCCGGTGATCTGGGTGTTGTCGGACTTCACCATGATGTCCTGGCCGGCCTCGTAGTACGGCCCAGCGAAGCTGATCCGCTGCTTGCGGGCGTCGTTGATGGTGTAGGTGGCCACCACCATGTCCACCTTGCCCTGCTCGATCACCTCTTCGCGGGTCTTGCTGGGCGCCTCGACCCACTCGATCTTGTCCGCCGGAATGCCGAGCTTGCCGGCGATGATCTTGCCGATCTCGACGTCGAAGCCCTGCGGCTTGCCGTCCAAGCCCTTCAGGCCGAACAGCGGCTGGTCGAACTTGGTACCGATCCGGACGGTGCCCGCCTGCTTGAGATCGGCCATCTTGGTACCCGGCTCGAACTGAGCGTTCTGGTCGACCGTCACGTTGGTGCCGCCCCCGAGCTGGTTGCCCCCGCCACCACCGCATGCGGTCAGCGCCAGCGCCAGCGACGCCGCCAGCACCGTGACCAACCGAGTCCTCTTGCCTCGCATCTCGCCTTGCCCCTCTCTGAAATGGGTCCCTAGTGGGTGAGGATCTTGCCCAGGAAGTCCTTGGCGCGGTCGCTCTTCGGCGCGCTGAAGAACTTCTCCGGCTCGGCGTCCTCGACCACCTCGCCGTCGGCCATGAAGAGCACGCGGTGCGCAGCACGGCGCGCGAAGCCCATCTCGTGGGTGACCACCAGCATGGTCATGCCCTCGGCGGCAAGGTCGGTCATGGCCTCCAGGACCTCGTTGACCATCTCCGGATCCAGTGCCGAGGTCGGCTCGTCGAACAACATCACCTTCGGCTTCATCGCCAGCGCGCGGGCGATCGCGGCCCGCTGCTGCTGACCACCGGAGAGCTGTGCCGGATACTTGTCGGCTTGGTCGGCGATGCCGACCCGCTCCAGGAGTTGCATCGCACTGGCCCGCGCGGCGTCGCGACCCTGCTTGCGGACCTTGACCGGGCCCAGCGTCACGTTCTCCAGGATCGTCTTGTGCGCGAACAGGTTGAACTGCTGGAACACCATGCCGACGTCGGCCCGCAGTTCTGCCAGCGCCCGTCCCTCGGCGGGCAGCGGAACCCCGTCGACCTCGATGCTGCCGGAGTTGATCGGCTCCAGGCGGTTGATCGCACGGCACAGCGTCGACTTGCCGGAACCCGACGGGCCGAGCACGACGACGACCTGGCCCCTGGGCACTTCGAGATCGATCGCCCGCAGCACGTGCAATGAGCCGAAGTACTTGTCGACCGCGGACATCCGGATCATCGGGACGTCCGTGGGGGCTGCGGCCATTCGTTCTCCTGAACGCTTCAAGTGGATTCGATGGCCGAAACTTAAGCCTCCGATGGGGGATAGTCCAGACGGAACGGACGAACTCAGGTTGCAAGTGGATTACGCGTGTGGGGCGGCCCGGACGGCCGTTCCCGGCGGTGCGCCGGATGGTCCGCGCCCGGGCGGGTGAATACCGCGATCTGACCAGGCGCTACCGTGGAACGGTGAGCACGAGGACCTACGAGATCCGAACTTTCGGCTGCCAGATGAACGTGCACGACTCCGAACGGCTCGCGGGCATGCTGGAAGACGCCGGGTACGTGCGGGCGGAATCCGATGCCGCCGACGTGGTCGTGTTCAACACCTGCGCGGTGCGGGAGAACGCCGACAACCGCCTCTACGGCACCCTCGGCCACATGCGCCCTGCCAAGGACCGCAACCCGGACATGCAGATCGCCGTCGGTGGCTGCCTGGCGCAGAAGGACCGCGACACGATCGTCAAGCGGGCTCCGTGGGTGGACGTCGTGTTCGGCACGCACAACCTCGGCTCGCTGCCGACGCTGCTGGAACGCGCGCGGCACAACCACGAGGCCGAGGTCGAGATCCTCGAGTCGCTGGACGTCTTCCCGTCCACGCTGCCCGCGCGCCGCGAGTCGGCCTATTCCGGCTGGGTGTCGGTTTCGGTCGGCTGCAACAACACCTGCACCTTCTGCATCGTGCCCGCGCTGCGCGGCAAGGAGAAGGACCGCCGGCCCGGCGAGATCCTCGCCGAGGTGCAGGCGCTGGTGTCCGAAGGCGTGCTCGAAGTGACGTTGCTGGGGCAGAACGTGAACGCCTACGGCGTGGAGTTCGGGGACCGCTTCGCCTTCGGGAAGCTGCTGCGCTCCTGCGGGCAGGTCGAGGGCCTGGAGCGGGTCCGCTTCACCTCGCCCCACCCGCGCGATTTCACCGACGACGTGATCGAGGCGATGGCCGAGACGCCGAACGTGTGCCCGCAGCTGCACATGCCGCTGCAGTCGGGTTCCGACCGGGTCCTCAAGGCGATGCGCCGCTCGTACCGATCGGAGCGGTACCTGAACATCGTGCGCAACGTGCGCGCGGCGATGCCGGACGCGGCGATCACCACCGACATCATCGTCGGCTTCCCGGGGGAGACCGAGGAGGACTTCGAGCAGACGCTGGAGGTCGTGCGGCAGGCCCGGTTCTCCAGCGCGTTCACGTTCCAGTACTCCAAACGGCCGGGCACGCCCGCCGCCGAGATGCCCGACCAGCTGCCGAAGGAGGTCGTCCAGCAGCGCTACGACCGGCTGGTCGCGTTGCAGAACGAGATCTCCTGGGACGAGAACAAGAAGCTGGTCGGCCGACCGGTGGAACTGCTGGTCGCCGAGGGTGAGGGGCGCAAGGACGCGGAGACCCACCGGCTCTCCGGCCGGGCCCGCGACGGGCGCCTGGTGCACTTCACGCCGACGGGCGCAAGCGATGGCGAAATCCGGCCCGGCGACATCGTGCACACCACGATCACCCGCGCCGCGCCGCACCATCTGGTCGCAGACACCGACATCAGTGGTCACCGGCGCACCACCGCTGGCGACCACTGGGAGGAGGGCGTGCGCCCCAAGACCTCCGGGGTCAGTCTCGGGCTGCCCTCGTTCGGCACCCCGCCGCCGCAGCCCGCGCAGCAGCAAGGATGTGCGTGTTGAGTAACGCGGACGAATCGGGCGAGTCGCGCCGCCAGCTGGCCGAGACCGAGCGCGAGATACTGCGACGCATCGACCCCGGCTTGCGCGCGCTGGTGATCGCCTCGGTGATGCTGGTGCTCATCGTGTGCTCGTTGCTGCCGTGGGTCGGCCGTGCCGTGGGCTGGGAGGTGCTGATGGGACAGGCCGATCCGGCGCTGAACATCGGCCTGCTGCCGAGGCTGTTCGCGATCAACTCGACGATCGTCGGCCTCGGCTTCGGCGCCTTGGCGTTGATCACCCGGCGCTGGGTGATCGCCTTCCTGGCCGGGGTGGCCGGTGTGGTGGTCACGTTCGAGGGCATGATCGCGATCTGGTCGCGCCAGACCAGCGGCGCGGCGGGCCCGTCGATCGGACTAGTGCTCGCGGTGGTCTGCATGGCGGTGCTGGCCGTGCAGTGGATGCGGATCGTCTGGTCCCGCTCCTGAACTCCGGAGGAACCGAAAGCGCGCCACTGCCGAACCGGCTCCCGGCGACAACCTGACCACCGCCTCGCGCGTCCTGTGGACATGTCACGAGATCTCTTGTGGGACGGCGGCTACAACGTTCGCGACCTCGGCGAGTTACCCGCTGCGGCCGGTCGTCGGATCCGCCGGGGTGCGGTCGTGCGGTCCGCAAGCCCGGCGTTTTTGACCGAAGCAGGCTGGGCACAGCTGTGGGAGCACGGTGTGCGCACGGTTATCGACCTGACCCACGATGATGACCGAGCGCGGCCGGACGAGGCGATGCGTCCAGCCGCGCTGACGACCTTGCGGCTACCGCTGGATCCCATCGAGGACACCGAGTTCTGGGGTTGCTGGGGCACGCGATTGAACGGCACGCCGCTGTACTACAAGCCGTTCCTGTACCGCTTCCCGGATCGCACTGCCCAGGTCGTCACCGCGATCGCGCACGCCGAACCCGGCGGGGTGCTCGTGCACTGCAGCGCCGGTCGCGACCGCACCGGGCTCATCGCGCTGGTGCTGCTCGCGCTCGCCGGGGTGGCCGCCGACGACATCATCGCCGACCACGAACTCAGCCACGAAAGGCTGCGGCCGATGTTCACCAGGCTCGGCTGGCCGGATCAAGAGCCGTTCATCAACGCGGCGCTCGCCGAACACGGCACGACCAGACGCGAAACGCTGTCCGCGGCGCTCGACTCCTTCGACGCCGCGGACCACCTGCGCTCCGGCGGCTGTACCGACGACGACCTCGCCGCCCTTCGGGAGAGGCTGCTCGTCCCGGCTGTTTGACGCCCAGCGCCAGCAGGCGCACACGGCGCGCGGGTCTGCCTTACCCACGATGCATCAGCGGCGTTTTCAGACGTCGGCGAGATCGGTACTGAGCCGACGTCTGAGGCCTCGCTGGGTGCCCTACCCGCGCGCTCCCCACTATTCAGCGGCTAGCGATCGCCTGCTCCGCGGCAGCTAGCCACTCCCGCCACTGCGAGGCTTGCGACTCCGCCTGCTTAGCGCGGCGTTCGTCGCCCGCTGCGCGGGCCTTCTCGGCCTGCGCCTCAAACTGCTCCACCCGGTCGCGGAACTGGTCCACCCTGGCCTGCGCCTCCGGGTCGGTGCGCCGCCACTGGGCGTCGACGGCCGACCGCACCCGGTCGGCGGCCGCGCGAAGCCGGCCTTCCAGCTCCCGCATCCGCTCCCGAGGCACCTTGCCGACCTCGTCCCACCGTTCCTGGATCCGCTGCAGCTGGGCCTGCGCGGCCTTGAGGTCGGCGGACGGATCGATCTGCTCGGCTTCGACGAGGAGCTCCTCCTTCAGCTTGGCATTCGCAGCGAACTCGGCGTCGCGCTCGGAGAACGCCTCCGAACGGCGGCTGAAGAACCGGTCCTGCGCGGCGCGGAAGCGCTGCCACAGCGCCTCGTCGCTGTCCTTCGGCGCGCGACCGGCAGCCTTCCACTCAGCCATCAGCTGCTTGTATCGGTTAGCGGTTTCGCCCCAGTCGGTGGACTCGGTCAGCGACTCGGCTTCCTCGACCAGCTCCTGCTTGTGCGCCTTGGACGCCGCGCGCTGCCGGTCGAGTTCGGCGAAGTGCGAGCCCCGACGGCGGCTGAAGGCGTCCCGCGCCTTGGAGAACCGGCGCCACAACTGCTCGTCGGTTTTGCGGTCGACACCGCGGACCTTCTTCCATTCCTCGAGGATCTCGCGCAGCCGGTCGCCCGCCGTCTTCCAGTGCGTGGACTCGTTGGCGATCTCCTCGGCCTCGACGACCAGCGCTTCCTTGCGTGCGACCGCGTTTGCTCGGGCGCGTTCTTTCTCGTGTTTGGCACCCTCGACGGCCTGCTCGGCCCTGGCCACCAGATGCTCGATCCGGGCGTCCAACGCCGCCAGGTCGCCGATCACGGCGGCTTCGGCCAGCGACTCGTGCAGGTGCTTCGCGCTGGTCAGGGTGTGCTTCGGCTCCCCGGCGTGGGTGCCCAGCCGGGTCTCCAGCAGCTCGACCTCGGTGAGCAGGTCGTCGAACTTGCGTGCGTAGAGGGCCAGGCCCTCGGCGGGGTCACCGGCCTGCCAGGAACCGATCGCCCGCTCACCGTCGGCGGTGCTGACATACACCGTGCCGTCGGTGTCCACCCGACCCCATTTGGCGGGATCGGTGGAAGCGGTCGGTACCGCGGGCGCAGCCGTGGGTGACCCGGTGGCGCTGGCGGTAGAGTCCGCGGTCGCCTTGTTGGCGACTTCCTCGGGGGTCGTGTCCTGGTGCGTCATGGCCGGCTTCCTCCTTGCGTGCCCGCTCCCATGCCCGTGTCCGGCACGGGCGCCCCGCATCGGCGGGGCCCAGCAAGCGTCGACCCGAACCGTTCGGTGGTCCGGCCTCCGCTGGCGCATTCAAACAGGTCAGGGCGCGAATCGGAACTCCGCTGCGGAATCGGCGCGCCGGTGAGGCGGCGAGTACCACGGCGGGGCGACCGAACCGAACCTGTGACCTGCACGGCTTCATTGTCATCAGGCGCCCGTTCGGCCGCAGCGGGCAGGGGGCGGGAAGCCCGCATCGATTTCCGCTGCCGCCGGTTACGGCTCCCTGCTCCAGCCAACTCGCTCGTGACCTCTACCGTGCACAGGTGTGATCACCCGTGTCGCTGTGGTGCCTTACCCGCCCTTGCTGGTTCCCGCGTTGACCGTTCGGGCCGACCCGGAAACCGCGCGTGTGCGGGGCGCCTGTCTGCGCGCCGTGTCCAGTCTGACTGACTCTGCCGCCGAATGGGTGGCCGTAGGCGTAGATCAATCAGGACCAGCGGAGCTCGGACCGGACACTGCAGGCACGTTCGAGGGGTTCGGCGTCGATTTCCCGGTGACGCTCGGCGGTGGCGGCACGCCGGATCCGGCGCTGCCCCTGCCGGCACTGATCGCCGGCTGGTTGCGTGAGCAAGCAGATGCGCGGGCGGTGACGACGCGCCTGTTGGCGCCGGACACCCCTCCCAACGAGTGTCAGCGGCTCGGCGCCGCGCTCGCGCCCGAAAGCGTCGGCCTGCTGGTGCTCGCCGACGGCACCAACCGTTCCGACGAGCGGTCGCCGTACCCGCCGGACGACCGGGCCAAGCCCGTCGACGAGCGGATCCGCACCGCGCTGGCCGAGGTGGACACGGCCGGGCTGCTCGCCCTGGAACCGGAACTGTGCGCGGAACTCGGCGTCCAGGGCCGAGCCGCCCTGCAGGTTCTGCCGGGTGTCGTGGCGGGCACCGGCGGAACCTGGCGCGGTGAACTGCTGTACTCGGCCACCCCGTTCGGGGTCACCTACCACGTGGCCACCTGGACTCGCACAGACTGAACAACGCATCATTCGCGACGGTCTGTGCAGGTCGACGCTGGCCGGGACCGCGGCGCGGGACATGCTAACCGCGCTTCTAAGGTCGAAGGGTGCAGTCCCTTTCGCATCTGGTGGCGATCGTCGGTCCCACCGCCACCGGCAAGTCGGACCTCGCCGTCGAACTCGCAGTCGAGCTCAACGGCGAAGTGGTCAACGCCGACGCCATGCAGCTGTACCGCGGGATGGACATCGGCACCGCCAAGCTCACCCCGGCCGAGCGCCGTGGCGTTCCGCACCACCTGCTCGACGTCCTCGACGTCACCGAAACCGCTTCCGTCGCGGTCTACCAGCAGCAAGCGCGCAGTGCCGTCGAAGATGTCCTGGCCCGGGGCCGGACGCCGGTGCTGGTCGGCGGCTCCGGCCTCTACGTGCAGGCGGTCGTCGACGATCTGACCTTCCCCGGCACCGATGCCCAGGTGCGGGACAAGTACGAACAGGAGCTGGTGCGGGTCGGTCCGGCCGAGCTGCACAGGCGGCTGCGTGAGCTCGACCCGGTGGCGGCGGAAGCGATCCTGGCCACCAACGGCCGCCGCATCGTCCGGGCGCTGGAGGTTATCGAGATCACCGGTCGGCCGTTCTCGGCAAACCTGCCAAAGCCAGGGCCGCCTCGCTACGGTGCGGTGCTGGTCGGCCTGGACCGCCCGGTCGAGGACCTCGACGAGCGCGTCGACCGGCGGGTGACCCAGATGTTCGGCGCCGGGCTGGTCGACGAGGTCCGGCAGTTGGCTAATGTCGGGCTGCGGCGTGGCCGCACCGCCAGCCGCGCGCTGGGCTACCAGCAGGTTCTCGCCGAACTCGACGGCGCGGGCGACATGGCCACCGCTGCGGCCGAAACCGCGAAGCTCACCCGCCGCTTCGTGCGGCGGCAACGCTCCTGGTTCCGCCGTGACGCACGGATCCGCTGGTTCGACGCCGCCAACCCAGCATTGGCCTCCGACGTTCGGACGCTGCTGACTACGTAGACTGGCGGCGTGGATTCATCCCAGGGGCCCGAGTTCGTCAAGGGCCACGGCACCCAGAACGACTTCGTCATCCTGCCCGACCCGGACGGCGCGCTGATCCTCACCGACGAGCGCGTCCAAGCCCTGTGTGACCGGCGTCGCGGGCTGGGAGCAGACGGTGTGCTGCGGGTGATCCGCGCCGGAGCGCTCAAGGACGCCCCGGCCGACGTGCCGGCGGATGTGTGGTTCATGGATTACCGCAACGCCGACGGCTCGATCGCCGAGATGTGCGGCAACGGAGTGCGGGTATTCGCCCGCTACCTCGTCGAGGCTGGGCTTGCCGCGCCAGGCGAGCTCCCGGTCGGCACGCGCGCGGGCGTTCGTCCGGTTCGCACGCACGACGACGGCCAGGTCACCGTGGACATGGGCCCGGCCAAGGTCTTCGCCGAGTCCACCACCAGCGTCTCCGGCCATTCCTTCGCCGGCGTCGCCGTTGACGTCGGAAATCCGCACCTCGCGTGCGTGAGCGACGTCGAAATCGAGGGCCTGGATCTGACGGCCGCGCCACCGCACGACCATCACCTGTTCCCAAACGGCGTCAACGTCGAATTCGTGCAGCCGCTCGGAGGCGACCACGTGCGGATGCGCGTGCACGAGCGCGGCGTCGGTGAAACGCGCTCCTGCGGCACTGGCACGGTGGCCGCCACGGTGGCGGCATTGTGTGCGGCCGGAGCGGACACCGGACGCCGGGTGGTCCACATCCCGGGTGGCACCGTCGAAGTGGCGGTCGCCGCGACGAGTTCCACCCTGACCGGACCGGCCGTGCTGGTGGCCCGAGGTCACCTCGACCCCGCTTGGTGGCAGCAGCCGTAGAGCCTGTTCAAGCGCCTGATGGCAAGTGCCGCGCGCTCTGACCGGTCGTCGGTGGGCGTCGGACCAGCGCAAAAGGGTAATGGCGCGAGCGAGGCGTGAAAATGGGTCGCGGACCGTGGGACAATGGCCTCGATATGAAAAATTCTTTGACCTGGTCCGCCGAGCTCGACCGCGATGCGGTCGAAGCCGACGAATACGAACCCATCCTCACTGCGGAACCGTCCACGGGCGAGATGGAGCTCGCAGACCGTGCGTCGCTGCGGCGGATCGCCGGGCTGTCCACCGAGCTCGCGGACATCACCGAGGTCGAATACCGCCAACTCCGCCTGGAGCGCGTGGTGTTGGTCGGGGTCTGGACCGACGGCGACGCCGCGCACGCCGATGCGTCACTGGCCGAGCTCGCCCGGCTCGCCGAGACCGCCGGCTCGCAGGTGCTGGAGGCCATCATCCAGCGCCGCGACCGCCCCGACCCAGGCACTTACGTCGGCTCGGGCAAGGTCCGCGAGTTGCGCGACATCGTCGCCGCCACCGGGGCGGACACCGTCATCTGCGACGGTGAGCTCTCGCCCGGCCAGCTTCGGCAGCTGGAGGACAAGCTCAAGGTCAAGGTGGTCGACCGGACCGCCCTGATCCTGGACATCTTCGCCCAGCACGCCCGCTCCAAGGAGGGCAAGGCGCAAGTCGAACTCGCTCAGCTCCAGTACTTCCTGCCGCGCCTGCGCGGTTGGGGTGAAGCGATGTCCCGGCAGGCCGGTGGCCGTGCCGGGGTGAACGGCGGCGTCGGTACCCGTGGTCCCGGCGAGACCAAGCTGGAAACCGACCGGCGGCGCATCCATAAGCGCATCAGCAAGCTACGCAAGGACCTTGCCGCAATGCGCACGGTGCGCGGCACCAAGCGCGGTCGGCGCGAGGCCAACGCGGTCGCCGGGGTGGCGATCGCCGGCTACACCAACGCCGGCAAGTCCAGCCTGCTCAACGCGTTGACCGGGGCCGGCGTGCTGGTGGAGGACGCGCTGTTCGCCACCCTGGACCCGACCACGCGCCGGGCAGGCACCCCCGATGGTCGGCCCTACACGTTGACCGACACGGTCGGCTTCGTCCGGCACCTGCCGCACCAGTTGGTCGAGGCGTTCCGCTCAACGCTGGAAGAAGTCAGCGGCGCGGACCTGCTGGTGCACGTCGTCGACGGCTCCGAGCCGGCCCCGCACGAGCAGGTCACCGCGGTGCGCCAGGTGCTCACCGAGATCGCTGAAGATCACAAGACCGGGGTGCCGCCGGAACTGCTGGTCGTTAACAAGATCGACTCGGTGGACGTCACCCGGATGGCCGAGCTGCGCCGGTTGCTGCCGGACGCGGTGTTCGTCTCCGCGCACAGCGGCAAGGGAATCGAGGCGCTCCGCGAGGCCATCGCCGATCGGCTGCCGCGACCTGATGTCTTCATCGACGCGCTGGTGCCCTATACGCGCGGTGAACTCGTGGCGCGCGTGCATTCGGAAGGTGAAGTGGTCGACGAGGAGCACACCCCCGACGGCACCCGGATGCGCGCCAAGGTCCGACCCGATTTGGCCAGCGCGCTCCAGCCGTTCGCGGGAACCGGGTGAGCACTGCCGGTGCGAGTGGTGCGGTCGCGATCGCGCTGCTGCTGTCGGTGGCGTCGATGACCTCGGCAAGGGCCTCGGCGGTCGCTGCCCAGCAGCCGCTCACGCCGGTCGAACAGTGCCGGGTCGACGACGATCGGCTCGCCGAGTTGTCCGGACTCGCATCGGACGGTTCAGCCTGGTATGCCATCGCCGATGGCGGCAGCTCACTGCGGGTCTTCGTGCTCGATCCGGCCGATTGCTCGGTCCGAAAGATCCGGACTGCGTCGAACAATCCATACGACGTCGAAGACCTCGCGTTGGGACGCGACGGCACACTCTGGCTGGCTGACACCGGAGACAACCGGCGCCGCCGCGAGAGCGTCGCATTTCACGTGATGCCCCCGGGCGGCGGCGCAACGTTGTATCGCCTTCGCTACCCGGACGGGCCGCACGATGCGGAGGCCCTGTTGCTCGACCGGGCCGGAGTTCCGTACATCGTTACGAAGGAACCGCTCGGTGCAGCCGGTGTCTACCGCCCGGCCGAACCGTTGGCGGCGGAGCGCACCGTGCCATTGGAACGGGTCGGCTCGATCTCGCTGCGTTCCACCCGCACCCCCGGCGGTCCCGTGAGCGGTGCTCTCGGATCAGTACTGGTGACGGGCGGGGCGGTCAGCCAGGACGGCACGGTCGCCGCTATCCGCACCTACACCGAGGCGTACGTGTACAACGCTCCCGATGGCGACCTGGTCGCGGCATTCCGGCGCGAGCCGCTGCGCATCCCGCTGCCGAACGAGCAGCAAGGCGAGGCGATCGCGTGGGAACCGGACGGTGCGCTGCTGTCCGCCTCCGAAGGCAACCAGCCGGTCCGTCGCATTCCGGGAGTGGCAGCGGCCGCGCGAACCACCGGTGCACCGACCGAAGACGGCGAATCGCCCGCACCGCCGGGCGGTGAAGCCGACCAAGCCCCGCCGCCAACGGGCCAGGCCGACAGCGGGCTGTCCACCGGCCGAACGCTGCTGTTCGCGGCCGCGCTGGCTGGGTTGCTCGTCTTCGCGACCGGTCGACTGCGCCGCCGAAACCGCTAGACCTGCCGCCTCGGGCCGCCTTCGCATGCGGCGCCAGTCGCCTCGCCGAGCATGTGAGATGCCCGGCTCGCGCGGGGCTTCCCGGCTCAGATACGCATGAGCCGGGAAGCCCCCAGAGCGCGAAGTTCGGCTACGGACGACTCGTTCGGCCCCGAGGTCCGTTCCTCGGAGCTCAGAGCCGCCGCAGCACCGCGACGACCTTGCCCAGGATCGCCGCATCGTCGCCGAGGATCGGCTCGTACGCCGGGTTGTGCGGCAGCAGCCACACGTGCTCATCGGTTCGCTTGAACGTCTTCACGGTCGCTTCGCCCTCGATCATGGCCGCGACGACGTCGCCGTTTTCGGCATCGGGCTGCTGACGAACCGCCACCCAGTCACCGTCGGTGATGGCGAGATCCACCATCGAGTCCCCGACCACCTTGAGCAGGAAGAGCGTGCCGTCGCCGACGATCTCCTTCGGCAGTGGGAAGACGTCCTCGATGGATTCCTCGGCCAGGATCGGGCCACCGGCCGCGATCCGACCCACCACCGGCACGTAGGCCGGCTTGGCCCGCCCGGTCGGCTCCGAGGAGTCCTGCTCGCCGCCCACCAACACCCCGACGGTGCGTGGTCGGTGCGGATCTCGGCGCAGATAGCCCTTCCGCTCCAGCACGCGCAGCTGGTAGGCCACCGACGAGGTCGAGGTGAGGCCGACGGCATCGCCGATCTCGCGGACGCTGGGCGGATAGCCGTGCTCACGCATCCACTCTCGAATGGCCTCCAGCACTCTGAGCTGACGGTCGCTGAGTTCCTCGGTTCCGCTGGCCTGTTCGGGCAGCGCGTGCTCGTCGGCCCGGGAGTCGTCCTTGACGTCCTGTACGTGGCCCTTGATCGAGCCGGTCGCATTACTCGCCACCGCTGCCTCCTGTCCGTGTGAACTGCGGTGCTAATCGCGGGGGAGTTGGTCCGCCCGATTTCCACAGTAGACGGGAGAAACCCAGAGATCAAACACCTGTTCGAGTTAATTTTAGGCCGCAGGTCTCGCCTTGTGGTGTGCTCGTAGTACACAATCGCACGCAGGTTCGATCGAACATCCATTCGATCATGATCTGTGGTGTGGGAGGCGTCATGACCACGTTCATTGATGCGGCAAGACGGACACGTCCTGCCGGGCGAGAGGTCGCCGGGCGGCCGTTGGGCGAGCCGGTCGCAATGCCACGACCGCATGACCGGGTGCAGCGGGCCTCCGGTCGCGTCGTTTCCCGCGCGTCGGGTCTTCGCCCAGCGGAGTCGGTCGCCGCCTGCGGCCGGGCTCGCCGGGGCGGCGAGTGGCTTTGGCTGGCCTCGGTGGCGATCTTCACTTTCCTTATTGTCATGCTGGTGGGGATCTTCGGTCTCGGCGACGCGCCGGTGGCGAGTGGTACCGCGGTCGTGGAAGTGCGCGCTGGCGACACGTTGTCGGGGATCGCGGGCCGGGTCGCCCCGGATAGTGACCCGCGAGCCGTGGTGGCGCGGATCGTCGAGCTCAACGAGCTGGACGCGCCCGTCGCGGAGGCGGGACGGCTGTTACTGGTGCCGATCCGCGGCTGAGCCGCTGCCGGTCGGCGCATTGCGGTGGTTCGGGCCGCTTGTGTCGGGTGCTTCGGCAACGACCTGGGGGTTTCTGTCGGCGAGGCGGATCCGGTGTCATTCGGTCGTGCCGCAGGGGTGTGTCGAGTTTGCGTCGCGGTACGCCGCGGTTTAGAGTCGACCACAACATCTAGTAGTTACGTCCGTGTATTTAGTCCACAGGTTGGGCCTGCAGGGTATTCATGCGCCCACGGAGGGTGAGTTGGTCGCTGGCCGCCGACGGTCGGCCGCGACCACACTGGGGAAGGGGGTGAGGGCCGGTGCGGTGCCCGTTCTGTCGCGGCGAGGACTCCCGGGTCGTCGATTCGCGCGAGGTCGAGGAAGGCCAGGCGATCCGGCGTAGGCGATCGTGCTCGACGTGCGGTCGACGGTTCACGACCATTGAGGAATTGGTGCTGTCGGTGGTCAAGCGTTCCGGTGTCACCGAGCCCTTCAGTCGCGAGAAGGTGGTCCGCGGCGTGCGCCGCGCCTGCCAGGGGCGTCCGGTCGAGGAGGATGCGCTGCAGCAGCTCGCGCACCAGGTAGAGGACGCGATCCGGTCTCTCGGCGTGTCCGAGCTACCCAGCCACGAGGTGGGGCTGGCGATCCTCGGGCCGCTGCGGGAACTCGACGAGGTCGCCTACCTCCGCTTCGCGAGCGTGTACCGGGCGTATTCCTCGGTGGAGGACTTCGAGAAGGAGATCACCGACCTCCGCGCGGCGCGACCCGCCGCGCAGGCCGGTACGGAGCAGAGCACGGAGAGCGGGCGTGAGTAAACCGCGTCGGCGCGCGCCGCGCCGCGGGCGCGCAAACGCAAGACGTCAGCCGACGGTCCAGGGTGGGACGTCGCTGAGGACAGAGTCACGACCGAACCGGACGGGGAGCCCGGACGGGGCTGACGAAGCACTACGAGCGAGCCATAGGCGAGCGATGGAGAAGGAAGAGGGTCAGGTCATGACAGAGACCGTCGGTAGCCCGGCCGGCGCTTCGGGGGAGCCGGCAGCAGGTGCCCGCAAGGGCATCCGGGTGCAGCGCGTCTACACCACGGAGGGGGTGCACCCCTATGACGAGGTCAAGTGGGAGCGCCGCGATGTGGTGATGACCAACTGGCGGGACGGGTCGGTCAATTTCGAACAGCGCGGGGTGGAGTTCCCCGACTTCTGGTCGCTAAACGCCGTCAACATCGTCACCAGCAAGTACTTCCGCGGTGCGGTGGGCACCGATGACCGCGAGAGCAGCCTCCGGCAGCTCATCGATCGCGTGGTGCTGACCTACGTCGCGGCGGGCGTCGAGCACGGCTATTTCGCGACCGACGCCGACGCCGAGATCTTCGAGCACGAGCTGACCTGGATGCTGCTGCACCAGGTGTTCAGCTTCAACTCGCCGGTGTGGTTCAACGTCGGCACCAGCTCCCGGCAGCAGGTGTCGGCCTGCTTCATCCTGTCCGTCGACGACACGATGGAGTCGATCCTCGACTGGTACAAGGAAGAGGGCCTGATCTTCAAGGGCGGTTCCGGGGCCGGGCTGAACCTGTCCCGCATTCGCTCCTCGCGGGAGCTGCTGTCCTCCGGTGGCACCGCCTCCGGTCCGGTGTCGTTCATGCGCGGCGCGGACGCGTCCGCGGGCACCATCAAGTCGGGCGGCGCGACCCGCCGGGCGGCGAAGATGGTCGTGCTGGATGTCGATCACCCCGACATCGAGGAGTTCATCGAGACCAAGGCGCGCGAGGAGCACAAGATCCGAGCGCTGCGCGACGCCGGATTCGATATGGACCTCGGCGGTGCCGACGCAAACTCGGTGCAGTACCAGAACGCCAACAACTCGGTGCGCGTTTCGGACGAGTTCATGCGCGCGGTGGAGAGCAACGGCCGGTTCGGGCTGCGGGCCCGGATGACCGGGGAGGTGCTGGACACGGTGCAGGCCCGCGACCTGTTCCGCAAGATGGCGCACGCCGCTTGGGAGTGCGCGGACCCGGGCATCCAGTACGACGACACGATCAACGACTGGCACACCTCGCCGGAGACGGGCCGGATCACCGCGTCCAACCCGTGCTCGGAGTACATGCACCTAGACAACTCCAGCTGCAACCTGGCCTCGTTGAACTTGCTGAAGTTCCTGCGCGATGACCTGACCTTCGATGCCGAGCTGTTCGAGAAGGCCGTCGAGTTCGTCATCACCGCGATGGACATCTCGATCAGCTTCGCGGACTTCCCGACCGAGGCGATCGGCGACACCACCCGGAAGTTCCGGCAGCTGGGCATCGGATACGCCAACCTGGGCGCGTTGCTGATGGCGACCGGCCACGCCTACGACTCCGACGGCGGCCGCGCATTGGCGGCGGCGATCACCTCGCTGATGACCGGCACCGCTTACAAGCGGTCGGCGGAGCTGGCCGGCGTGGTCGGCCCGTACGACGGCTACGCCCGTAACGCCGACGCCCATCAGCGCGTGATGCGCAAGCACGCGGCGGCCAACGACCTGGTCCGCACCTACCACCGCAACGACGCCGCCGTGCACAAGCTGGCGACGAAGGTGTGGCAGGACGGCCTGGAAATCGGTGCCCGCAACGGCTGGCGCAATGCGCAGGCGTCGGTGCTGGCCCCGACCGGGACCATCGGCCTGATGATGGACTGCGACACCACCGGCATCGAGCCGGACCTGGCGCTGGTCAAGTTCAAGAAGCTGGTCGGCGGCGGCTCCATGCAGATCGTCAACCAGACGGTGCCGCGGGCGCTGCAAGCCCTGGGCTACCAGGACGAGCAGATCGAGGCCATCGTCGAGTACATCGCCGAGCACGGCCACGTCATCGACGCACCGGGCCTGCGCCAGGAGCACTACGAGGTCTTCGACTGCGCGATGGGCGAGCGTTCGATCGCGCCGATGGGCCACGTGCGGATGATGGCGGCGGTGCAGCCGTTCATCTCCGGCGCAATCTCCAAGACGGTGAACATGCCGGAGGCCGCGACCATTGAGGAGGTCGAGCAGCTCTACTTCGAGGGTTGGAAGCTTGGCCTGAAGGCGCTGGCGATCTACCGCGACAACTGCAAGGTCGGCCAGCCGCTGTCGGCCGGCAAGGGCGACAAGGCGGAGTCTGACAAGGCGGCCGAGAAGGAGATCGAGTACCGCCCGGTCCGCAAGCGGCTGCCGAAGAAGCGCCCGAGCCAGACGGTGTCGTTCACCGTCGGCGGCGCCGAAGGTTACCTGCACGCGGGCTCGTACCCGGACGACGGGCTGGGCGAGATCTTCGTCAAGCTCGGCAAGCAGGGTTCGACGCTGGCCGGTGTCATGGACGCCTTCTCGATGTCGATCTCGGTGGGTCTGCAGTACGGCATCCCGCTGGAGTTCTACGTCTCGAAGTTCCAGAACCTGCGCTTCGAACCGGCCGGGATGACCGACGACCCGGACATCCGGATGGCCAGCAGTGTGCTGGATTACCTGTTCCGCCGGCTCGCGCTGGACTACCTGTCCTACGAGAAGCGGGCCCAGCTCGGCGTTTTCACCGTCGACGAGCGGGAAGCACAGGTCAACGGCACCGATGTGGCGGCCGCGGAGCAGCACAGCGAGGTCGACCTGGACATGATGCGGTCCACTGTGGACTACTCGAAGAGGGCCGAGCCAAAGGGCGACGAGCAGCGCGTGGGTAGCTCCACCGAGCTGCTGGAGCTGCGACTCGGCAAGGCCGCGGACGCGCCGCTGTGCATGACTTGCGGCACCAAGATGCGTCCGTCGGGCTCCTGCTACCTGTGCGAAGGCTGCGGCTCCACCTCCGGCTGCAGTTGATTCCGGGCCGAGTTGCATTTGATGCAACATTGGGCAGGGTTCGCATAAGCGGCTGACGTGCAGGTCAGGGTGGGCACCGGCTATCGAGCTGGTGCCCACCCTGACGCGTTTTGCAGGGAAGATCCAGTCCTCTCTGGACAGATTCAACGATGTTGTCGGTCGCGGTGTCGTGGGCGCGCAACTACCAGAACACGCTCCGGCTATTCTGCGACTTCGTCAGCGGCGCTCGGTATGGCTAACCGACGAAGTGCTTGGAGCTGTTTGGTTCGGCGTCACAACAGATCCTGCACGAACACGATCAGCCATGTCGCCGAGTACGAGGGTGACCCCAACCGACGGCCGTTGACCTACGACGAGGTGCAGGCGCTGTTTGACGCGGCCGAGGGTCGGGTGGAGGAGATCCAGTCTCGGCATCGCAAGGGAGCGCTGACCGCGATGCGAGACTCGGCGATGCTGAAAACGGTCTATGCCTTCAAGGCTTCGCCGTCAGGAACCATGGAGGGTGCGGCGGCAAGATCCTGCACTCTTGCTGTGCATCGGAGCGAGGTGAGTCGCAGGCTGGCCCCGCTGTGCTTTTGCACCCGGTGCCGGCAGCGGTCAGCTCTGGTGGCGCTGAACTGCACCTTCGGCCGAGCTCAATGCACCCTGGAGGGCGCCGAGGCATACCTCGCGGAGCTCGATACGGGAGAAGGTCTCGTTCGCCAGCCATTCCACGCAGATCGCGCGAACGAATGCCAGCCAGGCGTGCAGGGCGGCCGATGCGACCTCGCGGCGAAGGCCGTCGAGCCCGGACGCATCGAGCATGCGCTGTCGTAGTTGCCCCAGTTCGTCGGAGATGATCGCTTGAATAGTCGGGTCGCCCGAGAGCACTCGGTTCGCGGTCAGGACGGTCTGCCGGTTTGCCACGAAGTAGTCGATGTGCGCGTCCAACCCGGCCGATACCTGTTCGACCATCGGTCCGGCGGGGTCGAGCTCTACCACCGCCAGCAGCTCGTCCGCCGCGCGCTGATAGATCGCGGCGAACAAGTCGCGCTTGCTCGCGAAGTAGCGGTACAAGTTGGCGCGAGACGCGCCCGCCAGTTCGGCGATGTCCTCCATCAACACCTCGTCGTAGGGCCGTGTCGCGAACAATCGTGCGCCGACGTCAAGCAGCTCGCTCCGACGCTGGTCGGGCGTCAGCCGCCGTCGTGGTCTCATGCCGGAAACGTTAGTTGACGTGTGTCTTTCAAGGGCGAACCTATCCATAATGCGGGGTCCGATCCGCCGATGGCATCGGTTCGGAGCGGATTCCGAGCAGTATCGCCGCGCATTCCCGCGCGGGAGCGCGGCTTCGGCCGTGGCCCGCCCGGCGGCCGATCGTCACATCAGGAGGGCTCGTCTCGTTCTACCGTTGACGGGGTCGCCGGGGAAAGGACCAACAGGTGCCGAAGCCGATCTTGGTGACGGGTGGGACGGGCACGCTGGGCCAGGCCGTCGTGCGCCGATTGCTCGATTCCGGTCATGACGTACGAGTGCTGAGCCGCCGCCCGAAGACCGCGAAGCTCCCGTACGAGTGGGCGACCGGGGACCTGCACACGGGTGAGGGCATCGGCGCGGCGACGTCCGGAGTGGATGCGATCGTGCACTGCGCCACCACTATGGGGCGAAAGGACGTGACGGCGACCCAGCGCCGGTCGGGTTTTGACCGTTTCCGCACCTGGTGTTCCACGCTTGCACCCGCCGTACATCGCCGACCGGTGCAGGCTGTGGCGCTGAGCGCGACGACTGCGTTGGGTCCGGGTGCTCACCTGCGGCGTTTAGCCAGCAGGTGAGCGGCGGCGGCCGTCGCGGCGGTCACGGTGAACACCGACGGCCAAGCACCGATCTTCTTCGCCAGTGGATGCGAACCGGTCAGCGCCGTTGCATAGGTCGCGCCCAACGTAAGAGCCGGGGCCACACCGGTCCGGCGGCGGCACGCCTCCATGGCGCCCAGCCCAGCGCCCGCCGCGACGACTCCTCCCAAGTATCGGTTCTTGGTGGTGCGGGCGACCGCGAAGCCACCGATCAATCCGGCAGAGGTCAGCAGGCTGGATGGAATGGACATGCTCGCTCCATGCGGGTTCGGTGCCGAGTGTTTGCTTCGACTCTACTGCGCGGCGTACGGGTGGTTCTGGGGTAAACCCGCCGGGGAGGTGATTGACTTCGCATTCTGCGCTGAGAAAAGTGCTGGTGTCGATTGCCCCTTCGGCCTCTGGGAGCCTGCATGCGGCGCGTTCGGATGTGTTTGCTGGCGGCGGTTTGCGTCCTACCGCTCACCGGGTGGCCGGCGATCGCGGAACCACCGCAGGGCCCGGTTTTCCAGGAGGGTGCGGCACAACCGGTGTTCGACCCGGTCCAAGCGGTGCGCGAGGACCTGTTCGTCACGGCACCCGTGGACAGCGACCGCGACGGACGCGAAGACCTGGTGCACGTCCAGGTGGTCCGGCCGAAGGAAACCGAGCAGGGCCTCCGGGTGCCGGTCGTCTTCCAGGCGAGCCCCTATTTCTCCGGTGTCAATGACGTTCCCAACCACAACGTCGACACCGAGCTTTACGTCCCCGAGCAGCGCGGGAACCGGACGGTTCGCGCGGCCGGAGGCGACGGGCGGCTGGCGGTGGCCGCCGACATCAAATGGGCGTACGAGGAGTTCCTGCTGGCCAGGGGCTATGCCGTGGTGTACGGGGAGTCGCTGGGCACCGGCCTGTCCACCGGCTGCCCGACCACCGGGGGCGTGAACGAAACGATCGGCGCCAAGTCGGTCGTCGACTGGCTGAACTCTCGCGCAGCTGGCCACGATGCGGCCGGTGCACCGGTAACGGCAGGCTGGGCGACCGGGAAGGTCGGCATGATGGGTGTGTCCTACAACGGCACGTTGCCGAACGCGGTGGCCAGCACAGGCGTCGAAGGACTTGAGGCGATCGTGCCGATCGGGGCGATCTCGAACTGGTATGACTACTACCGCGCGGACGGGGCGATCGTCGCGCCCGGTGGTTACCAGGGCGAAGATGCCGACGTGCTCGCCAAGTACGTGCTCACCCGTGCGGATCGCGAGCCGTGCCAGGCGGTGATCGACCGGCTCAGGATGGATCAGGACCGGATCACCGGGGATCACAGCCCATTCTGGGACGAGCGGAACTACCTCAACGACGTCGACAAGGTCCACGCCGCGGTGCTGGCCGTGCATGGGCTCAACGACTGGAACGTCAAGACCAGGCAGGCGGCGCAGTGGTATGGGGCGCTGCGGGAAGGCAATGTGCCGCACAAGATCTGGTGGCATCAGAAGGGGCACATCGATCCACTCCGGCTGCGGGAGCAGGAGTGGCTGCGCACGCTGAACCGGTGGTTCACTCGTTACCTCTACGAGGTCCCCAATGGCGTGGAGGAGGAGCCGAGGGCCACCGTGCAACGCGAGGACGGCAACTGGACCGAGGAAGCCGAGTGGCCCGCTCCGGAAGCGCGCAAGGTGACGCTGCGGCCCACTCCGGGTGGAGCCGGGCGGGGCGGGCTCACCGTGGCGCAGGTTGCCAGTCGGGCGGTGGAGGCGCTGCGCGATGACGCTGGCCAGTTGGCGGAAGACCTTGCGGCGGCGCCGAGTTCGCCGAATCGGCTGGCATACCTAAGCTCCCCGCTGACGGCCCCGGCCCGGGTCAGTGGAACGGTGCGCGCCGATCTGGCGTTGACTTTCGACCGGCCAGCCGCCAACGTGACGGCCTTGCTGGTTGATCAGGCTCCGGACGGCTCGGTCTCGGTCGTGACCCGCGGTTGGGCGGATCCGCAGAACCGGCACGCGATCGATCGGACCTCGCCCATCGAACCGGGCAAGAACTACTCGATCAACGTGGTCATGCAGCCCGACGACTACGTGTTCGCGCCGGGACACCGGCTTGGAATCGTCGTGCTTTCCAGCGATCACGACTACACGTTGCGCCCGAAGCCGGGAGTCGGACTGGAACTCGACCTGTCCCGAACGTCGATCCGGCTGCCAGTCGTCGGGTCGATCGAGTAGCCCCACCGCCACGAGGATTCACCTCGAGCCGTGGCACTGAGCGTTAGCGACGATGGAGTGAGACAAATGGCCCGGAAGATCGTCACTCCATAGTGGATTTTGTCGTTCTTTTCGACTGAATTGTCCACAGCAGACGGGCTTGTCAAGAGATTTTGAAAAGGTGCTTTCGCCGACGCGGTTCGGCGTCGATCGTTTGCGTCATGACAACGCGACTCAACACCACCATCTCGCTGACCGAACCCGCCGACGTTCTCGCCGCCGTGCCGCACATGCTTGGGTTCCATCCGATGCACTCGCTGGTCGTGCTCACCTTGCACGACCTGGCAGGTACGCCGCAGTTCGGCGTGACGCTGCGCACCGATCTGCCTTGTAGGATGCGGGTTTGCGGCTTCGGTGAGCACTTGCTCGCCGGCCCGCTGGGCAGACAACAAGCCGAAGCCGTGGTCCTGGTCGTCGTCGGCGAGAAACCGAGTGGCGACGCCTGCCGTGACGTCTGCGACGGCAGCTGTCAAGATCCACCAACACTTTCCACTGTGGACGGATGCGATACCGGACCGCCGCACGCCGACCTGATCGACGTGGTCAGCGACGCGTTCCATCGCGCCGGGATCGTGACCGCCCACGCGCTGTGGGTCCCGGAGATCCGGGCCGGCGCCGAGTGGGTGTGCTACGCCGACCCTGAGTGCTCTGGTGCCATGGCCGACCCGCACGGTTCGGCGATGGCGGCGGCGATGGCCGCGGCCGGCGTGGTGACCTTCGGCAGCCGAGAGGAACTGCGGACCCTGGTCGGACCCGAGTCCGCCGAGACCGTGGCCCGTTGGTCGGCGAAGCTGGACTTGCTGACCGAGGAACTCATGGAGGGCTACGACCCGGGCAAGGTCGCCCGCGACGTGCGGACCGTCTTCGCGGCGATCGAACGCACCGGCAGCGGTGCCGCGCTGACCGAGGACGACCTGCTGCGCGTGCTGCTCGCGGTTGCCGACACCAGGGTGCGCGACATCGTGTTGGGCACCGCCCTGGGCGATACGGCCAGGGCAGCCGAGGAGCTCTGGCTGACCCTGGTCCGCAAAGCGCCCGACCCGGAGTTGGCGGAGGTCGCCGCGCTACTGGCGTTCTCCGCCTACCTGCGTGGGGATGGAGCGCTGGCCGGCGTCGTGCTGGATCGCATCGAGCGGGCCCAGCCGGACCATCGGCTCGGGCTCCTGCTCCGGCAGACCATCGACGCCGGTATCCCACCGACCGAACTGGCGGTCATCGCCCGCGATGCCGCCGACGACGCCCGGATCATGCTCGAAGAGGACGGAGCTTGGTGATGAAGTACGACGAGATGACCGAAATACCCGCGCGACGTTCAGGATTCCTGGCGCAGCCGAGTGAAATCCCAAGCGTCCCGCACGATGACCTCAAGGTCGGCACGCTCCGGCGCCCAGCCCAGTTCCTCCCGCGCGCGTTGACTCGAAGCAACCAGAGTTGCCGGGTCACCGGCCCGTCGCGGCGCCACGTTCGCCGGAATGGGGTGGCCGGTCACCTTGCGGCAGGTGTCGATCACCTGCCTGACCGAGAAGCCGGTGCCGTTGCCGAGGTTGTAGATCCGGTGCCGACCGGGGGCGGCGTTGGCCAGCGCCAGCAAGTGGGCGTCGGCCAGGTCGGTGACGTGGATGTAGTCCCGGATGCAGGTGCCGTCGGCGGTGGGCCAGTCCTCGCCGAAGATCTGTACCTGCTCTCGCTGGCCGAGAGCCACCTGCAGCACGATCGGGATGAGATGCGTCTCGACCGTGTGCCGCTCGCCGAACGCCCCGTGTGCGCCGGCAACGTTGAAGTACCGCAGGCTGACCGCGCCGATGCCGTGGGCGTCGGCGTAGGACGTGATCGCGTGGTCGATCGCCAGCTTCGTCGCGCCGTAGGTATTCGTCGGACGCGTCGCGGTGTCCTCCGTGATCGGCGTGACCGCCGGCTCACCGTAGGTCGCGGCGGTGGACGAGAACACCAGCCGCCGCGTGCCGTGTTCGCGCATCGCGTCCAGCAGCCGCAGCGAGGTGACCACGTTGCCCTGCCAGTACTTCTGCGGGTCCTGCATGGATTCGCCGACCAGCGACTTGGCCGCGAAATGCAGCACTCCCTCGAACGACTCGGCGAGCAGGCCGCTCGCCGCCGCCGCGATGTCCGCTTGGATGAACTTGCAGCCGTCCGGGATCGCGTCGGCGTGACCGGTGGACAGGTCGTCGACCACGACGACCTCGTGACCGGCCTCGACCAAGCGTGCCGCGCACACGCTTCCGACGTAGCCTGCACCGCCTGTGACGAGGAGCTTCACCTGCGTACTGCCTTCCGTGGTAGATCTACTTCGGGCGCCGTCAACCGGCGGGCGGCAGCGGTTGCCCGGTGGTGGTCACAGGTCCCGCCCCGCACCGGCGGAGGGTACCGCTGTGAACAACCGGGGTGCCGTGAGGTGCTGGCGCTCGAACGCGCTCCGGACGGCGCGCTCGATGTCGGGCCGGTCGGCAACGGGCACCAGCGCGATCGCCGAACCCCCGAAGCCGCCGCCGATCATCCGGGCGCCCAGCGCACCGGCCTCCAGCGCGCTGTCCACCGCGAGGTCCAGTTCGGGTGCGGAAACCCGGTAGTCGTCGCGGAGGCTTGCGTGCGAGGCCGTCAGCAAAGGGCCGATCTCGGCGTACCGCCCGGCGCGGAGCTCGTCCACAGTGGTCAACACCCGGTCGTTCTCGGTGACCACGTGCCGGACCAGCGGCCGGAGTTCCTCCGGAAGGTTAGGCAGGGTCGCCGCAAGGTCACCGATGGCCACGTCGCGAAGTGCTTTCAGCTCCAGCAGGTCCGCCGCGCGTTCGCAGCCCTGCCGCCGTTGCCCGTAACCGGACTCGCTGTGCGAGTGCTTCACGCGGGTGTCGATCACCAGCAGCTCCAAGCCGACGCTGCGGGGATCGAACGGGATCTGCTCGGACTCGCCGGAGCGGACGTCGAAGAACAGCGCGTGCGCCGCGGTGCAGGCCAGCGACGCGGTCTGGTCGAGCAGGCCGGTCGGCGCCCCGGCGAAGTCGTTTTCCGCCCGTTGCACCAGCCGTGCGATCTCGCCAAGGCTGAGTGCGTCCGGCTCGCCTGGGGCCTGGTGCACGGTGTCCAGCAGCGCCAACGCCACCGCGCATTCCAGGGCGTGCGAGGACGACAGCCCGGCGCCGGTCGGTACCTCGCCGACCACCACCAGGTCGGCGCCACCGAGCGTGAACCCGGCTTCACGCAGGGCCCAAGCGACGCCCGCCGGGTAGGCGGCCCAGCCGCTGGGGTTGCCGGGGCTCAGTTCCTCGGTGGTCACGGCGGGACTGCGGTGCAGCCGTCCGTCGCTGCCGAGGGTGGCGACGGAAAACAACCTGTCGGGACGGGGACGAATCGCGACGGCAGTACGGTGGGGCAGGGCAATGGGGAGCACGAACCCGTCGTTGTAGTCGGTGTGCTCCCCGATCACGTTCACCCGTCCAGGCGCGGACCAGACCGCGCTCGCGGCGCCGCCGTGCTCGTCGGCGAACAACGCCGCCGCTCGGTTGGCCGCGCTCACTTGGCGCGCACCATGACGGCGTGCGCGATGCCGACCGACAGCTCGGTGCTGCCGTTGTCGCCGCGGACCTCGATCGGCTTGTTCGGCCCGACCACAGACATGATCTCCACCTCGTTGCCCGGCACGACGCCGACTTGCTTCAGTTCCGTCATCAGGTCGGGATCGAGTTGGACGTGCTCGGCGATGCGGCGGATGACGGCACGTCCCCCGCCGTTGCGGGCGATCTCGTCGACCCGCTGTAGGTCGCCGTCGGCCGGTACCTCGACGTGGTCCACGCCGAGTTCGTCGAGCCCCGGAATCGGGTTGCCGTAGGGCGAGGTCGTGGGACCACCGAGCAGCTTGACGAGCTTGCGCTCGACGGCTTCGCTCATCACGTGCTCCCATCGGCACGCTTCATTGTGGACGTGCTCCCATTCGAGACCGATCACGTCGACGAGAAGCCGTTCGGCGAGGCGGTGCTTGCGCATCACGCTTATCGCGCGGGCGCGGCCGGCCTTGGTGAGCTCAAGGTGGCGATCCTCGGCGACGGTCAGCAGTCCGTCGCGTTCCATGCGGGCGACCGTCTGGCTCACCGTGGGGCCGCTCTGCTCCAACCGTTCGGCGATTCGGGCCCGGAGCGGAACCACGCCCTCTTCTTCGAGGTCGTAGATGGTGCGGAGGTACATCTCAGTGGTATCGATGAGATCGTTCACGTCGGCTCCCCATTCAGTCCCAACCACGATGCTAGTCGCACCGGGCGACAGCGGTCAGTGGTCAGGGAGTTGACTTCCAGGATTTCCGACAGGCTTCGTCGCCGGGCTACGAAAGGGCCGTCATGCATCCTTTGATCAGTACCGATGATCTCACGTCCGCGTTGTGGGAGGCACCGCCCCCGACCCTCCTGGACGTCCGGTGGTCGCTGCTGGGGCCACCGGGCCGGGAGGATTTCGAGAGGGGACACCTGCCGGGCGCGGTGTACGTCGATCTGGACACCGACCTGGCCGCCGAACCGGGTCCGGCGGGGCGCCACCCGCTGCCTGACCCCGGCGACCTCGAAGCGGTGCTGCGCCGGGCGGGCGTCGACGGTGACCGGCCGGTGGTCGTCTACGACGCGGACAACGGCTCGGTCGCGGCCCGAGCGTGGTGGTTGCTTCGTTGGGCCGGGCACGAGTCGGTGGCTGTGCTCGACGGCGGCTACGCGGCCTGGGTGGCCGAGGAGCGCACCATCACGACGGACCGACCGAACCCGGCCGAGGGCGATTTCCGCGTCCGGCCGGGCTCGATGCCGGTCGTGGATGCGGACTCCGCCGCTCGGCTCGCACGCGAGGGCATCCTGCTGGACGCCCGTGCACCGGAACGCTATCGGGGAGACGTCGAGCCGGTGGATCCGAGGCCCGGGCACATCCCTGGAGCGTTGAACGCGCCGTTCAGTGCGCACGTGGCGGCCTCCGGCCGATGGCGTAGCCCGGAGGAACTGGCGAAGCACTTCGCTGACCTCGGCGTCGACGCCGTCGGCCAGGTCGGGGCGTACTGCGGGTCGGGCGTGACAGCCTGCTCGGTCCTGCTCGCGTTGGAACACGCGGGTGTGACCGACCGGCAGCACCCGGCGGTGCTGTACCCGGGATCGTGGTCGAACTGGTCGGCGGATCCGGCCCGACCGGCCGCGACCGGATCGGAGGCCGGATGAGAGATCGATCCGCCGGGGCGGGCGCCGGCCAGTAGCTGCTCGTGGCCGACGTCGCATATTCGGTGGCGCGAAAATCGGAGAGCCCGTGGTCTAGTAGGCGACCGCGGTGCCCGCCGGGGACGCGATTAGCCCTGCTGTGCAACGCGATCATGCACATTGTGTGCTGTGTTCGGCGACACAGGACAGGTAGCGTCCGGGGCATGGGTTCTCAGTGCGCAGTGGTGTGGGACGACTCGGTGCTCGACTACGACCTTGGTGGCCACCACCCGCTGCATCCCATCCGGTTGGAGCTGACCATGCGGTTGGCCCGCTCGCTCGGCGTCCTCGACGGCGTCGAGGTGATCAAACCAGAACCGGCCGCGGATGCGGACTTGGAGCGGGTGCACACGGCCGAGTACCTGGCAGCGGTGCGTTCCGCGCCATTCGTGGGTTCGGAGGTCGGTCACGGGCTGGGCACCGAGGACAACCCGATCTTCGACCGGATGCATGACGCGGCGGCGTTGATAGCGGGCGCTTCGATCCGGGCGGCCGAGCAGATCGTGTCGGGCAAAGCGGACCGGGCGGTCAACATCGCCGGTGGGCTGCACCACGCGATGGCCGATCACGCGGCGGGGTTCTGCATCTACAACGACTGCTCGGTGGCCATCGGGTGGATGCTCGAGCAGGGCGTGGAGCGCATCGCCTACCTCGACATCGACGTGCACCACGGCGACGGGGTGCAGGCGGCGTTCTACGACGACCCGCGGGTCATGACCATCTCGCTGCACCAGCACCCGCTCACCCTGTGGCCGGGAACCGGGTTCTCCACCGAGGTCGGCTCCGGCGCCGCCGACGGCACCGCGATCAACATCCCGTTGCCGCCGGGGACCGGAGATGCCGACTGGCGGCGCGCCTTCCACGCGGTGGTGCCGTCGGTGCTCGACGCGTTCCGGCCGCAGGTGTTGGTGACGCAGTGTGGCGCGGACGCGCACCGGGAGGATCCGCTCGCGGACCTGTCGGTGAGCGTCGACGGGCAGCGCGCGACATACCAGAACCTGCGGGCGCTGGCCGAGAGCTACGCGGGCGGCAAATGGCTGGCCCTGGGTGGCGGTGGCTACTCGCTGTTCCGGGTGGTGCCGCGCGCCTGGACGCACCTATTGGCGACGCTGCTGGACCGCGACCTCGACCCGGCGACGACCATCCCGGGGGACTGGATCGCGCACACCGTGCGGGTCGCCGACAACGTGCCGCTGCCGACCTCGATGACCGACGGCGCCGACCCCGCTTTCCAGCCGTGGACCGGGGTCACGGCGTCCGCAGTGGACACCTCGATTCGTAATACCCGGCACGCGGTGTTTCCGTTGCATGGTCTCGACCCGGTCGACAGCCGCGACTGAGGAGTCCGAAGTGGACGGAGTGATGCAGGGCGCGGAGCAAACACAGTCGCAAGCAGACTACCCCCGGCGATGGGAAGCCGACGTGGTGCTTTCCGACGGCGGCACCGTGCATTTACGGCCGATTACCGAAGCCGACGCCGAGAAGCTCGTCGTGTTCCACGGGCGGCTCAGCGACCGGACCCGGTACTACCGCTACTTCGGCCCGTACCCGCGGATGCCGCAGCGGGACGTGGAGCGTTTCACCCGCGTCGATTACTTCGACCGCGTGGCGCTGGTGGCGCTGCTCGGTGATGACATCGTCGCGGTCGGCCGCTACGACCGGCTCGGCGAGCAGGACTCGGCCGAGGTGGCGTTCGTGGTGCAGGACCAGCACCAGGGACGCGGCCTCGGGTCGATCCTGCTGGAGCACTTGGCCGCCGCGGCGCGGGAGCGGGGGCTGCGGCGCTTCGTGGCCGAGGTGCTCGCCGAGAACTCGATGATGGTGCGGGTGTTCCGGGACGCCGGTTATCAGGTGAGCCGCGCCATAGAAGAAGGCGTCCTGCACCTGGAATTCGACATCGATCCCACCGAGGAGTCAGTGGCCGTGGCCCGCGCTCGCGAGCAGGGCGCCGAGGCCCGCAGCGTGCACAACCTGCTGCGGCCGCGGTCGGTTGCGGTGATCGGGGCCTCCACCGATCACGCCAAGATCGGCCACGCGGTGCTCACCAACCTGCTGACCGCGGACTTCACCGGCCCGGTCTACCCGGTGAACCCGGAGCACCGCTCGGTGCGCGGAGTGCGCGCTTACCCCTCGGTGCTCGACATCCCCGACGAGGTCGACCTGGCGGTGGTGGCGATCCCGGCCGCCAGCGTCATCGGGGTGCTCGACGACTGCCTGGCCAAGGGGGTGAAGACCCTGGTCATCGTCAGTTCCGGGTTCAGCGAGATCGGCCCGGACGGTCGCGAGGTGGAGCGCGAGATGGTGCGGGCGGCGCGCGTGCACGGCATGCGCGTGGTCGGCCCCAACGCGCTGGGAGTGGTCAACACCGATCCGGAGTTCCGGCTGAACGCCAGCCTGGCCCCGCAACTGCCCGGTCGCGGCCGCACCGGGTTCTTCTGCCAATCCGGCGCACTTGGGGTGGCGATCCTGGCCACCGCCACCGAGCGTGGCCTGGGGCTGTCGACGTTCGTCTCGGCGGGCAACCGTGCCGACGTCTCCGGCAACGACCTGTTGCAGTACTGGCAGACCGACCCGGCGACCGACGTGGTGCTGCTTTACCTGGAGTCGTTCGGCAATCCGCGAAAGTTCGGCCGGGTGGCCCGGCGGCTGGCGCGCAGGAAGCCGGTCGTGGTGGTGAAGTCCGGACGCAACGCGGTGCGCCCTGGCCTAGCGGCCACCTCGGTGCAAATCGACGAGACCAGCGTGCAGGCGTTGTTCGAGCAGTCCGGCGTCATCCGGGTCGAGTCCGTTGCGCAGATGTTCGACGCCGCCCTGCTGCTGGCGCACCAGCCGTTGCCGCAGGGCGATCGTGTGGCGATCGTGGGCAACTCCTCGGCACTGGGCATGATCGCCGCCGATGTGGCGCAGGCCCAGCAGCTGAAGCTGGCCTGCGATCCGGTCGACGTGGGCGCGTCGGCGGGGCCGGAGGAGTTCGCAGCCGCGGTCCGCGACGCCGCCCTGCGCTCGGACGTCAACGCTTTGGTGACCGTGTTCGCCCCGCCGGTGGCGGTTCCGGGCACCGCCTACGCACGGGCCTTACGGGAGGCTTTACAGGACGCCGACATCGCACGTTCGAAACCGGTGGTGACCACGTTCCTGGCTGCCGAAGGTGTGCCCGACGAACTCGTGGTGCCGGGTCCGGACGGCATGACCGGCAAAGGATCGGTGCCCTCCTACCCAAGCCCGGAGCGCTCGGTGCTGGCGCTCGCGAGGGTGACCCGGTACGCGCAGTGGCGCGCCGCGCCGAAGGGGCACTTCGTGCGCCCCTCGGAGATCGACGAGGATCGGGCGAGGTCGCTGGTCAACGGCTGGCTGGCGGCCGGCGTCACGGGCCTCAGCGACGAGCAGGTGGTGGGGCTGCTCGGTTGCTACGGCATCGACATCGTGCCTTTCCGGCTGGTGACCGGGGTCGATGCGGCGGTTGAAGCGGCCGCGGAACTGGGCTATCCGGTGGTGCTGAAGTCGGCGAGCGATCAACTGCGGCACCGCACCGACCTGGTGGGCGTCCGTCTCGACCTGGGTAGCGCCCAGGCCGTGCGGTCCGCATACGCCGGTATCCGGCAGGTCTCCGGGCTCGACGAGGTTTACGTGCAGTGCATGGCCGCGCGCGGAACGTCGTGCGTCATCGATCTGACCGAGGACCCGTCCTTCGGCACGCTGGTCTCGTTCGGACTTTCCGGTGTGGCCAGCGAATTGCTCGGTGACAAGGCATACCGGGCGCTCCCGCTGTCCGATGTGGATGTTTCCGCACTGGTGCGGGCGCCCCGGGCCGCTCCACTGTTGGCCGGGTACCGGGGCACCGAACCGGCCGATCTCGCGGCGCTGGAGGACCTCGTGCTGCGGGTGGCGACGCTGGCAGAGGACCTGCCGGAGGTGCGCGCTCTCGCATTACAACCCGTGCTGGCCTCTCCGTCGGGGGCAGTGGTCACCGGCGCCAGGGTCGGCATCGGGGCCTCGCCTGCGGCATTGGATGCCGGGCCGCGCCGGCTGCGCTGATGCGCGGACCGAGCGGGCAACCCTGTCCTGTCCGGAACTGGTCTGTTCGGGACCCAGCTGGTGGCGATGATGTCGGCGTTGTTCGGTTACTGGCCCGGCCAGCGGTTCGGCTTCGGTGGCTGTCAGGCGGTCGACCTGATGCAGGACTGGGCGCGGCAGGCCCGCACCGGCCGTTACCGCCTGAACGGCTCGGCGACCGACTACGAGACGGCACTGCTGGAACTGCGCCAGCCGCTGCTGACCGTCAGCGTCGCGGGCGACCGGCTGACCCCACTGTCCTCAGTGGACCGTTCGGCTGCGAAGGCCCGTCAAGCACCGCGCATCGCCAAGCACTACACCCGGCCCGACCAAACCACGCACCGGCCCCCGACCACTGGCGGTTCCGAAATACGGGAAAGATGTGGATTGGTCTGATGCGGATTTCGCGCAACCGACCGCTCCAGCCAATCCGTCCCTAGAGCATGAGACGCCTACACACCACAGCGGGTGCGGGGGCTCTGCTCCTAGCGTTGGCAGCCTGCGCCCAACAGCCAACCAACGAAGTCGGCTTCGGCGGCCAGCCACCGGTGCCGCCCGGCCCGGTGCAGCCGAAATCGGAACAGGAACGTGTCCCGGTCACCGAGGCCTCGGTGGACGCGTCGATGCTGCCCAAGGGCTATCCGACGAAGGTCTGGACCCAGGACGACGGCGCTGTCGTCGTGGCCACCGGTCAGGAAGGCGGCTGCAGCAAGGTACACGCCGAACTCGGCGAGCAGACCGCGGACCATGTCAAGGTCGTGTTCGTCGAGGAAACCCCTGAGCCACCGGGAATTTGCACCATGGACCTGCGCTACCCGCCGGTGGCGGTGCGTCTGGACGCGCCGCTTGAGGCGCGGAAGGTCGTGCTGGAACAACGGGACGTCAAGGTGCCTCGCTGACAGCTGACGGCGGAAACGCTGCGCTTCCTTCCCGTCGCACGAAACCGTTCAGTGACAACCTAAAGACCGGTTCTCCCGCAGGAGGTGGGGCGCCTGCGGGAGAACCACCATTCAACGGCCAAGGGAAATCTGCAGGGTTGGCTTGGTGGCGTTGGCGAAGAAGTCGTTGCCCTTGTCGTCGACCACGACGAACGCGGGGAAGTCCTCGACCTCGATGCGCCACACTGCTTCCATGCCGAGCTCGGGGTATTCCAGGACCTCGACCTTTCGAATGCAGTCCTGGGCCAGCCGAGCGGCGGGACCGCCGATGGAACCGAGGTAGAAGCCGCCGTGGTGGTGGCAGGATTCGGTCACCTTCGCCGACCGGTTGCCCTTGGCCAGCATTACCAGCGAGCCGCCCGCTGCTTGGAACTGCTCGACATAGGCGTCCATGCGACCGGCGGTGGTGGGGCCGAAGGAGCCGGAGGCGTAGCCCTCCGGGGTCTTGGCCGGGCCCGCGTAGTACACCGGGTGATCGCGCAGGTAGTCGGGCATCGCTTCACCGGCGTCGAGCCGCTCGGCGATCTTGGCGTGCGCGATGTCGCGCGCCACCACCAGCGGACCGGTCAACGACACCCGGGTCTTGACCGGCAGCCTGGACAGTTCCGCGCGGATCTCAGCCATCGGCCGGTTCAGGTCGATCTTGACGACCTCGTCGGAAAGCTGCTCGTCTTCCACGTCCGGCAGGTAGCGGGCCGGGTCGCGCTCCAACTGCTCCAGGAACACGCCCTCCGGGGTGATCTTCGCCTTGGCCTGGCGGTCCGCCGAGCACGACACCGCGACACCCACCGGCAGCGATGCGCCGTGCCGGGGTAGCCGGATGACCCGCACGTCGTGGCAGAAGTACTTGCCGCCGAACTGTGCGCCGATGCCGAACTGCCGGGTCATCTCCAGCACCTGCCGCTCCATTTCGACATCGCGCAGGGCGTGCCCGGAGGCCGAACCTTCCCGTGGCAGTTCGTCGAGGTAGCGGGCGGAGGCCAGCTTGGCGACCTTGAGGTTGAACTCGGCGGACATGCCGCCGACCACGATCGCCAGGTGGTAGGGCGGGCAGGCCGCGGTGCCCAGCGAGCGCAGCTTCTCCTCCAGGAACCGGCCGAGCCGCGACGGGTTCAACAGCGCCTTGGTCTCCTGGTACAGGAACGTCTTGTTCGCGCTGCCGCCGCCCTTGGCCAGGAACAGGAACTCGTAGCTCGGGTCGGTGCCGGGCTTGTTGTACAGCTCGATCTGCGCGGGTAGGTTGCTGCCGGTGTTGCGCTCGTCCCAGAAGTTCAGCGGCGCCATCTGGGAGTACCGCAGGTTGAGGTCTTGGTAGGCGTCGAAGATGCCCCGGGCCAGCGCCTCCTCATCGCGCCCGCCGGTGAGCACGGTCTCGGCGCGCTTGCCGATGACGATCGCGGTGCCGGTGTCCTGGCACATCGGCAGCACGCCGCCGGCGGACACGCACGCGTTGCGCAGCAGGTCGGTGGCCACGAACCGGTCGTTCGCGCTGGCCTCCGGGTCGTCGATGATCGCGCGCAGTTGCGCCAGGTGGGACGGGCGCAGCAGGTGCTGGATGTCCTTGATCGCCTCGGTTGCCAGGGCGGTGAGCGTGGTCGGCTCGACTTCGAGGAAGCGTCGCCCGACCGCCTCGACGACCCTGATGCCTTCGGTGGTCACCAGGCGGTAGTCGGTGTGGTCGGGGCCGAGGGCGAGCACCTCGGTGAAATCGAACTTGGTGGTCACGTCGCGGCTCCTTTGCGCGCGTTCGGGTTACGCGATGCCCAATACAACCGCGCGGTAGATCAGCGCGTCCACAGGGGTGCCCCAGGTGTGACGAATCGCCACCCGGCACGGGGTGGCACTCGACCGGCTCTGGTGGCGCGGAATCACACCTGCGAGCCTGGCGGCTGGACCTGTCGCCGCACCCCGGACGCGGTGCCCGAGCCACGGAGGTCGTTTTGCCGACGAGGAATCCTCTCGATGCGCTGGTCAACGTTCGCGACCTGGGCGGTCAGCCCGCCGGAAACGGAGCGGTGACGAGACCGGGCGTGGTGTACCGCGGTGACGCTCCGCATACCGGCGACCGCTGTCCGCAGGACATGCCCCGGTGGCCGCCGGCAGCCGTGCTGGATCTGCGAAATTCGGTGGAAACCGGTGACCGGGAGCACCCGCTCACGGCGGTCGCCACGGTGCACCGCGTGCGGCTGCTGGAGGAAGTTCAGGAAGCGGATGTCGAACTTGACGACGCCGCCCACGAGCTGACCGCGCTCTACCAGTCGATCCTCCAGGGCGCGCCGAAGACGCTGGTCGAGGTATTCCGCCTCGTCCTGGAGGCCGATGGCCCGATCCTGATCCACTGCGCCGCAGGCAAGGACCGCACGGGAGTGGTTTCGGCGATGCTGCTGAGCGCCGTCGGCGTGCGCCGAGACGCCATCATGGCCGACTACGTGCGCACCGACCGGAATATGTTCCGGGTTCTGCAACGCCTGAACGTGGCCCCTGAACTGCCGCCAGGCGTGGACGAGGAAATGGTCCGGGACCTCATGTCGACGCCGACGGAAGCGATCGAGAGCGTCCTGGACGCCTTCGCCGACCACGAAGACGGGGCCCAGGGCTGGCTTCGCTCCCACGGAGCCACAGACGAAGAACTACGACGCTGGCAACAGAAGTTCTTGGTGTGACGGAACTTACTCCCGTGTTCGCAGCTCTTGAGCGCATTGGGCCGCTGATAGCGACGCATCGCACCGGCCGGCTCTGACCAGGCCGTCCGTCCCACTGATGTCGATCGGCTGCGCTCCCGCACATAAAGATCGGGAGGCCGGACCCGCCCAGGCGACGAGTCCGCCCTCCCGGAGAAAGCGACGGAACGCCCGTCGCCGAAGTAGAAGCGGTGCTAGCGATGTTGCCGCCCCGCACTCAGCCGGTCAACGCGCCATCCGGGTGGACAGCAGTCACCGCATCGCGCGGGCCTGCGGGGCCGACAAGATCATCTGTGCCCGCGAAGCCACCTGTGGGAGCGGAATGCGCCCGCGAATTCCGCAGAGGCATTCCGTCCATTCATGCCTCGTTAGGACGCGTAGGCCCGGAGGCGGTCGGCGCGGTCGCCCTGGCGGAGCTTGGCCATGACTTCGCGCTCGATCTGGCGGACCCGCTCACGGGACAGCCCGAACGCCTTGCCGATCTGGTCCAGGGTGCGCGGCTGGCCGTCGTCGAGGCCGTAGCGCATCCGGATCACCGCCTGCTCCCGCTCTTCCAGGGTGGCCAGCACGCGCCGCAGGTCGTCCTGCAGGAATCCGGAGATCACCGCGTTCTCGGCATCGGCGGATTCGGAGTCCTCGATGAAGTCGCCGAGAGGCGCGTCCTCCTCGGCGCCGACCGGCATGTCCAGGCTGACCGGGTCGCGCGAGTGGTCCATCAGGTCGAGGATCTTCTCCACCGGGATGCCTGCCTCTTCGGAGAGCTCCTCGTCGGTGGCTTCGCGGCCGAGCTTCTGGTGCAGGTCGCGCTTGATCCGTGCCAGCTTGTTGACCTGCTCGACCAGGTGCACGGGCAGTCGGATGGTGCGGCTCTGGTCGGCCATGCCCCGGGTGATGGCCTGCCGGATCCACCAGGTCGCATAGGTGGAGAACTTGAAGCCCTTGGTGTAATCGAACTTCTCTACCGCCCGGATCAGGCCGAGGTTGCCCTCCTGGATCAGGTCCAGCAGCGGCATGCCGCGCCCGGTGTAGCGCTTGGCGAGGCTGACGACCAGGCGAAGGTTGGCCTCCATGAGGTGGTTCTTCGCCCGACGACCGTCCCGGACCACGGCGCCGAGATCGGAGCGCCGCTCGGGGGAGAGGTTCTTGCTGGTCTCCAGCAGGTGCTTGGCGAAAACTCCGGCCTCGATCCGCTTGGCGAGGTCGACCTCTTCCTGTGCGGTGAGCAGCGCGGTGCGCCCGATGCCGTTGAGGTAGACGCGCACCAAGTCGGCCGATGGACCCTGCGTGTCGAGGTCTTCGGCGATGGTGACGTCTGGCTTGGTGGTCTGCGGGACGGTCATTGAGCTCCCTCCCTGGCGGGCTGGCTTGGCGGGCGCAATTCACACCTTCGCGCCGTTGCGAGGCGTGGAAGACGCGTACGCTCGGAAGTACGAGGTCCGCGTCGACGTCTTGTCCGGCGCTGTCGATCGGTCCTGGTGACCTATCGGCATGGCCGTCGAAGCATCGTTACCTGGAAAACGACCGGCGAGCCGAATTCGTTCCCGATGTTCTCGCTGGAAAGACGTCACGGCGGTCACATTGGTTGCGCCGCCAAGCCTGAGGATTTGCTGAGAGCCCTCGTTACATTTAGACCTCAACCAAAAGTGTGAATGGCCCGTCGTTCACGCTCTCCACCGTCATCATCGCGCCGAACACCCCGGTGGCAACCCGGGCCCCCCGCTCACGCAGGTCCGCCACGACCGCGTCCACCAGCGGTTCGGCCTGTTCCGGCCGGGCCGCCTCGGTCCAGGACGGGCGGCGGCCCTTCCTAGTCGAACCGTAGAGCGTGAACTGGCTGACTACCAGCAGCGGCGCGCCCGCGGTGGCGCAGGACTCTTCGTCCCGCAAGGCCCGAATCTCGTGCAGTTTGCGCGCCATTTTGACGACTTCTTGATGCCCGTCGGAATGCGTCACGCCCAATAGCACTAACAGTCCGGGTTCTTCGATCTTGCCGACAACGACACCATCGACGGTTACTGAGGCGCGAGTGACCCGGGTGACGATTGCTCTCATCGGTCACCCCCTGTCCATTCCGCGGGTAGCAGCATTCCGTGCCGGACGAGTTCGCGCACCATTGGGATCGCGGCGCGAGTCAGGTCGTCGGCGTCTTCGCCATAGCCCATCGCGAGCAGTTCCAGAAGTTCGCCGATCGGCAGCGCCCCGCGGCAGCCGGCGAGCAGCCGGACACCAAGCTCGTCGATCTCATGCTGCCATCCCGGGCCGTCGGTGCGGTGCAGCCGGTGCACGAGCGGATTCCAGCCCTCGTCGCCGGGCTCCGAGACCGCCTCCAGAACCGTGCTGTCGGCAGTGACCAGGCGGGCCGCCAGTAGCGCAGCGGCGGAGTCGTGCCCGCGCAGCCAGTCGACCCGGCGCAGCCACTGCTCGGATTCCGGGCCGAGCGGGTCGTCGAAGGCGTGCCGGAGGTCTTCGCACACGACCTCGCCGCGCCCATCGGTGCGGCGCAGCGTGACGAACCCGAAGCCGATCCCGATCACGTCGTTGGCTCCGAACCAGTCCAGCCACTCGGCCGCCTTCCGCCGCCCTTGCGGGGAACGCGGATCGTACCCGGCGTCGCGCACCCAGGTGCCCACATACAGCGCGGGATCGGCGATGTCGCGCTGCACGAACCAGGCGTCCACACCGCCGCTCGGCGGCAGCCACCGGGACACCCGGTCCTGCCAGTCCTCGCCGTCCCGATGCACCCACGAGGCCAGCAACTGCCCGGTGCCACCCTCGTTCAAGAAGCTGGGCAGCTGACGCACGACCAGCGCGCTGGCGTCATCACCGGCCAGCCCCGAGTCGCGGTAGGTGAAGTCGGTGCGTGCCGGACCGACGACGAACGGCGGGTTGCACACGATCTGATCGAACTTGCGACCCCGCACCGGGTCGAACCACTCGCCCGCGGCGAGTTCGACGTCGACCCGGTTGAGCCGGAACGTCGCCTCGGCCAGCGCCAGTGCCCGCTTGGACACATCGGTCGCGATGATCCGCTGCGCGTGGGCGCTCGCGTGCAGGGCCTGCACGCCACATCCCGTGGCGAGGTCGAGCACCGAGTCCACCGGCCGCCGCGAGGTCGCCCGGACCAGGCTCAGCGATGCATGCCCGACGCCGAGCACGTGATCGGCCTCCACCGGCCGGCCGCCGCGCAGGTCCGAGTCCAGGTCCGAGACCACCCACCACGATTCGTCACCGACCCCGTGCGGGCGGATGTCGAGCCCAGCGCGCAGCCGGTCGCCGTCGGTCACGACGAGCCCGGCGGCTGTCGCTTCGGACACCGGCAACGGGTCCAGCGCGGCTGCGACTGCGGCCTGCGACTCGGCCTCACCCAGCAGGAACAGCCGGACCAGGGTGCCGAGCGAGCCCGCGTCGGCAGTCGCGCGCAAGGCGGGAACGGGTTCGCCGCGGCCCAAAGCAGCGTGCGCCTCGGCGCCGAGGAGTTCCACGACGCCGTCCGCGTCGTAACCAGCGGAGTGGAAGGCGTCGCGAAGTCGGTCGATGCGGTCATGGGACAGATCTGGAATCACGATCCCGATCCTCACACGCCCACCGCGACGTGCACCCAGCGCACACCCGCCGGTGCCGGCGGTGCCCGTCGGCCCTCCGCCTGGGCCCTCCTGCCCAGGCTGGGAGTCGCGTTCAGCAGGCCAGGGCGCCGGGGATGGACGGGTGTGAACTCCGGTCGACGGCGTGCCACGATTGGCCCATGACACGGAGCTTGTGGATGACCGGCGACGCCGAGGCCGACAGGCTGCTCAGCGAGGATCCTTTCGCCCTGCTCACCGGCATGCTTCTCGACCAGCAGATCGCGATGGAGATTGCGTTCAACGGGCCCAAGAAGATCGCCGACCGCATGGGCGGCTTCGACGTTATGAAGATCGCCGAGTGCGACCCGGAGGAGTTCGTCGAGCTGTGCGTCGCCAAGCCGGCGATCCACCGCTACGGCGGGTCGATGGCGAAGCGGGTCCAGGCCCTCGCCCAGGAGATCGTCGAGCAATACGACGGCAAGACAGCGGCGATCTGGACTGAGGGCGACCCGGACGGCAAGGAAGTCTTGAAGCGGCTGAAGGCGCTGCCGGGCTTCGGCGACCAGAAGGCGCGGATTTTCCTCGCCCTTCTCGGCAAGCAGCGGGGTGTTCAGCCGACGGGCTGGCGCGAGGCTGCCGGTGCCTACGGCGACGCGGACGCCCGCCGGTCCATCGCCGACGTCGTTGACCAGCAGTCGCTCGACGAGGTGCGTGTCTGGAAGAAGGAACAGAAGGCTGCCGCCAAGGCCGCCAAGGGCTGACCGCCCGAAAACGTGGCCTCGTTGCGACGCCCGTGGCGTTAGCGTCGGCCGGGAGACGGCGGAACTACGGGCGGTAGTCGGATAACACCTGGCAACGTCAACACGGTCGCCATGTCAAGGGCCTGTGAGTCCGCACGGGCCTTCGCACTGGGGGCCGCCTATGAGTCGCTACGCCGTTGCCGCCGTCTTGTCGGGGCTGACCATCGTGATCGGAGCATGCAGCGCACCGTCGGCACAGTTGTTACCGCCTCCGGTTGCGCCCGCAGCGATGCCGTTGCCGGGCAAGATGTCGGCGCGCCCGCCGCTGGTCGCGCCGCTTCCCCGGCGCGCGCCCGGTGCGGTCGGGCGTACCTGCGAGCCGGACGCCGCGCCGCGATTCGACGACCCGAGTAATCCGAACACCATCACGAACACGGCGTGCGGCCGTGTCGATGCGAATGGCGAAGCGCGCTCTGGGGACCGGTCGATAGATGATCAGCTGACGGCGACGCGCAGCGAGCCGCAGGTTCCTGGCCCGGCGACCAACGCAGATCCGTGTGCCGGCCTGAGCCACGAGCAGTGCTACGGCACGCACGGTCCGTCGACGGCTGCCCCAGCGGCGGAATACCCGTCGACGGGTTCTCCGCCGGTCAACGACTCGCCGGTGGGCTCCACATCCGATGAGCCGCCGAGCCCACCAGCCACGTCGACCACGGCACCACCGACGAGCCGGCCGCCTGCGGCATCACCGACGAGCCCGCCGCCCACCAGCTCGATGCCCACGGCGACGAGAACCGCTTCGCCGACCACGTCCGGCTCGGCGCCCACCACGTCCGATCAGTCCACTGCGGAGTAGGACACCGTACGCGGTGATGTCGTCACCCCGCGCGCTGCGAATCGTTCCGAAGGGCGCGCGGGGGATCAGGCTGCGGCGGCGCCGGGACGCTGGTAGCGGTCGACGTACTCCTGCTCGGAGAGTTCGGCGATGGCGTACATGATCTCGTCGGTGATCGAGCGCAGGACCGGCAACGAGCTCTCCATCCCGGAGTAGCGGCCGAAGTCCAGCGGCTCGCCGAAGCGGACGGTCACCGGATGCCGCCGGGGGATCTTCTTACCGCGCGGCTGGAGCTTGTCCGTGCCGGTCAACGCGACCGGCACCACCGGTGCACCGGTGCTCAGCGCCAAGCGGGCGACGCCGGTTCGGCCCCGGTACAGCCGTCCGTCGGGCGAGCGCGTGCCCTCCGGGTGGATGCCGAACGCGCCGCCGCTGCGCAACACCTGCTCTGCGGCGTCCAGCGCCTCCTTCGCCGCGCGCCCGCGCCCGCGCTCTACCGGGATCGCGCCAAGCGAGCTGAACAGCCACTTGGTCAGCGCGCCCTTGGCACCGGTGCCCTGGAAGTACTCGGCCTTGGCCAGGAACGCCACCGGGCGCGGCAGCACCAGCGGCACGATGAAACTGTCGAGCACGGCGAGGTGGTTCGGCGCCAGGATCACCGGGCCGGTCGCGGGCACCTTGTCGGCGTCGATCACGGTCGGCCGGTAGACCGTCCGCGCCACCGCGTCCAAGATCCGCTTGCTCACCGCGTACAGCATTCGCCCTCCAGCACGTTGATCCCGATCGAATCTAACCCGACGAGGGTTTCGGCGTTGCGTCCTGCCGGTCAACGTCGGGTTCGCTCTGGTCCACCCGATTACGGGGGTCGTCACTGCCGCTGACCCGGGGTATCGGCGAGCGCGATCGGGTGGCAGCATGGAAGTTGGAGGTACCGTCGTGAACAGTTCACATCGTGACGACCCCCCGGTGCTGATCACCGAGGCCCAGCCGTCCTACGACGATCAGCAGGCGGTGCGTCGCCGCCGGTACGCGATCATGATGGCCAGCCGGATCCCGTGCCTGGTCATGGCCGCGGTGGTGTTCCAGCTGTGGCAGTTATGGTGGTTGTCACTGATCATCTTGGCGATTTCCATTCCGCTGCCATGGATGGCGGTGCTCATCGCCAACGACCGCCCGGCCAAGAAACGGGAGCACGTGAACCGCTTCCGCCGCTCGCCGCACTCCCTGGAAGCCCGCAGCCACCAGGTCATTGACGGCGCCTGACAGCACCACCCGGCCGGTTGCGGACATGCGCATGGGCGGTGCGGCATCATTGGGGCATGAGCACGATGACGATGCCGGAGACCGATACCCGGACCGAGACCACTGACCAGACCAGTGATGACCGTCCGGAGATGTTCCACTACGTGCAGAAAGACAAGATCGCCGAGAGCGCGGTCATGGGCACGTTCGTGGTAGCGCTGTGCGGTGAGGTCTTCCCCGTCACCAAGTCGCCCAAGCCGGGCTCGCCGGTGTGCCCGGACTGCAAGGAGATCTTCGAGTCCCTCCCGCCCGGCGGCAAGGACTGACAACCGACACCGCGCGGCGGTTTCAGCCGCCGTGCGGTTCGGTTTGCCTACCCATCGGTCGCTTCTGCAGCGGCATGCCGTTGCGCGGTAGCTCCGTCGTGGTGTCTGGTTTCTCGTCTTCGGTTTGGCGCTTTCGCCATGCGCGATAGCCCTCTTCGGTGTGCATCCGCTGTGCGAGGCGCCTCATCTCCAGCCGTCGCCACTTCCGGCGCTCCCGGCGGGTCATCTTCGCCGGCCACATCTCCTGGATGGCGTTGTTGAACTGCGCGCCCATGATGATCGCCAGCCCGATGAAGAACGCGAACAGCAGGAACGCGATCGGCGTGGCCAGCGCACCGTAGGTGTAGCCGGTGCTGGTCACCCACGTGATGTAGAGCCGCAGACCGATGCTGGCGCACAGGAAGATCGCCATCGCCAGCAGTGCCCCGGGCACGCCACGATGCCACGGCAGCTTCCGTGGCAACGACACCTTGTACAGCGTCGCCAGCGCGAGCACCAGACCGATCGCGGTCGCCGGGTAGTAGAACGCCTGGATTAGCCCGGCGATGTCGTCCTGGAGTTCCCTCGGGAAGATCGTCGGCAGCCAATCCGGGCCGAGCGCGACCACCGGCAGCCCGACCACCGCGAGGATCAGGGCGACCAGGTACAGCAGCAGCGCGAAGATCCGCTGCCACACACTGTTGCGCACCAAGTACTGGTCGTAGGCGAGGGTGATCGAGTCCACCAGCGAGGCCAAGGCCGACGAACCCGCCCACAGTGACAACAGGAAGCCGACCGAGACGATCTCGCTGCGCCCCTTGGTGAGGATGTCGGCGACGGTCGGCCCGATGATCTGGTCCACCACGTTCGCAGTGAAGACCGTGCGGGAGAACGCCAGGATCTTGTCGTGTACGGCGTCGACGACCTCGGGCCCGAACCAGTCGCCGACGAAGCCCAGGCTGCCCAGCAGCCCCAGCAGCAGCGGTGGCATGGACAACGTCTGCCAGAACGCGGCGGCCGCCGACTCCGAGAAGATGTTGTCCCACCAAGCCTTGTCGAGGGTGCGCATCACCAGGCGCAGTGGCCCGCGCCGCACCGGGGCTTCCCGTGGTGCGACGGTCGCACTGCGCCCCCGGCGATCTGGTGGACTTGGCTGACCCATGGCACCCCTAAGGATGCTTCATCCGCTCCGGCCGCGAGCGTCGGCCCGGGAAAACGCCCGGGAACGCAGAGTGTCGCGTACCTCTCCTGCGGCCATGCCCGTGTCGGCGGGCTTCGAAAGGTAAGCTGCACGGCGGCCCGCTTCGAGTTGATCGACGCCTTGGCGAGTGCGGGCGGTCGCGAGGCTGTGCAATGGCGCGCCCTCACCAGCAAGCAGGGGAGCCAGAGGAAGGAGCGGCGAGCCGGCGTGTCCGAAGCGCAACTCGACTATTCCGTTCGATCCGTGCTCACCGACCCCTCGCAGGCCCCGTCCCGGCCCCTGCGTGCCTGGCAGCGCCGGGCGCTCACCAAGTACCTCTCGAGCAGCCCGCAGGACTTCCTGGCGGTGGCGACGCCGGGTGCGGGCAAGACGACGTTCGGGTTGCGGATCGCTGCGGAGCTGTTGGCCGATCGGACGGTCGAGGCGGTCACGGTGGTCGCACCCACCGAGCACCTCAAGCACCAGTGGGCGCTGGCAGCCGGTGGCGCAGGTATTCCGCTGGACTCCAACTTCCGCAACAGCGACGGCATCACCTCCAGCGATTATCGCGGTGTCGTGGTGACCTACGCGCAGGTCGCGGCGCACCCGACGTTGCACCGGGTGCGCACCGAACGCCGCAAGACGCTGGTGATCCTCGACGAGGTGCACCACGCGGGGGACGCGAAGTCCTGGGGGGACGCGATCCGGGAGGCGTTCACCCCGGGAGTGCGGCGGCTATCACTGACCGGCACCCCGTTCCGCAGCGACGATTCGCCGATCCCGTTCATCGGCTACGAGCCCGACGCCGACGGCTCGCTGCGCAGCCGCGCGGACCACTCCTACGGCTACTCCGACGCCCTCAACGACGGCGTGGTCAGGCCGGTGCTGTTCCTGGCGTACTCCGGGGAGGCCCGGTGGCGCACCAACGCCGGTGACGAGTTCAGCGCTCGTCTTGGCGAGCCGCTGACAGCAGAGCAGACCGCTCGGGCATGGCGCACCGCCCTGGACCCGTCGGGGGAGTGGATCCCGACGGTGCTGCAGGCCGCCGACACCCGGTTGACGCAGCTGCGCAACGGCGGGCTCCCGGACGCCGGTGGCCTGGTGATCGCTTCGGACCACGTGACAGCGAAGGCATACGCCAAGACCCTGCACCGCCTGACCGGGCACGATCCGGTGGTGGTGCTCTCCGACGACCCGCAGGCATCCGGGCGGATCGCCGAGTTCGCCGAGTCTGAGGACCGCTGGATGGTCGCGGTCCGGATGGTCAGCGAAGGCGTCGACGTGCCACGGCTGGCGGTCGGCGTCTACGCGACGAGTGCTTCCACGCCGCTGTTCTTCGCGCAGGCCGTGGGCCGGTTCGTGCGGGCCCGGAAACCGGGCGAAACGGCGAGCATCTTCCTGCCGAGCGTGCCTGTGCTGCTGGAGCTGGCCAGCCAGCTGGAGGCGCAGCGCGACCACGTGCTCGGCAAGCCGCACCGGGAGAAGGACGGCTGGGACGACGAACTGCTGGCCGCGGCCAACAGCAAGCGCGACGAGCCCGGCGAGGAGGAGAAGGCGTTCACCTCGCTGGGCGCCGAGGCCGAGCTGGATCAGGTGATCTACGACGGCTCGTCGTTCGGCACGGCCGCGTTCAGCACCAGCGAGGAAGAGCAGGACTACCTCGGGCTGCCCGGCCTACTGGAACCCGACCAGGTGCGCGCGCTGTTGCGGCAACGTCAGGAGCAGCAGCTGGAGGACGTCGGCAAGCGCGAGGCCGAGGCGAAGGCGGCGAAGGCCGCCGAGCAGGCCGAGCAGCGCGCCCGGCCACAAAGCGTGCAGGAGCGGTTGCAGAAGCTCCGCAAGGAGCTCAACACCCTCGTGTCGTTGCACCACCACCGCACTCGGAAACCGCACGGCAAGATCTACAACGAGCTGCAGAGAATCTGCGGCGGGCCGCCTACCGCGATGGCCACCGTCGAACAACTCGAAGAACGCATCGCCACACTGCGCTCCTGGTGACCTCGCCCGACGGCGATCTCAACGGAAATCGTCAACCGGGCTCGCCGACGCCGGTCTCGTAGGGTCGTGGGCATGGCTTATGACGTGGAGAAGGTCCGGGCGCAGTACCCGGCGCTGTCCGACGGTCGGGCGTGGTTGGACGGTGCGGCAGGCACCCAGGTCCCGCAGTCGGTGATCGACGCGGTCAGCGATGCTTACCGGGTCGGGATGTCCAACGTGGGCGGCCCGTTCGAGTCCAGCCGTCGCGCCGCCGGGATCGTCGCGGAGGCGCGGGCGGCTGTCGCCGACCTGGTGGGTGCCCCCGACCCCGCATGCGTGGTGTTCGGCCCGAGCATGACCGCACTGACCTACCGCTTCGCCGCGGTGTTGGCAGCGGGCTGGGCGCCGGGCGACGAGGTCGTGGTGACGCAGCTGGACCACGACGCAAACGTGCGCCCCTGGATGCAGTACGCGCAGCGCGCGGGCGCGGCCGTGCGGATGGCCGAACTCGACCCCGCGACCGGGGAACTGCCCGTCGACCAGGTCACCAGCCTCATCGGCGAGCGCACCAAGCTGGTTGCCGTCACGGCAGCCTCGAACGTGCTGGGCACCATGCCCGACCTCCGAGCGATCTCCCACCGGGCCCGGGAGGCCGGAGCCCTGACCTACGTGGACGGGGTCCAGCACTGCCCGCACGCCCACGTCCGGCTTGCCGAACTGGGCGCGGATTTCTACGCGACCAGTGCGTACAAGTGGGCAGGTCCGCACTTGGCCGCAGTGGTCGCCGCCGACCCGTGGTCGCTGGAGAACCTGTACCCGGACAAGCTCACGCCGTCGCCGGACACCGTGCCGGAGCGGTTCGAGCTCGGGACCAGTCCGTTCGCCGCGATGGCCGGAGCGGTCGCCGCAGTGGACCACCTGGCCGGACTGGACTCCGACGCCGACGGCGGCCGGGTCGAGCGGCTGGCGGTCTCCCGGTGTTCCGTGCAGGCCCACGAGGACGAGCTGGCCAAGATGCTCTTCGACGGGCTGGCCGCGCTTGACGGCGTCGTCCGGTATGGCGCTCCGCAGGGCCCCTGCACGCCTACGGCGTTCTTCGGGCTTCCGGGCAAGGAACCCTCGGATGCGGCGGCGCAGCTGGCTGAGCGCGGTCTCAACGTCTCCCACGGGCATTCCTACGCCTGGGAGGCGGTGCACGCGCTCGGCATAGGGCCGAAGGGCGGCGTGCGGGCCAGCCTGTCGCACTACAGCAACCAGGCGGACGTCCAACGGCTGCTCGACGCCCTGGGCGAAATCAGCGGATGAACGCGGTCCAGGCCTGACCAGGCGATGGAGCCTGGAAACGACCGTGCCCCCGCAGTTCCCTGCGGGGGCACGGCCTCGGCTTGACGGGTGTTACTGCTCGTCCTGTTGCAAGTCGGCCTGCACTTCACGCAGCCCGGCCTCGTACGCGCGGGCGTGGTGCCCGCAGAACAGAAGCTCCCCACCGGATGGCAATACGGCGCGAAGCTTGGCAGCGGCCCCGCAGCGGTCGCAGCGGTCGGCGGCGGTCAGCTCGGGGCGGGTGAGCGTTCCCGGCATCGTGATCTCCCTCCGTCCCGGCGTCGGAATCACCCGACGCCCTCGATCCTGCTACGACCACCGGTGGCCCACTGGCTGCGGGGTCGGTGCTCGTTGGCTCCACTCTTCCAGACGCTTTGGCCGGAGTCAGTGTTCCCGCGCCGGGTGGCGATGGTCGTCACCATGAAGCACCCGGTTGCAGCAGCAGTGCTCGCGGAGCGTGATCAACACCGCGTAAGGCCCTGTGACATGGGGAAATAACCCCTGGTGAGGCGGGGTAGCGTGGGTCCGGAGCCGATCACGCCCCGGACATATCGTGTTTCAGATCACAAGTCGGACAGTGATCTGCGGACGCCGGTTCCGCTGCAAGCGAACAGCGAATCTCACCAGGCGGACGGATTTTCCACCGCCGGAGCGCCACCGGGAACGCGAAAGTTGGCCGCCGACCGGATCGGATCGGCGGCGGGCGGATCATGGCACTCTCCGTTCAGCGCGTCGATGGAAGTCTCTTGGGTCCGCCCATCGGGGCTCGCGGAGGAGTTTGATCGTTGCTCCTTTCGGGTGCAGGAGGCGCATTTTCCTATTGCGTAATGATCGTACGGTTAACGTCGGGCTCAGCTCGTCCGTCACGCGAAAAGCGCTGAATAACCTCGCCGAGGTTGTGCTCGCTCTCGCACATTGGAGCTGATCTCGGGTCCGTGTTGTGGGCGACTGAAGGTCCGAGCGACCGGAGCGTGTTCTTGGACTTCGCGTTGGACTGGCAGGGAACGCTCGCGATTGCCGTGCATCGCCTCGCTTCGTGGGAATTGCTTCGGCCGACCACGACGTGGACACCGCGTCGCGCGGACTGTGTCGTCGAGGCGCGGATTCCATTTGCTCAATTCATGCTCAACATCACAAGAGAGCTGCAGCTGCTTCGGCGGGAAGGCACCGACCCGAGCGGTGATATGACAGGCTGGGGTTACTACTTCCCGATGTCGCTGTTTGAACAGCTCGAACGAGTCAGCGCTAGGTATGGCTACATGCCAAGCACTGACCCACGTCAATTCAGGGGGAACGAGAAGTGAGAAGCGCACTAGTCGGTGCGACAGCGGTTGCGACCATGCTGCTGGGGGTGTCCACGCGATCACGTGGGCGCCCCCAGAATCATGTGAGGACATGCCGCGTGCTTCTGCGCGTGGGCTCCTATTCGCAACCCCCTGCCGTCCGACGCACCGGTCGATCCGACTGCGCAGGTACGCGGCTTCGGTGAAGCGCGCGAAGATTATTGGGCGTCGTGCCCACTATCTGACTGAAACCGTTGTACTTGTCTGGATTAATGCCGCTGACCCGCGTAATGGCAGGTCAGCGGCATTGCCTAGCAGAGTTGTCAGTCCAGGTAGTCGCGGAGCACCTGGGACCGGGACGGGTGGCGCAGCTTCGACATCGTCTTGGACTCGATCTGCCGGATCCGCTCCCGGGTCACCCCGTAGACCTGGCCGATCTCATCCAGCGTCCGCGGCTGGCCGTCGGTGAGCCCGAACCGCAGGCGGACCACGCCGGCCTCCCGCTCGGACAGCGTCGCTAGCACCGACTGCAACTGGTCCTGCAGCAGCGTGAACGACACCGCGTCGACCGCGACGACCGCCTCGGAGTCCTCGATGAAGTCGCCGAGCTGGCTGTCGCCCTCGTCGCCGATGGTCTGGTCCAGGGAGATGGGTTCCCGGGCGTACTGCTGGATCTCCAGCACCTTTTCCGGGGTGATGTCCATTTCCTTGGCGAGCTCTTCGGGCGTGGGCTCGCGGCCCAGGTCCTGCAACAACTCGCGCTGTATGCGGCCGAGTTTGTTGATCACCTCGACCATGTGCACCGGGATGCGGATGGTGCGGGCCTGGTCGGCCATGGCGCGGGTGATGGCCTGCCGGATCCACCAGGTGGCGTAGGTGGAGAACTTGTAACCCTTGGTGTAGTCGAACTTCTCCACCGCGCGGATCAGGCCGAGGTTGCCCTCCTGGATCAGGTCCAGGAACGCCATGCCGCGCCCGGTGTAGCGCTTGGCGAGGCTGACGACCAGCCGGAGGTTTGCCTCCAGGAGGTGGTTCTTCGCCCGCTCGCCGTCGCGGACGATCCAGCGCAGATCACGGCGCATCTGGGTGGTCAGCTGCTCGCCGACCTCCTCTACCTGCCGCAGGCGCTCCGCGCCGTAGAGCCCGGCCTCGATGCGTTTGGCCAGCTCCACCTCTTCCTCGGCGTTGAGCAGCGCGACCTTGCCGATCTGCTTCAGGTAGGCGCGCACCGAGTCGGCGGAGGCCGTCAGCTCGGCGTCCTTGCGAGCCTGCCGGAGTGCCTCGGACTCCTCTTCGTCCCAGACGAAGTCGCCGGATTCCTTGGCGTCCTCCTCCGGAACGGGCTCTTCCGGAATTTCCACCTCGACGTCGGCGAGGTCGCCGACGTCCGGGGACGTCAGGTCGGTCTCGATCGGTTCGTCGATCTCCATGCCCTCGCCGCTGCCCTTGGCGGAAGCCGATTTGGTCGGCTTCTTCGCGGGGGCCTTGGCACCCTTTTTGGCCGCCGATTTCGCGGCGGTGGTCTTGCGGGCCGTCGACTTCGCACCCGAGCTCTTGGGAGTGCTCTTGCGCGCGGCGGTGGAGTTCGTCTGCTCGGCGTCAGACGAAGCAGCCGCCTCCGAAGCTGGGGTGGCCTGGGACTGGCCCGACTGGGACTGGGCACCGCCGGTGGTTGCAGCGGAGCGTCGGGTTGCGGTTTCTGCGGCTGCCACGTACGCCCTTTCGCGACGGTCGATCAGGGCTGGCCGGAGGGCGCGAAACCTCGGCCGCCAAAGGTCGGGGACAACCCACTGGATTCAGCCCTACGGCTGTTGAGGAATCACCCATGCGTTCCTCGGTGATCCTCGACGAGGACTTCGAATCAAGTGGGCCGTGTTCCATTGTAACTGCGATGTGGGGGTGCGGTTCCGCTGCAAGGCGGAGTCGGCCCGGCCTGTCGTGTGGTACGCGATCGGCCGTTCAGGCGTTGTGCCTGGTCGTGGCGGCCGTAGCGGCCCCGACGATGCCGGCGTCATTGCGCAACGCCGCGGCCACCACCGGCGTACGCGTCTCCAGCAGCGGAATCCATTTGTGACCCTTTTTGCTGACCCCGCCGCCAGCGATGATCAAGTCGGGCCAGAGGAACTTCTCCAGCGCCTGGATGTAGTGGCTGACCCGGGGCGCCCACTCCTCGTAGGAGAGCTCCAGGTCGTCCTTGACCGAGGCCGCGGCCTGAGTCTCCGCGTCGAGGCTGTCGACCTCGATGTGCCCGAACTCGGTGTTGGGCACCAGTTGGCCGTCGATGAACATCGCGCTGCCGATGCCGGTGCCGAAGGTCAGCACCACGACCAGGCCGCGATGTCCGGCACCGGCGCCGGCGCGCATCTCGGCGATGCCGGCGGCATCGGCATCATTGAGCACCAGCACGTCGTCGCGGGTGCGGCCGAGCCGCTCGGCGAACAGTTCCTGGGCGTCCGTGCCGATCCAGCCCTTGTCGACGTTCGCGGCGCTGAGCGCGCTGCCGTCCTTGATCACGCAGGGCAGCGTGATGCCGACCGGACCGGTCCAGGCGAACTTCTCGACGATCTCGGCGACGGCGTCCGCCACGGCGGACGGTGTCGAAGGCTGTGGGGTGGGGATCCGCATCCGCTCTTCGGCCAGCACGCCACCGTCGATGTCGACCGGACACCCCTTGATGCCGGACCCGCCGATATCCACGCCGAAGCCGCGGGCAGTCGCCATGGCTGATCCTTCCTATTCGATTCAGACGAAGGTGTGCAGACCTTAACCGGGTTGTGTTGCGATGTGTACGTGGGATTGGCAGCAGAAGTAGACGCTAAGGGCCTGCGCGAGGTGGCGGTGCAAATCGCCCGCGAGGCCGCTGACCTGGCCCGCACCCTCCGTGATGAGTCTGTCACGGACGGTGCGGTCGACACCAAGAGCACGGAGACCGATGTCGTTACGGCCGGCGACCGCGCCGTGGAACGACTCGTGCGGGAGCGGCTGGCGCGGCTGCGGCCCGGCGAGTCGGTGCTGGGGGAGGAGGAAGGCGGCGAAGGCGCCCTGGACGGGCTGCGCTGGGTCGTCGACCCGATCGACGGCACCGTCAACTACCTGTACGGCTTCCCCTGGTACTCGGTGTCGCTGGCCGCGCAGCTGGACGGACGTTCGGTGGCCGGTGCGGTGGTGGAGCCCGTTTCCGGCCGGGTGTGGAGTGCCGCAGCCGGGCACGGCGCCTTCCTGGACGGCCGTCGGCTGCGTGCCTCGGCCGCCGACCGGCTCGACCTGGCGCTGATCGGCACCGGGTTCTCCTATTCAGTGCGACGCCGTACGGCGCAGGCGGAGGTGCTCGGTCGGCTGCTGGGGCAGGTGCGCGACATCCGGCGCTCCGGGGTGGCCTCGCTGGACCTGTGCGCCGTCGGCGCGGGTTGGCTGGACGGCATGTTCGAGGTCGGTCTCAACCGGTGGGACTGGGCCGCCGGCGCTCTGATCGCCGCCGAGGCCGGTGCCGAGCTGCGGTTGCCCGAACCGGATTCGACGGACGGGCTGGGCGACGGGATGATCGTCTGCGCCGCGCCGGGCATCGCCAAGGAACTGACGGCGGCCCTGCTTCGCGCCGACGCCGGCCGGGTGTAACCGCCGATCGGTGAGCGCGGCGTCAGCAGTGCACGTCGCGGGCATCGGTGAGCAGATCGTTGCTGATCTGCGGGGGAGTCACCTCTTGCTGGGCGCCGTCCTGGTGGTTGCGCTGGGGCACCCAGTTCTCCAGCTCCTGGAGCACCTGCTTGGCCTCCGACGTGGTCTTGATGTCGTCGAAGCCGGTCCCCAGCGCGAAGTCGACGCTGGCGTCCTGGCGTTCGTCGCGGACCAGCTGGGCGCACGGCGCGATCAGGCTCAGCGTCCGCGCCGCGCTCACCCCGGCGCCGCCGAAGCGGATCTGGCCGTGGCACCGCAGGTCGTAGTTGACATAGACCGGGTCGTTGTCCGCGCCGCCCTTGGCGAAGCCGAGGTTGGCGAGCTCGTCGCTGACCAGCGACGCCTGCCGGGACTCGCCGTTGCCGTTGAGCACTCGCACCCGGACGTCCTGCGGCGGAATCGGGGTGGTCGAATCGAGCGCGGTGCGCGGCAGCATCGAGCCCAGCGGCACCGGGGCGGGCCGGTCACCAGCCTTCGGCGTGGCCATCGGTGCGCCGGGCGGGTTGCAGGTGGTCGCGGCGTTGATGTCCTTCACGGAGTCGAAGATCCGCGTCCACAGCAGTCCGGACAGCACCACGAGCCCGACCAGCACCACCAGAGCGGGCAGTGGCCGACGCCGCCGATACCGGGCTCGCCGACTCCACCTTGCACTCACGGCTGACACGTCCCGCTCCTCCCTAGACGCCGTTGACTCGCGTGCGTCCTACATCACTAGATCAGCCTAGGCGTATGACCTGTGTTGCGCGGCGGTGGACGCTGTCATCGTGTCGGAGGCATCCGAAGTGCGCCGCTGAATCGATGCCGAGCGGCGAACTTCCTGGGCATCGCATCATGGAGCGCGTTACGGGGCAACCGAAGAAGGCGACCGGACGGAGCCGGGAATTGATCTTCCACGGCCCGCGGATGCAGCGAACAACACACCTATGGGTGACCTAATGCATGCGCGGACTTGGTATGAGCTACCCTCTCGGCGCCTCACGGAGTGCCGGATGAGGCAAGTCGCTCATAACGGGGGAACTGAACGCGTTGCAGGGCGAGACCACGATCACTGCGCCAGCGGGCACAAATTCGGGTCCTGGAACGTTTACCAGCGGCACACCATTGCAGTCTCCACTAACGCAGGGGTGAATCACGATGGCGACCGACTACGACGCTCCGCGCCGCGAGTCCGAAGACTTGGCGGAGGACTCGTTGGAGGAGCTGAAGGCGCGACGCAACGATGCGCAATCCGGCGTCGTCGACGAGGACGAAGGGGCGATCGCGGAGAACTTCGAACTGCCGGGCGCAGACCTGTCCGGCGAGGAGATGACCGTCAAGGTGCTCCCGAAGCAGGCTGACGAGTTCACCTGCTCGAGCTGCTTCCTCGTCCACCACCGCAGCCGGCTGGCCGAGAACCGGAATGGCCGGCTGGTCTGCCGCGACTGCGCTGCCTGATTTCAGGCGGCCGGTGTCGACGAGACCGGGAAGTGGCTGGGCACACGCGGCGGCGTGTGCCCAGTTGTTTTCCTCGGAAGTTCCCAGACCAGTCCGCACTGCGGGGCGGGTGGCGGCGTAGCGGCCGCTCCGATCGGGTGCGGTCGCAGACTTCCTGATCCGCCGGATCGTTAGCGTTCCCGCAGGGCGGCGGCGAGTTCGGCGGGGCGGCGCGTGCTGACGACCCAGTAGGGCGTGGGGTCGGCCGGGTCGTTCAACCAGATCCGCACAGAGGTGCGGATCGACGCCCGGTGCACCATGAACGCGGCCGGATCCAGGTCCGGGCCGAGAGCCCGGCGCTGCTCAGCCGGGGCGATGACCTCGACTTCGTCGATGAACCGCAACGGCAGGTGCGCGTCACCGACCCACAGTTCGCCGTCGACGATCTCGATCTTGGTGCGGCTCAGCCACACCGGGACCGCGATCGCCAGCGGCACCAGCACGACGTAGGGCAGCCACGCCCGCACGCCCGGATAGCCCATGTGCACCTCGGCGGCGAGCAGCACGGCGGCGATCACCGGCAACGGCCACGTCCACCACGCTGCGTGCAACCGTTCGCGGAACACCGGATGCCCCTTCGAATTCGCCTGACCGGGGGTGTCCCCGGCGAGGCTGGCCGCTTCTACACTCTCCGACACGGGTTCAGGGTAATCTCGCCGCCCGTGTCGAACGTGAAGGTCCTGCTGACCCGACTTGATCCCGATGTGCCGCTGCCGGCGTACGCGAAGCCAGGCGATGCGGGCGCAGATCTCGTGACCACCAGCGACGTGGTGCTCGAACCCGGCGAACGCGCCGTGGTGGGCACCGGAATCGCGGTGGCGCTGCCGGAGGGCTACGCGGGCTTCGTGCACCCGCGCTCGGGCCTGGCCGCCAAGGCCGGGTTGAGCGTGGTCAACGCGCCCGGCACCGTCGATTCCGGGTACCGCGGTGAGATCAAGGTCTGCCTGGTTAATCATGATCGTGCGGTACCGCTGTCGTTGCGGCGCGGCGACCGGATCGCCCAGCTCGTCGTGCAGAAGGTCGAGCACGCGGTGTTCCAGGAGGTCGAAGAGCTGCCGGCGTCGCAGCGGGGTGCCGGGGGCTACGGGTCCACCGGCGGGCACGAGGTGCTGGCGGTCTCGGGAGTCGAGGCCGGTCACAGGACGGAGGTCTGAGGAAATGTTCGGATGGGGCCGTCGAGGCAAACGTGCCGATGACGCGGCTGCGGACGAGGCGTTGTACGACGAGGTCGAGGATCTGGACACCGGCGGCGGACCGTTCGACGAGAGCGAGGCGCCCGACGACCAGGTGGAGCGGCTCGACCTCGGTTCGGTGCGGCTGCCGGTGCCCGAGGGCGGCCAGTTGCAGGTCGAGGTCGACCCGGCCGGGCCGGTGCGCGCGGTGCACCTGGTGACGCCGGTCGGCCGGCTGACCGTCAGCGCGTTCGCGGCACCGCGCAGCAGCGGGCTGTGGGCCGAGGTCAGTGCCGAGCTCGGCGAGCAGCTGCGCAAGGATGGCGCGCGGGTGCATACCGAGCAGGGTGACTGGGGCACCGAGCTGGTGGCCGACTCGCCGAAGGCGGCGCTGCGGTTCGTCGGGGTGGACGGCCCGCGCTGGTTGCTGCGCGGCGTCGCGGCCGGGCCAGGGGAAGTCGCGAAGGACTGCGCGAAGCTGCTTTACGCGGTCCTCGACGAGACCATCGTGGTCCGCGGTGCCGATCCACTGCCGGTGCGCACGCCGCTGCCGATCGAGCTGCCGGAGGCGATCCTGCGCCACATCCAGCAGGCCCAAGCCCAGGCCCAGAACAACGGCCAGACGGGCTGACCGCTTGCCCGGTGGCGTTGCCAGTAGGTCGCCGTCGCCGATCTGTTTTTCTGGAGCGCCGCCCCAGAACCGTTCGTGCGAAGCCCGTTTCTAGCCGGATTCAGCGATCACGAAGGCAACACGCCACGCTGGTGTTGATCAATGATTAGCCGATCGGGCGGGTCAAGTTCCTTATCCCGCCGGTCCCGCGACGACGCAGTTCGGGGCCGCTACGCTGGGGGTGCACGGGCTGCTAGTCGAGCCCCAGAAGCGCACGGGAGCGCTAGATGAGCAAGACCGACGGCGGCTACTGGCGTCGCCTCGTACGCCGCCTGACCAGCGACGTCGCCGAGCTGGACGCCGACGACCTCTCGGAGCAGTCCCAGGCCGGCGGCGCCCAGCGCGCGAGCGAGTGCCAATGCGGCCAGGAGGCCGTGGTGCTCGGCCGGGTGCGCAGCGTTGGTCTGTGTCCGAAGGCGTCGGCACCGACGCTGGAGGCCGAACTGTACGACGGCACCGAGGATGTGACGTTGGTCTGGTTGGGCCGCCGCCGGATCGCCGGGATCGAACCGGGTCGCATCATCAAGGCCCGGGGCCGGATCGCGGTTCGTGACGGCCGCAAGGTGCTATACAACCCCTACTACGAGTTGCAGAACACCGCATGAGCGAACGCGACGCATCCGCCGCCGGGCTGCCCGCCCAGAACGCGGCCGACCACCAGCCGGACCAACCCGCGCAGCGGGTCCCCGATCGCGAGAAGACTCTGCTTGAGCAGATGGGCGGCATCAGCGGATTGGCTTACTCCGCGGTCCCGATCGTGGTCTTCGTACTGGTCAGCTCCTTCACCTCGCTGATGCCGGCGATCTGGTCGGCGATCGGGGTCGCGGTCGGGATCGCGATCTTCCGGCTCGTGCGCAAGGAGCCGCTGCAGCCCGCCATCTCCGGGGTGCTCGGGGTCGCGGTGTGCTCGTTCATCGCGTACCGCTCCGGCGACGCCAAGGGTTTCTTTCTGCTGGGGATATGGACGAGCCTGATCTACGGCGGGGTGTTCCTGGCGTCGGTGGTGGTTCGCTGGCCGCTGGTGGGCGTGGCCTGGTCGGCGCTGAACGGGCTGGGCTTCTCCTGGCGCAAGCAGCGCCGGGCGTTGCGCGGCTACGACCTGGCGACGTTGGCCTGGACCACGGTGTTCGCGGCGAAGTACGTGGTGCAGCAGTGGCTTTACGACAGCGACCAGACCGGCTGGTTGGCGTTCGCCCGGATTGCGATGGGCTACCCGCTGACCGGACTCGCGCTGATCGTCACGGTGTGGGCGATCCGCCGGGCGGCGAAGGTCGCCGAACTGGAGAAGGCCGAAGCCCAGCAAGATCCCGGAGCCATCCCCTCCAACCCCTCGCTGAGCTGAACCGGCCGGGCCGTCAGTCGGCGGTCGTGCGGTCGTGAATGATCGCTCGGATTCCTTGTTCGACGTCCGCGGTGGCCACGAATAGCATCTCGTCCCCGGCTTCCAGCGGGTCGTCGGCCTGCGGGACGATGACCCGCCCGCCGCGCAGGATGGTGACCAGCGCCGCGTCCGCGGGCAGCTTCAGGTCGCGGACGCGGCGGCCGGCCAGCGGCGTCGAGTCCGGCAGGGTCACCTCGACCAGGTTGGCTTGGCCCTGGCGCAGCGTCATCAGCCGCACCAGGTCGCCGACGTTGACCGCTTCCTCCACCATCGCGGCGAGCATCCGCGGCGTGGACACCGCGACATCGACACCCCAGGCCTCGGTGAACAGCCACTCATTGAGCGGGTCGTTGACGCGGGCCACCACGCGGCGCACCGCGAACTCGGTTTTGGACAGCAGCGACACCACCAGGTTGACCTTGTCGTCGCCGGTGGCCGCGATGACCACATCGCAGGACTCCAGCCCGGCTTCTTCCAGCGACGCCAGCTCACAGGCGTCGGCGAGCATCCAGTGCGCGCCGGGAATGTTCTTCGGCTGGTAGTTCTGCACGTTCCGTTCGATCAGCAGGACCTGGTGGTCGCCTTCGAGCAGTTCCCGCGCGATGGACTGGCCGACCGCGCCGGCGCCCGCGATCGCGATGCGCATTACTCGGTCTCCTCGGGTGAGCGGCGAGCGGCCGCCGTGACGTCGGTGACGGTGCCCGACAACGCCGCGACGTAGACCGTGTCGTCGGCCTGGATGACGGTTTTGGCGTCCGGCAGCACACCGTTGCCGAACCGCATGATGAACGCGACTCGCGCGCCGGTGGCGGACTCCAGCTCAGCGATGCGGCGGCCGACCCAGCCGTCGTTGAGCGGCAGCTGAAGCACCGCGACGGTGCCGGAAGGCTCGCGCCAGGCGGTGGCGACGCCTTCGGGCAGCAGCATGCGAAGGAACCGGTCGGTCGTCCACGGCACAGTGGCCACCGTGGGGATGCCCAGTCGCTGGTAGACCTCGGCGCGCTTGGGGTCGTAGATCCGCGCCACGACGTGCTCGACGCCGAAGGTCTCGCGGGCCACCCGGGCCGAGACGATGTTGGAGTTGTCCCCGTTGGACACTGCGGCGAACGCGGCCGCATGCTCGATTCCCGCTTCGACCAGGATGTCCCGGTCGAAACCGTTGCCGGTGATCTGTTGGCCGCGGAAGTCCTTGCCCAGGCGGTGAAATGCCTGGGGGTTCTTGTCCACCACGGCCACAGTGTGATCGAGCCGTTTCAGGGCCGCGGCCAGGGAGGCCCCGACCCGGCCGCAGCCCATGATCACCACGTGCACGACCTTGTCTCCTCGCTGCGGGGTGTGGGTTCGTCCGGGACGACCTCGCGATCGTCTGCCGACCGTACCTTCGCGGGCGCGGACCCGGATCGGGTCGCACCCATCAGTTTCGGGCTGGTGCACCGTACCGGGTGACCGGGCCTTAAAGGCAGGGGTGGCGGCCCGGATGTGACCTGAGAGGAATTCGGGCGGCCACGGTCACCAGTTGCCCCGCCTTAGCGCTTACGCTCTGTGCCGTGTCCAAGCTCGCAACCGCGGCGAAACGGTTGATCGTCGGTCGCCCGTTCCGCAGCGATCGCCTCGCGCACACCTTGCTGCCCAAGCGCATCGCCCTGCCGGTGTTCTCCTCCGACGCCATGTCCAGTGTGGCCTACGCGCCCGAAGAGATCCTGCTGGTGCTCTCGGCGGCCGGTGTGTCGGCCTTCTCGATCAGCCCGTGGATCGGGCTCGTGGTTGCTCTCGTGATGATCACGGTGGTCGCTTCCTACCGGCAGAACGTCCGTGCGTACACCTCCGGCGGCGGTGACTACGAGGTCGCCAGCGTCAACCACGGTCCCCGGTGGGGGCTGGTCGTGGCCAGCGCCTTGCTGGTCGACTACATCCTCACGGTCGCGGTGTCGATTTCCTCGGCCGCGGCGAACATCGGCTCGGTCATCCCGTTCGTCGCCCAGCACAAGGTGTTGTTCGCCGTCGGGGCGATCGTGCTGCTGACCGCGATGAACCTGCGCGGCGTCCGGGAATCCGGTTCCCTGTTCGCGATCCCGACCTACGCGTTCGTGATCGGGATTCTGGTCATGATCGCTTGGGGCTTCTTCCGCACGTTCGTGCTCGGCCAGGAGATCCCGGCCGAGAGCGCCCACTTCGAGATCGTGCCGGACGAGACCCAGATGGCCGGGGTCGCGTTCGTGTTCTTGGTATTGCGGGCGTTCTCCTCCGGTAGCGCGGCACTGACCGGCGTCGAGGCGATCAGCAACGGGGTGCCGGCGTTCCGCAAGCCGAAGTCCCGCAACGCGGCGACCACCCTGGCGCTGATGGGCGGGTTCGCGGTCGTCATGTTCCTGGGGCTGCTCATGCTGGCCAGGATCACCGGCGCGGTGATCGCGGAGGACCCGGCGCACCAGCTGGTCGGCGCGCCGCCCGACTACCAGCAGAAGACGCTGGTCGCCCAGCTGGCCCGGGCGGTGTTCACGGGCTTCCCGCCCGGTGTCTGGTACCTGGTGTTCTTCACCGGTCTGATCCTGGTGCTCGCAGCCAACACCGCGTTCAACGGCTTCCCGGTGCTGGGTTCGATCCTGGCGCAGGACCGGTTCCTGCCGCGCCAGCTGCACACCCGCGGCGACCGGCTGGCGTTCTCCAACGGCATCCTGTTCCTGGCCGCCGGGGCGATCATCCTGGTGTTCGCCTTCGAGGCCGAGGTCACCCGGCTGATCCAGCTCTACATCGTCGGCGTGTTCGTGTCGTTCGTACTCAGCCAGAGCGGCATGATCCGGCACTGGAACCGGCTGCTGAGCAAGGAGACCGATCCGCAGGCCCGGGGACGGATGCGGCGCGCGCAGGCGATCAACTCCTTCGGCCTGTTCATGACGGCCAGCGTGCTGGTGATCGTGCTGATCACCAAGTTCACCCACGGCGCCTGGATCGCGATCGCCGCGATGGCCGCGATCTACGTGCTGATGACCGCCATCCACCGGCACTACGACCGGGTGTCCGAAGAACTGATGCAAGCGGAGACGGACGCGGTGCTGCCGTCGCGCAACCACGCGCTCGTCCTCGTCTCCAAGCTGCACCTGCCGACCATGCGGGCGATCGCCTACGCCCGCGCCACCCGCCCGGACGTCCTCGAAGGCGTCACGGTCAACGTCGACGACGAGGACACCCGCGAACTGACCAAGCGCTGGGAGGCGGAGAATCTGCCGGTGCCGTTGAAGGTGCTGGAATCGCCGTACCGGGAGATCACCCGGCCGGTGCTGGAATACGTCAAGCGGATCCGGCGGGACAGCCCCCGTGACGTGGTGACCGTGTTCATCCCCGAATACGTCGTCGGCCACTGGTGGGAGCAGCTGCTGCACAACCAGAGCGCGCTGCGGCTGAAGAGCCGCCTGCTGTTCCAGCCGGGCGTGATGGTCACCAGTGTCCCGTGGCAGCTGGAGTCCTCCACGCGGGTCCGCCAAAAGCAGCTCACCGCGATGCCGGGCGCGACCCGGCGCGGGCTGGGCACGAACGGGAAGGTGAGCAGTGATCGAAAGGCCGGACTGGACCGGTAGGCGGCTTGAGGTCGAGATCGGCCCCGTCGCGCACGGGGGCCATTGCGTCGCCCGCTACGAGGGCCGGGTCGTGTTCGTCCGGCACGCGCTGCCCGGTGAGGTCGTCGTCGCGGAGGTCACCGAGGACGCCGGGGGCGGCTTCTGCCGGGCCGATGCCGTCGAGGTGCTGACCGCGGCGGCGGGCCGGGTGAGCCCGCCGTGCCCGCTGGCGGAGCTAGCGCTCGGCCGAGACCGGTGCGGGGGCTGCGACTGGCAGCACGCCTCCGGCGAGACGCAGCGGGAGCTGAAGGCCGCGGTGATCGCCGAGCAGCTCCAGCGGATCGCCGGGATCGAGTGGCCGGTGCGGGTTCGGGAATTGCCCGGTGGCCTGTTGCGCTGGCGCAGCCGGGCGCGGCTGGCAGTGGACCGCAAGGGGCGGGCGGGATTCCGCGCGCACCGCAGTCACCGGGTGATCCCGGTCGATGACTGCCCGATCACCGTCGAAGGCGCGCTGGACGAGGTCACGAACCGCCGATGGCGTCCGGGCGCTGAGCTGACGGTTGCCATCGACTCCGTCCGTGAAGTGCATGTGACGGCCGTGGACCACAAGCCGCAGCGGCGGCGCGGGCGCGCTGTGGCCAGGCAGGTGCACGGCAGCGGGGTGGCGCACGAAACCGCTGCCGGACGGCCGTTCGAGGTGGCGGTGCAGGGCTTCTGGCAGGTGCACAAGGCGGCACCGGACACATTCACCGAGGTCGTTGCCCGACTGGCGGCCACGCCGCCGGGCGGCGTGGCCTGGGATCTCTACGGCGGCGTGGGCCTGTTCGCCGCGGTGCTCGCCGAGCAGGTCGGCCCGGCGGGTTCGGTGGTGCTGGTCGAGTCGTCGAAGCGCGCGGTAGAGGACGCGGTGGCGAACCTGCGTGACCTGCCGCAGGTGTCATATCGGGCGGGCACGGTGGAAGACGTGGCGACCGATGAGGGATTGCCCGCGCCGGATGTCGTGGTCTTGGACCCGCCCCGCAAAGGCGCCGGTAGGGCCGTCGTGGACGCGGTGACGGCGCGCCGCCCGGCGCGGATCGTGCACGTCGCGTGCGATCCGGCGGCTCTGGCGCGAGACGTCGGCCTGTTCGCCGAGCGCGGCTACCGGATGACCGAGCTGGAAGCCTTCGACGCGTTCCCGATGACTCACCACATCGAGTGCATCGCCCTGCTCGAACGGGCCGGTTGAGGGGTGACTCGATGAGGTGTCCGGTCGATCGTGCTCGGCTCCTGGAACCGCAGTCCAGTCGAATGTGGATTCATTTGAGACCGCGGTGCCGGAGCGGGACAGCCGGACGCCCGGCCCCGGTCACGGAAAGCACCTGGAGATGACCGAACGCGACCACCAGCCGGAGGTCCCGCCCGCCGCGTCGGGGATCGCGGTGCGGCCGGTGCCAGGTCCGGGAACCTCCGCGCCGGACGCCGCGCCAGGGCGCCGTGCGACGGCGTTTTCCCTGGCGGCGTTGGGAATTGCGGTGCTCCCCAGTGGACTGCTGGCGCTGGGTTCGTCCACTGTGCCCGGTTATGCGATCGGGTGGGCGGCGGGGTGGATCGTGGTCGCCGCGGTCTTGTGGTTGCTGGACGCGCGGACGCCGCGGCGCTGGGCGGGCTGGGCGTTGCTGGCCGCGGTGCCGCAGGCGGTTGTCGCCGTTATGTTCGCCGAGCCGATCGGATTGGTTTCGCTGTTCGCCGTCGTGGCCTCGCCCGTCCTGGCGATGCTGGCGTACCGGCAGTTTGCGCGACCGGCGAGGGACCTAGCCGAGCTGGACGTGGAGATCCCGGTGCCGTTCGACGCCGTGGACAGCGGGCGCCTGCTGATCGGCCGCGACCGGATCGTGCTCGCCCATCGAGGCAGCGGCGGATACCTCCGGCACGCGCTGCCGCTGGCCGAACTGGCGTTGGCGCAGCCCGGGGAGCTCAGCGCCGACGGTGGCTGGTGGCCGCTGCCCGGTGGCACCGGAATCCGTCTGCGGCGCGGCCCGGTGCTCCGGCTGGTCGCCGGTGTGCAGCAGTGGTTGGTTCCCGTCGCCGATCCGCCGCTGGTCGCCGCGATCGTCCAACGGCGGGCCACCGCCGCATGGCCACTGCGGACCGGACCGCAGGACCTCGCAGCCTGGCAGCGGCTGCGCGACTGGGCCGTGGCCCGCACCACGACGGTCCGACAGGGCCGGTCGGCGCAGGGCTATCGCGGGTTGCGGCTCCTGCTCGGCATCGTGCTCATGGTGTTCGGCTCGATGCTGCTGACCACCGCCATCGGCCGCGAGTTGGGCGACCCGGTGCCGTGGATCGCGACGGTGGTCACCCTCGGGCTGGCCGTGTTCCTCGTCGTCGGCTGGTTGCGGGTCCGGCGCCGACTGGACTTCGCCGAGCTGCACCGGCTCCCGCCGGGCAGCCCGGCGTGGGGCGACCTCAGCCCGGACCACGCGCCCCTGCCGCACTGGCAACCCTGGCGCTGACCCGATCGGCCGGGCTGCTGCGCCGGTTCACCGACAAAGATCAAACCAATTCACGAAATGCGCCGTGCGGTCCTTGGACTGCGCCCCGTGTCGCCGTCGACCTGAACTGCCGTGATCGGGCGCCGTGGCCGAATGGGCAGCAGGTCCTCCGGCCACCGCGTTTGCGGTAAGAGGCCGGGCAGATGTGCCTGCTCGCACGCGCATTCCATGGTCCTTCCGGCCCTCCTTGAATGGTCTGATGTAGGGCGCTCCGTAGACTGGGGCGAGCTATGCATCGCGGCGGAGCCAGGTAGCCAGCCGGGCCTCGGCATGCGAATGAACCCGACCGGCACGACAAGTGAGGTGGAACGGTGACGCTGCTGGGGTCCGTGCACAGTCCGGCTGACGTTAAGCGCCTAACGCACGCTGAGTTGGTGCAACTGGCCGGGGAAATCAGGCGGTTCCTGATCGACAAGGTGTCTCGCACCGGTGGGCACCTGGGACCGAACCTGGGCGCGGTGGAGCTGACCTTGGCCGTCCACCGAATCTTCGACTCGCCACGGGATGCAGTGGTGTTCGACACCGGCCACCAAGCGTACGTACACAAGATCATCACAGGTCGGCAGGACGGCTTCGACCGGCTGCGCAAGCGCGACGGCCTTTCCGGCTACCCCTCGCGCACCGAGAGCGCCCACGACGTGGTGGAGAACAGTCACGCCTCGACCGCCCTGTCCTACGCCGACGGACTGGCCCGCTCCTTTCAGCTCAGTGGCAAACCGCAGCACGCGGTGGCGGTCGTCGGCGACGGCGCGCTCACCGGCGGCATGTGCTGGGAGGCGCTGAACAACATCGCCGCCGACCAGGAGCGCCCGGTGGTGATCGTGGTCAACGACAACGGCCGCTCCTACGCACCCACCATCGGTGGCCTCGCCGAGCACCTCGCCGCACTGCGGTTGAACCCCAGCTACGAGAAAGCGTTGGAGAGCGGCCGCCGCACGCTGCGCAACCTCCCGGTGGTCGGGCGCTCGCTCTACACCGGCCTGCATGCGGCCAAGAGCGGCATCAAGGACGCGATCAGCCCGCAGGTGATGTTCTCCGACCTCGGTATCAAATACCTGGGCCCGGTCGATGGTCACGATCTGCGCGCGATGGAACACGCGCTGTCGATGGCCAAGTCCTTCGGCGGCCCGGTGATCGTGCACGCGGTGACCCGCAAGGGCAACGGCTTCGCGCCGGCCGAGAACGACCAGGCCGAGCAGATGCACCAGGTCAAGGTGATCGACCCGGAGACCGGTCTGCCCACCAAGCCGGCCCCGAAGAGCTGGACCGACGTCTATGCCGAGGAACTGGTGAGCATCGGCGCCGAACGCCCGGACGTGGTGGCCATCACCGCGGCGATGCTCGGTCCGACCGGGCTGAAGAAGTTCGCCGAGGAATACCCGGACCGCTGCATCGACGTGGGCATCGCCGAGCAGCACGGCATGACCTCGGCGGCGGGGCTGGCGATGGGCGGCATGCACCCGGTGTTCGCGGTGTACTCAACGTTCCTGAACCGGGCGTTCGACCAGCTGCTGATGGACGTGGCGCTGCACAAGCAGCCGGTCACGGTGACCTTGGACCGCTCCGGGATCACCGGCGACGACGGCGCCAGCCACAACGGCATGTGGGACCTGTCGATCCTCGGCATGATCCCGGGGATCCAGGTCGCCGCGCCGCGCGACGCGGTCACGCTGCGCGAAGAGTTGCGCGAGGCGGTCGCCGTCGATGACGGGCCGACCGTGGTGCGGTTCTCGAAGGGCTCGGTCATCGACGAGGTCCCGGCCATCGAGCGGGTCGGCGGGGTCGACGTGCTGCGCCGCCCGGTCACCGGCGAGGGCAACGACGTGCTGCTGGCCGCGGTCGGCGCGTTCGCGCAGCTGGCGGTGGCCGCCGCGCAGCGGCTCGCGACACAGGGCATCGGGGTTACCGTGGTGGATCCGCGCTGGGTGGTGCCGGTGCCGGAGCAGATCGTCGAGATGGCCGCGCAGCACCGCCTGGTGGTGACTCTCGAAGACTGCGGGCGGCACGGCGGCTTCGGCTGGGCCCTGGCGGCGGCGCTGCGCGACGCGGAGCTGGACGTACCGTTGCGCGACCTGGGGGTGCCGAACCGGTTCCTGACGCATGCGGCGCGCGAAGAGGTGCTTTCCGAGCTCGGGCTCACCGAGCAGGACATCGCCCGCCGGATCACCGAGTGGGTCGCCAACCGCGGGAGCGCGCGGGTGGCGCCGCTGCGGGTCGCGGCTGACAACGATCGGCCGGAAGCGGCGAACGGCTGACCGTCGTGGTTTTCGACGCTGCTCGCCCGACGACTCGGCAGCTAGCCACGGCCGCGCAGGAGACTCGCGACGCTTGCGGCGTCCGCTGCTGTGGCAGGGTGAGCATGTGCGAATCCTGGTCGTCGAGGATGAGAAGCCGCTGGCCGACGCGATAGCTCGCGGGCTGCGCCGGGAGGGCATGGCCGTGGACGTCGCCTACGACGGCGAAAGCGGCCAGGAGAAGGCGTCGATCACCCGGTACGACGTGCTGGTGCTCGATCGGGATCTGCCGGGCCTGTCCGGTGATGAGCTGTGCCGCCAGCTGGTGTCCAGGGGCGAGCTGACTCGGGTGCTGATGCTCACCGCCAGCGGCACGGTTGAAGACCGCGTCGCCGGGCTGTCCCTGGGCGCCGATGACTACCTGGCCAAGCCGTTCGCGTTTCCCGAGCTGATCGCGCGCGTCCGGGCGCTGGGGCGGCGAGCCACCCCGGCACAACCACCGCTGCTCACCGCGTTGGAGCTGGAGCTGGATTCCGCGCGGCGCACCGTGCACCGGCGGGACGGCGAGGTCGAGCTGACCCGCAAGGAGTTCGGCGTGCTGGAGGTGCTGCTGTCGGCGGGCGGTGCCGTGGTCAGCTCCGAAGAACTACTGGAACGGGTGTGGGACGAGAACGCCGACCCGTTCACCACGACCGTTCGGGTCACGATGATGACGCTGCGCAAGAAGCTGGGGGACCCGAGCATCATCGAAACCGTGGTCGGCTCCGGCTACCGGGTGCCGTCCGCCGGCCGAGCCGAGCATGCCCGGGACTGAGCCGATGCGCGCGGCCGCCCGATCGATCACCCGTCGCGGACCGGGCCTGCGAACGCGGCTGACCCTGCTGGCGACCGCGCTGGTCGCCGCGGTCAGCGGGCTGCTGCTGTGGTTGGGGTGGATGCTGGTCGGCAACGTGGTGGCCGCGGTTCCCCGGCTGCCGGCCGGGACACCGGTCCGGGTGGGTGGCGTGGATGTTCCGGCGGAACTGCTCGGTGAGGCGCTGCGAAACTCCGCACGGCACCAGGTCCTGCTCGTCGGCGGGTTCGCTTTCGTCGCCGTGGTTCTGGCGGCAGCGTTGCTGGCGTGGACGGTGACCGGACGGGTACTGCGACCGCTGCACGACGTGACCGAAGCCGCGCGACGCCTGTCCGCGGAGTCGCTGGACGAGCGGATCGCGTTGAGCGGCCCGCGCGATGAAGTCGCCCGGCTGGCCGACACCTTCGACGCGATGCTCGACCGGCTGCAAGCGGCGTTCGACTCCCAGCGCCGGTTCGTCGCCAACGCGAGCCATGAGCTGCGCACGCCGTTGTCGGTGATCCGCACCGAGCTCGATGTCACGCTGTCGGACCCGAACGCCGACGAGGCGGAACTGCGGCGAATGGCCGATGTGGTCCGCGAAGCGACGGCTCGCGCTGAGCGCTTGGTGGAGGCACTGCTGTTGCTGGCTCGCACCGAAGGTGTCGAGCTGGCCGTGCGGGAGCCGGTGGACCTCACGGAGCTCGTGGGCCGCGCGCTGCGGGCGGTCGAGCCGGAGGCGCGGCAGCGCGGTCTGCGCATCAAGTGCTGCGAGGAACCGGCGTTCGCCGTTGGTGATCCGGCGCTGCTGGAGCGCGTCGCGGGCAACCTGCTAGAGAACGCGGTGCGGCACAACGTGGCCGGCGGCTGGGTGGAGATCACCACCGGCAGCGATCCACAGTGGACAACTCTGCGGGTGGCGTCGTCCGGTCCGAGAATCCCGGGGGACCAGGTGGAAACTCTCTTCGAGCCGTTCCGCCGGGCAGGAATCCAACGCACCGCCCGCAACGGCGCGGGCCTGGGCCTGTCGATCGTCCAAGCGGCAACTCAGGCCCACAACGGCCGGGTCTGGGCCGAAGCTCTCCCCACCGGCGGCCTCGCCGTAACAGTCCAACTCCAGGTCGCCCCGTAAGGCCGCGAGCCGGATTGCGGTGCTCAGAGGCGCAGCGAGGCCACATCAATGTCGAATGGAACCGGGCTCGCGGTGATTCGCACCGGCCCCTGACCGGCCTTCGCGGTCGCTTCGCACACGTACCGACCGTTTTCCAAGCGATAGGCCGCGAGTTCGGTCGGGCCACCGCGGTCTTGCGCAACGCTCCAGAAGAACGGTACCCCGCTGCGTTCGCAAGCCTGGAACTTCTCCTGCTGCTCGCTGGAGGTGTTGCCGGGGGACCAGATTTCGCCGACGAGCAGGGCGTTTCCGGGCTGGAACGATGCGCCTACGGGCGGTGTGTCGAGCACGACGAAGTCCGGGATGAGGGCCGAGCGGTATCTCGTGCTGATCTCGATACCGATGCCACCGACCGCGAAGAGATCACTCCGCTGGGCCGAATTGATCGCGCGGTCGAACAGCGAAATGATCCGCTTTTCCGCCCACTGGTGCTGCCCGCTCGGTGGTGGAGTCACAAGCCAGTACCCCTCGATGAGTTCCAGGCGCGAACCGTCCTCGCGGGCGGGGAGCGCGTGCCAGTCGGCGATCGTGAACGGCCCCAGCTCGTGGTGCACCAGCGCGGTCACCGGCCATCACCTCATTTCCATCCGTTCCATCATGGCAGAACAAGGGCCTGGACTTCACGCGCGCGATCGGGGCCGGGCCGATTACCCCCATCGCGCGCTCCGGTCAGACGGGGACGGAAGCCACGCCAGGGGCGAGGAAACGCTTGCCGTTGATCCCCTCGGCGATGCCGGTTCGGTCCAGGTACGGCGTGATGCCGCCCATCCAGAACGGCCAGCCCGCGCCGAGGAGCATGCACAGGTCGATGTCCCGCGCCTCGGCGACCACGCCCTCGTCGAGCATGATCCGGATCTCCTCGGCCAGCGCGTTGAGCGCCCGCTCCCGGACCTGCTCGGACGTCGACGGCTTGTCGCCCTGCTCCCACAGTGCAACGACCTCCGGGTCGACGACTGATCGACCGGATTCGTCGGTGATCCACACTGCGGTCTTGCCCGCGTCGACGAAGCGCTGCATGTTGTCGCTGAGCCCGAATCTGTCCGGGTAGGCCGCGTGCATCGTGCCGTTGACGTGCTGAGCGATCGCCGGGCCGACCAGTTGCAGCAGCACCAGCGGGGTCATCGGCAGGCCGAGCGGCTCCAGCGCGTTGTCTGCCACCTCGAAGGGCGTGCCCTCGTCGATGGTCGCGATGATCTCGCCCATGAACCGGGTCAGCAGCCGGTTGACCACGAACGCCGGCGCGTCCTTGACCAGCACGCAGGACTTCTTGAGCTGCTTGCCGACCTTGAACGCGGTCGCCAGCGTCGCGTCGTCGGTCTGCTCGCCGCGCACCACCTCCAGCAGTGGCAGGACCGCGACCGGGTTGAAGAAGTGGAAGCCGACCACCCGCTCCGGATTCTTCAGCTTCGAGCCCATCTCGGTGATCGACAGCGACGAGGTGTTGGTGGCCAGGATCGCCTCGGGGGAGACGTGCTCCTCGAGTTCGGCGAAAACCTGCTGCTTGACCGACATCTCCTCGAAGACGGCCTCGATGACGAAATCGGCGTCGGCGAAGGCCTTCTTGTCCAGCGAGCCGCTGACCAGCGCCTTGAGCCGGTTCACCGCGTCCGGCGACAGTCGGCCCTTGGCGGCGAGCTTGTCGATCTCGCCGTGGATGTAGGCCACGCCCCGGTCGATGCGCTCCTGGTCGATGTCGGTGATCACCACCGGCACCTCCAGGCGGCGCACGAACAGCAAGGCCAGCTGGCTGGCCATCAGCCCGGCACCGACGACGCCGACCTTGGTGACCTCCCGCGCCAGGGACTTGTCCGGCGCCCCAGCGGGCCGCTTGGCGCGTTTCTGGGTCAGGTCGAAGGAGTAGAGCCCGGCGCGCAGTTCGTCGGACATCAGCGCGTCGGTCAGCGCCTCGGTCTCGGCGGCGTAACCCGCGTCGAGGTCGTTGCCGCGGGCCAGGTCGATCAGTTCGACGGCCTTGGTCACGGCGGGGGAGGCGCCGTGGGTGCGCGCCCGGACGATGCCCTTGGCACGCGCGACCGCGTCGTCCCAGCCCCTGCCGCGGTCGATCTCCGGGCGGGACACGGCTTGTTCGCCGTTGACCACCCGAACGGCCCAGCGCAGCGACTCCTCCAGGAAGTCCGGGCTGTCCAGCAGCTCGTCGAAGATGCCCAGTTGCCGGGCCTGCTTCGGGTCGAGCATCCGGTTCTGGCTGAGCGCGTTCTCGATGATCACGGTGACCGCGGCGTCCGGGCCGATCAGGTTCGGCAGCAACTGGGTGCCGCCCCAGCCCGGGAACAGCCCCAGGAAGCATTCCGGGAAGGCGATCGCGCCGGCCGCCACCGAAACGGTCCGGTAGTGGCAGGACAGCGCCAGTTCCAGGCCCCCGCCGAGCGCCGCGCCGTTGACGAAGGCGAAGGTGGGGATCTTCGACTCGGTGAGCCGCCGGAACACGTCGTGCCCGGTCTGGGCGATCTGCTGGGCATGCGCCCGGTCGGTGATCTGCCCGATGCCGGACAGGTCCGCGCCCACGGCGAACACGAACGGCTTGCCGGTGACCGCGATGGCCGCGGGCTTGGCGGCGAAGGCCTCGTCCAGGGCGGCATTCAGGCTGGTCAGCCCGCCCGGGCCGAAGGTGGACGGCCGGGTGTGGTCGTGGCCGTTGTCGATGGTGATCAGCGCGAGCTTGCCGGCCAGGCCGGGTACGCCGATGAGCCGGGTGAACGCCTTGGTCACCACTTCGTCGGGGAACAGCGCCGCGAAGGAGGCGGGGTCGGATTTCATCGGGCGCCTCCTGCGTCGTGGTTCGGGTTCTCCCAGATGACCGTGCCGCCCATGCCGAAGCCGATGCACATGGTCGTGATGCCGTAGCGCACCTCGGGGTGCTCGGCGAAGTGCCGGGATAGCTGCGTCATCAGCCGCACCCCGGAGGACGCCAGCGGGTGCCCGCAGGCGATCGCGCCACCCCACGGGTTGACCCGCGGGTCGTCGTCGGCGATGCCGAAGTGCTCCAGGAACGCCAGCACCTGCACCGCGAACGCCTCGTTGATCTCGAACAGGCCGATGTCGTCGATGCTCAGCCCGGCGCGGCGCAGCGCCTTCTCGGTGGCCGGCACCGGCCCGACGCCCATCACCTCCGGCTCGACCCCAGCGAAGGCGTAGCCGACCAGCCGCATCCCGGCCGGCAGGCCGAGCTCGGCGGCGGTGTCCGCGTCGGCCAGCAGGCACCCCGTCGCGCCGTCGTTGAGCCCCGCGGCGTTGCCCGGAGTTACCCGGCCGTGCGGCCGGAACGGCGTTTTCAGTCCGCTCAGCGCCTCGAAGGTGGTGCCCGGACGCGGCGGCTCGTCGGTGCTGGCCAACCCCCAGCCCTGCTCGGAGCGGGTGGATACCGGAACCAGGTCCGGGGTGATCTTCCCGGCCTGCAGCGCCCCGTCGTAGCGCAGCTGGCTCAGGGCGGCGTAGGCGTCGGTGCGCTGCCTGGTCAGCGTCGGGAACCGGTCGTGCAGGTTTTCCGCGGTCGAGCCCATGATCAGCGCCGACGGGTCGACGATCTGGTCGGACACGTAGCGCGGGTTGGGGTCGACTCCGTCGCCCATTGGGTGCTTGCCCATGTGCTCGACGCCGCCGGCGATCGCCACGTCGTAGGCGCCGACGGCGATGCCGCTGGAAACGGTGGTCACCGCCGTCATGGCGCCGGCGCACATCCGGTCGATGGCGAAGCCGGGGACCGACTTGGGCAGCCCGGCCAGCAGCGCCGCACTGCGGCCGATCGTCAGACCCTGGTCGCCGGTCTGGGTGGTCGCGGCGATGGCGACCTCGTCGATGCGCTCCGCCGGGAGTCGCGGGTGCCGCCGCAACAGCTCCCGGATGACCTTGACGACCATGTCGTCGGCGCGAGTCTGGGCGTACAGGCCCTTCGAGCCGGCCTTGCCGAACGGCGTGCGTACGCCGTCGACGAAGACCACGTCCCGAACCGCTGGGCGGCTGCGGCTGTCGGCGGGTGCCGACGCAGGTGCGGCCACGGCGTGCTCCTCACTGGCTTGGTGGATGGTGCCCGGCCGGGATCGCGCAGACGGTCACTTACCGGCCGGTAACCGCACTCTAGCGCTCATTACCGGCCGGTAACCACCTGTCCGCCCCTGTCGGCTGCCTCACAAGCCGATCGGCCGATCTCCGGCCCTCCGATCATCCCGCGAGGGACTCGATCTCGCCGCGAAGGTGATCCCATCTCGGGACGAACTCGCCGTTTCGCGGGAGCCGTGTTACGAGGCAGCGGCCGGCGGCGTCGCGTGGAGGGCTTTGCTCAGGGCCTCGGCGGTGAGGCCGATTTGCCACTTGCGGGCGCCCTTGGCCTGCAAGACCTCCGTCACGCCGGTGACGCTGCGGTCCTCCGGCGGGATCCAGCAGGTTCGCCGGACCAGGTCGGGGAGCAGCAGGTTCTCCACGGGCAGGTGATTGTGCTCGGCGATCTCCGCCAGCGCCGAACGCGCCGCCGACAGGCGGGCCGCGGCTTCGGGGTCCCGGTCGCTCCACCGGTTCGTCGGGGGCGGTCCCTCGTGTGGCGTGGCCGGTGCCGGAAGTTCGGCGTTGTCAAGCTGGCTGGCCGATCGCAACGCCTGCAGCCACATCGAAGCCCGGCGCCGCTGCTGCCGGCCGCCGAACACCGGCAACGCGACCAGTTCGGCCTCGGTGTTCGGGTTGGCCTGTGCGGCTTGCACGATCGAGGAATCGGGTAGCACACGGCCCGGCGCGAGATCGCGGTCCCGCGCGAAGGTGTCCCGGATCTCCCACAGCGCGCGAACCGCGGCGAGCTGACGAGGATTGCGCACCCGGTGGATGCCGGAAGTTCGGCGCCAGGGCTCCGCCCGCGGCGGCGCGGGCTCGGCGGTGCGGACCGCTTCGAACTCCTCGTGCGCCCAGTCCAGCTTGCCCTGCCGCTGCAACTCGTCGCGCATCGCGTCGCGCAGGGCGTTCAGCAGTTCCACGTCGAGGGCGGCGTACACCAGCCAGTCCTGCGGCAGCGGCCGGCGGGACCAGTCCGCCGCGCTGTGACCCTTCTCGAGCCGGTAGCCGAGCATGCGCTCCACGAGCGCCCCGAGCGAGACACGTTCGAACCCGGCCAGCCGACCCGCCAGCTCGGTGTCGAACAGCCGTGCCGGACGCAGGTCGAGCTCGGCCAGGCACGGCAGATCCTGGGACGCCGCGTGCAGCACCCACTCGGTGTCGGCCAGCGCAGGTGGCAAAGAGTCGAGTGCACCATCTAGCGCGATCGGGTCCACGAGCACGGTGCCCGCGCCTTCCCGGCGGAGTTGTACCAGGTAGGCGCGTTGCGAGTAGCGATAACCCGATGCGCGTTCGGTGTCCACGGCGACCGGTCCGGTCCCCGCGGCCAGTGCGGTCGCGGCGGCGTTCAACGCCGCCGGCGTATCCACCACCGGCGGCACGCCATCGATGGGTTCGGTCAACAACACCGGCTCCGGGCGGTCGGACCCGACGGTCTCGGGGCTTGCAGCTTCCACGGCTACCAGACCTTACGTGCTTCGGCCGGTGCCGTGGGGCTACTCCGCCCGAGCTCGTCGGGGCGACCGCACCGGTGCAGGTGCGTCAGCGTCCGGTCATCTGATCACCCCGGCCCGCATGGCCAGTGCGACCATCTGTGCCCGGTCGCCCGTACCCAGCTTGCGCCCGATCCGCGACAGGTGGCTTTTCACCGTGAGCGCGGACAGGTTCAGGGCCTCGCCGATCTCCTTGTTGGAGCGGCCATCGGCCACCAACTGGAGCACCTCGACTTCGCGCCCGGACAGCTCGCGAGGCGTGTTGTCCGTTCCCGGCACGCGGGTGCCGGCGGCAAGCACCGGCGCCACGCTGGGATCGGCGTACACGCCGCCGTCGAGCACGCGGCGCACACCGTCGGTGACCACCATCGGCGAGGCCGACTTCAGCAGGTACGCCTGCGCACCTGCCTGGAAGGCGGCCCGGACCGCATACGGGTCATCGGACGAAGCGAGCACCACGATCCGGGGCCATCCCTGGCTCCGAAGCTCGGTTACCAGCTCGATGCCGGTCCCGTCCGGGAGCCCGAGATCGAGAATCGCGAGGTCGCACGGACCGGTCGCCAGAGCGCGAGCCCTGGCCTCGGCCATTGATGCGGCCTCGTGCACCGTGCCGGCGCCCATCTGCAACAGCCGGGCGGCGATTGCCTCCCGGAGCAGCGGATGGTCGTCCACCACGAGCACCGTGAACAGCTCTTCCCGCGGGTGCGGGACCATGTTGGCCGGCAATGCGCCGGCGGGCGTGGTTCGAGCGGCCTGACCTAAGCCGACGGCAGCCACGTCACTACCTCCCTGGAGTCGGTCGTGCCCCCCGACCGGCACCGGGACTCTCGACCAATCAGCCGCGCCACTGATCGACCGAAAGTGGTGTCGTCGGGGGCAGCGTAACCGCCCAAGCGGGTCAGCGGGACGATCAATCGGGTATGTATCCCGATCGAGTTGTTACCTGTGCATGATCGCATCGCTCTTTTGGGTGACTGTGAGCTATCCCGGTAACACCGGAGCGTGGCCAAGCGACGTAATACGAACGCGCATTGTGAAATACTTGCGCAAGCAGTCGTTTCGTGCCGCACGTGGTCTTCGCGAAAGAAAATCGCGCTTGGGCGTGTCGCGTGCCCCACGGCGTGGCGAGCGGTCGCGCCGAACCTTACGCGCTGGAGTCGATCGGCACAGCCGGTGATCGGGCGATGTCGCGGATCAGTCCCGCCGCGCCGCGCCGCCCGGTCGTCCGCCCAGCATCGAGATGCCTTCCGGCGGAAGACCCGCGGCGCTGGCCATCAACTCGTGGAAGGCCGCGGCGTGCGGTTCGAGATGCGCGTCGGTGGCCGTCCAGGAGCCGCGCAACTCAAGGTCGTGGCTGCGGGTCGGGCCCGCGATGTCCCCGAACCGGGCCGACGAGGTCAACGTGACCGTGCCGCCGAGGGCGGTCCAGGACGCACCGGCGCCCTCCAACGCGTCGGTCAGCCACGACCAGCCCACCGCGGGCAGCAGCGGATCGGTGGCCAGTTCCGGGTCGAGTTCCGCCCGCAGGTAGACCACCAGCCGCAGCACGCCGTCCCACGCCTCCTGGCCCTCCGGGTCGTAGAGCAGGACCAGCCGGGCGGTGGCCAACTCGCCGGCCGGTCCGTTCGCCTCCGCGGCGAGCGCGTACGCCCAGGGCGCGAGGCGCTTGGGCGGACCCACCTCGGTCAGCTCGATCTCCGCACGCGGGCGGTACGACGTCAACGCGGCAACAGCCTGCCGGAAAACTTCGGGCGCCGCCGACATCTCCGTCACGCCGCCGACTGTAGGCGGCCGAGCGCGGGCGGTGGCGGAGGCACGCCGAACGAGGGACGCGGACGCTTGGTGCGTGCGGCCGAGCGGCTGCCCGTTTCAACGACGAAGATCAACCCAACTGTGAACGACGGACGCTGAGCCCGGGGACGTTGGGGCGGCGTGCGAAGATTGCCGCTGCAAGCCCGGTCGGCCCGCCGAGGCGCCATCGCCGGGACACCGATCGACGTACGGACAGCGACCTCGATGACGAACTCCGCTCCGGTCTCGGCTTGCCGGGACCTCGCCGACGCCCCCCTGCTGGTCGCCGCCCGCGGCGGAACGCCCCGGCATACCCCGGTCTGGTTCATGCGGCAGGCGGGGCGTTCGTTGCCCGAGTACCGGCGGGTCCGCGAGGGCGTGCCGATGTTGCAGGCGTGCCTGACGCCGGAACTGGTCAGCGAGATCACCCTGCAGCCGGTGCGTCGGCACGGCGTAGACGCCGCGATCCTGTTCAGCGACATCGTGCTGCCGCTGTACGCGGCGGGGATCGGGCTGGACATCGTCCCGGGCACCGGACCGGTCGTGTCGAACCCGGTGCGCGACGCCGCCGACGTCGCCGCCTTGCCGCGGCTGGATCCGGCGCAGGTGAGCCCCGTCGCCGACGCGGTCGGGCTGCTGGTCAACGAGCTGGGGCAGACGCCGCTGATCGGGTTCGCCGGGGCGCCGTTCACGCTGGCGTCCTACCTGGTGGAGGGCGGTCCAAGCCGCAACCACGAGCGCACCAAGGCGCTGATGCACTCCGACCCGCAGACCTGGCACGCGCTGCTGGACCGGCTCGCCGACACCACGCTGGACTTCCTGAAGGTGCAGCTGGCGGCCGGGGTCGACGCGGTCCAGCTCTTCGACTCGTGGGCCGGGGCCCTGTCGCTGCGCGACTACCGCGAGTTCGTGCTGCCGCACAGCCAGCGGATCTTCGCCGGTATCGCCGAGGTCGCGGACGTGCCGAAGATCCATTTCGGGGTCGGTACCGGTGAGCTGCTTGGCGCGATGCGCTCGGCCGGCGCCGACGTGGTCGGCGTGGACTGGCGGGTGCCGCTGGACGAGGCCGTGGCCCGGTTGCGCGCGGCGGCGCCGGGCGGCCCCGCGCCGGTGGTGCAGGGCAACCTCGACCCGGCGGTGCTGTTTGCCGGGTGGGATGCGGTCGAGCGCGAGGTGCGCCGGATCCTCGCCGAGGGCAAGGCCGCCGGCGGCCACGTCTTCAACCTCGGCCACGGAGTGCTGCCGACCACTGAGCCCGAGGTGCTCACCCGCGTCGTCGAGCTGGTGCACACCGCGAGCAAGCAGCAGTGATGCCGCACCGGGTCGCGGTCGTCGGCGGTGGCATCGCCGGTCTCGCCGCCGCCTACCGGCTCCGCCGCGAGCTGGGGCCGGACGCCGAGATCGTGCTGGTGGAGCAGTGCGAGCGGCTCGGCGGCAAACTCCGCACGGTCGAGTTGGCCGGTTGCCGCTACGACGTCGGGGCGGAGGCATTCCTCGACCGGCGCCCGGAAGTCCGGCAACTCGCCGAGGAGCTTGGCCTTCCGGCGGAGCTCGTGTATCCGGGCGCGGCGTCCGCGACGGTGCGTGCCGGTGGCCGGACCCGGCGGTTGCCGGGCCGAACCGTGATGGGCGTGCCAGCCTCGGCGCAGGCGGTGCAGGACGTGCTGTCCCCGGCGGGACTGGCCGCTGTGCGGGCGGAGGCGGACCTGCCGCCGGTTCAGCTGGGTGGCGCCGACGTCTCGGTCGGCGAGTTGCTGCGCGGCCGGATCGGCGACGAGGTCGTCGATCGGCTCGTCGAACCGTTGCTGGGCGGGGTTTACGCGGGCAACGCGGATCTGCTCGGGCTGCGGGCGACGATTCCGGCGCTGGCCGCAGCGCTCGATGCCGGAGCGGAGTCGATCACCTCCGCCGCTGCCTCGGCGCTGCCCTCGTCGCAAGCTGCCGATGCGCCGAAGCCACCGGTGTTCGGCGCGTTCCGCCACGGCTATCGGGAGCTGATCGACCGGCTGCTGATCGCCGCGGACGCCCAGGTGCGCCTGGGACTTCCGGTGCGTCAGCTGGCCCGGGCCGACGCCGGATGGCGCCTGGAGATCGGCGCTGCGCCGAGCCCGGAGTTCCTGGATGTCGACGCCGTGGTGCTCGCGGTGCCCGCTGCGGCCGCTCGGCGGCTGCTGGACAACGCCGTTCCGGCGGCGGCCGCGAAGCTGGGCGCGGTGGAGGTGTCGTCCTCGATCGTGGTCGGGCTCGCCCTTCCGCCGAGTACGCAGCTGCCCGACGCCTCCGGCGTGCTGATCGCGCGCGGCGAGCAGCACGCGGACGGGACGCCGTTCACCGCCAAGGCGTTCACCTTCTCCAGCAGGAAATGGCCGCATCTGCGCGGCGCCAACGGCGAGCTGCTGGTGCGCGGCTCGGTCGGCCGGTTCGGCGAGACCGCCGACCTGAGGTTGAACGACGCCGAAGTGCTGCGCCGCGTCCAGGCGGATTTCGCGGAGCTGACCGGGATCGTGGCGGTTCCGGTGGATTCCGTCGTGGTGCGTTGGGGTGGTGGCCTGCCGCAGTACGGCGTGGGTCACCTCGATCTGGTCGCCGACGTCGAGCGGGTCATCGCCGAGGTGCCGGGGCTCGCCTTAGCGGGTGCGGCGCTGCACGGCGTCGGCGTCCCGGCTTGCATCGCCACCGGCCGGGCGGCCGCGACCGATATCACCCGGGACCTCCTTCAGGTCGGTCGCCGCGAGGTGGGACGATGAACGCATGGCGCGGCTGAACTACAACGAACTCAACGACACCATCCGCTACACCATGTGGTCGGTCTTCCGGATCGAGCAGGGCGCCCTGCCCGAGGAGCGGACCAAGGCCGCGCAGCAGACCGCGGAGTACTTTGACTCGCTGGCCGAGTCCGGTGTCGTGGTCCGCGGCGTCTACGACGTCTCCGGGCTGCGGGCCGACGCCGACTTCATGATCTGGTGGCACGCTGAGGAAATCGAGGCCGTGCAGGCGGCCTACACCGGATTCCGCCGGGAGACGCCGCTGGGACAGGCGTCCGAGCCGGTGTGGAGCAACGTCGCGCTGCACCGTCCCGCGGAGTTCAACAAGAGCCACATCCCGGCGTTCCTGGCCGGTGAGGAGCCGCGCAAGTACCTCTGCGTGTACCCGTTCGTGCGGTCCTACGAGTGGTACTTGCTGCCGGACGACGAACGCCGCACGATGCTGGCCGACCACGGCAAGGAAGCCCGCGACTATCCGGACGTCCGGGCGAATACGGTGGCCTCGTTCGCACTCGGCGACTACGAGTGGATCCTCGCCTTTGAGGCGGACGAGCTTCACCGGATCGTGGACCTGATGCGCCACCTACGCGGAACCGAGGCACGCCTTCACGTGCGCACGGAGATCCCGTTCTACACCGGCCACCGGGTCGACGTCGCCGACCTGGTCACCCGCCTGCCCTGAACGCGTCGCTGATCATGGCGCGGCGGTCGCGATGGCCGAAAGCAGCGCTGAAGCATCGGCCTGCCACGTTGCCGCCAGGTTCCTGGCCGACAGCGGGCCTACGGCCCTCCCGTGTGAGGATCGCAATCATGGCGGACCAGGACGACGGCGACGACAACTGGGTCGAGAAGAACGGGCCCAACTCTCTGTGCTTCACCTGTGCCGGGCTTCGCAAGATCAGCGAAGCCCGGCTCTACGTCGTGCAAGCCACCGAGGACTTACAGACCGGCATGACGATGGCCGAGTGGCGGACGTGCCCCCAATGCGGCGGCAAGGGCTACCTGCCAGGGTTGCAACCGCCGGTGTGAGACCGGAAAGCCTGCCTCGGTGAAGGTTCGCCTTCGGGCGTGTGGCCTTGTCCTGTTCTCCGCCTCGTCCGAGGGCGTGGCGTCGACCACCGGGACTGACCACGCGGAACCGGACCTCGGCGATCATCAGGCACTCGTAGGCCCAGCCCTTTTTGCCGCCTGATTCCAATTGCGACCTCGCCGCCGCGCGGGGTCCGCCGCGCCGGGCCCCAAACGCGCCGGGCCCTGGGCGTACCTCGCGCGCCGCCCATCTTTCGTCATGGTCACCGACGGTGGGAGAGTGATCACAATCGTGCTGTGGACGTGTCCCACGTGCGGTGGGACGGGGACGGTAGAGGTACGTCGCCGATCCCGCCGCACGGGCGACGGTGAAGAACTGGTTGAGCAGGACTGCAACACGTGCGACGGCTCGGGGCAGTTGGAGAGCCCGCCGGTCTAGGGAGGTAGCGGTGAGCGAAGAAGCGGAAGTGACCTCGCCCTGCCGCGGGTGCGAGGGCACCGGCTACGTCAGGGTGCCTCGGGCCCTCGTGTCAATGCAGACCGGAGAGGTATCCACGGTGATGGCGCAATCGCGGTGCCGCCACTGCCGCGAACGGCCCGGCCGCCAACGTGGCTACGGGCCCCCTGCGTAGAGAGGATCAGGCCATGCCAAGCGAGCCGGACGACTCGGACGCGGACCAGCCAACACCGAACGGGCCGAACGCCTTGTGCTTCACCTGCGGCGGGCTTCGCAAGATCAGCGAACCCCGGCTCTACGTCGTGCAAGCCACCGAGGACTTACAGACCGGCATGACGATGGCCGAGTGGCGGACGTGCCCGCAATGCGGCGGCAAAGGCTACCTGCCGGGCCTGCAACCGCCGGTATGAAGGCCGTTGTTGGCCTCCGCCTTTCATACCGGGCGATAGGACTGAAAGTGATCAAGGGCTTTTAACCCTGGCAAAAATTTCGGACGGCGATGTCGAGAACCCGTGACTGGCTCCGTCCCCGCGGTGAACGTGACCAAAATGGGTCGCAACAGCACCGAGGAGAAACACGATGGCTAAATACCTGCTGCTCAAGCACTACCGCGGCGCTCCGGCTTCGGTCAACGCCGCGCCCATGGACCAGTGGACTCCGGAGGAGATCTCGGCGCACGTGCAGTACATGCACGACTTCGCGGCCCGGCTCGAGGAAACCGGCGAGTTCGTCGACAGTCAGGCGCTTGCCCCCGAGGGGACGTTCGTCCGCTACGACGGTGAGGGGCGCCCGCCGGTCACCGACGGTCCATTCGCCGAAACCAAGGACCTCATCGCCGGCTGGATGGTGATCGATGTCGACAGCTACGAGCGCGCCATCGAGCTGGCCGGGGAGCTGTCGGCCGCCCCTGGGGCGGGCGGGGAGCCGATCCACGAGTGGCTTGAGGTGCGCCCGTTCCTGGCCTCGTCGCCCACCACCACGGAGTGTCATCTCAGATGAACGAGGCCCTGCTCCGGAGCCTTACGCCGAGCGTGCTCGGAATCCTCGTCCGCCGCGGAGCCGACTTCGCGGCGGCCGAGGACGCCGTGCAGGACGCGCTGGTCGAGGCGGTCCGCGTCTGGCCGGCCGACCCGCCGCGGGACCCAAAGGGCTGGCTGGTCGCCGTGGCCTGGCGCCGGTTCCTCGACGCGACCCGGGCGGACGCCGCCCGCCGGCGGCGGGAGGACCTCGTCGACGGGGAGCCGGCGCCCGGGCCCGCATCCGCGGTGGACGACACGCTCCAGCTCTACTTCCTGTGCGCCCACCCGTCGCTGACGCCGTCGTCCGCGGTCGCGCTCACGCTACGCGCCGTCGGCGGGCTGACCACCCGCCAGATCGCCCAGGCCTACCTGGTGCCCGAGGCGACCATGGCGCAGCGCATCAGCCGCGCCAAGCGCACCGTCTCCGGCGTGCGGTTCGACCAGCCCGGCGACGTCGCCACCGTGCTGCGCGTCCTCTACTTGGTCTTCAACGAGGGCTACTCCGGCGACGTCGACCTCGCCGCCGAGTCCATTCGGCTTACCCGCCAGCTCGCGGGCGCGATCGACCACCCCGAGGTGGCGGGGCTGCTCGCTCTCATGCTTCTCCACCACGCCCGGCGTGCTACCCGGACCGCGCCCGACGGCAGCCTGGTACCGCTCGCCGAGCAGGACCGCAGCCGGTGGGACACCGAGGCGATCGCCGAGGGCGTCGAGATCCTGCAGGCGGCCCTCGCCCGCGACCGGCTGGGCGAGTTCCAGGCCCAGGCCGCCATCGCGGCACTCCACGCTGACGCGCCCACCGCCGAGGAGACTGACTGGGTGCAGATCGTCGAGTGGTACGACGAGCTCGCGCGCCTGACCGACAGCCCGGTCGTCCGGCTCAACCGCGCGGTCGCCGTGGGCGAGGCCAACGGACCGCGCGCCGGGCTGGCGGCGCTCGCGGCGCTGAACGACTCACTGCCCCGCCACACCGCGGTGGCGGCATACCTCCACAAGCGCGATGGCGACCTGGCGACGGCGGCACGGCTGTACGCCGAGGCGGCCCAAAAGGCACCCAACCTCGCCGAGCGCGATTACCTGACGCGCCAGGCCGCCCGGCTCAACGCCCGCCGGTGTCGCTGACGGGTCGCGCTCGGATTTTCCCGCAGCACTTGGCGCGGCCCCGTGGCCAGAGCGGTCGCCTCACAGTGAGGCCGAAGTGCTCGCTGCGATGCGCGAGTAGCGCTATTTTGACGCAACAGCGCTGCAAGCTAGCATTGCCGCATGGCCACCGTCCAGGTTCGGGATCTTTCGGAAGAAACCTACGAGACGTTCCGTAAACGCGCCCGTGCAGCCGGGCAGTCATTGCAGGCGTACCTTCACGACCTGCTTGAAGCGGAGGCGGCGAAGACTCCGAAAGCCGAAGTGCTCGCTGCGATGCGCGAGACCTTGGCTCGTGATCCCCGTCCCGGAGTCACCAGGGAATCGATCCTGGCTGATCTTGAGGCCGACCGTCGATGAAAGCGATGGTCGTCGACTCCTCGACTGTGATCATCGCAATCGGGGAGAAGAGCGCCGCTGCCGAGGAACTGTCATCCAGGCTGGTCGATCTCGAGTGTCACGCTCCGCATCTCATAGACGCGGAGGTGGGAAACGTGCTGCGGCGCCGCTTGCTCGTGGGTGAGATATCGGCCGAGACAGCGGAGACCGGTGTCCGGCTCATGGAATCAGTTGTTGACGAACGGTATCCGCATGCTGGACCGCTCGCGCAGGCCGCATGGCGATTGCGCGGGGCGATCACCTTCTACGATGCACTCTACGTCGCGTTGGCTGCGCGTTTGGACATACCGCTGTTGACTGCGGACGCCCGGCTGTCCCGTGCACCGTCGTTGCCGTGCAAAGTGGAGGTTGTGGCGTAGTGATCAATACCGCGCTTCAGGCTGCCTTCGGATTCCCGCTGACCAGTTGGTGTGCGCTCTTGCACCTCTGGTGGAAGCGAGATGGTGACGTCGAGGTCGATGGTCTCCGCAGGCTCCCCGGTCATGATTTCGATGAGGTCCTGGGCCGTCTCGCGAATCTCGCTGACCCTGCGCGCCTGGGTCCATCGTTCGATGGCAGGAACGTGGATCAACCAGAACTTGCCGTCCCGCGTGACTGTCACCTGGTATGTAGTCATCGCTGCTTCCACCACTTCTCCACGAGTTCCCCCTGGCGTTCCTTGAAAATGTTGAGAGCGAGATTCTCGCCGAGTTCTGTGTCTCGGGACAGGAATAACCGTTGCCCCCAGGCGGTAGATCGCATGGCTGCCGCCTTCACGGGCCAGCTCCCAAGCCCGCGGGCTTGGGGACTTTCGGGCTCATCCTGGCGATCGTCGGACCGTTCATCCCTGCCCCGCTTTCGGTCATCGTCCTCGTTGCCGCGCTCTTTCTCGGCGGACTAGGCCTGGATCGGGCCCGGCAGGGGAGAACCGGTGCCGACCTGCCACGGGCGGCGATCATCGTTGTCGGCGTTGGGCTGGTGCTGACGTTCCTCTTCGCGACCATGTAAGAAGCCTCCACCCGGTAGAACCGGGTGGAGGCCCTCTTGTGTTTCTGGGGTTAGCCGGCGAAGTCGAACTCGCCCTTCTTCACGCCATCGAGGAACGCCGAGAACTTAGGACGGGTAGTCGTCAAGACCACGGCCTGGTTCGCGCTCTCCACGAGATGGACGTTGTCGCATCCGCAGCGACGATGGTAGGGGATTGGGCACAGTCCGACGATCGACTAATCGGGGCGTCGCAGGACGATGGTGCTCGACAGAATCGGGTTGTCGGAGCCCGTCAGATCCTCCATGATCGCGCCGTAACGGGTCTGGCGACGCCACTCCACCGCGTCAGAGAGGTCTAGGCCCCCGGGGCTGACCACGCGGAACCGGCCCTCGGCGATCATTCGGCCCAGGTACTCGTAGACCCAGCCATCCTTGGCGGTCTGGTTCCAGTAACTACCGCAGGAGAAGCAGTCGAGGCGAAAGACGCTGAGCTGTTCCGGGTTCTCCGGAGGGAAGTGACCGCACTGGAAGCCGTACTCGCTCGTACGGGTGCAGGCACAGATGCGGGGGTGCCCATATCTGGCTGGGGTACTCCGGGTCGCGCTCGGGGCTGATGAGTTCCATTTCGCTCTCCTCGGCGGCGATGCCGCGTTGTGGTGTCGATCACGGACCGCTCGGCCAGAGTAGCGCAGGGTAGTTGGGCGGCGACGACCTCCGATTAGTCCGCGTCCCAGGTGTACCGCAGTTCGTAGCTCGCTCCAGGCATGACCATGTCGTTGACTTCAACGAGCCGCCCATTGCTGTACGTGCGCCGCTGGACCGTCAGGACCGGACCGCTGGTGAGTTCGAGCATCTGCTTCTCGTTCGCGTCGGGCATCCTCGCGCCAACGATTTCCTCGTGACTGGTCAGCTCGAACCCAAGTTCTTCCAGCCGAGCGAAAGCACCTCCCGGGCCCGTGTCGACCTCTTCGAGCGCGGTCCCGCGGGTGATCTCGCGCGGGAGCCTGGATACTGCGAGCATCACAGGCTTCCCGTCGGCCCGCATGACGCGATCGCGTACGCACAGCTCAGCAGTCTCTTCGATTCCGAATAGCTCTGCGAAGTCCTGCGCTGGCTCAAACCACACCCTGACCGATGACGTCGGAGCGAACCCTTGGGCCTTCGCCTCCGCAAGGAACGCCCCTTCGTTGCGCTCGCGCCTTGCCCGCGACAACCGCTCCCGCGAATCCAACCTCTTCACCACTCGCGGAGGCGACACGAACACTCCGACTCCGTGCTTCATCTGCACCAACCCAGCGTCCCGTAGCTCCGCAAGAGCCTGTCGGATCGTTGTGCGCGATGCTTCGAAACGCTTGATGAGTTCCGGTTCCGCGGGCAACTTGTCGCCAACGCCCCAGGCTCCCGAGGCGATCTCTACCTGGAGGATGTTCGCGATCTCCTTATACCGGGCCGTCGCGTTCATTCGGCACCTCTCACACGTCTGGGTCGTCTTGCCTGCCTCCCATGAAATCACTTGGTGGTCTCTTGCGGAAACTCGATCGACATGCTTATCGTATCACTCGTCTCAGACGAGTATGGCGACTAGGATGAGTGGGGTTTCGATGGTTAACCCTGCTCCAGCTCAAGAATCACTCACGCCGCCACTAGAGGACCGCGACGTCGCTTACTGGCGCCCGCGGATATGTGCCCTGCGACGAACAGGAGCGGCGCAGGGCAGGGGATGGCCGGACCGACTCCGTCACCTGGTCACGGTCCGGTCATCCCCCGATCTCCGGCGCGGCACGGGGTCGACGAGCGGCCTTCGCCGCAACCGGCCCCACCGCGCCGGGCGCTGGTCGGCGTGCGCCCCTCGCACGCCGACCAGCACGTCAACTGAGCCCCACACCTTTGCCGGTGTGGGGCGTTTTCGTGTTCTAACCCTCGTCCGCGGGTTCCAGGCGTACGGCGATCGAGTTGATGCAGTAGCGCTGGTCGGTGGGGGTGGGGTAGCCCTCGCCCTTGAAGACGTGGCCGAGGTGGCTGTGGCAGGTGGCGCACAGGACCTCGGTGCGGACCATGCCTAGCGACCGGTCCTCGCGGAGGATCACCGCATCGCTGTCGGCGGGGTCGTAGAACGACGGCCACCCGCAGTGGGATTCGAACTTGGTGTCGCTGCGGAACAACTCGGTCCCGCAGCCGCGGCACTCGTAGACGCCGACGGTTTTGGTGTCGACGTACTCGCCCTGCCAAGCCGGTTCGGTGGCGGCTTGGCGCAGCACCGCGTACTCGCTCGGGCTGAGCTGTTCCCGCCACTCCTGCTCGGTTTTGGTGACCTTGGGAGTTCCTGCGACCGGATCCATGCTTCCACGCTAATCCGTGTGAAGATCAACTGCACAGGCGCGGTCTCAGATCGAGTCGAACGCCACCGCGGCCGACTTCGCGCCCCGGACCGCGGCCAACTGCTGGGCTTCGGCGTCCACTTCGGCGCGGGTGGCGCCGGTCAGGCGACCGAAGCTCGTCACGGCCACATCGAGCTTGCTGCCCGCCTTCTTGGCCCGCCAGCTTCCGGTGATCTCACCGTCAACGAGCAGGGCGCCAGGGGAGCTGACCGCGCGCCAAAGGGCCTTGCGGTGGACCGGGTTGGGCAGTAACTGCACACGGTCTCGCGCTTGCAGGAACGGATCCCCGGTCGGCAGGAGCCGAACGCCGCGCGGCGACGCCGGCGAGTCGAGTGCGGCGGTCTCCTCCGGCACGAACCAGGACTGCTTGCCGCCGACCGAGACCTCGACGAGATCCGTCGGCCAGACCGGCCGCAGCACGGCCGCGCTGGTGCCGAAGTACGCGGCGACATCGGCGATCGAGCCCGGGCCCAGCACGCGCAGGCTGTCCCGAATGAGCGCGTCGAGCCGGGTGGTCTTGTGCGGCACGTGCCATTGCGGGGCCGCCGTGATCCGCAGCCGCCCGGACTCGCGCGCCAGCCGGATGCCTGCCGCCAACCCGGCCTGTAGATACAGCGAGTAGAAGACATGGGTCGACTCGCATCCGCGGCACCACGCCGAGGCTTCCGGGACGTCGCGGGTGACCGCGGCGCTCAGCGAGCCCCGGTCGGTCGGTTCGAGCGAGTGCTCGCGCATCGCCGTGACGGTCTTGCCGAACACCGCGAGCGGGGCGTCGACGGATCTCATGACCGGCAGCCGGGCCACCACGTCCGCATCCGACGACGGGTAGAGCTGGGCGGCCAGCCTCGGGAGATCCGTGACGCGGTGTAGGTGCGCGCTGCCGCGCACCGACCAGGCGAGGGTCAGCGAGTCGGGGAGTTCGGCTCCGGGCACACGCGTACGCACCGACTGGAGTGCCGATCCGGCGGGGCTGTCCTGCACGCCGAGCGGCAGCACGGCGAGTTCGTCGACGTCGATAGCGGAGCGGTCCAGCTGTTGCACGGCGTAGCGGTAGGCCAGGACGCGTACCCGATCGGTCTCGATCATCGAACCTCGATTCAGCGGCGGAGGCCAAGAATGCCCCAGTGCTCCGACAAGTCAACCGAGGAACGTGTGGAGCATGAACGCGACCGCGTTCCACACCGTGAACAGCACGCCTAGCAGGATCAGCACGACCACCGAGACGGCCACCAACCGGCGGTGACCATCCGCGCGGTTCACACTCTGCGCGAAGTCGTCAACGCCGCGCAGCATGCCTTCCACGGTGGCCTCAGAGTTGGGCCGCTGCATTCGATCGCGATGCGCGGCGAAGGCGCGCACCTCGGGATCCTGCGGGTCGAGCCCGTCCAGATCGTCGCCGAGGCGTTCAAGCTCCTCATCGCGTTCGCCGCGCTCCACGGCCCCACGGTAGCGCTTGGTGCCCGCCGCAGCCCTGCGGCGTCCGCCGCGAGAATGCCGACCGGTGCAGGATGCCGCGCCCCACCTGATCGAGTGATCGCTTTCGCAGGGCGATCGGGTAGATCATTCTCCTGCCCGCGAGCGGTGGATACCGTCGCCGCGCTCTACTTAGGACTCAGGGAGGCGATGATGAGCGAGCAGCCGGCGCAGACCAGCGGCCCGTTTCGGCCCGAGCTGATGGTCACGCCCCCGGAACGACAGCGTCGCTGGACCGTCCTATTGCGACTGTTGCTGTTGATCCCGCACTTCATCGTGCTCTGGCTGGTGTCCATCGCGGCCGCCGTGGTGGTGTTCATCGGCTGGTTCGCCGCGCTGATCCTGGGGCGGCTACCGGACTGGATTTCCGGTTTCCTGGCCCTGTTCATCGGTTACCAGGCGCGGGTGGCCGCATCGAACATGCTGCTCGTGGACAAGTACCCGCCGTTCGTGGTTCCCGAGCCGGACTACCCGGTGCAAGTCGACATCCGGCCCGGCGAGCTCAATCGGTGGACGGTTTTCTTCCGGATCATCCTGGTCATCCCGGCCGCGATCGTGAGCGCGGTCGTCGTCCATGGGTGGGGTGTGCTCGCCTTCTTCATCTGGGTGATCGTGCTGGTCGCCGGCCGCAACCCGCGGCCGGTCTTCGACGCCTCCGCGGCGGTCCTGCGCTACACCTACCGCACGAACGCCTATTTCTACCTGCTGACCGGCGCCTATCCGATGAAGCTTTTCGGCGACGCGCGAGCGGAGGACAACCCGCCGCGGCAGTCGCCCGGCACCCGTCCGCTGGTGATGTCCAAGGGCGGCCGCATCTTGCTGATCGTGTTCATCGTGCTCGGCGCGATCAGCCTGGTCTGCGACGGCGTCGTGCAGTCGTTCAACCAGCCGTACTACGAGTACCAGTACGACTACGAGCACGACTACGGCCGCTGACGAGTCACACCGGGGTTTGGGGCCAGGCGCGGCTCAGGATTTCCTCGACGGTCTGTGCCGGGGTGTCCAGCCAAAGGCCCATGGCCGGTGCTCAGCGGGATGGCCCGGTGGTGCTCGTCGAACATGGTGTTCCTTGGTCCGGAAGAGTCGATCTTCTCACTCGATCGCCGCGTTCCCCGTGCACGTTCTGCATTCAGTTACAGATCGCAATGCGTTCATGTGCCCTGTTAAGCACGTTGGACGACAACGTTTCGCTCGGCCAGCGGTGTCCCGGTCCCTCGGCTGACGAGGAACATCGCAACCGCTGGTATTCGCCACAAGACCGGGAGGCCATGATGGTCCGCACCGAAGCCGAGCGTGCTCCGCAAGTCCAGGGTGGGTGCAGCTGTTGCAGCAGCTGCTCCGGTCCTTCCTGCGGCTGCTGCTCCAGCTGCGGCTAACCGGCGGCGGCCTGCCCGGCGTGTTCGCGGGATCACCCCGGGCAGGCCGTGCCGTCGGTCGGCACGGTGCCCTGCACCAGGAATCGGCTGACGGACTCGGTGATGCATGGCGATTTGCCGACCGCACCGTGTCCGGCGCCTTGCCAGCGCAGCAGCACGCCGGTCGGCAGTTGGTCGGCCATATGCTCGCTGCCCATGCCGAGCATTTGCGGATCGTTCGCGGTGCTGATCACCGGGATCGGCGGCAGGTCCATGCGGCGCGGTGCCGGAAGCGGCTGCTGCGGGACCGGCCACGACCCGCACCACGCCACGCGCTGCGCGGCGGCACCGCCGAACAGCGGGAAGCGGTTCACCCAGTCCAACGCGAGCTCGCCGCTGCGCTGCGGCGGGACGCGCACCGTCGTGTCGTTGCAGCTGGTGATCATGTCTCCGTCCAGCCACGGCGGGTTCACGCCTTGCACGGTGACCAGCGGCGCGCTGATCGCGGCGAGACCGGCGCCATCACCGCGGTCGGCCGCCGACAGCGCATTCGCCAGGGCCGGCCAGGTGGCCAGATCGGAGAGGCCCAGCCGGATCGCCTGGACCACGCGGCCGGCGCTGACCGTGGTGCCCGGAGCCGGAAGCGGGGTACTGCGCGTCCGCTCGACGAGATCCGCGACCATCTTGCGGGGGTCGGGACCGAGCGGGCATCTCCGGCCGAGGCAGTCCGCGGCGAACGCGTCGAAGGTCTGCTCGGCGCTCTGCGCCTGGGATTCCGTTTGTCCGATCGAGTCGCGCGTCGGGTCCGGTGCCCCGTCGAGCACCAGCCGGCCCACCGATCCCGGGAAGCGCTCGGCGAACGTCGTGAGCAGCCGCGCCGCCTCGCCGCGTCCGATCGCGTGCAGCTTCGGCACCCCCAGTTCCAGGCGGAGCTCCTCCAGATCCGACGCGGTGCGCCAGGTGTCGTAGGCCTGCAGCCGTTCGTCGAGGTTGAGCAGACACTCCTGGCTGGCTTTCAGCACCGATTCGAGCAGCCGGTCCAGCGCGGCGCGGTCGGTGGCGCGCGGGTCGAACCCGACGATCGCATCGCGCTGCGCGGGTGGCACGCAGTCGGCGGGATCGGACTCTCCGGTGCCGCGCCGATCCATCCCGATGATGGTGAAGGTCTGCAACATCTCCGGCGGCAGCTGGGTGGCCAGCCGGGCGGCGAAGGTGGTGCCCGGCTCCCCGCCGATGTCGCCGAGCACCACCAGCGGCACGCGGCCGGCGCCGGTGCGGATCAGCGCGTTTCGGGCAGCGCCGCGCTCCGGGGCATCCGGAGCGTCCAGGGTGCTGAGCAGCCGTGAGCAGGAGAACGTCATGTCGGGCGGCAGTCCACCGAGCTCCGCGCGGGTCTGCGCGGTGCAGTCCTCCCAGTTCAGGGAATCGTCGCCGGGGGAGCCCAGCGGCGGGACCGGTGCCGGTTTCGGCGGCTGCGGGGCGGGGACGATCTGCTGCTCGCCGTCGTGGTAGGCGACCGCGGGCCGCTCCGACGGTCCGGCCGAGCAGGCGGCGATCACCAGAAGCAACAACGGCAGTAGCGCGGCCCCGACCCGGTGAGTGGTGCGCGGCACGGGTACTCCTCGTCGGCAAGCGCGGCGGTCGCTGGACGCGGCCAGCATCGCATGATCCAGGTGAGACCCCGGTGAGGGCCCTGACAATCGGGTAACGAACACGGCGGGCCGCGAGTTAACGTGCGGCGGGCGCGGTCGTCGCAGCGGCCGCGAGCATCGGAGGAAGGGGCATCGTGCACGTCGCGCAGATCGGTTCGGGGGCATCGTCGAGCAGGCGACCGCTGTTCAGCGTGGAGAACCTCTCCGCGCGCGCCCTCGGGGTGCTGCCACCGCCGATGCTCGTGCTGGTGGGCGTGATCAGCTTGCAGGTAGGGGCGGCGTTCGCCAAGCAGCTGTTCACCCTGGCCGGGGCGTCCGGGGTGGTGGCGCTGCGGTTGTCGTTCGCCGCGGTGATCCTGCTTGCGGTCTGGCGCCCGTCGCTGCGGATGAGCCGCAAGACGCTGGCGGTGGTGGCCGGTTACGGCGCGGTGCTGGCAGGCATGAACGTCTGTATCTACCAGGCGTTCGAGCGGATTCCGCTTGGTGCGGCGGTCACCATCGAATTCCTCGGGCCGCTGGCGGTGGCGGTGATCGGCTCGCGGCGCACGCTCGACGTCCTCTGGGCGGTGCTGGCGGGCACCGGCGTGGTGCTGCTGGCCCGCGTGGAAGGCGGGCTGGACTGGGGCGGCGTCGCTTTCGCGCTGATGGCCGGTGCGCTGTGGGCGGGCTACATCCTCCTCGGCGCCAAGCTCGGCAGCCGGACCAACGGCGGGTCCGGGCTGGCTCTGGGCATGGCGTTCGGTGCGCTGGTGGCGGCGCCGTTCGGCATCGCGGAGGCCGGGACGGCACTGCTGCACCCGGCGGTGCTCATCGCCGGGCTGGTGGTGGCGCTGATGTCCTCGGTGGTGCCGTATTCGCTGGAGCTGGAGGCACTGCGCCGGATGCCGCCGAGGGTGTTCGGCGTGCTGATGAGCCTGGAGCCCGCGGTCGCGGCGCTGGCGGGTCTCCTGGTGCTGGGCGAGATGCTGGGGGCCTGGCAGTGGGTGGCCGTCGGCTGCGTCGTCGTCGCCTCGGTCGGCTCGGTCGGCATGACCAAGGATTCGGGCGCGAAGCCCGGCGAGAGCAACCAGAGCCCGAAGGACACGGGCGCGAACTGATCGGCTTCCGCCACGTGAAACTGTCCGGGAACCCGACGAGCCTGGCAAACGCGGCAAGAACGGCGGCGGTCTTGCCGACCGGCACGAAGCCCGTCAGACGGGCGGAAGTGGCGTGGGTCGAAGGGCGCGCATCAGGGCTAGGAGGGCCTTGTTGCGCGGGACGGGGATGTGATGCTTTTCGGCCGCCCGCACCAGCGGGCCCGTGATGTGGTCGTGCTCGGTGGGCAGGCCCGCCAACCGGTCGTAGAGCATCGACGTGCCGTTGGCCGGCGGGAACTTCTCGATGTAGTCGGCGAGCACCTGCTTCGCGTCGTTGTGGGTCAACCGGGCTCCCTCGGCGCGGGCGACCTCGACGGCCTCGGCGAGTAAGCCCTTGCTGAGTTCCACGATGTGCGGCTCGCGGAGCACATCCAGGCGTCGCAGGGTCAACGCGGTGATCGGATTCGGCGCCAGGTTCGTCAGCATTTTTCGCCACGCCGCGGTGCGGAAGTCGTCCGTGGTCCGGGCCCTGAGGGCCTCGCCGGAGACCAGCTCGACGAAGCGTTCGCCGAGCTCTCCCGCCTCGACCTGCATGGTGCCGACGGACCGGCGCACCACGTGTCCGGGCCGCACCCGCTCGGCGGCCACGTAGATCAACGCGGGCAGCACCGGGGCCCGCAGCCCCATCCCGGCGACCGATTCGCGGTGTTCGATGCCGTTCTGCACCACCACGACCGGGGCACGTCCGTCGTCCAGCTTCCGCAACCAGCCCGTCGCGCTCGCTGCGTCCTGCACTTTGGTCGTCAGCAGAATCCAGTCGAACTCGCCGAGCGCTTCCGGATGGGTGGCCACCGAAACCGGGATCTCGCCGGTGCCGTTCGGAGTCTCCAGCGTCAACCGGTCGAACGGCGTCCGCACGCACACCGTGACCTGGTGCCCGGCGGCATGCGCCGCCTCCGCGAGAACTCCGCCGACGCCGCCCGAACCGATCACCGCGATGCGTTGTCCTGCCACGGGTCCAGAGATTACCCGTCGACCCGGGCGCCCCGGTTGACGTCGCCGAACAGCACTGCGTCGAGGTCGTAACGGGTGGGCTCGTCGAGCTGGTCGTAGCGGCAGGACTCGGGGTCCCGGTCGGGGCGCCAGCGCACGAACTGCGTGGTGTGCCGGAACCGGCCGGGGTAAGCGCCTTCGGTGTGGTCGTAGGAGACCTCGACGACGCGCTCCGGACGCAGCGGCACCCACGGCTGCTCGCTGCTGTTCCAGCGATTGACCGAGCCGGGCAGCCGCCGCCCGTCGGCGGCGTCGGGTCCCAGCCACGGGTGCTCGCCGTCGGTGACCAGCTCGGCGAGTTCGGTGGCCAGGGCGCGCCGCTGGGCGGCCGGGAACGCACCGACGACGCCGACGTGGTGCAGCACGCCGCTGTCGTCGTACAGCCCCAGCTGCAGGGAGCCCACGGCCGTGCCGGGCTCGGTCTTGGCGTGCCAGCGCAGCCCGGCGACCACGCAGTCCGCGGTGCGCGAATGCTTGATCTTGAACATGGTCCGCTTGCCGGGCACGTAGTGGCCGCCGGTGGGCTTGGCGATCACGCCGTCCAGCCCGGCGCCTTCGAAGACCCGGAACCATTCGGCCGCGGTGTCCGGGTCGTCGGTGACCGGCGTGGTGCGCAGTCCGCTGTGGTCCAGGCCGAGGCCGGCGAGCAGTTCGCGGCGCTCGGTCTGCGGTGCGCCCATGAGGTCGCGGTCGTCCAGCGCGAGCAGGTCGAACGCGATGAACGTGGCCGGTGTCTTCTCGGCGAGCATCCGGACGCGGCTGGCGGCCGGGTGGATGCGCTCGCCCAGCGCGTCCCAGTCCAGCCGGTCGCCGACCTCGTCGCGCCGGATCACCACGAGCTCCCCGTCGAGCACCGCGGGCCGGTCGAGCTGTTCGGCGACCGTCCGCAGGACTTCGGGGAAGTACCGGTTCAGCGGCCGACCGGTGCGGGACTGCAGCAGCACCGGCTGCTCGGCCTGCGGATCGGCGAACACCAGGCACCGGAAACCATCCCACTTCGGCTCGAACAGCAGGCCGCCCTCCCGGGAGATGCCGTCGACCGGGCTGGCCAGCATCGGCTTCACCGGTGGTTGCACTGGCAGCATCGAGTCCTCCTCGCCGAGTTCAGCGGACGCGTTGGCGGGGTGCTCGATCCAGTTGCAGGCGGATCGCCGTGGGCAAGCTATCCGTGCCCAGCGACTCGCGGGCGCGGGACAGCACCTTGTCGTCGAGTTCTTCCCAAACGTGGCGCACGTTGGTGCCTTCCTGCAACGACAATGTGAGCCGCAGCGCCGGGCGGTGCTCACTTCCCGCCATCCGCACCCGCGCCCGGCTGACGCCGGTGACCTGCTCGGCGTCGGTGCGCACGGCTTCGGTCAGCGCCGCGCTCGTGACCGTCAGGGCCTCCTTGCCGCGCTCCAGCAGCACGTCCGGTCGCGGCTCCGGCCGCATGGCCCGGAAAACCCACCACAAGCCGACCACCAACAGCGCGATACCGAGCACGATCGCGACCGGGAGCGCCACCTGCGAGTGGTCCCGCAGCCACTGCACCAGGATCGGGTCGGCCACCGGCCGCTGCGCCCGGAAGGTGCCCAGCAGACCGGTGCCGACCAAAAGCACGACGACACCGACGACCAGCCCGAGCGTCCCGAACGCGACGACCACGCCGCGTTCGAATGCCAGCCCGCGACCGGCCGGGGTCGCGCTCGGCCTGATCTCCTGCTTGGTCTCGGTCATCGCCGTTCCTTCGGCGCGGCCACCGACACCAGCACCTCCGGGGTGTGGCGCAGCGGCAGGTCTTGCACGGCGTGTTCGGCGGTCTCGGACAGCCGGGTGCGCAGGTCGCCGAACCGCCGGAACTGCGCGGTCGCCTTCACCTGGACGCGTTTCGCGCTCGCGGTGACCGAGGCGCCCGCCACGCCGTCCTGCTCGCGCACCTGGTGCCCGACCAGCCGGGCCAGCGAGCGCCGGTCGGTGATTGCGGTGACCTCCGGTGCCGGGTCGTGCAGCCGGAGGTCCTTCGGCCCGGCGTTGATCGCGATGAGCAGCAGGACAAGCCCCACCACCGCGACCACGGCCGCGGTCACCAGAACCGGGGGGTCGTGCCAGGACAGGCTGCTCAGCCCGGAGAGGAGGTGTTGCCAGGGGATGATGAGCCCGCCGGTGCCGGGCCGCAGCAGGGCCCACACCACCTCGATTGCCAGCAATACGCCGCCCGCGGCGATGGCCAGGCCCAGCAGCGCGGCGAACAGGCGCACCAACAAGCGCATGGCTCACTCCACTCGCGGCGGTGCTTCCGCCGGAACGAGGGCGGACACGGTCACCTCGACGGTGCGGACCTGGCGGTCGGCGATGCGCCGCAGCTCTCCGCCGACCCGATCCCGCATCGACGCCACGGTTTCGCACACCGGCGTCGGATAGCGCAGCGCGACGTCCAGCCGGACTCGCAGGGCATCGTCGGGGCCAGACACATGCGCCACCGCGCCGTGCTCGCGGAGTCCGACCCCGGCGAGCCGACGGCGCGTGCGCGCGCAGCCCGGAGCCTGGTCGGCCGCGTACTCGGCGATCTTGCGCAGCACGCTGCGGCTGATGTGCAACCGGCCCCGCTCACCGGGATCCCCGCGGTCGCCGGTGTCCTCGGCTGCGGCCCGCTCGGCGGTGGCGGTCATCGGTCTCGACCCCGGCCCAGGATGTCGCCGATTTCCAGCTCCCCGTCCAGGACCCGGCCGATCACCAGGCCGATCACGCCGATCAGCAGCGCGATCAGAAACCCGATGAAGCCGCCGACCGCGGCGGCAATGCCGAGGATGAGGCCGGCGATCAAACCGGTCTGCGTCGCATTCATGGGTGCAACCCTCCTGCCGAGAAACTGACTTGGATACTCACCGGACTCGTGGGGCCCGCTTCCGGCGCGCCTGCCAGGAGCGGATGCGGTGCAGCAGCCTGCGGAGCCCGCGCGGCCGATTCACCACGACCACTGGCGCGTCGTAGCGATCGCGCGGTCGGCGGCCGGTGCGCTGCGCCGCGCGCAGCTCCATCAGCCCGGTGGCGAAGACCTCCGGATCCCCTCCCACGTCCGGGTGGTGGGCCCGGACGAATGCGCGGATGGCTGCCCGCGTCGTGGCCGGATCGTGCTGCACAGAGACCATCATGCGCTTTCCTGCGGCTCGTTGGTGGTGATCACGTCCGCGACGGTGATGTCCACCCGGGATTTCCCGAGCACTTCGGCCAGCGTGCCGCGGAGTTCGGCGACGATCTCCGGCAGCGGCCTGCCCAGCCGCAGCACCACGCCGATCTCCACGGCACCGGCCCCGGGTTCGGCAACGGCACCGATGTCTGGCAACCGCACCCCGACGACCTTGCTACCGGGCCGGTACGTGGCGATCTCGCCGAACTGCCCACCGTGCAGCCGCACCACCGAGGGATGGGCGAGCACCCGGTCGGCCAGCTCGCTGGCGGATATGGGTTCCGGCATGTCGGGCTGATCCTCCAGGGAAAAAGATCGGCGTTGCGCCGCCGGGTCGCGGCGCCTGGACGTCATTCGACGCGGGCTGTGGCCTGCTCGCCGCTCTCCTCACCGTCCTCACTGGGCAGATGGATGTCGTTGACCGCGATGTTGACCTCGATGACCTCCAGCCCGGTCATCCGCTCCACCGCGGTGATCACGTTGCGCCGCACCGCCCTCGCGAGGTCCACGATGGACGCGCCGTACTCCACGATGAGGTCCAGGTCCACCGCGGCCTGCTTCTCGCCGACCTCCACCTGCACACCGGAGGTGGAGGAGGTCCCGCTTCCACCCGGGATCCGCTCCCGGATGGCGCCGAAGGCGCGGGAGACACCGCCGCCCATCGCGTAGACGCCGGAGATCTCACGGGCGGAGATGCCGGCGATCTTCTGCACCACGGACGCGGAGATGGTGGTCTTGCCCTGCGTGGTCTCGTCGGCCAGGCGGGCGGGCGTGCCGCCAGACCGGGTCTCCGGAATGCGCCGGCCCTCGGCGCTCTGATCGGTCGCGGCCTGCGCGTTCTGCGGGGTTCCACTGTTCTGGGCCATGGAAATCCAGCTCCTTCGAAGTTCCGCCGATACCGCCGCGGCTCGGCAAGGCTTGCTGCGGGCACGCGGCGGGATCGCTCGCAGCTGTATGCCACATCACCCATTGTGGACTCATCTGGTGCCCGGCGGCTCGACGTCGACGACTCGCACCAACACACCCGGTGCGCCCGCGCCAAGGACCTCGCGCAGCGCCGCCACCAATTCCCGCTGGATCGCATCGGCCTCTTCGGGCAGGGGCAGGGCGTAGCGGACCGTCAGATCCACCTGCACCTCATCGACATCGCCGACGCAGCCGCGCAGGTGCACCCCTGGATGCCCGGTAAGGATCTCCAGGCACAGCCGACGCGTCAGCAGCACCACGGCCTGCTGCGCGATCCGCAGCTTGCCATCCTTTTGGGTGAGTTCCACCGGGGCCGCTCCGAGGCCGCCGCGCACCCCGCGCACGGCCCTGAGGGCACGCTCCACCAGCCCGTGCGGGGATTCGACCGGCAGGCGCGCGGTGCGGCGCACCGGCGCCCAGTCGGCGTCCAGTTCGGCGAGCGCGGCCTGGCAGTGCGGGCAGGTCTGGATGTGTTCGGTGAGTTCGGTCGGGGCGCTGTCGGCGAGGAAGTCCAGCAGCACGCCGAGGGTACGGCCGCACGGCAGCACCCGGTCCGGATCGAAGGAGCGGTCACTCATCACATCTCCTTCAGCCTGGCGAGCAGGGTCACCCGCGCCCGGTGCAGCCGGGCCCGCAGCGCGGTCACCGGCACGTCGAGCATCTCGGCGATCTCTTCGTAGCTCAAGCCCTCTAGTTCCCGGAGCACCAGCGGGACGCGCTGCGAGGGTTCGAGCGTCGCAATAGCGCGGTGCACGCGGGCGGCCTCCTCGCTGCGAACCACCTGGTCCTCCGGATCGGCAGTGGCGCGGTCGGGGATCAGTTCGTCGTTCGGACTCAGCGGAACTGTGGGCTTGCGGCGGCGCAGGGTGGCGAGGGCCGCGTTGGTGACCACCCGGTACAGCCAGGTGGTCGGCGCCGAGTCGCCGCGGAACCGGCCAAGCGACCGCCACGCCGACACCCAAGCTTCCTGGACGGCGTCTTCGGCTTCGGCGGAATCCGCGAGGATCCGGTATGCGACCCGGTACATCTTGGTGCTGTGGCGGCGGACCAGCATGTCAAACGCCGCGTCGTCGCCGCGTCGCGCGGCGGCCATCAGGGCGTCGTCCGCACTGGCCCCAACCGTCACCCGAGCATTCTCGCGTAACGCAGCAGGAGTAGCGATTCCGCGTGCAGTGCGGACCGCAGCCGCATCTGCCGAGGCTTCGCGGCACCGGTATCCGCCGCGATCCGGCCCGCATCGCCGCCGGCCAGCAGCGGCGACAGGGTCAGGCACAGCTCGTCGACGAGATCTTCCTCGATGAGGCTGCCGAACAGGGTCGGACCGCCTTCGCAACCGATGCGGCGCAGCCCCCGCGCGTCCAGCGCACTGAGCGCCGCCCGCAGATCGACCCGTTCGTCACCGGTGACGACGACGTCGGCGCCCGCATCGGCAAGCGCCGCGCGGCGCGACTGCGGAGCGGCGTCGCAGGTGAGCACGATCGGCGGTACCAGGGTGTCGGTGAGCAGCGGCGAGTCCGGCGGCAGCGAGGCGCGGGCGGTGACCAGCGCGATCGGCGGCACCTCGGACCGGCCCAGCCGTCGCCGCCGCTCGGCGCGCACCTCGGTGCGCTTCACCCCCCGGTAGCCCTCGACCATCGCCGTGCCGACGCCGACCAGCACCACATCCGAGAGGTCCCGGATCAACCCGAGGACCCGCTGGTCGACCGGCGCGGAGAGCCCGCGCGAACTGCCTTGGACGGTCACCGCGCCGTCGAGGCTGGACACGAAGTTCACCCGCACCCAGGGGCGTTCCGGCCGCTCGGGGTAGGCGTAGAACTCCTCCAGTTGCTCGTCTACCTGCTGCGCGCCGTCGACCGGCCAGAGCTTGTCCACCATGCGGTAATCCCACCATGTGCGCGGCGATCCGGTGGGCCGGCGGGGTGAGCAGGAGCACGTGACGGCACGACCGGGTAGACCGATGTCCGGTTATAGAGTCGGCGCATGAGTTTTCCCCGTCTGGTCGACCGCCGTCCCGAGCTCAGTCCGGACGAGTTGGTCCAGGCGATGACACCGCCGCCCAGGTTCGACGTGGTGCGCTTCGACACCTACCTCCCGAACCCGGAGGAGCCGAGCCAGGCGCAGGCGGTGCGAGACTGCTCGACGTTCGCCGAAGGCATCAACGCCGATACCGGCGGCGGGTCCTGGCTGCGCGCGATGTTCGGCCGCAAGAAGACCGGCGATGGCAAGAGTGGGCTCTACCTCGACGGTGGCTTCGGTGTCGGCAAGACGCACCTGCTCGCGTCGATGTGGCACGCCACCGAGGGCGCGAAGTCCTACGGCACGTTCGTCGAGGTGACCAACCTGGTGGGGGCGCTCGGGTTCGCCGAGACGGTCAAGCGGTTGTCGGAGCACCGGTTGCTGGCCATTGACGAGTTCGAACTGGACGATCCCGGCGACACGATGCTGGTCACCCAGCTGATCGCGAAGCTCACCGACGCGGGCGTGCGCATCGCGGCCACCTCCAACACGCTGCCCGACAAGCTCGGCGAGGGCCGCTTCGCCGCCGTGGATTTCCTGCGCGAGATCCACGCGATGTCCGCGCGGTTCAGCGTGGTTCGGGTGGACGGCCCGGACTACCGGCACCGCGGGCTGCCGGACGCGCCGCCGCCGATGAGTGAGGACGAGCTGACCCGGCTCGCGGAGGCCACCGACGGTTCGACGCTCGACGACTTCGACGAGCTGTGCGGGTTCCTGGGCGGGCTGCACGCCTCGAAGTACGGCCGCTTGGTCGACGGGATCTCCGCGGTGCACCTCAGCGGCGTGCACGCGGCGCGGGATCAGGACGTCGCGCTGCGGCTGGTCGCGCTGGCCGACCGGCTCTACGACCGGGCCATCCCCGTGCGGGTTTCCGGCGAAGCTCTGTCGGCCCTGTTCACCGACGAGATGCTGCACGGCGGCTACCGGAAGAAGTACTTGCGCGCGATCAGCCGCCTCACCGCGCTGTCCCGCGACCTCGCCAAGTCCTGAGAATGACGGACACCCCGTACCGGTCGGCTTCCGGCTGCCCGTCATCTCGCGGAACCGGCTGGGTCAGCGGGTCAGGACTGCTTCGATGGTGTCGAGGCCGGTGTCGAGTTCGTCGCGGGTGATCACCAGCGGCGGGGCGATGCGCAGGGTCGTGTCCTGAGTTTCCTTGCACAGCACACCGCGCTCGGCCAGCGCCTCGCTGGCCTGGCGGCCGGTCGGCCCGCCTGCGCCGAGCTCCACCCCGGCCCAAAGACCGCGTCCGCGCACCTCGACCGCGCCGCGGCCGAGCAGCTCGCCGAGCCGCGCGTGCAGGTGCGCTCCCAGCTCGCGCGAGCGCTCCTGGAACTCGCCCGTGCGCAGCAGGCGAACCACGGCCCGGCCGACCGCGCAGGCCAGCGGGTTTCCGCCGAAGGTGGAGCCGTGCTGGCCGGGCTGCAGCACGCCGATCATGTCGTCGCGGCCGACCACTGCGGACACCGGCAGGATGCCGCCACCGAGCGCCTTGCCGAGGGTGTAGAGATCGGCGCGGATGCCGGCGTGCTCGCTGGCCAGCAACTCGCCTGTGCGGGCGAGTCCGGACTGGATCTCGTCGGCGATCAGCAGCACGTCGTTGTCGTCGCAGAGCCGGCGCAGCCGGGGCAGGTAGTCGGCGGGTGGCACGATCACGCCCGCTTCGCCCTGGATGGGCTCCACCAGGATGGCCGCGGTGCGTTCGGTGATCGCCGCCTCGACCGATGCGGCGTCGCCGTAGTCGGTGAGGACGAAACCCGGCGTGTACGGGCCGAATTCGTCATGCGCCACCGGGTCGGTAGAAAACGACACGATGGTGGTCGTGCGGCCGTGGAAGTTGGACCCGGCGACGATGATCTCGGCCCGGTTTTCCGGCACGCCCTTGACCCGGTACGACCACTTCCGCGCGATCTTGATGGCGGACTCGACGGCCTCCGCACCGGAGTTCATCGGCAGCACCCGGTCGGTGCCGGTGAGTTCGGCGAGCTCGCGGCAGAACGGGCCGAGCTGGTCGTGGTGGAACGCGCGGCTGGTGAGTGTGACGCGGCCGAGCTGCTCGGTGGCCGCGGCGACCAGTTCCGGGTGGCGGTGTCCGAAGTTCAGCGCCGAGTACCCGGCCAGGAAGTCGAGGTACTGCCGTCCGTCCACATCGGTCATCCAGGCGCCGCTGGCCTCGGCGATCACGACCGGCAACGGGTGGTAGTTGTGCGCGCTGTACTGGTCGTCGAGCGACCGGTAGCGGGCGGCGTGCGGGGAGGCTTCGAGGTGCGACGGAACGACAGTCATGGTCATAAGGTTATGTCGGCGATGGCGAACATTTCAGCCGCAAGCCGTTGCTTCTAGCGTCGATTCGTTGCGTGATGACGAACCATCGCGGAGTTTCGTTGTCTCATCCGGGGGGCATCGCCGCCTCTTGACATCATGGACGCGGTGCAGTTTCGGCGGAACCGAAGGCGAGGCGCTGATGCCGGACAACGGTGAGTACCGGGTGTACCTGGGCGCTTACACGGGCGTGGAGTCGGCGGCCGACGGGATCCGGCTGGCGATCGCCGGTGCCGACGGGGCGTTGCGGTGCACCGAGAGCGTCGCCGAGACCGCCGATCCGTCCTTCCTCGCCGTGGCACCCGATGGGGCGACGTTGTTCGCCGTCAGCGAGTTGCAGGCGGGACGGGTCATCGCCTTCTCGGTGCGCGCGGACGGAACGCTCGGCGAGATCAATTCGCAACCGTCGCTGGGCGCGGCGCCGTGCCACCTGAGCGTGCATCCGTCCGGCAAGTACCTGCTCACCGCGAACTACGGGTCGGGAAACCTGGTGGTGCATCCGATCGACGCCGGGGGCGTGCTGCGCGAGCCGTGCCACGTGGTGCAGCACAGCGGCAGCGGGCCGAACCCACAGCGCCAGGAAGGCCCGCACGCGCACCAGGTGCTGGCCGACCCGTCCGGCCGCTACGTGGTTGCGGTGGATCTGGGCACCGACTCGGTGTACGTCTACGACTTCGATCTGGACGGCGGCCACCTGATGATCAAGCACGAGGTACCGCTGCGAGCCGGTGCCGGGCCGCGGCACCTGGCGTTCCACCCCGACGCCGAACGGGCCTACGTGATCAACGAGCTGGCGTCGTCGATCACCGAGTTCGGCTACGACGCGGCAACGGGCGCGCTGGAGCCGGGCCGGACGCTGTCGACGCTCCCGCCGGACTATGGGCGGCCGAACCTGGCCGCCGAGCTCGTGGTGACGCCGGACGGCCGGTTCGTGTTCGGGTCGAACCGGGGGCACGACAGCATCGCGGTGTTTCGCGCGGATTCCAGCGACGGTGAGTTCCGGCTGATCGACATCCGCCCGGCAGTGGTGGCCGAGCCCCGCCACATCGCGCTCTCGCCGAACGGCCGGGTGCTCTTCGCCGCGGGCCAGCGCAGCAACAACGTGCAGGCGTTCGGCATCGCGGACAACGGCGAGCTGACCCCGCTGCGCGAACCGGTGCCGACCCCGAGCCCGGTCTGCATCCTCCCGGCTGCGTGATCGCCTACAGGATTCGGGCGTCGTAGCGGCCGATGGCGTACTGCGCCAGGGCCGTCCGGACGCGGCGGGTTTCCTGGCGGCGGGTCAGCCAGCCGCCCGTGGCACCGAGCGGGAAGATCCGTGCCCCGCCGTGGTAGCGACGGGCGCGGTGCCACAGCCGCGAGCTGGGCGTCGAGCCGTCGGTCAGCCACACCGCGACCGACGTCCGCTTGCCGCTGCCGACCACGCCGACCCGCTGGACCCGGCTCCACGGGATCTCCCGGGTCAGCCCCGTCCGGGAGATCAGCAGGCCGTCGCTGTTGATCTTCAGGTGCAGGCCCGGCAGCAACGCCTTGCCGATCGACCAGATCATGCTGATGACCAGCAGGAAGATGCCCAGCCGGAAGATGGCGACGTGGTCGTGCGAAAGGCCGCTGCCGGCGTAGGTCTGGAACATCCTGTTCGCGCCGAAGATGATCAACCCGCAGGTGATCGCCGACAAAACGGCGCGGACCCGCCCGCCGGTGGCGAACACCGGACCGGGATTCTCCTTGCGCACCCGTGCGAGGGCCTGCTGGTGCTCCGCGGTCTGCCTCGGACGCGCCGGGACGATCTTGCTCCGTACCGGCACGGGCGAGACCGGAGCGGACGGCGTGGGTGCCGGAGCGGCGGGTGCCGGTTCAGCGGCTGGGGCGCTCTGCGCTTGCGTGTAAGCGCGCGTACCGGGCTTGGGCGCCGACGCTACCGGCTGCGGCGGGCCAGTGTCGGGCAGCGGCGCGTTCGCCGTCTGCTGCAACTGGGTCGCGTGCTGGGTGATCACATCGCTGATCGCGGGCGGCAACCACGCATTTCCCTGCGGGCTGGATTCGCCGATCTGGTCCAGCAGTTCGCCGGGCGTGGGGCGGGCCGCCGGGTCCTTCGCCAGGCAGGCCGCCAGCAGCGGCCGCAACCCGTCGGGCACCCCGGACAGGTCCGGCTCGGTGTGCACCACCCGGTACAGCAGGGCCGCCGTGCTCTCCGCGCCGAACGGCCCGGTCCCGGTCGCGGCGAAGACCAGCACCGCGCCCAGCGAGAAGATGTCGCTGGGCGGGCCGACCTCGCTGCCCAGCGTCTGCTCCGGGGAGAAGAAGCCGGGCGTGCCCAGGAACATCCCGGTCGCGGTCAGGGCGTTGCCGGTCATCGCCCGCGAGATGCCGAAGTCGATGACCCGCGGGCCATCGGGACCGAGCAGCACGTTGGCCGGTTTCAGGTCTCGGTGCACCAGGTGCGCGCGGTGGATCGCACCGATCGCCTCGGCCAGCCCGGCGGCCAGGCTGCGCACCGTGGCCTCCGGTAGCGGGCCGTGGTCGACCACGGCCTGGTGCAGGGTCGGGCCCGGCACGTACTCGGTGGCCAGCCAGGGCTGTTCGGCGTCCGGATCGGCGTGCACCACCGCCGCCGTCCAGAACCCGCCGACCGAGCGGGCGGCCAGCGCCTCGCGGCGGAACCGTTCCCGGAACTCCGGGTCCTCGGCGAGGTCCGGGCGGATGACCTTGACCGCCACCACCCGCCCGCCGCGCGAGCGACCGAGGTAGACCCCGCCCATCGCGCCGCGGCCCAGCCGGGCGAGCAGCCGGTAGTCGCCGACCCGGTTCGGGTCGCTGGCCAGCAACGGCTGCACGTGCCCTCAGCTCCTGTCTCGAAGATCGTGCGTTTCGTCCCCTCAGAGCTTACGTACCCGTTGCGCCCGCGTGTGCCGGTTCACCAGACCGAGGATGCGACCGGCCGCCGGTAATCGAATACTTGGCTTCGTTCCAATGCTTTCTCCACGTGAGTGTTCTGGGTATGATCCGGCGCACTGCGGCCTGGAGAAGCGATCATCGCGGACCGAAGGGGAGGCACGCTGTGACCGCAACCGACCAGAACCGTCCCGCTGTGGCCCTGTACGGCGTCGGCAAGCGGTTTCCCGGAGTAGTCGCGGTCTCCGACGTCACGCTCACCATCCCGCCCGGCGAGGTGCACGTGTTCGCCGGGGAAAACGGGGCCGGGAAGTCGACGTTGATGAAGCTGATCGCGCAGATCGAACAGCCCAGCAGCGGACGCATCGAACTGGCCGGCGTCCCGGTCGCTTACCAGGGGCCTGGTGCGGCCCGGCGGCTCGGGGTCTCCATGGTCCACCAGGAGTTCGCGCTGGCGCCGGACCTGTCGGTGGCCGAGAACCTGTTCATCGGCCACGAGCCCGGCCGCAGCGGATGGATCTCGCGGGCCGAGGAGCGCCGCGCCGCCCGCGAACTGCTCGGCCACGTCGGCCTGGACGTCGATCCGGGACGGCGGGTGGCGTTGCTGTCCACGGCCGAGCAGCAGCGCGTGGAACTGGCGAAAGCCCTGGCTGTGCAGGCGAAAGTGCTCATCCTGGACGAGCCCACCGCGAGCCTGACCGAACGCGAGGCCGCGGAATTGTTCGGCATCGTCCGCGAGCTGACCGCCCAGGGCATCGCGGTGCTCTACATCTCGCACCGGCTGGACGAGATCTTCGAGATCGGTGACCGGGTGACGGTGATGCGCGACGGCGCGGTGATCGCAACCCGGCCGGTGACCGAACCGGACGAGACCCAGTTGGTGCGGCTGATGGTCGGCCGCGACGTGGCGAACCTCTACCCGCGCACCCCCAGCGAGCCCGGCGCGGTGCGGTTGCGCGTCGCGGGGTTCACCCGCGGCGACGTCGTCCGCGACGTGTCCTTCGAGGTCCGCGCGGGCGAAATCGTCGGCCTGGCCGGGCTGGTCGGGGCCGGGCGCACCGAACTGGCCCGCGCGGTGTTCGGGGCGGAGTTGCCGGACGCGGGCACGATCACCTTGGACGGCAAGCGGTTGCGCATCCGCGGTCCGTCCGACGCGATCGCCGCTGGCATCGGATACCTCACCGAAAGCCGCAAAACCGATGGTCTTGCCCTGCAACTGGGGGTGGACAAGAACATCACGCTGGCGAAGTTGCCGATGCGCGCCGGGCTGATCGACCTCGCCGCCGAGCGCCGGGTCGCCGAGCGGGAGCGCGAGAGCCTGCGGATCCGGGTGCCGTGGGTGGGGCGACCGGTGCGGATGCTCTCCGGTGGCAACCAGCAGAAGGTGATCCTGGCGCGCTGGCTGGAAACCGGAGCCGAGGTGCTGTTCTTCGACGAGCCCGGCCGCGGCATGGACGTCGGGGCCAAGTCGGAGATGTTCCAGCAGATGGATTCCCTTGCCTCGCGGGGAAAAGCGGTGGTGTTCATCTCAAGCTACCTGCCGGAGCTGCTGAACATGTGCGATCGGATCCTGGTCATGCGCGGTGGGCGGATCACCGGGGAGGTCCACCGCGCCGAGTTCTCCGAGGAACGCGTCGTCGCGCTGGCAACCGGAGCCCGCAACCTCGAAAACGGGGGCAATCATGACTGAGCAGACCAAGGCTCCGTCCACTGAGGACAATAGTTTGCTGGGGGGACTGGGGGACCGGTTTTCCGGGGCGGTCTCGCAGGTCGCCGCGGCGGGCGCGCTGATCGTGGTGTTCATCGTGCTGTCGATCAGCGCGCCGTCCTTCCTGACCGCCGACAACCTGTTCAACCTGGGTTCGCAGACCTCGGTGAACGCGGTGATGGCGGTCGGCGTGACCCTCGTGATCATCACCGGCGGCATCGACCTGTCGGTCGGCTCGGTGGCGGCGCTGTCCGGGGTACTCGGGGTGCTGCTGATGGCCGACTACGGCTTCAACCCGCTGGTCGGGATATTCGGCGGCCTCCTGGTCGGGGCGGTGGCCGGCCTGGTCAATGGGCTGCTGGTGTCGGTGGTCGGGCTGCCGCCGTTCATCGCCACCCTCGGGATGCTCAGCGTCGCCAGGGGCCTGGTGCTGATCGCCACTGGCGCGGTCGCGGTGTTCGGCGCACCGCAGTCGTTCCGGCTGCTCGGGCAGGGTGTCATCGGCGCCATCCCGATCCCGGTGCTGCTCATCGCCATCGTCGCGGTGGTCGGGCACGTCGTGCTCACCCGGACCCGGCTCGGCCGCTACGCCTATGTGATGGGGTCCAATATGGAGGCCGCGCGGCTGTCCGGGGTGCCCGTGCGGCGCTACACCACCGCGGTCTACGTGCTCTCCGGCGCGCTGGCCGGGCTCGGCGGCATGATCGCCGCCTCCCGCATCTACTCGGGTCAGCCGAACTTCGGCGAGGGCCTGGAACTCGATGTGATCGCCGCGGTCGTCATCGGCGGCGCGAGCCTGTTCGGCGGCCGCGGCACGGTGTGGGGTTCGTTGATCGGGGCGTTCCTGGTCGCGGTCATTCGCAACGGAGCGGTCCAGCTCAACATCAGCACCTTTTATCAGAACGTGCTGATCGGCGTGATCATCTGGCTGGCGGTCTGGTGGGACCGGTACCAACGACGCAAGCTCGGCGGCGACGCCGGATAGCAGGCCCGTGATGAGCAAGGGAGCTCGGCGATGAAGAAGGTACTGACCGCGACGTGCGTGCTGCTTTCGGTGGCCGCAATGCTGGGCACTACCGGGTGCAGCGTCAGAGTGCGCGAGCAGACCGGCGGCGGGGGCCAGCAGGGCGGGCCGATCAAGCTCGCCGTGGTGCCCAAGGCGATCGGGTTCGACTTCTGGGAGAAGGTGCGGGTCGGCGCCGAATGCGCTGGCTCGAAGCACCAGGACGTGACGATCCACTGGGACGGGGTGCACGCGGAAAGCGACGTCAGCGGCCAGCAGAGCCTGCTGCAGGACCTGCTCTCCCAGGGGGACGTCAAGGGCTTGGTGTATGCGGCGACCGACGCCAAGGCGCTGGCCGACATCTCCAAGTCCGCGCAGGGGCAGGGCACCACGGTGGTCAACATGGACTCCGGCACCACCCCGCAGCCAAGGGACGTGCCGGTATTCGCCACGAACAACGTTGCCGCCGCCGAACAGGGCACCGACTTGCTCGCCGAGCAACTCGGCGGCAAGGGCAAGGTGGCCTTCATCGAGTTCCAGCCCGGCACCAGCACCAACGAGACGCGGGCCGAGGGCTTCAAGAAAGGCATGGCCAAGCACCCCGGGTTGCAGCTGGTGGCGCAGCAGTCCAGCGACAGCGACTACAACCGGGCGTTGCAGGTCACCCAGGACATCCTGACCGCCAACCCGGACCTCAACGGCATCTACGCGGCGAACGAGCCCAGCGTGCTCGGCGCGGCCGAAGCCGTGCGGCAGGCCGGGAAGGCCGGCCAGGTGAAGGTCATCGGCTGGGACACCTCGGAGGGCGAGATCCAGGGGTTGCGGGACGGCGTGATCACCGGGTTGATCGCGCAGAACCCGTTCAAGATGGGCTTCGCCTCGGTCAACGCCGCGATCGGCAAGATCCGCGGTTCGGCCGAGCCGATGCCCGATCCGGACACCGGCTCGACGCTGATCACCAAGGCCAACGTGGACAGCGCCGAAATCCAGAAGCTCCTCAATCCCAGCTGCGAGAACCCGCCGGCCTGAGTGCCGCTGCGGAAGCCGCGCGTAGCAGGGTTAACGATTTCGCGGCCAGCCCGGGGCGACCTGACGAGCTAGGAGTTCCCTCGGAGCACGTTCAGCGCGGTGTCGGCGTGCAGGGCCATCCGGAATTCGTTGCGGATCACCGCGAGCACCCGGCGTTGCTGGTCGATGACGAACGTGTGGCGTTTTACGGGCAGCGGGCCAAAGCGCCGTTTCACACCGAATTGGCGTGCGACCACGCCTTCGAAATCGGACAACAGCGGAAAGGAGAAGCCGTGCGCTTCGGCGAACTTCGCCTGTTTGGCCACCGGATCCGTGCTGATCCCGACCGGCTGGGCGGCCAGCTCGGCGAATTCCGCGGACAGGTCGCGGAAGTGGCAGCTCTCCGCGGTGCAGCCGGTGGTCATCGCCGCGGGGTAGAAGAACAGCACCACCGGGCCGTCGGACAACAGTTCGGACAGCTTGCGCTCGGTGCCGGTCTGGTCCGACAGCACGAAGTCCGGCGCTACGTCGCCTTCTCGCATCCTGGTTCCTCCAAGGACTTGGGGCTCAAAGGGTATGCACATCATCGCGGTTCCCGGTAGCGGTTTGTCCGTGACCACCCACGGGTAGCTGGGCGGGGGGAGGCATCGGGGTGGACTTGTTCGACCGGAAGGCCGAGTCGGGCTCGCCGCCACGTCGGCGCGTGGCGGCCGAGAAGTACGCGCTCGGGGTCGCCTCCCTCCTGGCGATAGCAGGATGCTCGCAAGCCGCGGTCGCGACGGTGCCCGAAACGACGGTGGATGCACCGGCGGTGGTGGTGGCACCTGTGCCGCAGCCCGGCCCCACCGGGCCGGCAGCGGCGGTCGCCGCAGTCGAGAAGCAGGCGGATGGCCACAGCGGCACGATCGTCGAGGCCGCGGTGCTTGACCGGGCAACCAGGGAATTAGCCCTCGGCCGCAATGCCGCGCAGCCGCTGTACGCGGCCTCGCTGTCCAAGCTGATCGTCGCGGTGGACGTGCTGCAGCAGGGCAATACCGGACTCACGGTGACCGACGAGGTCCGGGACTTGATCGGCCGGTCGCTGGGGCCAAGCGACGACGACGCGATGAATGCGTTGTGGAGTGACTTCGACGGCCCGGGCGCGGTCTCCCGCGTCGCGGCGCAGCTGGGGTTGCAGGACACGTTCCCGCCGGTGGACGTGACGCGCTGGGGCGAAACGTTGGTGTCTGCCCGCGACGTCGTCCGTCTCTACGACTTCGTGCTGACGGATTTGCCCACGCAGGACCGGGATTTCATCCTGGGCACCCTCGCCGGGGCGCCGACTCGGGCGGTCGACGGCTTCGAGCTGGCCTTCGGGCTCGCGGTGACCGGGGCGGGCGCGGTGAAGTCCGCCTGGATGTGCTGCCCGCAGGGCACGATCACGTTGCACAGCGCGGGTGTCATGGACCAGCACGCGCGGCACTTCGTGGTGGCGCTGCTGTCCAGCCAACCGAGCTCCCTGGGCTACGCCAAGGCCAGGGACGAACTCACCGACGCCGCCCAGGCGGCCCTGGCCACGCTGCGCTGAGCACGGATCACCGGGTCGGCTCGCGAGCTCTCGTGTGCTGGATGACGAGCCCGGCGGCGAGCAGCAGGGCCATCACGATTCCCATCACCAGCACGGCCCCGGAAATGGTGAGCACGTCTGCCAGCAGGGCGGTCACCACGAGCAGGACGCAACCTGCCACCGTCGCGACCAGGGTCGCGATGCCCGCATCGGCCATCCGGGAATGCAGGATGCCCGTCGTCACCAGGTAGATGACCAGCGGCGTCGCGACGGCGAGCGCTGCGGCGACGGTGCTCAGGTGCGCCTTGTGCGCGCTGCTGTCGATGGCCACCTCCAGCCCAGAGCCGACCGCGGCGATGGCGGCGAACACGAAGTAGTGGCCGTAACCCCAGGCCAGCGCCGTGCGCAGCGAGTCGCGCAGGTGCTCGACCGCGGAATGCTTGAAGTAGATCCACCACATCGCGAAGATCATCAGCAGCCCGCCGATGCCGACCTCCAGCAGCTCCGCCGACCAGCCTCCGTCGGCAACGTCCTGCTGGATCGAGGCGGTCGCGGCGAGCACTACTTCGCCGAGCACGATGATCGTGAACAGGCCGTAGCGCTCCGCGATGTGGTGCGGGTGCCAGGCGGTTTGCGTGCGGTGTTCGGCGAACGCCGGAACCGCCAGTTCGGCCAGCACGAGCACCGCGAATCCGACCTCGGCCCAGGGGTGCGGCAGCGCCAGGCGCAAGATCCAGCCGACCTGCACGACCGCCACGCCGCCCGCGTAGCGCAGGGCGCAGGTGCGTCCCTCGGGATGTTCGCGGGCGGCGCGCAGCCATTGGGCGACCATCGCCACGCGCATCACGACGTAGCCGATGGTCACGATGGTGAAGTCGTAGTCGCGGAACGCGGAGGACACCCCGGCGGCGAGCACCAGCACGCCGGCCATCTGCAGGAGGGTCAGTACGCGGTAGGGCACGTCGTCGGTGTCGTAGGCGGAGGCGAACCAGGTGAAGTTCATCCATGCCCACCAGATCGCGAAGAACACCATGAGGTAGCCGATGCCGACATTGGCGAAGTGCCCCTCGGCGAGTCCGTGGTGCAGCTGTACGGCGGCCTGGCCGACGGCGGCGACGAAGCACAGGTCGAACAGCAGCTCCAGCGGCGTGGCCACCCGGTGTTCCTCGGCCGGGTCGCGTGCGACCATCCGGCGTCGCAGAGGCGGAATACGCTCGCTCATGGTCGACGATTGTGGAGGAAGCGTTCGGGCTCGGCCGCAGGGGCTGGCGAGCGCAAGCTCGCTGGTTGATGGCCGAGCGGCTCTCGCGACGCCCCGTTCTTCATAGGGATGGAGCGTCGCGCTTATTCGCGGTCTGCGCCGTCCGGCCAAACGACAGTGACCTGGATTCCGCGTTCGCGTGCCACCTGTACGACGTCGCCCGTGCCGCTGTATCCGGCCGATGGCTGGCCATCCCATACCGCGAGCATCGCGTCGACGGAGCCGAGGATGTGCTCACTTGCGCTCATGTAGGCGTCGCGGCTGGACTCCTCGAACGGCATCGTGTGAACCTTTGATGCCGCGCCGATCAGTTCGTCGAACTCGGCGACGTTGTCCGGCTTCACCTTGCGCTTGCGGTAGTCGGCGGCGGGGAGGATGACTTCAAGGGAGCCACCCACGTCGAGCAGCGCTCGGGCGAAGATCTGATCGGCGCCGCGAGCAATGCAGCTCACCCCGATGAGTCCTTCGCGGTAGGTCGACAGCTCGGTCTCCAGTGCTTTCCGGACAAGCGGAACGCTCGCCGCTGTGAGGTTCGAATGCCCAGTGATTCCGATACGCGGCAACTCCGGCCCTTTCTTTAATGCTGGTCAGGCTTCGATCAGCTCGCGAACCGCTTCGCGTGTGCTGCGCACCGTTACAGAGCTTGCGAACGGCTGTGCTTCGCGGTGAAAGTCTCGCAGCTTCTCGCCGACGCGACCATTCGCCCAGTGCTTCGCGATGGGCAGCGCCTCATCGACCAGCTCACACGCTCGGTCGGGTTCCGCGTGATCAGGCGCAGATGCGCCCCACAGGATGTTCGCGGGCGGCGCGTGGCCATCGCCACGCTCATCACGACGCGGCCGACTTCCATCGACGTTGTGGGCTCCCGTTTCCCGGTGGCATGCCCGTAGCATGGGACGTGATCGTGGCGGAGGGAGCGACTATGGAACCGTTCGGCCAGGATGCCGGTATCGGCCGTCGAATCCCTGGCACCGCAACGGGTGCGCAACATGCCGTTCGTCCGGGAAACCGTCACTGACCTCGTACAGCGTGCGCAGCGGGATGCTGTGGGCCGTGAGCTGCGCGGGATGGCGTACCGCATGGGCCTTGGGGTGTAGGTAGCCCGACCGGGGCACGTTTTCACGGAGAAAACCCCACCCTTCCCCCTGCTTCTAGCTTGATCCACGCGAGCGGCGGTTCGGTTCGTTGCGAACCGGCTCGTCCCCCAGCGTGGAGGTGACGGAGTGGGGAAGTCAGGCGGACATAGCACTGTGGACGGTGCCGTGAGGTGCGCACCGCAACCATTCGATTGGGCTCCTGCCGAAGGTCAGCGGCACGCCAGCACGGACGCGCGACCTGGCAGTGGCTACCCGACGGGCTTTGTGGTGGCCACCCTATGCGGCTACCAGTTGCGCGCAGACAACACCGAACCCGCGTGGCGGTGGGAGACCTGCGCAACCTGCAAGGCCAAGGCACGCAAGCTTTCCCAAGCCCCGGCAGTGGGTGCCCGATGAGTGGGGCGGACGCGGAGCGGTCAGCCGCGCTCGCCACGCTGTTGGTCAAGGCCGCCGTTACGCTAAACGACTTGGCCGGTTCCGTCTTCAGTGGACGAGCAACGGATGACGATTACCTGGACACCGACCGGCTGTTGTCCGATCTGGCCGCGGTACTAAGGGACCGGAGTATGACCTACGTACCGCCGCGCGTGGTCGACTCGAAGAAGGTCGGCCAGTGACGGCCGCGCTCGTCTCTACCGGCCTGCTTGTCGTCGGTGTACTGGCGGTGTGGGCGACGCTCTACTACGCCCCGGCTCGGCATGCCGTGGGCAGCGAGGGTGCGTTGACGGTCTCCTGCCTGATCGAGCGGGTGGAGTCAGAGACCGGCGGCGGTCGGCACCGGCTGCGGGAGCCCCGGACCGTGCAACTGTGCGGCGATCTCGCCGACGACCTTGCGGTCGAGGAAACGCGGATCCTGCCGCTCATTGAGGCCGGTCTCCCGGTCGCGGCGGGCACCTCCCACAGGTGCTTTCACCGACATGTGCCCCTGCTGCCGATCATCAACGGCGCGGGCACGGGATGACCGGACCGGGGCAGCCCCACTTCGGGCGGTCCGGTCATCCCCCGATCTACGACGCGTGTCCGGATAGCGCGCCGATCAGCACGTCACCGGAATGGAGGTGCACATGTCCAGCAAACCTGAGGCCGGGGCAGAGGCCGACCCCGGCAAGCGGCGAGGGTGAGGAACCCATCTACGACTCGGACGGGACCCCGCATTGGTCAGTCGACCCTCAGCTGTGATCAAGGTTCAGCCTCCGGCGCGGCACGACTCGATGAACGTGGCGGGGTAGACGCACGGCAACGGTGCCGCACCGGCCCAAGCGCGCCAGGGCACTCAACCAGCGGTGTCACGGAAGGGCGCCGTACGGAACGAACAACACTGCAAGCTGCGATTTTGGAGGGTGACTGTGGACGACATTTCGTTCGTGTGGTTGGAGATCACCGGGAAATGCCAGATCGAGTGTGTGCACTGTTATGCGGAGTCTGGCCCCGCTGGTAATCACGGGGCGATGCGTGAGGCGGACTGGAGGCGGGTGATCGACCAGGCGGCAGAGCTCGGAGCCGGGATGGTGCAGTACATCGGTGGTGAGCCGACGCTGCACCCGTCGTTGCCCGCGTTGATCGAGCACGCCCGGCACCGCGACGTCGAGGTTGAGGTGTTCTCGAACTTGGTGCACGTCAAGCCGGAGTTGTGGGATGTGCTTTCGCAGCCCGGGGTGAGGCTGGCGACCTCGTATTACTCCACCGACCCCGGCGAGCATGGCGCGATCACCCGCCGTCGGACCTACGAGCGAACCAAGGCCAACATCGCCGAGGCGGTGCGCCGCTCGATCCCGCTGCGGGCCGGGGTGGTCGACCTGTGGGACGGGCAACGCAGTGACCAGGCCGTGAATGAGCTTCGCGAGCTCGGGGTGACCGAGATCGGCACCGATCGCCTGCGGCAAGTCGGCCGCGGGGTGCGCACCGGACAAGCCGGACTGGATCAGTTGTGTGGGCACTGCGGCAACGGGAAGATCGCAGTTTCGCCGACCGGTGACGTGTGGCCGTGTGTGTTCTCCCGATGGCTGTCAGTGGGCAACGTGCGGGACCGTGCACTCGCCGAGATTCTGTCCGGCCCACAGATGGCCAAGGTGGGTGCGAGACTGGGCACCCACTTCATCGAAGGGGGCAGGTCGCCGTGCGATCCTCAGTGCGGGCCGAACTGCAGCCCGGCCTGCAACCCGTCATGCTGGCCGACCGGCGCCGGGCCATGCGGCCCGAACGGCGGGTGCCAACCGAACTACGACGGCTAGGAGTCTGGTGTTCGTCCGTCGCGCCTACATCAGGGAAGCGAACCGCCCCGGCCGCGCTGAGCGCGGCCGGTGGCCGTTCACGGTGCCGTGCGTGGCCGAGCTCGTTGACGAGGGCTTGCGTTTCGAGGTTCCGGTGACGTTCTTCGTCGGTGACAACGGCTCGGGAAAATCCACGCTGGTCGAAGCGATCGCCGAGGGGTTCCGGCTCGACTCCTACGGCGGCCGGTTGGCTGCGAAGCGGGGCCGTCCGAACGCCACCAAGACCCCGCTCGGCGAGGTGCTGACGCTGGAAACCACCGCAGCCGGGTCACGGATGCTCGGCGGCCCTCGCTCCCGCAAACAGGGCTTCTTCCTGCGGGCTGAAACGGCGTTCCAGATGACCGAGAACCTGGGCGGCGTGCCGGGCTACTGGGAGGACAACACCGCCGCGATGTCGCACGGCGAGGGCTTCCTGACGGTGTTCCGGGAAATGATCAACAAGCCCGGTTTTTACGTGATGGACGAACCCGAAGCCGCGCTGTCGTTCACCTCGTGTCTGCGTCTGGTGGCGCTCATGCACGAACTCGGCAAGACCGGTGCACAGGTCGTGTGCGCGACGCACTCGCCGATCCTGGCCGCCACGCCCGGCGCTGACATCATCGAGGTGGGTGATCGCGGGTTCCGCCGGATCAAGTGGGATGAGCTCGAACTCGTCGACCACTGGCGGCGCTATCTGGCCAGCCCGGACAGCTACCTGCGGCACATTATTAGCTGATGAGCCCGACCGCCGCCGAAGTCGCCGAAGCCGACCGCCAGTTCGCCGCGTGGATGCGCGGCAACCTTGCTCGGGCCGCCGACCACTTCGGGGTGACCGTGACCGACGATCCGGTGTTCGGGTGGCGGCTGCGGTCGATCGGCGTCCCCGTGTGCAGCTTCGACGGCCGCCGATGGCTGCGGGTGGTCTCCGAGCAAGTCCAATGGGCCGAGGGCGATTGGTGGACCGGCAATGCCGATGCGAACGCCATCACCGGCATCCGTAAACCGCGTGTGCTCGACGTCGTCGAGTGGGACATCCCCAAGGTGCGGCGCCAGCGCGCCGAGCTGATGACCTACGTATCCGGTCGGCGCTGTTCGGACACCGACTCATTGCGGGCCAATGTCGAGCTGTCGGCGGGCTGGTGGGCCGAACTGCGCCGCAGCCTCGACGTGATCCGCTCAACGCCGACGACGCGGGTGCGTAAGGACGAGACGGCGATCCGCAGGTCGGTGCACGTGCGGTTCGGGCTGTCGATCGAGGTCCGGACGTGGGAAACCGTGCACGGTGACCTGCACTGGGCGAACCTGCTGCAACCGGACCTGGCCATTCTCGATTGGGAGCACTGGGGGCGCGGGCCGGTCGGCACCGACGCGGCGTCGCTGTACTGTTACAGCCTGCTCGCACCCCGTACCGCTGCGACCGTGTGGGACACGTTCGCTGACGTGCTCGACACCCCGGCGGGAACTACAGCGCTGCTCTACGTCGCCGCCCGATTGCTGCACCGCGTTGAAATGGGCGATCATCCTGAACTCGCGGCGCCGCTTCGGCGCTTGGTGGACGGCCTCGAAACGTGATGCCACGATGACGAAAGCGCTCGGCGCCCGGCGAGCCGGCGGGTGACACCGATTTCAATGAGCGTTTTCCATCCTGATCTTTGCAGGTCAGGTGGGGTGGACGTGGGCGGCGAGGTGTGAGTGGGCCGGTCAGAGTCATGATCATCAAGGGTGATCAGCTGACACCGTCCCCCCGGCCCACGGCAGCGTGATCGCGATCACGGCCGGGGAAAACGAAATAGGGTGGCCCTCGGCGGGTTCGGATGGGTTCGTGACAACACAAAGAAACCTCGCCGGGGGCGCAGCGCGCATTATGTACCGGGGCCTGCCGCCGGTCTCCACCCGCACGCCGTCAGCGACGTGATCTCCGGTCTGGCGCAAGGAAATCGGCTCCCGCCGGCGCGAAGCCACCCCCGGGCGTGCAGGCGGTCATCGCGCCGGCCGTGCTGCGTCACGCCCGACGCTTGCCGGGCATGGCCGGGGGGGGCGACGCCGTGTCGGGTTCCGCGATCGTGGTTGTTCGTCAGCGGGTGATTTCCAGGTTGGTCAGCACCAGCAGTGCTCGCAGCAGGCGGGTGGCGTTGCGGGTGTGCATGCGCAGCCGGGTGAGGATGCGCCAGTTCTTCAGGTCGGCGAAGGCGTGTTCGCAGGCGGCGCGTTCGCGGGCGAGGAGCTGGTTGGCCTGCTTCTGGGCGTCGGTGATCGGGTGGCAGCGGGCGGCGCGGCGGCCGGTGATGATGACCGGGTCGTCGGGGTCGTCTTCCAGTCCGGTGAACCCGAGGTCGGCCACGGCGCCCAGGCCGTGCTCGCGGAGTTTCGTGGTGAGCTTGTTGCGGCGGGAGGTGGTGATCTCCGAGGCCCGGCCGGGTGCGGCCGCGGAGATCCACAGCAGGTTGCCGCAGGCGTCGGTGAGGGCGAGAAACAGCAGGCCGTGGGCTTTGTGTTTACCGCTGTAGTTTCGTCGGTTGTCACGGCCGCTGCGGCGCTGGGTGCGCACCAGGGTGCCGTCCAGCAACACCATGTCCGCTCCGGCGCGGGTGGCTTTGGCCGGCACCCGGTCCAGGCGGGGGGCGCAGGCGGCCAGCAGGTCGATGACCTCGGCGACCCACCTGCTGATCGTGGAGGCCGATACGGCGTTGCCCCCGGCCATATCCAGCAGCCGCTGATCGTGACGCAGCACGGCAAGCACGATGACCGCCTGCCTGCCCGGAGTGACTTTGCGCCAGCGGGAGCCGATCTTCTTGCAGTGGGCGGTGATCAGCGAGGCGACGGAATCGATCGTGGTCCTCGACAGCGGAAGCCGGACCTGATACATAATGGGCTCTGCGCCCTCGGCGGGGCTCGATTGTGTTGTCACGAACCATTCAAACCCGCCGAGGGCGTTCGTCTTCTCTTCCCGCAACATGATCATGATCACGCTGCTTCCGAGTCCCCGTCCGGTGTCAGATGATCAACAGAAACGATCATGCCCTTGACCAGGCCACCCACACCTCCACCACCCGCGTCCACACCCCCTGACCAGCCAAGATCAGGATGGAAAAGAACCAATGGAAATCAGCGTGCTTGCGTGCTGATTTCTCTTGAAATCGCTGGGGACCGGCTGCTGGGGGCGCGAGTAGGCCGCGCGTTGGGGGGTAGTCAGTGGGATGCCTGAACTACCGGATGTCGAGGGTTTCCGTCGGGTCGCGAAGCAGGCGGCCCATCGACAGGTGCGCGAGGTGCGGGTGCACGATGCGCAGGTGCTGCGGGGTGTCGGCAGCGAGGCGTTTCAGCGCACTTTGCGGCGCAGGTATTTGGCCGAACCGCGACGGCATGGCAAGTGGCTGCTGATCGGGACGGCGGGCGCCGCGAACGCTCCGGCTTCGCCGCCAGTAGTGCTGTTGCATTTCGGCATGACTGGCAACCTCCAGTGGTGCCCTCACGACGCCGAGCTGCACGACCATGACCGGGTTGTCTTCGACTTCGCGGCCGGCGAACTCCGCTACCGGGACATGCGGAAGCTGACCGGCATCCACCTCGCGCGCGAACAGGACGAAGTGGACGACCTGCTGGCCGGGCTCGGCCCGGACGCACAGCAGATCGAGGCCGCTGAGTTCGGCGAGCGGCTCACCCGCACCCGCCGCCGGCTCAAGCCCGCCCTGATGGATCAGTCGGTCATCGCCGGGCTCGGCAACATCTGCGTCGACGAAATCCTCTGGCGGGCCCGGATTCATCCGAATCGGTCCACCGCGGACCTGACCGACGACGATCTCGACCGGCTGTACCGGGAGATGCGGGCGATGTTGCGCGAGGCGGTCCGCGTCGGCCGGGTCCCGGACGGGCCGTCCTGGCTGACCGGGCATCGCGACGAGCCGGACCGGCGGTGCCCGCGGTGCTCGACGGCATTGCGACGCACCAGGATCGGCGGGCGCAGCACCCTGTGGTGCCCGACCTGCCAACCGGATTGAGCGGCGACCCCTCATGCCCTTGGCGCATGCATTCATGCATGGATCGTGCGGTAACATGAAATAACTTCAGGGGGTCAGGGTCGGAGCGGGGGGTTCCGATCGCGTGGAGCCGGGCCTGCGGGGATGCCGCCCGGCTCCACGCCGCCCCGCCCGGCCCGATTGCGCACGGCCGTGTGATCGACGTGTCCTAGCACACTGTTTACCGGTTGGTAACCGCTCTTTTTGGCATGATCTGGCCGACGAAGGCCGTGCAGCGGCAGCGCAGCCGGAAGCGGAAGGATCGTGTCGTGACGAAGATCGAACGCCTGGGAGTCATCGGCGGCGGGCAGATGGGCGGCGGTATCGCCGAGGTCAGCGCCCGAGCCGGCATCGACGTGATCGTCTGCGAGGTCAACAACGACGCGGCCCGGGCGGGGCGCGCCAGGCTGTGGAAGTCGCTCGACCGCGCGGTGCAGAACGGCAAGCTCACCGAGGCCGACCGCGATGAGACGCAGTCCCGGTTGCACTTCACCACGACGCTCGCCGACTTCGACGACCGGGACATGGTCATCGAGGCGATCGCCGAGGACGAGGAGCTGAAGGTCAAGCTGTTCGCCGAGCTGGACAAGGTGCTGGCCGCTCCGGATGCGATCCTGGCGTCGAACACCTCCTCCATCCCAATCGCCAAGCTCGCCAGCGCCACCGAGCGTCCCAACCAGGTGCTCGGCGTGCACTTCTTCAACCCGGTCCCGGTGCTCAAGCTGGTCGAGCTGGTGCCGTCGCTGCTGACTTCGGCGGAGACGGTGGAGCGGGCCTCGGCGTTTGCCACCGAGCAGCTGGGCAAGGAGACCATCCGGGCCCAGGACCGGTCCGGCTTCATCGTCAACGCGCTGTTGGTGCCGTACCTGCTCTCGGCGATCCGGATGCTTGAGGGCGGCTTCGCCAGCGCCGAGGACATCGACAAGGGCATGGTGCTGGGCTGCGCCCACCCGATGGGCCCGCTGCGCCTGTCCGATTTGGTCGGCCTGGACACCCTGAAGGCCATCGCGGATTCGATGTACGCGGAGTACGCCGAACCCACCTACGCGGCCCCGCCGCTGCTGCAGCGGATGCTCGACGCGGGACTCAAGGGCAAGAAGTCCGGCAAGGGCTTTTACGACTACGACTGATTACTGCTCAGGTCTTCAGCAGCGTTTGGATCTCCTCGACGACCCGGGCCGGGTTGTCCTCCATGAGGAAGTGGCCCGCACCGGCGACCACGGACAGCGCTGCGTTCGGGATGTCTGCGGCCAGGCGTTCCGCGAAGGTGACCGGTTGCCAGCGGTCTTCGGCTCCCCACACGATTCGGGTCGGTGCGGTCAGGGTTTTCAGCAGTGGCGCCAGGCGTTGCGTTGGTTCGGAGTTGTAGTGCCGGACCTGGTGTGCGAAGAACGACGCGCGGCCCATCGGTGTCCGGTGCGGGGCCAGGTAGGCGGCCAGGGTCTCGCCGGACATTCGCGCCGGGTCGGCGACCGTCATCCGCAGTTGGCGGGTCAGCATCGCTTCGAAGTCCGCCTGCGGCATGGCGGCGTAGTCGTCGAGATGGTCTCGGATGATCTGCCGCCAGGTGCTCGACGGCCACGAGTCGTAGCTGACCGTGTCGATCAGCATCAGGCGGTCGATCCGATCCGGGTGGCGGGTCGCGAAGATCTGGGCCACCGCGCCGCCGATGTCGTGGGCGATCAGCGTGCAGCGCTGGATTCCACGCTGTGTCAGGGCTTCTGCCAGCAGTCCGGCCTGCGCCGTAACCGAGGTGTCGCGGTTCGGCGGGCGCTCCGAGGCGCCGTAGCCCAGCAGGTCGTAGGCCAGGACGGCGTGGCCCGCCGCTTCGACGGCCGGGAGCACGTTGCGCCAGATGTGGGAATGCGACGGCGTGCCGTGCAGGAACACCAGCGCTTCGCCGGTGCGTCCGGAGGTGTGCCGGTACGCCAGCCGGGCTCCGTCAACGATCATGTGCCGGTCCAGGATCATGCCGGGCCCTCCAGGGTGATGACGATCTTTCCGAAGAACTCCTTGGCGGCGAAGGCTTCCTGTGCTTCTGGTAGTTCGCGCAGCGGGTAGGTCGCGGCTAGCAACGGCGTCAGCTCGCCGCTGGCGATGTGCCGCCGGAGCTGGCGGAAGTCGTCATGGGTGCCGAATGACGAGCCGATCAGCTGAAGCTGGCGGAGGTAAACCGTGCGCAGGTCCGTTTCCACCAGCGGACCGGCGATCCCGCCGGCCACGACGTAGCGGCCCAGCGGTCCGAGCATCCGCAGCAGGGCGGGGAAGCTCGGCCCAGCCACGACGTCGGCGACGACGTCCACCGGGCCCACTTCGGTCCGCACCGCAGCCTCCAGGTCGTTCACGCGCCGATCCACCGTCGCGTGCGCGCCCAGGCGCAGCGCGCGCTCCCGCTTGGCGTCGCTGGTGATCGCCACGACGCGCGCCCCGCGCAGCGTTGCGAGCTGGATCAGCGCCGAGCCGACTCCGCCGGAGGCGCCGGTGACCACCACGGTCTCCCCGTCGCGGACGGCTGCCCGGTTCAGCATCCGCATCGCCGTCGCGTAGGCGGTCGGGAACGTCGCCAGTTCCGCATCACCGAGCGCGCTGTCGATCGCGTGGGCGTTCTTCGCGGGCACGGTGGTGAACTCGGCGAATCCGCCGTCGCGCTCGCTGCCCAGGTACTCGGTGTCCACCAGTTCGCGTTCGCCTCCGGTGTAGAGCATCGGGTCGACGATGACCCGCTCGCCCAGCCGCGACTCGGGCACCCCCGCGCCGGCCTGATCGATGCGGCCGACCACGTCGGCGCCCTGGATGCGGGGGAACTTCAGCGGCTCCCGCCGCCAGCCCGCGGTGGCCCCGGGGTCCTCGGGGGAGCCGTACGCGCCTTCGCGGGTCCAGATGTCGGTGTTGTTGATCGCGGCGGCGGCGACCCGGATGCGTACCTCGCCAGGCCCGGCCTGCGGGTCGGGCACATCCTCCCGGTACTCCAGCTTCTCTGGCCCGCCGAAGCCGGTGAGTACTACTGCACGCATGGAAACCCTCCGTTTTGGCTCTTGGTCCCGCTCGACTGAGGTATACCGACCGGTGTGGTTACCAACGGAACCAGCCATGTGGGCCGATGTCAACCCACCGGTCGGTATAGTCGAGGCGTGGAACGTGCTGCGGAGTTGTTGGAAAGGCTGACGCCGGCAGGTCGGCGAGTGCTCGATGTGGCGGCCGACCTGTTCTACCGGCAGGGCATCCACGCCGTCGGTGTCGAGGCGATCGCCGTCGAGGCCGGGGTCACCAAGAAGACCCTGTACGCGTGTTTTGGCTCGAAGGACCAACTCGTCACCGCGTACCTGGTCGAACGGGACCGGCGCTGGCGCGCCTGGCTGGAGCGGTGGATCGCCGAGCACGCGACCTCGGCGCGGGAGAAGCTGCTGGCGGTCTTCGACGCCCTCGAAGCGTGGATGGACCGCGAAGACTTCCGGGGCTGCGGGTTCGTCAACGCCTTGGCGGAGACACCGGAGCCGGGGAATCCGTCTCGTGCCGTGATCATCGGCCAGAAGCGGTGGATGCGCGAATACCTCAAGAATCTGGCCACGGAAGCGGGAGTCGCCGATCCGGCGGACTTCGCCGACAGCGCACTGCTGCTCTTCGAGGGCGCAACGGTGGCGGCCTCGGCCGACATTGCCGGAGCGGTGCGGCAAGCGCGCAAGACCGCCGCCCGGCTGCTCTAGAGAGCATTTCAAAGGTGGTTTGCGTAGCCTCTTTTCTCACGCGGCCAGACCCCAGGCTTGATCAGTCCACATCGGACGCAATGGTGGTGCGCAGGGTGTCCACCGCGTGCTGGCGGTGTTCGTCGAGCAACCGGACGAGCTCGTCTGCTCGACGATCCGCGGCGGCGGCCACGATCGAGTCGTGCTCGTGGCGGACGCGTTCGCGGTTGGCGTCCGAGTTGTAGTACACGGCGCGGTAGGCGTCGGTGGCGTCCCAGAGCGTGCGCACGACGCGCAGCAGGCGCGGCATCCCGGACGGCTCCAGCAGGGCGAAGTGGAAGCGCCGGTTCGCCGCGATCATGGCGACCAGATCGCCGCTGTCGGCGGCCTTGTCGACATCGAGCTGGGCATCGGTGACCCGGGTCAGATCGGCATCGGTGAACCGGCCGGTGGCCACCCTGGCGGCCTCCGACTCCAGCAGCTCGCGCATCCGGTAGACCTCCAGCAGGTCGCTCAGCGACAACTCGGCCACCGCGTAGCCCCGGTGCGGCTGGTAGATCACCTGCCCCTCGGCCTCCAGCGTCTTCAACGCCTCGCGCAGCGGCACTCGGCTCACGCCGAGTCGCTGCGCGATGGTGTCCTGCCGGATCGGCTGGCCCGGCGCCAACTCGCCGGACACGATGGACTTGCGGAGCTCGTCGAGGACGAACTCCTGGGTGGTGGGTGGTCGTTGCATCCCCGGCTCTCCAGGTTTCGCGGTTCTCCGACGTCTTGACCGTCGCCCGAACAACTGTATATTGGATCCAAAATCGCGGTGAGGCAAGCGAGTTCGCCTTACTGAGCGCCGCGCCGCACGGATATTGGGCTGTTCGGGCTACCGGTTCGAGGGTTAACCGGGGCGGAAGGGTGGGTGCATGGAGACGCTGCCGATGGACGGCGTGGTCGTCGCGGACTTCAGCCGAGTGCTGGCCGGCCCGTACGCGACCATGCTGCTGGCCGACCTCGGCGCGACCGTGATCAAGGTCGAGCGCCCGGGCGGCGGGGACGACACGCGTTCCTGGGGCCCGCCGTGGACCAACCACAGCTCCGCTTACTTCGAATCGGTCAACCGGGGCAAGCGCAGCATCACCCTTGACCTGGCCGACCCCGAGGACCAGGAGGCCGCGCGCCGGCTCATCCGCCGCGCCGACGTCCTGGTGGAGAACTTCAAGCCCGGCTCGCTGGCCCGCTACGGCCTGGACTACGACCGCGCGCGGGAGATCAACCCGCGGCTGGTCTACACCTCGATCTCCGGGTTCGGCAGCAAGGAAGGCGCGCACCTACCCGGCTACGACTTCGTGGTGCAGGCGGTCGGCGGCCTGATGAGCATCACCGGCGATGCCGACGGCCCGCCGATGAAAGTCGGGGTGGCGCTGGTGGACGTGCTCACCGGCAAGGACGCGGCGCTGGGCATCATGGCCGCGCTGCGCTACCGCGACCTGACCGGACGCGGCCAGCACGTCGAGGTGAACCTGCTGTCCAGCCTGTTGGCGTCGCTGGCCAACCAGATGAGCAACCTGCTGACCACCGGCATCGCGCCGCAGCGGATGGGCAACCGGCACCCCAGCATCGCGCCTTACGAAACGCTGCGCTGCGAGGACGCCTTCCTGGCCGTGGCGATCGGCAACGACGCGCAGTTCCGCAAACTGACGGACGCGCTCGGCCTGGTCGTGCTGGCCGACGATCCGCGGTTCGCGACCAACGCGCAGCGGGTGGCCAACCGCGACGAACTGGTGCGGCAGCTGGAGAACGTGCTCGGCGCTCGCACCGCCGCGGACTGGCAGCAGCGCTTGCAGCACCTGGGCATCGCGTGCGGCCAGGTCAACGACATGTCGCGGGCCGTGCATTACGCCGAGTCGCTGGGACTGCGGCCGATGGTCGATCCGGGAGGCGGCGCCGCGATGCAGGTGCGCATGCCCATCGACTTCTCCGGCCACGACAGCGCCGAGGTGACGCCGCCGCCGCTGCTCGGTGCGGACACCAAGGAAGTCCTTTCCTGGCTTGATGATCCCGACCAGCAGCTTTCGCCAATCGTGTCAAGGAGGAGCTCGTCATGAGTGCCGGTGGAAAACGACCCGCGTTCGATCCGCGCGATCCGCTCGGGATCGACGCCGAATTCACCCCGGAGCAGCTGGCGATCCGCGACAGCGTGCGCGCGCTGTGCCGGGACCACGTGCAGCCGCACGTCGCGGAATGGTTCGAGCGCGGCGAGTTCCCGCAGGCCCGGGAATTGGCCCGGGAACTGGGCAAGCTCGGCGTGCTCGGCATGCACCTCGACGGCTACGGCTGCGCCGGACTGTCCGCAGTGGACTACGGCATCGCTTGCGAGGAATTGGAGGCCTGCGATTCCGGGCTACGCTCGCTGGTCTCGGTGCAGGGTTCGCTGGCGATGTTCGCGATCTGGCGCTGGGGCTCGGAGGAGCACAAGCAGCACTGGCTGCCGCAAATGGCCGCGGGCGAGGAGATCGGGTGCTTCGGCCTGACCGAACCGGATCATGGCTCGGACCCGGCGTCGATGCGCACCGTCGCGCGCCGCGACGGCGCCGACTGGGTACTCAACGGACGCAAGATGTGGATCACCAACGGCACCGTTGCCTCGATCGCGGTGGTGTGGGCGCAGACCGACCAAGGCGTGCGGGGTTTCGTCGTCCCGACCGACACGCCGGGCTTCTCGGCGCCGGAGATCAAGCACAAGCTGTCGCTGCGGGCCTCGGTGACCAGCGAGCTGGTGCTCGACGACGTCCGGCTGCCCGCCGACGCGGTGCTGCCGGAGGTCACCGGTCTGCGCGGGCCGCTGTCCTGCCTCAACGAAGCACGCTACGGCATCGTGTGGGGCGCGGTCGGGGCCGCGCGCAGCTGCCTGGAGGCGGCGCTGGATTATGCGACCACCCGCGAGCAGTTCGGGCGGCCGATCGGTGGTTTCCAGCTGACCCAGGGCAAGCTCGCCGACATGGCCGTCCGAGTCCAGAATGGACGATTGCTGGCGCTGCACCTCGGCAAGCGCAAGGACGCCGGCCAGCTGATCCCGCAGCAGGTGAGCTTCGGCAAGCTCGACAACGTCCGCGGCGCGCTGGAGGTGGCCCGCACCGCGCGAACCATCCTGGGCGCCAACGGTATTTCGCTGGAGTACCCGGTGATCCGGCACATGACCAACCTGGAGTCGGTGCTGACCTACGAGGGCACCAGCGAGATGCACGCCCTCACCATCGGCCAGGCGTTGACCGGGCTGTCGGCCTTCCGCGGTTGACGGTTTCCGGCGATTTCACTGGAAATCGGCGGGTTGGTTTCCATTGAAATCGCCCTCCGCGCCTAGCGCAGCAGGGGCGGCAGCACCCGGTGGGGCCAGTCGGTGGCCCGTTCGTAGGCGTGCGCCAGTTGCAACAGGGGCCATTCGGCGTGGTTCCGGCCGATCAGCTGGACGCCCATCGGCAGCCCGGCGTCGTTGAACCCGACCGGCAGGTTGACGATCGGGAGCCCGGACAGCGTCCACGGCGCGACCGTCTCCATCCATCGGTGGTAGGTGTCCATCGACCTTCCGTCGATCTGCCGCGGCCAGCGCTGATCGGCGTCGAACGGGAACACCTGCGCGCTCGGCGCGAGCAGGAAGTCGTAGTCGACGAGCAGCCCGGACACCGCCGCGTACCACTCGTCACGGCCCTCAAGGGCGCGCGAGATGTCGTCCGCGGTGAGCCGCTGGTAACCCTCGATCTCGAAGATCAGCTCGGGCTTGAGCATCGCCCGGGCGGCCGGATCGGTGTGCAGGTCGATGTGGTTGCGCCCGACCGTCCAGGACCGCCACAGCAGGAAGGTCTGCCACGCCTGCTCGACCGGCAGCCGCCGCGACACCGGCTCCACCTCGCAGCCGATTTCGGTGAAGCTGGCGAATGATTCGGCGCACAAGTCCAGCACACCCGGCTCGGTGGCGAGGTACCCGTCGAAGTCGCCGATCCAGCCGATCCGGGTTCCGTTGAAGCCGTGCTCCAGGCTGCCGGCGAACAGCGTCGGGTCCTGCTCGATGCTCAGCGGCGCGCGTTCGTCGGGACCGGCCATAGTGGACAGCAGCATCGCGACGTCGCGCACGGTTCGCCCCATCGGGCCGACCACCGAGGGTGTGCTCAGGAAGCCCTCGCTCGGGACACGGCCGAAACTCGGCCGCAGCGAAACGAGATTGGCCCAGGCCGCGGGGTTGCGCAGCGATCCCATGAAATCGCTGCCGTCGGCGACCGGCAGCATCCGCAAGGCGAGCGCGGATCCGGCACCGCCGCTGCTGCCACCCGCGCTGCGCGTGGTGTCGTAGGCGTTGAGCGTGGTGCCGAAGACCGGATTGAAGGTGTGCGAACCCAGGCCGAACTCGGGAACGTTGGTCTTGCCGATGACGATCGCGCCGGCGGCGCGCATCCGCCGCACGTGCAGTTCGTCGGCCGTCGCGACCTCGTCGGCGAGGATCGGCGAGCCCTTCGTGGTGGGGAACCCGCCGGCATCGGAGAGGTCCTTCACCGCGATCGGGAAACCGTGCATCCACCCCGCGTAGTCGCCGCGGTCGAGCTCCTGGTCACGCTGCCGGGCCTGGTCGATGAGCTTGGCCTCGTCGGCGCGGGACACGATCGCGTTCACCGCCGGGTTGAACCGATCGATGTGCCCGAGGTAGGTCTCCAGCACCTCGACGCAGGAGACCTCCCGGCGGCTGATCAGCCACGACAGCTCGACGGCGTCCAGTAGCACCAGATCGGGGATCTGCGACGCGGGGAGCCCGGAACCAGGTGCCACGGACACGCTGTCCTCCTGTTGTCGATCAGTGCCGTCGACTGTTCTCCCTTGGTGGGGCCACGTCAACCCGGTTACCGGCGTCCGACGGGCGGGCCAGAGGCGTACGTCACGTTAGCGTTGCTAAAAATCCTCCCGGTTCGCACGCTGGTAAGACCACTACACCGCAACGCGCCGAGGAGGACGGATGCCCGCAGCGGCCATCGCCGGGCAAGCAACGCGGACCATCGGGATCCCGCGAGTGCTGTCCTCAGTGGCCGCAGTGGTTACGGTAGGGGTCTTCCCGGTGTTCCTCGTCGGCGGCCTCGGCGTGCAGTTGCAGCACGACCTCGGCTTCGGCGCCGCGCTGCTGGGTGTGGGGGCGGCCGGTTTCTTCGGCGTCGCGTCGCTGGCGTCCCGCACGATGGGGTGGCTCGTCGAGCGAATCGGTGCGCGCCTGGGCATGCGGCTCGGTGCGCTCGGCAGCGCGCTCTGCCTGTTCGGCTTGGCCGTGACGCCCAATGCGCCTTGGCTGCTGGGACTGCTGTGGGTGGCCGGGCTGCCGAACTCGTTGGCCCAGCCGGCGTCCAACTTGCTTATCGCGCAAGGCATCCCGGCCGACCGCCGGGGCATGGGCTTCGGCGTCAAGCAGTCCTCGATTCCGGCCGCGACCCTGCTGGCCGGGGTCGCGGTGCCCGCCGTGGCGTTGACCATCGGCTGGCGTTGGGTGTTCGTGATCGCCGGGGTGATCGGCCTGGTCGCCTCCATCGCGGTGCCACGGCTGCCGACAGCCGAGCGGTCCGTTGCCGGTCGCGCCGATACCGCCCGCCGGGGCGCGGGCGGCGCGCTGCTGTTGCTGGCGATCTCCGGCGGTCTCGGTTCGGCTGCGGCCAACGCGCTCGGCGCGTTCGTCACCACGACGGCCGTCGAGGTCGGGTTCAGCCCGTCGGCGGCCGGGCTGGTGCTGTCGCTGGGCTCGGCGTCCGGCCTGACCATCCGGTTGTGCGCGGGTGTGCTCGCGGACCGCAAGAACCCGAACCTGGTGCGGGTGATCACCGCGATGCTGCTGATCGGCTCGATCGGCTTCGCGCTGATGGCGGTGAACTCGCCGGTGCCGTTCCTGATCGGGGTGTCCATCGGCTTCGGCGCGGGCTGGGCCTGGCCCGGGCTGCTGAACTTCGCGGTCGCGAAGATCGCCCCGGACCGCGTCGCCAGCGCCACGTCGTTCACCCAGACCGGCATCTACCTGGGCGGCAGCCTGGGGCCGCTGCTCTTCGGCGTCCTCGCCGAGCAAGCGGGGCTGGCCGGCGCCTGGCTCGCGGCCGGTATCGCGGCGATCATCGCGGGATTCCTGCTGCTGTTCATCCGGCGCTGACCCCGCTGGGGCGGCGATTTCGATGGAAATCGGCGCGTTGATTTCCAATCGCCCCGAAAATCAGGCCTTACGCCCCACACCCCCGTAGAGAACGCGATAGGGGCGCGACGCCCCGGTCAGGCCGGGTTCCGGGCGCCAGTCCGCCAGACAGGTCGTGCCGGGCGGCGGGACCACGAAGTCGCCCAACAGCTTCCCGATCCACCCGGTGTCGCGCGGGTACACCGGGTCGGCGGTCTCGGCGTAGTGGTCGGCCAGGATGCGCATCGCGTCCGGGTCGTGGCTGCCGCTCAGGTGCGAGATCACCAGGTGGCTGCCAGGCACCACCGCGTCGCGGTAGGTCTCGACCAGCGCGGCCGGGTCGTCGGGGTCGGGGACGAAGTGCAGCACCGCCGTCATCAGCAGCCCCACCGGTTCGTCCAGGTTCAGCAATTCGGCGGCCTCCGGGGAGTTCAGGATCGACTCCGGGTCGCGGCAGTCGGCTCGGATGATCTCGACCCGCGGCTCACTCGCCAGCAGCGGCTTGCTGTGCGCGACGGTCAGCGGCTCGTTGTCCACATAGAGCACCCGGAAGTCGCGGGTCCGGCGCCGCGCCACCTCGTGCACGTGACCGATCGTGGGGATGCCCGAGCCGAGGTCGAGGAATTGGCGCACACCGTGGGCGAGCAGGTACTCCACCGTCCGCCGGAGGAACGCCCGGTTCTCCCGGTACACCTCACCTATGCCCGGCAGTTCGTGCTCCAGGCGCTCCACGAAGTTCCGCTCGCTGCCGAAGTTGTGGCCTCCGCCGAGGAATGCGTCATAGATCCGCGCGGCGCACGGCCGGTCGATGTCCATCTCCCGGACCTGCGGATTGCGCGTATCGACCATGTTGATCCTCCCCTCTCCCCGGAATCGTACAGTAGTCAACTAGTGACCCAACGTGTCCGGAATTTGATCCGCGCCGCTCTTGCTGATGGTCGTGCGCGCATATCACGATGGTGTCTGAGACAGAACTTCTTGTTGGAGGTGCTCGTGACCGACGTCCGCGCGGTGGTGGCGACCGGGAAGGGTAAGCCGGTCGAAGTGGTGACCATCAACGTTCCGGATCCGGGACCTGGTGAGGCCGTGGTGCAGGTGCAGGCGTGCGGCGTGTGCCACACGGACCTGCACTACCGCGAGGGCGGGATCAGCGACGAATATCCTTTCCTGCTCGGGCATGAGGCCGCGGGCGTGGTCGAAGCGGTCGGGGAGGGCGTGCAGGACGTGCAGCCCGGCGACTTCGTGATCCTCAACTGGCGTGCGGTGTGCGGGGTGTGCCGGGCGTGCAAGCGGGGGCGGCCGCAGTATTGCTTCAACACGCACAACGCGTCGCAGAAGATGACGCTGACCGATGGGACGCCGTTGTCGCCCGCGCTGGGTATCGGTGCGTTCGCGGAGAAGACGTTGGTGCACGCCGGGCAGTGCACCAAGGTGGATCCCTCGGCGAGGCCGGCGGTGGCCGGGCTGCTCGGTTGCGGCGTGATGGCCGGGATCGGTTCCGCGGTCAACACTGGCGGAGCCGGCCCGGGTGACACCGTCGCGGTGCTCGGCTGCGGTGGCGTTGGTGATGGCGCGATCGCGGGGGCGAACATGGCCGGGGCGCGCCGGATCATCGCGGTGGACACCGATCCGAAGAAGCTGGAGTGGGCGCGGCAGTTCGGCGCCACGCACACCGTCAACGCCTCCGAGACCGATAGCGTCGAGGCGATCCGCGAGCTCACCGGCGGTTTCGGCGCCGACCTGGTGATTGACGCGGTCGGTCGGCCCGAGACGTTCAAACAGGCTTTCTACGCGCGGGATCTGGCCGGCACCGTGGTGCTGGTCGGGGTGCCCACCCCGGAGATGAAGCTGGAGCTGCCGCTGCTGGAGGTCTTCGGCCGTGGCGGGGCGGTCAAGTCCAGCTGGTACGGCGACTGCCTACCGGAGCGTGACTTCCCGATGCTGATCGAGCTTTACCAGCAGGGCCGGCTGCCGCTGGAGAAGTTCGTCAGCGAGGAGATCGCGCTGGACCAGGTGGAGCAGGCGTTCGAGAAGATGCACCGCGGTGAGGTGCTGCGTTCGGTGGTGGTCTTCTGATGACAGTGCGCATCGACCACGCGACCACGTCGGGCACGTTCTCGCTGGACGGTCAGACCTTCGACGTCGACAACAACGCATGGGTGGTCGGCGATGACCGGGAATGCGTGGTCATCGACGCGCCGCACGATGTCGAGGCGATCCGCGGGCTGGTCGGTGACCGCCGGGTGCTGGCGGTGCTGTGCACGCACGCGCACGATGACCACGTGCGCAAGGCGCCGGAGCTCGCCGATGCGGTCGGGGCGCCGATCTTCCTGCACCCCGCCGACCTGGTGCTGTGGAACCTGACCCACCCGGACCGCAAGCCCGACCAGGAACTCGCCGACGAGCAGGTGATCGAGGTCGGCGGCGTTAGCCTGCGGGCGCTGCTCACGCCCGGTCACGCGCCGGGCGCGGTCTGCTTCTACTCGGCCGAGCTGGGCGTGGTGTTCACCGGCGACACCTTGTTCGCGGGTGGCCCTGGGGCCACCGGCCGTTCCTATTCGGATTTCGACGTGATCGTGGCTTCGATCCGGGACCGGTTGCTGCCGCTGCCGGAGGCCACCGAGGTCCGGCCCGGCCACGGCGAGAGCAGCACGATCGGTGCGGTGCGGTCCCAGTTCGACGAATGGGTTGCGCGCGGGTACTGACCGTTCCGAATGAGTCGTAGCGGCGAACGACAATGTTCGTCGCTACGACTTTTCGCTGATTTCCAGTGAAATCGCCGGGACCCCGTGGGTCGGAGGCGGGGGTCTAATGAGGGACATGAGTTCTCCACTGCGAGTCGGACTTGTCGGATACGGCGTCGGCGGGGCCATCTTCCACGCGCCGCTGATCGCCGCCCACCCCCCGCTGCGGTTGGCGGCGGTCGTCACCGCGAATCCCGAGCGGCAGCAGCAGGTGCGCGCCGAGCACCCGGAGACCGAGGTGGTCGATGACATGAACGCGCTGCTGGGGCGCGAGCTCGACCTGGTCGTGGTCGCCAGCCCCAACCGCACGCACGTCGAGCTGGCCACCGCCGCACTGGACGCCGGGCTGCCCGTCGTGGTGGACAAGCCGTTCACGCCGACCTCGATCGAAGGGCGGCAGTTGATCGAGCACGCCGCGGCCAAGGGCCAACTGCTGACGGTGTTCCAGAACCGCCGGTGGGACAACGACATGCGCACGGTGCGCAAGCTGCTGGACGACGGCGAGTTGGGCCGGGTGTACCGGTTCGAGTCGCGGTTCGAGCGGTGGTCGCCGACGCCGAAGCCGACCTGGCGGGACTCGGGCGGAGCCGAGGACGCCGCCGGTGTCCTCTACGACCTGGGCAGCCACCTGATCGATCAGGCCCGCCAGCTGTTCGGGCCGGTCGCCGCGGTCTACGCCGAGATCGACTGCCGCCGGGCCGGGGTGCGGTCGGACGACGATTCATTCATCGCGCTCACCCACGTCAACGGGGTGCGCTCGCACCTGTGGATGAGCAAGGTCGCGGCGCAGCAGGGCCCGCGCTTCCGGGTGCTCGGCGAAGCCGCTGCCTTCACCAAGTACGGCTTCGACCCGCAGGAGGCCGAGTTGCGCGCCGGTCATCGTCCGATCGACGACACCTGGGGCCGAGAGCCCCAGGAGCTGTGGGGAGCCCTGGGCGTCGGTGACGAAGTCCGCCGGGTGCCCAGCGAAGCGGGCAATTACCTGGCGTTCTACGACGGAGTCGTCGCCGCGCTGCGCGACGGCGCTCCGCCACCGGTCGACCCGGCCGACGCCGTGGCGACCCTGGACGTCATCGCGGCGGCCCGCCGCTCGGCGGCCGAGATCACCGTCGACCGCCTGCTGTAGACGACGCTGCCTCTCAGGCCGTCGGGGTCACCAGGGTTCCATCGGTGAGGAACTGGCGCAGATTGTCCAGCACCAACCGCTCCATAGCCTCGCGGGTCTCGATCGTTCCGCTAGCCAGATGTGGAAGCAGAACCACGTTTTCCATGTTCAGCAGGTCTTCTGGGATGTTGGGCTCGTCGGCGAACACGTCGAGCGCCGCGCCGGCGAGCCCTCCCGACGCGAGCAGCTCGGTCATGGCCGGCTCGTCGATGATGCTGCCGCGAGCGATGTTCACGACGAAGCCATGCGGACCGAGCGCGGTGAGCACTTCGCGATCGACAAGCCCGGCCGCCGCCGGACCGGCGGAGGCCGCGATCATGAGTACGTCGGAGCGCAGCGCGAGCTCGCGCACGGAGCCCGCGTAGGCGTACGGAACGTCCGCGCGCGGGCGACGATTGTGGTACGAGATCGTGACGTCGAATCCTTCGAGTCGCTTGGCGATGGCTCGTCCGATCCGGCCGAGCCCGAGGATGCCGACGTGGCAGCCGGTCACCTTGCGGGTCAGCGGAAAGTCGCCTTTGACCGGCCAATCGCCGCGGCGCACGAAGCGGTCGGCCGCGGAGAAGCCGCGCATCATGTCGATCAGCGCGCCGACGGCGGTGTCGGCAACGCAGTCGTTGAGAACGTCAGGCGTGTTCGCGATCGCGATGCCGCGCTCGGCCGCCGCCACGGCATCGGTCTTCTCGTAACCGACGCCGTGGTTGATGATCGCGCGCAGCTTGGGCATCGCCTCCATCATCGGGGAGGTGATCCCGACCCGGCCGGAGGTCATCACGATTTCGATGTTCTTGCCGTGCTGTGCAAGGTATGGCAGCAGGTCATCGCCATCGGGAGCGACCAGCGCGCCGAAGTCTTCCTGCAATGTCGTGGTTAGCGAAGGTTTGAGCGGTCCGATCTGGATGATGCTTCCCGGCGCCACGGTCATCATCGGGCATCCTTGTCGATCGAGTCACATCGAGCGCGGGCCGCTTGTAAAGGTCCAGCCTGGCAAAAGGTATCGCATGGCGTCTGCCTCATCGCGTGCGTCGAGACCCTCGCGTACGCGAGCTCGCCGTCGCCGGAACGAACTCGCATCCCGGCGACGGCTGGCGAGCTGTCAGGGGCGTTGGCCATCGACGCGCCGTGGAATGCCGAGCGAGTTCGCTTCGTCGATCTCCGCCGGGAGAAGTTCGACCGGTACGTTCTGGTAGGCCACGGGGCGCAGGAACCGCTCAATGGCGAGCGTTCCGACCGACGTCGTGCGCGAGTCCGAGGTCGCGGGGAACGGACCACCATGCACCATCGCATGGCCGACTTCAACGCCGGTAGGCCAACCATTGAAGAGGATTCGGCCGACCTTCGGCTCCAGCGTGCGAAGCAAGTTCGCGGCCGTGGCGTGGTCGTCGGGCTCGGCATGCACCGTGGCGGTGAGCTGGCCCTCCATCGTGTCGATGATCGCCTCGAACTCCTCGACGTTGTCCACGCGGATGACCAGTGAGGCCGGGCCAAAGATCTCTTCGCGCAGGTCCGGATTGGCCTTGAAGGCGGCCCCGGATGTGGCGAACAGACGGGTTCGCCCCACGGCGGCGATATCGTCGTTGGCGCGTCCGGACGCGGCTTCGGTGACTTCCGGCGAGTCCGCGAGGCGTTGTACGCCGTTGACGTATGCGGACTGGATTCCGGCGTTCAGCATCGGGCCGGCGTCGCTGTCGGCGATGGCCTGTGCGGCCGATGCGACGAACTCGTCCGCGCCCGGTCCGTCGACAACGAAAACCAGACCAGGGTTGGTGCACAGCTGACCGACGCCGGTGGTGAGCGAGCCGACGTAGGCCTTGCCGAGCTCGGCGCCACGCGCAGCGGCGGCCGCCGGCAGCACGAACACCGGGTTCACGCTGGACATCTCCGCGTACACCGGGATGGGGACGGGCCGCGCGGCTGCGGCCGCGGCGATCGCGAGCCCGCCCGACCGCGAGCCGGTGAACCCGACAGCCTGGATGCGCGGATCGGATACCAGCGCCGTGCCGATCGTCGCGCCGTCGCCGAAGATCAGCGAGAAGACGCCCTGATGCAAGCCATGCTCGGCGACAGCGCACCGGATCGCCGTGCCGACCAGCTCGGAGGTGCCGGGGTGAGCGTTGTGCGCCTTGACGACGACCGGAGCCCCAGCAGCGAGCGCGGAAGCCGTATCCCCGCCGGCGACGGAGAAAGCGAGCGGGAAGTTGCTGGCGCCGAACACCGCGACCGGTCCAACCGGGACCTTGCGCTGACGGATATCCGGGCGCGGAAGCGGCGTGCGATCGGGAAGTGCCGGATCGACCCGCGCACCGACCCAGCTGCCCTCGCGCACGACGGATGCGAACAGCCGCAGCTGGTTCGTCGTGCGGGCCAGCTCGCCGCGTACTCGCGGTTCGGCGATGCCGGTCTCCGCGATCACTCGGGGCACGAGTGTCTCCGCGATCGCGTCGATGTTGTTCGCGACCGTATCCAAGAACGCGGCGCGCTCCGCGGGAGTCGTGTGGCGGTAGGAATCGAACGCCTCGGCGGCGAGGACGGCGGCGCGCTCGACGTCTTTGAGCTCTGCCATGCCGTAGGCGGGTTCGAGCGTTTCGCCGGAACGGGGATCGACTCCGTGAATGGGCTTGCCGGTACCGGTCACTCGCTCGGCGCCGATGAGCATGGCCCCGGTGAGCACGAGGTCGTCAGCCATGTCAGCTGATCTCCTTCACAAGAACGTCCAGGTCCGCGTGCTCTGCCTCGGTCAGGTCGGTCAGCGGCGGCCGGACCGGACCGGCGTCCTGCCCGATCGCGCGCAATCCGGCCTTGACGATCGACACCGCGTAGCCGGCACGCCTGTTGCGGATCTCCAGGTACGGCAGCACGAACTGATCGACGCGACGGTAGATCTCGTCGCGATCGCGGTTGCGAACGGCCTGGTAGAACTCGCTCGCCCAGCGCGGCGCGAAGTTGAAGATCGCCGAGGAATACGTGGTCACGCCGAGCTCCAGGTACGGCAGCGCGTACGTCTCCGCGGTGGGCAGCCCACCGATCAGGACGAGTCGGTCGGCGTGCCGGGCGCACAGGGTGGCCAGCAAGTCGATGTCTCCGATGCCGTCCTTGAAACCGACGATGTTCGGGCAGGCCTTCAGCAGCCGGGCGAAGGTCGCCGGGGTGAAGCGGGCGTTGGCGCGGTGGTAGACGATGACGCCGAGCGACGTCGCGTCGCAGACCGCCTTGACGTGCCGGAAGAGTCCCTCTTGGTCGACCTCGGTGAGATACGGCGGCAGCAGGAAAAGGCCGTCGGCGCCGGCCGTCTCGGCGTCCTTGGCCATCGCGATAGCGGTGGCGGTTCCGTAACCGGCCGGGGCGACGACCGGTACACCGTCGGTCGCCTCCGCGACCGCCGCGCGAGTCGCCGCGGCGACATCGTTTAGGCCGAGGCTGAAGAACTCGCCGGTGCCACCGGCGGCGAAGACGCCTGCGGCGTCGTACTCCGCGAGCCGCTGCAGGTGGGCGCGATAGGGGGACAGGTCGAATTCGAACTGCGCCGTCGCGTGCGTCACGGGGAAGCACAGCAGTCCTGTACCCAGGGCGTTCTTGAGCTCTTCGGGTGAGAAACGGGTCATCAGTCGCTCCTTCGAGGGTCACTCGAAGGCTAGGTTCGGGCTACGATGCGTGTCTAACACTGAATATGCATTACTCGATACCGTTCTTGCATGGAGAGCGATGTACACGCTCGAACAACTCCGGGGATTCGTGGCCGTCGCCGAGGAAGGGAACTTCGGGCGGGCGGCGCACCGCCTGCGTATCACCCAGCCGCCGCTGAGCCGCCAGGTGCAAAAGCTGGAGCGAGAGGTCGGCGTCGATCTGATCCGCCGGACACCCAAGGGTGCGGAGCTCACCCCCGCCGGACGGGTCTTTCTCGACCAAGCCCGCAGGCTGCTCACGCTCGCGGGAGAGGCGCCGCTGATCGCGCGCCGCGCGGCCACCGGGACCAAGGGGACCGTCCGGATGGCCTTCACCGCGATCGCGGCGCTCAACGTCCTTGGCCGATGGGCGAATCTCGCCGGTCGTCGGCTGCCCGAAGTCGATCTGGTGCTGTCCGAGATGGTGACCGGCACCCAGGTCGCCGAGTTGCTCTCCGGCGGCATCGACATCGGGCTGCTGCGCGGCCGGCCTCGCGCGGAGGCCTTGCTCGCCGAGCGGGTACACGCCGAGACGCTGCTGGTGGCGGTTCCCGAGGGACACGAGCTCTCCCGGCGGGGAGCCTCGCCAAGCGTCCTCGACATCGCGGACTTCGATGTCATCACCTATGCGCCGGGCGCATCGCGGTACTTCCACGAACTGGTCGTGTCGACGTTCCAGGCCGCCGGCGCCGCGCCGCGCTATGTCCAGTACGCCAGCCAGGTGACCAGCGTGGTCGCGCTGGTCGACGCCGGTGTCGGCGTCGCGCTGATTCCGGAGTCGGCATCGACGCTCCGGCTCCCGCATGTCGAGTTCCTGCCGATCGCCGACATCGCGCCGGACTGCGTCGAAGTGTATTGCTCGTGGCACTGTGAGAACGACAATCCGGCGATGGCGGCCCTGCTCGCGCTCGCCCGTGCGCAGGGCCTGCTTCCGGCAGTGGGCAAGTCCTGACTGGACCCACCGCGCCGGACGTATCGTCGCCGCACCCTTGACGAGCAGGGTTTACTCTCCTACCTTGTGTCTACCAACAGAGACGATGTCTTCATATATAGACACTCTGGAAGGACTCATCAGTGGTAACCCAACGCCGCGTCCCCCGCCTGCTCGCCGTGACGCCCTTCGCCGTGGCGGCTGCTGCGGCGTTGCGCGCATACTTGGTTGCGAACTCCGGCTCCCTCGGCGGCAGCGGCGACAGCCTGCGCGACGTGTTGCCGGAGGATCCGACGACGCTCGAAGCGTGCGAATCGCCGCTGGCCTCGACGGAATGCTTTGCCATGCCCTTGGCGAATGGCTAACCGATCTTAGCAATTCACACGCCAGCAAAGAATGTTGTGATTCGAGCTACACAAAATATAGATCAAACACTTGCGACACCCCGGTGTCGACGCACCTCGAACGTACGAAGGGAGCTGCCACGGTGGCCACGTCTCAAATGAGTTCGGAAGATCTGCATCATTCCCTTCCCGCCACGGAGCTCAACGGTCGCCCGCCGCGCCAACCAAGGGGCCTCAGTCGCGAATCGATCATGGTCGCCGTGAAGGCGATACTGGGCATGATCGGTATCTTTGCCGTTTGGCAACTGCTGGTCATCGCATTCAAACCTCCGGAGTTTCTGCTCGTCGGCCCCCTCTCCGCCTTCGCCGAGCTGGGCGAGCGGCCCGGGTATTTTGCGAGCAATACGTTCGTGACGTTGCAAGAAGCGCTTGCGGGTTTCGCGCTCGGAACTGCTTTAGGTATTCTGTGCGGTGCGTTGCTGCATTACTCGAGTTATATGCGCAGCTTTCTCTATCCTGCCCTTATCGCGGTCGACACCATCCCGAAGGTCGCGCTCGCCCCGCTGTTCATCGTCTGGTTCGGATTCGGCTTTGAGTCGAAGGCTTTTGTGGCCATGGCTATCGCGTTCTTCCCGCTGGTGATCAACACCTATGACGGGCTGCGTTCGGTACCCCATGAGCTCCAGGAACTCGCGCGAATCAACAAGGCATCGCGGTGGAAGCGAATGACGAAGATCGAATTCATCTACGCGGTCCCGTCGATCTTCTCCGGGGCGAAGATCTCAATCTCCCTTTCGGTGGGTGGAGCCGTCGTCGGCGAGTTCATCGCAGGCTCAAAGGGCTTGGGATACGTCATTCTTCTCGCTAATAGCCAGGTCGATTTGCCCTCAATGTTCGCGGCGTTTATCGTGCTCTCCGCAATCGCATTGGTGCTGTTCTTCTTCGTCGACTTCGCAGGAAAGAAACTCGCGCCGTGGAAGAACTACGTCAAATGACGGTAGGGATGGAAAGACAAGATGCGAAACTCGACTCGTAGGATCGCCGCCCTCCTCGGCGCCGTGCTGCTGCTGTCGGCGCTCTCCGGCTGTGCCGCGGGGAGCGGGAAGAACCAAATGAGCCTGATGGTCGACGTAGCGTACCTACCGAAACATGCCCCGTTCTTTGCGGCGGTCAAGCGAGGTTTCTTCGCTGCCGAGGGTATCGACCTCACGCTGATGCCGGGTTCCGGTTCGTCCAATACCGTCACCGCGGTAGAAACCGGAAAGGTCGACGCCGGCTGGGCGGACTTCGGCACTACCATTCTCAGTCAGGGCCGCGGCGCCAAAGTGAAACAGGTCAACCTGCTCCAGGCCAGATCCGCCTACGCGGTGGTCGGTCTCAAGGGAAAGGGCATCAACGGTTGGGGCGATCTTGTCGGGAAGACGGTCGCAACCGAGGGTGCCGGGGCGATGACGGCAATGTGGCCGCTAGCCATGCAGCGGCTCGGATTGAAGAAAAACGACGTCAACGTCGTGCACGCGTCGAGCGCGTCAAAGATCCCAGGACTGCTGGCCGGCCGATGGGACGCAAACCTTGCCCTGTACGTGTCCGACCAGCCGGCCATCGATGCGCTTGGCCGCGAGGCCGTCGTTCTCAAGTGGTCCGACCTCGGAATTGACCTCTATGGAAATGGGATCATTTTCTCGGACGAAAAACTCAAGAACGACCCCGAGCAGGTGAAGAAGTTCAACTCGGCTATGCAAAAAGGCTTTCTCTGGTCCTGCGCGCACCCGGAAGAGGCCGCGAAAGACTTCCAGAGTGAAGTCTCCGGGTTTGAAACGAAAACCGTGACCCTGGCGATCAATGAGCAATGTGATCTCAACTGGGGTTCGGGTGATTCCGCGAACGAGTTCGGTGTCATGGACGACGCGGGAGTGCAGAAAATGCTCCAGGTCGCCGGGCAGTATCTCGGCCTAGACCCGGCGAGCAAACTCACGCCCAGTGACGTGTACAGCAACGCTTACCTGGATCCCATCCGCCGAAATGACACGGTCAAGGCGCCCTGACGCCGAACGGAGAGTCCGATGAACAACGAATACGCCATCTCGGTCAAGAATGTAGGAAAGACGTACCGGTCTCGGGACGGCCAGGAAAACACGGTACTCAAGGGTCTCGATTTCCACGTCGGTTCGGGGCAGTTCGTCTCGATCGTTGGGCAGTCGGGCAGCGGTAAAACCACGCTGCTCAAGACGATCTCGGGCCTCCAGGAGCCCACTGAAGGCGAGATCCTGATCAAGGGACGAGAGATCAGCGCCGGGCTCAAGGACATCGCGATGGTTTTTCAGAGCCCGGTGCTCCTGCCGTGGCGAAACAACATCGACAACGTGCTCCTGCCCCTGGAATTCCGAAACGCCCGCACGCCAGAGTCCACGGCATATGCCCAGGAACTGCTAGAGATGGTCGGATTGGGTGGGAAGGCAGAGCAATACTCCTATGAACTTAGCGGCGGAATGCAACAACGCGTCGCCATCTGCCGGGCATTGGTTTCCCATCCCGAGCTCCTGCTCATGGACGAACCGTTCGGCGCGCTCGACGCCATGACCCGAGACTCGATGAACTTCGAGATCCAACGCATTTGGCAGCGGACCGGATGCAGCGTGCTCTTCGTGACCCACAGCATCTCCGAGGCCGTCTGGCTGGGCGACCGTGTGGTGGTCGTCGGGGACCGGCCCGGCAGAATTGTCGCTGATATCACCGTTGACATTCCGCGGCCCAGGGCCAAGGAGCACAAGTTCTCCCCGGCTTTTTCGGAATACGTAACAGAGATTGAATCCCACATCGGGGTCACGGCGGCGATCAGCTAGCCGGCCCGGGTCGATCCGAGATATTAGTATCAATACCCAAAGGAGTGCTAGTGCTAAGTCTCACTTCGGATGTTTCTCGAGTCAAAGAGGCCTACGGGTTGGACGCGCGCAAGAGCCTCCTATTCTCCGCCATTCGGCTCGATTCCTCCCCACTCGTCGCGCCATTGATTGCACAGACCGATGACGGCACTTACCTGCTCGTGCGCCAGCAGGAGCAGGGCAATGCCCTCTCGGCAGGAGTGCCCAAGGAGCAAATCAAGTTCTATGCTCCCTGGGTCACGATCGACCACCGGGTCACCGCCGGTACGCCGGTCGCACCCTCGCTCACGGCACTGGTTGAAGAACTCGCGGCCGGCGCTGCGGTGAACTTTTCCGCCGATGTTGTCTACAGTCACTACCTGACCCTTTCCGGCTCCCTCGATCTCGTTGTCGGCGCCCCGGATCCGACCCCGGCCACCGCATACGAGATCGATGTCGCGGGTGTTCTCGCGAAATTCGAGACCTGGCGCGAGGAAGGCGTCCGGACCGCGCGGCGACTGATCAAGGGCGTTCCTCATCTTGCGGACTTGTCCACCGAACTCGCGAGCGATAAGGACAGCCGCTTCGAGGCGTTGAGCGCGTTGGCAGCTGACCGCTCGCTTGATTCGCTTGTTCTCGCGGCGCCACCCAATTTCACCGAGGTAACCGGGTTCTCCCAACCGGAAGGTGCGGTCGCCCTATGGGTGGGAGAAACGAACAGGCTCTTCGTCCTGGCGCCCAACGGGACGACAAACGTTCCCGGTACGCCGGTCGGCCGGTTCGCTTCGGTCGGGGCCGGTGTGCTGGCGCTATCCAACGGCACGAGAGTCGGCGTCGAGGACGAGTGGATCAGCACCGGTTTTGCCCTCGAACTTGAGCACGCGGGTGCCGAGCTTGTCTCGGTCTCGACCGGCCTCGGCCACTGGCGGGACGTTCGCGATCATGAGGATCTTGCCTTCCAGGTCGTCGCCGCGCGGGCGAGCGTGTTCGCCATCGAAGAGGCGCTGAACTGGGCGAATGATTCGCTCGAAGCCGGTCACTCTTTTACCGAGCTCGATATCTACGCGGAATATCTTGATAAACTCGTTGAATTTCGGGTAGCGAATCAGATTCCCTTCGCGATCGAGCCGTACTTCACCAATCTGCACTCGTCGAACAGAATGCTGTTTCCCGGCCCGCCCGTCGATTTTCCGATCAACGACGAAACTACCTGTATTCAGTTGGACGCCGGCGTGCGCATCACCTGCGAAGGGGTCACTGTCGCCACCTCCGACATGGCGCGATCGTTGCCCCGCACCCAGGGGGCGAAGGAGGCTTACAGCTTCTTCTTCGACGTCGTGCGCGAGGGCATCATCGGACAGCTTAAGGCCGGTGTGGTGTGCGAAGACGTGCACGAAGGCACACTTCGCTACCTGACGCCGCACCTCGATCGAATGATCGAGATCGGAATGCTCGGACCCGAGATCGATTTCAACGCCGAGTACCGGAAGCGAAACGTGGGGCACCTGATGGGCAAGCAGGAGTCGTTTGCCAACGAGCTGCGGCCTGGGTACCAGTACGTGCTGGAGGTCGGATCTTACGGCGCCGCTGAAATTCCGTGGCGCTACGGAAACGCGGCGATCGGCACCGAGGACCTCTGGTATATCGGACACGACCGCACGTACATCTTGAGCAAGCGCTGATGATCGCTGCGAGATCACGATGAGACTGCGTCTGCCCGTGTGCCCGGCCCATCGCACGAGTCGGGGGTTCAGCGGTACACGGGCAGTCGTGACGGGAGCGACCGAAGTGACCGTGACCAGACAGCAGGCGTATACATAGGCAGTTGTTGTCTTCCTTGGTAGATGCTGTCTATATGGTCGGTTATCCTGCTACATGCTTGGTAGGTGTCACTAGGTATACGGCAGAGATCGGGGTGCGATGAGCAAGCGTGCTGATGGACAACCTGGTCAAGGCGGAGTTCGCGACGTCAAGTCGGCGGCGCGGACCGTTGAGTTGCTCGAATTGCTGGCGTCCCGCGACAACCCGCATGCACGCCTGCGTGAGCTGAGCGAGGCGCTCGACGCGCCACGCAGCAGCGTCTACGCGCTGATACGCACGCTTGTGGAGCGTGGTTGGGTTCGAGTCGACGAGAGCGGATCGAGGTACAGCCTTGGCATCCGCGCCCTGCTGGCCGGCACCACGTACCTCGATGTCGATCCGCACCTGCGAATTGCGCAGCCCCATATCAGGGATCTGAACGCCAGCCTCGACGAGACGATTCACTTCGGCCGACTCGATCGCGCCGACATCGTTTACCTCGCGACCGAGGAGTCCAGCCGCTATCACCGGCCGTTCAGCCGGGTCGGCCGCCGGTTGCCCGCGTTCAGCACCTCGATGGGCAAGTCCCTGCTGGCAGAGCGGCTCGACACCGGTATCGAGGACCATCTTCCGCGCCGGCTGACCCCGCTGACCCCGAACACGATCCTGGACGAGGACGAGCTGCTGGAGAATCTGCGCGCGACCCGGGAGCGCGGCTATGCCGTCGACCGCGAGGAGAACTACGTCGGGGTCGTATGCTTCGGCCTCGCGCTGCGCTACTCCAATCCGCCGCGCGACGCGATCAGCTGTTCGGTCCCGATCGATGCGTTGAGTCCAGGCCGCGAGGAAGTAATCGTCGAGGCATTGCGGCAAACGCGCCTCGCGATCGAGCGGATGGCGCCGTTCGACGGCTCCGTCACGCTCTGACCTCGACCGCCGCACATGTCGCCACTCAAGGCTGTCGATGGCCCGGTGCCGACCGGACGTCGCGAGGCCGAATTTCGTGTGTCATCAAGGGGATTCGAGTAGTGCTCGGTCTGTAGTAAGGCTCGTCAAGTTCCTTCGGCCCGTCTGACTCGGCGCCTGCGCGGACTCCGGTTTGCGGTGCCGAGTTGCGAACCGGCTGGTGCCTACCACGCTGAATGGTGAGGCGAGGAGTTGGAGGAGCCGGGATGACCAGTGACACCAGCACCACCGGGACCACCTGGACCACCACGCCGACGGTGTCGGAGTACTTGGACGCGCGGGAACTGGACGGCCTCCAGCTGTGGTGGCGGGCGGCCAACTACCTGTCCGTCGGACAGATCTACCTCATGGACAACCCGCTGCTGCGGGAGCCGCTGCGCCCGGAGCACATCAAGCCCCGGCTGCTCGGGCACTGGGGCACCACGCCGGGACTGAACTTCATCTACGCCCACCTGAACCGGGCGATCCGGGCCCGCGACCTGGACATGATGTATGTGATCGGCCCGGGCCACGGCGGGCCCGGTCTGGTCGCGGCGGCGTGGCTGGAGGGCACCTATAGCGAGGTCTACCCCGACGCGGCCCAGGACTACGAGGGGCTGCGTCGCTTGGTCACCCAGTTCTCCTTCCCCGGCGGGATCCCCAGCCACGTCGCACCGGAGACGCCCGGGTCCATCCACGAGGGCGGGGAGCTCGGGTACTCGCTCTCGCACGCCTTCGGCGCGGCCTTCGACAACCCCGATCTGATCGTGTCGTGCGTGGTGGGCGACGGCGAGGCGGAGACCGGGCCACTGGCAACGGGCTGGCATTCCAACAAGTTCCTGAACCCGGCGACCGACGGCGCGGTTCTGCCGATACTGCACCTCAACGGCTACAAGATCGCCAACCCGACCGTGCTGGCGCGCATTCCGGAAGACGAATTGCTCGGCATGCTGCGGGGTTTCGGTTATGAGCCATACCTGGTATCCGGCTGGGAGCCGGAGCCGATGCACCACCTGTTCGCCGCGACGCTGGACCGGTGCCTGGACGAGATCGCCGCGATCCAGCGCCGGGCCCGGCGGGACGGCCGGGTGCAGCGGCCGCGCTGGCCGATGATCGTGCTGCGCACCCCGAAGGGCTGGACGGGACCGGACATTGTGGACGGAAAAGAGGTGGAGGGCACCTGGCGGTCGCACCAGGTGCCGATCAGCGACCCCCGCAACAACCGGGAGCACCTGCGGCAACTCGAATCCTGGCTGCGCGGCTACGAACCGGCCGCGCTGTTCGAGACCAGCGGCGCACCGGTGCAGCGGATCAAGGAGCACAACCCGTCCGGCACGCGGCGGATGAGCGACAATCCGCACGCCAACGGCGGACTGCTGCTGCGTGCTTTGCGGATGCCGGACTTCCGGAACTACGCGGTGCGGGTGGACGAGCCGGGCGCCACCATCGGAGAGGCCACCCGGGTGCTGGGCGGCTTCCTTCGCGACGTGGTGCGCCTGAACGCCGACGAGCGCAATTTTCGGGTCTTCTCGCCGGACGAGAACAACTCCAACCGGCTCAACGCGATCCTGGAGGCGACCTCGCGCGCCTGGAACGCCGAGACCGAACCGGGCGACGAGTCGTTGGCCCCGGACGGCCGGGTGCTGGAGATCCTCTCCGAACACACCTGCCAGGGCTGGCTGGAGGGCTACCTGCTCACCGGTCGGCACGGGTTCTTCTCCTGCTACGAGGCGTTCGCGCACATCGTGGACTCGATGGTCAACCAGCACGCCAAATGGCTGAAGGTGAGCAACGGGCTGACCTGGCGGCAGCCGATCGCGTCGCTGAACTACCTGTTGACCTCGCACGTGTGGCGGCAGGACCACAACGGTTTCTCGCACCAGGACCCGGGATTCATCGACCACGTGATGAACAAGAAGGCCGAGGTGGTGCGGATCTACCTGCCGCCGGATACGAACACGCTGCTGTCGGTGGCCGATCACTGCCTGCGTAGCCGCGACTACATCAACGTGGTGGTGGCCGGCAAGCAGCCCGCGCCGCAGTATCTGGACGTGGACGCGGCGATCGTGCACTGCACCAAGGGAATCGGGATCTGGGACTGGGCCAGCAGCGATCGGGACGGCGACCCGGACGTGGTGATGGCGTGCGCCGGGGACGTGCCGACGATGGAGACGCTGGCCGCCGTCGACCTGCTCCGACAGCACTTCCCGGACCTGCGGATCCGGGTGATCAACGTGGTGGACCTGATGCGGCTGCAAGACGAGCGCGCGCACCCGCACGGGTTGTCCGACGCCGAGTTCGACAGCCTGTTCACCCGCGACCGGCCGGTGATCTTCAACTACCACGGTTATCCCTGGTTGATCCACCGGCTGACCTACCGGCGGCACAACCACGACAACATCCACGCCCGCGGCTACAAGGAGGAGGGCACCACGACCACGCCGTTCGACATGTGCGTGCTCAACGAGATCGACCGGTTCAACCTGGCCATCGCCGTGATCGACCGGGTGCCGCTGGTGGGCGCGCGGGCGGCCTACGCGCGAGAGGCATTGAAGTCCAAGCTGATCGAGCACCGGCAATACGTGGCGACGCACGGCGAGGACATGCCGGAGATCCAGGACTGGGCCTGGTCGGCGCGATGAGGGTGCTGACCGTGAACGCGGGTTCCAGCAGTCTGAAGCTGGGACTGCTGGACGACGACGAGGCGGTGGCCGAGCAGACGCTGGAGCACTGGGACGGCGATTCGGAGCCGATCAGCCGGTTCCTCGACGAGCACGGTGCGGACGCCGTCGGGCACCGCGTGGTGCACGGCGGCCCCCGGATCGTCGCGGCCACCGTGGTCGACGACGAGGTGCAGACCTACCTGTCGTCGTTGGCCGAACTCGCCCCACTGCACCAACCGCGCGCGATCGCCGGGCTGCGTGCGGCGCGCACCGCAGCCCCGGGGACGCCGTCGGTGGCATGTGTGGACACCGCGTTCCACGCCGGACTCTCACCTGCGGCGGCTACTTACGCGCTGCCTCGGGAGTGGAACCGGAAGTGGTCGTTGCGCCGCTACGGGTTTCACGGCTTGTCGCATTCGTATGCGGTGGCTCGCGGCGCCGTACTGGCGGGCCTGCCGCCGCGGCAGGGCCGGGTGCTGTGCTGCCACCTGGGCGCCGGAGCGTCGATGGCGGCGGTGCGCGACGGCCGGTGCGTGGACACGACGATGGGTTTCACGCCGGAAGAGGGCCTGGTCATGAACACCCGCAGCGGCACGGTCGATCCGGGTCTGCTCGGCTGGCTGCTGAACACGAAAGACGTTGCGCCGCAGGAGTTGTTTGAGGTGTTGTCGGATCGCTCCGGCCTTGCCGGGCTGTCGGGTGTTTCCGGTGACCTGCGCGATGTGCTCGCGGCCCGGGACAACGGCGACGCGGATGCGGCGTTGGCCTACGACGTATATCGGCACAGCTTGGTGCGGCATGCGGGGGCGATGGTCGCCGTGCTAGGCGGACTCGACCTGCTCGTTTTCACCGGCGGGATTGGGGAACACCAGTCGCCGGTGCGGGACGCGGTGTGCGAAGCGCTTGAATTCGCCGGTGTGGCGGCGGATTCGGCGCTGAACGCGGCGGCGGAAGAGGACGCCGACATCACGGCCCCCGGTGCGCCCGCGCGCACCGTGGTGGTGCAGGCCCGCGAAGATCTGGAGATCGCCCGCCAAACCCGCGCGGCGCTGCACGAGTGATGCGTCGGTCGACTCGGGTGCCGATTGGAAATCGACGTGCTGGTTTCCAGTGAATTGGCCGACGGTGGGATCCACCGGTTACACATTGTCAACAATCTTGCATTGACAGTCCGAATCGGGCGACCTAGCGTTTCTGCTCAACGCATCACTCGAATGGGCGATGCACGTGAGGGAGGCGTGAGCCGATGCGCAGGACCGAAATCTCCCGACGACGGCTGCTCCTGGCCCTGCCGGCGGCAGGTTTCCTCGCCGGGTGCAGCTTCACCCAACCCGGCACCGGCAAGCCCACAGAATCCACATTGGACCAGATCAGGAAGCAGGGGTTCGCCCGCATCGCCATCGCCAACGAACCCCCCTACACGCAGATCAAGCCGGATGGCACGGTCACCGGCGCGGAGCCGGACGTGGTCGCCGCCGTGCTGAAGCGGATGGGGGTGCCGCAGATCCAGGGCGTGGTCACCCCGTACGAGTCGATGATCCCCGGGCTCAACGCGAACCGCTGGGACATCATCGCGGCCGGGCTGTTCATGAAGCAGTCGCGGTGCAGCCAGATCCTCTACTCCGAGCCGGAGATCGTCTCGACGGAGTCGTTCGCGGTGCCCGCGGGCAACCCGAAGAACCTGACCAGCGTCGCGGCCGTCAAGGCCGACCCGGGAGTGAAAGTCGCCGTGCTGCCCGGCGGTTTCGAAGACGGCGCGCTGAAGACGCAGAACGTGCCGGCCGCCCAGATCGTCAACATCCCCGACGGACGCAGCGGGATCGAGGCGGTGCAGGCGGGCCGGGCCGACGCGTTCTTCCTGCCGACGCTGTCGTTGAACTCGCTGAAGACCGACGGGATCGACATCACCCCGGCGATCCAGGACGTGCAGCAGACCGGCTCGGGGGCCGGCTTCCGCAAGGCCGACCAAGACCTGGTCAACGCCTACGACGAGCAGCTGCGCGCCCTGAAGGCGAGCCCCGAGTTCGACCAGATCCTTTCGCCGTGGGGGTTTTCGGCAAACGCCGCCCGAGGCGTCACCCGCGATCAGCTCTGCGCCGTGGCGGGCTGACCCGGGCGGACGGAGTCCTAAGCGCATGTCCCAGATCCTGCCGTTCTTGCCCCTGCTGCTCAACGGCCTGCTGATCACGCTGGCGCTGACCGCGGTCGGCATGGTCGTCACCGTCGTGGTCGCCTTCACGGCCGGGCTGTGCCGGATGTCCCGGCGCCGCTGGCTGCGTTGGCCGGCCGGGGCGTTCATCGAGATCTTCCGCGGCACGTCGATGTTGGTCCAGCTGTTCTGGCTGTTCTTCGCCCTGCCCTTCTTCGGGGTGCAACTCGTGCCGTTCGCCGCGGCAGTACTGGCGCTCGGATTGAACGAAGGCGCCTACGGCGCGGAGATCGTGCGCGGCGCGATCACCGCGTTGCCGCGTGGCCAGCGCGAAGGCGCGATCGCGCTGAGCCTGACCCCATACCAGCGGATGCGGTTCGTGATCCTGCCGCAGGCGATACCGGCGATGATCCCGCCGTTCGGCAACGTCTTCGTCGACCTGCTGAAGAACACCTCGCTGGTGTCCCTGGTGACCGTCGCCGACCTGACCTTCCGGGCGCAGATGGTGCGGGCCACCACCGGCGCCACCGCGGCGGTGTTCGGGACCATCCTGGTGCTGTACTTCGTCGCGGCGTACGCACTGTCGCTCGGTACGGACTGGCTGGAGCGCCGGATGGATCCGACCCGTCCCGCGGCGCCGACGACCTTGACGCAACGCCTGTTCGGCACTCGGCGGGTGGTGGGCTCATGATTTGGGACTGGTCGTTCGCGGCGAGCATCATTCCGTCCCTTTTGGACGGCCTTTGGGTGACGGTTCAGGTCACCCTCATCGGCATGGCGATCGCGCTGGTGCTCGGGCTCGTGGTGGCCGTCGTGCGCTTTTCCCGAATCCCATTGCTGAGCAAGCTCTTCGGGTTCTTCCTGCAGTTCGTGCGGGGCACGCCGCTGCTCGTGCAGGCCTACTTCGCCTTCTATGTGCTGCCGAATGTCGGAGTGCGGTTCTCGCCGCTGGTCACCGGGATCATCGTGATCGGCATCAACTACAGCGCCTACACCGCCGAGGTTTACCGCGCCGGGATCCAGAGCGTGCCCGCCGGGCAGTGGGAGGCGGCGACCGCGCTGAGCCTGTCCGCCTGGCAGCGCTGGCGGTTCGTGGTGCTGCCGCAGGCGGTCCGCGACGTCATCCCGGCGCTGGGCAACTACGTGGTGCAGATGTTCAAGGACTCGGCGATCCTGTCCGCCATCACGGTCTTCGAACTGCTCAGCCACGCGACCTCGATCGGGTCCAGCAGCTACCGCTACCTGGAGCCGCTGACGATCGCCGGCCTGTTGTTCCTCGCGGTCAGCTTGCCCGCCGCGAAGCTGATCAAACGATTGGAGCTGCGCCTTGCCCATCCGAGATGAGGATGCCCGGCCGATGGTCTCGTTCTCCGGCGTGGGAAAGTCGTTCGGCAGCAACCAGGTGCTGCGGGAACTCGACCTCGAAGTCGCCGCCGGGGAGAAGGTTTCCATCATCGGCCCGAGCGGCTCCGGCAAGACCACCATCCTGCGGCTGCTCATGACATTGGAGCAGCCGGACAGCGGGCTCGTCGAGGTCGATGGCGAGCCGCTGTGGGATTGCCGCGACGGGAAGGCCACGGCGGACACCCGGCAGCAGGCGGCGGCGCGGCGCAAGATCGGGATGGTGTTCCAGCACTTCAACCTGTTCCCGCACATGACGGTGCTGAACAACGTGACCCTGTCGCCGGTCCAGGTGCTGGGGATGACCCGGGAGCAGGCCGAGCAGCGCGCGGTCGACCTGCTGCAGATGGTCGGGCTGGACCAGCACCTCGGGCACAAGCCGGGGCAACTCTCGGGCGGTCAGCAGCAGCGCGTCGCGATCGCCCGCGCGCTGGCGATGCGGCCGAAGGTGATGCTCTTCGACGAGGTCACCTCCGCCCTGGACCCGGAGCTGATCGGCGAGGTCCTCAGCGTCATCCGCGACCTGGCCCACACGACCGCCATGACGATGCTTCTGGTCACCCACGAGATGCGCTTCGCCGAGGAGATCTCGGACCGGGTTCTGATGTTCGACTCCGGCGCGGTGGTGGAGTCCGGGCCCCCGTCGACGATTTTCGAGGAACCCCAGCACGAACGGACCCAACGCTTCCTCAAAGCCGTCCTCGAACGCAAGTGATCCCCGATGCCAAGCCGCTTGGTTGCGGGTGCCCGCATGCTTCACCCGTCCGGCGTAGCCCTGCCTTCAATCGCACAAGGCCAGGGAGCTTGTCGAGTCGAGCGCGGCAAATGGCGCTGTTCCGACGGTAGTGTCGCGTTCGGCTGGCTGTCCGACGACTTCGGCGCGGATGACTAACCCCGCTCCCACGCGCGTACGGGCGTAAAGGTTTCCGATTCCGCGCTACCCTCAACACCACCTCCCCGCCGGGAGGATGACCCCCAGGGACGCCTGGGGGTCATCGGCGGGGAACCCCGGCGGGAAGGCATCACCATGTCCGAATTCGGGCAGACTTTGCGGCGCCTCCGCGAGGCAGCAGGGTTATCGCAGCCCCAACTCGCGCGGCAGGCGTACATGAGCCAATCCAGCATCTGCCGCTACGAGAACGGCAAACAAACACCTGACACCACCACCGCACAGCACCTAGACGACGTGCTCGATGCCGGCGGGGCATTGGCCGCAACTCCTAGAACCCGCAGACGTCTCCACCGGGGTGATCGCACCAGACGAACACGACCGGCCCGTGGATAGCCGCTACGTCGACGGCATGCGGGAAACCATTCGCCACCTCGTTGCCCTCGATGGCCTGCACGGCGGTAACGACATCGCCGGTCTCGCAGTCCGCTTGTTCCGCACTGCCCATCGAAAGCTCTCCAGCGGACGCTACGAATGTGCAGTAGAGCGCGATTTCGAAGCCGTGACCGGTGAAATGGGCGAACTCGCCGGGTGGCTGCTGTACGACACTGACCGCCAGGACGAGTCACGGCAACTGAACCTGGAATCGCTGGCGCTGTCCCGGATGGCTGGGGACCGCTCCATCGAGCTGTTCACGCTCACCAACTGGAGCATGCAAACCCTGTACGTGGGCAGACCCCGCGAGGCACTGCGAATCGTCGACACCACGATGGACGACCGCCACCTATCGCCCCGCGTCACGACACTGCTGCGGATTCGCCGAGCTCGCGCGCTCGCGGACCTCGGAGCCGACACCGAAGCTCTGGCGGAAATGGGCCGTTCCAGGACGGCGCTTTCCGATGGTGTCCGGAGCGGTGACCCGGAGTGGACCTGGTGGGTTGGTGACGGGGTGGTGGACTGGAACGAGGGAATGCTGTGGGCCAGTCTCGGTCAATGGTCGACCGCCGTCGACCGGTTCAGCCGAGCGGCCGAGTACTTCTCCACCAAGCCGCCTCGATGGCAGTACGAAAACAACGCGCATCTTCTCGAAGCGCTCATCCGCGTACGAGACTGGACCCGCGCCGAGACCGTCAGCGAAGACCTGTTCTCGCTTGCTGTCGACATAGGGTCAGACCGCGTGACGCGACTGCTGCGGCGCACGACCGCCGATGCCCGGCGAACCTCGACTCAGTCCACCCTCGTGGGCATGCTCGCCGAGCTTGATCGGCGGGTGGCGATCTAACCGACCTATGCGCATAGGCGTCCGCATGACGCAACCCCTGTAGCGGGCGTGATGGCGAGTCGACGTTAGGGGCATGCCGCAAGCGCTGCTGATCCTCGCCGTGCTGGCCTGGTCCTTGATTTTCGGCCGGGCGATTCTGCTGTGGTGGCTGCCTGGCCACCGTCCGATCTTTGCCCAGGCGAGACGCGCTCGGGCCACTGTGGCGCGTGGCGGTACCGCGGGGCCGGTGGCGTGATGTACCAACCCCATCCATTCCACTGGGTTCCCGCCGACGGCAAGCGGCACGCCAGCACCGACCCCAAACCTGCCAAGGGCTACCCGTCCGGACTCGTGGTGGCCACCCTGTGCGGCCACCAGTTGGCAGCGGAAAAGACCGATCTGGCGTGGTTGTGGGAGACGTGCCGGACCTGCGACGACAAGGCCCACGCGCTTGCTAAGGCCTCGACGCCGCCTGCGGCGAGTGCGCGATGAGCGCGGAGGATGCCGACCGGGCAGTTGCTCTCGCCACGCTGTTGACTAAGGCGGCCGTCGAGCTGAACAGCTTGGCCGGGAAGGGAGGTGCACATGTCCAACAACCCTGAAACCGAGTCAGAGCCAAAGCCAGAACCGGCATGCGGCGAGGGTGAGCAGCCCGTCTACGACTCGGCCGGAACCACGCGTTGGTCAGTCGGTCCGCAGCTGTAGTCGAAGCCCCACCGCGCTGGGGCATGACACAGCTCGACTCGATGAACGTGGTGGGGCCGAACGGTATCCGCCGCAAACGGCCCCACCGCACCGGGGCACCTGCCACGCTATCCGGCGCGGCGAATTGCAAAAGAGGGCGACATGTCGGCGCTCGGTGATCTCGATCAGACATTGGCGCAGGTGGTTGATCGGATCACTGCCGCCCTCGGCCTTCTCGCCACCGCGCAGGACGCGTGCGATGAAGCCGGTGAAATCCTGGGGTTCGCACTGGAAGGCACCGCCGACCCGGAAGCGCTGGAAGTCCTCGCCGTAGTGGAGCCGACCAGCGATGAGTTGATCCACGCTTTCCAGGCGGCACACCGCGTGATTGAGCTGATCACGACCTACCGCCGATGTCTGGAAGTACAGCAGGCCATCGACTCCACCCCGCCCAGCGCCGCGCACCCCTCAACCGCCGGCCGGATACCTACAGACGCCGCCCGCGACCGACGGTGGGTCGAGCAGGCGCGCAAGCGACTACCCCGCAGGGAAGGCGGCCAGACGACAGGCTTCGGCTACGACCGCGACGGCACCGAGTTCCGCATCACCAGCGGCCGGGAGGACATCTCGGAGAGCGCGCGGCTGATCCTGCACAACAGCGACCGGTTCACGCCCCACTCGAATCGAGGCGCGCCGACGATGATTACTCACGTGGAGACCAAATACGCCCAGATGATGCGCGAAGCCGGGCAGACGTACGAGATTCACGGAGAAGCCAGACCATGACCGCAACGGACACAGCGACCGTGATCACCGTCGTGTTCCACTCCGAGTTCCACTACGCGCGCACTCTTGAGGAGGTCGACGCGCTGGTGCGGCGGATTGTCGAGGATCCGCCGCGCCCGGTCTGCGCGGTCTATGTGTGGGACCGGCCGTGCCGCGGGCACTTCGAGCCCGGCGGCCCCGCGTTTCCCACCGGACGACTGCGGGTGTCCACTTCGCCGGCGACCGGTTGGGGCGCGCTCAACTACGTCGACCGGGACAGGCCGGACGGCGCCCTGGTCGACTCCTTCAATCCCGACGCAGGACCGGCCACCCCGGTCCTGCCGCTGGACACCAACGGGATTGACTTCCCGGCCTCGGCGTCCCTGCCGCTGGAGAAGGTGCGCGAGGCGATCGCCGAGTACTGCCGGACCGGGGCGCGGCCGACGTGCGTGCAGTGGCAGCTCGGCGAGTGGTACTGACCCGAAGACGACGAACGCGCGCCACACCCGGTGAAGGGTGCGAATGCCGGAGGGCTCGACGCTGGTGGTGTGGGAGCCGGGCGCGACGAAACCCATCGAGCTGCATGGAGAGGCAAGACCATGACGATCGAGCAAGACCAGACCGTGGTCACGGCAGTGTTTCACCACATCTTTCGGTACGCACGCACCGCCGACGAGATTACGGAACTGTCGCGCGTGATCGTGGAGCAGCCACCGGAGCCGGTCTGCGAGGTGTACGTGTGGGATCGCCCGTGCCTGTCGTTCCGCGATGAGGCCGGGCCAGCGTTCCCCGACTCTGGTCGATTGCGGGTGTCCGCCGACCCGACGATCGGATGGGGTGCCCTGAACTACGAAGGGCCGGATGCGGACCTTTCGGATTCTTACAACCCGAACACGAGAGAACATTGCCCGGTGCTGCCACTCGACACGGACGGCGTTGACTTCCCGCGCTCGGCGTCCCTGCCGCTGGAGAAGGTGCGCGAGGCGGTCACCGAATACTGCCGCACCGGGGCGCGGCCGACGTGCGTGCAGTGGCAGCCCGGCGAGTGGTACTGACCCGGAGACGACGAATGCGCCCCACACCCGGTGAAGGGTGTGAAGCGCATCTGTGGGAGGACTGCGGACAGCGGCACGCCTGGCCGGACACCTCGCGGCCACCGGTCAACGGCTGTCGGCCCGGCTCGAACTCCCGAGCGTCTGGCGCGTGGCATCACGCGATGTCGGGTGCCGTCAGCGGTACGCGCCTAGCCTGGAGTGGTGGCTTCGGCGTTGCAGATGTTGAAGCGGCTGGTGCTGGGGCGCCCGGTCCGTAGCGACCGGTTGCAGGAGACCCTGCTGCCGAAACGGCTAGCGCTGCCGATCTTCGCCAGCGACCCGCTCTCCTCGGTCACCTACGCGACGCAGGAGATCCTGCTGATCCTGTCGCTCGGCGGGCTGGCGCTGCTGCACCTGACGCCGTGGGTGGCGCTGGCGGTCGTGGTGTTGCTCGCCGTCGTGGTGGCTTCCTACCGGCAGGTCGTGCACGCCTATCCCAGTGGCGGCGGGTCCTACGAGGTCGTGGCGCGCAACCTCGGCCGCGACCCGAGCCTGGTGGTGGCCGCCGCGCTGATGGTCGACTACGTGATGACGGTGGCGGTGTCGGTCGCGGCCGGTGTCGACAACCTGGTGTCGGCCGTGCCGTCGCTGTACCCGCAGCGGGTCTGGATAGCCATCCTCGTCGTGGTGCTGCTGATCGCGATGAACCTGCGCGGCACCCGCGAATCCGGCCGCGCGTTCGCGGTGCCCACCTACCTGTTCGTCGCGGCGATGGGCCTGACCATCGTGGTCGGACTCGCGCAGACCGCGACGGGACATCCGCCCGTCGCGGAGAGCGCGGGTTGGGGCATCCGTCCGGAACAGGTCGACGTCACCGGGTTGGCCCTGATCTTCTTGCTACTGCGGGCGTTCTCCTCCGGTTGCACGGCCTTGACCGGGGTAGAGGCGATCTCCAACGGGGTGCCCGCGTTCCGGCCGCCGAAGGACGTCAACGCCGGGCGAACCATGATCATCATGGGTGTGCTGGCGATCTTCCTGTTCAGCGGGGCGACGGCGCTGGCGATGATCTCCCGGGTGCGGATCGCGGAGAATCCGTGCGACCTGATCGGGTTCCCGGCCAACTGCGGCAGCGTCGGGCAGCGCACCGTCATCGCGCAGATCGCCAGCGCGGTGTTCGGGGGCGACAGCGTGCTGTTCTTCGTCGTGCAGGCCGGTGCGGCGCTGATCCTGCTGCTGGCCGCGAACACCGCCTTCAACGGCTTCCCGATGCTCGGGTCGCTGCTCGCGCGGCGCCGGTACCTGCCGCGCCAGCTGCACACCCGTGGCGACCGGCTGGCGCACTCGAACGGCATCGTCATGCTCGGGTTGGTCGCGATCGCGCTCATCGCGGCGTTCGAAGGATCCGTGACCGGGCTGATCCAGCTCTACATCCTCGGAGTGTTCACCTCGTTCACGTTGTGCCAGATCGGCATGGTGAAGCACTGGAACACGCGGCTCGCCGACGCCGACGCGGCGCAGCGGCCGCGGATCCACCGGGCCAGGCTGGTCAACGCCTTCGGTGCGGTGCTGACCGCGACGGTGCTGGTCGTCGTGCTCATCACGAAGTTCACCCACGGCGCCTACCTCGTGGTGATCGCGATTCCCGCGCTGTACTTCCTGATGCGCGCCGTGCACCGGCACTACCGCGAGGTCCGGCGGGAGCTCGAACCGGATACCGACGGAATCACCCTGCCCAGCAGGGTGCACGCGGTGGTCCTGGTGTCCACATTGCACAAGCCGACGCTGCGGGCATTGGCGTTCGCCCGCGCCAACCGGCCGGACACCTTGACCGCGCTCACCGTCAACGTCGATGACCCGGATACGCGCATCCTGCGCAGCGAGTGGGAACGGCACAGCATCGACGTGCCGTTGAAGGTCATCGAGTCGCCCTACCGCGAGATCACCCGGCCGGTCATCGACTACATCAAGCGGATCCGCCGGGAAAGCCCGCGCGACCTGGTGTGCGTGTATATCCCGGAATACGTCGTCGGTCGCTGGTGGGAGAACCTGTTGCACAACCAGAGTTCGCTCCGGCTCGGGTGGCGGCTGCGCTTCGAACCCGGCGTCATGGTGGTCAGCGTGCCCTGGCAACTCGAATCCAGCAGAATCCGCGACCTCGACCGGGTCCACCACGTCCCCGGCCACACTCGCCGCGGCATCGGCCCGCCCACCTGAGCCCGGGAAGCGTTGCGCACGATGCCTGATTCCGAGATGCGGAACCGGGTTCCCGCTGATGAGCGTACTTCCGGGGGTCATCGCCCCACGTGCTCGCGGCCTTTGAGCAGCGGGAACGCGACGACCCTAGGGTTGCGGGGCCGTTGGCGATCGCGGTGCCTTGGGCATCAGAAGCCACAGAGCCAGGTAGATCAAGAACTGTGGCCCCGGCAGGACGCAGGAGAGCACAAACGCCAGCCGGACCAGGCCGACGGGCCAACCGAACCGTTTCGCGATCCCGGCGCACACCCCGGCGATCATGGCCCCCTCGCGGGGCCGTTCCAAAGCAGTCATACCGCCAGCCTGCGGCGTCCGACCGTATCGCGCATGCCGTGTCGGCGTGGCACGTTGATCCCGTGGAATTGCCGGACCTGGCCCGCGAGCTGTACACCGCCGACCCCGCCGAGTTCATCCCGGCCCGCGACCGGCACGCTGCGGCGGCCGCCGAACGCGGTGACCAAGACCTCGCCGCCCGGCTCAAGAAGCTGCGCAAACCGACCGCCGCCGCCTGGGCGGTGAACCTGCTCGCCACCCGAGAGCCCCGCGCCATGACCAGGCTCCTGGACCTGGGCGAACAGCTGCGAGCGGCGCAGCGCGAACTGCGCGGCGACGACCTCCGGGCCCTCGCCGCGGACCGGACCCGTCTCCTGCGCGAACTCAGCGGACTAGCCGCTAAACTCGCTGGCCAACAGGGCCACCCCTTGACCGAACCGACCCGCCAACAAGTCGAACGCACCCTGACTGCGGCGCTGTCCGACCCCGAAGCGGCCCAGGCGGTGCAAGCGGGCACCCTGGCCAAACCCCTGGAATACAGCGGATTCGGCCTCGACGAACTCGCGGTCGCGGCCATCCGCCGCACCGCGGCCCGACCCAAATCGCAGCGCAAAGCGGAGCCGCGCGAAACACAGCGCAGCGCGGCGCCGGGCAGGGCGCCGGGCAGATCGCGCCGCGAAGCCGGGCGACGCGAAGCACAGCGCAGCGCGGAGCTGACCGGGCTGCGTGAGCAACTGCGACACACCGATGAACAACTCGGCGAAGCCGTGGACTCGCTGGAACTCGCCGAACGCGATGAGCGCGAGGCTGAGCAACGCTGCGAGGAACTACGCGACTCGCTGGAGGAGCTGCGCAACGAACTCTCGCGAGCGGAGCGCGAGCTGCGCGAGCACCGCCGCCAAGCGAGGACTGCGCGTCAGCGCCAGGAGCGAGCGCAGCGCGACCGCGACGCGCTCGCGGAGCGGTTGCGCCGCGCGGAAACGCCGGAGTAGTGAGCTCCGGCATCGCATGCGGAAGCCCCCGGCCGCTTGGACCGGAGGCCCCGCCGCACCGGGAAGTTCGAAGGCTCCACGTGCCAGCGCGGTGCGCCCGGTCGGCACCTACAGAGTAACGCTCAGCAGCCCTCGCTGGGAGCTCCCCACCCGCCGCCACCTGGGGTTTCGATGCGGACACGGTCGCCTCGGCGCAGCGGCCAGGTGCCCTTGGCCGGTAGCAGTTCCTCGGCGCCGCCGGCCCGGATCAAGACGTTGCGGCCCAGCGCGCCCGGCTGGCCGCCGCCGGTGCCCCACGGCGCGTGCTCGCGGCGCTCGGACTGGATGGTGAGCGTGCAGTCGGCGAGCGCTTCGATCTCCCGCACCAGGCCGTCGCCGCCGGGGTGCCGTCCCGCGCCGCCCGATGACGGGCGGAGTTCGTAGCGCCACACCCGCAGCGGGTAGTCCAGTTCCATCGCTTCCGCCGGGGTGTTCTGGGTGTTGGTCATGCCGGTGTGCACCCCCGACATGCCGGGGCGCGTCGGGGTTCCGCCTTCGCCGCCGCCGAGCGTCTCGTAGTAGCTGAACGCGGGATCGCCGCCGCCGATGAGCAGGTTGTTCATGGTGCCCTGGCTCGCGGCCGGAACCCGGTCGGGGATCGCCTGGGCGAACGCGCCGAGCAGCACATCCACGATGCGCTGACTGGTCTCGACGTTGCCCGCCGCCGTCGGAGCCGGAAAGGTCGGGTTCACCACCGTGCCCTCCGGCGCTTCGACGTGCAGCGCTCGGTAGCAGCCGGCGTTGGGCGGGGCGTCGGGATCGGTGAGCATCCGGAGCACGAACATCGACGCGGACAGCGTCACCGCGAACACCGCATTGCAGTTCACCGGGATCTGAGGTGCGCTGTCGGCGAAATCCACCGCCACCTCGTCGCCGGACACCGTCACCGCCGCCCGGATCGGCACCCCACCGCCGGTTTCAGGGTCGCCGATCTCCAGCACGTCGTCGTTGCGGTAGCAGCCGTCGGGAATCTCGCGGATCGCCGCGCGCACCCGGCGGTCGGAGTAGTCGCACACCGCCGTCATCGCCGCGCGCAGCCGCCGCGACCCCATCCGGTGGGCGAGTTCGCGCATCCGCACCGCGCCGACATGGTTGGCCGCGAACTGGGCGCGCAGGTCACCGCGGCGTTCCTTAGGGGTTCGCGAATTGGCCGCGATCAGCCGGACCACGTCTTCCCGTTCGCCGGTGGCGTCGGCGATGCGGATCGGCGGGATCCGGACGCCCTCCATCGCGATCTCGGTGGCCGTCGCCGGCATCGAGCCCGGGGCGGCACCGGCGACGTCGGCGTGGTGGGCGCGGTTGGCCACGTAGCCGAGCAGCCGGTCGCCGTAGCCGACGGCGGAGACGATCGTCAGATCCGGCAGATGGGTGCCGCCCAGGTAGGGGTCGTTGACGCAGACCTGGTCGCCTGGTGCGAGTTGCCCGCAGGTGTCCAGCACGGCGCGCACGCTCGCCGGCATCGCGCCCAGGTGCACGGGGATATGTTCGGCCTGCGCGACCATTTCGCCGTCGGCGTCGAACACCGCGGCCGAGCAGTCGGCGCGTTCCTTGATGTTGGGGGAGTAGGCGGCACGGCGCAGGGCCACGCCCATCTCGTCGGCGACGCCCGCCAGGGCGTGGCGGAACACCTCCAGCTCGACGGCGGTCAGCTCGGTCATGTCAACCGCACCACCAAATGCCCCGCTTCGTCGACCACGGCCGACTCGTCATCGGCGAGCAGCGTCGTGGTGTCCGGCTGCTCGACCAGCGCCGGACCGGTGACCTCGTCGCCCGGCCGCAGTGCGGCCCGGGACACGATGCGCGCTCGCACCGTCCGGTCGCCGATGCCGATCTCCCGGTCCGGCTTGCGTTCCGGCGCGCCCTGGTCCCAGTCCTGCGGCGGGGTCGCGAGAATCGGCTCCCCCTGGGCGATGACGCGCAGCGTGACCACCTCGACCTGCTCGTCCCGCATCGCATAACCGTACGATTCGCGGTGCGCGGTGTGCAGTAACTCGGCGATGTCCGCCTGCTCCGCGACGTCGATCCGTAGCTCGTGCGATTGGCCCGCGTAGCGCATATCGGCCACTTTGGACAGCGAGATCTCCGTTGTGACGCCTTGCTTTTCCAGCTCGCGGTGCGCCTCGGTCGCCAAATCGGCCCAAGCCTGGGACAGATCCTCGTGGGCATCCACCAACACCGTTCGCGATGCCTCGAAGCGCGGCGGCGCCAGCAACAGGCCGAGCGCGCTGAGCACGCCCGGCGCCGGAGGCACCACCACGGCCGGACAGCCGAGCTCCCGGGCCAGCGCTGTGGCGTGCAGCGGGCCCGCGCCGCCGTAGGCGACCAGGGCGAGCCCGGCCGGATCGACGCCGCGTTCGGTGCTGACCTTGCGCAGCGCCCGCGCCATCGTCGCCCGTACGACCGACAGCACGCCGGCGGCGGATTCCGGCAGCGTTTCCAACGCTCGGTTCGCCGCGTCGACGTCCAGCCGCAAGCCGCCGCCGAGCTCGCGAGCCGGGTCGAGGTGGCCCAGTGCGCAGTGCGCATCCGTCACCGTGGGATCCGCGCCGCCCAGGCCGTAGCAGGCCGGGCCGGGGTCGGCACCGGCCGAACGCGGGCCTACCCGCAACGCGCCGCCGGTGTCCACCCACGCGATCGAGCCGCCACCGGCACCCACGGTGTGGATCCCGACGGTCGGGGTGCGAAACGGCAGCCCGGCGAGCTCCGACGACGTGGATACCTCGGGGCGGCCCTCGCGGATCAGGCACACGTCGGTGGACGTGCCACCCATGTCGAAGGCGATCGCGTCGTCGAACCCGGCCGAGCGCGCGACCGCCCCGGCCGCCACCACGCCGGCGGCCGGTCCGGAAAGCAGCGTGTGCACCGGTGCCGTCGCGGCGAAATCCACCCCGGCGGTGCCGCCGCTGGAGGTCATCACCGTGATCGTCGGTTCCGGCAGGCGGGCGGTCAGGTTGGACAGGTAGCGGCGCATCACCGGCTCGACCGCCGCATTCAGCACGCAGGTCGACGCGCGCTCGAATTCGCGGAACTCGGGCAACAGCGAGCTGGAGCGGGTGATCGGCACGCCGAGGTCGGCCAGCGCCGCGCACAGCCGACGCTCGTGGTCGTCGCAGGCGTAGGAGAACAGTAGGCTCACCGCGATCGACTCGGGTTCGAGACCCCGGACCGCGTTCACCGCTCGCTCGATCTCGTCATCGGGCAGCGCGATGATCACCTCGCCTCGGGGACTGGTCCGCTCTGCGACGGTGACCACCCGCTCGTGCGGGACCAGCGGTTCCGGCTTGGTCGCGGACAGGTCGTAGAGGGCGGGGCGGTTCTGCCGGGCGATCTGCAGGACGTCGGTGAACCCGGCGGTGGTCACGAAGACGGTGCGAGCGATCTTGCGTTCCAGCACGGCGTTGGTGGCGGTGGTGCTGCCGTGCGGCAGGAGCCGGAGAGTGCCTTCAGGCAGGCTTTCGGCGATGCCGCGCTGGACGCCCTCGGCCTGGTTCGCCGGGGTGGTGGGCACCTTTACCGCCTTCGGCCGGTGGCCGGGGGCGTGCACGACGACATCGGTGAACGTGCCTCCGACATCCACCCCGGCACACGCCTCGGCCGTTCCCGGCATCACCGTCACCCCGGGGCCAATCATCGCGCAGCGGCGCGAGCCCGGCAGCCGCGCCGCAGTAGAACTTGTTCCAGTCTTTTCGTCGCCTACCTGCGGCGGTTCGGTGGTCGCACGCACCGCACCAGCCCCAGGCGCACCAGCCGTTGCACAAGGCAGCAGCCAGCGAGCATGCGTCTACTAAGAACTGTTCAGCGGCGCGATCTGCCCTTGCGGGGTGCCCTTTTCCAATTTTCGGCAAAATCGGGATCGCGGGACCGCGTTCGCAAGGGAAGAAGTTCTCCAATTTCAGGCAAAATCGGGAGCCCTGGCGCCCGGGTGGGGCGTCCAATTTCAGGCAAAATCGGGAGCATGACGTGTCGCGTTGGCCGCGCGTTGGCCGCGATGCCTTCATCTGGATTCGCCCGGCCAGGCGAAGCAAACGGTCCGTTCGCTCACTTGTTTGTCGTCGCGTCGGCTTGTGTGATTGAACAATCCAGTCCTGGTGCGCCGGAAACAGTTTCGCGGCACCGCCGTTCTCCGAAATCCGAGATGACGAGGTGAACATGGGATTCAACCTGGCGACGGTGTTACGGGAATCGGCGACCGCAGAACCCGAACAACCGCTGGTGCACTTCGGCGCGCGCACCCTCGACTACCGGCAGGTGGACGAGCTCAGCGGCCGGGTCGCGGCCGGGCTGCGAGCGGCGGGCCTGCGCCGCGGCGACAAGGTCGTCGTGCAGCTGCCGAACGTGCCCGAGTTTGTGCTCGCCTATTTCGGCATCCTCAAAGCCGGGCTGGTGATGGTGCCGCTGAATCCGTTACTACAGGCGCCGGAGATCGCCTACCACCTCACCGACAGCGGCGCCAAGCTGCTGGTGACCTTCGAGTCCGCCGCCGAAGAAGCGGTCAAGGCGGCGGCCGAGTTCGATGTGCCCTCCTATGTGGTGTCGGCGCCCGGCGGCGAAGCGCGTTGCGCCGGAACGAAACCCTTCGACGAGCTCTGCGCGGCCGAGGACACCGGCGAGATCATCGCGGTGGAGGCCGGCGACACCGCCGTGCTGCTCTACACCAGCGGCACCACCGGTCAGCCGAAAGGCGCCGAGCTGACTCATTTCGAGCTGTTCATGGCCGCCACCGTGGGTGGCGAGACATTCCGGGTGTCAAGCGACGACGTCAGCGTCGTGGCGCTGCCGCTGTTCCACGTGTTCGGGTTGGCCACGGTGCTTGGCCCGCTGGTCCGGTTCGGCGGTTCGGCGGTGCTGATCCCCAAGTTCGACGCCGGTGTCGTCCTGGACGCGATGGAGCGGCACCGCTGCACGATCTTCTCCGGCGTACCGACGATGTATTTCGCGCTGCTCGGCCAAGACCTCGCCGGACGGGACCTCTCGTCCCTGCGAGCGGCCATCTCCGGGGGCGCGGCGATGCCCGAGGAGGTGCTGCGCGAGTTCGAGCGGAAGGTGCCCGGCGTCGTGGTGCTGGAGGGCTACGGCCTGTCCGAGACGGCGGCCATCGCGACGTTCAACTTCAGTGCGCAAGACCGCAAGATCGGCTCGATCGGTCGGACACTTTGGGGAGTCGAGATGACGGTCTTCGACGGCGACGACAACGAACTGCCGCCGGGACCGGAGAACATCGGAGAGCTCGTGATCCGCGGCCACAGCGTGATGAAGGGCTACTACAAGCGCCCGGATGCCACCGCGGCGGCGCTTCGCGGCGGCTGGTTGCACACCGGCGATCTCGGTTACCGCGACGAGGAAGGCTACTTCTTCGTCGTGGACCGCAAGAAGGACTTGATCATCCGCGGCGGCTATAACGTCTACCCCCGCGAGGTCGAAGAGGCGCTCTACAGCCATCCTGCGGTTCGCGAGGCTGCGGTGATCGGCAGACCCGATGCGCGCATGGGCGAAGAAATCGTGGCGGTGGTCGCCTTCCAGCCCGAGGCTCGATCGGACGCCGAGGAGCTGATCGCTTTCTGCCGGGAACGCCTCGCCGGGTACAAGTGCCCACGGGAGATCCGAGTCCTCGACGAACTCCCGAAGGGACCGAGCGGCAAGATCCTCAAGAAGGAACTCCGGTAGCCGTCGCTCGACGACGTTGACCAGTTACCAGGCCGGGAGGCGCCCGACCTCCTGAAGCGCCTCCCGGCCACCCCCAGCGCAGCGGCCACTACGGGCCCGAAGCTAGCGGAGCGGGTAGGGTGCGTCGAACTTCTGGCGGACTTCTTCGGCCACACGCGGGTTTCCGGCTGCTTCGATCAGCTTGGCGAATCGGTGCGCGGTCAGGGCGCGCACCGGGTTATCGGGGTACAGGCCGATCTTGTCCAGCACGACGCCCACGTGGTCGCTCGGGGTTCTGGTGCCGTGCATGAGTTTCTGGTAAACACCGGTGATCACTGCCGCGAACAGCGGGACGGTGATCCAGGCCGACCAGCCCAGCACCAGTCCGAGCACGAGCGGCAGCAGGGCCGCCAGTGCCAGTCCGACATACAGGGTCCGGTTTTCCTTGCTCATCGAAGAGCCTCCTCAGGAGCGTGGTCGAACACGTAGTCCGTGGCCTGCAGGCCCTGTGCCAGGTCGATCAGTTGGGAGAGCCGCACCGCCACTTCGGGACGCCCCTGGGCGGCGTGGCTCCAATCGCGCGCGAAAACGTGCAACGAAGCGAGCAGCGTGATCGACGGGCTTGCGGCCTCCACGAGTATGCCGAGCAACAGGTCGTAGGACGCGGTTTGCCCGGCTGCCGCCAGCCAGTCATGCAATCTGGGCGGGATGAGGTCGGGGCGGGCGAACATCGCCGCACGCCAGCAGGTGACCAATTGCGAACGCACCACGGGTTCCGCGGCGAGCGGCCGCGACACGCGGTAATCAGCGAACCGCGATGGATCGGCGATGTCCAGGAACAGGAAGAAGTCGGCTTGCCAGGGTTCCTGCCGCTGGAGCCCTTCGTCGAGACGGGCGAGCAGCAGGCGCAGGAGCATCGGATCTCCCCAGGCCAGTCGCACGAGTGCCTGTCGAGCTGTCGGGGCGCCCGTGCCGTCCTCGCGACGGGCCCGGTTATGCAGGCGCACAACGGCCTGGGACGGGAAATTGGGCGCGATCACTTCGGTGCAGGCGTCCACTAGGAGTTGTCCCACATCCGCGGGCAGTTCACTGCGTCGCGACCACTCGTACACCAGCTGCCGGAACCATCGACCGTGGTGTTCATGCTGGAGTCCGGCCAGCAGCGCGCGAACGCCGTAGTCCCGGAGCCGGTTCGATCCGTGCGCCCCTGGGAAGACCCAGCGCTCGATCAGCCAGGTCACGTGTCTCGGCGACCCCGTGCGCAATGCCTCCGACACGAAGCGGTCCACCAGGTTCGTCCGGTCCCGGTGGGTGAGCAGGTCCATGCGGATTGTCGCGTCGACCCATTCGCAGAACGAACTGCGCAGATCCGGGTAGTTGTCCCAGAAGTACTTGCGCAGCGCCTCGCCGTACTTGTTCTTGTTGAAGTCAACTCGGTTGTTCGCGACGTCGATGCGCAGTTCGTCGAGTTGGGTGCGGTAGCCGTCCTGCTCTAGCCGGGGGTTTGGGTCGGTGAGTCTCAGCATCTCCACCAGCCGATGCGAGGCGAAGAACACCGCGTCGCTGGATGCGCCGTGGCACATGGCCGCCGACAGCAGCACCGTCCTCACGCGCCCGTGTGATTGCGTCTTCAGCAGGTCTGCCACCTCCTTGCTGCGATCGGCAACTGCGGAAACGGCCCTGCTGAGCCAGGAAACCGGTTGGCCTTCCGGGTCCCTGTCGCGTTCCGAAATCACATCTCGCGCAAGATCGGCGATTTCGCTGATCGGTCCGGCCAGGTGCGCGCTGAGGTCCGTCGCGATCAGGTCCCTGTCTGCCAGGTAGATCTCGGCTGCTTCGAGGTGTCGTCGCAGCACGAGCTCACCGCGTGGCCGGCCTATCCTGACGATGTGCTGGTTCAGCTCCGAGTCGATCTGGTGTAAGCGGGCTTCCGGTACCACTACCACCAAATACGCGTCGTTCGTCTGGACCGCCACGCGGAATGTCAGCAACTCCCGAAGCCGGGCACGAAATACCTCTTCGGTGCTCGCCGTGAGGTCCAGAATGAGCCGATGACGGGCATGAACGGTGGCCGTCGCCAGCCGTTCATACAGAGCGTCTGCCTCGTCGGCCAACACGGCGTAGGGCGTGTGATCGTCCATCAGCTCGTTCAGGAGCATCTTCGCCGCAGTGCGCCGACCAATTCCCGGCGGCCCAACGAGCAGCACGGTGCGGTTGTCCCGGAGCTGGTTCCGCGCGGCACCGAGGTTCAGTGGCGGGACGAACCGCAGGTTCAGCCAGTGAAGATCGTCTTTGGCGGTCAGGCGAGGCCCTTTGGCCTGCTGCCGCACGCTCTCGTGGATGCTGATGTACACGGGATTGATGTGCTGATCGCCTGATCCGGCATTGATCGGACTGCCTTGCGCGTCGTGGAACTCGTATTGTGTCTCGCTCATCGCTGCTCGTTCCTATCCCGCTCCGCGCCGAAGGTTTGGTGGATCCCACCGGAATTCTTGCCCGCGATGTAGTTGGTCCCGTCGCCGTAGAAGATGTGCTGGTCTCCCTGACCCGCGCTTACCGGCCCGGTTTGCCCGTTGATGGTGGTGATGGATCCGCCGGTCATGTCGCGGAGTTGGACCGAGTTGCCCCCGACTGGGCCGGAAACCGTGTTCGCCACGCCTGCCTCCGCCGGGGCGTCTGGTGTGGTCCGGTCGACGAGGCCCGGCACGAGAGTGACGAGATGGGCGGCGATCCGATCCAGGTCGGCCTCGGCGCTGCCGGCGTCGTAGGTCAGGGATTGCAGGTCGGCCAGCGGTGCCAGTTCGGGGGGCAGTTTACCGACCGGCAGCCGGTCCATCTTCCGTCCACAGAGGATCGGAATGATTCGCGCTCCGCTCGCCAAGGCGTTCAAGATCTCCTTGCGAACCCAATCGTCCTTGTCGTCCAGCGCACGGTTGCCGTTCCGGTCGCGCGCGTCGAGCCAGTTCGGACCGATCAGCGCCAGTAGCACGCGGGCACCGGAGGAAGCCGAAGCCAGGCCGCTGCGGTAGTTCTCGCCCGGCCGGATCGACTTGGCAGCGCGGAAGACCCGGTGGCTACCGAACCGCGCGGACAGGTTCTGCTCGACCGCGACGGCGGTGTCCTTGCAGTCTCCGCTCCGGTAGTTGATGAAGATTTCGGGCACAGCAGTACTCACTTTCGTTTCCGGAAAAGCGAATTTCTTAGACGGTCAGGTTGTGCAGCGAAGCCACCAGCCTGGGCTGGAGGGCACGCACCGAGGACGCGGTGTGGTACCGCGAGAGCACGCGAGCGAGACGCCGGAGATCCGTCGCGATCGTGGCGGAGCTGACGGTGTCGACCACTCCGAGGACTTGCCCGAGCAGGGTGCAAGCGTGATCGATCTCGCCCGCTGCGGCGTGCGCGAGCGCGCGACGAACGCCGTAGCGGGCTTGAGATCGGAGCGCGTGCGGCGGCACGCGCTGGATTTCCCGGTCCAGAATCGCCGTGGCGTCCCGCGCCCGTCCCAGATCGTGCAGGCACCACCCGGCGACCATCGCGACGGGATCGGGCAGGTTCGCGGTGCCAAGTACCGGCCCAGCCTCCGGTTGTGCCGCGCCGAGCAGGTCCCGGGCCCGCTCAAGGCTCCGCATGCAGGCGTTGTAATCACCGGCCAGCGCGTGGCCTTGCGCCTCGCGCTGCGCCGCCAGGCCGCGGATCCGAGTGGACGCCCCGGTTCGCTGGGCCTGGTGGGCGAGGTCGATCGTCTCCCTGGCGTCTTCCCGGTATAACGTGACCAGCGCGCGGCGGACCAGGGAGTATGCGGCCAGCGTGCGATCTTCGCCGGCTTCGGCCAGTTCCACCGCACGGTCGGTCCACCACAGCGCGGCTCGGTCGTTTCCCGATTCCTGCGCCATCCACCCGGCGAATTCGGCATACCGCGAGTTCAACGCGAGGATTTCGGCCCGCAACCGGGGGCGGGACCGCGCGGCGAGTTCGCGGAGGGTGTGCGTTTGCGCGATGAGCGCGGGCAGCACCACCGACGGGCTCGCCGTTTGCCCCAGCTGGCGGAACTGGTCGAACATGGCGCGCAACACCGGGATCGTGCCGTCCTCCGCCGCCGCGTGACCGGTGCCCATCCCGAAGGCCAGCACCGAAGCTGCTCCCGCCGCCAGCGCCTGGCGCCGATCCATCGGCTGGAACCAGCTTTTCCCGTCTGATCCGAGACTCATTAACCACACCTCACCGTCGCGCGCTTCTTCGGGCAGCGGAGCTTCGGAGGGCTGCGCGGGGGCCATCCTCGCCAGCTTTCCGCCGGCGTCGAGGATTGCGTCGCAGCGCCGCGCGAAATCCGGTGTTGGACGCTTGCTCCCGGTCTCGATCTTGCTGAGGTGGCCCTTGCTGTAATGCACGAGCGCGGCCATGCGAGTAAGGGACAAACCGGCGGCGATGCGCAGTCTTCGAAGCTCTGCCCCGAACAGTGTGGGCTGTTCAGTCACATCGTCCTCCGGGTTTCCCGTTGCCAGATTCGGCAGGCGACGGGAAACGGCTGTTGGCGCCGAGGGGTCTTCGCGCAAGGTGAAATGCGGGGGACCGGCCGCAACCGGCGTGCCGGACCACCGGAAGACCCTAGGAGAAAAGATGATCAAGGACGAGTCCGTGCGTGAATCGACACCCGAAAAGCGCAATCCGTCGGTCGGGCGGTTGTCCGGCCAGGCGCTGCTCACCTTCGGGTTCAGCGCGGCGCAAGTGTGGGCCGCGAGCGTGCTCGCCGATGCCGATCTTTCCGGAAGTGCATTGGTCGCGTTGTCCCTGGTGCTCTCGGCCGCGTTCATAGCCGTCCTCGACGGGTGGCGGGAAGTATGGTCACGCGCGGCTGGGCGCCGCTTGTTTAGGGATTGTGGCCGAGACGCGGACTCCCGGGGCGCAAAATAGGCCCGTTTCCCGTTTCCTCTTGGCGAAGGCAACGTGAAACGGGCTTCGCCGGGTCACTTGGGCGGGTTGTGGGCGGCGAGGTGCAGGAGGGTGTCGGCGACGTTGGCATCCGTGATCAGCGTGGTGACGATGCCGGAGCGCAGGACCGCGTCGACCGCTCGTGCTTTGGGCATCGTGTAGCCCAGGGCGATTATTTCCGGCACTCGGCGCAACTGGGCGTGGGGGATCGCCAGGACGTGTTGCGCCAGGCCCGTCGACAGGACGTTGCCGTCCGCGTCGAACAGGCGGGCCGCGATCTCCGCCGCGACTCCCCGTTGGCCGATCGAGTCCCGTTCGCTCGGCGGCAGGGCGTCGTAGACCGTCGACTCGCCCGGTAACCAGGCGCCGATGCTCACCACCGCTTTGGTCAGGTGCTGGAACTGCTCGAAGGTCTCCGCGATCCCGGGCTGCTTGCGCAAGATGTCGTTCGTGCGACGATCAGGTAACACGAGCGGCCCGTAGATCGGATAGGCGTCGCCGCCGGCGACCGCGGCTACCCGGCCCACCGTCTCCACCGATCGGTCGCGCATATCCATGCCCGCTTGTACACCGCATAACTGCACGATCGGGCACTTCGGGAGCGATCGGATGGACTCGGTCATAGCGTTTACCGAACGCGCCCAGGCCAGGCCGATGACGTCGTCCGGCGTGGCGATCTCGGACAGCAGGTCCGCCGCCAGGGCGCCGATCCGTCTGCGCAGCTCAGACCGATCCGCCCTGGTCTCCGCTCTGTTGAGCACCAGCGCGCGGCGCAGCCCGTAGGCGGTGCGTACCTCATCGGACAGCGAGAGATCCACCGGCACCGGCAGGTCGAATTCGATTCTGACCAGGCCGGTGTCGTGCGCCGCGGTGAGGATTCGCGCCACCTTGAACCGGCTGATCCCGAACTCCTTCGCGATCTCCAGCTTGGAACGTCCCTGGATGTAGAACCGGTGTGCGATCAGTGCCGCGGTGATGGTTCCGGTCAGGCGGGACCGCTGCCCTTGATTGCTCATCTGAGCACGATAGCTCGAAATACGGCCGAAAGGTTGACGTAACCGGGCACCACGACTTTCAATGCTCGGCAGTTGCGAGCTAGAGCAACGGCACAACGCTCATCTGAGCAGAACGGAATGGGATGTCATGCGCGCCGCGATCATCGATCAGCCTGGTTCGATCAGGGTGGGCGACGTGCCGGATCCGAAACCGGGCGAAGGCCAACTGGTGATCAAGGTCGGTGCTTGCGGCATCTGCGGCACCGACCTGCACATCGCCGACGGCCATTTCCCGCCGACGCCGTATCCGATCGTGCCTGGCCACGAGTTCGCCGGCGAGGTCGTTGAGATCGGCGCGGAGGTACCGGGGGACTGGAAGATCGGTGACCGGGTCGCGGTGGATCCGTCGTTGTTCTGCGGCTACTGCACGCCCTGCCGATCGGGTCACGGCAACCTGTGCGTGAACTGGAACGCCACCGGCGACACTGTGGACGGCGCGTTCGCCGAGTACGTCGCCGTACCGGCGGCCACCTGCTACCGGATGCCTGACACGATGACCTGGCAGGAAGGCGCGCTGGTCGAGCCCGTGTCGTGCGCGGTGCACGGCGTCCGGCAGATCGGCGTCGAAGCGGGCGAGCGGTTCCTCATTGTGGGCGCGGGAACAATGGGGCTGCTGATGCAGCAGTTGCTCCAGCGAGCGGGCGCGCACGTCACGGTGGTCGACCGCAACGAGGCGCGGCTGGATCGGGCGACCAAGCTTGGCGCGGTGGCGGTGTCCACTGATGCCGCCGAACTCGGCGAGCGGTTCGACGCCGCGGTCGACTGCACCGGTGCCGCCCCCGCCATCGAGGCGGCCTTCGACTCGCTGCGCCGCGGCGGCCGGTTGCTGGTGTTCGGCGTCGCCCCGGCCGAGGCCCGGATTTCGCTGTCGCCGTTCCGGATCTACAACGACGAGATCACCATCGTCGGCTCGATGGCCGTGTTGCACAGCTACGGCGCGGCGCTGAATCTGGTGGCTTCCGGTGCGATCGACACTTCGGCGCTGCTCACCGACACGTTGCCGCTGGAGGACTTCCCGAAGGCACTGGATCTCATGCGCAGTGGTGCCGGGCTGAAGGTTCAGGTGCTACCGGGAGGCGTTGATGCGTAAGCTTTGGAAACTGGCGGTGCTCGCGGTAGCGGCGCTCATGCTCACCGGCTGCGCGGGCGCCGGGTCGCTCGGCTCGGGTGGGCGCACGCTGGTCATCGCGATCGTGTCGAACCCGCAGATGGAGGACGCGATCGCGCTGTCGAACCAGTTCGAGCGGGATAACCCCGGCATCAAGCTGAAGTTCGTGCAGCTGCCCGAGAACCAGGCCCGCGCCAAGATCACCGCTTCGACCGCCACCGAGGGCGGCGAGTTCGACGTGGTGATGATCAGCAACTACGAAACCCCGCAGTGGGCGGCAAACGGCTGGCTGGAGAACCTGCAGCCGTACATCGACAAGAGCCCGGGCTACGACCAGGCCGACTTCATCCCGAGCATCCGGGACTCGCTGTCCTACCAGGGATCGATGTACGCGGTTCCGTTCTACGGCGAGTCGTCCTTCCTGGCCTACCGCAAGGACCTGTTCCAGCAGGCCGGCCTGACCATGCCGGAACACCCGACCTGGCAGCAGATCGCGGACTTCGCCGCACGCCTCGACAACCGTGCGGCCGGCATGTCCGGCATCTGCCTGCGCGGCAAGCCGGGCTGGGGCGAGAGCCTGGCGCCGTTCAACACGGTCGCCAACACCTTCGGCGCCCGCTGGTTCGACGAGAAGTGGAACCCGCAGCTGACCTCGCCGGAGTTCCGGGCCGCCGCGGAGTTCTACGTCAACCTGGTGCGCCAGCACGGCGAGGTCGGCGCGTCCAGCGCGGGCTTCTCCGAATGCGGTACGCGCTACGCCCAGGGCCAGGCGGCGATGTGGTACGACGCCACGGTCATGGCCGGGACCAATGAGGACCCGGAGAGCAGCAAGATCGTCGGCAACTCCGGCTACGTCGCGGCCCCGGTCGAGCGCACCCCCAGCAGCGGCTGGCTCTACACTTGGTCGCTGGCCATGCCGAAGGTCGCCAAGGACAAGGACGCCGCCTGGCGGTTCATGCGCTGGATGACCGACAAGGAGTTCGTGCGCAACGTCGGGCAGACCTTCGGCTGGAACGCGGTACCGCCCGGATGCCGGCTGTCGACGTACCAGATCCCGGAATACCAGCAGGCCGCGAAGGCATACGCAGCGCCCACGTTGGACGGTATTGACCAAGCTCAGCAGCGCAACAATATGCTGCGGCCGGTGCCCTACCCGGGAATCCAGTTCGTCGGCATCCCCGAATTCCAGGACCTCGGCACGCGGGTGAGCCAGCAGCTCTCCGCCGCCATCGCGGGGCAGATCACCGTTGATCAGGCACTCCAGCAGTCGCAGGAGTACGCCGAATCGGTTGGCGCGGCATACCGGGAGACCCGATGACCCAGACAATGACGAGACCCGCGCCGCTGGGCGATCGGGTGCGCAAGCCGGAGGGCAAGTGGTCCGGCACGGCATGGCTGCGCCGGGCGCCGCTGCTGCCCGCGCTGCTGTTCACCATCGTGGTCACGCAGATCCCGTTCCTGCTGACCGTGTTCTACTCGTTCCAGTCCTGGAACCTGGTGCGTCCCGGCTCGCGTCACTTCGTCGGGCTGCGCAACTACCTGGATGTCTTCGCCGACAGCCAGTTCCGTGGCGCGATGCTCAACACCGTGCTGCTGACCGTGGTGTGCGTGCTCGTGGCGATGCTGCTCGGACTCGGCCTGGCGCTGTTGCTGGACCGGAAGTTCCTCGGCCGCGGCGTGGTCCGCACACTGCTCATCACGCCGTTCCTGATCCTGCCGGCGGCCGGCGCGTTGCTGTGGAAGACGACGATGTTCGACCCGACCTACGGCCTGCTGAACTTCGTCCTCGGCGCCGACACCGACTGGTTGTCGGAGTACCCGCTGGCCTCGGTCATGGCGCAGATCGTCTGGCAGTGGACGCCGTTCATGATGCTGCTCATCCTCGCGGGCCTGCAGGCGCAGTCCAAGGAAGTGCTGGAAGCCGCCGCGGTCGACGGCGCGGGCCGGTGGCGCACCTTCGCCTCGATCACCCTGCCGCAGCTGGGCCGGTACCTGCAGTTGGCGATCCTGCTGGGCGCGATCTACATCGTCAACAGCTTCGACGCCATTTTCCTGATGACGCAGGGCGGCCCGGGCACCGCCAGCACCAACCTGCCCTACTACATCTATCAGCGGGCCTTCGAGGGCTTTGACGTCGGCCAGTCCGCGGCGATGGGCGTCATCGTCGTCATCCTGACCCTGATCGTGGCGACCTTCGCGCTGCGGCTGATGTTCCGGACCTTCGGCTTGAGTGAGGTGCGATGATGCGTACCGCAAATCCGGCCGGGCGGTGGGCGCTGACGGCGTTCACCTGGGTGGTCGCGATCCTGTTCGTCTTCCCGCTGCTGTGGATGGTGATCACGGCGTTCAAGCAGGAGGCCGATGCCTACACCGACCCGCCGCGCCTGGTGTTCACCCCGACGCTGGACCAGTTCGCCGGGGTCCTGGAACGCGGCTTCCTGCCGTACCTGGGCAACTCCGCGTTCGTCACGGTCGTGTCCACATTGCTGGTGCTGCTGATGGCCGTCCCGGCGGCCTACGCGCTGTCGATCGCGGCGGTTCCGGGCACCCGCGACGCCCTCGGATTCTTCTTGTCCACCAAGATGTTGCCGATCGTCGCGGCGATCATCCCGCTGTACGTGATCTCGCAGAACCTCAAACTGCTGGACAATGTCTGGGCGCTGGTCATCCTCTACACGGCGATGAACCTGCCGCTGGCGATCTGGATGATGCGATCGTTCTTCCTGGAAGTGCCCAAGGAGATGGTGGAGGCCGGACGGGTGGACGGCGCGCCGCTGCCGACGCTGCTGTTCAAGGTCATCCTGCCGGTGGTCGCCCCCGGTATCGCCGCCACCGCACTGATCTGCGTCATCTTCTCCTGGACGGAGTTCTTCTACGCGGTGAACCTGACCGCCGCGCAGGCGGGCACGGTGCCGGTGTTCCTGGTCGGTTTCATCACCAGCGAGGGCCTGTACTGGGCGCAGCTGTCCGCCGCGGCGCTGCTGGCCTCGCTCCCGGTCATGATCATCGGTTGGATCGCCCAGAACCACCTGGTGCGCGGCCTGTCGATGGGTGCCGTGAAGTAGTCGTCACCCGTCGACGCGCCCCTCGGCGGACCTCGCACGGTCCGCGGGCCGCCACCCCCGAACCGGCCGGGGACCCCGCTACCTGCGGGGTCCCCGGCCGGCTTTGTGGGCCGCCGCGGTTTCCGCTTTTGCCCCGGCCCTGGAATATTCCGATGTGTCGAGGGAAGTGCAGCCCACGATTTCTCGAATTGATTTCGGAAGCGTTTCGCGGGATTGGTAAAACTGTACCCATTCGTAGGATTGAACTGCTCGAATCAATGGCGCTTGCCGGAATACCGCCGTTTTGCCGAAACAACACCATTGGGGCATGCACATTCGATCGGGGGAGCGGATTTGATCTGGCCGGGTGACTTGTCTGCACCATGCGTTATAGTGGACTGGTCCGCCGAGGATAATTGGTGTTGGTTGGCTGAACTCTTCGAGTGAATTGCGTATCGAATTTGTGAAATCCACCCGGTCCGTGGTCGAGCGTCGATAGCATCCAGAATGCGTCCAACGCTAATCCGTCGGAAAAACTCTGGGGAGAGCCGTGGAACCGCACCGAGTCGATTTCGAGGCGCTGCACCGAGCCGCTGACATTTTGGACCAGCGGGCCGAGGCCATTCGACGGGCACGGGCTGAGCACGAACGGCACCGCTTCAGCGGGCGCTCCGGCTCGGGCCGGGTGGCCGCGACCTGCCTTGGCGACGGGACGGTGACCGAAATCGCGATCCAGGGCGGCGTCCTCAGCAGCATTTTTCCCGAAACGGTCGCGGCGGAGATCAAGGACGCCATCGGCAGTGCTCGGTCGCGGGCGTCCGAGGCCGCCGTGCGGCTGTGCCAGCGGGTGGCGCCGGAGTTCGCGGGTGGGCATTGATGGCCTCGATGAACGAACTCGAGAACTTGCTCGTGGAAATCCAGCGGCAGACCGCCGCCGCAAAGGCGGTCGGCCAGCGGCTGGCGGCCGAAACCGTGACGGAGGCCATCGGTGGCGACCTCGGCGCAGTGGTCGTCAACGGATACGGCGAGCTTGTCGACATCAGCCTGGAGCACGACAAACTCCGCTACACCACGGAGAAAGCCCTCGGCCGCCAGGTACTCGAAGCCCTACGTCGGGCGGAGCGCCGCTCTGCGGCCCTACGGCAGCAGGCATGGCAACCACGGAGGTGAGCGGTGTCCGGATTCGACGTCATCATCGAAGCGTTACGAACGAACGTGGCTCTGCTGAAGGAAGCCGAAGAGCATTGGCGCGACGCGCTCGACGTAGTCACCGCGAACCTGCTCGGTCCCGACGACTTCGGCCTGCTCGGCAAGCAAGACGGGATCGTGCTCGGTTGCAACGAGGCCGCGGCGAACCTGGAACTGGGGCTGGCGCAGGGGGCGGACAACCTCCGCAGCGCCGCCGAAGCCCTGCGTGCGGTCGCCGACGATCAGGAAAGCCGGGAACGGGAAATCGTGGCCCAATTCAAACATCTCCAGTAGCTCCCGCATCGGAGGAATTCAGCATGACCCCCGAGAGCGTGCCGTTCCCGGAGGAACAGGCCGCCAAGATCATCGAGTACGCCGAGAAGACCGGCCAGTACCTCATCGTTCGAATCGTCAACGAAGTTCGCCATTGGCTCGGCCATCCCGAGGCGGTGCTGGCCATTGCGGCCCGGTGGTCTCCTACGGCCAAGAAAGAACTGGTCAAAGCCGACGACACGATCGTCAATGCTCGCACCGCGATCGCGGGCAACTGGACCGGCACCGCTTCCGAGGCATATCTGGCCTACCTCGACCACGTGGCGAAGGTGATGGCGGACACCGCCGATCTCTTCGAGCGGTTCAGCAAGAAGTTGCTGGACATGCTTAACCACGTCACGGAGGCGTACAAGATCGCTATCGCCCTGATGGGCAACACGGCGGCCGAGATCATCAGCGTGACCGGTGGGGTGTGGGGCACCATCGGTGAATCGATCTTCGGCGTGGCCGACAAGGTCCTCCAGGCGCTCGCGAACTTCGTCCGGCAGCTGACTTCGACGACCGAGCGGGTCGCCCAGGTAATGGCCGATTTCAAGCGGACCGGATTGGAGATCGCGCAGGTCGCGGCTGATCTGACGATCCCGGAACCGCTGCCCGCCGCCGCCGCGGACTCCAGCGACTGGAAGGTCAGGCCGAAATGAAGATCTCGACCTCGCTGCGGCGGGTTGTGGTGCTGGCGTCGTTGGGTCTGCTCGCGGCCGGATGCGCCGGTAACCCCAATCTGGATCCGGCCCATGACCGGTACAAGGCGCTGCCGCGGATCTGTGATCTGGTCTCCCCGGCGACGGCGAGTCGGGTGATCGGAACGTCTTTGCAGACCGACGCCCTTTCGGTCGAAACCACGGGTTATTGCGCGTGGACGTACCGGGATCTGGGGTCCGAAGGCGCGCACGCGATGGAACGGAGACTGTCCCTGCACGTCAGCCTGCATCGCAGCAGTGATACGAGATCCGGATCCGATGGGGCGTTGGAGGAGCTGGACCGGCTCAGCGAAGATTCGCCCAATCACTTCGAGCGCGTGCTGGGCTTCGGGGAGTACGCGGTGCGCAGCATCACGCCAGGAGGCGTCGATTACATCATCGTCGTCGGCAACCTGAACCTGAAGGTGGGTTATTCCGGACGGGATGTGGACTCGGCGGGTCGCATGGCGCCGATGCCACGCGAACAAGCCGCCGAACAGGCCGAGGTCCTCGCCCGCGAAGTAGCGGCGAATACCGCAAGAACCTGACCGCACGGTGTCTCGCCTAGATAGTCGCCCGCGCCGACGGCCGCGGTGCCTGCCACGCCGCATCAACGGGCACGGCCGTTTACTGACGCACCAGCAATAGCTTTCCGCCACTGGCGATATTCGGTGCCCCGTGCGGCTCAAAGTGGTCGTGGCGACCGGAAACTGAGGACGAAGGTCCTGGCCACCGGCTGCCGGCTTTAGGCATGCTAGCTCTAGCCGCTGCACCCAGATCGCGCAGCCCGCAGTGGTGTTTTCGCCTGTTGGCAAGGAGAACGATGATGAATCAGACTCGGATCGACGCGTCCGCACCGAGCGAAATCGAGTGGTTGGATGGGGCGACCCGGCCGTGGCTGGCGCCCGTCGAGGCGCCGCAGCCGGTCCCGGCACCGCGTGGACCCGAGGAATCGAGCGGGCGCGCCCGGCTCGTGATCAACCGGGGGCCCGACGCGGGCACCGGATTCGCGATCAGTACCCCGCGCACCACGATCGGGCGCAGTCGCGAATGCGACATCGTCGTCGACGACACGACCGTCTCGCGCGAGCACGCCGAGCTGCGTCGACGGGAAGGCCGCTACGTCCTCGTCGACGGCGGCTCGCTCAACGGCACCTATCTGAACCGGTTACCGGTGGAGTCCGCCGAGCTCAACGATGGCGACGAGATCTGGGTCGGCAAGGTCCGCTTCACCTTCCGCACCGACGGCTGAGGTCGACTCGAAGTGTTGAGCAGCGACTCGTAACCTGGATTCGTGAACGACTCCTGGCCCGGCGTGACGACGGTTTTCCTGGTCGACGATCACGAGTTGGTGCGGGTCGGACTGGGCGATCTGCTCGCCGCCGAACCCGACCTCGAAGTGGTCGGCCAGGCCGGTACGGCGCGCGAGGCGGAGGCCCGCATCCCGGCCCTGCGGCCGGATGTGGCGGTGCTGGACGTGCGGCTCCCGGACGGCAACGGCATCGAGCTGTGCCGGGAACTGCGTTCCAGGCAGCCGGGGCTGAACTGCCTGATGCTCACGTCGTTCCCGGACGAACAGGCCACGCTGGACGCGATGCTGGCCGGCGCCGCGGGGTTCGTGATCAAGAACATCCGGGGGATGGAGCTGGCGGCGGCGGTACGCACCGTCGGAGCGGGCGAATCGCTGCTCAGCGAGCAAGCCACCGCGGAGCTGATGGGCAAGCTGCGCGCCAAGCTGGACACATCGGCGACGCTGCCCGAACTCACCGATCAGGAACGCGTCCTGCTGGAGCTCATCCGCCAGGGCCTGACCAACCGGCAGATCGCCGACCGGATGTACCTGGCGGAGAAGACGGTCAAGAACTACGTGTCCCGCTTGCTGGCCAAGCTGGGACTGCAACGGCGCACCCAGGCGGCGGTTCTGGCCACCCAGATCCACCACCGTCCCAAGGACTCGTGAGTGCTGGTCGGGCGCTTACGAGCGGTTGGCGGAGTCGCAGCTGGTCACTTCGTCGAGGGGGCGTCGCGGCGTTGCCGGGACCGGTGATCCATATCCGATGCGCAGCAGCATTTGCGGCCACAGCCCGCCGCCGATGAGGGCGCGCAATTCCTTGCGGGTGGCGGGAATCTCGATCACCTGAGAGAGGAACGAGCTCGATAGCCCGGCCACGGTGGCGGCCAGCAGCACGCGTTGCATCGCCATCCCGGCTTGCAACTGTGCGTACACCCCGTCCTGGAACGAGCCGAGCACGCAGATCAGCGGTTCGGGCTCGAAGTCCTTGCCCGCCACCCGGGAATTCGCGCGCCCACTGCTGAAATCGCGCAGCACCCACTCGTCCTGCGGTTCCGGCCGCGGCCCGCTGCTGCGCACCGGAACCCCGTCCGGCGTGCCGAGGTCGCGCCCGGTCCAATGCCGCAACTCCGCGACGAAGTTCGCATCGGCGAGCTGGGCCTGGTGTGCCTGCCGGGCGAGGGCCTGCACCTTCGGCAACTGCGCCCGCTCGGGGATCGCGAGCCAGGCCCGTTCGGCTTCCGCCGCCTGCCGCAGCAGGTTGTGCACCGACGAAGGCACGGCGGTCGGCAGGAACGGCCGGCGGTTGGTGCGGCGCCGGGGGATCGCCGCGGCCAGCCCGACATCGGCCGGAGTGGGCGGGCCTCGTCTGGCGGGGCGGACGACCGCGAGAAGATCCGGTGAACAGCGCGTCGGCAACATGCGCACATCCGGATGCACCCCGGCCGCCCGGATGGCCAGCCGCAGGTTCAGCAGCGCCGCCCCGCAGGCGAGCACTAGCTCCCGATCCTCCGGGTCGGCGACCGGGACCGCGTGCGACCGGTCCGCGTGCACCTCGATCGCGTGGGGCGTGCAGTGGAATCGCCAGGGCTGGCTGTTGTGCAGCGACGGCGCGGCCGTGGCCTTGAGCAATGCGTCCCGGACCTGGTCGGCGGTCAAGTTCCCGACCGCACCGATGAGCTTGTTCATCGGTCTCCCTCCGGTCACCGTCGCCCGCCAGCCTGCCGATGTCGCGCTCCGGCGACCAGAGCCGATCGTCACCCCGGCCAAAACAAGCCTCGGTGCGAACCGGCGTTCCGTGTCACAGTAGAGGTGTGACCAGGGCGGACCTGCCGATGTCCGAGGAGCCCGAAGACGGCCAGCCGCCGTCGCTGGCGGGCACCTTCTCCCGGTTGCGGCTCCGGGAGCTGCTGGCGCAGGTCCAGGTGCGCATCGAAGAGATCATCGGGCTGCGAGACCGGATGGACGGCCTGCTTTCGGCCGTGCTCGCCATCTCCTCGGAGTTGGAACTCGATGCGACGCTGCGGCGCGTCGTGCACACCGCCATCGACCTGGTCGACGCCCGCTACGGCGCCATCGGCGTGCTAGGCCCGAACGGCGAGCTCGCCCAGTTCGTGTACGAAGGCATCGATGAGCCGACGCGCGAGAGCATCGGGCGGCTTCCCAGCGGGCACGGGGTCCTCGGCGTGGTCATCGAAGCGGACAAGCCGCTGCGCTTGGAAGACATCGCCGCGCACCCGTCCTCGGTGGGTTTCCCGCCGCACCACCCGCCGATGCGCGGCTTCCTCGGCGTGCCGATCCGCGCCCGGCAGGAGACGTTCGGGCGGCTTTACCTGACCGAGAAGCGCGGCAGTGGGGAATTCACCGAAGACGACGAGGTCGTGGTGCAGGCATTGGCAGGCGCGGCGGGCATCGCTGTGGACAACGCCCGCCTGTTCGAAGAGGTCCGCCGCCGGGAGCGCTGGCTGGACGCCACCGGTGAGATCACCGCGGAACTGCTGGCGGGTACCGATCCCATCGACGCGCTGCAAGTGATCGCCGAGCGCGCCGCGGAGCTCACCGCCGCGGATTACGCCCTGATCGCGGTGCCGGCGGGCGGCGAGGACTCCGAAGTCAACGAGCTCGTGATCACCGTGTCCGTCGGGGTGGACATCGACGACCTGGTGTACCGGTCCATCCCGGTCTCCGGCTCCACCACCGGGCAGGTGTTCCGGGAACGCATTCCCCGCAATGTCGCCAATATGGCCATCGACGTCACCCAGGGCAACGCCGTGCAGTTCGGGCCCGCGCTGGCGGTGCCGATGCGGGCGGACGAGACGATTTCCGGGGTGTTGCTGGCGGCGCGGGTACCCGGTGCCGCGGAGTTTGACGAGCACCAACTGCAGGTGGTGTCCTCGTTCGCCGACCAGGCGGCGCTGGCGTTGCAGCGGGCCGAGGCGCAGGCCGCCCGCCGGGAGCTCGACGTGCTTGCCGACCGCGATCGGATCGCCCGCGACCTGCACGACCACGTCATCCAGCGGTTGTTCGCCATCGGCATGGCCATGCAGGGCACGCAGCGCCGGGCGAAGTCGCCCGTCGTGGCCGACCGGCTGACCGAGCACATCGACCAGCTGCACGAGGTGATCCAGGACCTGCGGGCCAGCATCTTCGACCTGCAGGCCGCCACCGAGAGCGAGGTCGGCTTCCGGACGCGGGTGCAGCGGGCCATCACCGACGTGGTCGGGGACAGCCCGATCCGGTTCACCGTTCGGATGGCCGGCCCGCTCGACGTGCTGCCGCCGAAGCTGGCCGAGCACGCGGAGGCGGTCGTCTTGGAGGCAGTGAGCAACACGGTTCGGCACGCGCATGCATCCGAGCTGTCGGTCACGATCTCCCTGGACGGGAGGCTGACGATCGACGTGACGGACAACGGCATCGGCATTCCGGACAGCGTGGCGCACAGCGGCCTGCGCAACCTCGCCGACCGCGCCGCCGAGCTGGGCGGCCGGTGCGTGGTGGAGCGGTTGCCGACGGGTGGAACCAGTTTGCGCTGGAGCGCACCCGTGCGCTGACCCGGTGTCCATTGTGGTCAGAGTCGGGTTTGGGTGATGCGCCACAAGCGGCGGGGTAGTTCGCCTTCTTCGAACGCGTGGATCTCGTCGAGGCGCCAGCCCGCGGCCAGTTCGTCGACGAGGGCTCGGCCGAAAAAGTGCACCGCGAAGCCGCCGTGTTCGTAGATGTCGTCGCCGTGGTCGATTCCCGCGCCGTAGTGGGCGTCGCCAGTGTGGCGGACGGTGTAGACGAGGCTGCCGCCCGGTCGCAGAACTCGCTTGATCTCTCCGGCCAGCGCGTGAATGTCGCGTGTGGACAGAGTCATGCAGAACAGCATGTGCGCGAAGACCGCGTCCTGGCTCTCGTCGGGCAGCGGGAGCGGGTTGCGCACGTCGTGGACGGCGGTCGTCACGCTGTCGGTGATGCCGTCGCGGTCGGCGGTGCGGGCCAGTTGCTCCAGTCCGGCCGCGCTGAAATCGATGGCGTGCACGGCGAAACCGGTGCGGGCGAAGAACAAGGCGTCCCGCCCCTGGCCGGCGCCGAGTTCGAGCACGGCCCGCACGCCTCGGGCGCGGAAGAGGCCTGCCGCGTAGCGCGCGGGTTCGGAGGGCGTTTCGCCGTACATGTGCGGATAGTCCTGGTAGACCGACTGCCAGTGCGCCTGCTGGGCTTCTCCGGACACGGCACCAGGTTATGCCGCCGGGTCAGGCGGCGACCAGTCCGCGGACGTCGGCGAGCAGTTCGAGAGAGCGCAGCCAGGCGGTTCGCTCCGGTGCGGCGGACACGACGATCAGCTCATCGGCCTGTGCCCGCTCGGTGAACCGGTCCAGGTAGTCGTTCACCTCGGCGGGGGTGCCGACGGCGCTGTACTTGGTCATCTGCAGCACCTGCTGCCCGGCCGGGGAGGCGAGGATGGCATCCGCCTCTTCCGGCGTGAATTCCCTTCCCTGGCCCAGCATCCGGGTCACCCGGTAGCGCTTCGCCGCCTGGAAGTGCTCCTGGGCCTCGGCGGTCGTGTCCGCCGCGATCACGTTCACACCGGCGATGACGTAGGGCTCCGCGAGCTGCGCGGAGGGCTGGAACTCGCGCCGGTAGAGCGCGACCGCGGCTTCGAGCGCATCCGGTGCGAAGTGCGACGCGAACGAGTACGGCAGGCCGAGCACGGCGGCCAGCCGGGCCCCGAACAACGACGAACCGAGGATGTACAGCGGCACGTGGGTGCCCGCGCCCGGCGTCGCGTTGACCCCGGGGATCTGGGACTCGCCCGACAGATATCCCTGCAGTTCCAGCACGTCCTGCGGGAACGAGTCGGCCGAGGACGGGTCGCGGCGCAGTGCCCGCATGGTCTTCTGGTCGCTGCCCGGAGCGCGCCCCAGACCCAGGTCGATCCGCCCCGGGAACAGCGTTTCGAGGGTGCCGAACTGCTCGGCGATGGTCAGCGGCGCGTGGTTGGGCAGCATCACACCGCCGGCGCCGAGGCGGATGGTCCGGGTGTGCGCGGCCACGTGCCCGACCAGCACGCTGGTGGCCGACGATGCGATCGACGACATGTTGTGGTGCTCGGCGTACCAGATCCGGCGGTAGCCCAGCCCTTCGGCGCGCTGTGCGAGGTCGACGCTGGCGGCGAAGCTGTCACCCGCCGTCTCTCCCGGGCCGATGTGCGCCAGATCGAGAATGGAGAGGGCAACGGCCACGGCAGCATCCGCCTTTCATCGCGTGCGAAAAGCGCGGGGCCCGCACCCCGCGCAACCGTGGTAACGGAACAACCGCCCCGGTTATTCCTGGACCCCGACTCCGACGCTGCTCGTTTCGAGCAGCTCGTCGATGGGGACGGGTTTCCCGAAGTAGAAGCCCTGTCCGTGGTCGCAGCCCAGCCTTTGGATGGTGTCGAGCTGCTCGGCGGTTTCGATGCCTTCGGCCACGACGGTGAGATCGAGCGCGTGCCCCAGGGCCACGATGCTGGCGATCAAGGTCTCGGTGTCCGAAGATCCGCCCAGCCCGGCGATGAACGACCTGTCGATCTTGAGGGTGTTCAGTGGCAGGTCATGCAACTGGGCCAGCGAGGAATAACCGGTACCGAAGTCGTCGATGGCCAGCTTGACGCCCATCTGGCGCAGGCCGTTCAGGACCTCGCGGGCGGCGGCCGGTTCCTGCATGAGCGTGCTTTCGGTGATCTCCAGGCACAGCGCGGCCGCGGGCAGGTCGGTCTCGTGAAGGGCCGCGCGCACGGCCGCCAGCAGGTGCGGGTCATCGAGTTGGCGCGCCGACAGGTTGGCCTTGACCTGTAGGTCCAGCCGGCGACGTGTCCGGTACGCGGCCAGGTCTCGGATGGCCGAATGCAGCGCGTGCAACCCGATTTCCTTGATCAGGTCGGTTTCCTCCGCGAGCGGGATGAATTCCGTCGGCGAGATCGTCCCGTACACCGGATGGCGCCACCGCAGCAGGCCTTCAACCGCCGCGATCGCGTGGGTGTGCAGGTCCACGATGGGTTGGTAGGCCACCCAGAGTTGCTTGCGGGCGACCGCGTGGCGCAGGTCCTGTTCCAGGTGCAGATAGCGCTGGACGCGCGTACGCATCCGCACGTCGAAGACGACGCAACGCCCGCGACCGAGCTTCTTGGCCTGGTACATGGCCACGTCGGCGTCGCGCAGGACGTCCGAGGCCCGGCGGGTGTCGTGGGGTGGGGACAGCACGATGCCGATGCTGGCGTCGATGTGCAGCTGCCGGCCATCCACCTCGATCGGATCGATGAGACATCGGCGCAGCTGCTCGGTGAACAACTGGACCTTCCGGGGCTCGTTCTCATCGGGGGAGACGATCACGAATTCGTCGCCGCCGAGCCTGCCGACCAGCTCGTGATGCCGCGTCACCTGCCGCAAGCGTTCGGCGACGACGCGCAGCACCTCGTCCCCGACTCCGTGGCCGAGCGAGTCGTTGATAATCTTGAAGTTGTCTAGGTCGAGGAACAGCACGCCGATCGAGCTGGAGCGGTGGCGAGTGTGCAACGCCGCGTTGAGGCGCCGCAGGAGCAGCGTGCGATTGGCCAGGCCCGTCAGCGGATCATGCGTCGCTTCCCATTCGAGTTGCTCCCGGATCGCGCGGGACTCGGTGACGTCGGTGAACGAGAGCACGACGGGGTGCGGCGGATCCTCGTCGGAGTTGAGAGTGCGCGAGGTCAACGACAGCCACACTGAACGCCCGTCCCCTCGCGCGGTGCGAACCAGGCGCGCGTTCTGCGCCTTTCCGGTGCGTCGGCTCTGCGTGGACGGATGCGTGTGCGGTGGCAGCCGACCGCCGGCTTCGTCGAACAGTGACCACGCTGCCGCTGGGGACCCGACCAGATTGGTCTCGTCGACACCGAGGATCTGCGACGCCGCGGGGTTAGCCGATTCGATCAGCCCCGTCGTCCCGACCACCACGACGCCTTCGTCGAGGGCATCGACGACGGTCGCGTAGTGCTGCTGGGCTCGTCGCAGCGCGGTCTCGTCCGCGCACACCAACACGAACCCACTGTCCATCTGGGAGACCGACAGCCTGATGGTCAAGGCCGAACCATCGGCCCGCAGGTGCCTGGCCTCGGTGGCGCCCCCGGCCGCCAGCAGCGCTGCGGGGTCCAGCGGCGCCCCCACCACGTCGCTGACCGGCCACCCGACCGCCTGCTCGGCACTCCGGCCGTAGATCGCCTCGGCCGCCGTGTTCCAACTGGTCACCACGCCGCTGCGGGTGGTGGCGATGATGGCGTTGCTGACATGCGCCACCAGCGCCGCCTGGTAGCGCAGCGCGGCCTCGGCCGCTCGCTCGGCGGTGACGTCGCGCATGATGACCTGGAAGGCCGGTCGGCCTCGCCAGGTGGTGCGTACCGAAACCGCCTCGACCAGCACCGGGCGGCCGTCGAGGCAGCGCAGCATGATCTGCACCCGCCCCGACGTCGCGCCCGGCTCCGACAGGGACGCGATCCGTTTCCGCGCGGCCGGCACCTCGGACTCGGCCAAGAAGTCGCTGATCGGCCGCCCGACGATCTGCGCGGCGGACCCGGCGTTGAGCATGCGCACCGCGGCAGGGTTCACGTACGCGGCGACTCCGTCTTGGTGCACGCAGATCGCGTTCGGGCTCAGCTCCACGAGCAGCCGGTACCGGTCGGTGACGTCGGCCAGTGCCTGCTCGTCCCCGCTGCCCACCGCGGTGGCGATTCCCACCAGGCCACCGGTTCGCGGGTCGCCGAACCGCCGGGCGCGGAACCGGACCACGCGCCGCTGCCCGTCCGGCATCTCGCAAGGCCGTTCCAGCTCGTCAATTTGCTTGTCAGGAGCCACGCGAATGCTTTCAAGCAACGGAGTCACCAATTCCACCAGGCGCGCGCACAGCCTGTCCTCGTCGGCCTCGGGCATTCCGAGTAACACGTCGAGTCCAGCTCCCCACGAGGCCCGGTCGCCGGTGAAGCTCGACGACCACCAAGTGCCTTCGCTCAGCGACCAGGTTGAACCGAGAAGTTCGCGATCGGACATCGCGAACCCGCCCGGATCATCTCGCCAGTCCATAGCGCATCACGTTCGCAAATAGGCACTCGCCCCTGTCTACCCGGCAACGGCGAACCGCACACGGGCGGCTCGGGGCACCGATTTCACACCCAATTCCGATCGAGCTGCCGCATGCGGTGTCCATCAATTCTCCGAGGAGCTGTGCGACGAGCACAAGCGGTATCGGGGTGCTAGAGGTAGCTCGCCGCGAGATCGACTCGACCGCGTAAGCCGTCCCCAGGCGACGCCCGTCGCCCGAGCACCTTGGGTCGCCAGCATTGCCAGCCCGTTCGAACTCCACGGATCGCCCGACCACGGGTCAAAGTCCACAGTGGTCTCCGGTGTGGACCTTGATAGTCCACACCGGAGGAAGCGAGTCAGCGAGAGAGTCCGGCTTTCTTCGAGCACACCGGCCATGCCTTGGGGCCCTGGGCCTTCAGGACCTTCTCGGCGACCGCGATCTGCTGCTCGCGAGTCGCGCCGGAAGCCTTGCGGGCGTACGCGGTGCCGCCGTAGGCGGCCCAGGTGGATTGGGTGAACTGGAGGCCGCCGTAATAGCCGTTGCCGGTGTTGGCCTTCCAGTTTCCGGAGCTCTCACACTTGGCGACGGCGTTCCAAACAGACGCCGATGCGGCGTCGGCGGGGACGGCGGCGGCTAGGGGAGCGACGGCGATCAGGCCGGCGAAGGTTACCCGCGCGGCGACGCGGCCGATGGTCGACTTGCGCTGCGTGCTGCTGATACGCGACATGGTTGATCTCCTGCCGCGCCTTGCGAGGAGCATCATCGATCGGCCGGCGGCTGCGGGCCGGCGTTCGGGGTGGTCTCGCCCCTGCCCAGTTGTTCGTCGGGGGTGGGAAGCTCGCGGGGCAGGGCTCGGCGCTACGAGCTTCCGGTAATCGCGTCGGTTCGGGGGACCGACTGGCGGACACGCTACGTAGTCAATGCGGCCGGGCCAACCCGTCAAATCGGGAAGGATCGTCCTGCGGATCGCGGCAAGATCACGACGGATCTCGAATTATCGCTGGTTAGGGCGCTTCGGCGCCGCCAGATCAGGCAATTACACAAAGTGTTCATCGAGCCGATATTCACTCTTGTGGGTGACACGCGACTGCTGAATTAGGAAACCTCATCCGCCCTGTTCGTCACGGTTGCCCGATTGTGCGGAAGACTAGCCCGGGGTGGGGTTTGGGTATGAACGACGTGGACTTCCGCGGTAGGCGCACTCCCGCTGCTGCCGCCGTCGCGAGATCCTGCTGCCCAGGCGGGGGCACCAGGACCGCGAGGCCGCCGCGATGCCGTACCTGGCGCACCGCGTTGACCGCGCTGGCCTCGTAGGCGACGTACTCCGGCAAGGCCGGGATGCGCCACAGCTCGTCGATCAGCACGTGGTGCAGGATTGACAGGTGCAACCGCCGCATCGGCGGCAAGCAGTTCTTGAGAGCGGATTCCAGGACCGCCCGGTTCGGCGTGCTCAGCAGGAATGCGCCCGCTGGGGTCACCACGACGAAGGCAGGTCCGCCGCGCGCCTGCTCCTTGAGCACGGGCAGCCATTGCCGGAGTTCACCAGGCAGCGGCCGAATGCGGAACCCTCGCGACGCAGCCTGTAGCGCGGGCTGCGGATCCGTGAACGGCAGTACCCGGTGAATGGGCGCCAACTGCAACGAGTTGCGCTTGACGTCGACGAGCAGACCCGGGATGTAGTCCCACGGTCCTGGTCCATGGCCGGAGGCGTAGTACTCGCGCCGGAGCTGTCGTGCCGCGACATGGCGATGCTGGCCATCCGCGATGAAAGCGGGGCGGGTCGCGAGCTCGCCGGTGATCTCCTCCAGCGCTGCGTTGTCGGTGAGGTGCCAAACGCGGTGCAGTTGCCCATCGTCGGCCAGCACCTCCACGACGGGGACAGTTTGGGTGGCTTGCGCGAGACACGTGCTGGTCCGACCGTCGCCGGAGTACCCGAGCAGGAGCGGGTCGAGGTTCATCGCGCCTTCGTCCATGAGGTCTGCGATCCCGTCGATCCGTTCGGGGATGACGTCTTCGTGCGGTAGCAGCCCGCTGTCGAGGTGAACCGCTCCGAGCACACCGCGCAGGGCCCCGCGCGGGCCGCTCTGCTCGTAGGCGTAGAGAGCCGGTTGCCGGTCGTAGACGATTGCACCGCTTCGTTGCCAGGCGCGGAAGGTGCGCGCCGCTTCGGCTGCGGGGGCGGCGCCCGTTCGGTCCCAGGGTGTCGCGTAGCGAGCGGCGAGTTGGTGAGCGGCGATCCGCCAGCCCCGGAAGGGGGCGACGGAAACACCGTTTCGAGTCGGCGCGGAGACGGCAGGCACAGGCACAGTCTCGTCTCCTCGCGCGTGCGGTCTGTCGCGGCTCCCCCGAAACCACCCAGGGGCTTCTCGGCGCGCGCGGGACCGCACGCCAGGACCGCTCCGCGCTACGTGATCACGAGGCTGGCACCGCGCCAGTCAGCTGACCGCCGCTTCCGGACGCGAGCGGCACGATTCGCCCGCCGGGTCCCGTTGGGTGGGGATGAGGTCCCGGAGGTGTTCGCGGTGCTGGGCGGGCAGCGCCTTGCCGCCTGGTCGCGGTCTTCGGTCGATGTCCACGGTGGACGGTGGGATGAAGACGGGTCTGCCCTCGCGCATCTGGATCTCCCACCGCTGGCTGTGCACGGTCCGGTGGTGGTGGCCGCATAGCATTGTCATGTTGGCCAGTTCGGTGGGGCCGCCATCGATCCAGCTCACGAGGTGGTGGGCGTCGGGGGTTCCCGGCGGCCGGTCGCAGCCGGGAAACGAACAGCTGCCGTCGCGCTGGAGTAGCGCGGCGCGAAGGTGCGCGGGTGCGGTTCGCCTGGCCCGGCCGACCTCCAGGGGCAGGCCAGCTCCGTCGAGAACCATGGGCAGTACTTCGCTGTCGCAGGCGATGCGCCTGGCGTTCTCGGCGGTGATGGCACGCCCGGTGTTCAGGGTGCCGGGCATACCGTGCTCGTCGGGGAAGCCCAGCCCGCGTTTGAGGTCTTCGAAGTCGATGGTGATCGTCAGGTGCGGCCGTTGCCCACCGGCACGCGGCACCCCGTCGGAATCGGTGGCAAGATCGAGCAACGCGGCGAAGCCGTCGGCATTGCGCTGCCCGGCACTGCGAGGGTCCTTCTCCCCGTCGACCTCCGGGCACGGGGCGGCCAGCGGCTCGATGAGGGCGGCGAATTTCGCGCCGGTCTCGCGGTCGAGCCGGGCTTTGATGACCGTCATCCCGTCCCGGGAGGTCGCGTAGTGCAGTTCCCGGGCGTCGTGCTGGTCGGCTTCGTCCTGGTAGGCGCCGTCCTGGTCGAGTAGATACCTGATTCGTTCGGCGATTTTCTCCAGTTCACGCGGCGGCATCTGGCGGGCGTAGCCGGCCAGGGTCGCCTCGACCTCCCCCACCCGGTGACAACGGGCGTACTCGGGCAGCCGGTGAATGCCCGCCACGATCACCCGCGCATGCTCAACACTGATCGCCCCTTGCGACAAGGCGGCAGCGGTCTGGGGAAGCTCGGCGGGCATCGTCTCGCCATACAGCGAAGCCCGGTCCTCGACGTTACGGGCGACCGTCACCCGAGTCTTGGCGTCTCTCTGGTCGATGTTGAGCAACTCACGCAACCACACCTGCATCGACCTCGCACCACGCTCGGCATGCAGCCCCCGCCGGTCGGCCTCGGCGATGACCTGCAACTGCTCCATCATCGCCACCCGCATGCTCTGCTCACAGCGCTGGATCCGGTCGATGAGTTCGGCATCCGAGCACGACACCACAGACGACCGTGAAGACATCATCTCCACGCTCGCGTCCCGGGTGTCCGTCAACGGTGCCATACCTCCATTCTCCCAGATTCGAACACCCATTCGCACGCATTTCAGCATCGCTTGATCAGGTGAAAACCCCCACCCAGGCCACGAAAACCCCCACCCCACAACAAAAACTCATCCACCACACGCCGAAGGCGCCCGCCAGCACGACCGATCAAACCCTCACGGAACAACCCCAAGCCGACCGGCACCAGTCCCAGCCACGACCGAATCCGCCACCCCGCAACGCAACCCGCCCCGCAACGCAACCCGCCCCGATGCGCCAGCCCACTCCGGGGCCATCCCCGCGATACAAAGCCGAACCGGGGCTGTGGGCCGGATGTCAAGCCTGAAACCTCGAAGAGGCGGCCGCCAGGCCGGGCTTGACCTCCGGAACACAGCCCCCACACTCCACCGATCGCGGGGATGGCCGATCCAACACGGAACCTCCCACAGCCCCAACCCCCTGGAAAGGCGCGCAAACCATGCCAAGCCGCCCGCGAACCATCCAACACGGAACCTCCCACAGCCCAACCCCCTGGAAAGGCGCGGCGAATCACGCCAAGCCGCCCGCGAACCATCCAACACCGAACCTCCCACAGCCCCAACTCCCTGGAAAGGCGCGCAAACCATGCCAAGCCGCCCGCGACCATGCCAACCCGAAACCTCCCACAGCCGGATCCCCCATCGCGTCTGGACCGCCATGCGACGACGGTAACTCCCGCAGAGGGGCCGCTACCCGCACCGCTACGCAAACCCACTCTTGAAACGCTCTCCACTAGCCTGGGTTCCGATAGCGGAAGGTGGTGGCTGGGACTTGCGGGCGACATCCAAGAATCTTGAGCGGTTGCGGCATTACTGGGACAAGCACTCCGGCTCGTACGACCGGACAATGGATTTCCTGGAGCGCAATTTCTTCGGCGACACGCGGGAGTGGCTGTGTCAACAGGCTCGCGGCGAGGTGCTGGAGGTCGCGGTCGGCACCGGCCTGAACCTCCGGTGGTATCCGGACGACATCCGGTTGAGCGGGATCGATTTCAGCCCGGGAATGCTCGGACTTGCCCGTCGCCGCGCGGAGAAATCCTGCCGTGCGGTCGATTTGGAGCTCGGTGATGCGCAACGGATGGATTTCCCGGACTCCTCGTTCGACACCGTGGTGTGCACTTTCTCGCTCTGTGCGATCCCGGACCATCGCCGCGCCATCTCGGAGATGCACCGGGTGTTGCGGCCGGGCGGTCGCCTGCTGCTGGCGGATCACGTGGTCAGCACGTCGTGGCTGGCCCGCGTTGTGCAAGCTCTGCTGGAGATCGTCACCATCCCGCTCGGCGGGGAGCACTTCCGGCGGCGGCCGATCACGCACGTGCGCTCCGTCGGGTTCACCATCGAGCAGCACGATCGCTTCAAGCTGGGGATCGTCGAACGCCTCGTAGCCACGAAGTCGACGCTTTGACGTTGGGGTGGACACCCGGTGAGCGGCTCTGCGGTCAGGGCTGGAAGCGGTAACCCATGCCGGTTTCGGTGAGCAGGTGTCGCGGGTGGTCGGGGTTGGCTTCCAGCTTTCGGCGCAGCTGGGCCATGTACTGGCGGAGGTAGTGCGTGTTGCGAACATAGGTGGGTCCCCACACCTGGGTGAGCAGGTGTTGCTGGCTGATGAGCTTTCCGGGGTTGCGCAGCAGGATTTGCAGCAGTTCCCATTCGGTGCGGGTGAGGTGCGGTCCGTCGGTGTCTCCGGCGCGGTGCACCGTCTTGTCGGTGAGGTCGACGAGGTAATCCCCGAGCGGCACGGTGGCGGCGGCGTCGCCCGTGGTGGTGCGGCGGGACACGGCGCGGATGCGGGCGAGGAGTTCGTCGAGGCCAAACGGCTTGGTGAGGTAGTCGTCGGCGCCGGCGTCGAGGGCATCGACCTTGTCGCGGCTGTCGGAGCGGCCGGAGAGGACGATGATCGGCACGGCGGACCAGCCGCGCAGGCCCTGGATGACCTCGATGCCCTCCAGGTCGGGCAGGCCGAGGTCGAGGACGACGAGGTCCGGGTGCCAGTCGGCGGCGCAGCGCAGCGCGGCGATGCCGTCGGCCGCGACGGCCACGTCGTAGTGCCGGGCGCGCAGGTTGATGCGCAGCGCTCGCAGGATCTGGTGGTCGTCGTCGACGACGAGGACGCGGGTCATCCCGGGCTCCCTCGGTTTGGCGTCGGCTGTTCGACGGATCGGCTCTCTTCGCTGGTTTGCCTTGGGATGGCGGGTGTTTCGGCCGCGGGAAGGGTCAGGACCATGGTGAGCCCGCCGCCCGGGGTTTCTTCGGGGGCGAGGGTGCCGTGCATGGATTCGGTGAGCCCGCGGGCCAGGGCGAGGCCGAGTCCGACGCCGGTGTGGCTGTCGCGGTCGCCGAGGCGTTGGAACGGCAGGAAGATCTTCTCGTAGTCGGCCTGCCGGATGCCGGGGCCGCGGTCGATGATGCGGACTTCGACATGGTCGGCCAACGCGCTCGCGGTCACGAGCACCGGCTGCTCGGCGGGGTTGTAGTGCAGGGCGTTGGCGATGAGGTTGGCGAGGACCCGTTCCAGCAGGCCCGGATCGGCGAGCACGTCGGGCAGCGTTTCGGCGATCTGGACCCGCACGCGGCCGGTTTCATCCAGTCCGTCGAGCGCTTGCGGCACCGCGTCGGCGACGGCGAGTTGTTGGGTGACGATGCCGAGCGTGCCGGACTGCAGGCGACTCATGTCCAGCAGGTTGGCGACCAGCCGGTCCAGCCGGGCCAGGGATTGGTAGGCGGTGTCGAGGAGTTCGGCCTCGTCTTCGTCGCTCCACGCGACATCGTTGCTGCGGAGACTTTCGATTGCGGCGGTGGCGGAGGCCAGCGGGGTGCGCAGGTCGTGGCTGACGGCGGCGAGCAGGGCCGTGCGCATCCGGTTGGCGTCGGCGAACTGTCGCGTTTGCTCGGCCTGTTCGGCGAGCCGGTGCTGACGCAGCGCGACGGCGGCCTGGGTGGCGAAGGCCTCCAGGACACGCCGGTCCGAGGCCGGGAGCGTGGGCCCGCGCAGCGCGACCGCGAGATCTTCGCCGACCGCGATGTGGGTGTCACCGGCGTCCGGGCTGGGGCACGGTGCCGCGCCGACGGTCTCCACGACCTGCCAGGCCCGGGGATCGTGCTGTTCCTCTGGTGTGCGGGCGCTTTCGGGCCGCCGCTCCAACAGGGTCACGGCGTCTTGCCCGAACGTTTCGCGGAGCCGGGCGAGCAGCGCGGGCAGCGGCCGTTCGCCGCGCAGCACGCTGCCGGAGAGGTTGGACAGCATGGCGGCTTCGGCTCGGGCTCGGGCGGCTTCGCGGGTGCGGCGCGCGGCGAGGTCCACCACCACGCTGACCGCGATCGCGACGGCCACGAAGACGATCAGCGCGAGTAGGTTGTCGGGGTCGGAGATCGTCCACACGTATATCGGCGGGGTGAAGTAGTAATTGAGCACCAGGAACCCGGCCAGCGCGGCGGCGATGGCCGGCCAGAAGCCGCCGACGAGCGCGATCCCGACGACCAGCAGCAGGAACAGCAGGATCTCGCTGGGCAGCGAGAGGTCGTTGCGCGCGAACTCCAGGAACCCGGTCAGCAGTGGAATCCCGAGCACTGCCAGGGCGAATCCGCCGATGCGGCGACGCAGGCCCACGCCCGGCCCCAGGTTCGGTAGCCAGCTCCGGTGGCGGACATGTTCGTGGGTGACCATGTGCACGTCGATCGATCCGGAGTGGGCGGTGGTGGTGACACCGACGCCGCGGGAGAACAGCTGCGCCAGCCGGCCGCGGCGGGATGCGCCGAGGACGAGCTGGGTGGCGTTGACGCCGCGGGCGAAGTCGAGCAGCGCGGCCGGGATGTCCTCTCCTAGCACCTGGTGGTAGGTGCCGCCGAGGTTTTCGAGCAGGGCGCGCTGGCGGGCCAGGTGGGCAGGGTTGGCGTCGGAGAGGCCGTCGCCGCGGATGATGTGCACCGCCAGGAGATCCGCGCCCCGGGCGCGCTCGGCGATGCGGGCGGCCCGCCGGATCAGCGTGTCGCCCTCGGGACCGCCGGCGAGCGCGACGACGACGCGTTCGCGGGCTTCCCAGGTGCCGGTGATGTCGTGCTCGGCCCGGTAGTGGTCGAGCTGCTCGTCGACCTTGTCGGCCAGCCACAGCAGCGCGAGCTCGCGGAGCGCGGTGAGGTTGCCGACGCGGAAGTAGTTGCTCAGCGCCGCGTCGATTTTCTCGGGCGGGTAGACGTTGCCGTGCGCCATGCGTCGACGCAGCGCTTCGGCGGTCATGTCGACCAGTTCGACCTGTTCGGCGCGGCGGACCACTTCGTCGGGCACCGTTTCCCGTTGCGGGATGCCGGTGATGTGCTCGACGACGTCGTTGACCGACTCCAGGTGCTGGATGTTCACGGTGGAGATCACGTCGATGCCCGCGTCAAGGATCTCCTCGATGTCCTGCCAGCGCTTGGCGTTGCGCGAACCGGGCACATTGGTGTGGGCCAGTTCGTCGATCAGCGCCACCTGCGGGTGGCGGGCGCGGACGGCGTCGACGTCGAGTTCGGTGAACACCGCATCGCGGTAGCCGAGGGTCCGGCGCGGGATGATCTCCAATCCCTCCAGCAGTTCGGTGGTGCGCGGCCGGTCATAGGTCTCGACGAACCCCACGACCACGTCGGTGCCCCGGCCCAGTCGGCGGTGGCCTTCGCAGAGCATGGCGTAGGTCTTTCCGACGCCCGGCGCGGCGCCGAGGTACACGCGCAGCCGGCCTCGTGGCATCGCGTCACCTCCGTCCACCTCAGGCGTGCGGTTGGCGGTCGAGCGCCAGGTTGAGTTCCAGCACGTTGACCGTGGGTTCGCCCAGGAAACCCAGCGCACGGCCGGTCGAGTGCCGCATGACCAGTGTGTGCACCTGCTCAAGGCTCATGCCACGGGCCGCGGCGACCCGATGCTCCTGCAACAGCGCGTAGGCGGGGGAGATGTCCGGGTCGAGTCCGCTTCCGCTGGCCGTCACGGCGTCGGGCGGCACGGCCGGGACGGCCGGGCCGCTGCCGCGGATCGGGACGAGCCGGCCGGCCGAGTAGTCCTCACCGGGATACGCGCATGCGACCCGGGCCCCGCGGTAGCTGGTCAGGAACGGCACGGTCGGGCACACCTCGTTCACGCTGACCACCCGCGGCGCCTCGCCGGGGCGTTCGCCGAACACCGCGAGCACCGCGCCCACACCGCTGGGCGTGCAGTACGGCCGCGAACCATCGACCCCTTCCCGCTCGCCGATCGCCTTGCTCCGCGAGCACACCAGGGTCAACAGACTCTGCCTGCCTGCCACCCCCGCAGCGGCTGGCGTGTCGACAATGTCCTCGGGACCGAGGTTGCTCGCGCCGCTGGAGGTGGGGTCGTAGCCCGCGCCGGCGGCGCTGGGACGGCTCTGGAAGTACCGCGGCAACGCCTGGCCATTGGCATCGGTGAACGACTGACCGATGATCCGGCTGCCCGCCGCGCCCGCGTCGGTCCGCACCATCGAGCCCTCGGCCCGTTCGCGCAACCCCGGCACCTGACCGATGGCCAGGACCGCGAAGGGAAAGGCCAGGCCGAACAGCACTGTGCACACCAGCAACATCCGCAGGGCGGCGAGGTGGCGGCGCAGCCAGATCGGCAGGAACATCACGACATCCCGGGGAGGAACTGGACGGCCAGGTCGATGAGCTTGATGCCGAGGAACGGCGCCACGATCCCACCCAGGCCGTAGCGGTAGAGGTTGCGGCTGAGCATCTGGGCGGCGCTGGCCGGTCGGTAACGAACACCGCGCAGGGCCAGCGGAATAAGCACCGCGATGATCAGCGCGTTGAAGATGACCGCGGACAGGATCGCCGATGCGGGACTGGTCAGGCGCATGACGTTGAGCGCGTCGAGCCCGGGGTACACCGCCGCGAACATGGCGGGGATGATCGCGAAGTACTTGGCGATGTCGTTGGCGATGCTGAAGGTGGTCAGCGCGCCGCGCGTGATGAGCAGCTGCTTGCCGATCTCGACGATCTCGATCAGCTTGGTCGGGTTGGAGTCGAGGTCGACCATGTTGGCGGCTTCCTTGGCCGGTGAGGTGCCGGTGTTCATCGCGACGCCGACGTCGGCCTGCGCCAGCGCGGGGGCGTCGTTGGTGCCGTCGCCGGTCATGGCCACCAGCCGTCCGCCTTCTTGTTCGCGGCGGATCAGCGCGATCTTGTCCTCGGGGGTCGCCTCGGCCAGGAAGTCATCGACCCCGGCCTCGTTGGCGATGGCCTTAGCGGTCAGCGGGTTGTCGCCGGTGATCATCACGGTGCGGATGCCCATCTGCCGCATCGCGTCGAACCGCTCCCGCATGCCCTGCTTGACCACGTCCTTGAGGTGGATCACCCCGAGGGTGCGCGCGGGCCGGTCGTCCTGGCAGTCGGCGACGACCAGCGCGGTGCCGCCATCGGCGCTGATGCGTTGCACGCTCGCATCGACGTCCTCGGTCGACTCGCCGCCGTGTTCGCGGACCCAGGCCAGCACGGCGGATGCGGCACCCTTGCGGATCCGCCGGGTGCCGCCGTCGGAGTCCAGGTCGACGCCGCTCATCCGGGTCTGCGCGCTGAACGGGATGAAGTTCGCCTGCGGGGCCACCCCGTCCGCGCGGGCTCGCAGTTCGTAGGCGTGCTTGGCGAGCACGACGATCGAGCGGCCTTCGGGGGTCTCGTCGGCCAAACTCGACAGCTGCGCGGCATCGGCGACCTCACCCGCGGTGGCGCCGTCGCCGGGCAGGAACTCGGTGGCCACGCGGTTGCCGAGGGTGATCGTGCCCGTCTTGTCCAGCAGCAGGGTGTTCACATCCCCGGCGGCCTCGACGGCGCGACCGCTCATCGCCAGGACGTTGCGCTGCACCAGCCGGTCCATGCCGGCGATGCCGATCGCCGACAGCAGCGCCCCGATCGTCGTCGGGATCAGGCAGATCAACAACGCCACGAGCACCACGCCGGTCACACCCGCGCTGGTCAACGCGAGGCTGTCGGGGATGCCCGGCTGGACCGCCTTGCTGTAGATCGCAAGTGGTTGCAGGGTGGCCACGGCGAGCAGGAAGATCAGCGTCAACGCGGCGAGCAGGATGTTCAGCGCGATTTCGTTGGGGGTCTTCTGCCGGTTGGCGCCCTCCACCAAGGCGATCATCCGGTCCACGAAGCTCTCGCCGGGCAACTGCGTGATCTGCACGATGATCCGGTCCGAAAGCACCTTGGTCCCCCCGGTCACCGCGGAGCGGTCGCCGCCGGACTCGCGGATCACCGGTGCGGACTCGCCGGTGATCACCGACTCGTCCACGCTCGCGACGCCCTCAAGCACATCGCCGTCGCCGGGGATGATGTCGCCGGCTTCGACGATCACGCGGTCGCCGCGTCGCAGCGCCGAGGCCGGCACGATTTCCCACCGCTGGCTCGTGTGTCCCGGCTGCCACCCGATCAAGCGGCGTGCCTGGGTCTCGCGTTTGGCGCGGCGCAGCGTCGCGGCCTGAGCCTTGCCGCGGCCTTCGGCCACCGCCTCGGCCAGGTTGGCCAACAGCACGGTCAGCCACAGCCAGACGACGATCAGCCACGCGAACCACGACGGCGCGACCATCGCGAGCACCGTCGTCCACCCGGCGCCGATCTCGACGGTCAGCATGATCGGGTTGTGCCACAAGGTGAACGGGTTCAGCTTGCGAAACGCGTCCGGCAGCGACCGCACGAGCAGGTGCGGATCGAGCAGGCCCGCCTGGATCCGGCGTGCCTCCGCGACGGCCGGGGGCGCGATACCGGGAGCAGTGGTGACCATCACCCGACTCCTTCCGCGATCGGCGCCAGGGCGAGCATCGGCAGGAAGGTCAGCGCGACCAGGATGATCGTCACCCCGGCGAGCATTCCGGCGAACTGCGGGCGGTAGGTGGGCAGCGTGCCCGCCGAGACGGGAACGGGTTTCTGCCGGGCCAGCGAACCCGCCAGCGCTAGCACGAACACCATCGGCAGGAACCGGCCGAACACCATCGCCAAGCCGAGCGCGGTGTTGAAATATGCCGTGTTGGCGGACAATCCGGCGAACGCCGACCCGTTGTTGTTGGCCGCCGAGGTGAACGCGTACAGGACTTCGGACAGGCCGTGTGCCCGGGTGTTGAGCATGGCCGCCGGGCCCGCCGGTATCGCCATCGTGACCGCCGTGCCGAACAGAACCAGCGCCGGCGTGGCCAAAAAGGACAGTGCCGCGAGCTTGATCTCCCGGCTGCCGATCTTCTTGCCGAGATATTCGGGCGTGCGGCCGACCATGAGCCCGGCCAGGAAAACCGTCAGCACGGCCAGCACGAGCATGCCGTACAGGCCCGAGCCGACGCCGCCGGGCGCGACTTCGCCCAGCATCATGTTCACCATCAGCACGCCGCCGCCGAGGCTGGTGTAGGAGTCGTGGAAGGAGTTCACCGCTCCCGTTGAGGTCAACGTCGTCGCCGTGGCGAAAAGGCCCGAGTTCGACACGCCGAAGCGCACTTCCCGGCCCTCCATCGACGCGCCGATCGCCGTCGGGACTGTGCCGTGGTGCGTGAGTTCGAAGACCTGGACCAGGATCGTGCTCACCAGGGCGAGCACGCCCATGACGGCGACGATGGCGTAGCCCTGCCGCCGGTCGCCGACCATCCGGCCGAACGTGCGCGGCAGCGAGAACGCGATGACCAGCAGCAGGAAGATCTGCACCCAGTTGGTCCAGGCCGTGGGATTCTCGAACGGGTGCGCGGAATTGGCGTTGAAGAAACCGCCGCCGTTGGTGCCGAGTTCCTTGATCGCTTCCTGACTGGCCACCGGTCCGCCCACGATCGTCTGCGCACCGCCCGTGGGTGTGGTCACCGGCTGCGCGCCGTGCAGGTTCTGGACCACGCCGCCCGCCAACAGCACGAGCGCGCCGAGGAATGCGATGGGCAACAGGATCCGGACGCTGCCGCGAACCAGATCCACCCAGAAATTGCCCAGCTCGGCGGTCCTGCTGCGCGCGAACCCGCGTACCAATGCGATCGCGACCGCCATCCCGGTTGCGGCCGAAACGAAGTTCTGCACGGCGAGTCCGGCCATCTGCACCAGGTGCCCCATCGTCGACTCGCCCGTATACGCCTGCCAGTTCGTATTGGTGGTGAAGCTGATCGCGGTGTTCCACGCGGTGTCCGGCCGGACCGCGTCGTGCCCCAGGCTGAGCACCAAGTGGTTCTGCACGCGTTGCAAGCCGTACAGGAAGAGCACCGAGATGGCCGAAAACGCCAGCACGCTGCGTGCGTAGGAGCCCCAAGTCTGCCCGGAACCCGGGGCGATGCCGGCCACCCGGTAGATCCCGCGCTCAACCGCCAGGTGCCGATCGCTGGAGTACACGCGATACATGTAGTCCCCCAGCGGCCGGTGCACCGCTGCCAACGCGAGTACCAACGTCGCGATGAACAGGACTCCGGCGCTGGCCGTCGTCATCTTAGAACCGCTCCGGGAACAGCAGCGCCAGCAACAGGAACACCAGTAGCACCACGGCCAACACCAGCCCGACGAAGTTCTCCACGGTCACAACCGTTCGACCACCCGAAGCACGAGTGCCAGCAGGACGAAGACCGCGATGGTCAACGCCACGAAAGCCAGATCGACCATGACGCCCCCACTTCACCTCGGCGTTCACAGCGAAGTCCGATGTGGACGACTATCGGCGCGGCTGTTGGTAGCGGACCGAAGTCCTTCCGATGATGTCGCCGTCTCGGCTCGTGGCACTGGCTCGGGTCGTGGAACCGGCACGGCCACCCGAGCCGACGCCTCGACCGGCGACCGCTCGTGCACGCCGACCAGCACCCAGCCGCAAACGATGCCCGCTAGTGCCGCGCCGGCGAGCGTTCCCAGCCAGACGGCATCGCCGTAGCCGTCCCACCCGAGTTCGCCGTACCCGTGCACGATGAATCCGTTCAGGAACGCCCACCCCAGGGCCGCGGTGACCAGTGCGCCTACGGCATTGCTGATCGCGATGGCGTATCCGCCGACCACGAGGCTCAGCACGACCAGCCCGGCGACCGGGGCGCCCAACCACCAGACCGCCAGGGCAGCCGGCAACGTCCCGACGGCCACGACGAAGAAGCCCGCCGCAGACGTGATCGCGGGTCCGCCGACCGACAAGCGGGCCGAGCCGCCACGCCAGAACATGCGCATCGTCACGCCCCCCGACCTGACGAGTACCACCCTCACCTATGGGTGGTGACATGCTCAGTGAAGCTCGCCGACCGGCACCCGTCGGGCGCCTTGACGCAATTGCTACGAGCCGGGTCCTAACCTTGACGCTTCGCTCCGGCCGTTCGGCGCTGGCCTTAGCCGAGGGCGCGGTCCAGGAAGAATGCGGCGCTGATCAATGCCAGGTGGGTGAAGGCCTGCGGGAAGTTGCCAAGCTGTGCCCGTTCCCGACCAGCACATCTGTTCGTCTCCGCATCGTGATCGCGGCTTCCGACCCTCCACAGTGTCCGGTGATCGAGCTCGTTTCTCGCCAAGTGGGACGGGTCCACGGCTGCGCTGTTCGTTTACTGGACCCGCTCGCTTACGGGGCCCGCCCGCGTCGAACGACCAATATGATCATTTGTCCCAAATGGCGAGAACTGGCGCCAGGTGTGTTTGGGCAAAGTCGACGTACTAACCGCGCAGAGACGTTTCGGCGCAGCCGACCTTGCTCCATACGCTGGAGGGCAGTTGATCCTGTGCCCGATGCCGGAGAGGGGCCTCTCGTGGTTTCACCAATGCATTCGAACGATGCTGCCGGACTGACCGGTGGGTCCGGTCCGTCCACTACACAGGCCCCGAGCTCGTTTCGCTCGGCCCCCGTGGCGATTGTCGGCATCGGGTGCCGCTTCCCGGGCGGCATCACGGATCCCCGGAGCTTTTGGGACCTGATCGTGTCCGGTGTGGACGCGGTCGGCGATATCCCGCCGGATCGTTGGCGCGCCGATGATTTCTTCGATGCGGACCCCGCGACTCCCAGCCGGATGTTCGTCCGCCAGGGAGGCTTCCTTCGCTCGCCGGTTGACGAGTTCGACGCGGGCTTCTTCGGCATGTCGCCGCGCGAGGCGGCCGCGCTGGATCCGCAGCAGCGGTTGCTGCTCGAAGTCACGTGGGAGGCATTCGAGGACGCGGGTATCCCGCCGAGCTCGACCGCGGCTGCCAGCGTCGGCTCCTACATCGGCGGGTTCACCTTCGACGCCGCGACCTTGCAGCTGAATGACTCGAACCGGCACTTGGTCGGCGCGGCCACCCCGACCGGTGTGAGCATGACCATGCTGGCGGCCCGCCTGTCTTACACGTTCGACTGGAGCGGACCGTGTCTGACGCTCGACACCGCTTGCTCCTCGTCGCTGGTGGCGTTCCACCAAGCCTGCGCCGCGATCGCGCGCGGCGAGTGCGATCTCGCGGTGGCCGGTGGCGTGAACGTCATGGTCAACCCGGTCACCTCGATTCTCATGTCGAAGGGGCAGTTCCTGTCCCCGGATGCCCGCTGCAAGTCTTTCGATCACCGCGCCAACGGGTATGCGCGTGGCGAAGGCGCGGGCATCCTCTTGCTCAAGCCGCTTTCCGCGGCCGAACGAGACGGTGACCACATCTATGCCGTGGTGCGGGGAACAGCGGTGAACCAGGACGGCCGCACACCGGGCGTCACGGTGCCCAGCGTTGCAGCCCAGCGTGCGCTGATCCGACGGGCCTGCTGGGTCGGCGGCGTCGAGCCCGCGTCGGTGGGCTACTACGAGGCCCACGGCACGGGTACCGCGGTGGGCGATCCCATCGAGGCGACCGCGATCGGTGAGGCGCTCGGCGACTCGGACCGCACGCACTGGATCGGCTCGGTGAAGTCGAACTTCGGCCACACCGAGGCGGCCGCCGGGGCAGCCGGGGTGATCAAGGCGAGCCTGTGCCTCGAAAACGGTCTCATCCCGCCGAACCTTCATTTCGAACGGCCCAACCCCGGCATTCCGTTCGACCGGTTGCCGCTGCGAGTTCCCACCGAGATGGTCCAGTTCCCGGAGCAGGACGGGCCGAGACGGGCGGGCGTCAACTCGTTCGGCTTCGGCGGCACGAACGCACACGCCATTCTCGAACAGGGGCCGACCGTCCAGGCTTCGGGGGACGACGAGGAAGACGACGGTCGAGCACAGCTTCTCCCGCTGTCGGCGCGGAGCCCAGAGGCCCTGCGTGCGTTGGTCGACGCCTACGCGACGCTGCTCGAACAGCCGGAGGCCCCGGCACTGCGGGAAGTGTGTCGGGCGGCGGCAAGGCAGCGTGATCATCACCCCCTGCGGGCGTTCGTCGTGGCCGCCGACCCGGCGGAGGCGGCAGGGACGCTGCGGGAGCTCGACATTGCGCCACGGCGTGCGGCGCGGCCCGAGATCGCCTTCGTCTACACGGGGATGGGGCCTCAGTGGTGGGGAATGGGGCGCGAGCTGCTGCGGGAAGAGCCGCGCTTTGCCGAGGTCGTCGCCGAATGCGACGAGTTTCTCGCCCGCTTCGGGTTGTCGATCGGCGACGAGCTGCGCCGCGACGAAGCCGAGTCGCGGCTGACCAGCACGTTGTACGCGCAGGTCGCCAACTTCGTGGTGCAGGCCGGGCTCACCGCGCTGTGGCGCGACTGGGGAATCGAGCCCGCGACGATCGTGGGCCACAGCGTCGGTGAGGTGGCCGCGGCGTACGCGGCCGGCGTGTACTCGCTCGAAGACGCGCTGACGGTGAGTTTCCACCGCGCGAGCCTGCAGTCCCGGCTGGCCGGCCGTGGTGCGATGGCAGCGGTCGGTCTCCCGGCCGATGAGGTGGCTGCCTACCTCGTCGACGGCGTTGATGTGGCGGCCGTCAACAGCGCGACCGCGACGACGCTGGCCGGCGACCGGGAGGCCCTGGAAGTGGTGGCCGAGCGGCTGACGGCGGCGGGTGCGTCCGTGAAGCAGCTGCGGGTAGAGGTGGCCTACCACAGCCATCAGATGGACGAGATCCGCGAACCGCTGCTGGCGGCGCTGCGGGAGATTCGCCCGCGCCCCGCCCAGATTCCGCTTTTCTCGACCGTGACGGGCGACCGGGTCGACGGTCCCGAGTTCGACGCCGAGTACTGGTGGCGCAACGTTCGTCAGCAGGTTCGGTTCGCCGATGCATTCCGGCGCTTGCTCGCGCATGCGCCCGGAGCCGTGCTGGAGGTCGGGCCGCATCCGGTGCTGGCCTCCGCGATCGACGAGGCCCTGGCCGATCGTGGCGCCGACACGGTGCGGCTCGCGTCACTGCGCCGGGACCGTCCACAACGCCAGCAGCTACTGGAATCACTCGGCTCGCTGTACGCGGCCGGCGCCGAGCCCGACTGGAAGGGCGTGCACCCGGGGCCGCGCAAGCACCTCGACCTTCCCCGGTACCCGTGGCAGCGCGAGCGTCACTGGGTCGAATCGACGGAATCCCGGAACAAGCGGCTGGGTACCGAGGGGCCGCGCCTGAGCGGGCGGGCCGTGGCCTCGGTAACGCCGATCCGGGACGTCGAGCTCTCCGCGTCCAAGTTCCCTTACCTCATCGACCACCGGATCGGCGAGGCCGTGATCTTCCCGGGCTCCGGATATCTTGAGGTCGCGCTGGCGATGTTCGCCGACGACGATCCGTGTTACCTGGAGGATGTCGTCTTCCACCGGCCGCTCGTGCTCCCGGCGTCCTCGATCACCACGATGCGGGCGGGTTACGACCCGTCGCGACGGCTCGTGACGCTGCACAGCAGTGCGCAGTCCGATGAATCCGCCTGGACGTTGCACGCCGAGCTCCGCCGCGGGCACGTGGCCCGGCCGCGGATACCGGAGCGGCGCACCGAGACCCTGGCCGAACTCACGCGGACGCTGCCCGAGTTGAGCCACGACGACGTGTACGCGCGGCTGGACGGAAGCAACCTGAACTACGGCCCGGCATTCCGCGCCGTCGAACGGCTGTGGTGCCGGGAGGAGACCGGCGAGGTCTTCGGCGAGCTCCGCCTCGACACGGTCGAGCTGGACGGGTATCGCCTGCACCCGGCCATCCTCGACGGCGCTCTGCAGGCCATGATCGCCGGTGCCGTACTGATCGGTGGCGACGGGGCCGGCACGTATGTGCCCGCGCGCATCGAGGCACTCCGGTTCTTCCGCGCGCCCGGCCAGCGGCTGTGGGTGCACGGGCGAGACCGGCGCAGCGAAGTGCCCGGACGGCTCGAATGCGACCTGACCCTCGTCACCGATGACGGCGAGGTGGTCGCGGAGGTGTCGGGTCTGCGCGCCCAGCGGCTGGCCGAGGACGGCGGCGCGGCCACGGGTCGCTCGACGAACCTCCGGTACGAGCACGTGTGGCAGCCGGAACCACTGGAGCGCACCGGCGACGTCGAGGGCACCTGGATCCTCGTCGGCTCGTCGGTCGCCGCGGTCGATCTCGAACGAGGACTGAACGAGCTGGGCGGCAAGGTCGTGCGCACGGAACCGGCCGAGGACGGCTGGCCTGCCCGAGTGGCCGCCGCCGTCGCGGGCGATTCGGAGTGCCGCGGTGTGGTCTACCTGAACGACCCCACCATCGACCGCGCGGCCGCGTGCACGCCGGTCGCCGAGCCACTGCGCCTTGTGCAGGCGCTGCCGGTCACGGCGGTGCCGCTGTTCGTCGTCACGACGGGCGCGCAAAGTGTTTCCGCCGACGACGCCACGACCGATCCGTCCGCGGCCGCCCTGTGGGGTTTCGGCCGGGTCGTCAGCGCCGAGCGGCCGGAGCTGCGCTGCCGCCTCATCGATCTCGACTCGGCCGTACCCGAGGTCGATGACCGGCTGCTCGACGCTCTGATCACCGAGTTCACGCACGACGGTCTCGACGAGGTGGCTTTGCGCACCGATGGCCGGTACGTCCGCCGGCTTGAGCGGGCCGGCGAGGGGTCGTCGCTGGACCACCTGGACGTCCGGACCGACGAGACCCCGGTACGGCTTCGCCCGCGCCGGGCCCACGGGGACGACCCCCGTTTCGAGGCGACTGCTCGCCGGGCGCCGGGCCCGACCGAGGTCGAGATCGAGGTCGCCCATGTCGGGCTCAACTTCAAGGACGTGCTCAAGCAGACCGGACTGCTCGCGCCGCAGGCGATCGAGGGCAGCCACTCGCAGCAGACGCTCGGGCTGGAGTGCTCGGGCACCATCGTCCGCGTCGGCGAGGCCGTGTCGGACCTGCGGCCCGGCGATGAGGTGTTCGCCCACAGCCGCGACCTGTTCGCCTCCCATGTGACGCTCGACGCCGTTCGTGCGGTCAAGAAGCCCGCGGCGCTGTCTCTCGCGGAGGCCGCGTCGCTGCTCCCGGTGGTCACCGCGCACCTCTCGCTGGTGCGCCTCGCCGGCGTGCGCAGCGGGGACCGTGTTCTCATCCACTCGGCCGCTGGCGGCGTCGGACTGGCCGCGGTGCGCATCGCGAAATGGCTCGGCGCGGAGGTTTACGCCACTGCGGGAAGCGAGCAGCGGCGAGAGTTCCTGCGCAGCGAAGGCGTCGCTCACGTGGCCGACTCCAGGTCCACCGCCTTCGCCGAAGACATCCTGCGGTGGACCGGCGGCGAAGGCGTCGATGTCATCCTCAACTCGCTGCCCGGCGAGATGATCCATGACAGCCTTCGGCTACTGCGCACGTTCGGACGGTTCGTGGAGTTGGGCAAGCCCGGAAGCGTCGCCGACCACGCCGTGCGGCTGGCCTCGGCGCAGCAGGCCATGTCGTTCCACTCGTTCGACTACGACCAGATGATGGCGCTGGAGCCCGAACACGTCCGCTCGTGCATGCGGGAGGTGGCCGACCTCTACGAGCGGGGCGCCATCGCCCCGCTGCCGGTCGCCGAGGTGTCCGCAGGCGAAGTGGACGCGGCGTTCCGGGCCATGAGCAAGCCCGGCCACCTCGGCAAGATCGCGGTCCACCTCGCCCGCGAACAGGTCAAGGTTCCGGCGTCTTCCCTTTCCGGATCGCCGGTTCGGCCGGACGCCACCTACGTCCTGACCGGCGGCCTCGGCGGCCTCGGGCTCACGGTGGCCCGCTGGCTGGCCGACCGCGGCGCCCGGCATCTGGTGCTCGTCGGCCGCCGGGGCATCGCGACCGCCGAGGCCGAGCGGGTCATCACCGAGCTGACCGGCGAGGGCGTCGAAGTCCGCGTCGAGAAGGCCGACGTGGCCGACGGTGACCAGGTGGCGGCCCTCCTCACCCGTGTTCGCGGGCAGCTGCCGCCGATCGCCGGCATCGTTCATGGCGCAGCCGACTTCGACGACGTGGTGCTTTCGGACACCGACGCGGTGCGACTGGTGGGGGCGACCCGGCCGAAGGCCGACGGCGCCTGGAACCTGCATCTGCACACCCAGGCGGACACCCTCGACTTCTTCGTGCTCTTCTCGTCGGTCGCGGCGCAGCTCGGCGCCGCCGGTGCGGGTGCCTACGCCACCGCGAACGAATTCCTCAACGCCCTTGCGCGCTACCGGAATGCCCAGGGGCTACCGGCCACGGCCGTCGGCTGGGGGATGATCGACGACGTGGGTGTGGCGGTCAGCCGCGACGGTCACGTCGGCAGCGTCCTGCGCCGCAACGGTCACGTCGGCATGCCCCCCGCGCGCCTCGTGGCCGAACTCGAAACGCTGCTGCGTACCCGTCCGGTCGAGGCATCGGTGGCCGATATCGACTGGCCGCGCTGGGCACGGGCCAACTCCCAGCTCGCCCCGCAATCGAGATTCCGCAACCTCGTGCCGGCCGGCACAGCGGACGGTAGCGGCGACGAGTCCCTCCCGCGGCGCCTGCGGGAAGCCAGCCCGGCCGAACGCGCCAAGCTGTTGCCCGCCGCCATCACGCCCCTTCTGCAACGGACGACCGGCCTGACCGACAGCCAGCTCGACGAGGAGCAGGCCGTCGACATCGATTCCCTGACCGCGGTCGAGCTGCGGGTGCTATTGCAGAAGGAACTCGGCGTGGCGGTTCCCGCGGTGAAGCTGCAACGGAACCTCAACGTGACAGGGTTGGCCGAACTGCTGGGCGACGAGCTGGACCGGGCGCCGGCCGAGACCTTGGGGCTGACCGAGAGCCTTACCGTCCATGAGGTCGTCTCGGCCGACGGGCTGACGATCTACGGACACCTCAGCGTGCCAGCGGGGCCCGGACCACATCCGGCCGTCGTGGTGTGCACGGCGGGCGAGGGCGGCGCGCTGGACGCCGAAGGTGACTACGTGCACGTCAGCGAGCACGCGCCGCTGCACGCGGCGGGATTCGCGGTCTTCACCGTCGACCAGCGCGGCGCGCCGGGCCACGGCCCCGAATTCAGCGCAATGGCCGAAATGGGCGGCGGAGATGTCGACGATGTCATTGCCGCGGCAGGATATCTCGCCGAACTACCGGAGATCGACGCCGCGCGCATCAGCATCCTGGGCACCAGCCGGGGCGCTTACGATGCCCTGCTGGCGCTTGAGCGCGAGCCCGCCTGGTGGCACCGCGCGGTTCTGCTCATGGGCATGTACGACCCGGCGCTGCTCGTGGCGGCCGAGCGGGCCCAGCCCGGAACCCTGCTGCCGCACCGATCCGGAATCAGCCCGAGCGAGATCGAAGCCTACTTCGCGGCCCCCGAACGGCAGCCGCTGACCTCGCTCGGCGACCTCGCCGCGCCGCTGCTCATCGTGCACGGTGACGCCGACGAGGTGGTCCCCGTCGCGCAGGCACACGACCTGGCCGCGCGGATGCGGCAACTCGATCTGCCCGCGCAACTGGTCACGGTGCCGGGTCTCGCGCACGACAGCGAGCACGGCGGCGAGTCCTGGGGCGACCTGTGGCCCCAGATCGCCGATTTCCTCGCGGAGGAACCGAAATGACCGTTCGTACCGAAGTGTTGATCATCGGGGCCGGCATGTCCGGGATCGCTCAAGCCGTCGAGCTTGCCAAGTCCGGGACGGACTTCCTCGTCCTGGAAAAGGCGCACGACATCGGCGGCACCTGGCGCGACAACACTTATCCGGGTGCGGCATGCGACGTCGAGTCCCACCTCTACTCGTATTCCTACGACCAGAACCCGTTCTGGAGCTCGGCATTTGCCGGTCAGCGCGAGATCCTCGACTACCTCCGAGGGATCGCGCGGCGTCGTGGCCTGCTGCCGCGGATCCGGCTCGGTACCGAGGTGACGGGTGCGCGCTGGGACGACGACGCGGGGGAGTGGACGGTCTCCACCGCCGAGGGGCCCACCTATGTCAGTCGTTTCCTCGTCCTCGGTGTCGGCGGCCTGCACGCTCCGCGAACACCCGACCTGCCCGGCGCGGAAACCTTCCGCGGGGAAATCTGGCATTCGGCGCGCTGGAACCACGATGTCGAGCTGACCGGAAAGCGCGTCGCGCTGGTGGGAGTGGGCGCCTCGGGCGTGCAGATCGTCCCGGAACTGGCCGACACCGCCTCGTCGTTGACGATTTTCCAGCGCACCGCCCCGTGGGTCCTGCCCAAGGCCGATGCGCCGGTTCCCGCGTGGCGCCAGCGGCTGTTCCGCCGGTTTCCCCTGGCGCAGTCGTTGCACCGGTTGCGGATCTACCTGCGCCGCGAGCAGCGGGGCATCGGATTCCACCACCGCCCGGAAGCGCTGCGGTCAGCCGAGCCGCTGGTGCGCCGCCATATCGAAAGCCACATCGACGATCCCCAGCTGCGCGACAAGCTCGTCCCGGCATACCGCCTGGGCTGCAAGCGAGTGCTGTTCTCCAACGCCTACTACCCGGCACTCAACAGACCCCATGTCCACGTCGTCAACGCAAGCCCGGTCGCCTTGCGCCCGGACGCGGTCGTTGACGAGGCCGGTCATGAGCACAAGACCGACGTGATCGTCTTTGCCACCGGGTTCGACCTCGTCGGCTCGTTCGATCGGATCACGATCGAAGGGACCGGCGGGCGCCTTCTCAAGGACGCGTGGCGCACCGGCCCGTATGCCTACAACGGCGTCGCGGTGCCCGGATTTCCCAACATGTTCATCTTGCTGGGTCCCACCAGTGTCGTCGCCTACACCGGGGTGGTGGCCAATATCGAGGCCCAGACGCGTTACGTCGTCCGCGCGATCCGCGCAACCCGGTCAGCCGGCGCGCGGGCGCTCGTCGTCCGACCGGAAGCGGCACAACGTTTCCAGCACGAGATCCGGACGCGTTTCCAACGCACGGTCTGGCACACGGGCGGTTGCCAGAGCTGGTACAAGAACGGCTCGGCAAGCGGAACTGTGCTTTGGCCGGACTCGACCCTGCGGTACCGGATGCTGCTTCGCACGTTGCACCGCAACGACTTCCACTTCATCCCGGCCCGAGCGGGTACCCCAAGAACCCCGAACCCGACAACGCCGCACGCCGACCGCCACCCCGACAACCCGCGTAACCCGTCACCGATTTCAATGAAGTGATCTCGGGGGTAATGCCGCCGGAGTCCACAGCCGCATCCAACGGGTGTGGACCTGGTCGGGTACTACAACAGACCAACCCTTGCGTCCCGCCGGTATCTCGATTGAAACTACGGTTCTCTTCTACCGTCGACGATGTCACCATGGATGAACATCATCACCATGGTGTACATCAACCGACGACAACCAATCTTGTCGAACATCATGCTGGACGATCTGGACCGGCAGTTGTGGGAGCGCGGTCACCGGTTCGTGCGCTTCGCCGACGACCTACGGGTCTTCGTGCGCAGCAAACGGGCCGCCCAGAGGGTGCTGGGCTCGATCACCAAGGTGGTTGAGGGCGGTTGAAGCTCAAGGTGCACCGGGAGAAGTCCTCGGTCCGACACGCTCGCGAGGCGACGCTGCTGGGGTTCGGGTTCTATTTCTCCCGCTCCGGGGGGGAGGGTATCCGGCGGATCGCGTGCTCACCCATCCTTCAGCGGGCGCTGCCCAACGCCTACTGGGATGACCTTGGCCTGCTGGGACTGCGGAATACCTGGCACAGGCTCAGAACAACGGCTTGACGAACCGCCGGATGCGGGCCCGCATGTCCGGTGGTGTGAGAGGAGGGTCGGGCAACCCGACCCTCCTACTCGATCTTGGGCCGCCAGAACTGTGGTCGGCGTGGGATGATCCGGACATCTGGGTGACGAGTTCGGGTCTTCGCGCAACGGTTGTCGCGGTCTGGCTAGGGTGTGCACCGCACCGGAGTCGAGCTGGGACGGAGCCGTATGGGGGACGGGTTTCGCGTTGATTTGCCTGCCTTGACCAGCGCATCGGAGGGTGTGCAGCAGACGATCGATGCGATGAACAGGCGCAAGGTCAGCGACATTGACTGCCCTGCGGACGCTTTCGGGCACGAGCGTTTGGTCACCACTGTCGCCGAGTTTTGCGATCGCTGGAACACGGGCGTGCGTAACTTGACCGACGACGCCAAGGAGATCTCCGGTCGTCTGGCCCTTTGCGTCCAGGTCTATCGGCAAACCGACGAGGCTGCCCGAGCTCATTTCGAGGGCATCGTGCAGCGCACCACTGGTGAAGATCCGGCGGCGGAGTGATGGCAGCCGAACTCGGAACCACCAACGACCCCAAGGCGCTCGTGCCCGGGGACCCTGGAGCGGCCCGTGCGACGGGGGGAAGCGATGACCGCCTATGGCGACAGCCTGCACGAAGCAGGCGAGGGCCTCAAACGCATTGACACAGCTGAAGGATGGGACAACCCTCGGAAATTGCATCAGATGGGCGACAAATCACTGGTCGCCTGGTGAGCGTGCTGACCTGAGGCTACCGCATCTCGCTGGGCGAGAGTGCTGTGACCTGCCAGTTTGCCTCGACGATCCCGTTTGATGCATGATCCGCTCATTAAGTGGGCGGATCGGAGGCTTGGTTTTGGGGCCGTCGAATCTCGCGGGTGCTGCGCATTTGGAGCTGGTTTCCGGCGTGGTGCACTTGCGACCGGAGGATGCGATGGTCGAGGCGATGCTGCGCGGGTTTCGGGCCCAGCAGGCCTCTCGCGGGCTGCGGGAAGAGACGATCGCTGCTCGTGAGTGGCTGGTTCGCCGTTTTCTGATCTATACCAATGAGTTCCCGTGGCGTTGGACGCCATCTCATGTGGATGAATGGTCGTCAACGCTGACCAGCGAACACCATCTGGCTCCCTCTACGATCCGCGGCTACCAATGTGACCTGCGCTTGTTCACCGAGTTCATCACCGACAACGCACGGTATGGCTGGGGCGATGCGTGCGAGAAGGCGTTCGGGCCGGGGGTGCATCCGATGCCGATCGTGCACGAGTGGAACTCGATCGCACACCTTAACGGCTACGAAGGCAACCCGGAGGCGCGTCCGTTTACGCGGGAGGAGTTGCAGAGGTTTCTGGATTACGCCGACGACCAGGTCGATCGGGCTGTTCGCGCGAGACGCAAGGGCGCGCTGGTGGCGTACCGGGACGCCACGCTGTTCAAGGTCATTTACGCCTGGGGCCTGCGGCGGACGGAGGCGTCGAAACTGGATGTGGTGGACTGGGGTCGCAATCCGGCAGCGCCGGAGTTCGGCCGGTTCGGGATGCTGCATGTCCGCTATGGCAAGGCCAAGCGCGGTCAGCCGCCGCGGCGGCGCAACGTGGCCTCAGTGATGAGTTGGGCGGTGGAGGCGGTGGCCGACTATGTGGAGAACATCCGGCCCCGCTTCGGCTGCGCCGATCACCCGGCGCTGTGGGTGACAGAGCGCGGTGGGCGGATCAAGCCAGCGGAGATCAACGCACGATTCGAATCTTATCGGGACGCGTTGAAACTGCCGAAAATCCTTACACCCCATAGTCTTCGCCACTCGTATGTAACGCATCTGACCGAGGAGGGGGTGGACCGCAGGTTCATCCAAGTCCAAGTAGGACACGAGTGTGACAGCTCGACGGCGATCTACACACACGTCAGCGATGACTTCATGAACACCGCACTGCGTAACGCTATCGCGCCAGCGCTGGAGCCAACCGCACCGTATGGGAAGGGGCGTTGATGGAGCAGAAATTGGACTACCGATGGCACCTGCGCCGGGTCATGGCAGATCGAGGCATGTTTTCCACCACCGATCTGATCCCGCTGCTGGCCGAATGCGGGATCACCCTGTCGTCGAGCCAGGTCTACCGGTTGGTCACCGAACGGCCCGAACGCCTGAGCCTGAAAGTTCTGATGGCCTTGCTGGACATCCTGGACTGCTCAATGGAGGACCTCATCGAGCCCGCCGCCACGGGCGAAACCGCAAGGAAACCTAGAAAGGCCGCTGCAGGCGGCACCTCGGCTGGTGAAGGTGTCGGCTTGTTGAGGCCGAAGAGGGCCCGGATCACTGCGGTGGACCAGTGACCAACACCGACCACGAGGTGCTGCCCGACCCCATCGGGCTGATCGTCGAGCTGATCAACACCATCGAACCCCGCATGGATACGGCGGCTATCCGGCAAGCTGTGTGCTCCGTTGTTCGCGAGCGAACGAGTCAACGACGCCTGGCCCGGGCTCTCCGTGACGATCCATCGGTGTTGCGCACAGGCCGGCCACCGGCGCCCTACTGCGTGGCCAGGATGCTGGTAGCACTGCACGACGCTGGCGCCCAGGAGATTTCCCTTCCTCACTGCGGTGTATGCGGACAGACTCGTCGTCGAGTCAGCGGTCGGCAATGGAGATGTTCGTCCTGTTCGGACACACGCACCACCTGCGCAGGTTGCGGCCAGCGACGCCCCGTCGCCGGCCGGGATCGTCACGGCAGGCCTCGCTGCTCCCGCTGCCCTGACACTGCAGAGGACTCGCTGGCAGATCTCACCGAACTTGTCACCGAACTGGATCCAGCACTCGAGGCGGACATCGTTCGCGCGGCGCTCAGCGCCGCCGCGAAGCGCCCAGCCGAGCAACGACGAGTGGTCTGGGCCGTGCTCGCCCAGCCGACCCTGCTGACCGGGGCCGGTCACAACGCGCCCACTCCAGGGGTACTGCGGTTCGTCGACGAGCTCGTTCAAGCAGGCGCTACGAACGTGATCAAGCCAGCCTGTCCGCAATGCCAGCAGATCAAGCCACTCGTCAAGGTGCGCAACGGCCAGCGGCTCTGTCGCAGCTGCTTCGCCCGAACCACAGCACTGCCCTGCGCCCGCTGCGGCGCCGTGCGAACGCCTGCCGCCCGCGACGATCAAAACGCACCCCTGTGTCACACCTGCTGGGTCAAAGACCGTACCACCTGGGAAAATTGCGTCGAGTGCGGACGCCACAAGCCCGTCTCCGTCCGCCAACCCGACGGCCCGCGTTGCAGTGTCTGCCGGCCCAGGTCCGCAACCACGTGCGCGCTCTGCGGGCGCACAGCACCATGTGACATCTCCCGGGCCACCGGGCAACCATGGTGCCTGCGCTGCAAACAACGCTGGGCGACCTGCACCGGCTGCGGCAACACCGCGCCGGTGCGCGGAGGCACCATGCAGCAGCCGTTGTGCGCCCAATGCACCAACCCCGACCCCGAGTTCTGGGACCGCTGCCCGGTCTGCCGCACCACATGGCAGCTCAGCCAGCAACCCTGCCAACGATGCATCCTCGACCAGCGCCTACGCCATTTGCTCAGCAACGAAACCGGCACGATCCGTTCCGAGCTGACATCACTGCACAAGGCATTGACCGGCGTTACACGCCCCGACAGCACCCTGACCTGGCTCTCCCGATCGAAAGTCCGCGAACTCCTCGCGCAGATCGCCGGGAACACCGGCCCGCTCACTCACGAGATCCTTGACCAACTACCCGACGGCAAGACACTCGCGCACCTCCGCAGCATCCTGGTCGCAACCAACGTCCTGCCCCCACGCGACGAACGCCTCACCGCGCTGGAACGCTGGATCACCACGACCGTCCAAAACCGCACCGACCCTGCCGAGCGCCGGATCCTGCACAACTACGCCGTCTGGCACCACCTACGCCGACTGCGGCAACGCCTCGGCGAAAACCACACCACCCGCCTCCAGGACCTGAACGTGCGCTGCCATGTCACCGCCGCGACGAACTTTCTCAACTGGCTCGGCGACAACGCACTGACACTCGACACCTGCACCCAGGCCGACCTCGACCGCTGGATCACCGCGTCCACCTCCAGCCACCGGGACGAAACCAGCCATTTCCTCCGCTGGGCCGTCAAATACCGGCACGCCCACGGACTGACCTACACCACTCCCTATTGGACAGCACCCCAAGGGACCCCGGACACCGAGAAACGCTGGACCGACGCTCGCCGACTGCTCCACGACGACACCCTCGCCACCTCCGACCGCGTCGCCGGGCTCTTACTTCTTCTTTACGCCCAACGCATCGCCACCATCACCCACCTCACCATCGACCACGTCCGCTTTCACGAAGACCGGGTCGAGATCACGCTGGGCACCTCCCCGATCCACCTCCCGGAACCACTGGGAGCAATGGTGCGCAGGCTGGTCAGCACCCGCCGCGGCCATGCCATGACCGGCGCCCCCGATCACGCCCCGTGGCTGTTCCCCGGCGGGCACCCTGGCCGGCCGATCAGCGACGAACGGCTCGGCCAACGTCTGCAGGACATCGGCCTCAATCCTCAACAAGACCGCTCCACCGCGCTGTTCACCCTCGCCGGCGAACTCCCGGCCGCGATGCTGGCCCGTATGCTCGGAATCAGCGTCAAAGTCGCCGTCGCATGGCAACGCGCCTCCAGCGGAGACTGGACCAACTACGCCGCCGACGTCGCCAGCCGCAAGCACCCGTGAGCCTCGCCTCATGCATTTGACCCGAGACCGCCATTGCTCTGGAGAAGCTGGCCGTTGATCCATCCGCCCTCCGCCGAGCAAAGGAACGTGACCAGATTCGCGCAGTCCTGCGGCACACCGAGACGTCCCAGGGGTGTGGAGCGAGTCATGTCTGCCTTTTGCTCTTCGGTCATCCACCCGGTATCGGTCGGCCCGGGATTGATCGCATTACAGGTCACTCCCAGATGAGCGAGCTCACGGGCAGAGGCCAGCGTGATCCGGTCCATCGCCCCCTTACTCGCCCCATAGGGCAAGTTGCCTGCGGTGTGGTCGCTGGTCAGACTGACGATACGCCCGCTTCCGTACTGCCCGCGGAATCGCAACCCGTACTCCCGGATCAGCAGCCACGTTGCCCGTGCATTGACTGCAAAGTGCAGATCGAAGCTCTCCACCGTGGTATCCAACAGACCAGAGTCGACCGACTCGCAGTGGCAGAGCACCAACGCGTTGACGTTTCCCAACTCGCGCTCAACACTGTCGAAGAGCCGAGCCGGCGCATCCGAGTCGCTCAGATCCGCCTCAACCGCAACTGTTCTCGCTCCGAGGGAAGCCACCTTCCTCTGCAACTCTCCAGGTGCGCCCGGCTCCATGCCCCACTGCATCCGCGCGTCATAAGGCGTCCAGTACGTGAAGGCCACGTCCCAGCCAGCCTGCGCCAGATTCAGTACTACGGACGCCGCGATCCCGGCCGAACGTCCCGCCCCCGTGACCAAGGCGAGCGGACGCCCCGCCTTCTCCACGTCCTGCTAACTCCCCACGCGCGTCCCGCCACTCATGATCCTCATACTGACGGGCCGCCCCTCACAAAGCACCCGATTTCTCAGACACGCCCACGTGTCAACTTTGAGGCGGCAACGGCCGAGCCACCACCACGCGGCACCGAGGGCTCGAATCAGGCAGGTATTCGGACCGTTCCAATAACCGACTCCACCATTAGGCGAGGCCGCTGAGCAGTTCCGCTCGGCCTTCGACGGCGAACCCATCAAATGGCTGGAAGCCGGGGACTCTTTCCACGAGGCCGGTGGAGCGCTGGAGCAATACTCCATGACTCTGGCCTGGTCGCAGGGGCAAGCGGCCGAAGCGATCCGGTTGTGGAACGAGGGCCAGGCTGCAACCAATAACGCCAGGGCCGAGCACGCCAAAGAAATCGAGCAAGCCCAGCAACAAATCCGTCCCGGCGCGCCGCCTGTCGATATCCCTTTCCACGATCCTGGCGAAGCCAAACGGCAAGCTGCTCGGGACATGCTTGGCCGCGCCCGCCAGCAACTTGCCTTGGAAGGTGAAACGGCCGCCGACATCGTCTCAGTTGCACGGAATCAGGCACCAGAAGAACAGAGCTGGGTGGCGCAGGCCCTGGACGCGGCTGGGGATGCGGCAGCCACTGTCGTCAACGCCGTCGCGTCGTTGGGGAACGCCGTCATCCAGCACCCCGAATTGGTCGGCACGCTTGCCTTAGGTGGTGTGGTGACTGCGGCCAGCGCGGTCGGCGTGGCCGGAGGCGTGACCGTTAGTGCCAGCGGCGTGGGCGCGGTGGGCGGAGGTCCGCTGACCTATGTGGCCGGCGCCGGTGTGGTCGCAGGCGCTGGCATGGTGGTGGCCTCCGTCGGGGGACTGGCGTCTGAAGCTGCTGGCGACGATGCAGTCGAAGTTATCGATACCAACGACGCTGTCGCGGCTGAGGATGGCCCTTTCACGCCCGAGCATGTCGATACGGTAGACCAGCACTTCTCTCGTCTGGACCATGCTCCTCAGAACGACGCGATGATCAACCAGGTCCGTGAGGCGATGGAGGAAGGGCGACCGCTGTCTGAGGCGGAAGAGAACTTCATGAAACACGAGACCACCGAGGCCAAGTTGATGGACGATGGCATGCCTTACGACGACGCTCACGAGATCGCGTTGGAGCAGCATCCTCTGTTCAAGAACTACAGTCCTGAAGTCATCGAGAAGTACCCTGAGTACTTCAACAACCGCTGGCGCGAGGCTTGGGGGATGCCACCACGATGATCATTGAGGTTAGCGGACGCAAGGCCGGAGTACGGGGCGACGAGCCTTCGGCTGTCTACTCAGGCTCGCGATGGCTTCGCCGTGTTCAACCGGCTGAGCCGGTGGACCATGTCGGCGTACCGGTGCGTGCCACCGTTGAGATCCGGCTCCGCTTTGGCGGAACAAGCCCTCGCGCGCTGCTGGGCGGGCAGTTTGCTCCGAGCACCGCCCAAGAACTGACGTGTCAGGTCTTGGTTGCCGACCAACCAGCTGGACTCGGACAACCAGCAACCTGTGACAGTGAGCTCGGGCGGCCACTGGTGCCTGGCCTTCCCGACGAGTTCGCAGATTCTGTGCTCGAAGGGATCGCACTCAACGCTGCCGCCGCCGGGCTTCCGGCGGGCCAGCTCGTTGTCGACCGAGCAGGTCACGACGAAGTCAACTCATCACCCATAGCGTTCAGACACACCGCAAGTCTGCTCTGCCGTGTGCTTGGTGCCCATCTGAAGGGCCTTGACCCCACCGACGCTGTCCAGCTTGGAATGTCGCAGTGGTAGCGCCGCGCGGGGCCACCCACAGACAGACAACCGCCATTTCAATTGGGTGTGGCTCTTCTGGAGTGAGTCGGGGGTGCGGTGTGACCAGGGGGTTTGATGGCGGTGCAGCATCGCCATGACCTCATCAGGGCACCACGTTTCCCCAGTGACACCGTCCTTTGAGCGGTCAGTGCGCCTTCCTGCCTCCGTGATCGTGATCGTCTTGCGGTGGTGAGAGTGGCTGCGCCGACTGCGACATCGCGTCGGCAGTGGTCCCGCGTACGTCCACGAACCGGCTCCGCTGGCAGGGCCGGGCGAACCAGTGGGGATCGGCCGGAGAGCGGCGGCGACGTTGGCTGCGCCATGGCGGTCATCGTCTTCATCCGCGCCGATGTCTCCAATCCCCAACAGTGCTAGCCCCGATGGGACTTGAGAGCGCGGTCGCAGACGCGGCTGACTATGGTCGACCGCTGGGGTGGTGCACAGCACGCCTCGACTGAACGGGCGTAACGCCGTGGCCCCGAACGAGCACTTGTCAGTTAATGGAAGGCGAGCCATGACTGGTCCGGGACAACGCTGCCGGTGCTGCGGCACTGTGCTGCGTGTCGGCGTGAATGACGCGTTGTGCGGACCCTGCGCCCGCGCCGCCGGTTTCCGTGAGCCGATCCCGGAGGGCTTTTATGAGGATGCGGACCTGTGCGCCGCGTTGGAAAGCTATGACTTCGGCGCGGTTTTCGCCGCCGTGCGGCGGCAGACGGGTCTGTCGCAACTCCAGCTCGCAGACCTGATCGGCTTGTCCCAATCCCGCGTCTCTGCTGTCGAGCGGGGCGAGCGTCGGCTGACCCACGTCAGGACGGCCGCTCGGTTGGCCACGGTCATGCGTATCCCGGCCTCCTTGCTCGGATTTCCCACTAGCCATACCGTAACGGGTGACGTCACTGCCAAGGAGGTGAGTTGGTTGGAACGCAGGGACTTTCTCTCCCTGGTCACGGCCGCCACGTTGGGTTCCAGTCTGAATCCGGAACTTGCTCGGCTGGGCTCGCTGTTGCCCGGCCAGGTCGAGCCGGTAACCCGGCCCCGCATTGGCGCGGCGGATGTCGATGCGATCGAGGCGGTCACCGAAGGGTTCCGCCGCTCAGACTTGGCCTACGGCGGTGGGCTATGTCGCGCCGCAGCCGTCACGCAACTGCACCAGGTGCGCCGGTTGGAGGACGCCCTTTGCTCGCCGGAGATCCGCACCCGGTTGGCAGTGGCCATCGCCGAACTGGCCAGCATGGCAGCGTGGATGGCCTACGATGTCGACGATCACGACGCCGCCCGCCGCCTGTGGACCTACGCCCTGGACACCGCCCGCCGCGCCGACGACGACCCCCGCGCCACCGACCTGACAGTGCACGTGCTGCTGGAGATGGCAGACCAAGCGCTGCACCTCGAACGCGCAAGTGAGGCACTGCACTTGGTGCAGTTGGCCTCGGCGACCGCCGCGAACCGCAAACACCCGGTCAGCACGGTCACCCAGGGCGCCACTTACGCGGTCCTCGGCTGGTGCCGCGCCGCGCTCGGCGAGCCAGAGTCTACCCACCGCGCCATCGGGCAAGCCCAAGAGACCTACGCCGCCGCCGATCCGGCCACCGCCCCGCCGTGGACGTCGTTCGTCAGGGACGCCGAGATCACCAGCCAGCAGGGCCACTCCCTGTACTTGTTGTCGCTGTCCCGCCCGGAATTCGCGCCCCAAGCCGTCGAAAAACTGACCAGCGCAACCACCGCATACGGCAAGGAACGCGCGCGCAGCCGCGCCGTGAACCTGCCGGCGCTGGCCTCCGCGCAGTTCCAGGCCAATGACATCGACACAGCCGTGACCACCGGCTACGACTCGGTGAACGCGATCACCGGACTGTCCTCCACCCGCGGCTACGCCCGGCTGCGCGTCCTGGACACCGTCGCCGCGCCACACAACGGCAAACCCGAAGTCGCCGAGCTGCGCGAACACATCCGCGCCGCGCTCACCACAACGGCATGAGCCTGCCCACAACACCAGATACCCACCTGCCCGGCCTGGACGCGCTGGACGCCACCTGCCGGATCTTCGGAGCCGACCCCACCGACGCCCGCCCGTTGCAGCGACGCTCCAACGCGGTCTACCTCCTTCCACACGAGCAGATCGTCGCCAGGCTGGCCCCCGACACCCCGGTACGCCGCCGCCGCGCACAGACCACCATCACGATCACCCGCTGGCTGGCGACCCAGCCCGCACCCGTCGCGCTGCCACCAATGCCCGGCCAGCAACCAGTGATCACCAACGGTGCAGTCGCCACCTTCTGGCCCCACCGCGCCACAACCTCACCGCCCTCGCTGACCGACCTGGCAGTGCTCATACGACGGCTACACACAGTGCCTGCCCCACCGTTCCCCGTGCCCCGCTATCAACCGCTGCAACGACTCTACGAAGCGCTGACGATCGACCAAAACCGTCAGCAGCTGGCTCTGGCGGCGGCTGACCATACGTGGGTGTTCGACCAGGCCACGACACTGGTCGACACGTTCACCGCCACCCGATTTCCATGTGCCCGGATTTCCCAACATGTTCATCTTGCTGGGTCCCACCAGTGTCGTCGCCTACACCGGGGTGGTGGCCAATATCGAGGCCCAGACGCGTTACGTCGTCCGCGCGATCCGCGCAACCCGGTCAGCCGCCGCGCGGGCGCTCGTTGTCCGACCGGAGGCGGCACAACGTTTCCAGCACGAGATCCGGACGCGTTTCCAACGCACGGTCTGGCACACGGGCGGTTGCCAGAGCTGGTACAAGAACGGCTCGACAAGCGGAACGTTGCTTTGGCCGGACTCGATCCTGCGGTACCGGATGCTGCTTCGCACGTTGCACCGCAACGACTTCCACTTCATCCCGGCCCGAGCGGGTGCCCCAAGAACCCCGAACCCGACAACGCCGCACGCCGACCGCCACCCCCGACAACCCGCGTAGCCGGTGTTCGCCAAGCGCAGGGAACTCACCCTCGCACAGGACACAGTGGGGTGGTTTGCCTTGGTTGGAGAGGTGGCCGGGCGCGGGTGGGAGGGGGAGGCCACGCGCCCGGCCACCAGCTTCGGCGGGCTCGGGTTGGCCGGGCTCAGGTGCGCAAGTGGTGCCGGCCCGTAGGTTCGTCGGGGTCGTGTTGCGGGAAACGCGGTGGCTCAGGCTGATGTTGTTGCGCCAACGGGCTGCCCACGAGCCGGTGAAAAGCCACGTTCATTGCGCAACGCCGTCGGCAAACGCATCGACGCCGTACCCACCGCCGCGATGGCGATCACCCGCTGGGGCGAACCGGCGCAGAAACACGCGCGATCAGGCCGCCTGATCGTCAGATAGCGAGGGTTCGGTCAGTCAACCGGGCCAGCTGCTGATCGTCCACGCGGTGGTTCTGGCTCATTCGTTCGCGCTTCCTGGTCTTGGCTGCGGCCCGTGTGCGGCAGACTGCACGGCGTGTCGAGCGGGAAGATCCACAACGAGAATCACGGCGCTGCTAGGACCGTTTTTCAGGTCGGCGCTGTACATGGCGATGTTGTGGTGCTGCCGAAATCCGCTGCTCACCTGGGCTTGGATGAGGCGCAGACGAAGCTGGTTCGGCACCTTGTCACCCAGGTTCGCAAGCTCAGCGCAGAGGAAGTGCAGCGGTGGGGAATCCGTGGTCCTGACGCACTGTCGGTGCGATGGCACACCGCCGCCGACGACCTGCTCGACCACTGGGAGACCATCCACGGCGAAACGGGGCGCGACGACCCGGTGCCGCTGGCGGGCCACTTCACCGCCATCCGGGACACCTACCAGGCCATCAGCTCACAACGGCTGGTCATCCTGGGGCGCGCGGGTGCGGGCAAGACCGTGCTCGCTCACCGCCTCATCCTCGACCTGGCCGACAACACCGGTGTGACCGGTCCAGTGCCGGTGCTGTTCAGCCTCAGCGACTGGAACCCCACCTCGACCCGGCTGCGGGCCTGGCTGGTTCAGCAACTCCTCCGCGACTACCCATTCCTCGAAGACCGCGACCCCACCACCGGGACAAGCGGGGCCGAGGATCTTGTTGATGGTGGGCTGATTCTTCCCGTCCTGGACGGGTTCGATGAGATCCCCGACCAGCATCACCGCGCCGCGATCCGTGAGATCAGCAACGTCGACTGGCCGCTGGTCGTCACCAGCCGACCCGAGCAATACGCCCAGGCTGCCCGCACGGTCAAAGCGGTCGGCGGTGCCGCGGCCATCGAACTCGACGACCTCACCCTCGACGAAGCCCACCGCTACCTGCGCCAGAGCACCAGCAAAACCCGCGCCCCCGAATGGGACGCGGTCTTCGACCACCTCGATACCGCACCCGAGGAGATCGCGAGCCGGAACCTCACCCCAGTGCTTCGCACGCCGTTAATGGTCATGCTCGCCCGCACCACCTATAACGACGCCCCGGACCACGACCCCCGCGAGCTCCTAGACACCCACCGGTTTCCCACCGACGACGACCTCGAAGAACACCTCCTCTACAGCTATCTCGCCACCCGCTACGACCGCCACGACCACAGAACACGCCGCCCGGACTGGGCACCCGAGAATGCCCGTCACTGGCTGGGCTACCTCGCCACGCACCTCACCAAGCACAACACCCACGACCTCACCTGGTGGCAACTCCCTGCCACTCTCCACCGCTACACCCGCATCCTCCTCACCACGACGACGGTCGGTCTCGCGGCCGGTCTTCTGTTCGGTCTCGTGTCCGGTCTCGTGTCCGGTCTCGTGTTCGGGCTTATCAATGAAACGGGATTCACTCGCGGGCGTGCTGGACGGGAGCCGGAACGACTGCGTCTGCGTGTGCCGCGGCGAGGCAGCGCAAAGCGCTCTTCGGCGACATACCTCAAAAGATTCGCGATCGAGTTCACCGGCGGGTTCGCGGCTGGGCTCGCGGCCGGGCTCGCGAACGGGCTCGCGAACGGGCTCGCGGCCGGGCTCGCGGCCGGGCTCGCGGTCGGGCTCGCGGTCGGGCTCGTGAACGTCGTTGTGTCAGTTCTTGGAGATAGCCATGACCCCCACGCCACCAACCCGTGGACACTTTTGACCCGCGACCGAACGGTCACGCTTGTCCGAACGATCGCGGCCGGGCTCGCGGTCGGGCTCGTGTTCGGTCTTGTGTCCGGTCTCGTGTTCGGGCTCGTGTCAGTGTTCGGGCTCGTGTTCGGGCTCGTAGGCGCTACAGCCCGTCTGGCGCTCTCGGCGTGGGGAAACTGGCTGCTGTTCACGCGCCTGTGGCTTCCGCTGACCGGCCGCTTGCCCTGGCGCCCGAAGCGCTTCCTCGAAGACGCCTACCGAAGGGGTGTCCTACGCCGAGCAGGGGCCGTTTACCAATTCCGCCACGCCCGGCTCCGAGACCACCTCGCCACCCACTACCGAGCCAAGCCTGACAGCAGATGAATGCCCCCGCCGCGCAGCACCACTCATTCAGGTCGACCAACGGCGGAGAGGTGAGCTGGTGGCGATCGGTGACACCCCGACCAAGAACGATCAGCAGTGGTTGACGCGGTTGATCCTGGCGCACAACGCCGAGCAGCCGGAGTTGCGGCGCTTGCTGGAGTACTACGAGGGTCTAAGTCGTTGACACGTGGGCGTTTGCTGTAGTCGCGCAGTGGTGCGTTGACGAAAAGCGCGTCAATGCGGCGCCCGAGATCGGCACCGGCTACGGGGTCACAAGGCGACTCCATTGGCATGACGAACTCCCCAAGCAAGCGTGAGCAGTGTCCGTTCGGACAACTGAGCTCCCGCCAACTCTTGCCACACCCGCGCGAACTGCGATTCGTCGTCAGGCCAGGATCGCCCGGGCGCGAGGCGTTTCGCCCAGGTGCGTACGCCAAGGTCGGCGAACGGATACAGGGCGTAATCGTTGGTCACGTCGGCGACCGTGGCGCCGGCCGTCCAGGGCCCGATGCGCGGCACGGTCTGGATTTCGGCGGCGAGGTCGGCCGGCGGAAGGCCCGCCCACTTGTCGCCGAACTCGCGGTAGGCCTCGGCCGCGGCACGCAGCGGGCGCCGCTTGAACGCCAAACCCAGGCGCGCGAACTCCTCATCCGGGAGGGAGAGGACTACGTCAGGCGTCGGGAACAGCAACACCTCACCCGCAGAGGTTTCGATGTGCTCGCCGTGGACTCGGCTGAATTCCCGGTACAGCTTGCGAGCTTGCCCCGCCCGGATCACCTGCCGCACGATGGATGTCGCAATCGCATCCCACAGGTCTGGATTGCGAAGCCGGGAAACCCGGCCCGCCGCCCGCAACTCGTCGGCGACCGGATCGTTGCCAGCCAGGCCGGCGGGGTCCGTGACATCGAGAACCGGCGCCGTGGCCGTGGCGCCGCCAACCAGCGCCACGTCCACGGAGTGCTCGGCGTTCCCGGACTCCCGGCACATGACGGCGAATACCCCTGACGCTGTGCGAACTGCTCGCGCGTGCCCATCGCTCGTGGCGATCCAGCCGGGATGGTCGAGCATCACGGTCGTGTGCGGCATGGTGACGCCTTCCTATCGGTCGCGGGGTGCTCATTCTTGCGGCGGTGGGGGGCGGGCGCGGGCGGGCCCCGCGGATACGGCGGTGAGCGGCATCGACAACCTCTCGGGCTGGTGGTGCCCCGGCGTGGGGGACCGGTTGCGGCAGGGCCGCGCGTCGATCCCCGTGCAGCCGCACACGTCGGGGGTGGGCTGTCGCACGCCGGGGCTGGAACCCGGCCGGTTGGTGCATCGAGGGGCGATGCACCAACCGGCCGGACGGCCCGGTGCCGAAGGTCGGGGCAACGACACCGGGCCGGGTCTATGGGCGCTGCAAGGCAGCGTGAACGTGGTGCGACACCAACGGATGGCATGTGAGCTCGTCGCATCGTAGGTAGGCCCCAATGCGCAAGCTGGTGGAGAACGTTGAGGTTGAGCGACAAATGACGGCCTCCTTGTCTCCCTTCAGCTGATCGGTGCGCCGGAAGATCGAGAACACCGCAAGCTGCGGGTGGGCAGCTAGGCTGAAGCGCGACTCACGGTGCGTTCACGCACACTCACCGTCCCGAACCCATCCGGGGAGGCTGGCGATGACCACGGGCACGACCGACATGTCCGACGCCGAGGTGAATGTGTTCGCTGCCGAACTCAAACGCTGGCGCGACGTGCGCGGTCACTCCCGCGCCACTCTGGCCAAAGCCATGGGCTACGACCGCTCGTATGTGTCCAAGGTCGAATCCGGAACCGAGCGGCCGTCGGAGGCATTCGCCATCCACGCCGAGAACGCGCTGCGCACCGGCGGGGCCCTTCGCACCGCCTTCCAGGACTACGAGGCCAACCGCCCGGCCAAGTCCCGCCCGCCAGCGCCTCCGCAGCCCGAACCACAGACCGGGACCGGGAGCCTGGTCGTCGACCACGACGATGCGACCCTGCGCTACGAGGATGGGGCATACCGACTCACTCAGCGCCGTCACTTGGTCAACCGCAGCAGCGAGCCGATCACCCGGTACCTGATCCGCATCTCCGTGGACCGCTATCCCGGCGATCCGGAACGCTCGAACCAGCTCTACAGCGAGAACCCGCTCACCTGGGAGGAGATCGGGCTGCATGCCTGGCACGGCCGCAACCGGTCCAACCCGATGGGCTGGACCGCCCACCACGACCGGGACGCGTTCAAGGAAGTCTGGCTGTCATTCTCCGGCGAACACGGCCATTTTCCCTTGTATCCAGGGGAATCCTGCTGGATCGAATACGAATACACAGTGAGCGAGATCCATTGGGGTAACTGGTTCCAGCGCGCCATCCGGTTACCGACACGGACGCTGTCGGTGTGCCTGGACTTCCCCGCCGAACTCGCCGCGCAGGTCTGGGGCCTGCACACCTCCATGACTGCGCAGGCCATGCCGTTCGCCACCGCCATCGGCCGCGATGACACCGGTGATCGGCACTTCTTCTCCTGGTCCTGCCAAGACCCGCCACTGCACGGCCGCTACCGCCTCGAATGGGACTTCCGTGGCCGCAGGGCGGCACACCAAGAGCCTCCGCCCCGGCCTAGCGAAACGATGGCTTGCCTCGGCATCATCCAGGACACCGACCCCGCGCTGCGCCGCGTCGCCCGCCGTTTCAATCTCCCGGACGAGGCCGAGGACGCCCGCCGCGTCGTGACCGCGCTCAACTCCGCTGCTGAACGAGTCACGAAGGCCCACGCCTTCGGCAAAGGGATGGGCGTCGCGGCCCCCCAGATCGGGATCGACCGCGCGGCCGCCATCATCCGAACCCCGGACGGCGAGGCGATCACGTTGTTCAACCCCACCGTCATCGAAGAAACAGGGGAGATCGACGAGCAGTACGAAGGCTGCCTCAGCTTCTTCGATGTGCGAGGACAGGTCCCCCGCTCGCGCGTGATCCACGTCGAACACACCACCATCGACGGGACCAAGAAGATCACCATGTTCGAGCGGGGCGTTGCCCGGCTCGTCGCGCACGAGGTGGACCATCTCCACGGCCATCTCTACACCGACCGGATGCGCGATGGCATCCAGCCGATCCCCGTCGAGCAATACCGTGGCACGGGCACGAACTGGAAGTACTGACCGGACGCCGCGGCACCTCCCACGAAACGGTGACTTACCCAGCGGGGGAATGCCTGGACGCCGCTGGAAGCACTCGACTTCCGGCCGCTGGTCACCGTCGACAAGACCCGCGAGGAATACAAGCTCCCCGAGATCGAGGTCGTATTCCACCACGTCGACACCCGTGCCCTGGCCGTAGCAATCGTGACGACCGTGACAGGTGCCGAGCCGGCGGCTCCTCCAGACTTCCCCGACACGCCATGACTTCAGGGCATATGCACATGAACGGACGTTGATCGGCCCGAGAGCCGCCGACCGCGCGGACGGTGGCCTCCTTGGCGTCGGGCCGAGGGGCCTTGGTTCGTGCTGGACATCGTTCGCGGCGGAAGAATATAATCTGTGCGATCAGAATATATGATCAGTCCCGCCACGGAGGTCAAAGGTGACCGAATCCCAGCTCGCCGCCCCTGACGACGCCTTACCCGGGAGCGCGGTAGCACGCTCCACCCGACGGATGCGCAACCGCGTGCTCACTTCGAGCTTCGTTGGCTCCGTCATCGAGTGGTACGACTTCTATCTCTTCGGCGTCGCCTCGGCGGCGGTGTTCAACGGGTTGTTCTTCCCGGACTTCAGCGCCACCGCGGGCACGCTGGCCGCCTTCGCCACGCTCGCCGCCGGTTTCATCGCCCGGCCGCTCGGCGGGATCATCTGGGGTCACTTCGGCGACAAGGTTGGCCGCAAGCGGATGCTCGTCCTGTCGATCGTGCTGATGGGTGCTTCCACCACGATCGTCGGCCTGCTTCCGACCTACGCGACGATCGGGATCTGGGCGCCGGTGCTCCTGGTGGTCATGCGGCTGATCCAGGGCATCTCCGCCGGCGGCGAATGGGGCGGCGCCGTGCTCATGTCGATGGAGCACGCGCCGAAACGCCGCGGGCTCTCCAGCAGCGTGGCCCAGATGGGTCTCTACGGTGGCATCCTGCTGGCCAACGGTGTCTTCGCGCTGGTGTCACTGATGGCCGACCACGCCTTCCTCGCCTGGGGCTGGCGCATCCCGTTCCTTGCCTCCGCGGTTCTGGTTGCCATCGGCCTCTGGATCAGGCTCGGCGTCGAGGAAAGCCCGATCTTCGCCGAGGCCCGCGCGCGGGCGGAGCAGCGTGACGCCAAGAAGCCGGCGCCGCCACTCATCGAGGTCCTCCGGCACCCCAAGAACCTGCTGCTGTCGATCTTCCTGGTGCTCGGCCCGTTCGCAGCGAGCGCGGTGTACGGCACCTGGATCGTCTCCTATGGGATCCAGCAAGGTTTTCCACGCACCGACGTGCTCAACGCCGTGCTGATCTCCGCCGCGATCGGCCTGCTCGGCCAGCCGGTGTTCGCCGGGTTCTCGGACCTTTGGGGCCGCAAGATCGTGGTCGGGTTGGGCGCGGTGCTGCAAGCGGCAGGCATCGTCGCGATGTTCTCGTTGATGCAAACCGGAAGCATTCCCCTGATGTACCTAAGCATCTCGCTCGCCTCGCTCGCGCACGCCGTCGTTTACAGCCCGCTCGGCGCCTGGTTGGGCGAGCTGTTCCCCACGACGCAGCGCTATACCGGTGCCTCGCTCGGCTACCAGATCGCCGGCACCGTGGGCGGCGGGTTCACCCCACTGATCTGCGCCTCGCTGCTGGCCGCCGCCGGTGGGAGCACCGTCGGCCCCTCGTTGTTCATCGGCGCCACGTGCCTGCTGACCCTGATCGCGGTGTTCGTGGCGAAGGAGACCTACCGCAGCGCGTTGTAGTTCCGCGCAATCGAGGAGAATGATCATGACCTTGACCGACCCCCGACCCGCCACGGCTCCGCCCGGGGCGAAGCTCGGCATCATCGACACCGACTTCCACCCGATGCCGGTGCCGACGGACCCGCAGATCGCGGAGCACCTTCCCGAGCGGTGGCGGACCTACATCGCCCGCTACGGGCTGGGCAGCTTCGGCGGCGGCGTCTCGCCGTCGCAGCGGGAATTCACCCACCGGCTCGACGCCGTCGACGAGAACGGCCGGGTGGGCGTCGACCCGCATCTGGCCGTGCAACAGGTGTTGGACCCGTTCGACATGTCCGCGGTGGTGCTGACCTGTCCGCAGACCTACATCATCACCAGCGGCGGGGCGAACATGCCCTACGAGTGCGCCTACGCGCTCTACCGCGCCTTCAACGACGCCCTCGCTCACACCTGGGTGGGCGCCGACAGCCGGTTCCACGCCAGCATCACGCTGCCGCGCGACCTCGCCCGTGCCGAGCAGGAGATCGTGCGCTGTAAGGAAGGACCGCACGGCGACTCCTACGTTCAAGTGCTGATGTCCCCGGCCGGCCAGGAACCGCTCGGCAGGCAGCGCTACTGGCCGATCTTCGAAGCATGCGAGCACTACGACATTCCGCTCGCCTTCCACGTCCCCGGCATGGGGCGCCAGCCGACCGGGGCAGGCCGGCAGAACTTCTACGCGGAGATGCACGCCGCTTTCGCCGTGCTGCCGATCTCGATGGTGCCGAGCCTGATCTTCGAGGGTGTCTTCGAACGCTTTCCCCGCCTGAAGATCGCGCTTCTCGAACTCGGCTGGGACTGGGCCGCGCCGTACTCCTGGCGACTCGACGCCACCTACGACAAGCTCCGCGACGAGGTGCCGCACCTGACCCGGCGCCCGTCGGAATACCTGCGCGAGCACTTCTGGTTCTCCACGCAGCCGATCGAGGAGCCGGAGCGGCTGGAAGAGACCCCGCATGTGTACGCCATGTTCGAGGAATCCGGTTTCGCGGACCGGCTGATGTTCTCCTCGGACTATCCGCACTGGGACTTCGACTCGCCGTACGAGTCGGTGCCCGAAACCTTCCCGCTGGACCGTCGGCGGCGAATCCTGGGTGACAACGCGAGCCGCCTCTACGGCATTCCGCTGTTGCCCGGCCACGGCATCCCGGCGGTGGGTGCCTGAATGTCCGCGCTTGAGAAGGCACGCCGCGCACGCCTCGCGCGGCTGTTGAACCACGAGGACGCGCGCCGGGCGGCGGCTCGCGCCCTGCCTCGCGGAATCCGCGAGTACATCGAGGGCGGCGCCGAGGACGAGGTCACCCTGCGGCGAAATGCCAAGGCATTCCGTGACATTGCGTTCCGGCCCCGGATGGCGACGTGGGTCGATCGGCCCGACCTCACGACGACCGTGCTCGGCACCCGCATCGCCCTGCCCGTGCTCACCGCCCCCTGCGGCGGCATGCGGCTCGTCCACCCGGACGGTGACATCGGGCTGGCCACCGCGGCCTCGCGCGCCGGCTCGATCCACGTGGCCAGCTCCGCGGCCGGATTCACCCTTGAGCAGATCGCGGAAGTCCAAGGACCGCAGTGGTTTCAGGTGTACCGCTTCTCCTCTCGCTCCACAATGGAGCACCTCGTGCACCGCGCCCAGGCGGCGGGCTATTCCGCGCTGGTCGCGACGGTGGACACCGCGGTATCCGGCTACCGGGAGCGGGATTTCAAGAACGGCTTCAGCTACTCGATGCGGGTCAACGCCCGCAACGCCGTGAAGCTCGCCCCGCAACTGGTGCGGCGACCCGCGTGGCTCGCGAGGTACGTCCTCGACGGGCTGCCCTTCGAGATCCCGAACACCGCGCAGATCACCGCCGACGGCAAGCCGATGATGCTCACCGAAATGACGAAGGGCGGCGCGGGATCGCACTCGCCCACCTGGACCGATGTGGACTGGCTGCGCGCGAACTGGCGCGGACCACTCGTCGTGAAGGGACTGCTCACGGCCGAGGACGCACGCCGTGCCGTCGATGCGGGGGCCGACGCGGTGATCGTGTCGAACCACGGCGGTCGTCAGCTCGACGGTGCGCCAGCCACGCTGCACGTTCTCCCACGGATCGTCGAGGCGGTCGGCGACACGGCGGAAGTGTTGATGGACAGCGGGATCCGCCGCGGCAGCGACGTCCTCAAGGCACTGTCACTGGGCGCGAAAGCCGTGCTCGTCGGGCGACTCCCGACCTGGGGCCTGGCCGCGGGCGGAACCGCGGGTGTCGAGCGCGTGCTTGAGCTCCTGCGCAGCGAGATGGTCCGCACGATGCGCCTGATGGGGTGCCGGTCGGTGTCCGAATTGGACCCGAGTTGGCTCGGCGAGGACACGATTCCGTTGCACAGCAACAAGAAGGAGGTCAAGGTCCGGTGACCACGGCAGAGACCCGTTCCGAGTCCGCACCGGCCCGGCGCGCGAACCGCTTCGTGGTCGCCCGGGTCGACGAGATCCCGCCGGGGGATCGACGCATCGTCGACGCGGGCGATCGGCAGATCGGCGTGTACAACATCGGCGGCCGGTTCTACGCGATGCTCAACCGCTGCCCGCACCTGGCCGGCCCGCTGTGCGAGGGGCAGGTGGTCAACGCCGTCGAATCCCCCGTGCCGGGCGACGTGCGGCTTGAGGAGTCCCGCACCTACGTCACCTGCCCCTGGCACAACTGGGAATTCGACGTCGAGACCGGCCAGTCGTACTGGAATCCGCGGCTGCGTGCCCGCCCGCTGCCCGTGGGCGTCGAGGGCGGCGCGGAGATCGAGGCGGCCCTCCAGCGCGGCGAGATCGACCGGCTGCCCGGCCCCTACCAAGCCGAGATGGTCCCCGTCTCGGTGGAGTCCGACTACGTCGTGCTGTCGCTGCGGCCGGCCCGAGGAGGCACCTCATGACCGCCCCTGTCACCGCCCTGCTGAAGGGCACTACCCGGGACGCCCTGTGGAGCGGGCCGGTGGTGGACTGCGACGTCCACGCCATCCCGCCGTCGCTGGAGGCCCTGTTCCCCTACACCGACCCGGTGTGGGTGCAGGGAGCTCAGGAGCGCGGCTGGAAAGGACCCAACGGGCACGCCCTGGCCTACCCGCCCGGCGCCCCGACCACCGCGCGGGACGAGTGGCGGCCCGAGGGCAGGCCGCCCGCGTCGAGCGTCGAACTGCTGCGGCAGCATGTCCTCGACCCCTGGCGGGTCGACGCGGCGCTCGTGAACACCGCCTATGGCGTGGACTCGCTGCGTCACCCCGACTGGGCCCCCGCGCTGGCCCGCGCGGTCAACGACTGGCTGATCGCGGAATGGCTCGACCGGGATCCGCGGCTTGTCGGCTCGATGGTCGTCCCGGCGCGCGATCCCGCCGCGGCCGCCGCCGAGATCGAGCGGATCGGCTCGCACCCGCGGATCGTGCAGGTCACCATGCCCGTCCGGGCCGAACGGCTCTATGGACAGCGGGTGTTCTGGCCGATCTACGAGGCCATGACCCGCCACGACCTGGTCATGGGGCTGAGCTGGGGTGGCACCACGGAGGACGCGCCGACGCCCACCGGTTACGCCTCCTGGTACGCCGAGGAGTACGCGGCGGAGATCCAGCTCTACGGCGCGCAGCTGACCAGCATGATCTACGAGGGGATCTTCCAGAAGTTCCCCGGCATGCGCGTGACGATGCTGGAGAGCGGCTTCGCCTGGGTACCCACCTGGAGCTGGAGCATCAACAAGAAGTGGAAGGGCCTGCGCCGCGAGATCCCCTGGGTCGACCGGCTGCCCACCGAGATCATCCGCGACCACTTCCGGTTCTCCATCGCCCCGGCCGATCTGGGCCCGGCCGCGCACGCCCGCAAGATCATCGAATGGCTGGGCTCCGAGGACCTGCTGCTGTTCGCCACGGACTACCCGCACCTGCACACCGACGACCTGGCGGCCGTTCTCGACGTGCTGCCGGAGTCCATGCGGCCGAAGGTCATGGCCGAGTCCGCGCGGCAGTGGTACCGGCTGGACAAGGCCCTCTCATGAACTATGCCAGCACCGCAGCCGCACACCCGAACCGGCTGCGCCGAATCCTGGAAACGGGCGGCACGGCGATCGGGCTCGCCTGCCACACCGGGGATCCGCACATCGCGGAAACCCTGTCGCTCGCCGGTTTCGACTACCTCTACCTCGACCAGCAGCACGGCGTCGGTGGCTTGGGCAGCCCGGTGGACATGCTGCGGGCCACCGCCCGCACCGGCACCACACCGCTGGTGCGGGTCGCGGCGAACGACCCCGTGCTGATCGGTCGTGCCCTCGACGCGGGCGCCGAGGGCGTCATCGTCCCGACGGTCGAGTCCGCCGAGGACGCCCGCCGCGCCGCCGCGGCGGCCCACTACGCCCCCGACGGAATTCGCAGCTGGGGACCGACCCGCTCGGCCTACGGCCTCGGCACCGACCCCGCGACGGTCAACCGCGAGGTCCTCTGCCTCGTCATGATCGAGACCGCCGAAGGTGTGGCCAGGGCGAAGGAAATCGCCGCAGTGCCGGGCGTGCACGGGGTGTACGTGGGGCCGGGCGATCTTGCCGTCAGCCTCGGACTGTCCCCTACCGAGGGGCCACGCGACGCCCGGCATCGCGCCGCGGTGCGCGACATCTGCGCCGCGTGCGACGCGGCCGGCATCGCCGCGGGCATCACCGGCGACCCGCGCACGGAGTCCGCTCGCGGCTTCCGGATGGTCACCGCCGGCTCCGACGTCGGCTTCCTCAAAGCCGGTCTCGCCGACGCGCGGGCCCGCCGGGACTCCCTGCCGCACACCGACACCGACACCGACACCGACACCGACACCGACACCGACACCGACACCGACACCGAAGGAGACCTCAGCGCATGAGCACCGTCAACACCGTCCGGGGACCGATCGACAGCTCCGAGATCGGCACGACGCTGATGCACGAGCACCTCTTCGCCCACAACCCGGAGCTTGAGCAGAACCTGCCGCACCCGGAGTGGGACGAGCAGGCGATGATCGAGAAGGCCCGGAAGAGCCTCACGTCGCTGCACGCGGACAAGGGCATCGACACGTTCGTCGATCTCACCGTGCTGGGGCTCGGCCGCTACCTGCCCACCGTGCAGAAGGTCGCCGACGGCTTGCCGCTCAACATCGTCGTGGCCACCGGCTACTACACCGCCAAGGACCTGCCGACCTACTTCCACACCCACGCCCCGGACGGTCTGGTGGGCAGGACCCTCGGCGGCCGGGACCCGCTCGAAACCATGTTCATCGACGACATCGTCAAGGGCATCCCCGGCACCGACGGGGTCAAGGCCGGGATCATCAAGGTCGTTACCGACGAGCACGGCATGACTCCCGACGTGCAGCGGGTCTTCACCGCCGCCGCCCGCGCCCAGGCCGAGACCGGCGTCCCGATCTCCACGCACACCAACGTCGCCTTCGCCAACGGCCGCGAGCAGCAGAAGTGGTTCCAGAGCAACGGCGTCGACCTGGAGCGCACCGTCATCGGGCACTGCGGCGACTCCACCGACCTGGACTATCTCAAGGAGCTGATGGACAACGGCTCGACCATCGGCCTCGACCGGTTCGGCATGGAGTTCGTGCTCGACGACGACAGCCGCATCGACACCCTCGTCGCACTGCTCGAACAGGGCTACGCCGAACGGATCACCATCTCCCACGACGCCGGGTTCTTCTCGATCAACACCCCGCCGTCCTTCCGCGCGAAGCACGTGCCGAACTGGCACCACCACCGCATTTCCGATCGCATCCTCCCGGAGATCCGCAAGCGCGGCGCCACCGAGGAGCAGATCACCCAGATGATGGTGATCAACCCGGTCCGGGTGCTGACCGGCGACGCCGAGGCGACCGCTGCCGTGGCCGCGAAGGGGCTCGGAGCGGAGGTCTCGTGACGGCCGAACCGGTCACCCTCGCACCTCGCGTCACCCTGGCGGATGCGGCCTCGCGCTGGAACAGCGGCGCGCTGTCCTTGGTGCCCCTTGCCGGGGCAGCGGCGCCATTGGTCCTGGACCGGGACACCCGGGAGACCCTGGCCGAGTACGCGCGTCCGAACGGGGTCTCCGGCCGTGACCTGATCGACGTCGTTGAGGCCGCCGGACTCCGCGGCTGCGGTGGCGCAGGGTTCCCGACCGGCGTCAAGATGCGAGCCGTCGCCGACCGGGAGGGCCCGCGCACGCTCGTCGCGAACGGCGACGAGGGCGAACCGCTCGCGGTGAAAGACCGGTACCTGCTGAGGATCCGCCCGCACCTCGTCCTCGACGGGCTGCTGCGGGTGGCCGAGGCGGTGGCGGCCGATCGAGCCGTCGTCTACCTCTCCGACGCCGTGGCCGCCGACAGCGTGCGCAAGGCGCTCGACGAGCTTGGTGGCACGCCGGTGCCGATCGACGTGGTGCAAGTCCCGCGCACCTATGTCGGGGGCGAGGAATCCTCGGTGGTCCGCGCGATCGACGGCGGGCCCGCGCTGCCGACCGATAAGCCGCCGCGCCCGTTCGAATCAGGGGTGGGCGGGGGCCCGACGCTGGTGCTGAACGTCGAGACCCTAGCCCGGATCCCGGCCGTCGCCGCGGGTGCGGAGACGGACTCGGTGCTGCTCACGCTGACCGGATCCGTCGCGCGGCCCGGCCTCTACGAGGTTCCGCTCGGGCGGCCCATACGCGAGCTCGTCGAACCGGTCGGGGAGCCGGTCGGCTTCCTGATGGGCGGCTACTTCGCCGGCCTGCTCGGGCCGCGCGCGCTCGACATCCCGTTCGGGTTCACCGAGTTGGGAGCCGAGGGCAGCGGACTGGGGTGCGGCGCGGTCTTCGTCCTGGGGCCAGGCGACTGCCCGGTCGCCGCAGCCGCCGACGTCATGGCGTACTTCGACCGAGAGAACGCCCGGCAGTGCGGGCCATGCATCCGCGGCACCGCGGCCATGGCTGAGGCGCTGCGGGAGCTGGCGGACGGGACCGCCTCCGATGCCCGGCTGGAGAAGCTGCGGAGCTGGTCGGCCTCGCTGCGTGGGCGGGGTGCCTGCGCCACCCTCGACGGTGCCTGCAACGTGGCCGCCACCCTGCTCCGCGAGTTCCCCGACCTGGTCGCCGAGCACCGCGCGGTGCCGTGTCCGCGCTGTGCCGCCCTCGGGCCGACCGAACGCACGGCACCCGACATCGATCCCGAACCGGAGGAATCATGAAAGTACGCCTGGAGTCCGCGAAGTGCGACGGGTTCGGCACCTGCGCCGCGCACAGCCCGGAGATCTTCGAACTCGACGAGTGGGGTTACGCCTCGGTCAAGGGCGACGGCGAGGTCACCGCCGACCTGGAGGGCAAGGTCAACCGGGCGGTCGCCGACTGCCCCGTGCACGCCATCATCGTGAGCTGAGCGCGCCCAGAGCGTGTTCAACAGTGGCTTTGCGTAGCGGTGTTTTATAGAACAGACCGTTAACGCTCATCCGGCCAGGCGCCCCGTTCCGCGGGGCGCCTGCGGTGTCTCCGGCTCGCTCCAGAACTCCAGCGAGTCCAGCCACTGGATGAGCAGGTTCCCGGTGCCCTGGAAGTGAGCCGCGGTGCCGCTGCGCGCCGCCTCGACGTCGCCCGCGGCGATGGCGTCGATCAAGGGCGTGTGCTGCGTCCGATTGACCTCGGACCAGCCCGGGACCACGTGGAAGTTCTCCGGGAACTGCAACGGGACGAGCCGGCTCGCGGCCTGCGCGAACCAGTTCAGCTTGGGCGCGTCGGCGATCACCGACACGTAGTGGTGCAGGGCGGAGTTCAGCTCGGTGGCCAGGTGGCCGTCCGACGGGTCGGCGTCCCGGATCCGCTGATCGATCTCTCGCAGGTATGCGACATCCCGCGACGTCGCGCGGGTGGCGGCCCGCGCCGCGATCTCACCCTCCGCCGTCGACCACATCAGATAGGTGTCCTCGACGTCCTTGCGCCGGATTGGGGCGACCCGGAACCCACGGTTGGGCTCGTGGCGCACCCAGCCATCCTGCGACAGGAGCAGCAGAGCCTCGCGGACGGGCGTGATACTGACCCCTAGCTCTTCGGCCAGCTGCCCCAGTCGAAGGGTGTCGCCGGGGTGAACGGTCCGCGCCATGATCTGGTCGCGGATCGCGCTTGCGACGTTGCTGCGCAACTGTTCCTTCTCGGCCCGTCCCACGTCTCGATGATACTCAGCGGAAACCGGCGCCCATCCCGCCCGCGCCGCGATGCTGACCGCAGGTCCGCCCGCCGTCCATCCCAGCCCGATGGCGGACCTGCCCCTCCCGGTCCTGGAGCACATCGGCGAGGATCTCGCCGAAACTCTCGATATTGACGCTGCCGGTGCTGGGTTCTGAGGCGGAGCGGAAGATCATGATCTCGTGGCCGACCGGGGCGTCGAAGCGGGTGTCGAGCCGGCTCATCCGGATGTTGCCGTTGGGCGATCGATGTTCTCGGCGGCTTTGCCGATGGGGCGGTTTCCGGCAAACATGGACATGGTTTTCGGTCTGCGGGATGCCGGAGATGGCCTCGGTGACCATAATCACTTTGTTGCGCTCGGCTTGAAGTCCCGGAACACTGGGAACCTTTCGCTCCGACGTATCGCGCCAGGAGTGTGTCGAGTTCGGCCTGGCGATACCTACCGTGCCGTTGGCCGCGCGGCCGATGTCGCTGAGTCCTTTGCCGAGCCGCGGGACCGCGTTGCCGTGCGCGAGGCCGCCAGCATCGCGGAGTTTACGCAGCTTATTGCCCAGGGCGCTGCCGCATCGGGACGGTCGCGGATGGCGTTGACCCGCTGGTCCTTTTCGTATCGTGGCAGACCGGCGGCGCAGCGACAGCGGAAAGTCGACAGTAGCATCCGTACCCACAGTGGAGCTCCCGGCGGGAACGACGGGGCGGACGCCGATGGCAAGTGACGACTCGGCTTTCTGGGTGGACATAGCAGGGTTTCGTTCCGGTATGGGTGCCGTCGGGGATCTCGCCGGGACCCGTAGCCGATAAGCTCGGCAGCGTCGGGCGCGGGGGCGCGCAGGTCGGGGAAGGCACGGACACAATGCCGAATATTGTCAATAGCGTGACGAAACAATTGTCGCCGCTTGACGTGGATGTCAAGTTTTTCGAACGAATTCTCGAACGTGGCGGCCGAACGCGCGGAGCACTGTGTAGCCGGGATCACTAGCTTGGCGAGACGCTATCGTCCGGATGGCAAACCGAATTGTAGTGGTTTCGGGTTGATCATGAGAATTTCCTGAGTTGGTGGTTTGTGTGTCGATTGTGGTGCCGGCGGAGGTTCGACGGCTTTTTCAGGTGTTGACGGGTGAGGACATGACGGATGCGGATGAGGATGCGTTGCTGAGGGCGGGGGAGAGGCTGCTGTCGGGTGCGGTAACGGTGGCGGGGTTGGCTGGGGTGTTGGGAGAGGTAGTGGGGCGGGTGCGGGGTGAGTTTTCGGGCAAGGCGGCGGACCGGTTTTCCCAGCGCGTGGGCGCCTTTGCGGGCGTGCTGGAGTCTTCGGGTGGAGCGTTGCGGGAGTTGGGGGCGTTTGTGCGGGATCTGGGGTGGCAGGTGAAGTATTTGAAGTTTGTGACGGTGGGCGGGCTGTTGTTGCTGTTGGCGGAAATCGCGTGGGCGGTGGCAATGGCCGGTGCGACGGGTGGGGCGTCGATGGCGTGGCTGGCGGCCCGGATGGCGGTGATGCGGTTTCTGTTGTCGCGGTGGTGGGGCCAGTTGTTTATGCGGTTGGCGGTAAGTGCGGGGGTGGGGGTGGGGTTGAACGTGCTGCCGGATGTGGTGGCGCAGGGGGTCCTGGTGGGTGAGGGCAAGCACGGGTGGTCGACGCGGTGGACGCGGGATGCGGCGGGGGTGGGGGCGATGTCGGCGGCGGTGGGTCTGCCGATGTCGGCGTTGGGCAATGTGGTGGGCAAGGCCGTGGCGCGGATTTTGGTGACGGGGCTAGGGGATCAGGTGGATCGGGCGGTGCTGGCGGCGGCGGCGCGGCGGGCGGCCGAGGAGCATGCGCAGTCCTATCCGGTATCGGGGATGGCGCGGTTTGCGGATGTGGTGGCGGAGGCGGTGGATTCGTATGCGGGGATGTCGGTGCGGGGGTTGTGGGCGGCGCAGTTTGGCCGGGGGCTAGGGGAGTCGGTGGCGGAGGGTTTGACCGAGATGGTGGGTGAGTTGGTGTATGGGGTGGCCAGTGGTCAGGGGGTGCAACTCAACCCGTTCTCGTTCACGGCCGGGGTGTCGGAGTCGGTGTCCTCGGGCGCGGGGAGATTGACGGGGCTGGCGGTGCGGGGTGAGTTGATACCGCCGGGCACGCGCTACCGGGGCCAGCCCCCCAGTGAGGAGACAACTCCACTGGTCGCGGCGGATTCCGAGCCGAAAACCGGTGACGGCCCAGGCGTCTCGGGTACCGGTGGGGCGGTGTCTGATGTGGATTCTGCGGTTCCCGAGTCGAATTCAGCCTTTTCCGATCCGGTCGCGGGTGGGGGTGTCGGTGGTTTCTGGGCTGGTGTGGCTGGGACGGAGGGCGGAAAGACCGGGGCTGCCGGGGAAAAGAGCGTGGAGCCGGGTGACGAGAAAGGCGTTGCAGAAGGCAAGAGTACGGTGCCGGATGACGAAAATGGTTCGGCTGAAGGCAAAGTGGCGGACCCAGGCAAGGGGATTGCATCGCCTTCTGCTGATTTTGCGGGGGTGTCGCGTCCGGGTGTTGTGCGAGCGGATGGTGACTCTGCGGCCGGGCGTTTCGACGATGGCCGGGCCACGACTTCGGCCGCTCACGCTCCAGGAACGCCAGGCGGTGCGGTTGGTGTGGGGACTGGGGCTGGAATCCCGCACGGCGGCTTATCGTCGGTGTCTGCCAGCTCCGTGGCTCGTGGTCAAGCTGCCTACGGCGAAAAACCGGATGGTCCGGCGAATGTGGGCAGGGACGTCGCTGCAGTGTCGACCGGCTTTGGCGCGGCTCCGGTCGGTCATCCGGTCTGGAGGGGCGCGGCGCCGGATTCCCGGAAACCGCCGCATGATCAGGACTTGGCTGGCGACCAGCGCGCCCGGGAAGAGTCCACTAAGGCCGATGGAACTGTGGACGGTTCTCGGCGCGGTACACCGCCATCGCCCTATTCGCATGAAGGTGCGACTGGACAGGTCCAACAAGGTCCACTGTCACCGACATATTCGGCTGAGGATGCGGTTGGGCAGGGTACGCCGCCGGTGTTCACCTCGGCCACCGGCGACAACCGCAGTGGACCATCGTCGTCTAATGTGGGCAAGGCCGGTGCCTTCGTGGACGATACGCGAGTGGCAGAGCCGGTGCGTGAATCGGCGGCGTGGGATGCGTTGAGGTTGCCTTCGGATGCGGTGCCGGTGCGGGACGCTGTGGCGGGAAGTGTGGCGCAGTGGTCGGTGCGGGATTTGCGGCGGGAGATCGACCGGGCTCGGATGGTGGCTGGGCCGCGTGAGCCGGCGTTGTTGCTGGTGCAGCACACGCACGACGTCACAAAACTGGTCGATCACAACGTTGTTTCGGTTGCCGAGGTGGTCGACCTGGTGGCGGCCAGGCGCCTGGAACACGGCCTCGTTCAGGCAAGGAACTTCTCCCGGGAATTGGCGGCCTGGCTTGGTACGGAGGGCAACTCGCTGCCGCTTCGTGCCGGAGCGGGGTCGGATTCGCAGGAGGTTACGGAGGATTCGCGGCCGACGGCAGATGAGTCGGTGGATGACTGGGGGGCGTTTGATCAGTTTGAGGCCGCGGCACAGTGGGCTTCGCTGGTGTGGTCTGCGGCGGGAGATGAAGCGCTGCCCTGGCCGGTTGATCCGTTGGGTGCTGGGCAGTCGTTGGGTGTTAGCGGGAATGCGTTTCCAGACGATCACACGGGGCGTGTATCGACCGATGATCTGCCGGATGTGGTTGCGGCTGAAGGAGATGCGGGCGGCGCGCAGGTGGATTTGGCGGAGGTGTGGGCGGAGGTGCGTCGGGCCGAAGAGGCTGGTGAACCGCACACGGGCGCGACGTTGGCGAAACTGTTCGGAAAGAGCGGGAGATGGGGCAATAAGTGGCTGGCGGATTACCGGCGGCAGGAGGGGGATGTGAGTCAGGCGGACGTGGTGAGGCGAAGGCATGCGGCGAATGTGGCCGAGGTGTGGGCGGAGGTGCGTCGTGCCGACGAAGCTGGTGAGCCCCACACCGGTCCAACGTTGGGTGCCAAGTTCGGAAGAAGCGAATCATGGGGTTATAAGCGGCTTGTGGAGTTCAGACGGGATGCGGGCCGTGCGGCTTCCGCGCGGGATGCGCAATCGCAGGCTCGTTTTGCTGACTCGGGTAATGAGGATGTTGAGTCTGGGCGGATATCTGGTCGGAATGTGCCCCGGGCGACCAGGACAAACCAGACCCGGGGGGTGGACTTGACGCAGCTGTGGGCGGAGGTGCGTCGGGCCGAGGAGGCGGGTGAGCCGCACACGGGCGCGACGTTGGCGAACCTGTTCGGAAAGAGCGGAAGATGGGGTAATAGGTGGCTTTCGGAATTCAGGCAGCGGCAGGGGGGTGCGAGTCAGGCGGATGTGGTGAAGCGCAGGAGAGCGTCGGGTTTGGCCGGGGTGTGGGCGGAGGTGCGTCGGGCCGAAGAGGCGGGTGAGCGCCACACTGGCCCGTCGTTGGGGGCCAAGTTCGGAAAAAGCACGTCGTGGGGTACCCGGCGGCTCGCGGAGTTCAGGCAGCGGCAGCAGGATTTGAGCCAGGCGGATGCGGCGAACCAGCGGCAGGCGGCGGGTTTAGCGGGGTTGCGTAGTGCTGATGAGGCGGGTGAGCCCCAGACAGACCGGTCGGATGCGTTCGGAGCGGGCGGTACAACCCTGGTGCGGGAGGATGTGTGGGCGGACTCCGGTCGTGCTCGTGACGCGCGTGAGCTCCACGCAGGTGCGTCGTTGGGGAACGTGTTTGGAAGGAGCATGTCGTGGGGTTATGCGCAGATCGCGGAGTTCAGGAGGAGAGAGGATAGCGGGTCAGCTTTGGAGGTACCGGGGTCTGAGCAGACGGTGTCGGCGGAGGCAACGGACGTGATTGCCGCCGAGCGGTCGGGGTTGGTCGCGGAGTTGGTGGGGTTGGTGGGCTCGTTGCGGGGGTTGTTGGTGGGTGCGCCGGAGGGGTATCGGCCGGGGTTGCGGGCGCGGGTTGAGGAGTGGTCGGCGCAGTTGGAGCGGGGTGGGGTGGACGGCGCGGCAATTGAGCGTTTGCGTAGGCGGGTGGGGCAGGCTGCGGAGTTGGTGGAGCGGGTGCGGGCTGATCGGTCGGGGTGGAATGTGGACGAAGGTGAGCCGGTCGCGGGGGTGGACGCGCCTGAGTCGGGTGTGGTTTCGGGGTTGTTTCCGGCGGATGTGGTGGCGGCTGGGTCCGGCGTCCAGGGGGAGATGGCGGTGACTTGGGGGCCGTTGGGTTTGCGTGATGTGGCGGTGCGGATTGTGCAGGGTACCCATGATGTGGTGCGGCTGGCGCGTGCGGGTTCTTTGGATGCGGTGGTGGATCAGGTTGCCCAGCGGGTTCGTGAGTTCGGTCGTGCTGAGGGATTGCGGTTCTCCCGGGAGTTGGCGCTCACGCTGGGAACGCAAGGGACGGGACTGGCAGTTCGCGCCGGCGGAGGGCCGGATTCGCCGGCAGGTGCCGAGAACCCACCGGCGACTGCTGAGTTGCTGGATGGCTTGGCGGCGTTTGGTCCGGTGGAGTCTGAGCCGGTGCGTGCTTTCCTGGAGTGGGCCGAGTCGGCGGACGATACGGCGTGGCCGGCTGATCCGGTGGGCATCGGACCGTCGTGGGCCTTTGGCTGGGGTGACATTCAGTACGGACAAGCCTCGGGCGCGCTGGCGGATCTGCCGGTAGGGGGCACGGATGTCGTTGCGGCTGTACCATTTCCGGGCGATGTGGGCGGTCTGCCTGCTGCCGGGGATGTGGGTGGCCCGGCTTTGGGGGCCGAAAGTAGCGGGCACCAGCGGGGTCATCTCGACGACTTGGGTGATGAGGATGCCGAGTCTGACGAGACTGAGAGGCAGCTGGGTCGGCATGTGCCGCAGGCGGACGCGGCGGGGAAGGCCAGGGACGCGGACTTGGAGGATGTGTGGGCGGAGGTGCGTCGGGCTGAAGACGCCGGTAAGCCCCACACGGGTGCGACGTTGGCGGCCAATTTCGGACGGAGCACGTCGTGGGGTTTGGCGCGGCTAAGGCAGTTCAGGGCTCGGGAAGGCAATATGGCCCGGCCGCAGGAGGTGGAGCTGGAGGATGTGTGGGCGGAGTTGCGTCGTGCTGAGGAGGCGCGTAAGCCCCACACGGGTGCGACGTTGGCGGCCAAATTCGGACGGAGCACGTCGTGGGGCAAGGCGCGGCTTGCGGAGTTCAGGCGGGCTTATGGCCGCCCTACGGCCCGAGTGCAGTATGTGAATTTGGAGGATGTGTGGGCGGAGTTGAGTCGTGCCGAGGAGGCGGGTAACCCCCCCACGGGTGCCGTTTTGGGGGCGATGTTCGGCAGGAGTTGGACGTGGGGCAAAGAGCGGCTTGCGGAGTACCGGCGGAGACAGCGCGTTAGGGCTCGGCCGCACGAGGTGAAATTGGAGGATGTGTGGGCGGAGTTGCGTCGTGCTGCGGAGGCGGATGAACAGCACACGGGTAGGTCATTGGGAGCGATGTTCGGACGGAGCGGGAGGTGGGGTTCGGATCGGCTTGCGGAGTTCAGGGCGAGAGCGGGCGCCGCGAGCCAGGCGGATATGGCGAAGCGGAGGCGGGAGGCGGCTTTGGAGGATGTGTGGGCGGAGCTGCGTCGTGCCCGTGCCGCGGGTGAGACCTACACCGGCCAGTCGTTGGCGGACAAGTTCAAGAAAAGCAGAGCGTGGGGTAACGCCCGGCTCGCGGAGTTCAGGAGGAGGGAGGGCGGTGGTTCTGTTTCGGGGGCGCTGGCCGCTGGGCCTGCCGTGCCGACGGAGGGTATGCCAGCGGAAGATGTAGGCGTTGCTGATGATCAGCGGCCGGAGTTGGCTTCGGAGCTGGTGGGGTTGGTGGGTACGTTGCGGGGCTTGTTGGTGGGTGCGCCGGAGGGGTATCGGCCGGGGTTGCAGGCGCGGGTTGAGGAGTGGTCGGCACAGTTGGAGCGGTGCGGATTCGATGGCGTGGCTGTTGAGGGGTTGCGGACGCGGGTGGGGCAGGCCGCGGAGTTGGTGGAGCGAGTGTGGACTGAGCGGTTTGGGGTGGCTTCCGGTTTCTCCAGGGCAGAAACGACGATAGCTGGGCCCCATGCGGCGGAAGAGACTGCGGAGACGGGGGCGCCGTCGGGTTCACAGCATGTTGCGGCGGGGATTGTGCGGGGCACGCATGACGTGATGACGCTGGCGAACGAGGACACCTTGGACGGGGTGGTGGATCAGTTCGCGGAGATGGTCCCCGACTTCGGCCATGACGAGGCGTTGCCGTTCTCACGAGAATTGGGCACCACACATGGTACGGAAGGTGGTGTGAGCCGGACGGAGGAGGCTGCGGAGCAAACGGAGACGTTGCTGGAGAACGTGTGGGCGGAGTTGCGTCGTGCTCGCGACGCGGGTCAGACCTACAGCGGTCAGTCCTTGGCGGCCAAGTTCAAAAAGAGCAGACCGTGGGGGGTTAAGCAGCTTGCCGAGTTCAGGAAAAGGGAGGGCGGGTTGAGTCGGGCGGAGGAGGCTGCGGGGGAGCGTGAGGTGTTGTTGGAGAACGTGTGGGCGGAGTTGCGTCGTGCTCGTGACGCGGGTAAGCCCCACACTCATAAGACGTTGGGGGAGGCGTTCAACAAGAGCGCTAGGTGGGGTGGGGAGCGGCTTGCGGAGTTCCGGGCCAAGGAGGGCGGGCCAAGCGGGACCGAGGTGCTGAGGCGGGCGCGAGAGGAACAGTTGGAGCAGGTGTGGGCGGAGGTGCGTCGCGCTGACGAGGCCGGTCAGCCGCACTCGGGTAGGTCGTTGGGGGAGGCGTTCGGAAAGGGCGCGTGGTGGGGTGGGGAGCGGCTTGCGGAGTACCGGGCCAAGGAAGGGGGTGTGAGTCGGTCGGAACTGCAGAAGCGGGAGCGGGCAGCGTTGGTGGAGAGGGCGTGGGCAGAGTTGCGTCGTGCTCGTGACGCGGGTCTGACCCACACGGGTCGGTCGTTGGGCGCCTTGTTCGGCAAGGGCGCGTCGTGGGGCGGGGAGAGAATTGCGGAGTTCAGGGCCCGGGAGAAGTTGATTCGGACGGATGCGGTTGCGGAGCGGGAGGCGGCGGCCGAGGAGCCGGAGGTGTCGGCGGAGGATGCGGATGTGGCTGAGCGGTCGAGGTTGGTTTCAGATTTGGTGGGCTTGCTGGCTTCCTTGCGGGAGCTGCTGGTTGATGCGCCGGAAGGGTATCGGCCGGTGTTGCGAGCACGGGTTGACGTTTGGTGGACGCAGTTGGATCCGGGTGAGTTGGAGAACGCGGATGTTGAGCGTTTGCGCCGGCGGGTGGGGCAGGCTGCGGAGTTGGTGGAGCGGGTGCGGACCGAGCGGTCGGGGTGGCATCCGGGTGGGAGTGCGGTTGCGGAAGGGTCCGCGTCGGCCGTAGGAATGGATGTGGTCGAGGCCGGACCGTCAGGGCCGGTTTCCGCGGTGTCCGCAGCAGAAACAGCCGGATCGGTCGTCCACAGTGGTGAGGTGGCGGGTTCGCGGGCGGACCGTCCGGCGGGGGAGGAATCCGCAAGGAGCGGCGGGGCTGGTGATGTGCCCGCTGAGGGGGTGGATGAGTTCCTTCGATTTGATCAGAACGCATCCGAGTCGGCGCGCGATTTGCTGGCGTGGGCGTCTGCGCTGGTGGGTGATTCGTGGTCGCTTGATCCGTCGACAGTTGACTGGTCGTTTGGGCCCGGGGTGGATATGCATCCTGAGACCGAGTGGAGTGGCGCCTCCGGCGCGGACACGGCCGTTGATGGCTTCGGACCGACGGCGTCGATCGGTGAGAGCAGCGGTCATCAGCAGGGCGCCCCTTATTCGGGTGGCCAGGGCGCGGTGCCGGGCCTTGCGGGGCCGTCTGGGTCGAGTTGGTCTGAGCCGGCCAACCGGGAAAGCGGCGGTGCGGCTGTGCCGGCATTGCAACAGGAATTCGAGGCTGCGGAGCGGATGTTGGGAAGCTTGGATCAAGAAGCCGTACACCACCTGCTTGCCGAAGCGGACAAGATCTTGGGGCCCCTTCAGAAGTCGGCACGGTTTCGCTATGTGATGGCGCACAGGTTGTTGACGCATCCGGGCGACGTGGATGGTGCTCGGGCGTTGCGAGAGCGACTGGTCGGTTACCTGATTGCTGACGCGGATCTCGACGAGTGGGGGCGCTTGATCATCGCGGCGCAGGCTAGTGGTTTGAGCAGCGCAGATGAAGTCAGGAGTCTGGTGCAAGAGGAAGCACGAGCCGAGGCGTTTCGTAAGCAATACACCGGTAAGACATTGGGGCAGAAGTACAACCGGAACGAAAGCTGGGGCGGAGTAAGGATTCGGGAGGCCAAGTCCCAGCTGACTTTTCGTTGTCGTGCCGCGGCTGACTCCCTGCGTGAGCTTTCGCGCCTTGCACCGGCCGAGTACCGGAATACGGTGAACAGGCAGATCGTAAACTGGTCGAACATCGCGTCGAACCTTTCGTACCGGCGTGCGGACGTTGTCCGGCTCCGGCAGCGGGCGGACGCTGCCGCCGCGGCTGATGCCGCGATTCGGGAACTGCTGGACTTGGACGGTGCGGCGAGCGAGCCGTTGAACCAGGTGCGCCTTTGGTATGGGGATGACGCAGCGGATGGTTTGCTGGCGGAGGCGAGGGAACGCCTCGGCAGTGTTCTTCGGGAATCTCCTGCTTTCCAGCGTGTGATGGCCCATCGGCTGCTGACGGCTTGGGACGATCCGGCCGCCATCGAGACCTTGCGCAACAAATTGCAAGACTTGATGACCGCGAACCTGAGTGTGAGCGCGGGTGCCCGGCCGGCTCCAGAGGCGGGTGCGTTCCTTCCGGGGCCGGGCGGCGCTGCGGAGTCGGTGCGGTCGGGTCATAGGGGTGACACGACGGGCGAAGCCGAGGACTCCGATGTCGACGGCTTCGTGCCGGGGGATGAGTTGGGTGGCGACGCCCCGCGCCGCCTGTCCTGGCCTAGTAAGCGCGGAAAGGCAAGGGGTTCCACCGTGGATGGTTACGGAATGTTTTAACGGCGTTTCCCCAACGAGCATGCCGCATTACTTCCCGGTGGGGCTGAGCGGGATCGCGCGCCCGGTCGCGCTCACCTCGGCCCAACGGTCGTCGCCACCGGCCAGGCAGGCGGGAGGCACGGCGGTGTGCAGGATGCCCAGCCGACGCGTGGCGCGGGTCAGCGCGACGTAGAGGTCGGCACCGCCGTGCTCGCCATCGCGCAGGATCTCGTCCGGGGCCAGCACAATGACCACGTCGAATTCGAGGCCCTTAGCCGCAGCCGGAGTCAAGGCCACGGCATCCTCGGGCACTGCGACGGTCGCTAGGGTCTGGGGTGCGGCGATCACGGCGATCGAGCGGCCGTCGGCCTTCGCCTCTTGTTCGACGGCATCGCGTAGCGCGTCGGTAAGAGCATCGGCCTCCACCCGTCGGCGCCACGGTTTGTCCCCGTGCCGGACCGAGTCGGGCGGCTTCAGACCCGGAGCGAATGCCCGCAGCACATTGGCGGCCACGGCCATGACCTCGATGGGGGTCCGGTAGTTGATCGAGAGCCCGCGGTATGCCCACCGGTCGCCGACGTAGTGGGACAGGACGGCAGACCAGTCCCCGGCGGCGGCCGACGAGTGGCGCTGCGCCAGGTCACCCACGATGGTCGCGGATCGGCTCGGGCACCGTCGCATTAGCACCCGCCAGGCCATCGGCGAGAGCTCCTGGGCCTCGTCGACGACGAGGTGGCCGTAGGTCCAGTTCCGGTCGGCGGCAGCGCGCTCGGCCAGCTCTCGGTGGTCTCCCTCCTCCTGGCGTCCGGCGAGGCTCGCGGCGTCGATCACGTCGCTGGCCCGCAGCGACTCGTCGTCGTGGTCGTCGTGGGAGTCCAGGATCTGCAAGACTCCCACGGCGTAGTCCTGCGCGTCCTGCTTTTTCTGGTTGGCCTGCCGGTGTTCCTCGACCAGGTCCTCGCCGAGCAGTTCGGCTGCCTCGTCGAGTAGCGGCGCGTCCGGAATCGTCCATGCCTCGTCCGCACTCCGATACAGCGCGGCCAGGCAAGCTCCGCCGCCTGCGGCGGCCGCCAGCCGATCATGCGAGGAGAACAGTTCGGCGAGCAAGCGCTGCGGGGTCAGTGCAGGCCACAGCCGTTCCACCGCGTCGTGAAAGCCCGGGTGAGACCGCAATTCGGCCCGCACGTCCGCGGCGAGCTCGTCGTAGAGGTCGGCCGAGCCATCCGTGTTCAGCCAGCCCTCTCCGATGCGGCAGACCGCCTGCCGCACCAGCAGTGCACCAAGGTGTTCTCGGAAAACGCGCCGAGCCGGGTTGTGCGGTAGGCCCACTGAACGGGCGCGTTCTCGCGCCTGTTCGGCGAGCGGGGCATCGACGTGCACGGCGACGTCGCTGAGCTCGATCTCGATCGGCTCGCGGGGGATTTCCTGACGATCAGCCACCGCTCGTCGCAACACGTCCACCATGGACGCATCGCCCTTGATCTTGGCCTGTTCCGCGCCGTCCTCTGCGGTGGCCGTCACCCCTGGGTACAACTCACCGGGAGCGGCCAGAACCACATCGGTCTCACCGAGCGAAGGCAAAACCGAGCCGATGTAGCGGAGGAAGCCCGCATTCGGCCCGATGACGAGCACACCCCGGCGCGATAGCCGTTCCCGGTGGTGGTAGAGCAAAAAGGCAACCCGGTGCAGCGCGACGGCCGTTTTCCCGGTGCCCGGCCCGCCCTCGATGACCAGCACGCCAGGCCGATCTAGGCGGATGATCTCGTCCTGCTCGGCCTGAATCGTGGCGACGATGTCTCGCATGGATTCCCCGCGCGGTGCCGACAAGGACGAGATGATCGCGCTGTCGGCCCCCACGGTCTCCGAGCCGTCGGCCGACACGAGGACGTCCTCGTGAAAGCCGAGCAGCAGCCGTCCGCGAGTCCGGAAGTGGCGCCGGCGGACAATGCCTCCGGGAGCGGCTTCGGTCGCACAGTAGAACGGCTGGGCACCGGGCGCCCGCCAGTCGGTCAGCAGCGGTTCGTCGACCTCGTCGTCGAACAGCCCGACTCGCCCGATGTATGACCTGATGCCGTCAACCCGGTCCATCCGTCCGAAGCACAGGCCATTCTCGGCCGCCCGCAGTTGGGACAGCCGACGAGACCAATGCGCCGTCCTCGCATCACGCTCCCAGAGCCGAGCCCCCTCTGTTCGCCCAGACTCTTCTTCGAGGCGTGCGGCGGCTTCGGCCTTCTCGGCATCGAGGTGCGCGTACAAGTCCGAGACGTATCGTCGCTCTGCCGCCAACTCGTCCTGTTTCTCGACGCTGGACATGTCCCTCCGAGCATGCTAAAATAACGAAAAGCGTTGGTGCGGATGACTTTTTGTTTTCTAGTTTAGAGTGGTTCGTCGTTGCTGTCGCGACACTTTCGGTCGCAGCTGGCCTAATCCGATAGGCTGAAAGCGCCTATTTCGTTGATTCTTGCTCCTCACCTGGTTGTCCATCCTATGTGGATGGACGTCCGTTATCTCTCTGTGTCGGCTATCCGACGTCGAGCACCGGCTGGAGGAAGACGCTGGGTTCACCGTGCCAAGAGACCCAGAGAGCATCGCGGGCCCGTGTGCAGGCTACGAACAGCAGGTTGCGTTCGGTCTGCATATCCTGCTGGTGCTGTTGCGGATCGTGCTCGGCGTCGATGACGGCATTGGGCATCGGGACCGAATGCCGGGACACGTCGGTGACGGCGACGCAACGGAACTCCAGGCCCTTCATCTTGTGCATAGTGCCGATGCGGACGCCCTCGCCAGCGGTTTCGAGGTCGCAGCTCGTGATCCGCGCGTTGCTCAAAGCCGAAGCGACGTCCCTGCCGAACTGTCTGGTACGGGCGGCGATACCGATTGTTTCGGCGGGCACGTCGTTGTCCAGCCACCTCCTGACCTGCGCCACGATGCCCGCGATCTCGCCGGCCTTGTCCGCGAAACCCCGGCATTCCGGCTGATCTCCGCGGAAGGAGGAACGGTAGCCGACGAGGTCGCTCTCCCCCTCGTCCATGTCGTCAACCCGTTCGCCGAGCAGCAGCGCCGTGCACCACAGCAGGATTTCGCGGGAGGTGCGGTAGTTGATCCGAAGGGTCGATGACCGCCCCAGGATGTTGATTCCCAGGCTGCGCAGCGAAACCCGGTTGTCGTAGATGCGCTGATGGGTGTCGCCCGCGATGAAGAGGTCATCCGGTCCCTCGGGCACGAGCGCGCGCAGCAAGCGCCAACGCGACGGGTGCAGGTCCTGCGCTTCGTCGACGATCACATGCCGGTAGCCGGATTCGATCCCGTCGTTGAGCGCGTCCGCGGCGACGTCGGCGACCTGCTCGAACGTGCACCGGTTCTGTTGCCGGATCAGTTCGGCGAATTCCGCGAATACCGCCCATACGGTGTTTTTGACGGTGCCGCTCAGGCGCATGCCTCGCCCACGCCGGTCCGCCTCCTGGTACTGCTCAAGGCTGACGATCTGCTGACCGAGCACCACCTGTCGCCACTCCTGGTCGAGGAAGGTGTCGGGCAGGTCAAGGCCGTGCTTGCGCACGATCCGTCGCCAGTGCTTGCCGCGGTCGCCGCGGCCGATGATGTCCGGGCTCCCGCCGTGCACGGCGCGGTAGTACCTGTTGGCCACCGCGTCCACGTGTGCCACCTCGATCCGCGCCCGCACCGCCGGAACGGTGATAAGAATGTCGAGGTTGCGAGCGAGTTCCTGAGCGAGGTTCTTGGTGAACGTGGTGAACAGGATGGTGTTCTCGCCGAGTGCGGGGTTGAGCGCCAGGTGCCGAGCCCGGTGCAGAGCCACCACGGTCTTGCCGGTCCCGGCCCCGCCGGTAACCCGCGCTGGACCCTTGTAGGGCGCATGTTCGGCGATATTGCGTTGAGAGTGGTGCAGGAAGACCCGCCACAGGTCAAACGGCCGTTGCAGCACCTCGTCGAGTCCGGCCGAGTCGTGCACCACCACGATGTGCCCCGGAGAGCGTTGCATAGCCCCGGCCAGATTGCCGTCCGGCGCGGTGGCTGACTCATCGGTGTCCTGGAAGAGGTTCTGCGCGAGCTCCCGCCACACGGCTTCGGGTGGTATTCCGGCCGCCAGTCCGGAGAGCACGTCGTATTGCAGTTCGGGGATGAGGGTTCCCAGCGCGTCGAGCTGCTCGTTCGACTGCAACGTCCGGCACAGCGTCCGGATCTCGTCGTCGATGCCGAGCCTGGTCAGGTCGGCGTCCGAGACGTGGTCGAACAGTTTCACCTCGGAGGCCGAGGGGCCAGAGTCCAGCTTGCGCAGGCCCTGGGTCGCGGTCTTGAGCGCGATGTCATTTCGGACCTCGATGCCGCGGCTGACCTTGTTCTTCGTGACGCGCCGGTGGCGCGCCCACTCCTCGGCCTTGTCGTGTGGAAGCACGCTGAGCAGCAGGTAGCTGACCTCCTCGTCGTCCGGAGCGACGATCACCCCGCGCCAGAAGTCGGTGATCCGGATGGTGCGGATCCGTGGATCACGGGCACCGGCGATCTTCTCCAGGTGCAGTCCGGCGTGGGTGTGCTCGCCGAACTTCGAGAAAATCTCATTTACCCGCTTCTGTACGGATTTCTCCAGCTTGGCGTACTGGGGCAGGAAGTCTCGGTGCAGACCAAGGGCGGCCACGCTCACTCCTCCGTAAGGGGTGAAAGATCATCGGGGATCGTCGATGACGTTGCCACAATGGCGTCGGCCCGTGGGGTGCATCACTGAATTGGACGCAACGCCGAGCGGAAGGCGCCGGTCCCGCGTCGAGCTGTTCCCGAGATCGCGGCGCAACTGGACCCCTCAGGCATCCGAAAGCGACTACCGAACCCGTGAAAACAGATCTGGCAGCACGATATTCGGCCGGACGTCCTGCACCACTTCGTCCACGTGCAGAACTCGAAAGGCCGCGTCCGGAATGTACTTCGGCGATCGCGGTCGTACGAGGCTTTGTCTCCTCGGCTAACTCGGACGCGCGTCGGCGGGGAAGCGCTCATGCCCCAGCACGCCGAGCAGCTGTAGCTTCTCGTAGCCCTCGGTGTGCGGGGGAGCGGTGAGCACCAGCAGTGCCTGGGACTGGTCCTCGGTGAACAGCACCTGGCAGTCGAGCTCGATCGCGCCGAGCTGCGGATGGATGAGCGTCTTGTGGTCCTCGAAGCGCTTGGCGACCTCGTGCCGTTCCCACAGCTCGGCAAACTCCGCGCTCTGCTTCTTCAGCGCCCGCACGAGCTCCCCGGCCCGCGATTGCGGACCCATCGCCCCGAAGGCGGCGCGCAGGTTCGCGACCTGAGCCCGACTTTGCCGGTCGCGGTCGTCCTCGGGGTAGCGCAGCCGCTCCGAGTGGTCGGTGAACCAGCGGTAGATTCCACTGCGGGCAAGGCCCGTATAGCCCGACCTGTCGCCGTACAGGGACTCGGCCAGCCGGTTCTGCACCAGTGTCTCCCCGAGGTTGGACAGGATGAGCGCCGGTGTGTCGTCGAGGCGGTCCAGCACCCGCAGCAACGCGGGCGCGACATGCGTGGCAGCCGACACCGACGAGGGGGCATTGCGTCCGGCCACCTGGAACAGGTAGTCACGTTCGCCACCGGTCAGCCGCAGCACCCGGGCGAGCGCGGCGAGCATCTGCTCACTCGGCCGCGGGCCCCGCTGCTGCTCAAGCCGCGTGTAGTAGTCGGTCGACATCGCGGCGAGGGCCGCGACCTCCTCACGCCTGAGCCCCGGGGCCCGGCGGCGGGCGCCCGGGGCAAGCCCGACGTCTTCGGGCTGCAGCCGCTCCCTGCGGCGGCGCAGGAAGGCCGCCAGTGCAGCACGATCCATGGTTCCAGTATCCCCACACGCGCGGCGTGAACCAGGGACTGCGGATCCCCCGATGAGTGCTCTCTGCACCCGCGCCGGCCGACCGGCCAGAGTCGAGGCATGAACATCTCCGGAAACACCATCTTCATCCCCGGCGCGACAAGCGGCATTGGCCTCGCCCTCGCACTTGAGCTGGAGTCCCGAGGTAACACCGTCATCGTCGGTGGCCGGCGCGCCGGGCTGCTTGAGAAGATCGCCGCCGAACACCCCGGCATCGACACTGTGCGGATCGACACGGCGGATCCCGCGAGCATCGATTCCGCCGCCAGGGAGGTGCTGGCGAAGCACCCGGACCTCAACGTCCTGGTCACGATGGCCGGCATCATGCGCGTCGAAGACTGGCACAAGCGCGAGTCCTTCCTCGCCTCGGCCGAGTCGGTGGTGACGACCAACGTGCTCGGCCCGATCCGCCTTATCGCCGCGTTTATCGAGCACTTGCAGGAACGGCCGCACGCCACGATCGTCACGGTCTCCTCGGGCCTGGCGTTCGCGCCGCTGAAGGTCACGCCGAGCTACAACGCCTCGAAGGCCGCGATCCACATGCTCAGCGAGTCGATCCGGCTCCAGCTCGCCGACACGACCGTCAAGATCGTGGAGCTTGAGCCGCCGGCCGTGCGCACCTCGCTGCTGCCCGGTCAGGAGAACAGCGAGTTCGCGATGCCGCTTGACGAGTTCGTCGCGGAGGTCGTCGCCCTGCTCGGATCACAGCCCGACGCAACGGAGATCCAGGTCGAGCGCGTAAAGTTCCTGCGCTACGGCGAAGCACGCGGCGACTACGACCAGGTCGTTGAGACCCTCAACGCCTCCGATCCCCACGCACAATGACCCTCGTCGAGGAAGCGATCAAAGAGATCAGGGCGCGCTAGGGCCGCCGCGTCTGGTTTGCAAATCCTCACTGCTCGTGGTGCTTGTCGGTGTCCGGCTCGTCCGGCCGATCGCCGATGACCGGCGCGACGTCGAGGGCGTCCATGGGTTCGCCGCAGGCACTGCACGCCAATAGGGGCTGTGTGATCTGTCCGCAGCCGGTGTGTTTGATGCCGCGGGGGGTACGGTCGCCGTCCGGGAGGTGTGCCTCGGCCCACTGCGCGATGGTGACCCATGCCGGCATGATCGTTCGGGCCGACTCGCTGAGGTGGTATTCATACCACGGCTTGTCCGGACGGTATTGCCGCTTGACCAGCAAGCCGAGGTCGACCAGCGCCGCGAGTCGTGCGGTGAGGATATTGGGTGCGATGCCCAGAGCGCGCTGTAGTGCGCCGAAGCGGCGGACGCCGTAGAAGACCTCCCTGAGGATCCCGTAGTTCCACCGCTCGCCGAGGATCGCGAACAACTCGCGGCCCTGCGTACCCCGATATGGATCAGCGACGCCACCAGTCATGCCTACACGATAGCCCAAGTACTTGCAAGATGATAGTACTAGTGGTTAGCTACCACCGTGCGGCTGGGAAACCGATCACGAGGAACAGTCATGCTGTACGAACTGGCGACACTGTCGCTGCGTCTGTGGTCCGTATCGAAAGCGTTGCCCGGTATCGAGACCTACACCACGAAGCCCGGCACGCCCGGAAGGCTGCTCGGCTGCTGGGAGACCGAAATCGGGGAGATCGTGACCCGTCTGCTGGTGCTCCGTGGTTTTGACTCCGCCGAGGAGCTGGCCGAGGAACGCCGACGAGTGCTGGGCAGCTCCGACCCGTTCGGCATCGGAGAGCATCTGACCGGAATACAGCTCGAAACCTACGAACCGTTCCCGTTCCTCCCGGACGTCACCCCCGGACAGTACGGAAGCGTGTACGAGTTCCGGACCTACCAGCTCGCCATCGGCGGCTTGGCGCCGACCATTGCCGGATGGCAGGAGGCCGTGCCGGAGCGCACCGCGATGTATCCGCTGACCGTGGCAATGTACGGCCTGGACGGCGCGCCCCGTATCACCCACATCTGGCCGTTTCCCGACCTCAACGCCCGAGCTGCGATCCGGAAAGAATCCTATGATCGCGGCATCTGGCCGCCGCGCAACGGGCCGGAGAACATTCAGCGCGCGACATCGACCATCGCCCTGCCCACCGCGATCTCCCCACTGCACTGACCTGGCCGACTTACCGCGGCGGGGCCGCGGTCCCAGCGGAGAGAACCTGGAAAGGAAACCCCATGCCGCATTTCGTGGTCACGTATGTACACCCGGACCCGGACGGCTGGGTCCGTCATCTCGACGCCCACCTCCACTGGATCCTCGAGCAAATCGAGGCCGGAACACTTCGGGCATCAGGCCCCACCCAGGGCGGCGACGTGCGCTCGGCACTGCTGGTCTTCGCCGGACCGAACGAGGAGACCGTGCGGGCCATCGTGGACACCGATCCCTACATGCAACACGGTCAGGTCTCCGGACTCACCATTACCGAATGGGACCCCATTTTCGGGATCCTCGCGAACGAATCCAGCCGTGCCGCCCACACCGACGAGGAACTACTTGAGCAAATCCGGAATTTGACAGCATAAGAGCTCAGCGCGCTCATGAGGCATTTATGAGTGCAGCCAGGTCTGGCAGCAGTAGCCACACCACCACCAGCAGCAGGCACACGACCTCGATCACGCGCTCGATCTGCTTGCCCGACTTTGAGCCGACTCGCCAACGCAGCATCTCCGGAAGCAGGTGGCTGCGGCGCCACCGCGAGCCCGCGCACGCTGCCCCTGCCTTGCATTTGGCGCAGCGGCGGCGAAGCGGCCAGAACCACGGGATACCTGAGCGGGTGGCCGAGTCGCCGGCGGAGTGCACGATCATGCCGACGGTGACGCTGGCGCCCGCATACCAGCCGAGCCCGTTCATTGCCCCCGAGGCGGTTAGTCCGGCGGTGAGGAGACCAGCGGCGAGCAGCGCCGGCAGGTCCTTGTGGGTGTGGAGGTTCCGGCGCACCCAGCGCGGCCCCGATCGGGACAGCGTGCTAATCCCGGGGGCGAGGACGAGGACCAGGACGATAGCGGTCACCCACGGGGAGATGAGGGCACCGAGCGCGATGAGCAGCCCGAGGCCGAAGGCGAACAGTGGCGTGTGCACTAGGCCACGGTGCGCACCGTCTCCGGGCGAATCGTGTGGGAGCCGGGTTCTGCGGTATGCCACGCGGGCCAGCGCCTGGAACGCTTGGCCGACGATGCCGGTGATGGGGCCGGCGGAGCGGTAGGCGGTGGCACCGTCGGCGTCCAGGTCTGGCAGCAGCGCGGCCCCGGCGCCGACTAACGCGCCGACCGCGGTGCCGGCTGCGCCGAGTTCAGCCCCAGTCATCGCGCCGATTGCCGACGATGTCAACGCCCCCGCTAGCGCGCCGCTGTATGCGTGGCCGCCTGCCTCCATGCCCCAACTCCTCTGGCCTCGTGGCAAAGTCGCTGAATCAAGATGTCCAGAACCTGCCCGGCCATGACGACCGCCAGATGAACGAATTGATCGTTTGCGCGCGGCGCAGCAGGTCGTCGGTCCCATCCCGGACCGACGACATCTGGCGATTTGGCCTATGACCTGAAGAAGCGGATGGAGCAGGCTATCTCGTCTTCGAGAGTCGCCAGAACCTCAAGGGGTCTGATTCGCTGTAGTTTGCACCCGGATTCGCACTCAGATTGTCCACAGTAGACGTTAACCTTCTCGCGGTTGCGGCGGTGATCTTCGTGGTTACCAAACCCTCGGTGCCTCCGGTGCGGTGACCCCGATTTGAATGTAGCCGACCTTGCTTGGGACATCCGTCGAACAAAGAAAGTTGCTGGTCAGCGTTACAACTCCCAACCCGCCTCATGTCGACGCGTCCATTTGAGTGAATGTTACTGATTCGGCTAACCCAGCGTGACTGGCGGCGATGTATCGACATGCCCGGCCACTCTGAGCGCCGGACAGCCAAGAAGGTACCCCGTTCATGAACCCTGTCGAACCTCGTGGCCGTACTCGCGCGATCCACACCAGTCGTTCCACGCGTCGCCCCTTATCCACCGTCTTCTCGGTCCTAGGGGCTTTCCTCGTGAGCTGTGTTGTCCTGGCAGGGTGCCAGGATCGGACGGCAGTACCGGCCAATCCCGGGATCGTCCCAAGCCCGGCGGTGAGTGCCCCGGCAGTTGCCTCCTCCGCCTTGGCGTCGCCTGCTCCAACGACCGAGAGCCCGGTCCCACCGGTCAGCTCGACGGAGTCGGCCCCGGCTGCGCCAGTAACAACCCATGCTCCGGTCAAACCCACCCAAGCTGCCCCTACGCGAGCGACAGCTGGCATTACCAAATGCGGCGCGGATTATTACCGCAACGTAGACGGCAAGTGTGTGCACGACCCGGTAAAGGGAGCCGCCCCACCGGCTGGCGCGACCGCTCGATGCAAGGACGGCAGCTACAGCTTCAGCCAACACCGTCGAGGCACCTGCTCGGGGCACGACGGCGTCGCGGAATGGCTGTAACAATCCGCGGGCACGTTGGGTTTCCATCAACGCCTCGCCGTCGCTGTGGCGATCAGGTGCTTGCGCCAGCACGGGGTGCCTGGCACCGGGCTAGCGGAGCAAGGTGCGTTGGACGAGGGCGGTGATGAGGTGGGGCAGGGTGCCGGGTTCGGTGACGATGCCGGTGACCAGCAGTAGGAGCACGACAAGCCGGCGGAAACGGCGGGGGTCGCCCAGCACCCTGTCGAGTGCCTGCCAGCAGTGCCGGGGCCGGTGGTGTTCTGGCTGCCTGTGACGAGGGTGGTTCGGGGTGCTGGGCATCCGGTTCTCCTTGCGGGATCGGGAGAGGCATCGGGGCGGTGGTGGTTGCTAGCCGCTGCTGCCACTTGATGTCCCTCGCTGTGGGTGAGGTGTCGCTCGCTCTGGGTGGCGACTGGTGTTTGATTAGCGGCGAGAGTCCAGAGTCCGGGAAGGCACAAGACCGGACACCCGAGGTAGGGCGGTGAAAAGTCGTGGGTGATCAGCAGGGCCGGGAGGCCGTCGCCCGGTACCGCAAAGGGCTGCTCGCCAAGCGTTTCACCCCGCCACTGGTCGAGCTGCTGGCCGAGCTGCGTGAGCTCGCGCTCAAGTGGTTTACCCAGGTCGAAGCCGCAGGGCGAGTGGAGCCCGGGGACGGGCCGAAGCTGCACGAGGTCGATCCGGACACCGGACAAACCGTGGTGTCGCGGCGGCGCGTGTCCGAGCAGCTTTCACCGCGTGACCGGATAAGCCCGCCATGTATCCAGCTGGTCGAGGCGTACGTGACCATGTATCTCGAGCGCAGCGGCACGGCCTCGGACGGCCTCAACCGCAGGATCAACACCCTCTACGAGGCTGCGCGGGTGCACGCGGATCAGGAGAAACAGCGGCGGCGCCGCGCCCCCGAGCCCCCGGGACTGCCAGGCGTGTCCTCGGCTGAAATACGTGAGCGAGAACGGCGGATCACCGCGCTCGAAGCCGATCTGGAGCAGGCCCGTCGGCACGTCAGCGAGTTGGAGCAAGCCCGCTTGCAGGTCGCCGAACTGGGCGCAATCCGTGACCAGCAGGCAGGTCAGATCGCCGTCCTGGCAGCCGAGGTGAACCGGCTGCGTGAGCAATTGGTCAACCAGGACACGGAGCTCCAGCAACTACGCGAGCAGCAGCACCTGCACCAGCACGAGATCAAGGATCTGAACACCAAGCTGCTGCGGGCCCTCGCCGAGGCCGACCGCATGCAAGCCCGCATAGCCGAACTGTCCGGAGACCTCACCGGCCCAGACCCCCGCGACTTTGTCCGGCAAGGACCCCCTACGGACACACAGCCTGCCCGCTTTGGACGCGCCCGCATCGGCAGGCGCATCCTGTTCAGCAGGCCGAGGAGGCGGCAGCACCAGCTGAGCATGTGGTTGTTCGCCTGTGCTTTCGCCGTTGGCCTGGAGACCGGCCTCGGGGCCATCTTCGGGCACACCGCCGTCGTTATCGGGATCTGCTCCGTGGTCGGTCTTGCCATCGGGGGTTTCGGGCACACCGAGGGCGACCTCCTGTTCCGGATCACTGACCGGGGCATCAACCTGGGCGTGCGCAATGGATCGTTCCGCTGGGATGACATCACCCGCCTGACCCTGGTCACGATGCCCGCCAAGGACACCGAAGAACTGGGCCCGAGCGGCAACGTGAGCTCCGCGTGTCCGCGATGCGGGAAAACCGGAATCAGGCCCGCTGTCGCGCTTGAGGTCTACGGCGCCGCCGGCACCACCATCGCTCAGCTCAACATGGCCTACGTGGCCGCACCCGACGTCGTCTACTGCCTGGCCTGCCATCTGCGGAGAAAGGACACGAACGGGGGCCCGGAGGCTCGACGTCGGGTTGCCCCGCCGGTGGGCCTGCAATTCCTGGACAACGGATGGGACCGGTTTGCCGAACTTGTCACCGACGCAGCCCCGCACATCGAACTCACCAGGCACTCGCTGAAGAACCTGAGCCCTCGGAACTCCCCCTCCGAGCCGCTCCGAAAACGACCCTGACCGCATCGAGTAAGACGATGTGCCCTCCGCTGGGGCCCGTTGGACGGGCGATCGTGTTCCTGCGACCTCGGTACGCGGGTCGCGAGACACCGAATGGGATGACTGCAACGAGCCGGGACCTCTCCCGGCTGGCGTTGGTGCGTCCCAGTTTCGAGACCCCGGACCATAGACAGACGGTCCCGGGTCCGGCCAGCACCGGCCCCAACGCGAACATGAGGTTGGCCGTGGCGAAATACTGCAGGGTGATCACTACCGCGGCCGTCATCCAGAGCGCGGGGAATAGTGGTCCATCTCGACGACGAGCCGATGGTGATCACCTGGCGAGATATCCACGAGGTGGGCAAACGAGGACACCGAGCAAGCCCGCTCGAGCGAATGGCGGGCGTGGACACCCAGTGGATGATATGGGTCGTCGATGGCCGAACCCTGTGGTTCGACAGCAGTACCGACGACTCGGAAGAGTTGGCCGACGGCATCATCGCCGCATGGGGACGGGGACGAAACCAGAACCCGCAATAAGACAACCGGAATCCGCATCGACGCCGCCGGCGAACCGCACCATTACGCAACCAGTCATGTCAGCCTCGATAGCTGGTGCCGCGCCGGTGTCCACTGCGGACGGTTGCGACCCCGGCAGGCGGCTCGTGTGGTGAGTATGTGCAGTCATGGCTGGCCGCCGCCGAGGCCGGATCCGTGCTCGCGAGCGTTGGCCATCCCGCACTGATCACACCGATCACGGTGGGAGTGCGGCACGGGACGCGCTTGGCGGTCAGTCGGTCTCGATGTTGAAATCCCAGATGGCAACCACGGTGCCGGCGGTGCGCCAGGTGACCTGGGCGGCGCCCGCGCGGAAGGTGCCGGTCAGCTTCAACGTGGCCGGCTGCCCGCCGCTGGCGGTGGCCGATGCCGGGCCGGAGGCCGCCAACGGCACGGCCTGCCCGGTCTCGTCCCGGGAGCTGAAATCCGCCGCGTGCAGGGCAAGCGCACCGGTGGCGCTGGTGGCGGTGATCGTGATGGTGCCGGTCACCGTTTGCGGTGGAGTCGTCGTGTTGCTGGGCAGGACGACGTCCGGTCCCAAGGCGGTAACCACGGCGCTGACCCCGCCGGGCAGGGTCACGCGCACCGGGGCGCCGATGGCCAGCAGTTGCGGGTGACCCGGGCTGGCGGTCGGGGTCGGCGCGGCGGCCGGGGCGGTGGGAATGGGCACCTGGCCCAGTTGCTGGACCACGCCGGCGGCGTCGGTTGGGCCAGGAGCAGCGGCTGGCGCGTTGGTGCAACCGGCCAGTGCGGTTGTCACGGCGGCCAGGAGGCCGAGGCCGGCCAGCGCGGCGGGGAGTGGTCGGCGGGTGGTGCTGGGCCGGTTCGGACCGGCCCAGCACGACCTCGCACGGGGTGAAGGACTCACGTGATGAAGTGTCCTCAGCGGTAGTGATTCGACAGGGTTGCGTTCAGTTCACGGGCACCGCGGGCGCGGTGACCTTCGGGCGTACCGGCTCGTTGATGCTGGCCGTAGCCGGATACACCGCCGCCCCGGACGCGGCCGGGCGCAGCGCCTGCCCGGAGGGGTTGTTGTAGACGTCCGGTCCGAACGGGCGCAGCCCGTCGGCCGCGGCGTAGCCGAGGTGGCCGTGGCCGTCGGTGCCACCTTGGTTAGTGCCGAAAAGGTCCTCCATGCTGCGCAACCACGAGTAGTGGTTGTATGGCTGATCGGAGATCGAGCCGGGCCGGATGAACCGGGAGATGAACACCGCGCCGGTGATGCCGCCGCCAGGGGTGGTGTCCTGGCCGAACGCCTGGTCACCGGGCTGAGTGGTGTTCGGGCCGGGCAACTCGTTGCAACAGGCCACAATGGACTGCGCCGTGTCGGTGGGCACGTTGAGCTTCTGGTCGCTGTTGCCGGAGTAGTCGGCGATGGAGTTGCCGTACATCTTGTACGGCGGGAACGCCTCGTCGAAGACGACCTGGATCATGCCGTCGTGCTGGAACGCGGGCGAGGCCATGATCATCGGGATGTACTTCTCCAGGAAGATGTCCGAGGCGTACAGGCCGCCCTGGTGGTTGTTCGGGTCACCGGAGAGGTTGTCGCCCTTGCAGGTCGCGTCGTGCGCGTCCGAGCAGTTGTTCGGGGAGATCCAGGAGAACTGCGGCGTGGTCGCCTCGTTCTTGAGGTCCTGCTCCAGGCTGCTCGCCGCCGGGTGCCCCGCGGTGGCGGCCAAGCCGTTGAGCGGCACCACGTTGGCACAGTCGGCCGGGTTGTCGGTCAGCGAGTGGAACCACGGCACCGGGTTGTGCTTGGGCACGTACTGGTCAGCCGGGGTCGCGCCGCCCGGGTCGGGCACGCCGTCGCCGGCCGGGCTGCCGGGAATGCCGCACTGGTAGGCGTTTTCCCGGGTCGGGGTGTTACCCATGTCCTGGGCATACACCTTCCACGGCACGTGCTTGTTGTCGAGCTGGTTGAACAGCGTCTGCGTCGACTTCGGGTACACGCAGCCGGAGGAGGCGTAGACCTGGCCATCGGGAGCCGGGGAGCCGGGCTGCACGTCTTTGTACTGCGGGCAGTCGTTCTGGTTGTCCGGGGCCGGCGCCTGACCGGAGACCAGGCTGATGTAGTTGTCCAGGCTGTAGTGCCCGGTGCCGTAGTACTGGCGCAGCAGTTCGCCGTAACTGGGCAGGGTCTTCCACAGGTAGTCGTTCTGGTTCAACCCGGTGAACGTCGACTCGTAGGACTTGTTCTCCAGGACGATCGTCCACACGTGACCGATTTTCGGCGGCTGGAAGTGCGACTCGTCCGCTCCAGCGGTGACCGGTGTTGCCACCACACCGCTCCCGACGACGATCGCGGTCAGCGCCGCCACACCGACCAGGCGTCGCCATCTGCGAGCGCCGCGTGTGCTTGCCATTACCTCTCCCTCGCTGTGCTTAGGCAGAGACCGGCCCCCAGACGGGCGCCGGTACGGCTTCACACTCGTCTGCCCGGGCAGGTGCCCGATGGTCGGCGATCAACGTCCGGGTAACCACTGGGTGAACCCTTGCTCCGACACCGATTCGCCGCACGGGCCAAACACGCGCCACTCCAGAGCTGTCAAAGCTCGGCCTCGGGCCACGGAATTGGCAGGCGAGATGGACGGGAAGTAACGACTCGGTCATATCGCCCACCTGGTCCCATGCCGCCGGGCGGTAGTGCTGCTCCAGCAGCATTCTGCGAGTTGACGATCGAGCATCCCGACCTCCGTTCATCGTCGATACGGAGTTCGGCCGCTGAATCCAGGGATATTTCCGGATGCGGGGATGAGCGGTCGGTGCGACGGTCGAGCGATGGCGTCGAGAGGAGGTACGGATGCGGCGGGGCGTGACGTTCGCGGCGCTGCTGCTGACCGCGTTGACCATGGGGCTGGAGTTCGCGCACGTCCTGGAATGGCCGCAAAAGCAGCAGTATCCGGGTCCGCTGTACGTGCAGCTCCAGGAGTCGCTGTACGTGTGGTTTGGCAATCTCGGCGGCGTGCTCTACGTCCTTGCGGTGGTGGTGACCGTCGTGCTCGCGGTGCTGACGCGTCGCTGGCCGATCGCCGTCGCCGCCGGTGCGCAGGTGATCGCGTTGGCCAGCTTCCTGACCATCGTCTACCCAGTCAACCTACGGCTGCCGGTGGGCAGCGGCGGCTCCGTGCCATCGGACTGGATGGCGCTGCGTGACCGGTGGGAACTCGGTCACGCCGTCGGGTTCGCGCTGTTCACGATCTCCTTCGTACTGCTGGTGATCACGCTCCAACGGCGTGAGGCGCCAGTTCGGCCAGCAGCGCGGTGACGCGGGGGTCGATCTCATCGCGTATCGGCCGGACCTGCTCGACGTCCTCGCCCGCCTGACCCGCTGGTTTTCCTGAGAAATCGCTATCAGGCGCGCAGGAGTTCGGCGAGGCGTTCCCCGATGGTGGAGATACTGGGGGCCGGTTCGCGGTCGAAGAAGGCTTTCTTGCGGCGGCGGAGCAGGTTCTCCCCATCACGACGCTAGCTGCGCGACCGCTTGCCGGCACGTCGGCCTGCCTGGCCACGGTGGGAGTCGCGGCCGTCTGGGTCGTCATGACTCCATCTCCTATTGATCTCCTATTGGCTGGTCTGGGAAGCTGAACTCCGCTTTGGGGCGGGCTCGCAGCCCCACGCCCGCTCAGCAGTCGAACACCGACCAGCAGATGTCGTTCCGCAACCGCTGGTCGTCGAGCACGAGCTCGCGAATCGCCGCCGGGAGTTGGTCACGCTGCCATCGGCACTCGAGTCGCCCTGCGGCATCGCTGTCGCCGTCCGGCGCAGCAGCAGCACGTGCGGCCTTGATCGCATAGGCGGCCGCGCCGAGTTCGTGCGCGCCGACGTGTGCGACGGCTCCCGCCTGGCCAGCAGCGTATGCGGCATGCCGCGCTGCCCTACCCCTCAATAAGTGGCGGGTGGTGGTCGCCGGAGGCGAGGGACCAGGCGATGCCATGCAGGATGTCGTGGTCGCTGACCAGAAGGGCGTCCTTGCCCGTGCGTTCCAGGACGGCGCGCACGGCCAGTGCGCTGGCGGCGGCGACGTCGACCATGCGCGGATGGATCCCGGAGTGTGCGCGTCGTTGCGCGGCCGTGGAATGGGTCAGCCAGTCGGTGGCACGGGCGATATCGCGGTAGGCGACCAGGGTGCGGTGGGGCGCACGGCGCAGGGCAACCGCGGCGGTGGTCGTGACTGCTTCGGAGAGCCCGACTAGGCTCGCGCCCTCGGTGTCCGGCAACGCGGCCAGCGCGTCGTCGACGAGATCAGCGATGGCTTTGCTCGCCGTGGCGATCTGGTCGGCGGTGGGCGGATCCTGGTGCAGGTAGCGTTCGGCGATACGCACGCAGCCCAGTTCCACCGACACGCTGGCCTGCGGGGTGGTGGTGCCGAGGGCGAGTTGGGTGGAGCCGCCGCCGATGTCGGCGACCAGGTGCGGCGCGGGGGGCAGGTCCCGCACCGCACCAAGGAACGCCAGCCGGGCTTCCTCGGCACCATCGATGATCTCGGGTCGCGTGCCGAGGAGGTCGGCGACCTCGGCGAGGAAATCGCCGCCATTGCGGGCATTGCGCAGCACCCAGGTCATGCACATCCGCCTGCGGACTGCCCCCAGCTCCGTGCAGACAGTCGCGTAGTCGGACAGCACCCGGCGGGCGCGAGCGCGCGCGGTGGTGGTCAGCATTCCCGAGTGATCCAGGCCCTGCCCAAGCCGCACGACCTCGAAGCGCTGCGCCACTGGTGCCAACCGGTCGGCGGTGAGGTCGGCGACGAGCAGCCGGATCGAGTTCGTGCCGCAGTCGATCGCGGCTACTCGCAACGGTCCGTCATTCGTCACGGTCATGGCTGTCGCTATGCCTGGACCATGTCGGACGCGCCGTCCGGTCCCTGCAGTGAGACCGGGTCGACATAACGCACGCCAATCTTGGTCATCCAGTCATCGCCCGGGAGCGGGCCGAGAGCATACACACGTTTGCCGGTGCCGATGGCATAGCCGAGCTCCCATGAGCAGTCATTGCCCACCGGTGGTTGGCAGATCACCACCTCGGCCTCATCGATGGCCTGCTGGCACGCCAACGCCCCGTTCGGGAAGTCGAAGGTGACCTCGTCCTTGGGCTTCCACAGCGACAACCCCAACGCGTCCGCCAGGCGCTCGGCGGCGTGCGGATCGGTCTGCTCGTTCTTGCATTTCGCGCAGTAATAGGCGTGCGCCACGGCCATGCCCTTCTCGTCGACAGCGACCGAACTCAAACGATCGTGCGCGATTCGAAATCGGGCAACTACCACCGGACTGGTGAACCCGAGGTGGCCAGCATCACAGGGCTCAGGCGCCGCCCGCGTGCTGAGGTCGTGTCACGCGACGCCGACGGGCATCGAGGGCCCATGAGTTTCGAATTGCCCGCTCGCCCCAGATCGGTCAGAAGAGCCCTTTTTGTTGCGTTTTAGTGCTGAACGCGCGAGCCCGTTTCGCGGGCGTGGGTGCGTGGTTCAACCAGCGGTATGACTGGCTCATACTATCGGCATTGACGGTGGTGCACAGGGTTTGCAGTTCGCGTTGGGGACCCGCAAACAGTGGGATGGCCAGCTGACGCAGATGGCGGTGGGGGTGGGCTCGTTCAGCGGGTTGTTGGCGGTGCCGCTCTCGGGGTTAGGCAATGTGGTGGGGAATGCGGTCACCAAGGTGCTGGTGCGGGGCTTGGGCGATGAGATCGATGCGGCGGTGCTGACAGTGGCGGCCGCGCAGGCGGTGGTCAAGCATGCGGAGCTTTATCCGGTGTCGTCGATTGCGCGCTTTGCCGACGTGGTGGCCAAGAGCCTGGACGATTACACGGGGACGTCGGTGCGGGCGATGTGGGCGGCCCGGTTCGGTCACGGGCTGGGGGAGTCTCTGGAGGAGGGCCTGACCGAAATGTTGGGCGAGGCGGGATATGCGGCGATCAGTGGTCAGGGTGCGCAGTGGAATCCGTTCTCGTTCACTGCCGGGATGTCGGAGGCGGTGGGTCCGGGTCTGGGGAATCTGGCGGGGCTGGCGGTGCGGGGCGAGCTGACCCCAGCGGGCCGGGCCCGGGATGCCGTCGGCGGGGAGAAGGGCTTCGGCAACGCCGGCATCGACACGTCCGGGGAGTTGAAGACCGGTTCCGATTCACAGACAGGCGAAAAGTCTGATTTCCTGAGTGAGGTGTCCGGTGTGGACTCCGATGTGTCGGTGCCCGGTTCCGAACCGGTGCACGCTGGCGCGAACCCGGGTCCGGCATCGGTGGCTTGGGGTGCTGCGCTGATGTCGGTTTTCCTGCCTGCTGGCGCCGACACTGCAAAAGAACCACGGGGTGGCGTGTCCGGTGCACCGCAAGGCGAAAACGGCGAGGTGGCGAAGGAAACGGCCGCTGGGCTGTCTTCGTTCTCGGATACGCCGCCGGTCAGCCCGGTTCAGGGGCCCTGGGTACCGGATACCAGCGTGGCTACGCATGCTGGTGGGGCGGCCACGTCCAGCGGCGTCCCGAGGGGCGTGGATACCGGTGCCGCGGCGGGGCAGGACGTCATGATCGGCGCGCGTGAGACGCGGACGAAATCAGTGCCGCCGGCGTGGCATGAGGGCGAGGCAACGGTGGAGTCGGCGCAGGACAGACCGGGCACGCCGCCGCCACCGTACGGCGCGCCTCAGGTCGGCGGCGTCGTGCACAGCGATTAACCGGGATCCGGTAGTGGGGTCAGGGATGCGGATTCCCGCGCGGGTATGCCGCCGCCCGCCTACAACGCGGTGATTGGCGGTGTCCGCGCCGATGTCCCATCGTCTGGCGTGGACGGCACAGGTGAGTACCGGGGCGGCGCACCGGTTTCTGGCAGGGCCGGATCCCCGGGAAGGGGTTCCGGTCTCGGAGGCTTTTGCTTCTGCCGAGTCGGCGGATGGCTTGGCGTCGTGGGCCATTGATCCGGCCTTGAAGTCTGCGTTGGATGTGCCGGGTGTTGGGAGTCCGTGGCGTGATGTGGCAGATCTTGAGCCGAGGAGTGGTGTGCTGGGAGCGGTTTCGAATGATGCGGGGGTGTTGGGGTGTGCCACCGATGTGGCCGATTTTGGTGTCGGGGGCAGGCTCGGTTGGTGAGATTAGCGGCCGTAAGCGGCGTCGCGGGGATGATTCGGTGGATGAGGGTGCGGCGCGCACGCCCTCGGGCGCGCAGGGTTTCCCACATTTGCCGGAATTTGGCGAGCAGGTGCCGGACCAGGGTTCGGATCCGCAGTCGGTGTTGGAGGAGTTCGCGGGCGGCGGTCAGGTTGTTGGTACGGCCGCGGACCCGGCGGGTGATCGGGTGTCGTGGGAGTTTGATCCCGCCGTTGAATCAGCGTTGGATTCGATGGATGTGGCGGGCTGGTCGTGGGGTGATGTCGCGGGGGTGGGATCGGATTTGCTTGGTTTCCCTGTGGGTGTGGCTGGTTTTGTTGCCGGCGGGATGGGTTCGACGGCTGAGGGTGGTGCGGAGTTGTCGGTGGGGCCCGGTGGCGTGGCGGTGGGTTCGGTGCCGGAAGCGGTGGACGCGGCCGAGGGGCTGGAGAGCGCGGAGCTGTTGCGGGAGGCGGCGCGGGTGGAGGCGCGTCGTGCTCGGGATGCGGGTGAGGATTACAGCGGTGCGGCGTTGGGGAAGAGGTTCGGGAAGGGCAAGGGATGGGGGCAGCAGCGGCTTGCGGAGATCAAAGATGAGGGCGGTGCGACGCGGTCGGACTTGCAGGAGCGGGAGCAGGAGCGGTTGCGGGAGGCGGGGCGTTTGGAGGCGCGTCGAGCGCGGGATGCGGGCGAGCTCTACACGGGTGCGGTGTTGGGGGCGAAGTTCGGGAAGAGCCGTTCGTGGGGTAAGGCCCGGCTTGCGGAGATCAGGGATGAGGTCGGCGGGGTCGGGCGGGCGATGCGGGCAACGGAGCGGGAGTGGGCGTGGGAGCGGGAGCGGGAGGCGGCGCGGGTGGAGGCGCGTCGTGCTCGCGACGCGGGCGAGCCCTACACGGGTGCGTCGTTGGGGAAGAAGTTCGGGAAGAGCATGGAGTGGGGTTCGAAGCGACTTACGGAAATCCGGAATGAGGGTGGTGCGGGCTATTCGATTTTGCGGGGGCAAGGGGAGCAGCAGTTGTGAGAGGCGGCGCGTGTGGAGACGCGGGATGCGGGCGAGCCCTCCATGGCTGTGGCGTTGGGTATGGGTCGGTGCGTGGTGAACCACGCTGCGGCCGCGTACTGAACTTCGCATACCAACCCGGCTGGCACTCTCAGCGCTCACGCGTTTTCGCTCGGTCGGCTCTGGGGCCACGCAGCCGGATCGACAAGATCGTCGGCAAACTCCCCCCTTATGCCCTGATTGGTCGGCGGGGCAAGCCGCTACACAGCCCCGCCCCTCGTCCTCCTGCACGGCGGTGCCGCCCACCGCCACCGTCCTCAACGAACAGCAGCGTCGAGACGGCGTGCCTTGCACGGGAATCGCTCCAAGATCATTGGGAAACGCCTTTATTTCTCTTCCTCGCCGCTACTGCCGCTGCCTCAACCGTTGGCGTGCTGGGACGTCTGACCCCGTTCACGGTAGAGCGCGATCACGTCATCCCAGGGAAGTACTCCGACTCGGCTTGCCCACTCTTCCCACTGGATCTCTAGCTTCGATACCAGATCCGGGCGCTCGGCCGCCAGGTCGTGCAGTTCGCTGCGGTCGGTGTGCACGTCGTAGAGCTCCCACGGCTGGGAGTGTTCTCGTACCAGCTTCCATTGACCGTCGCGGACCGCGGTGTTTCCGGTGTGTTCCCAGAACAGGGTGTGCGGCTCGCTCTCCGCGCCGCGCAGCGCAGGCAGCATGCTCACCCCTTGCAGTGGTGGGAGTTCGACCTGCTGTCGGCGCTGCGGGTAGTCCACGCCGGCGGCCTCGAGCACGGTCGGCAGGACATCCACGAGTTGGAACGGAGCGTGTTGGACGGTGCCGGCGGCGAGTCCGCCGTGTGGCCAGTGCACAATGCACGGTGCAGCGATGCCGCCCTCGTGCGTCCATCGTTTGTAACGACGGAACGGCGTGTTGGACAGGTTCGCCCACGCGGTGCCGTAACTGGCGTAGGTGTCTTCCGGGCCGGGGTCGCTTTCCGGGTGGTTGCCCAGGAACACCTGCTCTCCGGACCGGGTCGTGCCCGGGAAGTTCTCCGGTCGGTTGCGAAGGCTCTGGTAGTGCTCGTCTCCGATGTCCTCGGCCGAGGCGCCGTTGTCGGAGAGGAACACGAACAGCGTGTTCTCCCACTGGCCGGTTTCTTCCAGTGCTGCCCGCAGCCGACCGATCCCGCGGTCCATCCGCTCGACCATCGCGGCATAGGTCTGCATCCGACGGGCTTCCCAGCGTTGATCGGTGACCGCCGACCACGGCGGCTGGGTCGGGTCCCGATCGGTCAGCTCGGTGTCTTCGGGCAGGATGCCTTCCCGGACCAGCCGCCCCAGCCGGGCCTTCCGGAGCGCGTCCCAGCCGTCGTCGTAGGTGCCCTGGTAGCTGTCGATGTCGGCTTCCGGGGCGTGTAGCGGCCAGTGCGGCGCTGTGTAGGCCACGTAGAGGAAGAACGGGTGTGGTTGCGACGCGGATCGGTGCACGAATTCCACGGCGTCGGTGGTGATCGCGTCGGTGTAGAAGAACCCAGGGGTGTCGAACTCGGCGCTTGCGTCGCGCTCCCCGCGGGTGAGGGTGCCCGGGGCGTAGTAGCTGCCGCAGCCGGTGAGGGTGCCGAAGAAGTGGTCGAACCCGCGCCGAGTCGGCCATGCCGCGCACGGTGTGTGCACCTCGGAGGACAGGTGCCACTTGCCTGACATGCCGGTCGCGTAGCCGGCGGCACCGAGTATCTCGGCGGTGGTCGCACACCGGTCGTTGAGGCTGCCGAGATACCCCCGGGGCGTATCGTTGCTGGTCAGGACGCCGATCCCGGTCTGGTGTGGGTGCAGCCCGGTGAGCAACGACGCCCGGGACGGGCTGCACCGCGCTGTGTTGTAGAAGTTGCTGAACCGCACGCCCGAGCGGCCGATGGCGTCGAGGTTCGGGGTGCGGATCTCCCCGCCGTAGCAGCCGAGATCGGAGTAGCCGAGATCGTCGGCGAGTACGAGGACGACGTTCGTCATGGTGTCCCTTCAGTCGATGTGCGCTGGTCGTGAATCAGGTAATGGCGCTGCGCCGCGGTGTGCCGTGGTCGTCCGGGTGGCTGCGTTCCCCGCTGAGTTCGTCGATCGAGCGTCGGGCGGGTTCGTACCGGCGGTAGGCGTAGGCGAGTGCTGAGAGCACGAGGCCGACTGCGCCGCAGATGAGGACCACCCCGCGGAAGCCGAGCAGTTCCAGGCCGACCGGTACGAGCAGTACGACCAGCCCGTTACAGAAGCGGTTCAGGCCGTGCGCGAGCCCGTTCGCGGCCCCGCGGACGCTGGTCGGGAGCAGTTCGCTGGGAAGCACGCCGCTGATGCTGGAAGCGATCCAGTTGAAGACTCCGTACAGGCAGTACAGCGGGACCAGCACCCAGGTTCCGAAGCCGATCGTCACCATGAGTACGTAGACCAAAAACAGCGCGACATGCGTCGAGATGTACGCCCGGATCCGACCAATCCGGTCCACCAAGGTGAACGACAGGATGGCGCCGATCAGGGCGCCCACCCAGATCACCGCGCCGCTGAGCACCGATTGGATCTGGGAGAGCTTGCCGATCTGCTCGAACACGTACGGGCCCAGGATGCTCGATCCGCCGCCCACCAGCGAGACGAAGCCGACGAGCGTGATCACGATGAGGGCAATCGTGCGGTGCGGGCCGGTCACGAGGGTGCGCATGCCAGGAACGGCCGCGCGGGCCCGCTCGCCGTGTGTACGCAGAGCCTGCGCCTGCGCCTCCAACCGGCCAGCGGACGTTGAGATTCCGAAGTAGGCCAGCGCCTCCACGGCCTGGTCGGTGCGCCCCTTGAGCAGCAGCCAGCGCGGGGACTCGGGCAGATGCAGCCGGGCCAGCAGAGCGATCATCGCCGGAACGGCGCCCGCCGCGAACATCCACCGCCACGCGTTCTCGTCGCCGACAGCGAGCAGCAGGGCGTCGACCAGAATGGCGGACAGAGCACCGGTGGACCACATGATCTGCGGCAAGGCGCCGGCCCAGCCACCGCGTGAGTTCCGGGGTGCGATCTCGTTCAGGAAGGCCAGACCGGCCGCGAGCTCGGCGCCGATCGCCACCCCGAGCAACACCCGGGCGGTGTACAACTGCTCAACGTTGGTGACCAGCGCGGAGAGCAGGCTGATGGCGACGAAGCAGACGAGGGTCCACTGGAAGATGACCCGGCGGCCGAGCCGGTCGGCCAGTCGTCCGAAAATGATCGCGCCGACCATCGACCCGAAGTATGTCGACGCGCCGAGCAGGCCGATCTGGCCTGCGCCGAGGTGCATCTGGTCCTTCACCTGTACCAGCACACCGCTCAACGCGATCAGGTCGTATCCGTCGACGAACATCCCGGCTGCGATCGTGCGCATCGCGATGCGGCGACGTCGATCGACGTGCCGGTCGTCGTCGAAGGTGCCCAGTCCTTCCGATTGCGGCGAGGAGTCTGCAGTGACCATGAAATCCTCCATTGGATTCAGTCGCGCGACTAAACTAAATTATTCGGCGTGGTCTGCCAACCCCCAGCTCGCGCCGGTCGTCCGGCGGGCGACATTAGGATCGTGAACGTGCCCTCTGCCCGTCACGATCAGGCCACGCTGCGTCGTGGGAATCTCGGTCTCGTCCTGCGCACCGTGTACGACCTTGGCCCGGTCTCGCGGTCAGACCTGGTCAGGCGGACCGGGCTCAATCGCACCACCATGATCAGCCTGGTCGCGGAGCTGATCGACAGAGGCCTGCTGGAGGAAGTGGGCAATCGGCATCCCGGCACCGCCGGTCGGCCGTCCGTCTTGCTGGACATTCACTCCCGAGGCGCGGTCGCGCTGTCCGCAGCGGTGGGGCTGGACCGGCTAGAGGTGCTAGCCAGCAACCTCCGGGGCCGACCGGTCGCTCACCGCGAGCTGCGCCTGGACGTGCCCAGGGACTCGCCGGAGACAGTGGCGTCCCGGCTGGCCGACCTCGTGGGTGACCTCGAGGGAGAACTCGCTGGATACTCGGGCAGCATCGCCGGCCTCGTTGCGATCGTCGCTGGAATGGTCGACGCGGCCAGCGGAATGGTCTACCTGTCACCCGCGCTGGGGTGGCAGGACGTCCCCCTGCGTGAGCTCCTGAACGAGGCCCTCGACGGGCCGGACTACCCGGTACTGGTCGACCGGCGTGGGCGGCTGTGCGTGGAAGCGGAACGTCGAGCCGAACCGGGGGCGACAACCCGGGACCTGGTCGTGCTTTTCGGCGACCTAGGGGTCGGTGGCGGGGCGCTGGTCAATGGCCGCACCGTGCTCGGGGCGCACGGGCTCGGCGGTGAGTTCGCGCATGTCGTCGTCGACCCGAATGGTCCGGAGTGTGATTGCGGCGCGCGCGGCTGCCTTGGGGCACTCGTCGGGCTCCCACCGCTGGCCGAAGCCGCCGGGCTGCGACTCGGCGACGGCAGCGGGCTAGCGGTTGTCGTCGAGCAACTCCGGACCCGAGCCGCGGATGGTGACGACCAAGTCGTCGCCGAACTGCGCCGGCAGGCTACTTGGCTCGGTACCGCAGCCGCGACGCTGGTGAACGTCTTCGACCCGGAAGCGGTCGTACTTGCCGGCTGGTTCGGAATCCTGGCTGAATGGATGCTGCCGACGGTCCGCTCGGTGCTCGACCAGCGCCTGGTGCTACCGCAACGTCGCGCGCTGGATGTAGGGGCCTCCACACTCGGGCTGCAGGCGCCGATACATGGCGGTGTCGGGACGGTCCTGGAACACGTCTTTGCTGACCCCGTCGGTTCCACTGGTGTCGCGCCGAGATCTAAACTGATCTCATCCAGATCACTCCTGGGCGCCACCTCCCGGAATCACTCCAGCTCATGATCGGACTGGCCCCGCGACCGCCACGGTCGGCGTCGGGCTATTCAAACCTGACCGGGGTATTCACATCGAGGGCGGCACACTCGACACCGATCAACGGAATAGTCGAGGCGTTGCGAGATGGGCCAGGACACCACCGTGCCCCGTGCGATCGGTGCTGGATCGCATCGTTGCATTGCGGGGAACAGGAACGTTGCTGGCACCTTATTTGAAAAGAGGGGCGGATGGAGGTTTGCCGGTCAGTACCGCAGTGCCTGCCGCTTAAGCGGGATCCCACCAAAGCAGGCAACTAGAGCCCCTTGACCATCCTCACTGGACGGTGCCCAACCTTGGAGGTTACGGAATAACCACACATCGACAAGGTACGGCAACGGTTTCAGTGTTGGGTCGGAAATGGCTCAGAAACAGCCTGCCGTCGGCTCGGCCGAACTCCTGACCGCGCTGACCGGATAACACGGTGTGAATGCCGCAGCGCGTGTTGGCAGCGACCTTCTTGCCTTCGAGGTTCATGAACTTCCCAAGGCGGCCCACGGTGCACTCGCGCAGATAGAGCCGGGTACCGGAAGTTGTTGGAGCGCTACGTGTTGCAGCACTTCCGCGGCACGTCGGTTGGCCAGATCGACCCGAAGGCAGTGGAGGACTTCGCTACGGCGCTCGCAACCCGCAAGCGCCCACTCGCGCCCCGGGCGCTGAAGCACGCGTGGTCGGTGTTCGACCGGGTGTTGCGGTACGTCGTCCGGCACGACGCATTGCCCGCGCGAACCCGGTTGACCGTACGTATAACGCCCTGGGCGGCCACGGGTCCGGCGACGAAACCCCGTTTGAACCGCACCCGCTCACCCCGGCTCAGCTCGGGGCCATGCTGGCGCACGTTGAGGCGCGGGCCCGATCGACGCCTTGGCGCTGAAAGTGTTGGCATGCCGGTAAGCCCACGGTGATAGCGGAAGATCGTGCGCAACCCGGCCGCAGTCAACGGCTTGCCCCGGTTCGGCCCCTTGGCCACGAGAAACAGGCGGGCGCTTGCGGATTCGGGCCGTTCGGCCAGCAGATACACCTGGATCACCGAGGCGACGTCGGCATCCAGCGGCCCGGCGTTCCCGCTGGCCCTTACCGACCACCCGCAGCCATCGGCCGCCGATATCGGCGTCAACGACGTCCAGGCCCAGCACCTCGGCGGAACGCAGCCCGCAATACAGCATCAAGCCCGCGATCGCCCGGTCCCGCCACGCATGAAAACTCGCCAGAAGCTCCGCCGCATCCGACTGCGATAGCGCCGTGGGCAGACGACGAGGCTCCCGGAGCCGAAGCGACGAACGGGTTTTCGGCCGACGGACGGTGTGCGCGAGCATACCGCTGCGCTCACCCGCTACCCGCCAGGGCCTCCCATCTGTGTCTTCCCCGTGCGGATGCTCCTATCTTGGATAGAAAGTTGGCACCGGCGCGATCCCCTCGGACCATGCGCTTCGTGTCGCTGGTGATCCCAAGATCGCGCCGTACGGGCAAACGGGATTACGCCCCAATGCGGCTTAATGTTCTGCACCGGCGAGAGGTTGCTCCGATAGCAGCGCATTGCGAGCGGCTTCGCCGGAACGGTGCCGCAGCACGCGCAGTACGATCGACGGGCGACCCAGCGTCGTGGGCGGATCCACCATGTGAAGAACCCGGAGGAACTGCTGATACAGGACGTCGTCGTGAGGCATCGCGCGCATGAGCCTACGCAGATAGCCGAGACCCGCTCTGATCGGCAGTGGTGCGCGATGTCGTTGCCAGCCCCAGTCGGATGAAGTCGCGAGCAGCCATGGCCACCTCGTCCGGCGGGCCAGCACGCGCTGGAACCGCCTCGTAGCACCGGCCGGGATTCCGTACGGAGGGCATCCCTGCAGGAACTCACGCAGTTCTATCGCCTCGAAGGCGCTGACCGTCAAACCCTGCCCGTAAATTGGGTTGAACGTACAAACGGCATCTCCGACCGCGATCAACCCGTCGGGCCAGCGACGCAACCGGTGACAAGCCAGCCTGCGGTTCCCGGTGCGCGAGTAGCGCCGGATCGGTGATGCCGGGCTCATCTGCGCGACCAGGTCGGCCACGGGCACCCGCAACGACCTGAGGTACTCGGCAAACGCTTCCTCGTCGTGGGGTGGTTTGCCGTCCTCGATGCCCTGAAGGGTGAGGAGCAGCCGATCTCCTTCCACCCTGGACACGAAGCCTCCCCGCCGCACGTCCGGCGCCTGGAGGAACTCGGCAAGCCCGGTCCACTCGGGCCATACACCGGACGGGTTGTCGTAAAGCCTTGACGCGTACCCCACTCCTGCGTTGAGCACGGTCTCGCGGGGGCGGCCGAATTCCGCCTGCTCCAACCACTCCGCAAGATGCGAAGACCGGCCGCTCGCGTCCACGACAAGATCCGTGGGCAACGTCTTCTCGCCACCGGCGTCGCGGTAACTGACACCGGTGACGGCACGTTCGTCTGCTCTCAGACCAAGCACGGTGCAGCCATCCGCGAGCGCGACACCCGGCAGCGCGAGCACCCTTTCCCGCAGCGACGACTCGAACAGCGACCGGGTGAACGACTGGACGATCAGGCCAGTCTGCAGTCTTGACGCCCAGCCGTCGGCAAACCTGACGGCGACCTGCTCACCAAAGTCGAAGGTCGGTGCTCCCGCGTTACTCAGCTCGTCGCGGAAGCCTGGGAACAACTCCTCCACCAGCTCGCCACCCTGAGCGCTGAGGGCGTGCAAGTGATGGGACTGCGGTATGCCGGCGCGGTGATCCTTACCTGTCAGACGATCTCGCTCAAGCAGGAGCACGGAGGAGAACCTCTCGCTCAACACCCGCGCCGCCAGCAGTCCAGACACGCCAGCACCAATCACCACCGCTTGACTGAAGTCCCTCATAACATTGGCCTTTCCTCCAAGTCGAGATTCGCTGCTCCAGACGCAGGGCCGGTGCGGTACCGCGCGCTCTCCTGACACCAGTCAAGCTCCCCGCGCACGATATGTTCCAGTGCTCGGACGTGGCGGGATACCGCGATCCGCTCGCCCTGCGGCAACGACATCTGTTCCAGTCGCGTGCGGAGCTCGACGAAACGACCGACATCGTTGTGGAAGAGACCGACCGCCTTGGCGAACGCCTCGGAAAGCTCGTTGCTGTACTTCCGCTGGAGAACGAAGACGATGTTGTGGGTTTCGCCGGCGGCGATCTCCTTGTTCAACGAGTACAGGTCGTTGATGAGGAACATCAGCCTGCCCGCGGTGCGGATTAGATCGGCATAGGTGGTTGTGTTACGTATGCATTGCGGCACGGCGATGCCTTCGGCAACCTCGATCAGGTCTACAAGAACCAGCCAAGCGAAGGTGTCCAGCCTCAGGTCGAAGTAGGCGTCCAGTAGCGGCACTTTCTGGTCCACCCGCATCGACACCTCTAGCGCGACTCCTCTGGCGAAAACGAGGAGATGGTCGGCAAGACGTTCCCTGAGCAGGGGGGCGGTCTCGCGAAAGCCCTGGTGCCACAGCTCGTCCAGCGCGTGCCACAGTGGTTCATGTGAGCCCGGCGAACCGCTGCTGCGGAGAACTCGAGCGAGCTGGTCCGCAGCCTGGTGCGCCCGGTCGGGTGCCAGGCCCAGTCGATGAGGGTCGAAGTGGTCGTCGTAGACGAACATCCAGACGATGAGGCGTCCGATGAGATTGAGTTCTGAACACCCAGCCTGGGGATACACGGAAGCGATCAGGTCGCTGAAGCGAGCGGCTCGCACGTGCCGCGCGACAGCCCCGTCGCCGACGAGACTCGTTTCGTTCAACCAGGCGGTGAGGTTGGCGTCGAGTACTGCCGCGTGCGGACTGCGCGCTGGCGAAAATGGAACGCCTAATTGTTGCGCGGCCAGATCGAACGATGGCACGGCTACCTCACTCTCGCCGGCATCGGGGTGCTGAGTACGCGCCCGATTCGTTGCGCGGCGAGCATCCCGGAGGCGGCACTGTGATTGGTCGTCGAGTGCGCGAGGAAGTCGCCGCCCGCGAGCTGGACTCTGCTGTCTACCGAACGTGCCGCGCTGAGCCCCTTCAACGCTCGGTAGTCACCGGGACGGCGGACCACGATACCCAGAGGAACGCGGCAGACGCGGAGCAGTTCGGCGTGACTCTCGAGCTCAGGGAGCACCCGCAGGCGTCGCGCTCCGGCCAGGGCTGCGGCCGCCAGAAACCCATCGTCCGAGTCGAGGTGTGACGCCGACCAGTTGCCGCGGAAGTGGGCCATGGCGAGACCACGTCCCGCGGCCACGCGTCCTTGCGCCATGTTGTGCGGCAACACGAATCCGCACATTTCCGGATGCTCCTTGCGTGGGAAGTCGAGAACGACCTCTTTGGCCGCGGTAGGCCGGTCCAGCCCGAATGCGATGTGGATACTTGCGGCGTACCGCAGCGATTCGAACGCCGTTCTCTCGATTTCCTGAAGCTGGGGGTAGATCCCGTGGACGAGCGGCGGCGGCACCGCGATCACACATGCTTGCGCTCGGACGGTTGTCGTTGCGTTGTCACGACACCAGGTCACCTCGACCTCTCCCGCACGCTCCTCTACAGACAGGACAGTCGCCTCGTGCTCGACCGCCACGTGTTGGGCGAGCGCCTGGGGAAGAAAGCCGACTCCGGTCGTCGAGGTGAGGAACCCCCCTCCTCCGAGCAGGCTGCGCAGGATCATGAAGGGCCCGATGCTCGACGTGACTTCGGCGTCCTCCAACGAGGCGAGGATGCACAGCAGATCGAGCGCGTAGTCCACGGTCGCGTTGCTGATGCCCCGCCGGGCCGCGTACTCGGAGACCGAATGGTGATCCTGCGTGGACATCGACGACATGTCCTCCCAGCTGAGCGAGGGCCGCAGTCGGGCGTAGTCGATCAGGAGTCGAACCGCGTCGGTCGGTGGCACCAGCTTTAGCAGGCCTGCTGCCATACGCGGCAAGGACTTGACGTTGATCCGTTGGACGCGTCCCTCTTTCACGACACCGACCAGGCTCGACGACCGGAGCGGCCGAGCGTTCACCGCTGCCGCGAGTCGGAGGAGATGCTTATAGCGATAGGACAGCAGGGAAGCGGCGAGGTCGACGGGAAAACCGCCGTGGTCCACGTTCGCCATGCGTCCCCCGACCTCGTCTCTGGTCGAGCTTTCCAGTACCGTGACGCGATATCCTTCGCGCTGCAGGAGAAAGGCCGCGGTGAGGCCGCCGATGCCAGCGCCCACCACCACGACGTTGCAGTCCGAGCATGCGGAGGTTTCCCGCATCAGATCACCTGTCCCGCGAGGCCGAGTTGACCGAGGAGACTCATGGAGTCGTAGTACTCGAACTCGCGGTAGATCAGACCCGAACGCACTTCTATGACGTTGGCCATCAGCAGTGAAATCGTCCGGCCGGTCGCGGGCTTCCCATGCAGTGGGCCGGTGTTGGTGCCATGCACGACGACCTCGGCGAGCGAGCGTCCGTCACCGGCATCGTTGATGTGCCTGATGTCGAAACTCATGTCGGGAAAGGCCTCTGTGTACGTGCGCGCCACCTCAACACCTGCCTCAGCGCCGTGCAGCTCAGCGCCGCTTGCGTTGCGGTAGACGTACTCGTCATGGTAGAGCGCACGGAGCTCATCGAAGTCGTGCTTGGCCACCACGTCGAGCAACTTCCGGTGCAGCTCTGTACTCGTGATCAGCCCAACCCCGCGGGCACGCGGCACAAAGGAGGATGTCATTGCGGAGAACTCAGGCAAATTGGTTTCTGACATGCTGCCGCTCCGATCACCTGAAGAGGCGGTCTGCTGGAAGTCGGATGGCCGCAAGGATAACCACGGTTTGGGTTGCAACGATCCGGATCGTTCCACGCTGCGGAACACCAGTTAGGTGACGTTGTGGTAGATGTGGCGGCTCAAGATGCAGTGGCGAGACCTTTGCGGTGACTTCCGCAGGCGGACGGTCTGACATGGACGATCGTGCTGTGTGCACCGCGATGGTATTCGTCCTGACCAGTGGGTCCGCGTGGCGACACCTGCCGCCCAGCTTCGGAATGAAGGTCTCTACCACGCATCGCCCGTGTGGCCATCATGGGGGCCCAAAAGTGCAGAGATTTCTATCTAGGTCTGTTGCTGATCCTGTACCTAGGCAAGCCTGTAGCTCTCCCAGTCCTGCAAACGAGGAGCATGTGACGATGAGTGAGCAGCCATGCCAGACCTCGGATCGCGCAGAGACACAAGGAGGCTTCACGCGCAGCGTTGATCGAGCGTTGTCGCTTCTGGAGGCGTTGGCAGCGCACGGTTCGCCGTCCAGCCTATCCAGCCTTGCCCGTGCTACTAATCTCTCCAAGGCAACCGTGCATCGGATATTGAACACGCTCGTTGCGCGAGGGTTTGCAGAAAGAGCAGGTGATGGTTACACACTTGGTAACCAAATGCTTCGGCCGAGACCGGAGGCAATTCGGGCTGCTGCACTGCAGCGGAAGCTGATGCCTTTCCTACTGGCGCTATATGAGCGGACGCATTGTGCGGTGAGCGTTGGAGTGTTGCACCGGGGCTACGTCTTTTACTCGGATCGGCTGCATCATCAGTGGCATCACGACAGCTTCCGGCAGCCGGTGCCTGCGCACTGCAGTGCGGTGGGCAAGCTGTTCCTCTCATATGAGCGTGACGCCGTCGCCGGGCTCGCTGAGCGGGAGCTGAAGCGGTTCACAGCAATGACGATTACAAGGGTTGGCGATCTCAGCTGTGAGCTGACGGTTGTTCGCCGGAAATCTGTGGCGTACTCACATGGCGAATATCTTCGTGACGAAGCTGAGGTTGCGGTTCCGATCTTTGGGCCGGATAGGCGGATTGTGGCCGGGGTGTCCGTTGCGGGCCCGCTCGATTCGATGAATTTGGATGCGGTCCGGATGGAGGCCAGCCAGTCTGCTCAAAAAGCCTCCTACTATCTTTCCCAGCCGACCGCACTGGGGCTCTCGCAGCGCTGCGGCTCGCAGTACGACGGAGCGACGCTTGAAGCCTGTGGGCAACTGGGAGGGGGCATACCGTCTCAGAGGGCTAGTTCCGGTCGCAGCTGCGATGCTTGCGAGGGGTAACTGATCGCTGGTGCCAGCGCCCATCCCGCCGGATCTCAGCCCGCGCGTCAGGCCGAAAACACCACTCGCGAGAAAGCCTCAGGCAGGTGTGGACGTGACACACCTTGGTTCCAAATCATATTCAGCTATCTGAGCGTACCGAACGTCTCTCCGCACGACTTCGCTAGAACCGCGGGTCGACAAGCCACTGTGGACACCAGGATCGGCAAGCGACTGCTACTCCTTCCGTCCGAGTTGGTTTCACCTGTTGAAACTTTCTCTTGTGACAGAGCCATCTGTCGCGCAGTCTGGCTTGGTCACATTCGTTGAGCAAAAAGCGCGGTAGCCGCGACAAGGATCTGAACCTTCCTCGAGTGGATGGTTCTCGCCTGGTTTGGGAGTAAGTTCGGCAGATCTGCTCACCCGCGTACGTCCGGGCTAACCTACGCGACCGCGAACCATGACCAGAATCAGTACAAGCGTACGCATCGACTACTGATATGGCACGCCCCACTCTGCTTCGAGACTTTTCGGTGTCGCCGCGAGACGGCCGCCACATCCCAATCAGCGCTGCGAAATGAGGATGCCGTGACTCTTACGACGACGCCGGCACACCGATCGGCCAGCGAAGTCCTCAGGTGGAGCAGGACCACCATCGAACCAGTGCTGTGTGCCGCGGTGCGCCGCCTGCCGGGCTCCATGCTGCACATGGCCGGTTACCACCTCGGGTGGTGGGACGCGATTGGCGAGCCGTGCCAGGCACCGGCTGGCAAGGCGATCCGGCCCGCGCTGACGCTGCTGTCTGCCCAGGCGGTCGGCGGCGCACCGGAGGTCGCGGTCGGCGCGGCTGCCGCGGTGGAATTGGTGCACAACTTCTCGCTGGTGCACGACGACGTGATGGACGCCGACGAGATGCGTCGGCACCGGCCGACCACCTGGTCTGTCTTCGGCGTCAACCGGGCGATCCTGGCCGGCGACGTGATCCTGGCCGCCGCGTTCCAGGCGCTCGCAGCCACGGGGTCTCCCGCCTGCACCGCGACCGCGGTGGACGTGCTCGCCCAGTGCGTGAGCGCGCTGTGCGAGGGGCAGAGCGTCGACCTTTCCTTCGAGGAGCGCAACGACGTCGACACCGGCGAGTACTTGACCATGGCCTGGGGCAAGACGAGCGCACTGCTGGGCACATCGTGCGAGCTGGGCGCGGTGCTCGCCGGTGGGGGTGAGCGGCAGCGGAAGGCGTTGCGGGACTTCGGCGAGCACCTGGGCCTGACGTTCCAGCTCATCGACGACCTGCTTGGCATCTGGGGCGACCCGGCGGCCACCGGCAAGCCGGCCGGCGCGGACCTGGTGCGGCGCAAGCAGTCCTACCCCGTGGTGAGCGCGCTGCGCGCGGGTGGCCAGGCTGCCACCGAACTGGCCGAACTTTACGCCCAGCCCGAGGCCTTCACGCCAGAGCAGGTCACCGAGGTGGCGCTGCTGGTGGAACGGGCCGGCGGTCGCGAGGCGACCCAGCGCCACGCCCGGGAGCAGCTCGCCGATGCCCTCGCGGCGCTGGAGGCCGTCCACCTAGCCGAGCAGGCCAAATCGGAACTGCTCGTACTCGCCGAACTCGTCGCCCGTCGCAACAGCTGAGGAGAAGGTCGTGCACCCACTCGTCTGGCACATCAGGGCAACGCCCGCCGATCCGGCCCCGAGCGACGCGGTCCTCGTCGCGAGCAGCTACCGTCTCGTCGACCGGCTGCCGTCGGACTGCGCGGCGGCACCGCTGCTGGTAGGTGAGCTGCGTCGGCACGGCATCAGCGCCGTCTCGACCCATGTGGACGTTGGCGTCGGTGAGCAGATCGCGTCGGCGCCGCGTGGCGGCGATATCGACCTGCTCGCCATTGGCGCCGACCAGCGCAGCCGGACCATAGTGGACAGTGTGCTCGGCAGTTGGCTGTCGGTGGCCGCGCCCCGCACGGTGCTGCTGGCCAGCCCACGCTCGTTCTGCGCCGGCGTGGAGCGCGCGATCGGCATCGTCGAACGGGCGCTCGAGCAGGCCGAGGGCAGCCCGGTGTACGTCCGCAAAGAGATCGTGCACAACAAGCACGTCGTGCGGGACCTGGAGAAGCGCGGCGCAGTGTTCGTGAACGAGCTCCACGAGGTGCCCGACGACGTGACGGTCGTCTTCTCCGCGCACGGCGTTTCCCCCGCTGTCCGCGACGAGGCCGACCGGCGGGGACTGCGAGTCATCGACGGGACCTGCCCGCTGGTGTCCAAGGTGCACTCCGAGGCACGCCGGTACGCCGGTCGCGGCGACACCGTAGTCCTGATCGGACACCGTGGCCACGAGGAGGTGGAGGGTACCTTCGGCGAGGCGCCGGACCAGACCGTCATCGTCGAGACAGTGTCCGATGTGGACAACCTGAGCATCGCCGACCCGTCACGGGTTTCCTACCTGACCCAGACCACGCTCGCGGTGGACGAGACCGCCGACGTGGTGGAGGCGTTGCGCGCCAAGTTCTCCGCGCTGCGCGGCGCGGCCTCCGACGACATCTGCTACGCGACGACGAACCGGCAGAGCTCGCTGCGCGCGGTTGCCGATCAGGCCGGCCTGGTGCTGGTGGTCGGTTCTGCCAACTCGTCGAACTCGGTTCGTCTGGTGGAACTGGCCGAGCGCGGCGGCACCCCGGCTCACCGGATCGACGACGTCACCGACATCCGACCGGAGTGGCTGGCGGAGGCCAGTGTGGTCGGGTTGACCGCGGGCGCGTCCGCGCCACCGAACCTGATCGAGGAGATCGTGCGCGCACTGGGCGGGTTGGGCCCGCTGGACGTGCGGCAGATCGAGACGACGACCGAAACCATCCATTTCGGACTTCCCAGCGCCGTTCTGACCCTTCGGGAGTGACCGTGACCATCGGCGACTTCATCGCGTCGGTTCCCGTGCCACGGCAGCGCACTGCGCTGCTGGAAACCGTCGCCGGGCCCGCCGACCTGCGTCGGCTGGACCATGCCGACCTGGCCGAACTGTCCGCCGAGATCCGCGAGTTCTTGGTGACTTCGGTGTCCGCGGTCGGTGGTCACCTCGGGCCGAACCTGGGCATCGTGGAGCTCACCCTGGCCCTGCACCGGGTGTTCCACTCGCCGCAGGACCGCATCCTGTTCGACATCGGGCACCAAGCGTACGTGCACAAGCTCGTCACCGGCCGCGCCGCCGGGTTCGCCTCGCTGCGGCAGTACGGCGGCCTGTCAGGCTACCCGTCGCGGGCCGAGAGCGAGCACGACGTGATCGAGAACTCGCACGCGTCGACCGTGCTGGCCTACGCCGACGGCATGGCCAAGGCGTTCGCGATCAGCGGCGAGTCCGACCGCCACGTGGTCGCGGTCATTGGCGACGGAGCACTGACCGGCGGCATGTGCTGGGAGGCGCTGAACAACATCGGCGACACCCGCAACCCCATCGTCGTCGTGCTCAACGACAACGAACGGTCCTACAGCGCCACGGTCGGCTCAATCGCCGCGCACCTGCGGGAGTTGCGGAACAACCCGCGGGCCAAGCCGCTGTTCGAGGATCTGGGGCTGACCTACCTCGGCCCGGTCGACGGCCACGACACCGAGGCGCTGGAGGCGGCGCTGTCCGCGGCCCGCGCCACCAGTCGGCCGACGATCGTGCACTGCGTGACCGTCAAGGGCAAGGGCTACCCACCCGCCGAGCAGGACGAGGCGGACCGGATGCACGCTTGCGGTCAGATCACCCCCGCCACCGGCAAACCGATCAGCGCCGGAAAGCCCTCCTGGACCTCGGTCTTCGAGCGAGAGATCGCGGCGATCGGTGAGCGGCGGCAGGACGTGGTCGCGATCTCGGCCGCGATGCCGTTGGCCGTCGGGCTCGGCACCTTCGCCGAGCGATTCCCGGACCGCTTCTTCGACGTCGGCATGGCCGAGCAGCACGCCGTCACCTCGGCGGCCGGGCTGGCCATGGGCGGGACGCACCCCGTGGTCGCCATCTACGCCACGTTCCTGAACCGGGCGTTCGACCAGGTTCTGCTGGACGTCGCGCTGCATCGTTTGCCCGTGACATTCGTACTCGACCGTGCCGGCATCACCGGGCCGGACGGTCCGAGCCATCACGGTATGTGGGACTTGTCGATGCTGGCCATGGTGCCCGGTTTGCGGGTCGCCTGCCCCCGTGACGCGGCCAGGCTGCGGCGGTTGCTCGAGGAGGCGGTCGACACCGAGGACGGACCGACGGCGATCCGTTTCCCGAAGGCGTCCATCGGCGAGGACATCCCCGCGGTCGGCCGGGTCGGTGACGTCGAGGTGTTGCTGCCGGGCGGCAACGATGTGCTGCTGGTGGCCGTCGGTGCCACCGCACCGACGTGCTTGGCGGTTGCGGAAGCGCTGACCTGGCGCGGAATCGGCGTCACCGTCGTCGACCCGGGATGGGTGCTGCCGGTCGACTCTGGCCTGCTCGACCTCGCCCGCGACCACCGCACGGTCTACGTCGTCGAGGACGGCCTGCACGGCGGTGGCGTCGGCGACGCGGTCGCCCGCACCTGTGGCGCCACTGGTGTCAGCGCGCCCGTCCGTTCGTTCGGAATCCCCGGGCGCTTCCTGCACCACGGCACCCCGCAACAGCTCGCCCGCGACTGCGGCCTCGACGCCGAGGGCATCACCGACAGCATCCTGCGCGACGGAGGACTGTGATGAGCGTTCAGCTTGGCATGCCCGCGACCCTGCCCCCGGTACTGAGCGAACGCCGCAAGACCCGCCAACTCCAGATCGGCTCCGTCGGCATCGGCAGTGACCACCCGGTAGCCGTCCAGTCCATGACCACCACTCTCACCGCCGACGTCAACGCCACGCTGCAGCAGATCGCGGAGCTGACCGCTGCGGGCTGCGACATCGTCCGGGTGGCCTGCCCCAGCGCGGACGACGCGGAGGTGCTGCCGGCCATCGCGCAGAAGTCGAAGATCCCGGTCATCGCCGATATCCACTTCCAGCCGAAGTACGTGTTCGCGGCGATCGAGGCCGGTTGCGCCGCGGTGCGCGTCAACCCGGGCAACATCAAGAAGTTCGACGACAAGGTCAAGGAGATCGCGCAGGCCGCCAAGGACCACGGCACGCCGATCCGGATCGGCGTCAACGCCGGTTCGCTGGACCCGCGGCTGATGCAGAAGTACGGCAAGGCGACACCGGAGGCGCTGGCCGAGTCGGCGCTGTGGGAGGCGAGCTTGTTCGCCGAGCACGACTTCCACGACCTGAAGATCTCGGTGAAGCACAACGACCCGGTCGTGATGGTGCGTGCCTACGAGATCCTCGCCGAGCAGTGCGACTATCCGCTGCACCTCGGCGTCACCGAGGCCGGCCCGGCGTTCCAGGGCACGATCAAGTCCGCGGTCGCCTTCGGCGCTCTGCTGCGGCAGGGCATCGGGGACACGATCCGGGTGTCGCTGTCGGCGCCGCCGGTCGAGGAGATCAAGGTCGGCACCCAGATCCTGCAGTCGCTGAACCTGCGGCCGCGGAAGCTGGAGATCGTGTCGTGCCCGTCGTGCGGACGGGCGCAGGTGGACGTGTACAAGCTGGCCGAGGAGGTCACCGCCGGCCTGGAGGGCATGGAGGTGCCGCTGCGGGTCGCGGTCATGGGCTGCGTCGTCAACGGGCCGGGCGAGGCGCGGGAGGCCGACCTCGGCGTCGCCTCGGGCAACGGCAAGGGCCAGATCTTCGTCAAGGGCGAGGTGATCAAGACGGTGCCGGAGCACCAGATCGTCGAGACCCTGATCGAGGAGGCCATGCGCATCGCCGAGGACATGGAACCCGTGCCCGGCTCCTCGCCGGTGGTCGTGTCATGACCGCCGCCGCTCCCGGTCCCGCTGTGAAGGAAGTGGATCGGGTCGTGATCCGGTTCGCGGGCGACTCCGGCGACGGCATGCAGCTGACCGGTGACCGCTTCACCTCCGAGGCCGCCACCTTCGGCAATGACCTCGCCACCCTACCCGACTTCCCCGCCGAAATACGCGCCCCACAAGGCACTCTACCTGGCGTTTCCAGCTTCCAACTACACTTCGCCGACTACGACATCCGCACACCCGGCGACTGCCCCGACGTACTCGTCGCGATGGACCCCGCCGGGCTCAAGGCCAACATCGCCGACCTGCCCGCCGGCGGCATCCTCATCGTCAACACCGATGAGTTCACCAAACGCAACCTGGCCAAGGTCGGCTACACCAGCAATCCTATGGAAGACCAGTCACTGGCCTCCTTCCAAGTACACCAGGTCGCGATGGCCAGCATCACCCGCGCCGCACTCGAACCCACCGGCCTGTCGAAAAAGGATGCCGAACGCGCGAAGAACATGTTCGCCCTCGGCCTGCTGTCCTGGATGTACAACCGGGAAACCGTCGGTACAGAGCGGTTCCTGCGCGAGAAGTTCGCCAAGAACCCCGCCATCGCCGAGGCCAACATCCTCGCCTTCCACACCGGCTGGAACTACGGCGAGACCACAGAGTCGTTCGCGGTGACCTACCTGGTCGCCCCGGCCAAGCTCATCGCAGGCATTTACCGGCAGATCACCGGCAACACCGCGCTCGTCTACGGCATCATCGCGGTCGGCCAGTGCGCCAAACGCCCGGTATTCCTGGGGACCTACCCCATCACCCCCGCCTCGGACGTGCTGCATGAGTTGGCCAAGCACAAGAACTTCGACGTCACCACCTTCCAGGCCGAGGACGAGATCGCCGGGATCGGTGCCGCACTGGGCGCCTCCTTCAGGGGGCGCTCGGCGTGACCGCCACCTCGGGTCCAGGCATCGCGCCGCGGAGGCGACCTTCGTCGGGCGCGCGCTGGACTCCGATCGTAAGCAGTTGACGGAGGTGCTGCGGGCCGCTGCTGAGCACCGCGTGTGAACGAGTTGTGGGTGGCGGACATCACCTACGTGCGCACCGCTGCCGGCTGGGTTTACGCGGCGTTCGTGCTCGACGTCTTCTCCCGCTTGATCGTCGGCTGGCAGGTCGGAGCTGGCGCTGGACGCGCTGCGGATGGCGATCTGGCGCCGCCAGGCCACCGGCGCCGACCTGGCCGGGCTCGTCCACCACAGCGACCGTGCAGTGCAATACCGGGCGGTGCGCTACACCCAGCGGCGTGACGGTCACAGTCGTCGCATGCGGACTGTTGCGATCCTCATCGGCCCCGTAGGGCCGATGCCACCGCTTCGCAATCTTGTCGGCGTCGACCTTGGCGAGGTTGCGATCCTCATCGGCCCCGTAGGGCCGATGCCACCACTGCTGGTGCGGGTTGAGCTGGCGGAGCTTGGCCTTGTTGCGATCCTCATCGGCCCCGTAGGGCCGATGCCACTTCGGTGCGCCGCCACGGGATGTGATCGACCGAGCAGTTGCGATCCTCATCGGCCCCGTAGGGCCGATGCCACTCGAGGGTGAGCATGCCCGGTGTCGCCGCCCCCGACCAGTTGCGATCCTCATCGGCCCCGTAGGGCCGATGCCACTGATCACGGGCGTGGCATGACCAGCCATCAACGAGAGGTTGCGATCCTCATCGGCCCCGTAGGGCCGGATGCCACCCCCGAGACCAGATGGGGGCCCAGGCATGAGCAACGTCGTTGCGATCCTCATCGGCCCCGTAGGGCCGATGCCACACCAGCCATCAACGACATGACCAGCCATCAACGAGAGGTTGCGATCCTCATCGGCCCCGTAGGGCCGATGCCACTAGCCATCTCATCGGCCACGGCCTGCCTGGACGACAGGTTGCGATCCTCATCGGCCCCGTAGGGCCGATGCCACTGGACAGGCCGGTGGACACCACCGTGGACGCGTCCACGTTGCGATCCTCATCGGCCCCGTAGGGCCGATGCCACCCTGTGCGAACAGGGAGAACTGTATCTCGGAACCTTTCATGTGACCGCACTGAGACCGACACGCCCGCGATCACTTCGGTGAGTGTAGGCGTGTCGCACGACGCTTGGTCATCCTGAGCGGGTTGCGTTCCGCAGCGTAGGGGGTTTGTTGGGGCTGGCGCTGGTGACCGGTGATGTGGCCTCTGGGCTCATCGTGTGTCCGGGCGGTGCGTCTTTTCGTGTGGGGATCGCGGGATGGTTCTTCTTTTGTCGGGGGTCGGTGCTAAGACGTTTCCGGTCACATGGCGATGGCTGTTTGTGCGGTCAACGTCAGTAGGGAACCGCCTTCGACGATTCTGGGGAGAACCCGATGTGGGCGCATAGTGCCAACATGAACGGGCAGTGGCATGCGTTGTCGGATCATGCTCGTGCTACCGCTTTGCTGGCGGAGCGGTTCGCGTCTGCGTTTGGCGCGGGTGAGTTGGGACATGCCCTCGGGCTCTTTCATGACGCGGGGAAGGGACGCGGGTGCTGGCAGGAAGGTTTGCTGAAGGCCGGCGAGCACAAGGGTCCGGTTGGGACCCCGCACAAGGATTTGGGGGCGAATCTGCTGCGTGCGGCTGCGGGTCCGGCGGCGATGGCGATTTTGGGACATCACGGTGGGCTGACTGAACTCGATGAGCTGCGCGATCTTTCTGGGGCGCGGGGTGACGATGAAGCGGTACAGGCATTCCTTGGTGAGGTTGAGGAAGCCGCTCGGGTTCTTGAGCTGCCGCCGGGCTCGTTGTTGCCGGGAAACTGGCGTCGATCGAATCTGGTTGCCGAGTTGGGTATTCGCCTTGCTTTTTCCGCGCTGGTCGATGCCGATCATCTCGACACGGCGGCGCACTTCGACGGGCTCCCGGAGGCGCATGTGCGGCCGGATGCTGACATGGCCGACCTGCGTGACCGGTTCGAGTTGGAACGCAAGACAATGCTGGCTGGCCGGGAGTCTTCTCCTATCGACGCGCTTCGTGAAGGCGTCTACCAACGCGCTATCGAGCACGCCGCCGGCGGGACTGGCATCTACCGGATGCCTGCCCCCACAGGGGTGGGCAAGACACTCAGTGCCGCCGGTTTTGCGCTGCATCATGGTGCGGAGCACGGCAAGAATCGGGTCATCGTGGCGGTCCCGTTCATCACGGTGACTGAGCAGAACGCACAGGTCTACCGCTCGATGCTGGGTCCGGACGCGGTGCTCGAACACCACTCTGGCGTGCGGCCACCGGAAAAGGGCGAGCATGAGCGCAGGCTGCGTTCGGCTGTCGAGAACTGGGATAGCCCGTTCGTCGTCACGACCACGGTCCAGCTGTTCGACTCGCTGTTCAGCCGCAAGCCGGCGCAGATGCGCAAGCTGCACCGACTCGCCAACTCGGTGGTGGTGCTCGATGAGGTGCAGGCGTTGCCGCTGCGGGTGCTGACACCGATCCTCGATGCCTTGCGCACGCTGTCCGAGGAGTTCGGTACCACCGTGTTGCTCACGTCGGCGACACAACCTTCCTTCCATGCTCTGGACATCTGGAACGGGCTGGAGGTTCAGGATGTGGTCGACGAGCCGCGAGCGTTGTTTCAGCGCTTGAGGCGGGTGCGTTACCGGTGGTGGCTGGAGCCGAAGCCGGAATTGGCCGAGGTCGCTGCGAAAGCCGCCGAGCACGAGCAGGTGTTGGTCGTGGTCAACACGACCGCCGATGCCCGCGGTATCTACCGGCAGTGGAGAGATGACGGAGTGCGCAATGCGTTTCACCTGTCCACGCGGATGTATCCGGAACACCGGCGGACCGTGCTGAAGAAGGTGCGCGGCCTGTTGGCCGTGGGCGAACCGGTGCGGCTGGTGTCGACGCAGCTCATCGAAGCGGGAGTGGACGTCGACTTCCCGGTGGTGTACCGGGCTTTCGCCCCGGCGGAGGCGCTGCAGCAGGCAGCGGGCCGGGCTAACCGCGAGGGGAAGGGCGCGACAAAAGGTCTGGTCGTGGTGTTCGATGCCGAGGACATGACGTCCCCCGCCGGGTACGGGATCGGAGTTAAGGTCACCAGCGAGGTCTTCGGCCCGCAAAGCGATTCCCGCACGGTGGACCCCGACGATCTTGACGCGCTCGACGCGTACTACCGCACGCTCTACAGCAGGGGTAACACGGAAAACGGCAGGCGAGCACGAGAGATTCAGAGCAACCGCGCGAAGCTCGACTACACGGCGGTGGCCGAGGGTCCGCTGCGTGCGGGGGGAGCGGGCCAGGTCCGAGACGGCTCGCTGGCGTTTCGGATGCTCGATGACGACACGGTCCCGGTTGTCGTGACCGACCATGAGGGGCCGACTCCCGCTGCGCAGTTGCTGCGTCGATTCCAGCAAGCTCCCGAAGAAGGACGTTGGTTGCTGCGCGAGCTGCAGCCTTACGTGGTGGCGCTGCCGAGGCGGCTCCTGGACGTTCCGGCGATCCGGGCGTTCTGCTCGCCGCGCATGGGTGATCTGCATGAATGGATCGGCCCGTACCACGAGGCATACGGCATCGACACATCCCACTCCCAAGAACAGGAGGTCTGGTGACCACGCTCGGTCAACCTCCGACGGCCTGGAGCAAATGCTCAGCTCCTGCCTTCCCTCTGCAGCCGCAAATCGGCGGCACCGAACCAGACGTTCGATGCCGCCGAGCCTTTGGTCGGCGTTCCGCCGTCCGGAAGCTGATTGCGATCCTCACCAGCTCTCGCCTCGTGCCGACCTGACCTTAACTTGGCGAGCTCGGCAAGCAGGCGGCCCGCCCGTGTCTAATGACTCCGCCTTCCGGCAGCTGGAACCTAGGCGCTGATAACATGATCACCAGCCGGGGGAAAGGCGACTATTTCGGGAATGGCGGGTGACGAGAGTAAACCTGCGGTTCAGGCTTCAGTTGGATGCGGATGTTAAGCCGAATGCCGAGTTCGGGTGCACACGTACGGACGAATGTGCGGCAAGTAGTGGAGGCACTCCGGTGCGCGGGGAAGTTTACGGCCGCTGGCTCACCCATACAGTGGCGCAAGCGCAACAAGGCGACTGTATTGCTCAGCGCTGCTCTCGGGAGCGGTGAATTGCTGACCGTTCTCATCCTGCTGCGGCTGAGCGACTGGTGGGGACAGTAGGTTTCCCGAGTTGGCAGGCATCGGCCTGACGTTGTGAGGGCACAACGTCAGGCATGTGTTGTAAAACCAGGCGCATGCCCGGCGACGAGCCCTGGGCTATAGCGCCGACACATCAAGGTTTCACGAGAACAGGAGGTTTGGTGACCCAGGAATTGCCAGTGTCTAGTGAAGGCGCACCACCTGTAAGCGTGCAGGTCTGGGGGCCGGGTGCGTTGTTCACCCGTCCGGAGTTGAAGGTGGAGCGCGTTTCTTACCCGATGATGACGCCGACCGCTGCTATTGGTGTTCTCGAAGCGATTTTCTGGAAGCCGGAGTTCGATTGGCGGCCGGTGGCGATCGATGTGCTCAACCCGATCCGGCAGTTCACCCAGCGCCGTAATGAGACCATCGATCTGGCTTCGGTGGCGGATGCGGCGCTGCGGGGGCGGCGGGTCGACACGGCCGAGAACCGTACGCAGCGTAACTCGGTGTGTCTGCGTGATGTTTCCTACCGCATCCATGCGCATGTGGAGTTGCGTGAGCATGCCACGAAGAAGGCCGCGGCCTATCGGGATCAGTTCCGGCGGAGGGTCGAGCGCGGGCAGTGCTTTCACCAGCCTTATCTGGGCACGCGCGAGTTCACCGCGTATTTCGGTATGCCGGATGATCGCCCGGCCATCGCGGTCGATGCCGATCTGGGGGTGATGCTGCACGGGGTGCGTCATCCGAAGAAGGGGGACAAGAGCACGGTCACGTTTTCGTGGTTCACCGCTCGTCTTGAGCGGGGTCGGTTGCACGTCCCGCGTTCGGGGATCACCTCCGCTGGGATGGGGGCGCTGTAGTGCTGGTGCAGCGTTTGGTCGAGTATGCCCGGGAGAACAGTGACAGTGCGCCGTTTCACCGGGAACGTGAGTTCGTGTGGCGGCTCGACCTCTATAGCGACGGTCGGCCGGCCAGGTTGACCGGCATCCGGGAACCGGATGCGAAAGGCAAACTGCGTGGCCAGCGGCACACGACTCCTGCGGTGACCCGAACGGTCGGGGTGGCGCCTCAGCTCGGAGCCGACGACATCCAGTACGTGTTCGGGTGGGGCGATGACACCACCAAGCCGGAGCGCGTCGCCCAGTGCCACGAGCATTTCGTGTCGCTGATCTCGGCATGGGCGGGCCAGGCCGACGATGATCACGCGGCTTTGAGCGTGCGGGAGTTCTACCGGCAGCAGGACTACATTCGCTGGGAGCGTCCTGCCGACTACGGGGCCAAAGACGGTGTGCTCATCGCCGTCGATGAGCAGTTGATCATCAAGCGGTCTTCGTTGGTGCGGTTCTGGGCCGATGAAGTCATCCGCCGCAAGGGCGGCAAGAATGGTGGCTTCGGGCTGTGCCTGGCGTGCGGGACCGAAAGTCCGCTGGTGGACTCGATTCCCGGCACGGTCCCGAAACGGCTCGTGCCGGGTGCGGGCAACGATGTCGCGCTGGTCAGCGTGAACGCGCAGGTTTTCGGCTACGGGCTCACCACCGGTCTCCAGCACACACCGATCTGCTTCACGTGTGGAAATGCGGTCAGCGTCGCTTTGACGCACCTGCTGAGCTCAGAGCACGCGACGAAACTGCCCGGCCAGGACAGCGTGATGGTCTGGTGGGTCCTGGGCGCATCACCCAACGACATCTTCGATGTGATGCCCCGCAACGCCGATCCCGGTGCGGTGAGCCGGCTGCTGAAGGAACTGTGGTCCGGTGAGCTGGACAGGGCCGCGGAACTCGCCGAGCAGTGGGACAGCCAGGAGCGGTTCTGCTCACTGAGCCTCGGCGGGAACTCCTCGCGAATCATGGTGCGCGAATGGATCGACATGCCGCTGGCGGCGGTCGCCCGCAACTTGGGGCGTTGGTATGACCACATGCGCATAGCGTCCGGCTGGCATGACGAGCCCGTCTCGCACGGCTTGTGGCACCTGGTACTGGCCACCGGCCGGTGGGAGTCGGGAGGCGACGGCGCCCCAGGTCGTTACGCCGAGATCGGCGCGAAGTCGGGTCGCCGCCCGGAGCACATTCAGCGCGATCTGCTGGCCCGCGCGTTGCGCGGCGTCCCGCTACCCCGCTCGGTGCTGCACCACGTACTGCGCCGCATCGCTTCCGACGGGCACGTTGACGCGCCCCGCGCAGGGCTGCTGCGCCTGGCGCTGTGCCATCCCCGAGACAAGGAGCCCCGCGTGTCCCCAGGACTTGACGAAGAATCGCATGACACCGCCTACGTCTACGGTCGGGTCTTCGCGCGTTTGGAGGAGATCCAGTACCTAGCACACGGCAAGGAAGTCAACACCACCTTCGGGGATCGCTTCCTGGCCGGAGCCATTGGAAACCCCACGCCGGCAGTGATGGCCGGACGCAAACTCGCCTCGGCATGGCTGAACAAGATCCGCCGGAATCCCAAAACCTCCCGCGCCCTGCGCCGCCTGCGCGAGGATCTCGACCAGCTGCTGCATCTGGTCGACCACACCGCGCCTTTGACCGGCTACCTCCCCCCGGAGCAGCAAGCCCGTTTCGTCCTGGGCTACCACCAGCAACGCGCACATGACACACAGCAGCGCCGGGCCCGCAAGGCCGCCGACGGCGACGACCCGGAGCGCGGCGACGACGGCGGACCCGACGAAAACGCCTGACCTCCGATCGACTGCAGACCCACGGATTTTTTGAGGAAAGAAAGGTCTTCCATGACTCTCGACGCTCACCTGGACCCGGCTGTGCGCCACGACATGGTGTTCTTGTTCGACGTCACCGACGGCAACCCCAACGGCGATCCTGACTTCGGCAACCGGCCACGCATGGACGAGGAATCCGGGCACGGTTTGGTCACCGATGTTGCGCTCAAGCGCAAGATCCGTAACACCTTGCCGCTGGCCGCCGGCGATGACCCGCGCTACGGGATCTTCGTCGAAGCCGGGCACGCGCTGAACACGCGGCTCGGTGAGACCATGAGCGCCAACAAGATCGACCGCAAGAAGAAGCGGCTCACCGAGGAGGAGCTGCGCACCGCCCGGTCATGGCTGACCGAGCGCTACGCCGATATCCGTCTGTTCGGCGCGGTGCTGTCCACCGGCGAGACCAAAGCCCTCGGCCAGATCTACGGCCCGCTGCAGGTGACCAACGCCCGCAGTTTCCACCCGGTGATGCCGCAGCAGCACACGATCACTCGCGTCACCCAAACCAAGGCTGAGGACATCGAGAAGGGCGAATCCACCGAGATGGGCGGCAAGTGGACAGTCCCTTATGGACTGTACAAGGCCGAGATCTACTACTCTGCCGCTCGCGGGACGCAGACCGGTGTGGACGGCCGGGACTTCGAGCTGCTGTACCGGACGCTGGAAATGATGCTCGACCACGACCGCTCCTCGGCCCGGGGCACGATGACCGCACGGGGACTGTATGTGTTCAGCCACGACAACGCCTTCGGCAACGCCCCAGCCCACAAACTCACCGAGCGCATCACCGTGCGATTGAGCGAACAGCTCAGCGGGCCACCGCGCTCCTTCGGCGACTACGTCGTATCCGTCGACGAAGATGGCCTGCCCTCGGGCATCACCATGACCAAACTCCTCTCCTGAGCGGGCTGAGGTGGACGAAGGAGCCGACGAAGCGGCGTGGACGAGTATTCCGGTCTCGGCGATCGAGCACTTCGCCTACTGCCCCCGGCAAGCCGCGCTGATCCACCTCGATCGCTACTTCGCCGACAACACCGACACCCAACGCGGGCACTTCGCGCACGAAGTCGTCGACTCCGGTGGCCCCAGCGTCTCGCGCACCGGGATACCCACCTGGAGCTCACTGGAAATCAGCGACTCCGAGCTCGGGGTGCACGGCGTCTGCGATGTCGTCGAGTTCCACCAGGGCGAGCCGGTTCCCGTGGAACACAAGTCGGGCAGCTACCGGCCCGGCAGCGCCGCGGACCTGCAAGTGGCGGCGCAGGTGCTGTGCCTGCGCCGGATGTTCTCAGCGGCGGTGCCGCACGGTGTGATCTTCGCCGGTCGGCACCGCCGCCGCTACGAAGTCGTGGTCGACGACGCGCTGGAGCAACGGTTGCGCGCCGTGCTCGCTCGCCTGCGGCAGGTGTTTCGAACCGGAGCACTACCCGCTCCGGTCAATGACGCACGGTGCGATCGCTGCTCGCTACGGGAGGGCTGCATGCCCTCCGTACTCGTGGACGCCTCGGCACTGTTCGTACCGCAGCCGTTGGGACGGTGGGATGACTGAGCTATTGCGCACGCTGTTCGTCACGACTCCAGGCACGAGCCTGCATCTGGAAGGCGACACCGTGCGCATTCACCATCCCGAACGGCCGGGACGCAACATCCTGCCTTTGGTGCGCATCGAGCAACTCGTGGTGTGGAGGGGCGTCGACGTCAGCAACGAGCTGCTGCTGCGCTGCACCGACGACCAACGCGGGATCACCTGGCTGTCCCGCAACGGACGGTTCCTCGGCCGCGTGGGTGGTGCGCAGACAGGCAATCCGTTGCTGCGGCTGGAACAGGTCCGCGCCTACGACGATCCGCACCGCAGACTAACCATCGCCAAGGCAGTGGTGGCCGGGAAACTGCAGAACTACCGCCAACTGCTGCTGCGTATCGCCCGCGACGCCGACGAACCACGCAAGACCGAAATCCGCGCCGTGGCCCAGCAGCACAGCGAAGCACTGGCAGCGGTGGCTGCTAGTGCTTCGCTGACCGAACTTCTCGGCATCGAAGGGATGGCCGCGCGCAGCTACTTCCAAGCGATGCCGATGCTGGCGCGGGGCGTTCCGCAGGGACGTACCCGCCGGCCACCACAAGATCCTTTCAACTGTGTTCTCTCCTTCGGCTACGGAATGCTGCGCGTGGCTGTCGTGGGCGCGCTGGAGCAGGTCGGGCTGGATCCCTACATCGGCTACCTGCACGGCGTGCGCTCAGGCAAACCATCGCTGGCCTTGGACCTGATGGAAGAACTGCGACCACTGTTGGTGGACCGTCTTGTGCTGGCATTGTTCAACCGAAAGAAAATCACCGCCAAACACACCATGACCGATCCCGGCGGTGGAGTCACACTCACCGAGGAGGGACGCAAACTCGTGCTCAACGAGTGGTCGCAAGCACGGGAACGACTCTGGAAACACAGCGGCGTGCAACACGACGTACCGGCCGCACTGCTCCCGCTAGTCCCGTCTTTCGCACATGAGGATGGTTGGGGCGGGAACGGTGATTCGTCTTGATCATCTTATCGTGGCTGGATGCGGGAACGACGGCGTCGGCAACCGATTGCGTATGGCGGGCCGAGTGTGGAGAAGATGCTGGGTGCGTTGCCGGTGGTGGCCGAGTTCTGCCGTCGCCTCGACCTGGCCGGGATCATCGACCGGGCCTGCCCGGTCAGGCGGGACGTGGCGATCCTGACGCACGGGCAGGTGATCGAGGCGCTGGTCGCGAACCGGTTGACGTCACCGGCACCGCTGCTGCGTGTCACGGACTGGGCGCGATCGTGGTCGGTTGAGGAAGTGCTGGGTATCGATCCCGCCGCACTCAACGACGACCGGATCGGCCGTGCTCTGGACGCGATCGCGCCGGAGTTGGATCGCATCGTCGGATCCGTTGGGGCGCAAGCGATCACCGGGTTCGGGCTCGACGTGTCCCGATGCCATTGGGACATGACCTCGATCTCGCTGTACGGCGCTTACGAACACGCCGATCCCGGCTATGCGGCCCCACGATTCGGTCATCCCAAAGACCGGCGCCCGGACCTCAAGCAGATCCAGGCCGGGCTGGCGGTGACCGGGGATGGCGGGGTGCCGGTCTTGCACCGGTCCTACGACGGTGGCGCCGGCGAGGTGGCTCAGGTGGTGGGCGCGATGACTGCACTGAAAGACCTCGCCGGTCCGAGAGAATTCCTGCTTGTCGGCGACTCCAAGCTGGTCTCCTACGACAACCTGCATGCCATGATCAGCGCCGGGGTGACGTTCATCGCCCCGGCGGCGAAAACTTATGTCGGCTCTGCCGAACTGGCCGCGCTCGACCCGCCGACGGCGGCCGTGGTGGACTACGTGGCCGAGCGGGACGCGAACACACCGGCCGATCAGCGGGGCACCTGGCGGGTGGTCGAGGACGCCATCACCGTGCCCGGTAAGCGGAAGAAGGACTCGGTACTGCGGCTGCGGCGGGTGTTCGTGCACTCCTCGGCCCGTGCCGGGGCCGCGGCCACCGCACGGGCCCGCAAGCTCGACCGCGCCACGGGTGACCTCGACCGGCTGATCCGCGGGCTCGGCTCCCGGCACTACCCGACCGAGCAGGCCGTGACCGACCGGATCACCGCCATCGCCCGTGACCGCCGGGTGAAGGCATACCTGCGCAGCGAGGCCGGCACCGACCCGGTCACCGGCAAACCCACCCTGACATGGTGGTTCGACAAGGACGCGCTCGATGCCGAGGCCGCCACCGACGGCTGGTACGCACTGCTGACCAACCTGCCCGCCGACGTCACCGCAGCCGAGGTCCTGATCCGCTACAAGGGCCAGGAAGTAGTGGAACGCCGCTATTCGGCGTTCAAAGGCCCACTGGCGGTCGCACCGATGTTCCTCAAAACCAACCGGCGTATCACCGCCCTGATCACCGTGATCTGCCTGGCCCTACTCATCTTCTGCCTCATCGAACGCGCGGTGCGAACCGCGATCGCTCCCCAGGTCAAGATGCCCGGACTCTACCCCGGTCAGCAGGCCAAGCCCACCGGCCGCCTGATCTTCCAAGCGCTGGCCGGCATGCGGCTGATTCCGGCCGGCGCCGGGCAGCCGGCGATCATCCCGCAACCCACCCCAGCCCAGGCCCGGCTCCTCGACCTACTTGCCGTCGACCCCACCCAACCACCATGATCAACCAGCCCGGCATACCCGGGCTCCTCCCACACTCACCCATGTGCGAAACACCCGGCTAGTGCAGGCACGACTGTTCGCGCGCTACCTGCGCGGAGATCAGCCCGCCTACGCACCGTGGGTGGCGAACTGACGTGGAAATGCTCATCACCTATGACGTCGACACCAGCACACCAGCCGGTGCACGCAGACTCCGCAGAGTCGCCAAAGTCTGCGAAGCATACGGACTGCGCGTGCAAAAGTCCGTCTTCGAAGTCGTGTGCACCGAGGTGGACTGGCTACTCATGCAGCAACGCCTGCTCGACGTCATCGACGCCGAGCACGACAGCATCCGCGTCTACAAACTGCACCACGGCGCCCTCGCCAAAGCCGAGCATCTCGGCCACTCCCCACCAGCACCACACCACACTCCCTTGGTCTTCTAGCCACCGGGTCGCTTCGGAAAATCGAAACGTCCTACCGAACCGCGATCCCCGAGCGCGTCAGGCACAGAAACGGCGAGGTCCGGCGTAGCCGACCACGGCACCACACGTGAACATCAACCGACGACAGCGGCGAGGAACGCCATGATTGACGGCTGGGACCACATCCGGCACGAAGACAAGAAACGGGAAGCCGGGCTTCAATCGGGCAGTCAGCCGCTGCTGCTGGCGGCGCTACGGTTGCGATCCTCATCGGCCCCGGAGGGCCGATGCCACGCGAGCAGGAACACGCTCAGGCGCAAGCATTCCGGCAGGTTGCGATCCTCACCGGCCCCGGAGGGCCGATGCCACGCGAGCAGGAACACGCTCAGGCGCAAGCATTCCGGCAGGTTGCGATCCTCACCGGCCCCGGAGGGCCGATGCCACGCCTGCTCAACGATCCGATGTACATGGCCTTCTACCCGGTTGCGATCCTCATCGGCCCCGGAGGGCCGATGCCACCTCTCGGGACACACTGGTCCCGTAGTCGGAATTCGGTTGCGATCCTCATCGGCCCCGGAGGGCCGATGCCACTTGCAGGTCTTGCCCTCGTACCCGGCTCCGTCGGAACAGTTGCGATCCTCATCGGCCCCGGAGGGCCGATGCCACAACGCGGGCGAGGTACTCGTCCGGGACGTCGGGGTGGTTGCGCTCCTCATCGGCCCCGGAGGGCCGATGCCACAGATCGCCAGCACGACGATCACGACGGCGATGGCAAGGTTGCGCTCCTCATCGGCCCCGGAGGGCCGATGCCACTTTGCGGCGTCCTGGACGCTGTAGAAGCGGTGCACGTTGTTGCGATCCTCATCGGCCCCGGAGGGCCGATGCCACATCGACGTCCAGGTTGACGCCGACATAGCCCGCGCTGTTGCGATCCTCATCGGCCCCGGAGGGCCGATGCCACCAGTAGGCAGACAGGGGAGGTGATGTCACGATGGTTGGGTTGCGATCCTCATCGGCCCCGGAGGGCCGATGCCACCAAACAGATTGACGAGCTGCACCTAGCGCTTGATGTCGTTGCGATCCTCATCGGCCCCGGAGGGCCGATGCCACGCCAGATGACCCGGAGTGGGTGTACGTCTCGTGGCAGCTGTTGCGATCCTCATCGGCCCCGGAGGGCCGATGCCACCTGGTGATCCAGTGGTGGGTTTCGTTCAACAGCGTGTTGCGATCCTCATCGGCCCCGGAGGGCCGATGCCACTTCCAGTCGATCCACTGGGCGTCCTCGGTCAGCATCATCCGGTTGCGATCCTCATCGGCCCCGGAGGGCCGATGCCACCACTCCGCATACCGCGGGTGCCCTTCCCCTTTGTGTCCGTTGCGATCCTCATCGGCCCCGGAGGGCCGATGCCACTCCCGCGCTGGTGCGCCTGACCAGGTAGCCAGGAGTTGCGATCCTCATCGGGCCCCGGAGGGCCGATGCCACATTGGTTCGCCAGCGGACCGTACAAGGCCGGGGAGTGGTTGCGATCCTCATCGGCCCCGGAGGGCCGATGCCACCTCCGACCGAACCCTCACCGCGGCACTCTACGACCTGGTTGCGATCCTCATCGGCCCCGGAGGGCCGATGCCACGCCGCGTCCAGTGCTGTGGCGGAGTCCCCCAGCTTGTTGCGATCCTCATCGGCCCCGGAGGGCCGATGCCACCCCAGTGCGGCCAGCATTCCTTCCGCGTCCAGTGCAGTTGCGATCCTCATCGGCCCCGGAGGGCCGATGCCACCAGGCGCGTACAGGTCGTAGCTGCGGCCCTTCTTGTGGTTGCGATCCTCATCGGCCCCGGAGGGCCGATGCCACCAGCAGGTCGTCGACAGCACCCGTCGCCTGAGGTGTTGCGATCCTCATCGGCCCCGGAGGGCCGATGCCACCATGCGGCACCTCGGTCCGCGTCTCCCAGTACGAGGGTTGCGATCCTCATCGGCCCCGGAGGGCCGATGCCACAACTGCGCGCGTCGGACTTCGCTCGGCTTCCCGTCCCGGTTGCGATCCTCATCGGCCCCGGAGGGCCGATGCCACCTAACCATTCCGCTGACCTCAACCCGCCAATCAAGAGAGGTTGCGATCCTCATCGGCCCCGGAGGGCCGATGCCACTCGACACATCCCCGGAGGACGCGGCGGTCGCGCTGGAGTTGCGATCCTCATCGGCCCCGGAGGGCCGATGCCACCACTGATGTCGACACCACGGCGGTGGGCGGCGTGCCAGTTGCGATCCTCATCGGCCCCGGAGGGCCGATGCCACTCACGGGGGCCGGTCCCCGTGGACTTCTCGATCAGGTTGCGATCCTCATCGGCCCCGGAGGGCCGATGCCACCATGCGGCACCTCGGTCCGCGTCTCCCAGTACGAGGGTTGCGATCCTCATCGGCCCCGGAGGGCCGATGCCACAACTGCGCGCGTCGGACTTCGCTCGGCTTCCCGTCCCGGTTGCGATCCTCATCGGCCCCGGAGGGCCGATGCCACCTAACCATTCCGCTGACCTCAACCCGCCAATCAAGAGAGGTTGCGATCCTCATCGGCCCCGGAGGGCCGATGCCACTCGACACATCCCCGGAGGACGCGGCGGTCGCGCTGGAGTTGCGATCCTCATCGGCCCCGGAGGGCCGATGCCACCACTGATGTCGACACCACGGCGGTGGGCGGCGTGCCAGTTGCGATCCTCATCGGCCCCGGAGGGCCGATGCCACTCACGGGGGCCGGTCCCCGTGGACTTCTCGATCAGGTTGCGATCCTCATCGGCCCCGGAGGGCCGATGCCACCACTCAGGACGAACACCGAGGAGATCCCCATGATCCGGTTGCGATCCTCATCGGCCCCGGAGGGCCGATGCCACACACCGTCGCGACCTTGAGTCGGTCGTCCCAATCCAGTTGCGATCCTCATCGGCCCCGGAGGGCCGATGCCACGGTCCGCACGCCGCGCCAGTCGCACTTAACACAGCGTTGCGATCCTCATCGGCCCCGGAGGGCCGATGCCACCCGGCGGAGCGCCGCGCTCGCCCCGCGGCCCCTGGGGTTGCGATCCTCATCGGCCCCGGAGGGCCGATGCCACCTCACGGGTCAGGCCCATCTGAACCGCCTGGTCCATGTTGCGATCCTCATCGGCCCCGGAGGGCCGATGCCACCCTGCACGAACAGGGAGAACTGTATCTCGGTACTTATCATGTGACCGTACCGAGACCGACACGCCCGGGGATCACTTCGGTGAGTGTAGGCGTGTCGCACGACGCTTGGTCATCCTAAGCGGGCTGCGTACCCCGGCGCAGGGATTGGTTCGGCCTCACGAGCTCCCGGGTCCATCTAGTCGTATTCAGCCGTGAGCTTGCGGCTCGCTCGATGCGCACCGTAACCGTAAATGCTAGGGGATGCTGCTGTATCCGCGTGCTGCCTTTGGGCGCGTGGGGCATTGTTGGGGGGCGAACCGACTGAGGCGCCGGCACGGGAGGCGGGTGGGTCTAACTTGGGTCGGGGAGTCCAGCGCGGGCTGGCACAACCATCGTTTATCCATGCTTTATGGTCCGTTGCGGGGTACTGTGAACCGCCATGGACCACATGCCGCGCCTGATGTCGCTGCAGCTCAGCGCGATCAACTACACTCAGGCACGGCACAGTCCGGAAACGTCCAAATTCAGGTTCAGTTACAAACGTCGGTGGTTTCGACGCCAGAGTGTGGTTTGCTGACCGAGCCGCTGGCGTTGATGCAGGTGCTGCACGAAAATCGTCGAACGGACGGACCCTCTCTGACCGCTCCGCTGCTGGTATCCCTGGCGAACGTGTCTTGGACCTGTGCACGGCCATCCGCACATACCGCCCTGCGGCAACGACGACTGACCAAGCCCCCAGAAAGGGGGCGCGGCCGGGCATAACCACTGATCGGGGCATCTGCTTGCAGGGCGTCAGTGCCGCGTGTCGAGGCGTCGGCGGGCTGCACGGGTGCAGAGGAGCTCTACACTCGCGGCCGAAGGACGTCTTGGCCGCCCACCGACGTGCTTGGGGAGCCGGGGCACCAGCCTGCTACTTTCCGGCGACGGGGTTGTTACCCCTTGACGGTGTGCTACTCCTTGGCGCTGTATGCCGCGTGGAGTGCGGCGGCAGCAGCCGGATTCCGCACCCCGCGTCCCATGTACACGTTCTGGGTCATCGCTGGGTTGGCGTGCCCAAGCTGGTCGGCGATCTCTCGGGCGGTCTGCCCGGACATGTCCAGGATGGTGGCCACCATCTTGCGGCCGACGTGAGTGGTGAAGTCGGGGTACTTGATGCGTTCCCGCATCCGTCGCACTGAGCGCTGCATGTTACTGGGGTGGCGCCAACCCAGTGTGCCGGACGGGAATACGGGCTCGTTTTCGTGGGCGTCGAGCGGTTTGCGCACTAACAGCAGTGTGTACAGGTAGTCGGGGAGTCCGATGACGCGGTTGGCTTTGAATGTCTTGCCATCGTGGCGGACCAATCCCTTTCCGGACACGGCGACGATGTTGCCGTTAATCCATAACGATCGGGGCGGGACCTGCTCGCCATCGACGGTGATGGGCTGGTCGGTCAGGTTGAGGTCGCGCCATCGGACAGCCAGCGCCTCGCCGAACCTAACGCCCGTGCCGAACAAGAACCGGATGTAATCAGGAAGGTCAGCGCTTACGGCGACCTTGTCGGCATCGAGCTTGGCCAGGAAATCCGACAATTGCTCGGCCGTCATCGCAACAGGCTTCTTTGCTGTGCCTTCGATGTCGGAGAGATCGCGGACCGGATTGTGGTCGACGATCTCGTGGCGGACCGCGTACTGCATCACGCCGGACAGCACGGTGCGGATGCCCCGGCGGGTGTTGGCGGCAACATTCTTGCGCTCCAGGTCCAGCATGAAATTCTCGAGTTTGCTCACGGTGCACTCTCGAAGGAGAAGCTGCCCGATCGACGGCAGGACGTGCTTGTCCAAGCGCCCTTTGTATCGGTCGTAGGTGGTGCCGCAGCGTCGGATCTGAATTTGCTCAAGGTAGAGCGCTGCGGCGTCCTTGAAGCGCGACCCCGCGCCGAGGGCGGTCTGCTGGCCGGCCTGCTTGACGAGTGCTCCGCGGAGGCTGCGCCGTGCCTTCGTCTCGTTGTTGCCGACGCGCTCCACCTGTCGGGTGTGGCCGTCGTGTCCGCGGTACTTGGTCATGGCGCGCCAGCTGTCGATCTTCGCGCCGGTGGGGATCGATGCCTTGGGAACCCACTTGCCGTCGACGCGGCCGTAGGTGCGGATCGTGCTCCAGGTGCCGAGGGGCAGTGGAGGGCGAACCGTGATCATCTCCCAAAAGCATGGGTTTTGTATGGATGATCTATGGTAACAACTAGCAGGTCAGGCTCTATGTGCGCTGACCTGCATCTATTGGTGCCCCCGGTGCGACTCGAACGCACACTGGACGGATTTTGAGTCCGCTGCCTCTGCCGATTGGGCTACGGGGGCTTGCTGGGTCAGCATACTCGATCGATGATCAACCGTTCCCCAGGGGTCTTCGGTGCCTCGGGGGCTTGGTTCGGGGCCTTGGTGGGCGTGATCATCGCGAGTTAGGTTCGCAGTCTCAACTCAGCGTGTCCGGTCGAACACGGGGGTCGGTGATGGTCGATGACGCCAGGGTCGAGTCCGCGGCGGAGGACGCCGACAGAGTTGGGTTACGCCGGAGCCTGAAGAACCGGCACCTGCAGATGATCGCGCTTGGCGGCATCATCGGCGCCAGCCTGTTCATCGGTAGCGGGGCCGTGATCGCCACCGTCGGTCCGGCCGCCGTGCTGTCTTACGCCCTCGGCGGGTTGATCGTGGTGCTCGTGATGCGGATGCTCGGTGAGATGGCGACCGCGGCCCCCGCGCTCGGGTCGTTCATGGAGTACGCGCGGACCTCGTTGGGCGATTGGGCCGGGTTCACCATCGGCTGGCTGTATTGGTACTACTGGGTCGGCGTGGTCGCCTTCGAGGCCGTGGCCGGCGCTGGGTTGCTGAATCCCTTGGTGGCGGTCGTGCCGCAGTGGCTCATCTCGCTGGTGTTGATGTTGCTGCTCACCGCCACGAACCTGGTTTCGGTGCGGTCGTTCGGCGAGACCGAGTTCTGGTTGGCCTCCATCAAGGTCATCACCATCGTGATCTTCCTGGTGTGCGGAACCGTTTTCGTGCTCGGGCTCTGGCCCGGTGCCGAGGTCTCCGTCGGGAACATTGCGCTTGACGGGTTCATCCCGAAGGGCGGCTTCGCCGTGCTGCATGGCGTCGTCATTGTGGTCTTCTCTTACTTCGGCACCGAAATCGTCACCATTGTGTCGGCCGAGTCGAACGAGCCGGAGAAGTCGGTGGCCAAGGCGACCAGGGCCGTGGTGTGGCGGGTGCTGCTGTTCTACGTCGGTTCGGTGACCCTGCTGGTCATGATCACGCCGTGGCGGGAGATCCCCACCGGCGGCAGCCCCTACGCCGCGGCCTTCACGCGGTTCGGATTGCCCGCCGCGGAGGTCATGGTGAACGTGGTCGTCTTCACCGCCGTGATCTCGGTGCTCAACTCCGGGCTCTACACCTCTTCCCGGATGCTTTTCGCCTTGCAGCGGCGGGGTTTCGCGCCGGGCTGGGTCCGCGACATCAACCGTCGCAGAGTGCCGTGGAAGGCGATCTTGCTGTCCACCCTGGTCGGTTACGCCGCCGTTGCCGCGAGTTACGTCTCGCCGGACACGATCTTCTACTTCGTCATCAACTCCGCCGGGGCCGTCGCGCTGTTCATCTACGGGATGATCGCGGTCTCCCAGCTGCGGATGCGTCGCCGGCTGGAACGGGAGATGCCTGAGCGGCTGAAGTTGCGGATGTGGTTCTTCCCCTATTTGACGTGGGCCACGCTGATCGTGATCGCCGCCGTCGTGGTCACGATGGGCGCCATCGAGGAGGCCCGTTCGCAGCTCACGCTGAGTTTGGTCAGCTTCGCCGGGATTGTGCTGAGCTACCTGCTGTTCGTGCGGCGGCGGGTGGCGAAGGCTTGATCAACGCGATGTCGCAATGGTCACGTCGCGTGTTTACCTCGGCGTGAAGTCATAGCCGGTAAGCTGCGGTTTCCGATGCAAACCGCATCGGCGGACCCGAGTTTTGGAGGACCCCGGTGACGACGCCGGCTGCCGAGGACACACGCGAGTCCAAGCCCGTCGAACGTCGCGTACTCGTGGCCGAGGACGAGGCGTTGATCAGGCTCGACTTGGTCGAGATGCTCCGCGAGGAGGGGTACCAGGTCGTCGGCGAGGCCGGGGACGGGCAGGAGGCCGTCCGTCTCGCCGAGGAGCTTCGCCCCGATCTTGTGATCCTGGATATCAAGATGCCGAAGATGGACGGCATCGAGGCCGCTTCCAACATCGCCGGTGAGCGGATCGCGCCGGTCGTGATCCTGACCGCGTTCAGCCAGCGCGATCTCGTCGAGCGGGCGCGGGACGCGGGCGCGATGGCCTATTTGGTCAAGCCGTTCGCCAAGCGCGATCTGGTGCCGGCCATCGAACTGGCGGTGTCCCGCTTCACCGAGGTGCAGGCACTGGAGGCCGAGGTCGCGGACCTGACCGAGCGGCTGGAGGCGCGCAAGACCATCGAGCGGGCTAAGGGCCTGCTGATGAGCAAGCACAACCTTTCCGAGCCTGAGTCGTTCCGCTGGCTGCAGCGGACCGCCATGGACCGCCGGACCACGATGAAGGCCGTGGCCCAGGCGGTGCTGGAAAACCTCTCCTGAGACCGGTGAACTCGTCCCAGTGCGGCGGGGCGACCCGCAGCGCGCGGTTGGCGAGAACTGATCACTGCCCGGGCGGCTGGTCGCGCAGCACGCAGGTCAGCCGCGCCGAGCAGGTCCGCCGGCCCTCTTCGTCGGTGATCGTGATGTCGTAGGTGGCGGTCGAACGCCCCTGGTGCAGGGGCGTGGCGACGCCGGTGACCGCGCCTTCGGTGGCCGCGCGGTGGTGCGTGCAGGACAAGTCCAGCCCTACCGCTAACCGGTCCGCGCCCGCGTGCAGGCCCGCGGCGATGGATCCGAGGGTCTCGGCCAGCACCGCGTTGGCGCCGCCGTGCAGCAGACCGTAGGGCTGGCGGTTGCCGGCGACCGGCATGGTGCCGACCACTCGATCAGGTCCGCATTCGACGATTTCGATGCCCATCCGCTCGGTGAGCTGCTCGTCGGCGGCCCTCAGCACCGGGCTCGGCCGGTTGTTATCGCTGGTCATCGTCTCACCACCGTTGAACGCAGCCACCGCTGGGTCCTCCTGTCGCCTCCGGTACAAGCTGTCGGCTCTTCAGCCTAGACTCGCCGCCGTGACGTATTCCGAGGACCGACGCCTGCTGCTCATTGACGGCCACTCGATGGCCTACCGCGCCTTCTACGCCCTGCCGAAGGAGAACTTCCAGACCGGCACCGGGCAGCACACCAACGCGGTCTACGGCTTCACCTCGATGCTGATCAACCTGCTCCGCGACGAGGCGCCCACCCACCTCGCCGTCGCCTTCGACGTCTCCCGCAAGACCTTCCGCAGCGAGACCTTCACCGATTACAAGGCCAATCGCGGCACCACGCCGGACGAGTTCCGCGGCCAGGTCAGCCTGATCCAGGACGTCCTGAGCGCGCTCAACATCCCGGTGCTGAGCAAGGAGAACTACGAGGCCGACGACGTCATCGCGACGCTGACCACGCAGGCCGCCGCGGAGGGCTTCCGCGTCTCGATCTGTACCGGGGACCGGGATGCGCTGCAGCTGGTCACCGACGACATCACGGTGCTGTACCCAACCAAGGGCGTCTCGGAGCTCACCCGCTTCACCCCGCAGGCCGTCGAGGACAAGTACGGCCTGACGCCGCAGCAGTACCCGGACTTCGCGGCGCTGCGCGGCGACCCGTCGGACAACCTGCCGAAGATCCCGGGGGTGGGGGAAAAGACCGTCACCAAGTGGATCCAGCAGTTCGGCTCGCTGGCTGACCTGGTGGACCGGGTGGACGAGGTCAAGGGCAAGGCCGGTGCGGCGCTGCGCGAGAACCTGTCGTCGGTGCTGCTCAACCGGCAGTTGACCGAGTTGGTTCGCGACGTTCCGCTGGAGTCGGTGCCGGCGGACCTGGCGGCGCGTGCCTGGGACCGCGATGCGGTGCACCGGCTGTTCGACGACCTGGAGTTCCGGGTGCTGCGCGACCGGTTGTTCGCGACGCTGTCCAGCGCCGAGCCCGAGGTGGAGGAGGGCTTCGAGATCTCCGGTGGGCTCATGCAGCCCGGCCAGTTGGCGGCGTGGCTGGACAAGCACGCCCGCAACGGCAACCGGGTCGGGCTGGCGTGCACCGGGCAGTGGGCGCGCGGCCACGGCGACCTGACCGGCATCGCGCTCGCCACCGCTGACGGCGCGGGTGCATTCGTCGATGTCGGCGCGCTGACGGAGAAAGATGAGCAGGCGCTGGCGGCCTGGCTGGCCGACCCCGCTGCGACCAAGGCGGCGCACGATGTCAAGGGGCCGCTGCACGCCATCCGCGACCGCGGCTGGACGCTGGCGGGCTTGACCAGCGATACCGCACTGGCCGCGTACCTGGTGCGGCCCGGGCAGCGGTCCTTCGAACTGCCGGATCTCGTCGTCCGCTACCTGCAGCGTGAGCTGCGAGCGGAGCAGGGCGAGGACGACGGCCAGCTGTCGCTGCTGGAAGACGAGGCGGAGACCAGGGAGAAGGCCGCGGCCGCCGAACTGGTCAGAGCCCGTGCGGTGGCGGAGCTGGCGGACTCGCTCGACACGGAGCTGGACCGCATCGACAGCCGTGGCCTGCTCACCGACCTGGAGCTGCCGCTGCTCGTGGTGCTCAGCGAGCTGGAGGGCGCGGGCATCGCGGTCGACGCCGAGCAGCTCGCCGAGCTGGGCGCGCGTTTTGCCGCCCGGGTCAAGCAGGCCGCGCAGGACGCCTACGGCGTGATCGGCAAAGAGATCAACCTCGGTTCGCCCAAGCAGTTGCAGGTGGTGCTGTTCGACGAGCTGAACATGCCGAAGACCAAGCGCACCAAGACCGGTTACACCACCGACGCCGAGGCGTTGCAGACGCTTTACGAGAAGACCGAGCACCCCTTCCTGCAGCACCTGCTGGAACATCGCGATGCCACCCGGTTGAAGACCACTGTGGACGGTTTGGTGAAGTCCATTTCGGACGATGGGCGGATCCACACCACGCTGAACCAGACGATCGCGGCCACCGGCCGGCTGTCCTCGACCGATCCGAACCTGCAGAACATCCCGATTCGCACCGAGGAGGGCCGCCGGATCCGGGAGGTCTTCGTCGTCGGCGGCGGCTACGCGGAGCTGATGACGGCCGACTACAGCCAGATCGAGATGCGCATCATGGCGCACCTCTCCGGCGACGAGGGGCTCATCGAGGCGTTCCGCACCGGTGAGGATCTGCATAACTATGTCGCCTCCCGGGCTTTCGGGGTGCCGATCGGCGAGGTCGACCACGAACTGCGGCGCCGGGTCAAGGCGATGTCCTACGGGCTGGCCTACGGCTTGTCGGCCTACGGGCTGGCGCAACAGTTGCGGATCTCCGCCGAGGACGCCAAGACGCAGATGGACGCCTATTTCGCCCGGTTCGGCCGGGTCCGCGACTACCTGCGGGAGGTCGTCGACCAGGCGCGCAAGGACGGCTACACCTCGACGATCCTGGGGCGGCGCCGTTATTTGCCCGATCTGACCAGCGACAACCGGCAGCGGCGGGAGATGGCCGAGCGAATGGCGCTCAACGCGCCGATCCAGGGCAGCGCCGCCGACATCATCAAGGTCGCGATGCTGGGCGTGCACCGTGCGTTGCGGGACAACGACATGCGGTCGCGGATGCTGCTGCAGGTGCATGACGAGCTGATCATCGAGGTCGCCGACGATGAGCGGGCCGAGGTGGAGAAGCTGGTGCGCGAGCAGATGGGTTCGGCGCACCGGCTGGACGTGCCGTTGGAGGTCTCGATCGGCGTCGGCCGCTCCTGGGACGCCGCCGCGCACTGACCCGCTCCGGCCGCTGTTTCGGCCGGTCAGGGTCGGGGTAGCGGGTAACCACGAGATTGCGGCTCGGTCCCGAAGTGATCATTTCCGGGGTTCGGCCCGGGCGGGCCGCCTGGAATGGTGGATATCACCGTCGCCGGGCCCGCCCGAACGCGCCGCGCGTCGGTGCGGATAGCCTGCGCTACGCGTTACCGGTAGCGGCTGCGTTAGCCGGTGTATTGCACGGGCGCGGGCCGCGCCAACCCCGAGGAGGAGCATGATCAGCATCGACAGAGTGGATCACCTGGTCCTCACCGTCGCCGATGTCGATCGGGCAGTGGAGTTTTACGAGCAGGTCCTCGGCATGACGCCGGTGACGTTTCCCGGCGATCGGCGCGCGGTGAGCTTCGGTCGGCAGACGATCAAGCTGCACGCGGCCAGCGAACTGGTGGAGCCGACCGCGACGCACCCGGTGCCCGGCTCGGCCAACCTGTGCTTCATCACGGAGAACGCGATCTCCGAGGTCCAGGAGCACCTGCGCGCCAACGAGGTGCGCATCGAGGAGGGGCCGGTCAGCCGGATCGGCGCGGCGGGTCCGATCACTTCGCTGTACCTGCGCGACCCGGACGGGAATCTGATCGAGGTCGCCCGCTACGACGACGAGCCCGCCGGGGATGTCGCGTAGCTCATGGAAAGGGCGGTTTCAATGGAAATCAGCACGTCGATTTCCATTTGAAATCGCCAACTATAGGGATAGCTCGGGTTTCAGCCGGGTCGGGGTCCAGACCCGTTGACGCCAGGCCGCGATCGTGCTCAGCAGCAGCGCCGCCGCCAGGTAGCAGAGCAAGACCCCGACCGCGTTCGTCACCGCCGTCGTGCCCGGCCCGCCGTAGAGCAGGTGGCGTAGACCGCTGACCACGTAACTCAGCGGGAGCACCTGGTGCAGCGGGTGGAGCGGCTCCGGGATCGTCTGCCACGGGAACGTGCCGCCCGCCGTGACCAGTTGCAGCACCAGGACGATCAACGCGATGAACTTGCCCTTCGGGCCGAACGCGGCGTTGAGTGCGTGCACCACCGCGGTGAAGGCGAACGACGTCAGGATCAGGAACCCGAGCGTCCACCAGGCGTGCGCCGGGTGCACCCCCACCCCGAAGACCACGACCAGATACAGCAGCACGGCTTGCGCGAGGCCGACGGCCGCCGCGGGCAACCAGCCGCCGAGCGCGACGCGCCAGGGCGCGACACCGGCGGCGAGCGCGCGGCTGGACAGCGGGCGCATCAGCAGAAAGAGCACGAAACCGCCGATCCACAACGCCAGGCCCAAGAAAAACGGTGCCAGCCCGGCGCCGTAGGTGTCCGCCTTGACCTGGGCCTTGGTGTCCACGGCCACCGGATCGCCGATGGTGTCCGCAGTGGCGTTGCGGGTCCGCTCGTCGGGATTCGGGATGTCGTTGACGCCCTTGCCCAGCTCCGTGGCGAGCGTGCTCGACCCTTCCGCGAGCTTCCCGGAGCCGTCGGCTAGCTGCTTGGCGCCACCGGCGAGCTGGTCGGCTCCGCCGCTGAGCTGCTTGGTCCCGGTCAGTGCCTGCTGCTCGCCATCGCGGAGCTGCTGCGCGCCGTCGTCGACCCGGGTAGCACCGTCGGCGAGGCGGTCGATTCCGTTGGTCATCGTCGGCATCGCGGTGGCCAGTTTGCGGTTTCCCGCGGCCACCTGGCGGGATCCCTCGGCGAGCGCGCGCACCTGGCCGACCTGGGTCTGCACCTTGCCGTTGGCCTCGCTCATGGGGCCGTTGAGCTGGTCGAGGCCCGCGACGATCCGCTGCGCGGTCGCCTCGTCCAGCCCGGCTTGGCGGAGCTGCTCGGCGATGCGCACCTTGGCCGTGTCGAGGTTGTCCACGATTTCCTGCGAAACCCCGCCGAGCTCCGCCGCCTTGGACGCGAGCTGCTCGTTGCCCGCGGCGACCTGCTCCGCACCGTCGGCGAGTTTCGCGGTCTGCGCCGGCAGCGGCGCGGTCGACCTCCGGAGCTCATCGAGCCCGCTGCGGAGCTGGCCGGTGCCGTCGGCGAGCCGGTTCGCGCCACCGGCGAGTTCGGTCTGGCCCGCAAGCAGTTGGTGGGCGCCGGTGGACAGCTGCGCGGTGCCCTGCCGGGCCTTTCCCAGCCCGTCGTTGAGCTGCCCGGCGCCGTCGGCGAGTCGGCTCGCGCCGTTGGCCGCTTCGGCGGTCTTGTCGTGCACGGTGTTGAATCCCAGCAGGAACTGGTTCGCCGCCTCGGTCCCGGCGCTGGCCGCTACCCCTTTGCGTACCTCGGAGGCCACCTTGTCGGCGATGGTGCCGACGAGGTAGTTGTTGGCGTCGTTGGTGATCAGCTGCAGCTTCGCTTGTCGAGGTTGGAAGTCGGCGGGGGAGAGCAGCGCCGCGGAGAAGTCTCTTGGCAGCACCAGCGCGAACGTGTAGCGGCCGCTGGCGACGCCCTCCTGGGCCTGCTGCGCGTCGGTGCGGTTCCAGTCGAAGGTGCCTGAATCGACGAGTTCCTGGTAGACGTCCTGACCCGCCGCCAGCCGGGTGCCGTTTTCGCGTTGTGCGCCCGCATCGTCGATGACCACGGCGGCGGGCACCGAGTCGAGCTTGCCGTAGGGATCCCAGTTCGCGTAGATGTACATCGCGCCGTACAGCAGCGGCACCAGGGTGACCGCGAGCAGCGCGAGCTTGGGCAGCTTGCCCGAAGTGAGGCGGCGCAGTTCGGTGGCGGCAAGCCGGAAACTAGTCATCGTAGACCTTCAGCGGAATCCAGAGTGGACATTTCGAGGTTGTCCGCGCCGATTCGGGCGGGTGGCATGCCCAGCTTGTCGGCGGAGTGCGGGGCGCAGAGCGCGATCACGGCCATGCCTCGCTCGGCGTGACGGGCGGCTAAGGAGTACCAGCCGGCCGGGTCGCCGCCGTGGCGGTCGGGGCAGTCCAGCACCAGGGCGCGGGTTGTGCGGTTCTCGCAGGCGAGATCGAGCAGCAGCCGGGTGCGTTCGTACCCGGCCAGGTTCTCGAAGCGCTCTTCGCCCGCTCCCTCGCGCAGCCAGTCCCGAGCCGACAGCCAGTCGCGGACCTTGCGCCGGCCGGACTTGCGGGCAGCCAGGCTCAGGCCCTCGGCGACGACGTCGCGCAATGCCAGCGCGCCGTCGGGTTCGGTGATCTGCGGCGCGTCAACGACCGCGACGGTGCGTCGCAGTGCGGTTGCGTCGATGGCGCCGTTCAGGCGGACGGTGCCGCGGGTGGGGCGCAGCCGCCCGGACAGTGTCAGCGCCAGCGCGGTGCGACCGGAGTTCGGATCGCCCGTCACCAGCAGGACCTGGCCGGTCCGCGCGCGCAGCGAAGTGGGTGCCAGCAGCGGTCCGTGTGCTCCGCTGACTTCGACGCCGGTGGCGACGATCTCCACGCAGACTCCTCGGCTCTGACCCGGCCGCCGCACGGCCGGGCGAGCGTCAGCGCAGCGCGGTGGCCGGGCGCACCTCCCACATCGTCCACAGTGGCCGGTAACCCTGCCGGGGCCAGAACACGGAGGACAGCGGGTTGGGCGGGTTGTAGTACAGGAAGCTGCCGATGACTCCGGCGCGCGCGAACTCGTTGTGCGCCAAGGTCATCAGCTGTCGGCCGATGCCGGTGCCGCGGACCTTCTCCTGCACCGACACGCAGTTGACGTACGCCCACATGCCGGCCCGGAGCCGGTAGCTGCTGGGGGACTTGGCGGTGTCGACCCAGCCGCATTCCGCGACCGCGACCGGCGTCCCGTCCTGCTCCGCAAGCCACACCGGATCGCTGGAGTGCAGGCGCACGTGCGCAGCGGTCCGCTTCAGCCGCGGAGCGTCGGGTCGGTACGTCGACGTACCGACCAGGGCGGCGTATTCGAGCTCGGCAAGGGTGAGTTCGACGACGGCGTCCAGGTCGGCCGGTCCGGCGCGACGCACTTTTACGGTACCAGATAGTTCCGTATATTCGGCGGGGGTGGGTGGGCGCACGGCCAGGCAGGAAAGCGGGAGGAAGCCGTGGTCGAGCAGGGCCCGTGTCGCCGCGATGTCCCGGCTGGGCCAGACAACCGTGCAGGACGAGTTGGGCCCCGGTGAGGCGTGTGTCGCCAGCCATTCGCGCCAGGCTCGCAACAACGCGTCCATGCCCGCCTGGGGCTGCTCGCCGACGATCGGGAAGAGCTCGAAGACCTCGCTGGCCTGCCAGAGGCTCTGCGCCGACCCCGGCGGATTCGAGTTCCGCGCCACGAGCCCGGCCACCGCGCCGCCATCCAGGGTCTGCGTCACGATCGGCTCGCCGCTGGACGGCAGGTGATGGGTGTCCGGCAATTGCGGGTCCAACGCGGCGAACCGCGCGAACTGCAACCGCATCAACTCCTGTGCCGTAGCCACAACTTCTCCTTAGGAGTCGAGGACGCAGACGAAGATCGCCGTGCCCGGGAACAACCGGCCGCGCAGCGGGCTCCACTGCCCCCAGACCTGAGTGTGCCCCTCCGGCCACTCCGGTTCGACCAGATCGACCAGCCGGAATCCGGCGGCGGTCAGCTGGCGGACGTAATCACCGAGGGTGCGGTGGTGCTCCACGTAGGTGGCCCGGTCGGCGTCGTCGACCTCGACGTACGGGGTGCGGTCGAAATAGGAATGGGTCACGGTCAGCCCGGTCGGGCCCGGATCGTCCGGAAAGATCCACCGCATCGGGTGGTTCACGGCGAAGACCCAGCGGCCGCGGGGTCGCAGCACTCGCGCGACCTCCCGGAACACCGCCCCGGAATCGGACACGAACGGCACCGCGCCGAACGCCGAGCAGGCCAGGTCGAAGGAGTCGTCGGCGAACGGCAGGCAGTCCGCGCTCGCCTGCACCAGCGGCACCGCGGTCCCGCTGTGCCGACCGCCCGCCGCGGCATGCCGCAGCATCCCATCCGAGATGTCGAGCCCCACCGGCAGCGCGCCCTGGTCGGCCAGCCACCGCGAACACGACGCCGCGCCGCAGCCGACTTCCAGCACCCGCTTGCCCCGGACATCGCCGAGCAGCCCGGCATCCTGCTCGCGGAGCCGCTCCGGGCACCAGACGAAATCGCTCTCGCCGAGAAACGCACCGTGCTCGGACTGGTAGTCGTCGGCGTCGGCATCCCACCAGAGTCGGCTCGCGCTCCGCGATTCCGCCGCGCCGACCGTGCGCTTGCTCACACCGGTTGTGCCCAGCAACCGTTCTGCCGCACTACCCTGGGGTTCGTCGTCTTCCGGGTCGTCGGGTCGTGTCAAGGATTCTCCGCACCGATTGTGGGTACTGCTCGGACGTGAAGCATTGTCGTCGTCCGGGACCGGCTGGTCGTCGAGGTGTACCGCAGTTTGCCCGACGATCGAGAAAGCGCGTACGATACCGCCCGCGCCGTGGGTCTTTTTTTCGGCGGCTCTTCCGCACCGGGTCGCACCGGGGGTGGAGGCCGGTCGAGGAAGCGGAATCTCCTGGTCCAGCAACCAGCTGGTCTTGGCCGGATGCCCGGGGCGCGGCAACAATGTAGATCCAGCGACCAACCTATCCGTACCGGAGCAACCCACCTGATGTCCACCGACACCACCACCGTCCCGACTGCAGCCGCCACCAAGCCGCAGGTCGCAGTGAACGACGTCGGGACGGAGGAGGACTTCCTCGCCGCCGTCGACCAGACCATCAAGTACTTCAACGATGGGGACATTGTTGAGGGCACCATCGTCAAGGTCGATCGCGACGAGGTGCTGCTTGACATCGGCTACAAGACCGAGGGCGTCATCCCCTCCCGCGAACTGTCAATCAAGCACGATGTCGATCCTGCCGAGGTCGTTTCCGTCGGCGACTTCGTCGAGGCGCTTGTTCTCCAGAAGGAGGACAAGGAAGGCCGTCTGATCCTCTCCAAGAAGCGCGCCCAGTACGAGCGCGCCTGGGGCACCATCGAGGAGCTCAAGGAGAAGGACGAGCCCGTGCGCGGCACCGTCATCGAGGTCGTCAAGGGCGGCCTCATCCTCGACATCGGGCTGCGCGGCTTCCTGCCCGCCTCGCTGGTCGAGATGCGCCGCGTCCGCGACCTGCAGCCCTACGTCGGCCGCGAGCTCGAAGCCAAGATCATCGAGCTGGACAAGAACCGCAACAACGTGGTGCTGTCCCGCCGTGCCTGGCTGGAGCAGACGCAGTCCGAGGTCCGCAGCGAGTTCCTCAACCAGCTGCAGAAGGGCCAGGTCCGCAAGGGCGTCGTGTCCTCCATCGTCAACTTCGGTGCGTTCGTCGACCTCGGTGGTGTTGACGGTCTGGTGCACGTCTCGGAGCTGTCCTGGAAGCACATTGACCACCCGAGCGAGGTCGTCGAGGTCGGCCAGGAAGTCACCGTCGAGGTGCTCGACGTGGACATGGACCGCGAGCGCGTGTCGCTGTCGCTGAAGGCCACCCAGGAAGACCCGTGGCGCCAGTTCGCCCGCACCCACGCGATCGGCCAGATCGTGCCGGGCAAGGTCACCAAGCTGGTGCCGTTCGGCGCGTTCGTCCGGGTCGACGAGGGCATCGAGGGCCTGGTGCACATCTCCGAGCTGGCCGAGCGCCACGTGGAGATCCCGGAGCAGGTCGTCCAGGTCGGCGACGAGGTGATGATCAAGGTCATCGACATCGACCTGGAGCGTCGCCGGATCTCGCTGTCGCTGAAGCAGGCCAACGAGGGCTTCAGCCCCGACTCGGAGTTCGACCCCACCCAGTACGGGATGGCCGCCGAGTACGACAACGAGGGCAACTACATCTACCCCGAGGGCTTCGACCCGGAGACCCAGGAGTGGCAGGAAGGCTACGACAAGCAGCGTGAGGAATGGGAGCGGCAGTACGCCGAGGCCCACACGCGCTTCGAGAAGCACATCAACCAGATCACCAAGGCCCGCCAGGCCGACGCGGAGGCCGCTGCGGCCGCCGCGGCCGGTGGCGGCGAGGAGCAGGCCAGCGGTGGTGGCAACTACTCGTCGGCTTCGAACGACGAGCAGGACAGCGGCTCGCTGGCCAGCGACGCGCAGCTGGCTGCGCTGCGGGAGAAGCTCTCCGGCGGCGCGTGAGTCTGACGCCTAGCGGCTGAAGGAACGGCCCTGCACCTTTCCGAGGTGCGGGGCCGTTTCCGTTGCACGTGACCGACGTTCCCGGCCGATCCCGTGCCGGCGGGACTGCGCTGACGTGGCAGGTGGGACGGGGCATTGGACTGGCAAGATGGGTCCCGTGTTGCGGGTGGGATTGAGCGGTGGCATCGGGTCGGGGAAGTCGACGGTGGCCCGGCGGTTGGTGGAGCGCGGCGCGGTGCTCATCGACGCCGACGTGCTGGCCCGGGAAGTGGTGCAACCGGGCAGCCTGGGGCTGGCCGAACTCGTCGAGCGGTTCGGCGGCGACATCCTGGACGCCGACGGCGCGCTGAACCGGCCGGCATTGGCGGCCAAGGTCTTCGGCGACAGCGAGGCGCGCGCCGACCTCAATGCGATCACGCACCCCAAGATCCGCGAACTGACCGCCGAGCGGATGGCGCGGGCACCCGTCGACGCGATCGTGGTCCACGATGTGCCGCTGCTGGTCGAGGTCGGCTACGCGCCGAACTACCACCTCGTGGTCATCGTCGACGCGCCCGAACCGGACCGGGTGCGGCGGCTGATCGATCGCGGCCTGGCGGAAGCGGACGCGCGTGCCCGCATCGCCGCGCAGGCCACCGACGAGCAGCGGCGCGAGGTCGCGGACGTGTGGCTCGACAACAGCGGTTCGGTCGATGACCTGGTAGCCCGGGTCGATGCGCTCTGGCCGGACCGCCTGGTGCCGTTCGAGGAGAACGTCCGGCTGCGGCACCACCCGCCGAGGCGGGCGCCGAAGCTGGTCGATCCGGATCCGGAGTGGCCGCGGCAGGCGCGGCGGCTGATCGCCCGGATCGAGCGGGCGGCGGGGGACAAGGCGCTGCGGGTCGACCACATCGGCTCGACCGCCGTGCCCGGCTTGCCCGCGAAGGACATCATCGACCTGCAGCTGACGGTCCGGTCCCTGGCCGACGCCGATGCGCTGGCCGAGCCGCTGGGCGATGCCGGTTTCCCGGTGTGGCCGGACATCCACAACGACACCCAGCACGCGTTCGCACCGGACCCTGCGGTCTGGGAGAAGCGGCTCCATGTGTCGGCTGACCCGGGTCGCTACGCGAACCTGCACATCCGCGTCGACGGGTCGCCGGGCCAGCGCGTCGCGCTGCTGTTCCCGGCCTGGCTGCGCGCCGATGACGCGGCCCGCGAGGAATACCTGGCTATCAAGCGGAAGCTAGCCGCCGAACATGCTGCCGACCCGGATCACAGCGCCTACGCGGATGCGAAGGAACCCTGGTTCGCCGAGGCCCTTCCGAGGGCCTGGCGCTGGGCCGACCAAACCGACTGGAGCGAATGATCTTTTCGCGCCAAGCGGCACCCGAGTGATCTTGGGTGATCTCGGGTGTCGCTCGCGCCGGCATTCACGACCACAGCGCGCATCGCCGACCGATCTGTCCTATTTGGACGAAGGTGCGAACCTGGACTTTTCCAACGACGACGCCGAGTTCGATCCGATCTCAACGCGACCCGGCACCGGACCTCGCCGGGCGTGATCACCAGGCTTCGAAAATGCCTCGGTGGGCGAGCCACTCGTTGATGTCGCGGTGCCGGGTGACCTCTTCCAGCGTCCGGTGCACCGTGCGCAGCGCGTAGTCGGCCTCGCTGAGCCGGATCAGACCGCCGTCCACCGCAGCGGCGAACTCGGCGGCGTGGGTGATCCGCGCACGGCCGCGGTCCCCGACCTCCAGGCCGAGCAGCAGATCGGTCGTGGTCCACGACCGCGTCTCGCGCTCAATGTGGACCGCGGTGAGCGTGCTCGGGCCAGGGCGCGAGTGCCTGCTGCGCGGGCGGTAGCGGGTCAGCCGCAGCCCGAGATCGGGCAGCAGCCAGGTGATTTCGGCGTCGTGCTCCGCTGCTTCCGGGGTTGAGTACTCCACCGCGAGCCCCCAGCGCTCGACGTGGCAGACCTCCAACTGGTGAACGAAGCCGGAAGGCTGTCTACGCTGCGAACTGAAGACGTCGATCACTTCCACCAATTGAGGAGAAATCCCAGCGCCCACGCCTATTGACAGTAGCGTCAAATCCGACCCGGATGATCAACAACAGCGGGTTTCCAGGTAACTTTTCGGGGCTCGTAGCGTATCGATTCGGTGCGTGCACGAACTATCACCGGGTTGGCGGTAGCTCTCATTCGCGGAGTGCGGGATCTTCGGTGAGTTGCCCATGCCACGACAGCTCGATCCCGTTGTCGCGCAACCACTTCGCGAGGTCGTACCGGTGTCGGGCGAGCCCCTCGACGGTCTCGCACGCGCGCCGCATCGCGCGCTCCGCCGTTTCGGGATCCAGCAGTTTCGCTTGCACTGCGACCACGAATTCATCGATGTCCAGCACCTGCGCCGCGCGCCGGTCCCGCACCACGACGTCGAGGTAGTGATCGACGGTGCGCCACCGATGTTCCCCCGGCTCGATGTCCACCACGTCCAGGTAGAAGTCCACGTCCTTCTCGTGGCCGGGATGGTAGTACCAGCGGGTGATGCGCAGCCCGAGCGCGGGCAACAGCCAGGATTCCAGGGCGGCGATGGTCGGGTGGCCCGGCGTCGGACGCGCCAGGTAGAGGCCGAACGGCTGGTGACGGAAGTGCGTCACGGTGCGCACATGGCCCTTGGGGTCGGTGTTGGTGTTCGCGACCAGGTCGAAGACCTCGACCTTCGGCGGGTGAACGGGCAGGCCGAGCTGTTCGGCGATCTCGCGCTGCGTGGTCACCCTGCCACTGTATGCGGGCGGGCGCGGCGTCTGAAGGTCGTCGCGCCCGCTCTCTCTTGACCACTTGTGTCACGTCACCTCCGATCGGTCGCGGTCAAGTCGTCGCGCGGGTGGCGTAGGCCGGAGCCATGATGCCCAGCCCCGCGAGGATCAGGATCGCCCCGCCGATCACGTTGCACAGCACGGTGCTGGTCACGACGACGGTTCCGCTCATCACGAAAACGGCCACGATCGTCCACACGCCCAGCACCGGACAAGTCCAGGCGATGCCGTGCGTGCGGTGGTAGGCGGCCGCGAACGAAAGCCCGAGAAGGGCCGCGGTCAGCCCGACGACCAGGTTGTTCACCGTCAACGACGGCGTCCTAGCGGCGAACCCGGTGATCCACGGCGACAATGCGACGAACAGCCCAGCGAGCACGGCGAGGCCGTCCGCCACCTGAGCGGTCGGAGTTTCGGCGGCTCGCTCGTAGCGCAGGCGCATCTCGGCGAGATCGGGATGCCCAACGATAGGTGTGCTGCCCGACATCACACCACCTCCTGCACTGGGGTGACGCAATTCATTATCTGCCCTGGCAGCCGTTTGGTCACCCCGTGACGCAGCACGATGTCGGGGCGGGCTCGTACATTGGTTGTCGTGGCATTCGCGACTGAGCACCCAGTACTGGCCCACTCCGAGTTTCGGCCGGTCAGCGACATCCCGCGGGTCGATGGCCGGTTCCGCATGGTCAGCGACTACCAGCCGTCCGGCGACCAGCCGCAGGCGATCGAGGACCTGGAGCGGCGGATCAACTCCGGCGAGAAGAACGTCGTGCTGCTCGGCGCCACCGGTACCGGCAAATCGGCGACCACCGCCTGGCTGATCGAGCGCGTCCAGCGACCCACCCTGGTGCTGGAGCCGAACAAGACACTGGCCGCTCAGATGGCCAACGAGTTGCGCGGTTTCTTCCCGGACAACGCCGTCGAGTACTTCGTCAGCTACTACGACTACTACCAGCCAGAGGCATACGTCCCGCAGACCGACACCTACATCGAAAAGGACTCGTCGATCAACGAGGACGTCGAGCGGCTGCGCCACTCCGCCACCTCGAACCTGCTCAGCCGCCGCGACTGCGTGGTGGTCTCGTCGGTGTCCTGCATCTACGGCCTGGGCACGCCGCAGTCGTACCTGGACCGGTCCATCCCGCTGGAGGTCGGCGGCGAGATCGACCGGGACGTGTTCCTGCGCGCGCTGGTGGACGTGCAATACACCCGCAACGACATCGCATTCGCCCGCGGCACGTTCCGCGTGCGCGGCGACACCGTGGAGATCATCCCGGCCTACGAGGAGCTCGCGGTACGGGTGGAGTTCTTCGGTGACGAGATCGACCGGCTCTACTACCTGCACCCGCTGACCGGCGAAATCGTGCGCGAGGTGCGCGACCTGCGGATCTTCCCGGCGACGCACTACGTGGCCGGTCCGGAGCGGATGGAGAAGGCCATCCGCGGCATCGAGCAGGAGCTCGAAGAGCGGCTGGGCAAGCTGGAGAAGCAGAACAAGCTGCTGGAGGCGCAGCGGCTGCGGATGCGCACCCAGTACGACATCGAGATGATGCGCCAGGTCGGGTTCTGCTCCGGCATCGAGAATTACTCGCGGCACATCGACGACCGCGCGGCCGGGTCGGCGCCGGCGACCCTGATCGACTACTTCCCGGACGATTTCCTGCTGATCATCGACGAGTCGCACGTGACGGTGCCGCAGGTCGGCGGGATGTACGAGGGCGACGCCTCCCGCAAGCGGACCCTGGTCGAGCACGGTTTCCGGCTGCCCAGCGCGCTGGACAACCGGCCGCTGACCTTCGAGGAGTTCAGCGACCGGATCGGCCAGGCGGTGTACCTGTCGGCGACGCCGGGGCCCTACGAGATGGCGCAGGCCGGCGGCGAGTTCGTCGAGCAGGTGATCCGCCCGACCGGCCTGGTCGATCCCGAGGTGGTCGTCAAGCCCACCGAGGGCCAGATCGACGACCTGGTGCACGAGATCCGGGAGCGCGCGGAGCGCGACGAGCGGGTTTTGGTCACCACGCTGACCAAGAAGATGGCCGAGGACCTCACCGACTACCTGCTCGAACTGGGCATCCGGGTGCGGTACCTGCACTCCGAGGTCGACACGCTGCGGCGGGTCGAGCTGCTGCGGCAGCTGCGCCTGGGGGAGTACGACGTGCTGGTCGGCATCAACCTGCTGCGCGAGGGCCTGGACCTGCCGGAGGTCTCGCTGGTGGCCATCCTGGACGCCGACAAGGAGGGTTTCCTGCGCTCCGGCACCAGCCTGGTGCAGACGATCGGTCGCGCGGCGCGGAACGTCTCGGGCCAGGTGCACATGTACGCGGACCGGGTCACCGACTCGATGCGGCATGCCATCGACGAGACCAACCGGCGCCGCGCCAAGCAGATCGCCTACAACGAAGAACGCGGCATCGACCCGCAGCCGCTGCGCAAGAAGATCGCCGACATCCTGGACCGGGTGTACTCCGAGTCCGAGGACACCGATGAGTCGGTGGCCGTCGGCGGTTCCGGCCGCAACGTCTCGCGCGGTAAGAAGCCGACCGGGGAGGCTGTGGCCAGCGCCGGGCTGCTGGAGGACCGCGACATCAAGTCGATGCCGCGCGCCGAGCTGGCGGACCTGGTGCAGCAGCTCAACGACCAGATGATGAATGCGGCCCGCGAGCTGCAGTTCGAACTCGCGGCCCGGCTCCGCGACGAGATCCACGACCTCAAGAAGGAACTCCGAGGCATGGACGCCGCCGGCATCAAATGATGGGGTTGGGCGGCGAGTGCTTGTCGGTGCCCAGGTTTACTGTGCGCGCTGGAGGTGGTTGTGGTGGGCTTGGGGTTTCAGGTGACTTTCGATGCGCACGATCCGATGCGGTTGGCGCAGTTCTGGGCGGTAGCATTGGAGTACGAGATGCAGCCGCCGCCTTCGGGCTTCGAATCGTGGGAGCAGTTCGCCCGGACCGTCGGGATTCCTGAGGAGAAGTGGGGCGACTTCGCCGCGGTGATGGATCCGGCGGGCGAGGGACCCAGGGTGTTCTTCCAGCGCGTGCCCGAAGGCAAGACGGCGAAGAACCGGGTGCACCTGGACGTGAATGTCTCCCAACGTGGCCTGGCGCTGGACGAGCGCGCGGAGCGACGCGAGATCGTGGCGAGGCATGTCGAACGCCTCAAGGGCCTCGGGGCCACGTACGTCCGCGAAGTCGACGAGCCCAACGGCTACTGCGTCGTCCTGCAAGACCCCGAAGGCAATGAGCTTTGCGTGCAGTGACCGGTCTGAGCACACTCGCTGGGGGTCCGCTGACTCCGGAGGGTTGGCGATTTCGCGTGAAAACGGCGTTTCCGCGGTGCGCCAAGGACAGTCGATCGCACGGTAGCGAGGAGGCGTCAGGCTGTGGGCGCGAGCGCAGGAAACGAGATGATCGCCATCCATCCCGAGGCACCGGAGTCCTTTGTGGAACATCCTGCAGTTCATGTCAGTACGACGATTTCCTGGCACGAGAACGGCCGCTTGCGGTCGGCCCAGTGGAGGTCCGCCGCTGGCGCACGGGCACCGAAAAATGTCGGCGTTGCTACTGCCGGCCTCGACGTCGACAGTGCCCTCCGGAATGCGTCGCAAGGCATCGGAATGTTGTGGCGCGCCGACTACTCGAACGCTCGGCGGTTGCTCTCCGACCTGAGCAAGCGCCTGGACCGCAAACCGATCCGGGCCGTACCGGATCCGGCCGAGAGGTTCTACCGGTACCGCCAGACGCGGAAGAACCGCGCTCGAGTGCTCGGAATGCTTCTCGTCGAGTTGAATGCGGACCTTGTCGTAGATCTGCCTCGGGCACCGGATGTGCGCGCCGCGTGCCGCGAGGTGTACGGCGCTCCGGGGGAGTCGTGCATTGTCTCCCTCCGCGAGCTTCTGGGGGTGTTGAGTGCTCACCAATGGCGCACGCTCGGTGTGTACGTCCCGGCTCTGAATGCCCGGATTCATCCCCACTACGGTGTGTTTTCCCCTACCCGCGACGAATACGTGGATCTCGTTGCGTCAGCCGAGATAGCCGAAGTAGGAACGGCGTTCGACATCGGGACGGGCACTGGCGTGCTCGCGGCGGTGCTCGCCAGGCGCGGAGTTGGTCGTGTGGTGGCCACTGATGTCGCACCGCGGGCTGTGGCTTGCGCCCAGGACAACGTGCGAAGGCTGGGATTTGGCGATCGCGTGACCGTGACACAGTCCGATCTGTTCCCGCCCGGACGCGCCGATCTGGTGGTCTGCAACCCACCGTGGCTACCCGCGACACCGAACTCGGCTCTTGACGCGGCGGTTTTCGATCCAGAGGGACGCATGTTGTCAGGGTTCATTCGTGGCGTTGCGGATCACCTGGCAGTCGGTGGTGAGGCTTGGCTGGTGTTGTCGAACCTGGCCGAGTTGCTTGGACTGCGTACTCGTGGGCAGCTGTTGGATGAGTTCGGTGCCGCCGGCCTTGCCGTGCTCGGGCGCCTCGACACGCGTCCGCGGCATCCCCGGGCACGGGAGGCGCGGGGGCCGCTCGGGGCGGCGCGAGCAGCGGAACAGGTCTCGCTTTGGCGCTTGGCCCCGGCCGGATGCGATGACAGGCGAGACCGGACCGCGTAAGTTCGGTCCGACGCGCAGGAAAATGACTCAATTCTGAGATGTTGCGTAGCGCAACGGTCCTGGCCCGGGCAATGAGGCCCGGGCAATGAGGTTGTGACGGGTCGGCAATCGAGCGGACGGAGGAGTTCCTTGGCGAAGTTGATCTACTCGGCGATCGCCTCGCTCGACGGTTACATCGCCGACGAGGACGGCGATTTCGGCTGGGCCGAGCCGGACGAGGAGGTGCACGCATTCGTCAACGACCTTGAGCGGCCGGTCGGCACTTTCCTGCTCGGGCGCCGGACGTATGAGCTGATGATCGGTTGGGACGACGCGGATTCCTTCGCCGACCAGCGGCCCGTCATGCAGGACTTCGCGCGGATCTGGCAGGCGGCCGACAAGATCGTGCACTCCTCGGCGCTGGAGGAGGTGTCCACCGCCCGCACGCGCATCGTTCGGTCCTTCGACCCCGAGGCGGTCCGGCGGTTGAAAGCGTCGGCGGAACGCGACATCACCGTGGGCGGTCCCGGTCTGGCGGCGCATGCGTTCCGGGCCGGACTGGTCGACGAATGCCACCTGTTCCTGATACCGGTGCTGGTCGGCGGCGGCACGCGGGCTCTTCCCGACAAGGTTCGCCTCGGTCTGGAACTCCTCGACGAACGCCGTTTCGGCGGCGGCGTGGTCCACCTCCGCTACCGCGTCAGGAAATGAAACCGCGTCAGCTGGTGATGTCCTTGTCGTGGAAGCGCCAGATCGCCAGGGCCGTGAAAACCGCCGCGTAGGCCAGCCCCGAAAAGGCCCCGCGGGCCATCGCGGTCCAGTCGATGTTCTCGCTCAGGAGGTCCGAGTACGCCGTCGAGTAGTGCGTCGGCAGGTAGTCGCGCAGATCTCCGAGGGCCGTGATCTGGTCGAGGATCTCCGAAAGGATCGAGACCACCACCGCGCCGCCGACCGCTCCCAGCGGCGCGTCCGTGCTGACGCTCAGCCACAGCGCCAGCCCGGCGATCCAGGTCAGGTGCACCGCGAGATACACCGTGGCCACCGCCAGGCTCATCATCCCGGCCGGGAACGGCACCGCTTCGCCGGTGGTGCTGACCAGTTCGCCGCCGCCGAACCAAAGCAGGCCCACGCCGAGGGCGCCCGCAGTGAGCAGCACCAGCCCGAAACCCGACAGCAGCGCCGAAACCACGGCCTTCTGGCGGAGCAGCCGGATGCGGGGCACCGGGGCGGCCAACAGGTATTTCAGGCTCGACCAGGACGCTTCGCTGGCCACCGTGTCGCCGAAAAACAACGCCACCACCACGACCAGCAGGAAGTTGGTCGAAGCGAACAGGGTGAACACCGCGAAGTTCAGGCCGCTGGTGGTGGCCATGTCGGCCAGCGTCCGGCCGCTGCGCCTGCCGTCGTCGCCGATCTCGAAGGCCAGCAGCAGCAAGAACGGCAGCACCACCAGGAAGCCCAGCGCGAGCCGGGTGCGGCGGCGCCGCAGCTGGCGGGCCAGCTCCACCCGCACCGGCAGCGTCCGCTTCGGCCGGTAGCCCTCGACGCTGCCGTCGGGCTGGAATGCGTGTCGGCGGCCGGAGCGGACCACCGCCGTCTCGGCGGTATCCAGCTGTCCCACCTTGGGCTGTTCGGCTTCGTCGGTCACCGGTGATCCTCCCCGACCAACTGCAAGAAAGCGTCCTCCAACCGACGTCGCGGCCCCACCTGGTGCACCGCGATCCCGGCGGCGACCAGCACGTTGACCGCCACCGCCGCCGGGTGCCCGGCGAGGTCGGCGTGCACCAGATCGCCGTCGATCTCCACCGGGCCGAGCCCTTCGATGGTGCGCAGCGCCTCGGCGGCCCGCTCCGGCTCGTCGACCCGGAACGTCGCCTCGCCGCCGACCGCCACGATGTCGGCGACGCTGCCCGCAGCCACCAACCGGCCGTCGTGCATCACGCAGACGTGCGTGCACGTCTGCTCGACCTCGGCCAGCAGGTGGCTGGACACCAGCACCGCGCGGCCGGTTGAGGCGTAGCGGCGCAGGATCTCGCGCATCTGGTGGATCTGCGGCGGATCCAACCCGTTGGCCGGCTCGTCGAGCACCAGCAGCTCCGGCAGCCCGAGCATCGCCTGGGCGATCGCGAGCCGCTGCTTCATGCCCTGGCTGTAAGTGCGCGCCCGGCGGTGGGCCGCGGTGCCGAGCCCGGCGATTTGCAGCACCTCGTCGAAGTGGGCCTGCAGCATCGGCCGCCCGGTCGCCGCCCAGTAGTACCGCAGGTTGTCCAAGCCGGATAGATGCGGCAGGAAACCCGGGGTCTCCACCAGAGCGCCGACCCGGGACAGCACCGGTGCGCCGCCGACCAGCCGGTGGCCGAACACCCGGATCTGCCCGGAACTGGGTTTGAGCAGCCCCAGCAGCATCCGCAGCGTGGTCGTCTTGCCCGCCCCGTTCGGTCCGAGCAGACCGACGATCTGGCCGCGCTCGACGCGGATCGACAGGTCCTGGACCGCGGTGGGCTTGTCCGGGTACGACTTGGTCAGCCCGGCGATCAGCAGCGGGGTGTCGGCCAGCAGCGGGTCGACGTCGTCGGTGCTCTTGCGCCGGATCAGCGAGATCAGCCACGCCGCCAGCGCTAGCGCGAGGATGACGCCGATGCCAACCAACGGACCCATCGGCACGACGTTGGCGGTCGTCGTCGCGCCCCGCACGGACGGAATGGATACCGCCCTGTCGCCGGCTAGGCCGATGCGGTGCACCGCCGGTTCTCTCGGCACCGCGTACGCCTGGTCGGTCGTCGCCACAGCCAGTTCCAGCCAGTGGTTGGTCTCCAGGGGGTGTACGACGCCCGGCAGCGTCACGGCCACGTCGACCGGGGTGCCATCCGCCGGCAACCCGACCACGTGCAGCGGGGACACGGCGTTGCCGATCAGACTGCGCTGGTGGTCCGGGCCGACGTCGTAGAGCTTGGCGAATAGCACCGCGTCGCCGGTCGCGGGCTGGCCAGGCACCGACGCCACCGACAGGCGGGTCTGCGCCGTACCCGAGATCATCAGCTGGCTGTCCAGCGGTTCGGTGCGGAACACCGCGACCTGGCCGGGCAGGTCACGGGCCAGCGACCGGCCGAGGCTGCCGGCCGCGTCGAGCACCTCGCCGGCGCCTGGCAGCGAACTGGTGGCGGCCGGATTGCCGCCCGGCGGGTTGACGACCTGCGTCGGCGCGCCGTGCAGTTGCAGCGCGAAGCGCGGGGTGCGCTCTGCTCGCACGCCCGGATAGGCGGGTGCGGACACGGTGCGGACCGGGACCTCGCCGTTGCGCTGAGGTCTGCCGGCGATGTCGTATTCGAAGCCGGTACCGGGGTCGGGCACCGGCGGCACCCCGCCGAGGTGAAAGGCGAACCAGTCCGCGATGCGTTCGCGCAATGCCGGACCGGGCGTGGCGCCGTCGTGGCCGCCGGCGAACCAGATCGTCTTGACCTTGCCGCCGGCGGCGGCGATCTGCCGGGCGTTGGCATCCGACTGGTCCAGGCCGAACAGGGTGTCTCGTTCGCCCTGCACCAGCAGCGTCGGCACCTTGATGTTGGCGGTGACGGTCTTCGGGGAGACCCGGTTGAGCAGTTCCAGCGTCGCCGACCCGGCTCGCCCGGTCTGCGCCACCTCGGCGTAGGCGGCGCACACCTGCGGGGTGAAATTCCCGCAGGTCAGCGGCTGATTCGCGGATTCATTGCGGAAGCCGGATCCGCCGTCGGTGCGCGGGAATGCTTGCGATCGCTGGTCGGTGCGCTGTACCGGCGAGCTGCCCGCCGAGAACAGCAGACCCGTCCAGGCCTGCTTGAACACGCCCTGGTCCCCGAAGGCTCCGTGGGCCGGGGTGTCGCCACCGACGCGGTCGACCGAGGCGGCGTTGGGCAGCAGCGCCTGGCCAAGGTCGTTGTAGGTCATCACCGGCGCGATCGCATCCACCCGGGGATCGGTCCCGGCCAGCAGCAGGCTCAGCGCGCCGCCGTAGGAGTCGCCGGTGACGCCGACGCGCGGATCGCCGTCGCGGTCGCGCAGCACCTCCGGCTGGCGTGCCAACCAGTCCAGCAACTGGTGGGCGTCAGCCACCTCGTAGTCGGGGTCGTTCAGCGCGATCTTGCCGGTGCTGCGGCCGAAACCGCGGGAGGAATAGGTCAGCACGGTGAACCCGCGGCGGACCAGTTCCTGCGCCTGGGCCGCGGTGTCGTCTTTGCTGCCGCCGAACCCGTGCGCTAGCAGCACCGCGGGCGCCGGGGTGTCGGCCGGGGCGAACAGCGTGACGTCGATCTGCACCCGCTCGCTGCCGCTGGGGCCGTCCAGCACGTCCAGCAGTGCCTCCCGGGGCGGTTCCGGGGCGGCGGCCGGTCGTTCGTTACCGGACCACAGGAAAGCGCCGAGCACCACGAGGGCTATGCAGGACAGGGCGATCAGCACGAGGCCCTTGCGGCGACGGGGCGAGGCGGACACGCAGTTGACAGTAGGGGAAGACAACGGCACCGGTTTCATCCAGACGCGGGCGAAGGCAAGACGCTATGAAGCAGAGACCAAACAGCAACCGGACACCTCGTCGTGCCCGCTGCCGAGGCCATGCCGCATCCCCGCGTGCGGTCCCGGTGCGACCGGGCGGTGGAGATCATAACGGTGATCGGGTGAGACGCAATGATCTCGGCCCGCCGTCGGTGTGAAGCGGTGGTCGTTCGCATTGCCGCCCCCCAGCGGCGGGCCGTACGGTTTGCCGCGTGATGTTCGTTGCTTGTCTCCACCCCGCCTGGTGTTTGGAGCCACGCATAAGTGACAATCTTGGCAAGTGGTGGAGGGGAGTATTCCTTCGCGACGGTGTCGTCATCACGGAACTTGCCTGGACAAGCCCGGTGCCGTCGACCGGCCAGAGGCCGGTGGAAGAGACCTCCGGTCCCCGGCGCATGCCCTGAACCGGAGGTAATGGATGGGTGCCGACGTGACGTTGCTCGCCCAGCAGGCGCAGGCTGCGGTCGATCGACTGGACGTTCCGTGGTGGGTCTGGGTGGCCACGCTCGGTGGCCTGGCCTTACTGCTCTTGCTCGACCTCGTGATCGTGGATCGCAAGCCGCACGAGGTGACCACCGCCGAAGCCGCCAAATGGGTCGTCTTCTATGTGGCTTGCGCGATCCTGTTCGGGGTCGGCGTGTGGTTGTTCGGAGACTCGCACTTCGCGATCGAATATTTCACCGGTTACATCACCGAATACTCGCTGAGCGTGGATAATCTGTTCATCTTCATGGTGATCATGTCCAGCTTCGCCGTTCCGTCGATCCACCAGCATCGGGTGCTGCTGATCGGCATCCTGCTCGCACTGGTGATGCGCGGCATCTTCATCGCGGTCGGCGCCGCGTTGATCGCCAAATTCGTCTGGATCTTCTTCATCTTCGGCGCGTTCCTGCTGTGGACCGCGATCAGCATGGTGCGCAAGAAGGACGAGGACGAGGAGTACCACGAGAACGCCGTGGTCCGCTGGGTCCGCAAGGTGTTCCCGGTGACCGAGGACTACCACGGCTCCAAGTCGAGCGTGAAGATCGACGGCAAGCGCTATCTGACCCCGATGTTCGTGGTGATCGTCGCGATCGGCAGCGCCGACCTGCTATTCGCGGTCGATTCGATCCCGGCGATCTTCGGCATCACCCAGGACCCGTTCCTGGTCTTCACCGCCAACGCATTCGCCCTGATGGGGCTGCGGCAGCTGTACTTCCTGCTCGGCGGGCTGGTGGACAAGCTGGTCTACCTGTCGGTGGGGCTGGCGGTGATCCTCGGGTTCATCGGCATCAAGCTGATCTTGCACGCGTTCCACGAGTACCACCTGGTGCCGGAGTGGCTGGAGATCAACAACTGGTTGTCGTTGTCGGTCATCGTCCTGGTCCTGGCCATCACCACCTGGGCCAGCCTGGTGAAGTCAAAGAAGGACGCCGAGGCGCAGGAACAGGAACCGGCCGAGAACGCTTGATCCACGTGCCCGGGTTCTCGGCAGGAACCCACGGCATTGCCGGTTGCTGCCGACCGGTTCCCGGCACCTGCCGATGCGGCAAGACAGCAGACTGGGCATACACAAGTCGGGGATCCCGGAGCCCAGGCGGCGTCCGAGGTTCCGCTACCGGCAAACCACTAGTCCAGCAGGGTGTAACTCAACTCCTTGCACACCCGTCCCAGCGGTACGTCCAGCCCCGGATGGCTCAACGGCAACAGCACGTCGGGCGAGTCCGGCAGCGCTGTCGCCGCAGGCGGGTCCCACAAGCACAGCGATGGGTTGCCCGCGTCCATCGACGAGCGGTACCAGAGCCCGTCGAGCTCCGGATAGGCCGCGCGGATTCCGCGCGCCCACGCCTGGGTGCGCAGCTTGGGCCCGCTGCTGATCGCCTGCGAGGCGCCGGCGCGGGTGGGCCACAGGCCGGTCAGGTCCAGTAGTCGTAGCGTCCGACGTGGACGAAACAGCACCAGGTGCGGGCTGCGCGTCCGGCGATCCACTGTGGAGGTCGCCTGGTAGACCTCGGCGATGCAGGTCTGCACCGAGATCGAGAAGTACAGCACGCCGTGCTCTCGGGTGACGGTTGGACCGCCTTGGGTGTTGGGCAGGTGCGGGTCGAACCTGGCGTGCGGCAGCGGGCCGGCATAGCGGAAGCTGTCCCACTGCTGGGGATGGTTGCCCCCGGAGGTGAACACGCGCACCAGGCGAGTGCCGGCGGGCACCGCGATCACGTCTTCGGTGCGCCGGAGCATCGCCTGCAGCGCAGCGGGCGCGGGCGGCTGTGGTAGCCGTGCCATGGAGGTCCTGGGTTTGGGTCTCGAAGGTTGGGGAAGGGGCTCAGGCCGGGGTGCCGATCGTGGCGGCGAGCTCGGCGACCCGCTGCGGGTCGCCGCCGGCCAGCAGCCACTCGCGCGGGCTCGCGGGCCGGTCCCCGAGTTCGAGGTCCTCCTGCGGCGTCGTCATGAAGTTGGCCAATACGAGCGCCGGTTGGTCGACGGGCATCAACGACAGCACGATGTCCAGGCCGGGCAGCACGTCGGTGTCGCTGAACTGCCACGCAGGCAGTCGCCACCCGCCGCGGTCCTTCCAGCCGATCAACCGTCGTTCGCTGATCCGGTGGCGGATCCGGCTGCTGTCGACTCCCACCCGCTCCGCGGCCTGGCTGACCGACAGCGCGGTGTCGCGCAGCACGGCCTGTTCGGCGACGGTCCGCGCGCGGGCGTCGACTTCGGAGTCGTCCAGCGGGGTCAGGTCCAGGCCGGCTTCGGCGAGCGCGACTCGTTCCGCATCAGTGAAGTGCGCAGCCGGGTCCACCTGGGGCGCGGTGAGCTTCTTCGCTGCATCCTCGACCAGATTGAGGAATTCGTTGGCAGTGACCTTTAAACCGGCCCGTGCCAACACGGTCTCCAGCGCGGCTGACATGACTCCAGGGTAGCGCCTGAAAGCCGAAATGTGTGCGCGAACGTGCGCCGAGTGCGAAATATCACTTGTAGTAGCATGTGGATTGCGCACTGTGACGGAGATCCGGTTCCGATCGGGGTGTTCTTCGCCGTAATCGTGGGGCGAAACGCCCGCCGGAGGCGGAGTTGATTACGGCAAGGTGTCCAAATGGGCCCGACCGGATTGGGGATTGCGTTGGCACTGCTGGCGTCCCCTTTGATTCGCCAAGTCGCCCGTCGTTGAGTTTCGGGGTCCGGCCGGTGTAGGGCTGCGGTCGGTGGCCCCGCTTGCGCGGCTCGGTGCGGTTGGTGCCGGGGGGTCGGCATTGGCGCTCTCGGCACTCGGGGCTACCGCCGATGGGCTTGGCGCAGCGAGGCGGTCAATATTTAACCTATTTTAGTTTTAGTTAGTTAAAAGTTTTCCAAGCTTCGGCGGCATTCGCTTCGCTTCCGGGCGACGTTTCGCTGTTCGCTGCCGGATGGGGCGACATGGGTGTACGGCTAGACAGCCGCGCCAGGGGCCGCGTTGTCGAAGACCAGTGCGATGACGTATGCACCGGCCGGCGTGCGGCCGAGGGTTGACGTGACCGCGCGCGCACCGTTGACTGGACGTACCGACTGGTCGGTCTCGGACATGTTTGGCGCCGAGGTGGCCGACTTGAACGGCGGTGCGAGTCGGTGAAAGCGGCTGCCGCCGCATGGTGAAAAGCGGGAGAGGAAGGAAATCGATGAGCAAGCGTTTCGACGGCCGGGTGGCGATCGTGACCGGGTCGAGCCGAGGCATCGGCCTGGCCATCGCGGAACGCCTGGTCTCCGAAGGCGCGAAGGTCACCCTGACGGCGCGCAAGCCCGAGTCGCTGGCCGAGGCGGTGCAGGGCCTCGGCGGCGCCGAGAACGCGCTCGGCATCGCCGGGAAGGCCGACGACGAGGAGCACCAGGCCGAGACGATCGCCAAGACCGTGGAGACCTTCGGCCGGCTGGACATGCTGGTCAACAACGCCGGCATCAACCCGGCCCACGGCCCGCTGATCGACCTGGATCTGGGAATCGCGCGCAAGACCTTCGAGGTCAATGTGCTCGCGACGGTGGCGTGGACCCAGCAGGCCTACCGGGCGTGGCTGAAGGAGCATGGCGGTTCGGTGCTCAACGTGTCCTCCGTGGCCGGTCTGCGGCCCGCGCCGGGCATCGGTTTCTACGGCGCCACCAAGGCGATGTTGGCGCACATCACCAAGGAGCTCGCGTTGGAGCTCGGTCCGGACGTCCGGGTCAATGGCATTGCTCCGGCCGTGGTCAAGACGAAGTTCGCCACCGCGCTGTACGCGGACAAGGAGGACGAGATCGCCGCGGGCTACCCCTTGAAGCGGTTGGGAATTCCCGCCGACATCAGCGGTGCGGCGGCGTTCCTGCTCTCCGCGGAGGCATCCTGGATCACCGGGCAAATCCTGGTGCTCGACGGCGGTGTGACCCTGAGGGGCGGGGTGTAGGTGCGGCTTGCCGCAGGCATGACCGACGGGTCGATACGCTGAGCGGGGATCGACAGGGGAGGCAGACATGACGCGGTCGGCGGACGATCGCACTACCGCCGGGGTGGCAGCGGGTGCCGAACCGGTTCCGCAGCGGTTGCTGGCCGTGGCCACGCGCTTGTTCGCCGAGCATGGCTTCGAGATGACCTCGGTGCAGCAGATCGTGGACGCCGCCGGGGTCACCAAGGGCGCGATGTACCACTACTTCGGCTCCAAGGATGACCTGCTCTACGAGATCTACGCACGGGTGCTGCGGGACCAGCACGCGCGGATGGAGAGCGCGGCGGAAAGCGGCGCCCCGGTGTGGGAGCGGCTGCACGCGGTGGCGGCGGACGTGGTCGCCACGACGGCCGCCAACCTGGACGACACGGTGATCTTCTTCCGCTCGATGCACCTGCTGCACCCGGATAAGCAGGCCGAGGTGCGCGCGGAGCGGCGGCGCTACCACGAGCGGGTGTGCGCGCTGATCGAGGAAGGTCAGCTCGCCGGGGTCTTCCGCGCGGACAAGTCGGCGGATCTGGTCGTGGACTTCTTCTTCGGCGCGGTGCATCACCTCGGCAGCTGGTTCCGCAAGGACGGCAAGCTCAGCGGCGACGAGGTCGGCGAACAGTTCGCCGACCTGCTGCTCGCCTCGCTCCGGCCCTAGCGAGTCGATTTCAGACCGGTGCGTCGATTTCCCTTGAAATCGCCGGGGAAAGTGGTCAGAAGATGATGCGGGTGAGGCCCTCTGCCACGCAGGCGGGTTTGCTGCCGCCGTCGATCTCGATGGTGGACTTGATCGTCAGCTGCAGGCCGCCGTCCACTTCGGTCACGTCCGCGAGTTCGGTGCTGGAGCGGATCCGGGAGCCGACCAGGACCGGGCTGGGGAAGCGGACCCTGTTCAGGCCATAGTTGATCGCCATCTTGGCGCCCTCGAACCGGTAGGTCTGGGAGTTCAGCTTCGATAGCAGGCTCAGGGTGAGGAATCCGTGCGCGATAGGGCCGCCGAACGGGCCCTGTTCGGCGCGCTCGACGTCGATGTGGATCCACTGGCGGTCCAGGGTGGCCTCGGCGAACTGGTTCACCTGTTCCTGCGTGATCGTAAGCCATTCACTGGTGCCGAGCTTCTCGCCCTTGGCCGCGATGATCTCTTCCCTGCTGGTGAATAAGCGCAACGTAAACCTCCTTGGGGGACAACGAAAAGCTACGGCATCGGCAGGTCGGCGAGTTCGCCGATGCGCTGCCGGTGGTGGTCGGCGATGCCGAAGGCGAGCTGGGAGCTCTTGGCCCGCCCCAGGTACAGGTGCGCCGGGTGTTCCCAGGTCATCCCGATGCCGCCGTGCAGTTGGAGGTGCTCCTCGGCGGCCAGCACGACCAGGTCGGAGCAGTATGCCTGGGCGATGGCCACCGCGAGTTCGGTCTCGTCGTCGCCGCGCGCCAGGGTGTCGGCGGCATTGCGGGCGACGGCCCGCGCCGAGCTCACTCCGGCCCACAGGTCGGCCAGCCGGTGCTTGATCGCCTGGAACGAGCCGATCTGGCGGCCGAACTGGTAGCGCGTCTTGGCGTACTCCACGGTGACGTCCAGGCACTTCTGGGCCAGCCCCACCTGCTCGGCGGCCAGCAGACCGGCCGTGGTGACCAGCGCCTGCCGCAGGATCCGTTCGGCGTCGGCACCGGAGGCGATCCGCTCGCCGACCGCACGGTCCAAAGTGATCGTGCCAAACCGCCGGGTGAGGTCCAGCGGCGTCGTCGCGCTCCGCGACACTCCGGACACCGAAGCGTCCACCAGGTACAGCGCCGCGCCGTCGGCGTCAACCGCGGGCACCACGACGTAGTCGGCGACCTCCAGGTCCACTACCGCCGACACCGAACCGCTCAGCGCGGTCCCCTCGGCCTTCACCGATTGCGGGAACGCACTGTAGGGCACGGTGGTCAACCCGACGGCGACGGTGCCCAGCCGCGAGCCGTCGATGAACTGCGGCAGGAGTTCCCGGACTCGCGGTTCGTCGGCGCAGGCCACCAAGGTGGCCGTGGTCAGCAGGTTGCTCAGGAACGGCACTGGCGCCACGGATCGGCCGATCTCCTCGGCCACGACCGAGAGTTCCCGGGTGCTGGCACCCGCGCCGCCGAGCTCTTCGGACACCAGCAGCGAGGCGAGCCCGAGCTCCCCGGCGAGGGTCCGCCACAACGCCAGGTCGTAGGGCTCGTCGGTTTCGCAGCGGGCCAGCACGGCGGTCCAGTCGCACCGGTCCCGCAGCAGCCGGCGCACGTTCGCGCGCAGGTCCTCTTCCACTTCGCTGTAGAGCAGATCCGGCGCGCTCATCGCGGTAGCTCCTTCCACGGCCGGTCCTTGTCGGTGCGGCTCTCCGGCGGCAGCCCCAGGACCCGCTCGGCGATGATGTTGCGCAGGATCTCGGTGGTGCCGCCCTCGATCGAGTTGCCCTTCGCCCGCAGGTACCGGAAACCCGGACCGCGCTTGGCGAAGTCGGTGAACTCCGGCTGGTGGAACGTCCAGTCGTCGTAGGCCAGCCCCGGCTCGCCGAGGAATTCCAGCTCGAAACCGGTGATTGCCTGGTTGAGCTCGGCGAACGCGATCTTGACCGCCGAACCCTCCGGGCCCGGGTCACCCGCCGCGAGCTGCTGGCGCAGTCGCAGGCTGGTCAGCCGGGTCGCCTCGGCGTCCACCCACAGCCGCAGCAGCCGGTTGTGCAGGCCGTGCGTGCGTTTCTCCGGGTGCTCGCGCCATGCTTCGGCGGCGATGCCGATCAGCCCGCCCTCCCGCGCGGGCGCCCGCCCGCCGATCGCGACCCGTTCGTTCATCAGCGTGCCCAGCGCGACCTGCCAGCCCTGGCCGATCTCACCGAGGCGTTGCGAGTCCGGGATTCGCACCCCGGTCAGGAACACCTCGTTGAACTCCGCCTCACCGGTGATCTGCCGCAGCGGGCGGACTTCCACGCCCGGCGCGGTCATGTCGCAGATGAAGTAGGTCAGGCCCTGGTGCTTGGGCTGGTCCGGGTCGGAGCGGGCGACCAGGATCGCCCAGCGGGCCCGGTGCGCCAGCGACGTCCAGACCTTCTGCCCGTCCACCACCCACTCTGCCTCGCTCCCCACGCCCGCCTCGTCGCGCACCGCCCGGGTGGCCAGGCTCGCGAGGTCCGAGCCCGCGCCCGGTTCGCTGAACAGCTGGCACCAGATCTCCTCTCCGGTCCAAAGTGGACGAAGATAGCGGCGGCGCTGTTCGTCGTTGCCGAAGCGCAGGATCGTCGGCGCGGCCATGCCCAGCCCGATGGAGTTCAGGTGCGGTCGGTTGTCCGGGGCGCCCGCCTCGGCGAACGCCGCGTCCACCAGCGGCTGCAACTCCCGCGCGGCGCCCAGTCCACCGAGACCGGCGGGGAAGTGCACCCACGCCAGCCCGGCGTCGAAGCGCGCCCGCAGGAAATCCAGTCGGTCCATGCCCCGCGGATCGTTCGCGGCGAGGAAACCCCGCACGATGCCACGAAGTTCGTCGGCGTCCACGGTCATCACGCCTTCGGCCCGCCGGCCACGTAGATGACCTGGCCGGAGACGAAGCCGGAGCGCTCGTCGACGAAAAACGACACCGTGTTGGCGATGTCCTCCGGCTGGCCGACGCGGGCGACCGGGATGCTGTCGGCCGCGGCCTTGGTGAAGTCGCCGAAGTCCATGCCGATCCGCTCGGCGGTCGCCCTGGTCATGTCGGTGGCGATGAAGCCGGGCGCGATGGCATTGGCGGTGATGCCGAACTTGCCGAGCTCGATGGCCAGCGTCTTGGTCAGGCCCTGCAGCCCGGCCTTGGCGGTGGAGTAGTTCGCCTGGCCGCGGTTGCCCAGCGCGGAGGTGCTGGAGAGGTTGACGATGCGGCCCCACATGGCCTCGACCATGTACCTCTGCACCGCGCGGCTCATCAGGAACGAGCCCCGCAGGTGCACGTTCATCACGGTGTCCCAGTCGTCCTCGGACATCTTGTACAGCATGTTGTCCCGGATGACGCCGGCGTTGTTGATCAGCACCGTGGGGCCGCCGAGCTCCGCGGCGACGCGGTTCACGGCGGCCTGCACCTGCTCGGCGTCGCTGACGTCGCAGCCGACGGCCAGTGCCTTGCCTTCGCTGGACTCGATGGCCGACACCGTCTCGGCGCACCGCTTCTCGTCGAGGTCGATGGCCGCCACGGCGAAGCCGTCCTCGGCCAAGCGCTTGGCAGTGGCGGCGCCGATGCCGCGAGCGGCACCGGTGACGATCGCGACTCGAGTGTCTGCCATTGGGTCTCCTTGCGAAGGTTTCGTTGTGGTGGGGGGCCGGGTAACTCCGCTTCTGACCGGAATTACCACGTACCGAGTGTTCAGCGGTACTTCTTCAGCTCGTGTCGTGCCAGGGAACGGCGGTGCACCTCGTCGGGGCCGTCGACGATGTGCAGCGTGCGGGCGTGCGCGTAGAGGTTGGCCAGCGGGAATTCCTGGCTGACGCCGGCGCCGCCGTGCGCCTGGATGGCGCGGTCGATCACCCAGGTGGTCATCGCCGGCACCCCGACCTTGATCGCCTGGATCTCGGTGTGCGCGCCCTGGTTGCCGACGGCGTCCATCAGCCATGCGGTCTTGAGCACCAGCAGCCGGGCCTGCTCGATCTTCACCCGGGACTCGGCGATCCAGTGCGCCACCACGCCCTGGTCGGCCAGCGGCTGGCCGAAGGCTACCCGCTCGGTGGCGCGGCGGCACATCAGTTCCAGCGCACGCTCGGCCATGCCGATGGCCCGCATGCAGTGGTGGATGCGGCCGGGCCCGAGCCGGGCCTGGGCGATCGCGAAGCCCTCTCCCTCGCCGGCGATGATGTTCTCCACCGGCACCCGGACGTTGTCGAACACGATCTCCGCGTGCCCACCGTGTTCGGCGTCGGTGTAGCCGAAGACGTTCATGCTGCGCTCGATCCGCACGCCCGGCATGTCCGTGGGCACCAGGATCTGGCTCTGCTGGCGGTGCCGCTCGGCGTTCGGGTCGGTCTTGCCCATCACGATCAGGATCTTGCAGCGCGGGCTCATCGCGCCGGAGGAGAACCACTTGCGGCCGTTGATCACGTAGTGGTCGCCGTCGCGCTCGATCCGGGTGCCGATGTTGGTGGCGTCGGAGGAGGCGACATCGGGTTCGGTCATGCAGAACGCGGAGCGGATCTCGCCGTCCAGCAGCGGTTGCAGCCACTGCTTCTTCTGCTGCTCGGTGCCGAAGAGGCTCAGCACCTCCATGTTGCCGGTGTCCGGCGCGGCGCAGTTGGTGGCTTCCGGCGCCAGCCGGCTGGCCCGACCCATGATCTCGGCCAGCGGCGCGTACTGCAGGTTGGTCAGCCCGGCGCCGTGCTCACCCGGCAGGAACAGGTTCCACAGGCCGCGCCTGCGGGCCTCGGACTTGAGTTCCGCCATGATCGGCGGGTGCGCCGACCACGGGTCCTCGGCTTCGGCCAGCTGTTGGGCGAACACCGGCTCGGCAGGGTAGACGTGCGAGTCCATGAAGGCCAGCAGCCGCTCGCGCAGCTCCTCCGTGCGTTCGTCGTAGCCGAAATCCATCTCATACCTCCTTGAGGGTGGCGAGACCCTGCGCGACCAGCGGAGCCACCAGCGCGCCGACGCGGTCGAAACCCTCGCCCACGGTCTGGTCGTGGATGAAGCGGTAGTGGATTCCTTCCAGGATCACGGAGATCTTGAAAAACCCGAACGCCACGTACCAGTCCATATCGGACAGATCGGTGCCGCTGCGCTCGGCGTAGCGGCCGAGCAGCTGCCGCGCGGTCGGGAAGCCGTAATCCGGGCCCACGCCCTTGGCGATGGGGTTGTGCTCCACGCCGCTGAAGCCCTCCCAGTACACCGCGAGCAGTCCGAGGTCGGTGAGCGGATCGCCGACGGTGGCCATCTCCCAGTCGAGGACCGCACTGATGCGCTGGTCGTCGCCGACGATCACGTTGTCCAACCGGTAGTCGCCGTGCACGATTCCCGCCCGGGGCGTGCCGGGGATGGACTTGGCCAACCGGGCGGCGAGTTGGTCGATGCCGTCGATCTCGCGGCTGTGCGAGGCGGCCAGCTGCTTGCTCCAGCGGCGCAACTGCCGTTCCAGGAAGCCTTCCGGGCGGCCGAATTCGCCCAATCCGACGGAATCGGGGGC